>JAKUPL010000009.1 GCA_022449455.1 Alcanivorax sp. | reverse complement strand
GCGGGCGGCCAGGGCCTGGTAGCGGGCGGTGCGGGCGCCGGCTTCCAGGCCGCCGGTGCGCGCCACCACCACCCGCTCACCGTGGAACGCCAGCCCCAGGGCGGTGGCCTGGCGGCGGCAGTGGTCGGCCCAGGCGGCGCTGTCCGGGTGCAGGCCGTGATCCACATGGGCCACGGTGAGCCGTGCGCCCAGGCCGGCGCGCGCCAGCAGATGCAACAGAACGGTGGAATCCAGGCCGCCGCTGAAGGCCAGCCACAGCGGCCCGGGCGGGGCGCGCCGGGCCAGATCGTGGGTCAATGTATCGAGGGAGAAGTCGGGGCGGGGAGCCATGGGCGCACGTCGGCGCTAGTCGTCGACCGGTTCGCTGGTCACGTTGCCGTAGCTCATCAGACGCTGATAGCGGCGCGCCACCAGTTCGTCCACCGGCAGTTCGCCCAGCTGATTGAGCTGCTCGGTCAGCGCCCGACGCACGGAATCGGCGGCCTGGTCGTAGTCCCGATGGGCGCCGCCCAGGGGTTCCTTGATAACCTGATCGACGATGCCCAGCTCGTGCAGACGGCCGGCGTCCACGCCCATCGCCTCGGCGGCTTCCGGCGCCTTGTCGGCGCTGCGCCACAGGATCGAGGCACAGCCTTCCGGGGAGATCACCGAATAGGTGGAGTATTCCAGCATCTGCAGATGGTCGCACACGCCGATGGCCAGGGCGCCGCCGGAGCCGCCCTCGCCGATCACGGTGGCCACGATCGGTACTTTCAGTTGGGACATCACGCGCAGGTTGCGGGCGATGGCCTCGGACTGGCCCCGTTCCTCGGCGTCGATACCGGGGAAGGCCCCGGGGGTATCGATAAAGGTGAGCACCGGCATCTTGAAACGCTCGGCCATTTCCATCAGGCGCAGGGCCTTGCGGTAGCCTTCCGGCTTGGGCATGCCGAAGTTACGGCGCACCTTCTCTTTCACCTCGCGGCCTTTCTGGTGACCGATCACCATCACCGGGCGGTCGTCCAGGCGGGTAACGCCGCCGACGATGGCCGGGTCGTCCGCGAAGCTGCGATCCCCGTGCAGTTCGTCGAAGCCGCCGAACAGGCGCTGCACGTAATCCAGGGTGTAGGGCCGTTTCGGATGCCGCGACAACTGGGAGATCTGCCAGGCACTGAGATTACCGAAGATGTTTTCGGTGAGCGTGATGCTCTTCTCCTGGAGTTTGCTGATCTCCTCGGAGATATTGACCTCGCTGCCGCTGCCCACCAGCCGCAGTTCCTCGATTTTCGCTTCCAGATCGGCGATGGGTTGTTCAAATTCGAGGAAGTTCGGATTCATGTGCTACCCCTTTCCATAGTGCGGACAAGTGTAGCCGCAAGCGCCGGACAGCGTCGAGGGACGCTTCCGCTTCTTAGGTTGCAAGTTGTTACCGGCGGCCACCTTTTCCGCCGCTCAGTATTCCAGCGTCACCGCGCCATCGCCATAACGGCCGCGCAGGTCGTCCACCAGCGACTCGTGGGGAATCACCCGCCAGTCCTCGCCCAGGAACAGGGCCGCGTCCGCTTCCCGGTGGCTCAGATCCAGCAGCACCGCCAGCCCGCCGCCCTGGCCGTTGGCCCGGTACGGCGCCAGGGTGCGGTTGAGGGTGGCCGGCAGACTGTCGTCCACCGGCACTTTGACGCGCAGGCGGCGGCCGAAGGTGGCCCGCGCCTCGCGCATGTCCATCACCTCGTCGGCCACCAGATTGAAACCGCCGGTGTAGTCGTCCATGCGCACGCCGCCGCGCACCACCAGCAGGGCGTCCTTCTGCACCCGCTCGCCGTACTGGGCGAAGGTCTTGCCGAACACCGACACTTCCAGGCGCCCGGTCTTGTCGTCCAGGGTGACGAACGCCATGCGCTCGCCGCTGCGCTTGCTGCGGGTGATGCGCAGCGCCACCACCAGGCCGGCCACGGTGGCGGCCTCGCCCTTGCCGGTGGGCTGCAGCGCGTTGAGCCGGTTGCTGACGAACTGGCGCACCTCACTCTCGAACTGGTCGATGGGGTGGCCGGTGAGGAACAGGCCCAGAGTGTCGCGCTCGCCGTTGAGGCGGATCTCGTCGTTCCAGTCCCGGGCCGGCTTCCAGGCCACTTCGGTGGTGGCGCTGTGGTCGTCGCCGCCGCCCCCGAACAGATCCATCATGCCGGCGGCCTCGTTGCGGGCGTCCTGCTCGGCGGCGGCGATGGCGTCCGGCAGGGTGGCCATCAACACGGCGCGGTCGTTGAAGTGCTGGTTCGGCCCCAGCTTGTCCAGGGCGCCGGCGCGCACCAGGGCCTCCAGGGAGCGCTTGTTGATCTTCTTCAGGTCGATGCGACGGCAGAAATCGAACAGGTCCTCGAAGGCCTTCTCGCCGGATGCGCCGGCCTCACCACCGCTGTCGCCCCGGGCGGTGACGATGGCATCGATGGGGCCCTCGCCCAGGCCCTTGATGGCGCCCAGACCGTAGACGATGTCGCCCTCCGGGTTCACCGTGAAGCGGTAGCCACAGGAGTTCACGTCCGGCGGCAGCACCTTGAGACCCATGGACTTGGCCTCGTCGATGAAGGTCACCACCTTGTCGGTGTTCTGCATATCCGCGGAGATCACCGCGGCCATGAATTCCGCCGGGTAATGGGCCTTGAGCCAGGCGGTCTGGTAGGCCACCAGGGCGTAGGCGGCGGAGTGGGACTTGTTGAAGCCGTAGCCGGCGAACTTCTCCACCAGGTCGAAGATCTTCATCGCCAGGTCCGGGTCGATGCCCTTGTCCTTGGCGCCGGACTCGAAGATTTCGCGCTGCTTGGCCATCTCCTCCGGCTTTTTCTTGCCCATGGCGCGGCGCAGCATGTCCGCGCCACCCAGGGTGTAGCCGGCCAGCACCTGGGCGATCTGCATCACCTGTTCCTGGTACAGGATCACCCCGTAGGTGGGCTTGAGGATCGGCTCCAGCCATTCGTGCTGGTACTGCGGGTCCGGGTAGGCCAGCGGCTCACGGCCGTGCTTACGGTTGATGAAGTTGTCCACCATGCCGGATTCCAGCGGCCCCGGCCGGTACAGCGCCACCAGTGCGATGATGTCCTCGAACACGTCGGGCTTGAGCTTCTTGATCAGCTCCTTCATGCCCTGGCTTTCCAGCTGGAACACGGCGGTGGTGTCGCCCTTCTTGAGCAGATCGAAGCTGGGCTTGTCGTCCAGCGGGATGCGCTCGATCTCCAGCGGGCCCTCCCCTTCCCGCCCGCGACGTACGTTGGCGGCCTTCACCGCCCAGTCGATGATGGTCAGCGTCTTCAGACCCAGGAAGTCGAACTTCACCAGGCCGGCGGCCTCCACATCGTCCTTGTCGTACTGGGTGACCAGGTTGTCGCCTTCCTCGTCGCAGTGCAGCGGCGCGAAGTCGGTGAGCTTGCCCGGCGCGATCACCACGCCACCGGCGTGCTTGCCCACGTTACGGGTCAGGCCCTCCAGCTTGAAGGCCATCTCCATGATCTCGTTGACCGCTTCCTTGTCCGGGTTGCCGTCGTCCTCCAGGAATTCGCGCAGGTTGTCTTCCTGCTCCAGGGCCTTGGCCAGGGTCATGCCCGGGGTGCCGGGAATCATCTTGGAGAGGCGGTCGGCCATGCCATAGGGCTTGCCCTGCACCCGCGCCACGTCGCGCACCACCGCCTTGGCGGCCATGGTGCCGAAGGTGATGATCTGGCTCACCGCGTCGCGGCCGTACTTGTCGGCCACGTAATTGATCACCCGGTCGCGCTTCTCCATGCAGAAGTCCACGTCGAAGTCGGGCATGGACACCCGTTCCGGGTTGAGGAAGCGCTCGAACAGCAGGTCGTATTCAATCGGGTCCAGGTCGGTGATGCCGAGGGCATAGGCCACCAGGGAGCCGGCACCGGAACCCCGACCCGGGCCCACCGGCACTTCGTGCTGCTTACCCCACTGAATAAAGTCCGCCACGATCAGGAAGTAACCGGGAAAACCCATCTGATTGATGATGTCGAGTTCGAACTGCAGGCGCCGGTCGTAGGGCTCGCGTTTGGCGTCGTAGTCCGGGGCGGCGCGATCCAGCAGCACCGCCAGGCGCTCCTCCAGGCCTTCCCGGGAGACCTTGCCGAAGTATTCCTCGATGGTCAGCCCTTCGGGGATCGGGAACTCCGGCAGGAAGTTCTCGCCGAGGCGGATGTCCAGGGTGCAGCGGCGGGCGATCTCCACGCTGTTTTCCAGCGCCTCGGGGAGATCGGAAAACAACGCCGCCATCTCCTCCTCGCTTTTCAGGTACTGCTGCTCGGAGTACTTGCGGGGGCGGCGCGGGTCGTCCAGGGCGTTGCCGTCGTGGATGCAGACCCGTGCCTCGTGGGCCTCGAAGTCCTCCGGGCGGATAAAGCGCACGTCGTTGGTGGCCACCACCGGCAGCCCCAGTTCCGCCGCCAGCGCCACGCTGGCGTGCAGGCAATCCTCGTCGCCGGGCCGCTCGGTGCGTTGCACTTCCAGGTAGAACCGGTCGCCGAAAGCGCGCTGATAATCCACCGCCCGTTCCCGGGCCTGATCGGTCTTGCCGGCCAGCAACAGCCTTCCCACGTCGCCGACCCGGGCGCCGGACAGCAGAATCAGCCCTTCGTTGAGTTCCACCAGCCATTCCCGGCGGATCAGCGCCCGCCCACGGTGCTGATTGCTCTGCCAGGCGCGGCTGATCAGCAGGGTCAGGTTGCGGTAGCCCTCTTCGTTCTGCACCAGGCAACAGACGTAGCAGGGCTCGTCCTCCGGGTCGTCGGCCTGCACCCACAGGTCGGCGCCCATGATCGGCTTGAGGCCCGCGTTCATGGCGCCGGAGTAGAACTTGATCAGGGCGAACAAATTGTTCTCGTCGGTGACCGCCACCGCCGGCATGCGCTGGGCGCCACAGGCCTTGATCAGCTCCTTGACGCGCACCACCCCATCCACCAGGGAGTAATCGGTGTGTAGGCGCAGATGGACGAAGCGGGGTTCAGTCAAAGCCGGGCTCCCGGGCTGTGGGGTGAATGTCGTCGAAACAGGCCGCCACCGGCGCGAACGAGCGCCGGTGCTCGGCAAGAGGGCCGTGCTCGCGCAGGGCCGACAGGTGCTGCGCGGTGGGATAGCCCTTGTGGCGGTCGAAACCGTAGCCGGGATAGCGCCGGTGCAACGCCACCATTTCCGCGTCGCGGGCCACCTTGGCCAGGATCGAGGCGGCGGCGATGGCCGGCACCCGGCCGTCGCCCTTGACCACCGCCTCCGCCGGGCAGGCGAACAGCGGGCTGCGGTTGCCGTCCACCAGCACCGCGTCCACCCGGGTGGCCAGGGCTTCCACCGCGCGCACCATGGCCAGATGGGTGGCATGGTAAATATTCAATTGGTCGATCTCGTGGTGCTCGGCGCGGCCCAGGGCCCAACCCAGGGCGCGCTCGCGGATCGCCTCCGCCAGCCGCTCACGGCGGGCCGGCGTGAGCTTCTTGGAATCCGCCAGGCCGTCGATGGGCCGCGCCGGGTCCAGCACCACGGCGGCGGTGACCACCGCGCCCACCAGCGGGCCACGGCCCACCTCGTCGACGCCGGCCAGTTGCATGCCGGCGCGCCAGGCGAAGGCGCTGGGCCGGAACGGCTCGGGCAGATGGTACTCGGCGAACGGGTCGGCAAAGGGACGGCTCATCGGGGCGTCTCCTCGAGCAGCGCCGCCACCGCCGTGGCGGCTTTCTCGCTGGCGCCACCGCGCAGTTGTTCGTGGACCCGGGTGAAATCGTCCTTCAAACGCGCCACCCCATCCGGATCATCCAGCCAGACGGCCACGGCATCCGCCAGGGCGGCGCCACTCAGGTCCTTCTGCACCAGTTCCGGCACCAGCGGCTTGCGGCACAGCAGATTGGGCAAGGCCACATAGTCGCTTTTCACCAGCCGCGAGACAATGGCGAAGGTCACGGCACCAAGCCGGTAGCCCACCACCATGGGCTTCTTCAGCAGCAGCCCCTCCAGGGTGGCGGTGCCGGAAGCCATCATCACCGCGTCGGCGGCGGCCATCACCGTGCGGCCCTGGCCGTCCACCACCGTCACCGGCAGGTCGGTACCGGCCAGGGCGGCGTCGATCTGGACCCGGCGGGCGCCATTGGCGGCGGGGATCACGAAGCGCAGCGCCGGATAGCGCCGGTGCAGCCGGATCATGGCGTCGGTGAAGTCGGGCATCAGCTGCCCCACTTCGCCACCCCGGCTGCCGGGCAGCACCGCCAGAATGCGGCCCTCTTCCACCAGTCCCAGGGCGCGCCGCGCCGCCGCCGTGTCCACCTCCAGGTCGATCATGTCCGCCAGCGGGTGGCCGACGAACGCCACCGGCACGCCGTGCTGTTCGTAGAAGCGGGCCTCGAAGGGGAACAGGGTCAGCATCAGGTCCACGTCCCGGCGGATGCCCTTGACCCGCCCCTGGCGCCAGGCCCACACCGACGGGCTCACATAATGCACCGTCTTGAGACCGGCGGCGTGGACCCGTTTGGCCACGCCCAGGGTGAAATCCGGGGAATCGATGGTGATCACCACCGCCGGGCGCCGCGCCAGCAGATCGTCCACCAGTTGCCGGCGCAGCCGGAACAATTCCGGCAGATGGCCGATCACCTCGGTGATGCCCATCACCGACAGTTTTTCCATGGGAAACAGGCTGTGCTGGCCGGCGGCGGCCATCCGTTCGCCGCCCACGCCGATAAAGCGGGCCGCCGGCCAGCGGCGGCGCAGCGCCTCGATCAGACCGGCGCCCAGCAGATCGCCGGAGGCTTCACCGGCGATCAGGGCAATCAGGGGGGCGTCGGGGGCATCCATGGCGGATACCTCAGCGGGTGATGCCGCGCTCCGAGGCGCGCAGGGAATCCAGGAACAGGGCCAGCGGCGGGCAGCCGTCCTGCTGGGGGGCCAGCTCGGCGATGGCCTGCTCCAGGGTCAGACCACGGCGGTAGACGGTTTTGTAGGCGCGCCGCAGGGTGGCGATCACGTCCGCGTCCCAACCGCGCCGGCGCATGCCCTCGAAGTTCATGCTGCGCGCCGAGGCCGGGTTGCCGCCCACCATCACGTAGGCGGGAATGTCCTTGAGCACCAGACTGCAGCCGGCGGTCATGGCGAAGGAGCCGATGCGGCAAAACTGATGAATGCCGGTCATGCCGCCCAGGATCACGCCGTCGCCGATTTTCACGTGGCCGGCGATGCCGGTGGTGTTGGCGATGATGTTGTCGCTGCCGATGCGGCAATCGTGGGCCACGTGCACGGTGGCCATCAGCAGATTGTTGTCGCCCAGGCTGGTGATGCCCTCGTCCTGCACGGTGCCCCGGTGCAGGGTGCAGTGCTCACGGATCACGTTGTTATCGCCGATTTCCAGGCGCGTGGGTTCACCGCGGTACTTCTTGTCCTGGCATTCCTCGCCCACCGAGGCGAACTGGAAGATGCGGTTGTTGCGGCCGATGGAGGTGGGCCCCTGGATCACCACGTGCGGCCCGATCACGGTGCCCGCGCCGATGGTCACATGGGCGCCGATCACGGAATAGGGACCGACTTCCACGTCGCCGGCCAGTTCCGCTTTGGGGTCGATGATGGCTGTGGGATGAATCATGGTCGGGGTTCCGCCCTGGCGTTGCGAATGAGGATGGAAAGGCGACGAGTATACCCCGGGGCCGACGCGCCTCGCGACGGCCTGGGGGCAGGGCCTGCTCACCCTATGGCGGCAGGCCCTGCTGGTGTTCATTTTTTCGTCCGGCAAGGCGGAGGGAGCGTAGCATGGTAGCGCCATGTGAGCGACCGACAACGCAGCTGGACGGAAAAAGGGACCCAGCCCTTCGGGTTGCGCCCCAAAACGTGCCACTCTTCGTTATTCGTCGTTCATTTGGAAGCACCAAACTTCACTCCTCATGCCTAGATTGGCACGTTTTGGGGCGCAACAGGGCCTGCCGCCATAGGGTGAGCAGGCCCTACACTCGCTGTTCGGCCACCAGCAGGTCACAGGCCGCCACCAGCTTGCCGTCCACTTCCGCGTGGCAGGAAAACTTGGCGATGTTGCGGCGATGGGTGAGCCACTCGGAGTGCAGCATCAGGCGATCGCCGGGCACCACCTGGCGTTTGAAGCGCGCCTTGTCGGTGCCCACCAGCAGATAGATGAAGCCATCCGCCGGGCGTTTGTTCTCGGTGACGAAGCCGAGAATGCCGGAGGCCTGGGCCAGCGCTTCGATGATCAGCACGCCGGGCATGATCGGTTCCTGGGGGAAGTGCCCGTTGAAGAACGGCTCGTTGATGGAGACGTTCTTGTACGCCTCGATACGCTTGCCCGGCTCCACGGAAACCACGCGGTCGACCAGCAAAAAGGGATAGCGGTGAGGCAGGTATTCCCTCACCTCATGAATGTCCATCATGTTCTTTATCCAACCAAAGACAGGAGCGTGCGCGACGCTATTCGCCGGCGTCGCGCTCCAGTTTACGCACCCGACGGTGCAGTTCGTCCAGATGCCGGAATCGGGCCACGTTACGACGATAGCGGTCCTGCTTGTCCACCGGAAGCGCGGAACCGTAAGTGCCCGGCTCGGTGATCGACCGGGAGACCAGGGACATGCCCAGAATCTGAACCCGGTCGCAGATTTCCAGGTGACCGGAGAGGCCGGCGGCGCCGCCGATCAGGCACTGGGCGCCGATGCGCGTGCTGCCGGCGATGCCCACCTTGCCAGCGATGGCGGTGTGATCGCCGATCACCACGTTGTGGGCCACCTGGATCTGATTGTCCAGAATCACGCCATTGCCGATCACGGTGTCGTCGATGGCGCCCCGGTCCACGGTGGTGCCGGCGCCGATTTCCACGTCAGCACCGATGCGAACCCCACCCACCTGGGCGATCTTGGTCCAGCCGTCGGCACCGGGCGCGAAGCCGAAGCCGTCGGCGCCCAGCACGCAATGGGCGTGTATGATAGAGCGCGGCCCGATGGCGACACCATGGTAAATTGTAACATTTGGCCAGAGATGACAGCCGTCGCCGATCTCACTGCGGGCGCCGATCACCGTGTTGGCGCCGATCACCACGCCCTCTCCGATCACCACCTGCGCGTCGATCACCACGTTGGGCCCGACGCTGGCGGACGCGGGCACCCGCGCCGACGGGTCCACCACCGCCGAAGGGTGCACCCCCGGCGTCGGCGCCGGGGCGGTGTCGAAATGCCGGCTGATGCGGGCGTAGGCCATGTACGGGTCCGCCACCACCAGCGCCGCCACCGGGCAATGCTCGAGCTGGTCGGCGCGCAGCAGCACCGCCGCCGCGCCGGTGGTTTCCAGCTGCGAGCGGTAGCGCGGATTGGCCAGAAAGCTGAGCTGGTCGCCGCGGGCGGAGGCCAGAGTGCCGAGCCCGGTGACCGTCAGATCGCCCGGGCCGTGCAGTTCGGCGCCCAGTTCCTCGGCGAGAAAAGCCAGAGTCACCGACATCGGATTACTTCATTTTATTCAGTTGCTGGGTGACCGCGTCGGTGATGTCCATGTTGGACTGCACGTACACCACCGCCTGGGCGTTCATCACCACATCCAGGTTTTCCCGCTCGGCCACGGTTTCCACCGCCTGCTTGAGCTTGGGCTCCATCACTTCCAGGATTTCCTGTTGGCCCTTGTTCAGTTTGCGCTGGGCGGACTGGCGCAGGTTCTGCAGCTCGATCATCTTCTGCTGACCCTGGGTCTGCAGGTCCTGACGCTCATCCTCGCTCATGGTCATGCCCTCTTTTTCCAGGCGACCGCGCAGCTTTTCCACTTCGCCGCCGAGGCGGTCGAGGCGGGACTGCTCGTCCTTGAGGGAGGATTCCAGTTTGCCGAAACGGTCCTGGAATTCGTCAGCCTGTTGCAGGGCGCCGATCGGATCGACCACGCCGATCCGTTGTTCGGCGGCGGCCAGGGCGGGAACGATCAGCAAAGCGGCAAGCAATATTTTTTTCATCATTCACTCCTAAAAGGTTTGCCCCAGGGAGAACTGGAACACTTCCGTGTCATCGCCGGACTGGTCGTTGAGCGGCGTGGCCAGGTTGAAACTCAGCGGACCGATGGCGGTCAGCCAGCTCAGGCCGATACCGGCGGAAGCACGCAGTTCGTGGGTGTCGAACTCGTCGAGCCCGTTGTCGAACTTGGTTTCGAACACATTGCCCGCGTCCACGAACAGGAAGGTGCGCACGCTGCGCGATTCCGCCGCGAACGGGGTCGGGAAGATCAGCTCCAGGCTGGCTTCGGTGAGCAGGTTACCACCGATCGGGTCCGGATCGGGATCGTTGACGCCTTCGTTGACGTAGTAGCGCGCCGGTGAACGCGGGCCCAGGGAGCGCGACTCGTAACCGCGCACCGAGCCGATGCCGCCGCCGTAGTAGGCCTCGAAGAACGGCAGCCCCTGGTCGTCGCCGTAGCCGTCGCCGTAACCCACGTTACCGCGGGTGCGCACGGTCCAATTGTTGGTGATCGGGAAGTATTTTTCCCCTTCCCAACTGGCCTTGTAGAACAGGTAGTCGGAGCCCGGCACCGCCGCTTCCAGCCGGAAGGTGCTGGCCCAGCCGCGGTCGGGCAGGATGCCCCGGTTCAGGGTGCTGGTGCGCAGCGAGGCGTTCAGTTTGAATTCGTTGAACTTCTCCCCTTCCCGCTCCAGGAAGTCGTCGATGGCCACGGCGATGTAATCGCCGCGCTGCACCTTGGTCTGCTCCACGCCAGCGCCGAAGTTCAGCCGGGTGTACTCGGAGATCGGGTAACCGAAGGTCACGTTGCCGCCGGCGCGGTCCGCCGCGTAGGAGGACAGCCGGGTTTCGTCGAAGTCGATCTTCGAATAGAACAGGCTGAACCCACGGCTCACGCCGTCCAGCGTGTAGTACGGGTTGTAGTGCGAGAAGCTGTAGGAATCACGGATGTCGCTGCGGCTCAGGGAGAACGATACCCGGTTGCCGTTGCCCCGGAAGTTGTTCTGGCTGATGTTGGCGCCGAAGATCACGCCGGAGGCGTCGGAATAGCCCACGTTGGCGCCGATGGAACCGGACGGCTGCTCCTGCACGTCATAGTTCACGTCGACCAGATCGTCGGCACCGGGCACCCGGTCGGTGTCCGCTTCCACGGTGGAGAAGTAGCCGAGCCGCTGCAGACGCTCGCGGGACAGGTCGATCAGCGAGGTGTTGGCCGGCGCGTCCTCGAACTGGCGCAGCTCGCGGCGCAGTACTTCGTCCTCGGTCTTGATGTTGCCGCTGAAACCGATGCGGTTCACGTACACGCGACGGCCCGGGTCCACGTAGAAGGTCACGTCCACGGTGTCGCCGTCGCCGGTTTCCTGCTCCACGCCACGCACCTCGGCGAAGGTGTAGCCCTCGTTGCCGAGGCGGCGCTTGATCAGGTCGCTGGTGTAGGTGACCAGCTGCTGGCTGAACACCTGGCCTTTCTGGATCACCACCAGCGGCTTCAGCTCCTTCTCGTCGACCACCAGATCGCCGGACAGCTGCACATCGTTGACGCGGAACTGCTCGCCCTCGGCCACGTTGACGGTGATCAGCACGCGCTCCCGGTCCGGGGTCACCGACACCTGGGTCGATTCAATGGAGAAATTGATATAACCCCGGTCCAGGTAATAGGACCGCAGGCGCTCCAGGTCACCGGCCAGGCGCTGGCGGGAATACTTGTCGTCGCCCTTGATGAACGACCAGAAGTGGGACGGGCTCAGCTCGAAACCGTCCAGCAGTTCCTCGTCGCTGAACAGGGTGTTGCCGACGATGTTGATGTCGCTGATGCGCGCCGCCTTGCCCTCGTAGATGGTGATTTTCAGGGCCACCCGGTTACGCGGCAGCGGCGTCACCTCGGTTTCGATGTCGGCGCCGTAGCGCCCCTGGGCGATGTACTGGCGCTCCAGTTCCCCGGAGATCGCCTCCAGGGTGGAGCGCTGGAACACCTCGCCCTCGGCCAGGCCGGCCTGGGTCAGGCCCTTGCGCAGGTCTTCTTCCTCGATGGACTTGTTGCCCTCCAGCTCGATGCGGGCAACGCTCGGCCTCTCGGCCACCACCACCACCAGGTCGTTGCCATCCCGACCCAGTTGCACGTTTTCGTAGTTGCCGGTGGCGAACAGGCGTTTGACCGCCTCGCGCACCGCCGCCTGGTCGATGGTGTCACCGGCCTGGATCGGCAGGGCCGCGTAGACCCGCTCCACCGGCAGCCGCTGCAGCCCCTCGACACGGATGTCGCGGACCTTGAACGGCAGGCCGGCCTCGGTCTGGGCCTGGGCCGGAAAGAAGATACAGAAACAGACGATAACCAGGGTGGCGCCCAGCAGGCGTCTCAGGGAGGTGTTTGCGGCGAAATTCATGAAAACTGTCGCACCAGGTCGTTATAGATGGCCAACAACATGAAACTGACCACCAGCGTCAGCCCCACGCCCTGCGCGGTGGTCAAAAACCGCTCAGGCAGGCTGCGCCCGCGAATCATTTCAATGATGCCGAAGAGTATCCAGCCACCGTCCAGCATGGGCACGGGCAGCAAATTGATGATCCCGAGCGTGATGCTCAGGTAGGCCAGCAACATCAGGAAGCTGGCAAAACCCACGGCGGCGCTTTCTCCCGCCACCTGGGCAATGGTCACCGGGCCGCCGAGACTGTCCAGCGGCAAGTGACCGGTGAAGAGCTTGACCACGCTGGCCCAGATAACGTTCACCTGCTGGCCGAACCGGTCGGCGGCGGCGCCCACCGCCTGGGCCGGCGCGTAGGTGTGTTCCACCAGGCCGCCGGGGCCCACGCCCAGCTGGCCCACCGTGGTGCCCTGATAGTCCACCGGCTGTGGATACAGGGTCAGGTCCAGCACCCGGCCATCGCGCAGCACGGTGGCCGGCAGTGCCTGGCCGGCGCTGTTCTGCAGCAGCTCACGCCAGGCGCCCCAGCCTTCCACAGGCTGGCCGTTGGTGGTCAGCACCAGATCGCCGACCCGGACCCCGGAGCGCACCGCCCCGCTGTCCTCGGCGATACGACCGATCTGCACCGCCGGGCGCAGACCCAGCACGGTGAGCGGCGACTGGTCCGGCTCGGCGGACCAGCGGCCCATGTCCAGCGGCCGGGTGGCGATGTCGCCGTCCGCCTCGCGCACCTTCACCGGCACCGGGGCGTCCTCGCCCAGGTGCAACACCAGCGCGCTGATCACGTCCTGCCAGCCTTCCACCTCGCGGCCGTCCACCGCCAGCCAGCGGTCGCCGGCCTGGAAACCCGCCTCGGCGGCGGGCGACGCGTCCGCCGGCTGGCCAATCACCGCCAGGCTGTCGCGCTGGCCCACGGACATCATCAGCAGCCAGTAGATCAGGAACGCCAGAATAAAGTTGAACACCGGACCGGCGGCGTAGGTGATCACCCGCTGCCAGGCCGGCTTGCCGGAAAATTCCTCGTCCTCGCGGGCGTCCGGCGGCAGCTCGCCGTCGCGCCGGTCCAGCGGCTTGACGAAGCCACCCAGGGGGATCGCGCTGATCACCCAGTCGGTGCCTTTTTTGTCGGTGAAGCGCGCCAGACGCGGGCCGAAGCCCACGGAGAAGGTGAGCACGCGCACGCCAAAGGCGCGCATGGCCAGAAAGTGGCCCCACTCATGGAACGCCACGATGACCACGATGGTGACGACAAAGGCCAACAGCGTCAGCATGCCCACTCCTTGATCAGGCGCCGGGCCACAACCCGGGCCTCGCTATCCACGTTCATGACCGCGTCCACGTCGGCGCAGTCCGGGGCCGGCAGCGCGGCCAGGGTGTCCTGCACCACCGCCGGGATGCCATTGAAGCCCAGCCGCCGGTCCAGAAAGGCGGCCACCGCCTCTTCATTGGCGGCGTTGAGCACCGCGGTGGCGGCGCCGCCCGCCTCCATCGCCTGGCGGGCCAGCCCCAGGCAGGGAAAAGCGGCGTCGTCCGGCGCCCGGAAATCGAGCCCGGCCAGGGTCCGGAAGTCCAGGCTCGGGGCACCGGATTCCAGCCGCTCCGGCCAGGACAGGGCGCAGGCGATCGGCGTGCGCATGTCCGGGGTGCCCATTTGCGCGAGCACCGAACCGTCCAGGTATTCAACCATGGAATGCACCACGCTCTGCGGGTGAATCACCACGTCGATGCGCGCCGGCGGCACGTCGAACAGCCAGCACGCCTCGATGAATTCCAGCCCCTTGTTCATCAGGGTGGCGGAATCCACGGAAATCTTCGGGCCCATGTCCCAGTTGGGGTGGCGCACCGCCTGTTCCGGCGTCACCGCCTCCAGTCGCGTCCGATCCCAGCCCAGGAAGGGCCCGCCGGACGCGGTCAGCAACAAACGCCGCACCCCCGGACCGACCCCCTCGTGGGGCAGGCACTGGAAGATGGCGTTGTGCTCCGAGTCCACCGGCAGCAGGGTGGCGCCGTGACGGCGCACCGCGTCCATGAACAGGGCGCCGGTGACCACCAGGGTCTCCTTGTTGGCGAGCAGGATCTTCTTGCCCGCCTCCACCGCCGCCAGGGTCGGCCGTACGCCGGCGGCGCCGACGATGGCGGCCACCACGGTGTGCGCCTCATCCAGAGCGGCCACCCGGGCCACGCCCTCATGGCCGGCCAGGACCTCGGTGTCTGACCCGGCCTCCCGAAGATGGTTCCGGAGGGCGTCCGCCGCCGCCGGGTCGGCCAGGGCGGCGAAACGCGGACGCCAGGTCAGGCACTGCTCGGCCAGTTCCCGCCAGCGGTGGCCGGCGGTGAGGCCGATCACCCGGTAGCGTTGCGGGTGGCGCGCCAGTACGTCCAGGGTCTGGCGCCCGATGCTGCCGGTGGCGCCGAGAATGGTAACCGCTTCGGGGGCAGTTGTATCCCCGCTCAGGGCAGTCTTGTCCCCGCTCAGGGCTGTTGTATGCCCGCTCAAAGCTGACCTCCGGGGAGGCCGAACCAGTTGAGGCCGGCCAGGGCCACCGGCAGCGCGGCGGTGACGCTGTCGATGCGGTCCAGCATGCCGCCGTGGCCGGGCAGCACCGTGCCGCTGTCCTTGATGCCCCGCTCGCGCTTGACCATGCTTTCAAACAGATCGCCGAGCACCGACGCCAGCACCGTGAGCAACGCCGCCACCATCAGGGCCGGCAGCCGCGCCTCCAGCCAGCCGGTGTAGAACACCGCGGCCACCACCAGCAGCGCCAGCAGCACGCCACCGACCAGCCCTTCCACGGTCTTGCCCGGGCTTACCCTGGGCGCCAGTTTGTGGCGGCCGAGCGCGCGGCCGGCGAAATAGGCACCGGTGTCCGCCGCCCACACCCAGACCAGAATGAACAGCAGCGCCCAAGGGCCCGCCAGGCCCAGGGCGCCGTGATCCTGCAGCTCCACCACCGCCATCCAGGACGGCACCAGCACCAGCCAGCCCACCGGCACCATCACCGCCGGGCGGAACCAGTAGCGGGCGTTGCGCGGGTAACCCAGCACCGCCACCAGCGCCAGCAACCACCACAGCGGCAGCAGCGTGAACAGCCAGGCCGGGCGGAACAGCTCGGCGGCGGCCATCAGCACCGCCAGCGACAGGCACCAGAGCAGGCGCCCGGGGGTGCTCAGACGGCCGATCATACCGGCCCACTCCCAGCCGCCGACCAGGAAGAACGCCCCGGCGACCACGGCGAACGGCAGGCGCTCCAGGCCGAACACGGCGCCCAGCACCACCGGCAGCAGCACCAGGGCGGTGATCACCCGCAATTTCAGCATTCCGCTTCTCCGTCGGCGTCCAGCTGTTCGCCGGAACGGCCGAACCGGCGTTGCCGGCCGGCGTAATCGGCCAGAGCGGCGTCCAGTTCGTCGCCGTCGAAATCCGGCCACAGGGCCGGCGTGAAGTAGAGTTCCGCGTAGGCCGCCTGCCACAGCAGAAAGTTGCTCAGGCGCTGTTCACCGCCGGTGCGGATCAGCAGATCCAGCGGCGGCAGATCGGCGGTGGAGACCCGCCGGTCCAGGGCAGCGGCGTCGATGCCGTCCGGGTCCAGCCCGCCGTCGCGCGCTTCCCGGGCCAGGGCGGCGGCGGCCTGGGCCAGATCCCACTGGCCGCCGTAATTGACCGCCACCACCACGGTCATGCGGTCGTTGCCGGCGGTGCGTGCCTCCGCTTCCGCCATGCCGTCCCGCAGCACCGGGTCGAAGGCGGAACGGTCGCCGATAAAACGCAGCCGTACCCGGTTGTCGTGCAACTGATCGACGCGCTGACCCAGGGCGTTGACGAACAGGCCCATCAGGTGGTTGACCTCGTCCTGCGGGCGGCGCCAGTTTTCGGAGCTGAAAGCGAACAGGGTGACCACCTCCACGCCGTGGCGGGCGGCACGGCGAATCACCGTCTGCAGGGTGCGTTCGCCGGCACGGTGGCCCTCCGCGCCGGGCAGGCCGCGGCGGCGGGCCCAGCGATTATTGCCGTCCATGATGATCGCCACATGGCGGGGCACCGTGCCCGGGTGGCTATCGATATCCGGTGCGGAGGAGTCGGGTTTTTTATCGTCCATAAAAAAGGTCGGGCTGCCGACCAGCGGCATCCCGACGTCACCGTTCGATTGTATTCGGACAACGGCCGGAGGGGCGGCGCCCCGTCCGCTCACACCGTCATCAGCTCCTCTTCCTTGACCTTCAGCATCTTGTCCACTTCAGCCACCATCTTGTCGGTGAGCTGCTGGATCTGTTCCTCACCGTGGCGGGCTTCGTCCTCGGAGATTTCCTTCTCCTTGAGCAGATCCTTCAGGTCGCCGTTGGCGTCACGGCGGATATTGCGGATCGCCACCTTGGCATTTTCGCCTTCGGCGCGCACGTGCTTCACCAGGCCCTTGCGGGTTTCCTCGGTGAGCGGCGGCAGCGGCAGCCGGATCACGGTGCCGGCGGTGGACGGGTTGAGCCCCAGATCGGAGGTCATGATCGCTCTTTCCACGTCCGGCACCAGGCTCTTGTCGAACGGCGACACGATCAGGGTACGGCCCTCCTCCACGGAGATATTGGCCACCTGGTTCAGCGGTGTGTCGGAACCGTAGTAGCTGACGTGGAGACCATCCAGCAGGCTCGGGTGGGCCCGGCCGGTACGGGTTTTCTTGAGGGCCACGTCCAGCGCGTCCAGGCTTTTCTTCATGCGCGACTGGGCGTCTTTCTGAATATCGTCGATCACCTTTATTCCTCTCTAGCGGCTTCCACCAGGGTCCCTTCGCTGCCGCCCAGCATCAGGTTGAGCAGCGCACCCTGCTTGTTCATGTTGAACACGCGCAACGGCATGTCGTGGTCGCGGCACAGACAGATCGCGGTGAGGTCCATGACGCCCAGCTTGCGGTCGATGACCTCGTCGTAGGTCAGACGCTCGTACTTCTCGGCCTGGGGGTTGGTCACCGGATCGTCGTTGTACACGCCATCCACCTTGGTGGCCTTGAGCACCACGTCGGCACTGATCTCGATGCCGCGCAGGCAGGCGGCGGAGTCCGTGGTGAAGAACGGATTGCCGGTGCCGGCGCAAAAAATCACCACCTCGCCGTTCTTGAGATGCCGGTTGGCGTTGCGGTGGTCATAATGCTCCACGATGCCGCTCATGGGAATGGCTGACATCAATCGGGTGCGAATGTTGGAGCGCTCCAGGGCGTCGCGCATGGCCAGGCCGTTCATCACGGTGGCCAGCATGCCCATGTGATCGCCGGCCACCCGGTCCAGGCCGGCGGTCTGCAGCGCGGCGCCACGGAACAGGTTGCCGCCGCCGATCACCAGGCCCACCTGGACGCCGATACCCACCAGCTGGCCGATCTCCAGGGACAGGGTGTCCAGCACCCGGGGATCGATGCCGAACCCCTCTTCACCCGCCAGCGCTTCACCGCTCAGCTTGAGCAGAATACGGTTATAGCGCGGCGAGCGCTCCTTGCTCTTGGCCATCTCTTGTTCTCCGCCACTCATGAATACCCGCCGTTTGTCCGACCGCCGGTGATGCTCCGGCGGTTAATGAAACCATTTGGGGTCGCCCGCGCCAAGGGTGCGCCACCGGGTGCCGGGCGACCGGTCGAAAAAAACGCCTTGCTGGTCCTGCCAACAAGGCGTTTTTCGTACTTCAGACACAGAAGGCGATCAGCCTTTCGCCTGTGCCATAACCTCAGCGGCGAAGTCCACTTCTTCTTTCTCGATGCCCTCGCCCACCACCAGGCGCTCAAAGGCCACCACTTCGGCGCCGGCGTCTTTCACCAGCTTGCCCACGGTGGTGTTGGGATCCTTAACGAACGGCTGATCGTTGAGGCTCACTTCCTTGAGGAACTTGTTGATGCGGCCACCGACCATCTTCTCGACGATCTCGGCGGGCTTGCCTTCCATGTCCGGCTGGGCGCGGATGATCTCGCGCTCCTTGTCGAGCACTTCGGCGGGCACTTCGTCGGACTTGACCACCATCGGGTTGACCGCGGCCACGTGCATGGACACGTCCTTGCCCAGCTCGGCGTCGCCGCCGTTCAGAGCCACCAGCACGCCGATCTTGCCGCCGTGCACGTAGGAACCGACCACGCCGTCGGCGCTCAGACGCACGGCGCGACGCACCTGGATGTTCTCACCGATTTTCTGCACCAGAGCCTGACGGGCCTCTTCCAGGGTGCCGCCGTCCTCGAGCTTGAGCTCGGCGATCTTGGCCACGTCGACTTCGTCGGCGGCCAGCGCGGCGCCGGCCACTTTGTTGCAGAAGCCCAGGAAGTTGTCGTCACGGGCCACGAAGTCGGTTTCGGAGTTGATTTCCACCATCACGGCGCGCTTGTTGTCGTCGCTGGTGGCCACTACCACGGCACCCTCGGCGGCGGTACGACCGGCTTTCTTGGCGGCTTTCGCCTGGCCGGACTTGCGCAGATCCTCAATGGCCTTCTCGATGTCACCGCCGGCTTCGACCAGGGCGTTCTTGCATTCCATCATGCCCAGACCGGTGCGCTCGCGGAGCTCTTTCACCATTGCAGCAGTTACAGCAGCCATGCTTACCTCTTGAAACTTTGAATTCGGGGAATGCGGTCGGGGCGGGCCGTCGGCCCGCCCCGGGGGTGATCAGCCTTCGGCCTGCTCGTTCTCGGCCTGGGCGTCCTCGACTTCGACGAACTCGCTGTCACCGCCGCCCTGGGTCTGGGCGTACTCGCGGCCTTCCAGGATGGTGTCGGCGGCTGCCTTCACGTACAGGTGGATGGCGCGGATGGCGTCGTCGTTGCCCGGGATCACGTAATCGATGTCGTCCGGGTTGGAGTTGGTGTCGACCACGGCCACCACCGGGATACCCAGCTTGCGGGCTTCCTGAACGGCGATGTCTTCATGGTCCACGTCCACCACGAACAGCGCGTCCGGCAGGCCGCCCATGTCCTTGATGCCGCCGATGGAGCGTTCCAGCTTCTCCATCTCACGGTGACGCATCAGCGCTTCTTTCTTGGTCAGCTTGTTGAGGGTGCCGTCCTGCTCCTGGGCTTCCAGGTCGCGATAGCGCTTGATGGACTGACGGATGGTCTTCCAGTTGGTCAGCATGCCGCCCAGCCAACGGTGATCCACGTACGGCATGCCGCAGCGCTGGGCTTCCTCGCGGACCGCCTTCTGCGCGGCGCGCTTGGTGCCGACGAACAGGATCTTGTTGTTGCTGGCCGCCAGCTTGTTCAGGAACGCCATGGCGTCATTGAACAGCGGCAGAGTGCTTTCCAGATTGATGATGTGAATCTTGTTGCGTGCGCCGAAGATGTAAGGCTTCATCTTCGGGTTCCAGTAACGGGTCTGGTGGCCGAAGTGCACGCCTGCCTTCAGCATATCGCGCATGGTTACGCTCATTAGGTTATCTCCTGGGTTAGGCCTCCACGCCCCCCATGACTCAACCCCCTTCCCGAAGGAGCGTCCCGAAGGACGCTGGGGCACCCAGAGCCATGTGCCGGAGCGTGTGTGTGATTTCCCTTCGCCGACACCCAGCGGGTACAATAGCGCACCGTTTGGCGGCGCCCTGGCCGCCGGGATCGAGGAAGGCGCGCGCTTTATACCACAGCCCCCCTTCACGGGCAACGGAAAAGCCGCCGGCACGCCCCGACGCCGCCCGCTTTCCAGCCGCCCAAGCCACTGAAAATGCTGGAGTTTCCCTTTTCACCATGAATGTCACGCTGAAAACCCCGGACGACATCGCCAAAATGCGCGAGGCGGGCCGCCTGGCCGCCGAGGTGCTGGACCTGATCGGCGAGCACGTGCGCCCCGGGGTCACCACCGAGGAACTGGACCGCATCTGCCACGACCACATCGTCAACGAGCAGAACGCCATCCCCGCCTGCCTGGGCTACCGGGGCTTCCCCAAGTCCGTGTGCACCTCCGTGAACCACGTGGTCTGCCACGGCATCCCCAGCGACAAGAAGGTGCTCAAGAAAGGCGACATCATCAATATCGACGTCACCGTCATCAAGGACGGCTGGCACGGCGATACCAGCAAGATGTTCTACGTGGGCGAGCCGTCGGTGCTGGCCAAGCGGCTGGTGGACACCACCCGCGAGTGCATGCTGGCCGGCATCAAGATGGTCAAGCCCGGGGTGCGCCTGGGCGACATCGGCCACCGCATCCAGAAGCTGGCGGAAGCCGAGCGCTTCTCGGTGGTGCGCGAATACTGCGGCCACGGCATCGGCCAGGTGTTCCATGAGGAACCCCAGGTGCTGCACTACGGCAAGCCCGGCACCGGCCTGGAGCTGAAGGAAGGCATGGTGTTCACCATCGAGCCGATGATCAACGCCGGCAAGGCCGCCAACAAGGTGCTGCCGGACGGCTGGACCGTGGTCACCAAGGACCGCAAGCTGTCCGCCCAGTGGGAGCACACCCTGGCGGTGACCGCCGACGGCTATGAAGTGCTCACCGCCCGCCAGGAAGAAACCGACCTTTATTAAGGACGTCTTTATTTGGGACCGAATGCCGCCGCCATGGATTTAACGCCCCCGCTCAGCCCCGACCAGCTGCTCGCCGCCCTGCGCGACAGCGAGCAACCCGGCCAGCGCGCCCGCGCCTTCCTCGAGGAGGGCCAGGCGCGTCTGGATCAGGCCTTCGACCAGGTGCCGATCGCCGAGCTGGTGCACGGACGCGCCCGCCTGGTGGACCGGGTGCTGGTGGCCGCCTGGTCCCTGTTCGGGCTGGACGGTTTCCAGGACGTGGCGCTGGTGGCGGTGGGCGGCTACGGCCGTGGCGAGCTGCACCCCCACTCGGATGTGGACCTGATGGTGCTGTTCCGGGATACGCCCGCCCAGGACGCCTGCTCCGCCCTGGAGGGCTTCGTCGCTTTTCTGTGGGACATCGGCCTGGAGATCGGCCACAGCGTGCGCACCCTGGATGAATGCGAGACGCTCGCCGGCCAGGACATCACCGTGGCCACCAACATCATGGAAGCGCGCACCCTGGCCGGCGACGACCGGGTCCGTCAGGCGCTGTCCGACCGCACCGGCCCGGACCGCATGTGGCCCACCGACCGCTTCTTCGCCGCCAAATGGGAAGAGCAGACCGCCCGGCACCGCAAATTCAACGACACCGAATACAACCTCGAACCGGACCTGAAGAACGCCCCGGGCGGCCTGCGCGACGTGCAGATGATCGCCTGGGTGGCCAAGCGCCACTTCGGCGGCGACAGCCTGGAAGCCCTGGTGGAAGCGGGCTTTATCACGCGCACCGAGTTCGACGCGGTGAGCCGCTGCCTGGACTATCTGTGGCGGGTGCGCTGGCAGCTGCACAGCCTCACCGGCCGCAACGAAAACCGGCTGCTGTTCGATCATCAGCGCCAGTTGGCGGAACGTCTCGGGCACCAGGACTCCAACGCCAATCTGGCGGTGGAACTGTTCATGAAGGAGTTCTACCGGGCGGCCCTGGCCCTGTCGGTGCTCAACGACATGCTGCTGCAGCTGTTCGACGAGGTGATCCTGCGCGCCGGCGAGCCGGACAAGGTACGCCCGCTCAACCGCCGCTTCCAGGTGCGCAACGACTACCTGGAAATGAGCGCGCCGGACATCTTCCGCAAGCACCCCTCGGCGCTGCTGGAAGCGTTCGTGCTGATGGCCCAGAACCCGGACCTGAAAGGCATCCGCGCCGCCACCGTGCGCGAGCTGATCCACTGCCGGCGACTGATCAACGACGACTTCCGCGCCGACAAGGCCAACAGCGCCCTGTTCATGCAGTTGCTGCGCAGCCCCCATGCCCTGTTCACCCAGCTGCGCCGCATGAAGCGCTACGGCATTCTCGGCAAATACCTGCCGGAGTTCGGGCGCATCGTCGGCATGATGCAGTACGACCTGTTCCATATTTACACGGTGGACGCCCACACCCTGCTGGTGGTCAAGAACATGCGCCGCTTCCGCTACGAGGACCAGCGCGATGCCTTCCCACTGGCCTGCGAGGTGTTCTACCGCCTGCCCAAGCCGGAGCTGCTCTATGTGGCGGGCCTTTACCATGACATCGCCAAGGGCCGCGGCGGCGACCATTCCGAGCTGGGCGCCGGCGACGCCATCGCCTTCTGCCAGCGCCACGGCCTGACCGCCTGGGACGCCAAGCTGGTGGCCTGGCTGGTACGCAACCACCTGACCATGAGCGTCACCGCCCAGCGCAAGGACATCTCCGACCCGGACGTGGTGCACGAATTCGCCCGCACCGTGGGCGACCTGGTGCATCTGGATTATCTGTACGTGCTGACCGTGGCCGACATCAACGCCACCAACCCGGCGCTGTGGAATTCCTGGCGCGCGTCCCTGCTGCGCCAGCTTTATCTGGAAACCAAGCGCGCCCTGCGCCGTGGCCTCAACAATCCCCAGGACAAGCAGGACTGGATCGACGAGACCCGCGACGAGGCCCTCAAGCTGCTGGCCGAACGCGACCACGACATCAAGGCCATTGAAGCCCTGTGGGCCAACATCGGCGACGAGTATTTCCTGCGCGAAACGCCCTGGGACATCGCCTGGCACACCGAGGCGCTGCTGGAGCGCAGCAACGACCGGGACCCGCTGGTGCTGATCCGCGAATCGGAGACCGGCCAGCAGGGCAACCAGGCGGAAGGCGGCTCGCAGATCTTTATTTACACCCCGGACACCCGCAACCTGTTCGCCGCCACCGTGAACGCTCTGGACAGCCTGGGGCTGACCATCATGAACGCGCGCATTATCACCAGTGCCGACGGCTTCAGCCTGGACACCTACATCGTGCTCGATGAACACGGCACGCCGATCGGCGACGACTGGCCGCGCATCGAGCACATCCGCAAGACACTCACCGAAACGCTCAAGCACCCGGAGCAGTTCGGCACCACCGTGAGCCGGCGCATGCCGCGCCGCAACAAGCACTTCGATGTGCCCACCCAGGTCACCATCAGCAACGACATCGTCAACGACCGCACCGTGGTCGACGTGCAGACCCTGGACCGGCCCGGCCTGTTGGCGCACATCGGCCGCATCTTCGTGCGCTTTGAGCTGCTGGTGCAGAACGCGCGCATCGCCACCCTTGGGGAAAAGGCGGAGGACGTGTTCTTCGTCACCGACCTGGACGGCCAGCCGGTGTCCGACCCGCGGCTGTGCGAGCGCCTGCGCGACACCCTGATTCAGGAACTGGACGATCGCAGCAAGGACGACGCCCTCTCCGTCACCATCTAGCCCCGGACAAGGACCACCATGAATCCCGATCTGGAACGGTTGCATCCGTACCCGTTTGAAAAACTCGGCGCCCTGTTCGCCGGCCTGCCGGTGGCGGACAAGCCGCACATCGCCCTGTCGATTGGCGAACCGCAGCACCCGTCGCCGGACTTCGTGCAGCAGGTGCTGCGCGACAACACCGCCCTGCTCGCCAAATACCCGGCCACCGCCGGGCTGCCGGAGCTGCGCGAAGCCATCGCCGACTGGCTGACCCGCCGCTTCAAGCTCAGCGGCGTGGACGCGGACCGCCAGGT
This sequence comes from Alcanivorax sp., assembly GCA_022449455.1. GTDB lineage: Bacteria > Pseudomonadota > Gammaproteobacteria > Pseudomonadales > Alcanivoracaceae > Alloalcanivorax. The sequence continues at coordinate 152,556 of JAKUPL010000009.1, read as the reverse complement.
GCTGCCGGTGAACGGCACCCGGGAGGCCCTGTTCGCCTTCGCCCAGGCGCTGCTCGACCGGGACCAGCAACCGCTGGTGCTGATGCCCAACCCCTTCTATCAGATCTACGAAGGCGCCGCCTTTCTCGGCGGCGGCGAGCCGGTGTACCTGCCGTGCACCGCCGCCAGCGGCCTGCAACCGGACTTCGACGCGGTGGACGAAGCGGTCTGGAAACGCACGCGGCTGCTGTTCATCTGCAGCCCGGGCAACCCCACCGGCGCCGTGCTCAGCACCGCCCAGCTCAAGGCGCTGATCCAGCTCGCCGACAAGTTCGACTTCGTGATCGCCTCCGACGAGTGCTACTCGGAAATCTACCGCGACAAGGTACCGCCGGGGCTGCTGCAGGCCTGCGCGGAAATGGGCCGGCACGACTACCGTCGCTGCGTGGTGTTCCATTCGCTGTCCAAGCGCTCCAACCTGCCCGGCCTGCGCTCCGGCTTCGTGGCCGGCGACGCGGATGTGCTGGCCGGCTTTCTGCGCTACCGCACCTACCACGGCTGCGCCATGCCCGTGCATCACCAACTGGCCAGCATCGCCGCCTGGAACGACGAGGCCCATGTGGCGGCCAACCGCGCGCTCTACAACGAGAAGTTCAAAGCGGTGCTGGACATTCTGGGCGAGCCACTTAAGGTATCCGCCCCGGACGCCGGCTTTTATCTGTGGCCGAAGACGCCGGTGGACGACGAAACCTTCGCGCGCCGCCTCAAGGCGGAGGAAAACGTCACCGTGCTGCCCGGCCGTTATCTGTCGCGCACGGTGGACGGTCGCAACCCGGGCAAGAACCGGGTACGCATGGCGCTGGTGGCGGAGCTGGACCAATGCATCGAAGGCGCGCGGCGCATCCGCACCCTGATTGAGAGGCTGTGACCATGGCGATCACCATCTACGGCATCAAGAACTGCGATACCATGAAGAAGGCCCGCGCCTGGCTGGACCAACAGGGCGTGGACTACCATTTTCACGACTATCGTCAGGACGGCGTGCCCGAGCCGGCGCTGCGGCAATGGATCGCGGAACTGGGCTGGGACACGGTGATCAACCGTCGCGGCACCACCTGGCGCAAGCTGGATCCGGAGGTGCGCGAGAACATGGACGCCGACGCCGCCGCCGAACAGGCCCTGGCCAACCCGTCCCTGATCAAGCGACCGATCCTGCAAACCGATGACCACCTGCGCGCCGGCTTCAACGCCGACGAGTGGAAGACACTGATTCAATAAGCGCCGGCGCCGGGCGCGCCACGCTAAAGGAGAACGACATGAGCACGATTTTCGCAATGGCCCTGGGCTGCGGCACCAAGAACCGCGACGAACACTGGCTGGAAGTGTTCTACCCGGACCCCTACCTGAAACCGGACCCGAAGCTGGTGGATGTGATCCGCGAGGAAGTGGGCTACCAAGGCGGTAACGCCGCCCTGGAACTGACCCACCGTCAGGTTCAGCATCTGGCCCGGGAATGGCGTGACGCCGGCTTCGAGCACGAAGCCAGCTACGCGGTGGCCTTCCAGGAAAGCGAGCAGCCGCTGGTGCTCACCATCCTGGAAACCGACGCGGAGCCGGCCTCCACCCCGGAGGCCTACCTCAAACTGCACCTGCTCTCCCATCGCCTGGTCAAACCCCACGGCGTGGTGCTCAGCGGCATCTTCCCGCTGCTGCCCAACGTGGCCTGGACCAGCGAAGGCGCCATCGACCTGAACGAACTGCCCGAGCGGCAGCTGCTGGCGCGCCTCAACGGCAAGCTGCTGGAAGTGAACAGCGTCGACAAGTTTCCCAAGATGACCGATTACGTGGTGCCCGCCGGCGTTCGCATCGCCGACACCGCGCGCGTTCGTCTGGGCGCCTACGTGGGTGAAGGCACCACCGTCATGCACGAAGGCTTTATCAACTTCAACGCCGGCACCGAAGGCCCGGGCATGATCGAAGGCCGCATTTCCGCCGGCGTATTCGTGGGCAAGGGCTCCGACCTGGGCGGCAGCTCCTCCACCATGGGCACCCTGTCCGGCGGCGGCAACATCGTTATCTCCCTGGGCGAAAACTGCCTGCTCGGCGCCAACGCCGGCACCGGCATCCCCCTGGGCGACCGCTGCACCATCGAAGCCGGCCTGTACATTACCTCCGGCACCAAAGTGGAAGTGCTGGATGAAAACGGCGACGTGGCCGACACCGTCAAGGCCCGCGACCTGGCCGGTCAATCCGACCTGCTGTTCCGCCGCAACTCGGTGAACGGCGCGGTGCAGTGCCAGACCAACAAAAGCGCCATCGCCCTCAACGAAGAACTGCACAAACACAACTGAAGCCCGCACGCCGGCACGCTACACGCACCACGCTTTCTCGCGTGCCGGCGTGAAGCGTGGTGCGTGCCGGCGAAGCCGGAGCCTTCATGAGCCGTACACTGGATTACGCCAAGGAACTCATCCGCCGCCCCTCGGTTACACCGGAGGATGAAGGCTGCCAGGACTGGATGATCGAAAAACTGGAAGCCCTGGGTTTTCGGTGCGAAACCCTGTGGTTCGAGGAAGTGCGTAATCTGTGGGCCCGGCGTGGCGACGCCGGTCCGCTGTTCGTGTTCGCCGGCCACACCGATGTGGTGCCCACCGGCGCGGTCCGACAATGGCGTCATGACCCCTTCGCCCCCACCGAGGAAAACGGCCAGCTCTACGGCCGTGGCGCGGCGGACATGAAAGGCTCCATCGCGGCGATGATGGTGGCGGTGGAAGACTTTGTCGCCGCCCACCCGGACCACGGCGGCAGCCTGGGCTTTCTGATCACCGCCGACGAGGAAGGCCCGTCCGTGAACGGTACGGTCAAGGTGGTGGAGGCCCTGCAGGCCCGGGGCGAAGCCATCGACTACTGCCTGGTGGGCGAACCCTCCTCCACCGACGCCGTGGGCGACGTGATCAAGAACGGCCGGCGCGGCTCCCTGGGCGCCGTGCTCACCGTGAACGGCGTGCAGGGCCACGTGGCCTACCCGCACCTGGCCCGCAACCCGGTACACGACGCCGCCCCCGCCCTGGCGGAACTGGCCGCCACCGAATGGGACCGGGGCAACGATTTCTTCCCGGCCACCAGCTTTCAGATCTCCAACATCAACGCCGGCACCGGCGCCACCAACGTGATCCCCGGCAGCTGTGAAGTGGTGTTCAACTTCCGCTTCTCCACCGAGCTCACCGAGGACGAGCTGCGCCGCCGCACCGAGACGGTGCTGGACAAACATGGCCTGGACTACCAAATCGAGTGGAAGCTCTCCGGCCAGCCCTTCCTCACCGACCGGGGCGCTTTAGTGGACGCCACCGTGGCGGCGATCCGCGACGTCACCGGCCGCGACACCGAACTGTCCACCGCCGGCGGCACCAGCGACGGCCGCTTTATCGCCCCCACCGGCGCCCAGGTGGTGGAACTCGGCCCGGTCAACGCCACCATCCACAAAGTGGACGAACACACCGACATCGCCGACCTGAACACCCTCACCCACATCTACCACCGCCTCCTTCAACACCTCCTCGGGGTCGGACCACGGTAACCCTTTGATTTCAGATCATTTCCCGCCGGTTTGAGGGGATAAGAATGGTTTGGATCACGATATTGCCCCCTGGAAACGGCCTCTAAAGGCCGTTTCCCATCGCCAGATCAAACCGACCCGGCCCCGAATCCAGCCACGGAAAAGCCGGCCTTCAGCGGCTACTTCATCGACGTTTCGCGCATCCCCAACACCAGCAGATAAATCAGCCCCACGATAGGGATGAACGCCGCCACAAACCCCGCCGCGGTGGGCACCAGCGGCTTCATTCCCTTGTGCCGTGCGATCAGAAAGCTCAACAACGTACACACCAACACCCACGTCACCGCCAACGGCAACCACTCACCATACTGCTCCAACATAACCCCTCGCTCGAATCACTCGGGTCGGACCGTCACAACCCACTGATTGGTAAAACTTTTCTCGAGGTATGATAGCCCACAGCGTCCTTAGCGGGCATTTTGAGCGGGGTAAATTCGCTGTTAGTAGCGCCCGCCCAGATCGTCCTTATCACCGTTTTTCGACCCCGAAAACCTGACCCTAAGCGCACTCCTTCAGGCGACAGGAAAGAAAAACCCGAAAAAATCAAAGGGTTGCGGTGGTCCGACCCCGAGGCCGGGGTGAGGTGACCGTGTCGCCATTTGCGGCGGGGGTGCTTTGTGTTCTTATCGGAGCCGTTGAGAGTCTTTGCCAGGAGCCCCCATGATCGAGTCCACCCCCGGTACCGTTACTGATTACAATCCGGCCACGGGCGCCGCCGTGGCGGAACTCAATCTGACCGATCTGGGGGGCATGCCCGAACGCATGGCGCAGGCCCGCGTGGCGCAACGGCAGTGGGCGGCAAAGTCATTCAAGGAACGCGCCCGCCATCTGCGTTTGATGCGCGACTACATCGTCGATCGGGCCGAGGACCTGGCCCGCACGGTAAGCGAATCCAACGGCAAGACCCGGGTGGACGCTCTGGCCACCGAGGTGCTGCCCTGCGCTCTGGCCTGCAATTGGTACGGCAAGCACGCCGGGCGGGTGCTGTCGCCGAAAAACCGCGCCGCCGGCCATCTGCTGTTCGCCAATAAGCGAACCACGGTACAACATCTGCCGCTGGGCGTGGTGGGCATCATCAGCCCCTGGAACTACCCCCTTTCGATTCCGTTCGGCGAAGTGGCCATGGCACTGATGGCCGGCAACACCGTCCTGCTCAAAGTGGCCGCCGCCACCCCGGCGGTGGGCCGCGCCATTGAGCGGATCGTCGCCGCCGGCGAACTGCCGGAGGGGCTTTTCCAGCATGTCGTCGGCTCCGGTTCAAAAGTGGCCACGGCGTTTTTCGAGAACGGCATCGACAAACTGTTCTTCACCGGCAGCGTGCCCGCCGGCAAAACCCTCATGGCCCAGGCCGCGCAGACCCTCACACCGGTGTCCCTGGAACTGGGCGGCAACGATCCCATGATCGTGCTCGCCGACGCCGATCTGGAGCGCGCCACCAACGGCGCCGCCTGGGCCGGCTATCAGAACGGCGGCCAAAGCTGCGGCGGCGTGGAACGCATCTACGTGGAAGAACCCGTGTACGACGATTTTGTCACGCTGCTGGCCAGGAAGACCCGCGCCCTGCGCCATGGCCCAACCACCGACGAGATCAACGTGGACGTGGGCAGCCTCACCACGGAAGGCCAATTGCGTACGGTGCAACAACATCTGGAGGATGCCCTCGCCAAGGGCGCCCGCATCGAAGCCCAGTCCCAAGCGGTAGGCAACATGGAGCAAGGCTTCTTCTTCCCCGCCACCCTGCTCACCGGCGTCAACGACACCATGCTGACCGTCTGCGAGGAAACCTTCGGGCCGATCATTGCCGTGGAAAAGGTCGCCAACGCGGAACAGGCCATCGAAAAAGCCAACCGCTCCAACCTGGCCCTGACCTCGTCAATCTGGACCACGGACACCAAGAAAGGCCGCGCCCTGGCCGCCCGCCTGGAAACCGGCGTCACCACCGTCAACGACCACCTCTACACCCACGGCCTCTCGGAAGCCCCCTGGGGCGGCTGGAAGGAATCCGGCATCGGCCGCACCCACGGCCCGGAAGGCCTGCTGGAAATGACCAATGCCAAGGTGATCAACTGGGACCTGCTGCCCGCCAAACGCAACCTCTGGTGGTACCCCTTCGACCAGGGCACCTACCGCGGCCTGCTCAACGCCTTGCGCTTTGCCTTCCCCAAAAACCCCGTCCAGTGGCTCGGCGCCAGCCTCAAACTCACCCCATTCCTCCTCCGCAAAATGTTCACCCAATGGAAGGTGGACTGACTCATCGGGCACTCATCGGGGTCAGACCCCGGCAACTCTTTGATTTGGCGAGGATTGCGATAAAAAAAGCAAGTTTTCAGGGCCCTAAACGACCCTTTTCGCCCCTGAAAATCAGGCGCTGCCCTTCCCCGAGCGGAGGATAAGCAGAAGACCGCTGGTCACGATGAGAGCGATGCCCAGCCAGGTCCAGGCATCCGGAAAATCGCCGAAAACCAGCCAACCGATGGTCACCGCGGAGACCATTTCCATGTAGCTCACCGGAGCCAGCATCGGCGCGGGCGCGTGTTCGAACGCGCGGATGATCAGGAAGTGAGCAAGCGCACCGACCGCGCCCATCACCAGCATCAGGCCCCAGCCCCCCGGGTCCGGGGAACGCCACACCCAGGGCACCACCAGCGACAGCACCGCCAGCCCGAACACGGCCGTGTAGAACAGCGTCACCGAGGGCCGGCCACTACCGGACAGCCGTCGTGTGGTCAGTTGATAGAGCCCGTAGCTCACGCCAGCGCCCAGCCCCAGCAAATAAGCCCAATGAAAGTGCCCAAACCCGGGCCGGATCACCACCAGGGTGCCGGCAAAACCCAGCGCCACCGCCAGCCAGCCCCGCGTACCCGCACGTTCACCCAGCAGGAAAGGCGCCAGCGCGGTGCTCACCAGGGGACCAAGAAACGCCATGGCCAGAGCATTGGCCAGCGGTAGATAGGCGATGGCGCCGAAATAGCACAGCGTGGTGGCGAGCAGAAAAGCGCTGCGCACCATCTGCAGACCTGGATGCTTCGGAATCAGCGCGCGCAACGGCAGCCGCCAGAGCAGCAAGCCACCGAGCAACAGAAAATGAAACAGGTAACGGGCCCAGGTGACCTGCAGCACCGGATAGTCCTGGCTCAGGTGCTTGGCCAGGCCGTCCATCAACGGCAGGATGGCGACACCGGCGGCCATAAGGAGTACGCCGGTAACGGGCCGGGGCACAACCTCGACAGATCCCACCGGCGAATGATCAGCCACGCACACCTCCCCACACCACGAAATAGCAAAAGCCCGCCGCAATGTAGCACGCCCGGGATGATCCGGGTCAGACCCCGGTTACGCGTTGATTTTCCGGGTTTTTTTGTTTTGAAGGGCAGCCTTATAGCCGTTAGCGCGTGATTTCGGGTGGTCAAAATCGCCGTTAACGATCACGGCGCTCTTTATTGCTTAAAGCCCGCTTTTGACCATCAAAACCGACCGCTAACGCTCCGTACCCGCTCTCCTGGATACGAGAAGCCCGGCAAAACAACCGGTTAGCGCGGTCCGACCCCGTGGGTGTAGAATCGGCGGTCCATTTGCCGCGATTTTGGCCTTATGACGCCCTGGTTTGGACTGGACCGACTCTTCTTTCTGTTGATCCGCGCTTTCATGCGCCTGTGCACGCGGATCCGTGCCCTGCCCGGCGATCCGGAGGAGCTGCAGCTCGATCCGGACAAGCCGGTGGTCTACGTGCTTCGCGACCGTTCCGTGGCGGACGCGGCGGTGGCCGATCAGGCGGCGCGGCGGCTCGGTCTGAGCGCCCCCAAGGCTTCCCTGACCCTGGGCAAGCAGCATCTTTCGCGCAGCTATTTCCACGTCTACAAACGGGAGATGTCGGTGGCCCGCCAGCGGCGCGCGATCACGCCGGCGCGGCTGCAGCGGCTGGTGGCCGGTCTCAAGCAGAACCCGGAGCTGGACGTGCAGCTGGTGCCAGTGTCCGTGTTCTGGGGCCGCCAGCCGGAAAAGGAAAACTCCCTCTGGCGAATCATCTTCTCCGACACCTGGGCGCCGCCGGGGGTGATCAAGAAATTCCTGATCATCCTCACCCAGGGCCGCGACCTCTACGTCCAGTTCAGCTCGCCGGTGTCCCTGCGCCAGGTAATGGACCAGTGCCGCTCCGACGATCAGGTGGTGCGTAAGACCTCGCGCATCCTGCGCGTGCACTTCCGCCGCCAGCAGGAAGCGGCCATCGGCCCCGACCTGTCCCACCGACGCACGCTCAGCAACGCCATCATGGAAGCACCGTCGGTGCGCGAGGCCATCGCCCACACCGCCGCCGAAAACAATGATAGCGAGGACAAGGTGCTGGCCCGCGCGCGCGGCTACGCCATGGAGATCGCCGCCGATTATTCGCACACCGTGATCCGCGCCCTGGAGCTGTTCCTGAACTGGTTGTGGAACCGGCTCTACGACGGCATCCGCCTCTACAATCTGGATCACCTGACCCAGGTGGCCCGCGACCACGAGGTCATCTATGTGCCCTGCCACCGCAGCCACATCGATTACCTTCTGCTCAGCTTCGTGGTCTACCGCAACGGCCTGGTGCCGCCGCACATCGCCGCCGGCATCAACCTGAACCTGCCGGTGGTGGGCACCATCCTGCGCCGGGGCGGCGCCTTCTTCATGCGCCGCAGTTTCCGCGACAACCCGCTCTACGCGGCGGTGTTCTACGAGTACCTGCACAGTATCACCACCCGCGGCTTCTCCATCGAATATTTCGTGGAAGGCGGGCGCAGCCGCAGCGGCCGCATGCTGCCGCCGCGCACCGGCATGCTGGCCATGACCGTGCGCAGCTTCCTGCGCGACGCGCGCAAGCCGATCGCCTTCGTGCCGGTCTACATCGGCTATGAAAAAGTCATCGAAGCCGGCACCTACATGGGCGAGCTGGGCGGCGGCAAAAAGAAGAAAGAATCGATCTTCCGGCTGGTCAAATCCTTGAAAGTGCTGCGCAGCCACTTCGGCCAGGTGCACGTGAACTTCGGCGAGCCGATCAAGCTGGTGGACCACCTGGACGACCACCGGGAAGGCTGGCGCAACGAAGAACTGGGCGTGCACGAAACGCCGGACTGGTTCAAGCGCACCGTGGACGATCTGGGCCGCGACGTGGTCACCGGCATCAACGCCGCCGCCGTGGCCAACCCGGTGAACCTGATCAGCCTGGCGCTGCTGGCCACCCCCAAGCACACCATGGACCTGCAGCAGCTGCGCCAGCAGTTGCAGCTCTACATCAACCTGCTCGACGAAGCCCCCTACAGCGATCAGGCGCGGCTGGCGGAGACCGACCCGGACACCATCATCGAATACGGTCTGGAGCACGAATTCCTGATCCGCGTGCCCCACCCGCTGGGCGACGTGGTCACCACCGATCCCAAGACCGCCCTGCAGATGGCCTACGTGCGCAACAACAGCCTGCACCTGTTCATCCTGCCGGGGCTGATCTGTTCCCTGTTCCTGAACGCGCGCAGCATCGGCTTGGATACCCTGCAGAGCATGATCACCCTGCTCTACCCGTTCTTCCGCAACGAATACTTCCTGCACTGGCGCGAGGAAGAGGACCTGCCGGCGGCGGTGGAACGCATCGCCACGGTGCTGGAAGCCCATGGCCTGGTGACCCGCGAGGACCACTGCCTGCACGGCGCCGCCATTCACACCCACGCCTCGGACATGCTGGCCCATCTGGGGCAGACGGTGATGCCGTCCCTGGAGCGGTTCTACCTGACCATCCGCCTGCTGGTGCAATACGGCGACGGCAAGCTCACCACCGACCAGCTTGGCGATCTGGCCCACCACACCGCCCAGCGCCTGTCGCTGCTCTACGAGTTCAATTCACCGGAGTTCTTCGACAAGGTGGTGCTGCGCAACTTTATCCGTCAGCTGCTCGACACCGGGCTGGTGTGGCTGGACGACGCCGATCATCTGCACTTCGGCGACAATCTGCGCGCCCTGGACGACGAGGCCCGCCGCATTCTCAGCGCGGACATCAGCCAGGCGATTCAGCGCGTCACCCGGGTGCCGCAGTTGGAAGAAGCCCTCGCGAAAACCGCCGAGCGCGAACAGCAGGAAGCGCAGCGTAAGGACGGCAACCCGGCCAAGGGCACCGAAGCCGGCAAGTAAGCGGCAACCTTCCAGCGCGGGCGGGCTCAGCCCGGCGGCAACGGCATGTAGATATCAAAGCGCACGGTCTTGCCCTCATGGCCGTGGTGCGGTGCCAGGCCGGCCAGCGGCGGCGCCTTGCGCGGCCGTTTCACCACCACCCGGCGGGCCTCCAGCCCCCGCGCCCGGGCCAGCAGGGCCGCCTCCTCGGTCGCGTCCGGATAGGCGCACAGCCGCTGCAACCATTGCAGATCCTGCTTCACCGCCGCGCTCTTGCCCCGCGCCGGAAACATGGGATCCAGGTACACCGCGTGCCAGGGCCCGGCCGGCAGGTCCATCGCCGCCGCCTCTCCCGCCGGCAGCAAGGTCAGGCGGCTGGCCAGATCGGTGCCGGCGGCCCGGGCCAGGCCGTCCGCCAGCAGCCCGTGCAATACCGGTTGACGCTCCACCAGGGTCACGTCGAAACCGGCGGCGGCCATCAGGGCGGCGTCCCGGCCCAGGCCGGCGGTCAGATCCAGCACCCGGTCCACGCCGTCCACCGGCCGGCCCAGCGCCTTGATCAAGCGCTCGTGCCGGCTCCGCTCGGCGGCCAGACGGTAGCCCTGGCGGCCTCCCAGAAAATCGACCTTCAACGGCGAAGCCCGGGCCGCCGGGTCCCACAGCGACAGGGCGCCGTCCTCGCCGGCGGGCCCGATCACCAGCGCCAGGCCCCGCTCCCGCGCCGCCTGCGCGCTCGCCACCGGCTCACCGCCGACCCCGGCGGGGGCGCCGGGCAGACGGCCCAACCCGCCGCTCATACGAACCAGAGGAACAGCACGGCGCCCAGCAGCAGCCGGTAAAGCATGAACGGCAGCATGCCGATGCGATCCAGCAGGCGCAGGAAGAACAGAATGGTCAGATAGGCGGTGACGGCACTCACCACCACGCCCAGCGCCATGTGCGCCCAATCCACCGGCACCCGGCTTTCCAGCAGATCCTTGGTCTTGAGCAGGCCGGCACCGAGAATCACCGGAATCGACAGCAGAAACGAGAAGCGCGCCGCGTCTTCCCGGCGAAAGCCCAGGGCCAGGGCGGCGGTAATGGTGATGCCGCTGCGCGAGGTGCCGGGGATCAGCGCCACCGCCTGGGCCACGCCGATCAGCAGCGCGCTGCCCACGCCCAACTGGTCCACGCCGCGCCGGCGCGCCCCCCAGATATCCGCCAGCCACAGGGCGATGCCGAACACCACCGTGGTGGTGGCGATCACCGCCGCCGAGCGCAGTTCGTTCTCGATCAGGTCCTTGAGCAGAAAGCCCGCCGCCACCGCCGGTATCGTCGCCAGCACCACCAGCAGACCCAGCCGCAGGTCCGCATTGACGCGCCGCTCCACCAGGCCCTGGCCGGCGCCCCGGGTCATCGCCCACACATCCCGCCGGTAATAGACCACCACCGCCAGCAGCGTGCCCAAATGCACCGCCACATCGAAGGCCAGCCCCTGGTCCGGCCAGCCCAGCACCTGGGAGGGCAGGATCAGATGGGCGGAGCTGGAGATCGGCAGAAATTCCGTCAGTCCCTGAATCAGCGCCAGCATCAGCGCCTGAAAGTTGTCCATTCGGTGCGGTCCTTATTCGTGGGCGGTGACCTGATAGCCGCTCAGGAATTCCGGCGGCATGCGTCGCGGTTTGCCCGAGTCCAGCGCCACGCACACCCACTTGGTGCGCCCGCGCAGCAGTGTCAGGCCGTCCGCGTCGCGCACGATCTGGTAGCGGCGGGTGATGCTGATGCGCTCGTCGTTTTCCACGATCCAGGTGCCGATGCGCAGCTTCTCGCCTTGATAGGCCGGCGCCAGGTAATCCACCTCGGTGTGGCGCGCCACCATGCAGCGGTTGAGGCGCTGGTATTCGTCCCAGCCCAGGCCCAGCACCTGGGTGTGCTGCCAGGCGATTTTTTCCATGTAGCGCAGGTACTCGGTGTTGTTCACATGGCCGAGCACGTCGATGGATTCCGGCGCCACCACCACTTCCAGTTCATGCACGTTGGGCAGGTCCCACTCGATCATCGTCCCTCTCTCCTCAAGCATGGCTTGATCGCGGCTTCAGCCGCGATCAGCGCCGATATCAAACCACGCGATCACGCAGATACACCGGCTGCGCCTGTTCCGCCGGCACCGTCAATCCGGCCCGCACCAACGGCGCCGCCAGCCGCGCCACCGCCGAGGCCCGCGGCGCGGCGGCCTCGTCCACCGCCGCCAGGGTGACGCGGGCGGCGATGCGCGCCTGGTAAAGAGCACCGGAGCCGGCCAGCAGCCAGTCATCGCCGTCCAGGGCCGGCACGTCGTCCGGGTCGAACAGGCCGTCCGCCAGCAACGTTTCCACGCCGTCGGCGTTGCACTGATAGGCGCCCAGATAGAGCTCGCCCATGCGCGCGTCGAAGGCCGCCAGCACCCGGGGCCGGTCGGGGTGGGCGTCGAAGGCGGCCAGCGCGCAGGCGGCCAGGGTCGACACCCCGGCCACCGGCAGGTCGCGGGCGAAGGCCAGGCCCTGGATCACCGAGGTGGCCACCCGCACGCCGGTGAAGGCGCCCGGCCCCTGGCCGAACGCCAGCGCATCCAGGGCGCCCAGACCGACGCCGGCCTCGGCCAGCAGGTCGTCCACCAACGGCAGCACCCGCTCGGTCTGGCGGCGGGCACCGGGTTCAAAACGCTCCAGCACCTCGCCGTCGCGGTACAGCGCCACGGAACAGGCGTCGGTGGCGGTCTCAATGGCCAGTATGTGCGTCATCGGTTTGCTCTTGCGGGGCGGGCGCGGGCGGCGCCTCGCCGGTTTGCGATGGTTGCAGTCGTTGCGCCTGCAGTTTGGCGATGTGCGGAAAAAACCGCTGCACCACCTCCGCTTTGCGGGTGCGGGTCATGCCCGGCAGGCTGTCGAGAAACAGCTTGCCGTAGCCCTTGGTGACCAGGCGCGGGTCGCCCACCACCAGCAGGCCGGTGTCGTCCGGGTCGCGGATCAGCCGGCCGGCGCCCTGGCGCAGGGCCAGCACCGCCTGGGGCAGCTGATAATCGCGGAAGGCGTTGCCGCCGGTGCGGTTGATGTGCTCGATGCGCGCCGCCGCCACCGGGTCCCCCGGTGAGCCGAACGGCAGCTTGTCGATGATCACGCAGCTGAGCGCCTCGCCGCGCACGTCGATGCCCTCCCAGAAACTGCTGGTGCCGAGCAGCACCGCATTACCCAGACGCCGGAAGTCGTCCAGCAGTTCCCGACGTCCCGCTTCACCCTGCACCAGCAGCGGGTAATCCAGCTTGGCGTCGCGCAGCAGCGCCGCCGCCTCGCGCAGCGCCCGGTGGCTGGTGAACAGAAAGAAGGTGCGGCCCTCGGCCGCCTGGATCACCGGAATCATGGCCCGGGTCAGGCTGGCGGTGTAATCCGGCGAGGACGGCGCCGGCAGGCCCTCGGGCACGTAGAACACCGCCTGGCGTTTGAAATCAAAGGGGCTTTCCAGCCGCAGGGTATCCGCCTCGTCCAGGCCCAGGCGCTTCTGCAAATGCTCGAAACGGCCGGCCACCGACAAGGTGGCGGAGGTCAGTACCCAGGCACAGGGATGCTTCTCGCGCTGGGCGCGCAGCTGGGCGGCCACCGACAGCGGCGTGCTGTGCAGCACCACGGTGCGGCGGAAGGTCTCGAACCAGTACACCCGGTTGGGGCCGTTGGCGTCGAGGATCGATTTCAGCGTCAGCACATGCTCGGCGGCCCGCCGGGCACAGGACTCCAGGCCCCGGCTGGAGCGCGCCTGGGGCTCGAGAAAATCGTTCAGGTCGATCAGCGCGTCCAGCAGCGCCTCGCCGGCCTCTTGCACCGCCGTGATCCCGGCCACCTCGGACCAGGGCGCGCGGCGTTCCTGCTCGCCCAGGCTCAGGCGCAGATCCTGGCCGGCCTTGTCCAGGGCGGAGACGCGCTGGTTCAGTTCCGCCAGATCCAGCGCCGAGTGCGCCGCCTCGGAGAGCGCATCGCGGCCCAGCTCCTGCACCTGACGGGTGCTCAGCGAATCGCCGAAGAAATTGGCCGCCACTTCCGGCAGCTGGTGGGCCTCGTCGAAGATCACCGTGTTGGCGCTGGGCAGCAGTTCCGATACGCCCTCCCCGCGCAACGCCGCGTCGGCGAAGAACAGATGATGGTTGACCACCACCAGGTCCGCCTCCTGGGCCTCCTTGCGGGCGTTCATCAACGGGCATTCGCTGTACTTGGGGCATTCGGTGCCCAGGCAGTTGTCGGCGGTGCTGGTGACCCAGGGCCACACCGGCGCGTCCTCCGGCAGCTGTTTGAGCTCGGCGATGTCGCCGGTGCGGGTGCGCGGGGCCCAGTGCGCCACCACCTGCAGCTGCTCGGCGGTCTCCCGGGTCAGAAAACGCGCTTCTTCCTGGTGCAGCTCCAGCCGGTAAGGGCACAGATAGTTGGCCCGGCCCTTGAGCAGCGCCGCCTTGCGCGGCAGACCGAGCGCCTTGAGCACCATCGGCAGGTCCTTGAAGAACAGCTGGTCCTGCAGGCTCTTGGTGCCGGTGGAGACCAGCGTGGGGCCGTCCGACAGCAGCGCCGGCAGCAGGTAGGCGAGGGTCTTGCCGGTACCGGTTTCCGCCTCCACCAGCAGGGTGCCGCGCTGGTCGATGGCCTCGGCCACCGCGTCGGCCATGCGCAACTGCGGCTCCCGCGGGCGGTAGCCGTGCAGCAAGCGACCGAAACGGTCGATGTCGTTAAGATAGTCGCGGGCGCTGTTCACTGGCGGTCTCGTGCGGCTGCGGGCTTGGCGATGCCTGGGCGCGGAGGATAGCGGATATGAGGATAGCGGATAACCCGGTTTACGCCCAACAGGACGATTTCCCAACAGGAAGACGGCATGGATCTTTTCTATACGTTGCTGATTCTGGCCGGCGGCGAAGGCCGGCGCATGGGCGGCCGCGACAAGGGCCTGGTGGAGGTGGACGGCCGGCCGCTGGTGGACCACCTGCTGGCGGCGGTGGCGCCGCCGGGCCCGGTGGTGATCAGCGCCAACCGCCATATCGACGCCTACCGGCGGCGCGCCGACACCGTGGTGGGTGACCGCCGCGAGGGCTACTGCGGCCCCATGGCCGGGCTGGAGGCGGGCCTGGCGGCCTGCGGCGACGGCCCGGTGCTGTGCCTGCCCTGCGACCTGCTGGCACCGCCCGCCGCCCTGCCCGGCCTGTTGCTGGACGGCCTGGACCCGGCCCGGGTGCGCCGGCTCGAGGACGACCGGGGCCCGCAGCCGCTGTGCCTGGGGCTGCACGGCAAGCGCTGGGTGCCGTCGATCAGCGAGTATCTGGACCAGGGCGGGCGCAGCGTGCGCGGCTGGCTGGAGCGGGTGCCCCATGAGGTGGTGCGCATCGACGGGCGGCTTGAGAACCGCAACCGGCTCTGATCGCTGAAAAGAAAACGCCCGCGCGAGGCGGGCGTTGTTCCATCACCGAGGCAAAGCGGAATCAGGCGGTCACGTCCTGGATCTGCTTCATCAGCTGCTTCTGATCGTCGGTGGGCTGCGCGGACTGCAGGGACATCAGCTTGCTCATGTCGCCGTCGACCTTGATCTGGCCGCTCATGAAGCCCTGCATGCCGGCGGACTGGTCGCCTTCGATGAAGATGCGCTTGGCCAGGTCAGCGGGCAGGGTCAGGGTGGTGGAAGCGTCGTCGTGCTGACCTTCCTCGATCATGCCGCCGACCAGGGCCAGGTGCTTCTCGCCGTCGTCGGTTTTCACATTGATGTTGATGACCAGGTCGGCGAGCGCCGCGGGGGCCTGCACGTCGCCGGCGGATTCACGGATTTCCTTTACCTTCGCGAACCATTCGTCGGACAGAAATTCCACGCTCATTGTTGTCTCCTTGGTTGAATGCCGCTTCGACGCCCGGGCCAATTCAAACGAGCGTTCGAAACTTTTCCGTACCTTATCGAAAGGCCCCGGGGCTGACAATGGTTTAGAAGGGACAAATGGGTTGCGAAGGGGCAAAATGCCCCCGCGCTCAGAGGTCGTAGCCACGCTCCTCGTGCAGGGCGATGTCCAGCCCCTGGCTTTCCTCCTCGGCACTCACCCGCAGCGGCGTGAACAGGCCCACCAGTTTAAGCAGCAGCCAGGTGATCGCCGCGGTGTAGACGATGGTCACCACCACGCCCAGCACCTGCACCCCGACCTGCTCCAGCATGCCGTATTCGGGCTTGGCGAAGCCGTAACCGGAGAACACACCCAGGCCGGTGGAGGCGAACACGCCGGCCAGCACCGTGCCCAGCATGCCGCCGATGCCGTGCACCGGAAACACGTCCAGGGAATCGTCGATGCGCCACTTCTGTTTGACCACCAGCACCATATAGAAGCACACCACGCCGGCGGCCAGACCGATGATCAGCGCCCCGCCCGGCCCGACGAAGCCGGAGGCCGGCGTGATGGTGCCCAGGCCGGCCACCATGCCGGTGGCGATGCCCAGGGCCGACGGCTTGCCGAACTTCACGTACTCCAGGGTGATCCACACCAGCGAGCCGGCGGCGGCGGAAATATGGGTGACCAGCATGGCCATGGCGGCATTGCCGTCGGCGGCCAGCGCCGAGCCGCCGTTGAAGCCGAACCAGCCCACCCACAGCATGCCGGCGCCCATCACCGTCATGGTCATGTTGTGCGGCTTCATGGCCTGGCCCGGCCAGTCCTTGCGGCGGCCCAGCACCATGGCCGCCACCAGCGCCGCCACACCGGCGGTGATGTGCACCACGGTGCCGCCGGCGAAATCGTACAGCCCCAGCTGCGCCAGCCAGCCGCCGCCCCACACCCAATGGCACACCGGCACGTACACGCCCAGCACCCAGAGCACCGAAAACGCCAGCATGGCGCCGAAGCGCATGCGCTCGGCGAAGGCGCCCACGATCAGCGCCGGGGTAATGATGGCGAAGGTCATCTGGAACAGGCCGTGCAAACTCTGCGGCAGGGTGCCGGAGACGGTGTCGCGGTCGATGCCGGCGAAGAACGCATGCTGCAGCCCGCCGATCCAGGCGTTGGCGGCGCCGCCATCGGCGAACGCCAGGGAATAGCCGGCGATCAGCCACACCAGCGATACCGCGCAGGCAATGGCGAAGCACTGCATCAGCACCGACAGCACGTTCTTGGCGCGCACCAGACCGCCGTAGAACAGGCTCAGCCCCGGCAGGGTCATGAACAGCACCAGGGCGGTGGCGGCGATGATCCAGGCGGTATCGCTCTTGTCCAGGGTGTCGGCGAAGGCCGCCGACGGCGTCAGGGCGGCCAGCGCCGCCACGCGATAAATTATTCTCATGTTGGTTTCCCGGTCCTCGAGGCCGAACAACGGCCGGAATTGCACCGCCAGGAAGCACTCCGACGGCTCTGCACCGGGAAAGGGCATACAAGAATCAGGCCAGTTCCCACCCTCCTCCAAACACGGCTCCGAACCGGGGTCGGACCACGACTTTCGCTCGCGAAGCCGCGAGAACACGGGAAGATACGCACCAATAAAACGCAAAAACCCCGCTTAAAGGCACCATTTTTGTGCGTTTAAGCGGGGTTTAAGCGCGCCACAAAGAGGCAGGGCGGCTCGTCGGGTACCGCCGTCAGTGCAGGTAGGTGAACATCTTGCGGCGGTAGCGGCTGGCCATGGGGTCACCCTTGGGCAGGCAGTCGAACACCTCCAGCAGGGCCTGCCGGGCCACGCCGTCCTGATAATCCGGATGGTCCCGCAGCAGGGTCAGCAGCGTCTGCAGGCCGGCCTCGAACTGGCCGGCGGCGGCGGCGCGCAGGCCGTAGGCGTGCAGATCGGCGGGCGCCGGATCGCTTTCGATGCGCGCGGCCAGATCGCGCAGGCTTTCATTACCGCCGTCCAGCTTGTCCAGCAGCGCGAAGCGGGCACGGAACGGGCGCAGCTCTTCCACGTCCTCGATCACTTCGGCAAGCACCGATTGCGCCTCGTCGGAGCGGCCCTCACCGAGCAGGTATTCCACCAGCAGAGCGCGGAACGCGTGCTTGTCCGGCTGCTCCTGCAGGGTCTGCCGCAGGGCCTGCTCGGCCTGTTCGCCGTGGCCGGCCTCGATGGCCTGACGCACCTGCTCCAGAAACTGCTCTTCCTGCTCCGCCTGGGCCGCGTCCGGGTCCACCACCGGCGCCAGCCAGCGGCGCAGGGCGCCCTCCGTCTGGGCGCCGTCCAGTTCACTGACCAGTTGGCCCTGATAGACCAGTTTCAGCGACGGCAGACTGCGCACACCGAACTGGGCGGCGATGTTCTGCTGCTCGTCGGCGTTGACCTTGGCGAGCACGAACTTGCCCTGGTATTCGCCGGCCAGCTTCTCCAGCAGCGGCGCCATTTGCTGGCAGGGCTGACACCAGGACGCCCAGAAGTCGAACAGCACCGGCATCTGCCGCGAGCCCTCCAGCAGCTGCTGAATGTTCTGTTCGGTGACATCGATGATCGAAGCGTTGTCCTGCACCGTGGACTCCTGTGCCGAAAGGTAGGTTTTCAAGGTTTCCTTGATTGGCGGCAATTGTACGGAATTCCAAGGGGCCATAAACAGATTAAATACTGTTAAAGCGCCAACAAAGCGGTGGCGGAGGGGTACACTGGTACAGACGTTCACGCCCTCTGCATACCGTGCCGGTAAGGTAGTGGGCGTTTTAGGGTATCCACTCTCGAGCACGCATCCTGGCAAAGGAGATGACCATGCTGAGCCTTTTGGCCCTGGTAATTTTGGCCGGCACCTTACTGGCCATATTTTATGCGCAATTGACGTTGACCACCGGGAGCGTGGTCTTCGCCGTCGTCTGGCTGCTGTGCGGCCTGCTGGCGTCCTGGTTGTACAATCCCATTCTGCTGATTCTGCTGGCCGCGGTGCTGCTGGTGCTCAACCACCCGGGCCTGCGCAGCAAGCTGATCGCCCGCCCGGTGTTCAACATGCTCGGCAAGATGATGCCGCCCATCGGCGACACCGAGCGCGAGGCCATCGAGGCCGGCGCCACCTGGTTCGAGGCGGAACTGTTCGGCGGCAAGCCGGACTGGGACGATTTCTCCAAGACCAACTTCACCCAGCTCACCGAGGAGGAGCAGTCCTTCATCGACAACGAGGTGGAGCAGCTCTGCGACATGCTCGATGAGTGGAAGATCTACCACGAACTCAAGGATCTGCCCGAGGAAGTGTGGGAATTCCTCAAGACCAAGGGCTTCTTCAGCCTGATCATTCCCAAGGAATACGGCGGCCGCGACTTCAGCGCCTACGCGCAAAGCCGCACCATGAGCAAGATCGCCACCCGTTCGCTGACCACGGCGGTGACCGCCATGGTGCCCAACTCCCTGGGCCCGGGCGAACTGCTGGCCAAGTACGGCACCGACGAACAGAAACAGCGCTGGCTGCCCGGCCTGTCCTCCGGCGAGGAAATCCCCTGCTTCGGCCTGACCGGCCCGGAAGCCGGCTCCGACGCCGGCGCCATCCCCGACAAGGGCGTGGTCTGCAAGCGCACCGTGGACGGCGAGGAAGTGGTCGGCATCAGCCTGAGCTTCGCCAAACGCTGGATCACCCTGGCTCCGGTGGCCACCGTGGTGGGCCTGGCGTTCAAGCTGTATGACCCGGAACACCTGCTCGGCGACCAGGATGACATCGGCATCACCTGCGCGCTGCTGCCCGCCGACACCGAGGGCGTGGAAATCGGCCGCCGCCACAACCCGGGCGGCTCGCCGTTCATGAACGGCCCGATCAACGGCACCGACGTGTTCGTGCCGCTGGACGCCATCATCGGCGGCCCGGAAATGGCCGGCAAGGGCTGGCGCATGCTGATCGAGTGCCTGGGCGCCGGCCGCGGCGTGTCGCTGCCCGCCCTGTCCACCGCCAGCGGCGAGATCGGCTACCGCATGACCGGCGCCTTCGCGCGCATCCGCCGCCAGTTCGGCGTGGCCGTGGGCCACTTCGAGGGCGTGCAGGAAGCCTCCGCCCAGGTGGCCGGCCTGGCCTACACCCTGGAAGCCTACCGACACCTGGTCACCCGGGGCCTGGAAGAAGGCACCATCTCGGTGGTCACGGCGATGGCCAAGTACCACTCCACGGAAATGATGCGGATCCTGATCAACAACGGCATGGACATCGCCAGTGGCCGCGCCGTGCAGATGGGCCCGCGCAACTTCATGGCGCTGCCCTATCAGTCGATCCCGGTGGCGATCACCGTGGAAGGCGCCAACATACTGACCCGCTCGCTGATGATCTTCGGCCAGGGCGCGCTGCGCTGCCATCCGTACCTGTACGATGAGCTGCAGGCGATCCAGGACGAGGATCAGGACCGCGGCTTCAAGAACTTCGAACGGCTGTTCTTCAAGCACGCCGGCCACTCCCTGGGCAACATCAGCCGCGGCATCGTGCTCGGCCTGACCGGCTCCAAGCTGGCCGACATCCCGGCCAACGCGGACAGCTTCAGCGCCCCCTGGTACCGCCTGATCACCCGCTACAGCGCGGTGCTGGCGAGCCTGTCGGACGTGGCCTTCGCGCTGCTGGGTGGCGACCTCAAGCGTCGCGAGATGGTGTCCGCGCGGCTCGGCGATCTGCACAGCCATCTGCTGATCAGCTGCGCGATCCTCAAGTACCACGCCACCCTGCCCCGGGACGAGGCCAACGACGCCCACGCCACCTATGCGCTGCGCCGTTCCCTGAGCCAGGCCCACGACGCGATCGAGGATTTCTGCCGCAACTTCGGCTACTACGGCGTGGCACGCCTGCTCAAAGGGCTGTTCTTCCCGGTGGGCCGTCCGTGCCTGGCGCACAAGCCGGACGACGTGCTGATCCGCACCCTGGGCGAGCAGATCATGAGCCCCACCAGCGTGCGCGACGCCCTGGCCGCCAACGCCTACATTTCCCAGGACCCCAACGACAGCATCGGCCGGGTGGAAACCACCTACAACAAGTTGCTGGAAGTGGAAGCGGATTTCGAGGCGTTCTACAAGGCGGACATCAAGGGGCAGCTTAACGGCGACACCCTGCGCGCCAAGGTCGAGGACGCCGCCGCCCAGGGCATCATTCCGTCCGACAAGGTGGAGGCGATCCTGGAGTACGACGAGATGCGCTACGACTGTCTGCTCACCGACGCCTTCGACAAGGAGTTCAAGGAAGTGCAGATGCACACCGCGCGGCCGGTCTGACCGGTCCCGCGCTCACGGAGAAACGAAACGGGCCGCCCTCGGGCGGCCTTTTTCATGGGCGGCCGGCGGCGAACGCCTACGCCTTTATTCTTATTCATGGCGCTTTTCTGCCCATCCGGTCCCATTGCCGCCAAATTTAACAAAGCGCTTCTGTCACGCGACTTTCACCGGATCGCGCTTTCGACTAGGCTTCTCCCGTTCCGTCGCCGGCCGCCGCGCTTCGCGCCGGCGTCCACCCATTCGGTACAAGACACCCTCCAATGACAGTGGCTTCCGAAGAAAAAGCGGTTCTCGAATTCAAGGGCCGCATGCTGATGATGACGGTCCTGCACCTCAAGGACCTGGACCCCAATACCCTGCACCGCGAAGTGGGCCGCCGGCTCGAGGACGCGGCCCAGTGGCTGCGCGACGCGCCGGTGGTGATCGACGTGGCCGCCCCCGAGGACGTCAATCAGATCGAGCTGCTGTCCGCCGTGGACACCCTGCGCGGGCTGGGCGTGAATCTGGTGGCCCTGGCCCGCAACGCCCATCTGGACGCCGACACCGCCGCCATGCTCGGCCTGGGCAGCATCAGCCTGGCCGGCGGCCGCGACGTGGCCCGGGCGGAGCCGGCCGCGACCAGCGAGGCGGCCCCGGCGGCGGCCGCCGAGACCCTGCTGGTGGAGCAGCCGGTGCGCTCCGGGCAGCAGATCTACAGCCGCGGCGACCTGATCGTGCTGGCGCCGGTGAGCACCGGCGCGGAATTGCTCGCCGAGGGCCATATCCACGTGTACAACACCCTGCGCGGGCGCGCCCTGGCCGGGGTGCGCGGCGACACCTCGGCGCGTATCTTCTGTCAGGACCTGGACGCGGAACTGGTGTCCATCGCCGGCCACTACCGGGTGGCCGAGGATCTGCCCGATAATCAACGCCGCAAGGCGGTGCAAATTACTCTGGACGGCGACGCCATGCGCTTCGTCGAGCTGAGCGGCAAGTAACGCCGCCCCGCGAACACTCATTCAAGGAGACGAGATCGTGACAAAAATCGTGGTCGTAACATCCGGCAAGGGGGGGGTGGGCAAAACCACCACCAGCGCGGCTCTGGCAACCGGCCTGGCGCTGCGCGGCCACAAAACCACGGTGATCGATTTTGACGTGGGCCTGCGCAACCTGGACCTGATCATGGGCTGCGAACGCCGCGTGGTGTACGACCTGGTCAATGTGATCAGCGGCGACGCCAACCTCAAGCAGGGCCTGATCAAGGACAAGCGCGTGGAGGACCTGTACATCCTTCCCGCTTCGCAGACCCGCGACAAGGACGCCCTGACCCTGGAAGGCGTGGAGCAGGTGCTCAACGGCCTCAAGGACATGGGCATGGAATACATCATCTGCGACAGCCCGGCGGGCATCGAGAAGGGCGCGCTCACCGCCGCCTATTTCGCCGACGAGGCGGTGGTGGTGACCAACCCGGAAGTGTCCAGCGTGCGCGATTCCGACCGCATCCTGGGGATTCTTTCCAGCAAGACGCGCAAGGCGGAACAGGGCGAAGGCGACATCCCCGCCCGTCTGCTGCTGACCCGCTACTCCCCGCAGCGCGTGGAAACCGGGCAAATGCTGTCCGTGGAGGATGTGAAGGAGATTCTCGCCATCGATCTGCTGGGCGTGATTCCGGAGTCCCAGGCGGTGCTGAACGCCAGCAACGGCGGCACCCCGGTGATCCTGGACGCGGACTCCGATGCCGGCCAGGCCTATGAGGACGCGGTGGCCCGCTTCCTGGGCGAGGCGCGCGAGCACCGGTTCCTGACCACCACCAAGAAAAGCCTCTTTGGCCGCCTGTTCGGAGGGTAACGATGAGCATTTTCAGCTATCTGCTGCCCAAGAAGGAAAAGTCGGCCTCGGTGGCCAAGGAGCGCTTGCAGATCATCGTCGCCCGGGAACGTTCCACCCGGGGCGGCCCGGACTACCTGCCGCAGCTGCAGGAAGAACTGCTGATGGTGGTGCGCAAGTACGTGCCGGTGGACCAGGACGCGGTCAACATCCAGCTGGACCGGGAATCCGGCTGCGAGATCCTGGAACTGAACATCACCCTGCCCGAGCAGGAATAACCCTCGCGGCGCCCGCCGCGATCAGCCGCAAAAAAAGCGCCGGGGTCTCCCCCGGCGCGCACGGCTCTCCCGTCTTTCCTTGCCAAATCCGCTCGCTTCGTTGACTACTGTCCTTTTGTACAGTACATTCAGTGGTCCGGCGGGCCCCTTCAGGTTTTCCTTTTCTGCGACCCCTCCGAAGGCCTGATCGATCTCCAGGTTCCAGGGACGGAACCGGCCCCCGGACCCTTTTCCGACCGCCCTACCCCATGTGCCAGCCGTGGCTGACCACGAACGACTGGCCGGTGAGCGCCGCCGACGGAAACGCCGCCAGATCGGTGGCCAGCCGGGCAATGTCCTCCACCGTGGTGAACTCCCCGTCCACGGTGTTTTTGAGCATCACGTTACGCACCACCTCGTCCTCGGAAATGCCCAGCTCCCGGGCCTGCTCCGGAATCTGCTTCTCCACCAGCGGGGTACGCACGAACCCCGGACAGATGATGTGGCTGCGCACGCCGTGGGCGGCGCCCTCCTTGGCCACCGAGCGGCACAGCCCCAGCAGGGCGTGCTTGGCGGCCACGTAGGGCGACTTCAACGGCGACGCCTCCAGGGAATGCACCGAGCCCATGTACAGCAGGGTGCCGCCACCGCTTTGGTACATATGGCGCAGCGCCGCCCGCGTCAGCAGGAAGGCGCCGTCCAGATGCACGGCGGTGACCTTGCGCCAGTCGGCCAGGGACAGCTTGTCGAGGGCTTCAATGTGCTGCACCCCGGCGTTGGCAATGGCGATGTCGAGACGGCCCCAGGTGTCGATCACCCGTTGTACGCCGCTGTCCACCGCGTTCTCGTCGGTGACGTCCATGGTCACGGCGATGGCCTCGCCGCCGGCGTCGCGAATCGCGGCCGCCGCGTCCTCGGCGGTGGCGGCTTCCAGATCCGCCACCGCCACCCGCGCCCCTTCCCGGGCGTACTGTTCGGCGATTCCCCGGCCGATACCACGGCCGGCGCCGGTAATGATCGCTACACGGTCCTCAAGACGCATGATGCTGTTCTCCTTGGTCCGCCACCGGACGGCGGGCGGCGCGGCGCTGGCGGCGGCGCGCCGCCCACAGCCGCAACTGGCCGACGATGCCGGTGGGGAAGAAATACACGCTGAGCACGAACAGCAGGCCGAACCACAGCAACCAGCGGTCCGGGCCCACCAGATGTTCCAGCAGGCTGCCCGGTTCGGCGCCGCCGGCCAGCAGCTTGAGCAGGTCCTGCAGATAGTTCTGCGCCAGCAGGAACACGGCGGTGCCGACCACGGCGCCGTACAGGGTGCCCATGCCGCCGATCACGCACATCAGCAGGATGAACACCATCAGCTCGAAGTTGAGGGTGTTCTCCGGGTTCACGTAGCGGTTGATCAGCGCGAACAGCACGCCGGCCAGGGTCGCCAGCAGCGCTGACACGATCACCACCGCCGTGCGGTAGAACACGGTGCGGTAGCCCAACGCCTGGGCGCGGAACTCGTTCTCGCGGATCGCCTGCAGCACCCGACCGAACGGCGAGTTGACCATGCGCAGCAGGAACAGGAACACCAGCACCGCGCTGACGAAGGCCACGTAGTACATCAGGTGCTTGCCGCTGACGCGCACATCGAACAGCGCATTCTGGAACGCACCGGCCGGGTCGCTGAACAGGCCGGTGAAAAAGCCCACCAGGTCGAAGCCCACCCAGGGCTCGTCGAACGGCCGGAAGGCCGGGCCCAATTCGCGGGGCACGCGCATGGCCAGGCCGTCCTCGCCGCCGGTCAGGTTGTACAGCTGGGTCACCAGGCTGAGAAAGGCGAACGCCACCGCCAGGGTCACCAGGGCGAAGAAAATCGCCTTGACCCGCAGCGACAGCAGCCCCAGCAGCAGCGACAGCAACACCGAGAGCAGCAAGGCGCCGCCAATGCCGATCAGCAGCGCGCCGTAGCCACTGCCGAAGGCGTCGGTGGCCATCGCCACCCCATAGGCGCCGATGCCGAAGAACATGGTGTGCGCGAACGACACGATGTGGGTGTAGCCCAGCATCAGATCGTAGGACGCCACCACGATAATGAATACGCAGATCATGCCGAGCATGGAGAAAGCGCGCACGCCCGGGAACAGGAACGGTCCCAGCGCCAGGCTCACGCCGATGATCAGCAGCAGCGCGGTGAGCGCGCGGCTGCGCGGGTAATCGCCGGAAAGCAGTCGTTGCATCATAGCCGGGCGCCCCTTAAACCTTGATGACCGGAATCAGGCCCTGGGGGCGCCACATCAGCACGCCCACCATCAGACCCACGGTGGCCACCGCCGCCAGACGCGGTTCCAGGTAGCCCACATAGAGATTGATCAGGCCCACCAGCACGGCGCCGTAGAAGCAGCCCTTGATGGAACCCAGCCCGCCGAGAATGATCACCACGATCACCGAGATCATCAGCTCGTCGCCCATGTGCGCGGTGATGATCTCCCGGTACATGGCCCACATGGCGCCGCCCAGCCCGGCCAGCGCCGAGCCGGCCACGAACACGCCCAAAAACAGCAGACGGATGCGGTAGCCGTGCACCTCCACCATTTCCTGGTCCTCCACCCCGGCGCGGATCAGAATGCCGGTGCGGGTGTGTTCGATCACCCAGGTCATCATGCCGTACACCGCCAGCCCCAGAATCACCGCGATCAGCCGGTATTTCTCCAGCGCCACGCCGCCGATCACCGGCCACGACTCCGGCACCAGAAAGGCGCCGGTGAGCGCGTCCGGGCGCGGCACCGGAATCTCGTTGGGTCCCCAGATCACATGGATCAGTTCCATCAGAATGATGGAGCCGCCCACGGTAACCAGAATCTGCTTGAGGTGATCGCCGTACACCGGCTTGATCACCAGCCGCTCGAACAGCAGCCCGACCAGCCCGGCCACCGCCAGGGCGAAGCCCAGCGCCGGCACCACGGCCGCCAGATTGGCGAGCAGCGACGACTGGCCGGCGCTGGCGTCGAGCCAGTGCACCAGCACCGTGGCGCCGGCGAAGGCGCCCAGGGAAATAAAGGCGCCGTGGGCCAGGTTGAGCACGTTCATCAGGCCGAAGGTCAGGGTCATGCCCGAGGCCATCAGAAACACCATGGCGCCCATGGCCAGGCCGCTGATGGTCAGCACCACCCAGGTGCGCGGGTCCATCATGAAAAACGCCACCAGCATCATCAGCACCAGCAGAAACAGGTGCGGACGGTTCTCGCGGAACGCGCGGAACCGGCCGAGAACGCCCTCGGGCCGCGGTTCGAGAATTTCGTCGTGCGCCGACATGACTGTGTTCTCCTTATTCGTTGATCGCGCTTACTGATGCGCGCCCAGACCGAGACCCAGCAACTCGTGTTGCAGATCCTCGTTGTCGGCCAGCTCGGCCATCTGGCCGGCGTACACCACGCCGCCGTCGTTCATCACCGCCACGGACTGGCCCAGACGGCGGGAAAAGTTGAAGTTCTGTTCCACCAGAAGAATGCTGACCTGCTGTTCCTTGAGCTGCTCGAAGGCGCCCGCCAGGTCGTTGATGATGGCCGGCGCCAGCCCTTTGGTGGGCTCGTCCACCAGCAGCAGCTCGCGGGGCTCGATCACCGCCCGGGCGATGGCCAGCATTTGCTTCTGCCCGCCGGAAAGATTGCCCGCCGGGCGGTTCCAGAATTTTTTCAGCGGCGGGAACAGCTCGAAAATCCAGGTCAGCCGCTGTTCGTCCATGGGCCCGCTGACCGCCGCCAGCACCATGTTTTCGCGCACCGTCAGCAGGCTGAAGATGCCCATGTTCTCGGGCACGAAGGCGATGCCCTGGCGGGCGATGCGCGGCGTTGGCTGGCCGGTGATGTCCTCGCCACGGAAACGCACCTGGCCACCGGTCACCGTGGTCAGACCCATGATGGTACGCAGCGTGGTGCTCTTGCCGGCGCCGTTGCGGCCCAGCAGCACGGTCAGCTCGCCCTTCGGCACGCGCAGGTCCACGCCGTGCAGAATGTGGTATTGGTCGATGTCCGCGCGCACGCCGGTGAGAGAAAGAATCGGATCGCTCATATCAGGCTTCCTCGGCGGGGTCGTCGGCGGTGGCGCCCAGGTAGGCTTCCTGGACGATGGGCGAGGCGATCACCTCGGCGGGCTCGCCGTCGGCCACCAGTTCGCCGTTGTGCAGCACCACGATGCGGTCGGACAGCGAGCGCACCACGTCCATCTTGTGCTCCACCAGCAGAATCACCTTGTTCTGCTTGTTCTTGATGTCGGCGATCAGATCCAGGATCACCGGCACTTCGTCCACGCTCATGCCGGCGGTGGGTTCGTCGAACATGAACACCTCCGGCTCCAGCGCCAGCATCAGCGCCACTTCCAGTTTGCGCTGGTCGCCGTGGGGCAGATTGGCCACCAGATCGTCGGCGCGACGGCCCAGGTTGACCTGCTCCAGATAGGCGGCGGCGCGGTCGGTGAGGTCGCGGCGGCGGCTGGCCATCTGCCAGAACACGTGGCCGATGCGATGACGCGACGCCACCGCCAGGCGCACGTTCTCCAGGGCGGTCAGATTGGGGAACAGATTGGTAAGCTGGAAAGCGCGGCCCAGGCCCTTGTCGGCGCGGGCGGCGGCGCCCAGCTTGGTGATGTCCTCGTCGAACAGCCGCACGCTGCCGGCGGACGCGGGCAACTGCCCGGAAATCAGATTGAACCAGGTGGTCTTGCCGGCGCCGTTGGGCCCGACGATGGAGGTCAGAGTGCCGGCGTGAAACGCGCAGGACACCTGATTGACCGCCACGTGACCGCCGAAGTTGATGGTCAGGCCGCGGGTTTCCAGCACCGGACGGGAGACGGTTTCGGGTTGCAAGGAGGCCATGGAAGGTCCCTTTGTGTTATCGGAATAAGGGGGGCACGAGTTGCGAGAGTCACGAGTTGAAAGTTGCAAGTTAAAAGTTGAAAGCGCGGGCCGGGCCTACCGGTCGATGGGCCGTGCCCGCGCCTGTTTTCCTTTTAACTTTTAACTTTCAACTGCCGTTACTTATTCCGGATCGGAATGTTCATCTGATCGATGGCGATGGTGCGCACCAGCTCCGGCACGCCGGCGGTGACGGTGCGGTTGGCGAACCAATCGTCACGCTCCTCGGCCTTGATGCGGAAGTGGTACATCTCCTGCAGCGCCTGGTGGTCCTCGTCGCGGAGGATCATCTTGCCTTTCGGGGTCTCGAACACCAGACCCTCGAACGCCTTGATCAGGTCCTCGGTGTCGGTGGAACCCTTGCTCTTGCGGATCGCCGCGGTGATCGCCATGGCCTGGGAGAAGCCCTGGGCGGTGAAGAAGTCCGGGGCCGCGTCGAAGCGCTTGAAGTGCTCCTTCACGAACCAGTCGTTGATCTCGTTCTTGGGCGACTCGAAGTAGTAGAAGCCGGCGCCTTCCATACCCGGAAACTCGGAGTAGCTCACCAGGGCCGGCAGGATGTTGCCGCCGGTGGCCAGCTTGATGCCGAAGCGCTCCGGCTGCAGATCCTGGATGCGGCTCAGCGGGTTGGCGCTGCCGGCCCAGATGGCGAAGATGTATTTGCCCTGCTCGCAACCGTCCCGGTCCTTGAGCGCGTTGAACAGGCGCTGGGCGGCGGCGGTGAAGTCGGTGGCGTCGGTGGGCAGGTATTCCTCGTGCACCACGTTACCGCCCTGGCCTTCCATCGCTTCCTTGTAGGCGGCCACGCCGTCGCGACCGAAGGCGTAGTCCTGGGCGATGGTGGCCACGCAGACGCCCGGCTCACCCAGGGCGACCGCGTTGGAAACCGCGTCCTGGGAGGAGTTGCGGCCAACCCGGAACACATAGCGGTTCCAGTCGGCGCCGGTGATGGCGTCGGCCACGCCCTCGGGCATGATGATGCGCTCGTACTGCTCGGCGATCGGCAGGGTGGCCAGGGCCACGCCGGAAGAGACCGGGCCCACCACGATCTGGGCGTCGTCCTCGGCGTAGGCTTCCTCCACCAGGGAACGGGCCCGGGCCGGGTCCAGCTGAGTGTCCTTGTCGATGATTTCGATCTTGCGGCCTTCGATCTCCATGCTGCCGTCGGTGGCGTACTCGAAGCCCATTTCCATCCCCACGCTGAGCTGCTCCGCGTAGGCGGACAGCGGACCGGTGAAGCCGGTGACATGGGCGATGCGGATGGAGTCGGCGGCCTGCGCCACGGGCGCGGCGGCCAGGGCGGTGAGCGTGAAGGCCGTGGCGGTAATCAGACGCTTCATAGGATTTCTCCTTGTTCTCGATTCTTGCTGTTCTTGTTCCGGCCAGTGGCCGCGAGTTGTTGTTGTGCTGTTCTTGGAAAGCGTGCGCCAACAATATGACAACTGATTCACCTTTCCGCAAGAGGTTGGCGGAAAAAATTCCACAATCGTGGAATATTTCGAAAGTACCGGGCCGGAACCGCCTGAAACCCCTTTAAAAACCGTAATAATCGGGTTTTTCGGCGTTTCTCGGAGCCCCCTCCCGGGGCCCCGACAAGGTCTTCATAGTTGACAGAGTGGACGGCCAAACCTAATTTAGTTGAATACCGATTCAACTTTCAAAGAACAAAAGACGGCCCCCATGACCCGTACCGCCTCACTCAAAACCGCCACGCCGGCTCCGGCCGGCGACGCCGCCCAGCCCGGCCCCGGCGCGCCCAAGACCGCCCGCGGCGCCCGTACCCGGGCGCGCATTCTGAAGGCCGCGGAGGACACTTTCGGCACCCTCGGCTACCACCGCGCCGGCATCAGCGACATCACCCGCGCCGCCGGCGTCGCCCAGGGCACCTTCTACACCTACTTCGCCGGCAAGGAAGAAATTCTCCGCGAGCTGGTGCGCGACATGGGGCATCAGGTGCGCGCCCATCTGGCCGCCGAGATCGTCGATGCCGGCGACCGGCTGCAGGCGGAGGAAAAAGGGCTGCGCGCCTTCCTGCAGTATCTGTTCGAGCACCCCTCCCTGTACCGGGTGCTGCAGGAGGCCCAGTTCGTGGACGAGTCGATCTACCGGGAATACTACGAAGCCTTCGGGCGCGGCTATCTGCGCATGCTGGCCGACGCCACCCGCAAAGGCGAAATCCGCGCCGGCAATAACGAGGTGCGGGTGTGGGCATTGATGGGCATGTCCAACTTTCTCGGTCTGCGCTATGCCCTGTGGGATCGGGATGTGTCGTTCGACGAGATCGTCGCCACCATCTCCGACCTGTTCCGCAATGGCCTGACCCTGGAAGGCCCGGAGAAGAACCCATGAGCGCCGCCACCCTGCACATCGAGGAGCGCATCGCGCGGCTCACCCTGAACCGGCCGCAACGCCACAACGCCCTGGTGCCGGAGCTGCTGGACGCGATCCGCGCCCAGCTGGCGCGGGTCCGCGACAGCGACGCGGCGGTGCTGATTCTGGACGCCGAAGGCCGTTCCTTTTCCAGCGGCGGCGACGTGGCCGGCTTCCACGACACGCCCCGCGACCAGCGCCGCGCCTACGCGGAAAACGTGGTCGGCGCCCTCAATGCCACGGTGCTGGATCTGCTCGATCTGCCGGTGCCCACGGTGGTCGCGGTGCACGGCCTGGTCACCGGAGGATCCCTGGGCCTGGTGCTGGCCTGCGACATCGCCGTGGCCGGCGACCGGGCCAGCTTCGCGCCCTGGTACACGGTGGTGGGCTTCAGTCCGGACGGCGGCTGGACCGCGCTGATGCCGGAGCGCATTGGCCGGGCCCGGGCGCTGGACATCCAGCTCACCAACCGCCGCCTGGACGCCGACGAGGCGCACCGGCTGGGGCTGGTGCAATACCGCGCCGAGGACACCGGCGCCACGGCCCGGGCGGTGGCGGAAAACATCCGCGACGCCAAACCTCACAGCGTGCGCCGCACTCTGGCCCTGACCCGCCCGGACCGGGCCACCGTGGCCGCCGGCCTGGAGGCCGAATACCGGCATTTTCTGGAGCAGATCGAGAGCGACGAGGCGGACCGGGGCATGGCCGCCTTTCTGAAAAAATAACGATTTTCTCGGAACAACCCGGCCGCCGGCCGCCGTTTGGGGCGGTCGCCGGCGACCGGCAAGCAAAACAACAATCACAACGGGAGAGCATCATGAAAACAAAAGCCCTGGCCGGCGCGCTGTTACTCGGCGCCCTGCCCTTCACTACGCTGCCCCTCGCCGCGGGCGCGTTCGACACCTTCGCCGACGAGGACCGCTCCGCGGAACTCAGCGGCGAGCCGGTGCAGCAGCGCTACCAGTTCAACACCCCCACCACCGTCACCTATGACCGCGACTCCCTGAGCGGCGGCGCCAGCGGCGCCCGCGTCTATGTGGCGGACATGGGCAACCATGAAATCAAGGTGCTGAATCTGAACGGTGCCCTGGTGGGCCGCCTGGACGACGCCGACACCACCCTGGCCGCCGACAGCCCGGCCACCGCGGTGCCGGAGATTCGCGCGCCCCTGGGCATCGCCTTCCTGTCGAAAAGCGAAGCGGACGACGACCGCCTGGCCGGGCTCTATGTCAACGACGTGGGCCGCCAGCAAATCCATTTTTTCCGCACCGTGACCGGCAGCGCCGGCGGTTTCGAATACGTCACGTCCATCGGCCAGCCCGGCCACGGCGGCGGCGAGGACCTGTACCTGCCGCGCAACATGACCATCACGCCGCAGGGCTTTATCTATGTGTCCGATGAATTCAACCATCGGGTCAAGGCGTTCAGCATCGACCCGGACAACGGCTACCAGGTCTCCCTGATCCAGACCCTGGGCCACCAGGACGGCAGCGGCCGCTACGTGGGCGCCGGCCCGCGCATCCGTGGCGTGGACAAGGACTACGGCACCGACTCCACCTACTACGACGACTACGCCGGCGACCCGGCCAAGCGCGGCGGCTTTCGCATTCCCCAGGGGATGACCTACTACACCTCGCCGGACAACGGCGCCACCTATCTGTACGTGGCCGATAACGGCAACAACCGCATCAAGATTTTCCGCGTCGACACCGCCACCGGCCAACTCACCCTGGACGACATGATCGGCCGCTTCCGCGACGGCGGCAGCGCCGACCACCTGAAGCGCCCGCGTGGGCTACGCACCGACCTGGACGGCAACCTCTACGTGGCCGACACCTACAGCGGCCGCATCCTGCGCTTCAGCAACCTGGCCAGCACCAGCGACGCCAACCCGGTGCGCTACCGCGCCAGCAAAAGCAGCGACGCCTCCGCCGCCTGGATTTATGGCCGCCTCGGCATCCATCAAGTGGAAATGCGCGCGCCCACCAGCGCCGGCACCGAGGACGAAGCCTTCCAACTGCCCAACGATCTGGTGCCGGTGATCCGCGCCGACGGCAGTTTCTACCGGGAAAACATCTACTCCTGGGGCTACTACTACAGCAACGCCCGGGTGCATCTGGTCAGCGACTCCGGCAACAACCGCATCAAGAAATGCTGGACCAACTCCAGCGGCACCACCCTGCTGCGCTGCTCCGTATCCGCCGGCGTCGGCACCGTGTCCAACAATGAGTTCTGGGGCCACCCGCGCACCCTGGCCGGCCAGCTGCACTCCGCCAGCGGCATGGCCTGGCTGGGCAGCAAGAACCGCCTGCTGGTGAGCGACACGCCCAACACCCGCATCAACATGTACGACAGCAGCGGCAACTATCAGGGCCGCTTCCCGGGCACCAACATCAGCTACGGCGTCACCGGCATCGCCACCTTCACCGACAGCAACATCGGCGAAGGCGTGGCGGTGCTGGTGGGCGCCGACGCCACCCTGCCCTGGCCCTACACCGGCGACGCCAGCCTGCGCATCTACGACGCCAACGGCAACCTGGAAGAGCTGTTCAACCTGAGCTACCGCACCGGCGGCCTGCCGGTGCCGGAAATCGGTCTGTCCACCAGCAACACCAACTACCCGGTATCGGTGAACGTCACCCAGGGCGGCGACGAGCACGCGGTCTACATCACCAGCTTCGACAACTACGTGTGGCGCTTCGATTACGACAGCGGCAGCGGCACCCTGGACGGGAACTGGTACGCCGGCGGCGTGGACACCAGCAAGGGCAACGACCTGGGCGGGAACTGGAGCCTGGGCCCGGACTTCTTCGAACAGGGCACGCCGGGCACCTTCGACCAGATCGGCAGCGTGCTGGCCCTGGACGACCGGGTCTATGTCACCGACCGCCGCAACCAGCGCATCCAGGCGCTGAATCCGGCCAACGGCGCCCTGATCGGCCAGGTCGGCCTGGGCGGCGGCACCTACGACCACCCGGACGACCTGGACCCGCAGCGCCTGTTCCTGCCCGCCGGTCTCGCCTACGACGCCGCCCAGGACGCCCTGGTGGTGGCCGACGGCTTCAACATGGTGGCGCGGGCCTGGGCCAACCCGGACGACTACAGCCCCGACGGCGCCGGCGTGATCAGCCCGGCCTACCAGGGCCACTGGCTGGACCGTGATCTGGGCACCCGCCCCGGCGGTCTGTTCGACACCGAGCAGGTGGCCGTGGGCGGCGGTGACGTCTATGTGTTCTCCTTGATCAGCAACCGCATCACCCGGTTCGGCTGGTCGGAAATCAACGATTAACGCGCGGGAGAAAAAAATGGAGATGTTCGACCTGCTTGCCCACCGGGCGCGGGTAACGCCGGACCGCCCGGCGCTGGAAGATCTGCAAAGCGGCGAACGCTACGATTATGCGCGCTTCAACGAACGGGCCGCGCGGCTGGCCGCCGCCGCCCGCGAACAATGGGGCCTGAAGGACGGCGACCGGCTCGCTTTTCTGGGCCACAGCCGCGCGGAGTTTTTCGCCATGCTGTTCGGCTGCGCCAAGGCCGGCCTGATCCTGGTGCCGCTGAACTGGCGGCTGGCGGTGCCCGAGCTGACCGTGCTGGTGGAGGACTGCGCGCCCGGCGCGCTGATCTTCGGCGGCGAGTTCGCCGAGGCCGCCGCCACCCTGGCGGACCAGCACCCGGCTCTGACCCTGGTGGCCCTGGACGGCGCCGCCGACGGCCAGCGCGACTACCATCGGGATCTGGCGGCGGTGCAACCGGACCTCGGCGCCCACCCGGACAAGGACCCGGATACGCCCTGGTACCTGCTCTACACCTCGGGCACCACCGGCCGGCCCAAGGGCGTGATCCAGACTTTCCGCATGATGATGGCCAACTATCTGAACATCGGCCTGGCGGTGGACCTCACCGGTCGCGACGTGCTGCTCAACGTGCTGCCCCTGTTCCATACCGCCGGCATCAACCTGTACTCCTCGGCGGTGTTCCTGGCCGGCGGCTGCGTGCTGGTGGCGCGCGCCTTCGATCCGGACCAGGCTCTGCGGGTTCTGGAAAACCAGGCGACCATTTTCTTCGGCGTGCCGGCGGTCTACCAGGCCCTGCTGGAGCACCCGGACTTCAGCGGCGAGCGCCTCAAGGGCGTGCGTTCCTGGGGCTGCGGTGGCGCGCCGCTGTCGCTGCCGGTGGCGCAGCGCTACGTGGACCAGGGCATTCGCGTGCGCACCGGCATGGGCATGACCGAAACCGGGCCCACCGTGTTTCTGCTGGATGAAGAGTTGGTGATCGACAAGATCGGCTCCGTGGGCCGCCCGCAACTGCTCACCGAGGTGCGCATCGTCGACCGCGATGGCCAGGACGTGCCCGAGGGCGAGGCCGGCGAACTGCTGATTCGCGGGCCCAATATCACCCCCGGCTACTGGAACCGCCCGGACGCCACCGCCGAGGCGATCCGCGCCGACGGCTGGCTGCACAGCGGCGACGTGGCCCGTTGCGATCAGGACGGCTGCTACTACATCGTCGACCGCTGGAAGGACATGTACATTTCCGGTGGCGAAAACGTCTATCCCGCCGAGGTGGAAAAGGTGCTCGAACAGCACCCGGCCCTGGCCGAGGTGGCGGTGATCGGCATGCCGGATGAAAAATGGGGCGAGGTGGGCAAGGCCTGCTATGGGCTGCGCGACGGCGCCGAGGACCCCGGCGAGGACACCCTGCGCGCCTTTTGCCGCGAGCGGCTGGCGGGCTATAAAGTCCCCAAGGTATTCCAGCGGGTGGACGCCCTGCCCCGCAATGCCCTGGGCAAAGTCACCAAACAGGAGTTGCGTGATGCGCGATAACGACGGATACGACGACGAAGGGTTCGACGACGACGATTACGAGCAGGAAATCGGCGGTACCGAATACGAGCAGGTGCTGGAACAGCGGCACTTCGACCGCTTCGCCGCGCTCAGCGGCGACCACAATCCGATTCACGTGGACCCGGACTACGCCGCCGGCACCCGCTTCGGCGCCACCGTGTCCCACGGCATGCTGCTGTTCACCGCGGTGCGCGGCCTGATCGCGCACAGCTACCCGGGCGCCGAGCTGGAAAGCCAGGACCTGATGTTCCCGAACCCGGCGTTCGCCGGCGAACCGCTCACCGTGCACCTGGACATCGTGGCGCCGCCGGCGGACGACCGGCTGGAACTGATCACCCGGGTGGAAAACGAATCCCGCCAGGTGTGCCTGGAGGGCCGTTGCCGGCTCAAGCTGAACCGGGACGCGAACCAGGAGGCCCGCCCATGACACTGCCCCGCTTCAACACACTGGAGATCGGCGACCACGCCGAGGTAAGCCGCCGTTACAGCGACGACGACATCGCCGAATGGTGCCGGCTGGCGGAGTTCGACGGCGACTGGGAGACCGTGCCGGAGCCGCTGATCGCCGCCCTGTTCTCCTACCTGCTGGGCGAGGAACTGCCCGGCCACGGCACCAACTATCTGAAGCAGAGCATGCGCTTCCACGACCACGGCCGCCCCGGCGAAGCACTCACCGCCCGGGTGGCGGTGACCCGTCTGCGCCGGGACAAGGCCCTGGTGAATCTGGAAACCCGCTGTCTGGGCGAGGACGGCCGTCTGCTGTGCGACGGCGAGGCCCTGGTGCTGTTTCAATGCTGACGCCCCCCGGCGCCCTGAAAGCCGGGCAGCCGCACCCGGCCCTGGCCGACTGGCTGGAACGGCTCAACCGGCTGCTGGCCGATCAGGCCGCCCGAGGCGTGGAAGCCACGCCGGTGACGGTGCGCGAAAGCATGGCCTCGATGACCGCCACCCTGGTGGCGCGGGGCCCGGATCTGCCCTGGGTACGGGACGTGATGATCGCCACCGGCGCCTACCCGGTGCCGGTGCGGCTCTACGATCCAGCGCCGGAGCGGGAAAAGCCGGTGACTCTGTTTCTGCACGGCGGCGGCCATATGGCCGGCGGCGTCAGCGTTTACGACCCCATCGCCCGGCGGCTGGCGACGGCCAGTGGCCATTTGGTGGTGTCGGTGGAATACCGGCTGGCGCCGGAGTGCCCCTATCCGCTGGGCCTGGAGGATGCGCTGGCGGTGGCCCGCCATCTGTGGCCGGTGCTGGCCCGACAGGAGCGCCGGGTCACGCGGACCCTGAATCTGGTGGGCGACTCCGGCGGCGGCGCCCTGGCGGCCACCGTCAGCGCCCTGGCCCAGGACGACCCGGAGCTGCGCATCCACAAACAGGCGCTGATCTATCCCAGTCTGGATTACACCCTGGATCACCCTTCGGTGGCCGAAAACGGGCGCGGCTATCTGCTGGAAACCCCGCGTATCCACTGGTACTTCGATCATTACTTCCAGGACGGCGCCGCGCCGGACCCGATACGGCGCCGGGACGCCTCGCCGCTGCATATGCCGATCAGCGAGCGGCTGCCGGCGACCCTGGTGCTCACCGCCGGCTTCTGTCCGCTGCGCGACGAGGGCGTGGCCTACGTGGAACGGCTGCGCGCCGCCGGGGTACCGGCCCGGCATCAACCGTTCCCGGACATGATCCATGCCTGGCTGAATCTGGAGGATCTGGTGCCGGAGGCCTGCGCCGAGAGCTATCGGGTGGTCGGGGACTTCCTGAACGGGTGACGCGGATCGCCGCCGCGCTTCAGCCGCGATTGTCCCCGTCGTCGACGCCACGCCAGAGCAGTTCATCGATGCCGTAGCAGGGCCCGGCCATCAGGTTCTGCGCCAGCATGAAACGGTCCCGGGGCGTGTCGGCGGTCATCTCCGCCACGCGCAGGGATTCCAGCATCCAGGTGTCCCAGACATTGACGAAATGGGCGCGGATGTCCACGTCGCCGCGCAGCATGTCCGCCTGCAGGGCGGTCACCGTCAGATCGTCGCCCTTGCGATCCACCTGATAGCCCTGATTGGGGTAACCCACCTCCAGGCAGGCGAGGAAATTCTTCAGGGTGCGCTCGGAAGGCTGGCCCAGGGAAAATGCCAGCGGCTGGTCGGGCACGTTCTCGAGGATGGTGAGGATGTGGGCGTCGGCGAGCCGCTCGCGCAACCGCGACCGGTTGTCTTCCTTGCGGTTGGCCTCCTGGCGCTCCTCGGCGTCGCGGCGGGCCGCCTCCATGGCCTCGCGCACCCGCTGCCGCTCGGCCCGTTGCCGGGCCCGCTCACGCTCGGCGGCCTGCTGGGCCTGCCAGGCCTGTTCCACCAGCCGGTCCAGTTCCTGGTCGTAACGGCGCGCCTCGCGGGCCTGCCCGATACGGCGGGTGCAGGCCGGCAGCGCCTCCTCGCGCAGCCACCGGCCACTCACCCGCCGGTCCTGCCGCCGGGCCTCCGCCAGTTCCGCGCAGGCGCCGGCGTCGATGCCCAGCGTGGCCAGGTCGCTGAGCGGCAGGCCGGCCACCGTGGCCGGCACCGGTTCACGGCCCAGCAGCGAGGCACCGGAGTCCATCAGGGAAGCGCACCCGGACAAGGCCAGACTTCCCACACCCAAAAGCAAAAGCCAAAACGGCGAGCGTCGTTTCATGAACAGCCACTTGACGACGGAAAGCGAAAACGATGACACCGGACCCTGACCCGGGCGGCGGGTCCGGTGATCCCCGCTGCTCTAGGAACACACGCAGCGGGTTTGGTTCCCCGCCCGCCTGGTCGGCGGCGCGGGAAGGCGGGGTCAGGCGGATTCGGCGATTTTCTTTTTCCAGATCACCGGGCCGGTCTTGTGCACCGATTCGCCGGTGGAATCCACCGCCACGGTCACCGGCATGTCCTCCACCTCGAACTCATAGATGGCTTCCATGCCCAGGTCCTCGAAGGCGGCCACGCGGGATTTACGGATCGCCTTGGACACCAGGTAGGCGGCGCCGCCCACGGCCATCAGATAGACCGCCTTGTTGTCGCGGATCGCCTCGATGGCGGTGTCGCCCCGCTCGGCCTTGCCGACCATGCCGATCAGGCCGGTCTTCTCCAGCATGGTGCGGGTGAACTTGTCCATGCGGGTGGCGGTGGTCGGGCCGGCCGGGCCCACCACTTCGTCGCCCACCGGATCCACCGGGCCCACGTAGTAGATAAAGCGGTTGGTGAAGTCCACCGGCAGTTCCTCGCCCTTGGCGATCATGTCCACCATGCGCTTGTGGGCGGCGTCGCGGCCGGTGAGCAGCTTGCCGGACAGCAACAGGGTGTCCCCGGGCTGCCAGGTTTGCACCTCTTCCGGGGTCACCGTGTCGAGATTGACGCGCTTGGCGCCCTCGTCGTTGCCCCAGGCGATGTCCGGCCATTCTTCCAGGTCCGGGGCCTTCAGGTCCGCCGGGCCGGTACCGTCCAGCACGAAGTGAGCGTGGCGGGTGGCGGCGCAGTTGGGGATGATCGCCACCGGCTTGTTGGCCGCGTGGGTGGGGTAATCCGCCACCTTCACGTCCAGCACCGTGGTCAGGCCGCCCAGGCCCTGGGCGCCGATGCCCAGCGCGTTGACCTTCTCATACAGCTCCAGGCGCAGTTCCTCGGCGCGGGTTTGCGCGCCCCGGGCCTGCAGCTCGTGGATGTCGATGGGGTCCATCAGCGATTCCTTGGCCAGCAGCATGGCCTTCTCGGCGGTGCCGCCGATGCCGATGCCGAGCATGCCCGGCGGGCACCAGCCGGCGCCCATCTTCGGCACCTGCTCGAGCACCCAGTCGACCACGGAATCGGACGGGTTGAGCATGGCGAACTTGGACTTGGCTTCGGAACCGCCGCCCTTGGCCGCCACATCGATTTCGACGGTGTCGCCGGGCACGATGGAGTAGTTGATCACCGCCGGGGTGTTGTCCTTGGTGTTGGCACGCTTGCCGTCCGGGTCCGCCAGCACCGAAGCGCGCAGCACGTTGTCCGGGTGGTTGTAGGCCCGGCGCACGCCCTCGTTGATCATGTCGTCCAGGCTCATCTCGCTCTCGAACGTCACGTTCATGCCCACCTTGGCGAACACGGTGACGATGCCGGTGTCCTGACAGATCGGCCGGTGCCCCATGGCGGACATGCGGGAGTTCACCAGAATCTGCGCCATGGCGTCCTTGGCCGCTTTGCTCTCTTCCCGCTCGTAGGCTTCCTTGACGCCACGAATGAAATCCACCGGATGGTAGTAAGAGATGTACTGCAGGGCATCGGCGACGCTCTGAATCAGATCGTCCTGGCGGATCACCGTCATGGGGCACTCCTGACTGCTGGGATTCGGGGCGCGCATTATAGCCGACCCTTGCCCGCCTGACATCTTTGGTGCCTGACGCTGGACGCCGGACGCTCAACCCGTAGCGGAGAGGTCCGGTGTGTTGTCCGCTGACCGGCAGGAAACACCCCGGCGCTTTCGGGCCGGGGTTTAGCGTCAGGCATCACAAAACTTTGGCGGCGGGAAATATCACTCGAAAAGTTCGTCGAACTCCGCGGAGAAATCGCCACTGGCCGGATGAATATCCAAATCCATCGCAACGCGACCAATAAGATTCCGGGCCGTCCGGAAAAGCAGTCCCGTTAGGGATTCCAGAGCATTGAAATGCTCCGCGATGGCGTCGTAGTTGGTTTCGTAGTCATGGGCGGCCATATTGCGGGCCATTCGGCTTTGCTGCCAATACTCGGCGGATTCCAGCACACCCAGTTTCTCGAACAATGCCAGAACCTTGAGAAAACTGTCCGGCGCTTCGCTCATTAGCAAAGCCGTGTGGCGCATGGCCACGGCCAGTCAATTTTTTCGGAATGATCCAGAAAATAGGCGCAACGCTGTAGCGCTTCCAGTAACTGCGCAAGGTGACGGCGCTCTTCCGCCAGGGCATCCGTCATCAGGAGGCCTCCGGCAAACGTCTGGCACGGGCTTTCGCCAGGGCCTGAAACGAACTGAGCGCCTTACCCCGCTCCGTGATAACCAGATCGACCGGCAGCCTCAGGGCGCTTTCCAGTTCGATTTTCAGCGCCGCACGCCGCAATAACGGGACCGGGTCTTTCGATTCGATCAGCAAGTCCAGATCGCCACCCCGCTTCGCGTCGTCGATCCGGGAACCAAACACGGACACCACCACCGTATTGCCAAGCTGCGCTTGAACAATCCGCTGAATCTGTCGTTGCTGTTCGTCGGTCAGACGCATGGCCGGGCTCATTCACTATGATTTCAGAGAGTAAAATAGAACCATTGATCCGTCGAGAATGAAACCCGGGCAGCGGGAGGCTCAGACCAGGCACTCACCGCGCTTGAGGTGGGCGATCAGCCGCTCGGCCACGGTTTCCGGCCGCTCCAGGTGCAGGAAATGGCCGGCGGCTTCCAGCCGTTCCACGTAGAGGCCGGCGGGGAAGTCGTCGTTGTTGAGGCAGTGGTCCAGCAGCTTGGGGCTCATGCAGCCGTCGTTGTCGCCCATCAGCACCTGGGTGGGCACGCGCACGTCCAGGCCCAACCATTCCTGCACTTCCCGCTGTTCCTTGCGCCACAGGCGGATCAGGTGCCGGTACCAGCCCAGCGCGCCGGCCAGCACGCCCGGCTCGCCCAGGGTGTGGCGGGCATTGTCCAGGTAGAGGCCCGGGTCCCAGTCCGGGGACCAGCGGTGCCAGAGGGTGTCCACGCCGCTCAGGCCGTCGCGCTTGAGCCAGGCCTCCGGCGCCACCGGCAGCTGGAAGAACTGCATGTAGCCGCTCAGCTTGATCTGCTCGGGCACCTTGAGCAGCGCCTTGGGCAGCCGCTTGAGCGGCGGGATCGCCAGGGCGCTGAAGGTACAGAAGGATTCCGGATAGCGCGCGCAGGCCAGGTAGCCCACCGCCGCGCCCCAGTCGTGGCCGATCAGATGCACCCGGCCACCGAGCTGATTGGCGAACACCAGCAGGTCGTCCACCGCCGCGTGCAGGGAATAATCGCCGCTGCCCGGTTGGCAGGACGGCGCGTAGCCGCGCAGGGCCGGGGCCACGCAGGTGTAGCCGGCGTCCGCCAGCAGCTTCATCTGCACCGCCCAGTTCTCATGGGTGTCCGGGAAACCG
Source organism: Alcanivorax sp. (assembly GCA_022449455.1). Classification (GTDB taxonomy): domain Bacteria; phylum Pseudomonadota; class Gammaproteobacteria; order Pseudomonadales; family Alcanivoracaceae; genus Alloalcanivorax. The sequence continues at coordinate 111,389 of JAKUPL010000009.1, read as the reverse complement.
TGCAGCAGAATCACCGGCTCGCCGTCGCCGGTCAGCAGCGCCGGAAAGCGGAGATGCCCGTTGACCAGTTCCACCTGCTTCATGCATCGACCTCGAAATCGTTCAGCGACCGGGGCGTCACCTCGCACACGCACAGGCCGGTGACCTCGGCCTGCTCCGGCCCTTCGCGCATCCAGGTCATCAGTGCTTCCACAGCGTCATCCGCCCCTTCCAACCAGGCTTCCACCCGGCCATCGGGCAGGTTGCGGACCCAGCCGGCCACGCCCAGACGGCGCGCCTGCTGTTGGGTGGACGCGCGGTAATACACGCCCTGTACCCGCCCCCGGACAGTGACCTGCCGGGCAATCACGGCATTATTATTCATCTTGTTTTTCGCCTTCGTTGATGGGGAACTCGTCGACCCGGTTCTCGAACAGGGCTTCCAGATTGAACTCCAGTGGCCGGTGCAGGCCGCGCCGCGCTTCGTCGCAGCGCTGTTTCAGGGTCGCTTCCCAGGGCTCCTTGCCGTGGGCGTTGACGCGCAACTGCTGCTCCGCCGGCCAGGGCACCATGGCCAGCAGCTGGGACAGGGTCAGCCGGCGCAGGTCCCGGGTCAGCACATAGCCGCCCTCCTCGGTGCGCTTGATCAGCTTGCAGTCCTGCAGCAGATTGCGGAACTCGTCCCAGTGGGTGACGCCGGACTCGTGCATCACCTGACGGACCTCGTTGCTGCGCAGTACCCGACCGTGGCGCTGGCGTTCCCAGAACACCCGCAGCAGCCGCAGCAACGCCTGGGTGCGCGGCACCTTGCGGCGGTGTTCCTGGAACACCACCAGGGTGCGCACCAGCTCGGCGCCCAGCAGCACCAGAATCCAGGAAATATAAATCCACAGCAGGAACAGCGGAACCGCCGCGAAAGCGCCGTACACCACCTGGTAGTTGGGGGCGTGCTTGATGAACTGGGCGAACGCCGCCTTGGCCAGCTCGAACAGCAAGGCCGCCACCGCCGCCCCCAGCAGCCCTTGCCGGAACGGCACCGAGGTGTTCGGCACCACGATATAGAGCAGCGCCAGCATGGCGAAGGTAAAGAAGAACGGCAGCACCGCCAGCCAGAAGCGCACCCCACCCAGGTAAGCCACCGTGTCGCTGACCAACGATACCGAGGTCAGGTAGGAGGAAATGCCCAGCCCGGCGCCCAGCAGCAGCGGCCCCAGGGACAGCACCGCCCAGTAGGTCATCAGGCTGACCATGCCCTTACGCGCCTTGGGCAGCCGCCAGATACGGTTGAGCGCCTGCTCCACGGTGCGCAGCATCAGCACCGAGGTGACGATCAGCATGACCACGCCGGGCCCGGTCAGGTTGGTGGCTTGCTGGGTAAAGGTGGCCAGGTAGCCAAGAATCTGATTGCCGGCGGACGGCACGAAGTACTCGAACGCCCATTTCTGGATCACCAGACCGCGCTCGTTGAGCGCCGGGATCGAGGCGATCACCGCGAACATCACCGTCATGATCGGCACGATGGCGAACAGCGTGGTGTAGGTCAGCGCCGCCGCGGCGGCCGGGCAGCCGTCGTCCACGAACTGGCGGCGCAGCAATTTCAGAAACGCCCACACCGATTCCGCGCGGGCGCGGAACGGAATCACGGGCGCATCGTTCTGGTCGGTTTTCACCCTGTCGTCCACATCCTCTTCCTATCGGCATCGCCCCGGCTTGCCGGTGGCGGTCGGTGCCGTACAATGCCCTGCATCCTGGCAAACAACGGCGTCGAACCATGGCACAGTACACCATCTACCATAACCCGCGTTGCTCCAAATCCCGCCAGACCCTGGCGCTGCTGGAAGACACCGGCATCGAGCCGCGCGTGATCAAATATCTGGACACGCCCCCGGACGCCGACACCCTGCGCGACCTGGTCGGTAAACTGGGCTTCTCCAGCGCCCACCAGCTGGTGCGCGTCAAGGAAGCCGAATACCAGGAAGCGGGCCTGAGCCCGGACGCCGATGACGAAACGGTGATCCAGGCCCTGGCGCGTTATCCGAAATTGCTGGAACGTCCGGTGGTGGTCAAGGGCCAGCGGGCCGTACTGGGGCGCCCGCCGGAAAACGTCCAGGCCTTGCTGTAACGGCCCGCGCGGGGAAACCATGTCCGATTATATTTTGATTCTTTATTACAGCCGTACCGGCGCGGTGGCCAATCTGGCCCGTCAGGTGGCCCGTGGCGTGGAAGCCGGCGGCCTGGAGGCGCGGCTGCGCACGGTGGCGCCGGTGTCCGCCAGCCATGAGGCCACCGCCCCGCCGGTGCCCGACAGCGGCGCGCCCTTCGCCACCCAGGACGACCTGGCCGGCTGCGCCGGGTTGGCACTGGGCTCGCCCACCCGCTTCGGCAACATGGCGGCGCCCCTCAAGTATTTTCTCGATCAGAGTGGTGACCTGTGGATGTCCGGCGGCCTGATCGGCCGGCCGGCGGGAGTGTTCACCTCCAGCGGCAGCCTGCATGGCGGCCAGGAAAGCACCCTGCTGTCGATGATGCTGCCCTTGCTTCACCACGGCATGGTGTTGGCCGGCGTGCCCTATTCCGAGGCCGCGCTGATGCGCACCACCGGCGGTGGCACGCCCTACGGCGCCAGCCATGTGGCCGGCGAGCGCGGCGACGCCGCCACCACGGACGATGAAAACGCCATTGCCCGGACCCTGGGGAAACGCCTGGCGGAGCTGGCACGCAAGATGAGCCGCCCTTTATAGGCACAATTGCAGGCGCGATAACGTTAAGGATGAATATGCTGGGTTTTGTGTTACGGGGCTGCTACCTGCTGCTATTGCTGCTCGGCATCGCCGCGCAATTCTGGTTCACACCGCCGAACGCGCCGCTGGCCGCCTCGGTGATCATGGCGCTGGTGCTGTACCTGCCGTTGCTGTTGCTGATGGTGGCGCCGATCACCCTGCACCCCCGCTCGCTCACCTGGCTGTGTTTTCTGTTGCTGTTCTACTTCTGCGGCTATGTGCTGCAATGCCTGAACCCGCCGCCCCAGCGCACCCTGGCCATCGTCCAGGTGTCGCTGACGGTAGTGATGTTCCTGGCCGCCATGCAGTTGATCCGCCGGGGCGGCCGTGCGCATTGACGACCAGCTGCACATCGACACGCCGGAGGGGGCGCGTCTGTCCCTGTCGCTGGCCGGCCCGCTACCGCGGGCGCTGGCCTACGGCATCGACCTGGCCCTGCGCGGGCTGGTGCTGCTGGTGCTGTCGATCCCGCTGATGCTGTTCGGCGGCCACGGCTACGGCCTCTACCTGCTGCTGATGTTTCTGCTCGAATGGTTCTACCCGGTGTTCTTCGAAATGCTCTGGCAGGGCCGCACCCCCGGCAAGCGGGCGGTGAAGCTGGCGGTGGTGCACGGCAACGGCGCGCCGCTCACCTTCAACGGCAGCCTCGTGCGCAACCTGCTGCGCACCGCCGACCTGTTCCCGATCTGCTATCTCACCGGCTTCGTGGTGATGTTGATCTCGCCGCGCCAGCAGCGGCTCGGTGATCTGGCCGCCGACACCCTGGTGATCCATCTGCCGGCGCCCCCCGCCACCCGGGTCCGGGAGGCCGGCGCCGGCGAAGCACCGGACTGGCCCCTGGACCGGGAGGATCAGCTGGTACTGCTGGCCTTCAGCGAACGGGCGCCGGCGCTCTCCGAACAACGCCAGCAGGAACTGGCGCGGCTCGCCTACCCGGAACAGCCGGCGCCGGCGGCGCTGGAAAAACTGCGCCGGGTGGCCCGCCATGTGCTCGGCGGCGCCGATCCGGCACGGGAATCCGATCAGGGGGCGGCGCGGTGAGGCAGAGCCAGTTCGAGCAACGCTACCGGCCGCTTTGGGAACGCCTGGAAGCGACCCTCAAGACCCTGGAAAAAACCCGCCGGCCGGGCAGCGCCGCCGCCGACTTCGCCGGCGACTATCAAAGCCTTTGCCATCAATTGGCGTTGGCCCGGGAGCGCGGCTACAGCCTGGCGCTGCAGGACTATCTCAACGACCTGATGCTGCGTGCCCACCGCCAGCTCTACCGGCATCGCACGCCGCTGTTGCCGCGTCTGGCGGCGTTCTTCGCCGCCGGCTTTCCGCGCGCGGTACGCCGGCAGTGGCGCTGGCACCTGATCAGCAGCGCCGCCTTCGTGCTGTCGGCGCTGCTGGTCTGGGCCCTGATCCAGTACGACCCGGAACTGGTGCACACGGTGGTGGGCCCGGACCAGGTGGCCGACCTGGAAGAAATGTACCACCCCGATCTGCGCGACACCGGCGCCCGTGACCGGGCCGACGATGTGATGATGTTCGGCTACTACATCTACAACAACATCGGCATCGCCTTCCGCACCTTCGCCGGCGGCCTGCTGCTCGGCGTCGGCGCCCTGCTCGCCATGCTGTTCAACGGCAGCTTCTTCGGCGCCGCCGCCGCCCACCTGAGCCTGGCCGGCGCCTCGCAACCGTTCTTTACCTTCGTGATCGCCCACGGCGCGCCGGAACTGACCGCCATCTGCCTGGCCGGGGGCGCCGGCCTGCGGCTCGGCTGGGCGGTGCTGGCGCCGGGCTCCTGGGGCCGGGTGGACGCCATTCGCCGTGCCGCCCGGGAATGCCTGCCGGTAATGTACGGGGTGTTTTTCCTGCTGGTGACCGCCGCCTTTATCGAGGCGTTCTGGTCGTCCCGGGAGCTGGATCCGCAGATCAAGTACACCGTGGGCGCGGTGTGCTGGGCCCTGGTGCTGCTGTATTTGTTGCTGGGAGGCCGCGCGGCGGCGCCGCCGAAGGGAAGCGGTCATGGATCTGAATAGGCTCAATGCCCGGCTCGCCCCGCGCTCCAGCTGGCAGGCGGTGGACGTGGGCACCCGCTTCTACCGGCGCTGGTGGCGCCAGGCCTCCCTGGTGTGGCTGGTGTTCACCGCCGTGCCGTTCGCGCTGCTGGCCGGCTACGCCGCCGCCACCCGCAGCGCCTGGCCACTGTTTCTGTTCTGGTGGCTCAAGCCGCTCTGGGAACGCCCGCTGCTGGCCTTCTACAGCCGCGCCTTGTTCGACGACTATCCGGGCCCGCTGGCCCTGCTTCGCGCCTTTCCCAAATACGGGTTCAACGGTCTGGCCGCGCAACTCACCTGGCGCCGCTTCAGCCCGTCCCGGGGATTCCTGACCGGCGTCTGGCAATTGGAGGGCACCCGTGGCGCCCGGGTGTCCGGGCGCATTGCCGTGATGCTGCGCCCGCCGGGCCAGCGGGCCGGCACGCTCACCCTCACCGTGCTGGGCCTGGAACATGCCATGACCGTGGCCCTGGTGGTGCTGGCCATGACCCTGGTGCCCTGGCAGTTCAATCTGGAATGGAGCGTCTGGTTCCAGGAACAGAGCCATTTGCAGTGGGGCTTCGTGAACCTGGCCTGGTACCTGGTGCTGATGGTCACCGAGCCGCTCTACATGGCGACCTCATTTGCCCTGTATCTCAACCAGCGTACCTGGCTGGAAGGCTGGGACCTGCAGCTGGGCCTGACCCGCATCGGCGAGCGCCGCCGGCGCGCCGGCGGCGGCGCGGCGCTGGCCTTGCTGCTGGTGCTGTTCGCCGCCGCGCCACACCCGGTGGACGCACAGGCCCCGCCACCCGAGCAGGCCGATCCCAAACAACAGGCCATCGAACTGCTCGCCTCGGACACCTTCATGCCGTTCGAGGAGCGTCAGGACCGGCGCCTGCGCGAGTCTCTGCGCGACGACGACGGCGACAGCTGGTGGCAGGACCTGCTGCGCCGGCTGCTGGACCGCGAGCCGGACGGCGACGGCCGGGACCCGCTCAAGGTGCCGGACGGGCTGATCACCGGCCTGGGCTACCTGCTGCTGGCCCTGCTGCTGGTGGTGATCCTGATGATGGTGCGCCGCTATCTGCCCGGCATGGGCGGCCGCGGACCGGACGGCAAACCGGTAATGCCGGTGCGCGTGGCGGGCCTGGACACCCGCGCGGAGAGTCTGCCCGCCGACCTGGAGCAGGCTCTCGACCAGGAACTGGCCCGCGGCGACGTGCGCGCCGCCCTGGCGCTGTTGCTGCGCGACGGCCTGGTGACCCTGTTCCATTACCGGCCGCTGCCGCTCACCGCCGGCGCCACCGAACAGGATTGCCTGCGCGCCTACCAGCGTGAACTGGACGGGGCCCCGGTGATCGCCTGGCTGACCGCCCTGATCAACGCCTGGACCCGCACCGCCTGGGCCCACCGCCCCAGCGACGAGCAAGCCGTGCGCGAACTGATGGCACGCTGGCGGGCGCTGCGTCCGCCGCTCGCCGGAGGCCCGCGATGAAGCGCTGGACGGTATTGTTCGTGGTGGTGGTGGCGGCGCTGGTGGGCGGCTATTACTGGGCCACCGAACCGGTGCGCTACATGGCCCCGGCGTACCCTGAGGCCGCCGCCCGGGACCCTTATCTGGCGGCGCGCACCCTGCTGGAAGAGTGGCACCGCGACACCCGCCGGGTGTTCAGCACCCGCGCCCTGTTTCCGCTGCCGGCCACCGACACCACCCTGATCATGGACCCGTACCGGGGCGACCTGGGCCGCGACCGCATCGAAGGGCTGCTCGCCTGGGTGGCCGCCGGCGGCCACCTGGTGGTGGCGGCGCGGCCGGTGTACGGCGACCGGGACGAAGATCGCGAGCGCGCCGATCCGCTGCTGGAGCAGGTGGGCATCAACGCCCGCCGGCTGCCCGAGAAGGATCTGGACGACGACAATCCGATGGCGGAGCTGCTGGGTCGCTTCCAGCCCATGGAAAGCCTGTTCCTGGAGTACTGCCTGGGCAACGACGATGAGGAAACCCGGCGCCAGTGCGAACAGCTGGTCTGCGAGGCGCCGCCCCGGGCCGCGCCGGCACTGACCCGGGACTTCGACGGCCTGCCCCGCCGGCTGCGCATCGACAACCCCCTGGTGCTCGGTTACCAGGGCGGCGACGGCCTGCGCCACACGGTGCTGGCGGGCAACGAGCAGGGGCTCAAGCTGGTGCAGGTGGCGGTGGGCGAAGGCCGGGTCACCGCCACCACCGGCCTGCGGCTGTGGGACAATGACCACCTGCATTATTTCGACCACGCCTGGTTGCTGCGCCACCTGACCGCCGGCGGCGGCCCGGTGTGGTTCGTGCAGGGCATCGACATGCCGCCCCTGCCCCTGTGGCTGTGGGAGCACGCCTGGCCGCCGATCCTGGCGCTGGTGCTGGCCCTGGCCCTGTGGCTGTGGCGGCGCCTGCCGCGACCGGGCCCACTGTGGCGCCCGCCTGGGCGGGACACCACCGACTACCTGGGGCACCTGCGCGCCCTGGGCCATTTCCATTGGCGCACCGGCCAGGGCGAAGCCCTGCTGGCGCCGCTGCGGGAGGCCGCCCGACGCCGGCTGGCGCTGCTGCACCCGGACCCGGAACAAGCGCTGACGCTGGCCGCCGAGCGGCTGGCCCTGCCCGAAAACGACCTGCGCCAGGCGCTCGACGCCACGCCGGTGGACCGCCCCGGCTGGATTCGCCGGGTGGCCGTACTGCAACAGATCAGGAGCCGACTATGACCACCGACACCCTCGGTGAAATGACCCCGGAACAGGCCACCGCCCTGGCCGGCCGCATTGAAGCGCAACTCAACCAGGTGCTGATCGGCCAGCCGGCCATCACCCGGCAGGTGATGATCGCCCTGATCACCGGCGGCCATGTGCTGATCGAAGGCGTGCCCGGGCTCGGCAAGACGCTGCTGGCGCGCAGCCTGGCGCGGGTGCTGGAGCTGGACTTCCAGCGCATCCAGTTCACCCCGGACCTGATGCCCTCGGACGTCACCGGCCATGTGCTGTTCGACAGCCAGACCGGCGACTTCCGGGTGCGCAAGGGCCCGGCGTTCACCAACCTGCTGCTCGCCGACGAGATCAACCGGGCGCCGGCCAAGACCCAGGCCGCCCTGCTGGAGGTGATGCAGGAGCGCCGCATCACCATCGAGGGGGAAAGCTTCGAGCTGGCGCCGCCGTTCGTGGTGCTGGCCACCCAGAACCCGCTGGACCAGGAGGGCACCTACCCGCTGCCGGAGGCGGAACTGGACCGTTTCCTGTTCAAGATCCTGATCGACTACCCGAGCCACGAGGACGAGGCGCGGATGATGGAAATGGTGCTGGACGGCCGCCTGCCGGACAGCCTGGACGCCGCCCAGCTCACCCCGGAGGCCAACGCCGAAGGCATTCTGGCCCTGGGCCGCCAGGCGGACGCGGTGATTCTGGACCGCGCCCTGGTGGACTACATCCTGCGGCTGGTGCGCGCCACCCGCGACCACCCCAGCCTGGTGCAGGGCGGCGGCCCGCGGGCCAGCATCGCGCTGGCGCGCACCGCCAAGACCCAGGCGCTGCTGGCCGGCCGCGACTTCGTCATTCCCGACGACGTCAAGCAGGTGGCGGCGCCGGTGCTGCGCCACCGGCTGCGGCTGGGCGTGGACGCGGACATCGAAGGTCAGACCGTGGAATCCCTGCTCGAGCAGCTTCTCGAACAGGTGGAGGCGCCGCGGCAATGATCGCCTTCGGCTCGATACCCGATGCAGGATGCAGGATGCAGGATACAGGGGCGGACCTGGGTGGATGCGGCGAGGATTGCACATTAGCAGACCGTTGCCTGCGAATGCCCAAGGGCGCGGGGCACCATGCTGGCCGGCTCCGCGGACCTGACATCGCGCTGTATCCTGTATCCTGCATCCTGTATCCGCTTTCCCACATCCTGTATCGCGGCCGCCAGGCCGAGCCGGGGGCGGCATGTCGATAAGACCCGGCGCGCGGCTGATCCAGGCTCTGCTCGGCTGGGCCGCTCTGGGCGCGCTGCCGCTGCTGGCGCGGTTCTGGGCGGTGCCGCTGGCGGCGCCCTTACTGCTCGGCTGGGCGCTGCTCGGCGGGCTGCTGGCGGTGTGGGCCCTGGACGATCTGCTGCGGTTGCGGCGGCGGCCGACGCCGGCGGCCAGCCGCCGCCTGCCGGCGGCGCTGTCGGTGGGCGTGCCGCAAACCGTGACCCTGACCCTGGACACCGGCGGGGTCAACGAGCGCTGGCTGGTGGCGGACCATCACCCGGACGACGACATCCACACCGGCCTGCCCCGGACCCTGGATCTGGTGCCCGGCCACCGGCAGGTGGAAATTCACTATCCCTATCGCCCCAGCCGGCGCGGCACCGTGCGGTTCGGCCCCATCGAGCTGTGGCTGCCGTCGCCGCGCCGGTTGTGGGAATCGCGCCGGCGCATCGCCGCCGACCGTGCGGTGCCGGTGTACCCGGACTTCTCGCCGATCTCGCGCGCCGCCCTGGCGGTGGATCGCAGCCGCAGCCGCTTCGGCAACCGGGTGCAGCCGCGCCAGGGCGAGGGGCTGGAATTCCACGAACTGCGCGACTACCAGCCCGGCGACAGCCCGCGCCGCATCGACTGGAAGGCCACCGCCCGGCGGCGCCGGCTGATCACCCGCCATTACCAGGACGAGCAGAACCAGACCGTGTGGGTCCTGCTCGACGGCGGCCGCCGCATGGCGCTGCCGATCGGCGGTCTGACCGCCTTCGACCACGGCCTCAACGCCGCCCTGCTGCTGGCCTGGTCGGCACTGCGCCAGGGCGACCGCACCGGCGCCCTGCTGTTCTCCGGGGAGCAACCGCGCTGGCTGGATCCGGTGCACGGCCAGCACGGCATCCAGAGCCTGCTGCGCGGCTTCCACGACGTGCAGCCGGCGGACCGGGCCAGCGATTTCAGCCAGGCGGCGCGGCAATTCCAGGGACGCTGGACCCGCCGCGCGCTGGTGGTGATCATCAGCCGGGTGCAACCGGAGGACGCGGACGACCTGCTCACCGCCGTGCGCCTGCTGGGCCACCGGCATCTGGTGATGGTGGCGGACATGGAGCTGCCCGAGCAGGCCGCCCTGCGCCAGACGCCGGTGACGGACCTGGACGACGCGCTGCGGGTGGCCGCCGACGCCCGCGAGCACGAACAGCGCCGCGACCTGCATCTGCGTTTGCGCCATGCCGGCGCCCATCTGGTGGCCGCCACCCCGGCCACCCTGGCCGAACGGCTCGGCCAGGCCTATCAGCAGCTCAAGCGCGCCGGGCGGCTCTGATCCGACCTCACGCTTTGCTCACGGACAAGCTATGTTAGCCTCTGGGGATTGCCTCACTTCGGCCCATGGATAAGGAGAGCCCCACGATGGCCCAAGCCCCGGACCCCGCTTCCCAGGACACCCCCGCCCCGGAAAGCCGGCCCAAGGTCCTGATCAACCCGCCCGTTTTCTTCTCTTCGGTGGCGATCATCGCCGCCCTGGTGCTGTTCTCGGTGATTCGTCCGGAAACCGCCGAGACGTTCTTCACCGATATCAAGGACTGGATCATTTCCGAAGCGGGTTGGTTCTACATCCTGACCGTGGCGATTCTGATTTCCCTGGTATTCTTCCTGGCGATCAGCCGCTACGGCGACATCAAGCTCGGCAAGGACCACTCGGAACCGGATTACAGCTACACCTCCTGGTTCGCCATGCTGTTCTCGGCGGGCATGGGCATCGGCCTGATGTTCTTCGGCGTGGCCGAACCGGTGCTGCATTTCAGTGATCCGCCGTTGGCGGACCCCGGCACCATCGCCGCCGCCAAGGAAGCCATGCGCGCCACCTTCTTTCATTGGGGGCTGCATGCCTGGTCGATCTACGCCATCGTTGGTCTGATCCTGGCCTATTTCAGCTTCCGCCATAATCTGCCGCTGACCCTGCGCTCGGCGTTGTACCCGCTGATCGGCAAGAAAATTTACGGCCCCATGGGCCACGCGGTGGACGTGTTCGCCGTGGTCGGCACCGTGTTCGGCGTGGCCACCTCCCTGGGCTTCGGGGTGGAACAGGTCAACGCCGGCCTCACCTATCTGTTCGGCATTCCCAAGAACGAATGGGTGCAGAGCGGGCTGATCATCGGCATCACCGGCCTGGCCACCATCTCCGTGGTCACCGGCCTGGACGGCGGCATCCGCCGTCTCTCGGAGCTCAACCTGGGCCTCGCCTTCCTGCTGCTGCTGTTCGTGCTGGCGCTGGGCCCCACGGTGTTCCTGCTCAAGGCCTATGTGCAGAACCTGGGCGCCTACCTGTCCGAGCTGGTCAACATGACCTTCAACCTCTACACCTATCAGCCCAAGGCGGAGAACGGACCCCAGGAGTGGATGGGCGGCTGGACCCTGTTTTACTGGGGCTGGTGGATTTCCTGGTCGCCGTTCGTGGGCATGTTCATCGCCCGGGTGTCCCGGGGCCGCACCATCCGCGAATTCGCCCTGGGCGTGATGCTGGTGCCGGCGGGCTTCACCCTGTTCTGGATGACCGTGTTCGGCGACACCGCCATCCAGATGATTCTGGACGGCAGCTATCCGGAGCTGGCCGCCCAGGTGGACAACGACAAGGCGGTGGCGTTGTTCCACTTCCTGGAGCAGTTCCCCTGGTCCGGCTTTATCTCCGGGGTGGCCACCCTGATGGTGGTGGTGTTCTTCGTCACCTCCTCGGACTCAGGCTCCATGGTGGTGGACATGCTGGCCTCCGGCGGCCACGACGACACGCCACTGTGGCAGCGCATTTTCTGGGCCAGCTCCGAGGGCATCGTGGCCATCGCGCTGATGCTGGCCGGCGGGTTGGGCGCGCTGCAGGCCGCCACCATCGCCTCCGCCCTGCCGTTCGCGCTGGTGCTGCTGCTGGCCTGTTTCGGGCTGCTGCGCTCGCTGCGGGTGGAAGGCATCCGCCGACTGAGTTTCCAAAGCAACCTGGGCACCGCGCCGGCCGCCATCCATGTGGGCCACACGCCGGTGGCCGGCGGCTGGAAAACCCGCCTGCGCGGCATGGTGAGCTTCCCCAACCGGGCCCGGGTGCTGCAGTTCCTGCGCGAGGTGGCGACCCCGGCGCTGAACGCGGTGGCCGACGAACTGCGTGGCCACGGCCTGGAGGTGGAAGTGCGCGAAGGCGACGACCGCGCCACCCTGGTGGTCAGCCATGCCCGGGAAACCGACTTCATCTATGGAGTGCGCGTGCGCGGTTACGCGCGGCCGTCGATCACCATGCGTCAGCTGGATCACTCCAAACGGCACGCGGATACGGATCAGTATTTCCGCGCCGATGTGTTTCTGCGCGAAGGCGGTCAGGACTACGACCTGATGGGCTTCACCCGGGAACAGGTGATCAGTGACGTGTTGGATCAGTACGAGAAGCACATGCATTTCCTGCACATGCTTCGATAAAACCTTCGCGGTCGAACGACCGCTCCTACGCCAGGGTAAGGCAACGTAGGAGCCGTCGCTCGACCGCGATCTCCCCCTTAGAAGTTCACCGAAATCCCGGCGCTGTAGCGACGACCGTCTAGAATACGACCGAAGTTGTCGTTGCCCACGGTCTTGTCGAACACATTCTGCACGCTGGCGTACACATCCACGATGTCGGTCAGGCCGTACACCACGCCGGTGTCCACCAGGGTGTAGCTGGGGTATTCCTCGGTGAGGCCGCCGCGCCCGGCCACCTGCTCCGCGCGGCCCTTGTAGCGGGCCTTGGCCCACAGCCGGGTGATGTCGTTGGCGCGCCAGTCCACGCCGATGTTGGCGCGGTGCCGGGGCTGGTCATTGAGCGGGTTGCCTTCGTTGTCGCCGGACAGCTGCTCGCTGTCGGTGAAGGTGTAGTTGGTGTTCACCGACACCCGGTAGCCGATCGGAAAGGCGAAGGTGACCTCGGCGCCGCGGATGCGGGCTTCGTCCACGTTGGTGTACTGATAGAGCTTCTCGTAGTCGTAGCCCTGATACAGACAGGTGACGTCGGTGCCGTCGATGCGGTCACAGATGATCGGCTTCTCGATCTTGTCGTCGTAGTCGGTGTGGAACACGGTGACGGAGGCTTCCACGCCGTTATAGGCCTGCCAGTGAGCACCCAGTTCGTAGGTCAGGCTCTTTTCCGGCTTGAGGTCATCGTTGCCGATGTCGCCACCGTCCACGGAACGGCCGCCGCCGCCTTCCACCCAGTTGGAATCGCCCTGTTTGAGATCCGGCGTGCGATAGCCGGCACTGACGCCGCCTTTCACGGTGAACGCCGGGTTGACGTTATAGACCGCGTAGGCCCGCGGCACCGCTTCGCTGCCGTAGTTTTCGTCGTCCACCCAGCGCAGGCCGGCGGTCAGCGCCAGCGGATCGGTGACGAACCACTGATCCTCGGCGAACAGCGCCATGTCCCAGCGTTCCAGGTTCGGTTCGCCGATGGCGCGGGTCGGGTTCTCGGTTTTCTGTTCGCGGTACTGGCCGCCCACGGTCAGCACGTGGTCGCCGATCGGCACCGCGGTGGCGGTGTTGGCGGTGACCCGTTCGTACAGCGCGTTCTGGGTCTGGTTTTCCAGCTCCTCGCGCTGCACCCAGCTTTTCGTGTCGATGTTGCCGTGCCACAGAATGTCGTGGTTGATGGCCTGGTGGCGGCGCACCGTGTACAGCTCGGAATCGGAGCCGGTGTTGACGGCGCTGCCTTCGGTTTCCTGGGTGGAGTAACCGGCCTCCAGGGACAGGGACTGGTTTTCCACCGGCGTCCAGGTCAGCCGCGCGGTGGTGTTGTCCCGGTCGAACTGGCGGTAGCCGCTTTCGATTTCGTCCTCGTCGCGCAGGTAGCGCGAGCCGCTGACGGTGAAGCCCAGGGTGTCCGCCACCAGCGGGCCGCTCAGGTAATAGCGCTGCTGCTGGTAGTCGCCGGAGTCGTGGTTTTCCTGCCAGGTGCGCTCCAGGGTCAGATTGCCGCCCCACTGGTCCGGGGTTTTCTTGGTGATCACGTTGATCACCCCGCCCAGGGCGTCGGAGCCGTACAGGGACGACATCGGGCCACGGATCACCTCGATGCGTTCGATGGCGGAGATCGGCGGCAACCAGCCGTATTCCGCGCCGCTGCCGAAACCGTTGTAATAGGACTGGCCGGAGCCCTGCGGACGGCCATCCACCAGGATCAGGGTGTATTTGCTGTCCATGCCACGGATCGAGATTTCCTCGGTGCCGCCCTTGCCGGAAGGGCCGTCGTCCACGTATACGCCGGGCACGTCCTGCAGCGCCTCGGTGATATCCCGGTAGGACTTACCTTCCAGTTCTTCCTGGCCGATCACCGAAATGCTGGCCGGCGCGTTGACCACGTCCACTTCCCGGCCGGAGGCCGAAGCGGAGGTCACGTTGATCTGGTTCAGGCGGTGCTCCGCGCTGGTGCTGTCCGGGCGCGGCCGCAGCCGGTAGCTGCCGTTGGACTGGCGCACCGCTTCCAGGCCAGTGCCGGCGAGCAGCGCTTCCAGGCCCGCCCGCGGCCGGTAGGAACCTTCCAGGCCGGCGCTGGTTTTGCCGTCGGTGAGGCGACCGTCGATCACCAGGGTGACGCCGGCCTCGCTGGCGAAACGGCTCAGGGCGCTGTCCAGGCGCCCCGCTTCAATCCGGTAATCACGGGCCTCGGCGGCGGCCGCCGGCAGCGGCGCCAGAGCGGTAACGAACAGGGCGAGGCTGAGTCTGGCGGCGGGCAGACGACGCCGTGACGTGGAAGAACGCTTCATTCTCCGATCCTTTGCAGGGGTGAGTTTTTGCCGGTGAAAATCCGGTGGCTATACCGGTACCCCGAACCAGATCGGAAAAGTGCTACGCCCAAATGGATTTTTTTTCAGGCGGCGGACACGCGCACCAGCCAGGGAGTGCGGTAATGCACCGCGATGGGCAGCGCCTGGGCCAGGGATTCCAGGGTGTAATCGGTGTCACGCACGGAAAAGGCGCCGGACACCACCAGCCCGGCCACCGCGTCGTCGCAATACAGCAGGCCGTGGCGGTAGCGGCCCAGCTCGGCGAGAAAATCGCCCAGCGGTTGCCGGTCGGCGCGCAGCACGCCGCGGGTCCAGTCCAGCGCCGCGCCCCGGTCCAATGGAAAGCGTTGCAGCCCATCGGCGGACAGCCAGGCGGCTTCGCCGCCCACCAGGGTGGCCCCGGGCCCGGACAGCACCCTCACCCGCCCCGCCAGCACCGACAGCGCCAGCCGTTCCCCATGGTCGCGGAGCACGATCCGGCTGTCGGCGGCGTCCAGCCGCGTTTCCGCCATCTGCACCCGGAGCGGGGCGCCACCGCGTCCACGGCTGTCCAGGGCCAGCTCGCTGCCCGGCAACGCCCGGATGCGACGCTCGCCCTGGAACGCCAGGTTCACCGCGCTGGCGGTGTTGAGCATCAGCCCGGAACCGTCCGGCAGGGTCAGGCGACGCTGCTCGCCAGGGCCCACCCGGCAGTCCGCCAGGGAGCGCTGCACCCAACCGCCCCGTGCGGTCAGCGCGCCCACGCCCAGTAGCGCCAAGGCACCGAGCACCTGCCGGCGCCCCAGGCGCGGCCCACGCCGGGCCAGGGAATGGCGGCCCACATCCGCGGGCACCTCGCCGAGCCGGCCGGCGAGCCGCTCCACCTGGGCCCAGGCCCGCTGGTTGCCGGGGTGGGCGGCCAGCCAGGCGGCCCAGTCCCGCCGCAGGCCCTCATCGGGGTCACCGGACCACAGGCTCACCTGCCAGTCCAGGGCCGCTTCCAGCCGGGCCGGCTCGAGGCCGTGGCGATGGGCATAACGACCCAGCGAATGGGACGTCTCGCTCATGACTCGTCCAGCGCCAGCAAACAGGCCTGGGTGGCTTTGAGCATGTACTTGCGCACCGCCGCCTGCGAGACGCCCAGCCGCTCCGCCACCGCCGCGTAGGTCAGGCCCTCGAAGCGCGACAGCAGAAACGCCTGGCTGACCCGACCGGGCAACCGGTCCAGCACCTGGTCGATGCGCACCAGCAGATCCAGCACCAGAGCCCGCTCTTCCTCGGAGGGCACCGCCGGCGCCGCCCGGCTGGCCAGCGCCTCCAGATAGGCGCTTTCCAGGCGGCGGCGACGGTGCAGGTCGATCACCAGGCCACCGGCGATGCGGGTCAGAAAGGCCCGGCCTTCCCCCGGCGGCGGATAACGACCGGAGTCGATCAGACGGACATAGGTGTCCTGCACCAGATCGGCGGCGTCCGCGTTGTTGCCGCCCAGGCGGCCACGCAACCAGCCGAACAGCCAGTGGGCGTGGTCGTCGTAAAGCGCACCGACATCGGCGCTGCGGACGGCATTAAGGGTAGTGGCAGCCATGAAATTGCGAATACAAATAGGAATAATTATCAATAGCAGGGAAATATAAAGCAGCGCCCCGGGGGAGGCAAGCCCCGGAGGGTCAGGGCGTGGCGGGAAAGAGGACGGCCAGCCGCGCGGCCAGGGGGCGGTCGGCGGTGCCGTAGAAGGTCTCCAGGGCGGCCACCCAGCGGCGCGGCCGCTCGGGCAGCCCCTGCTCGATCAGCCGTCGGGCCAGGCATGCCACCTCGGCGGCGAAGCGGTCAGCGTCCCCGGGGTCGCCGTCCAGGTTGTCCAGGGACACCCGGAAACGGTGCCCACAGGCGGCGCAGAACAACGCCTCGAACGCCTGTGGCCGCACTTCCACGGTGAGAAAGCGGGCCTGCTGGGCGGCGTCGCGGCCGTCCGGCGCGTACCAGTAGCCGTAATCCTCCAGCGTCCGCCGGCGGGGCCCGGCCACGCACCAATGCGCCACCTCGTGCAACGCGCTGCGAAAATAATCGCGGGTATAGCGAATGCGATGGGGCTCGCCGGGCAGATACACGGGTTCCTCGAAGCCGCCCTCCAGCACCGTGACGTAATCGGCGTGAAAGGTGTCGTGGAACAGCGCTTCCAGGTCGGCGGCGCGGTGCACCGGCGCGCCGCTTTGCGGTATGGTAGCCGCCCCGTGCCCCGACCCTGGTTCACCATGTCCTTGCATCGTCGTGAATACCTCGCGCAGCTTCGTCTCGCCCTGCCGATCCTCGGCGGCCAGCTGGCGCAGACCGCCAACGGCTTCGTGGATACCGTGATGGCCGGCCGGGTGGGCGCCGCCGATCTGGCGGCGGTGGCGGTGGGCGCCAGCATCTGGGTACCGCTGTTCCTGTTCATGACCGGGGTGCTGACCAGCGCCACCCCGGTGCTGGCCCGCCATCTCGGCGGCGCAGCTTACCACCGGGTGAACCCGCTGGCCCAGCAGGGGTTGTGGCTGGCGCTCGGGCTGGGGCTGCTGTGCGCCCTGATTCTGCGCGCCATGGCGCCGGTGCTGCACCTGATGGACGTGGACCCGGCGATTCGCCCGCTGGCCCAGGGCTACCTGGACGCGCTCAGCTGGGGCATGCCCGGCGCCGCCGTGCTGCTGGCCCTGCGCAGCTACACCGAGGCCATGAACCACACCCGGCCGGTGCTGCTGATCAGCGTGGCCGGGCTGCTGATCAATATCCCCGCCAACTACCTGCTGATTTACGGCAAGCTGGGCCTGCCCGCCCTGGGCGGCGTGGGCTGCGGCTGGGCCACCAGCCTGGTGATGTGGTCCATGGCGCTGATGATGGGCGGCTACATCAAGCGCCACCCGATCTACCGCCCGGCCCGGCTGACCCTGCGCCAACGGTACTGGGAGCCGGCCAGCTTGGGTTACCTGTTGCGCCTGGGCCTGCCGGTGGGGCTGTCGATTTTCTTCGAGGTCAGCATCTTCTCGGTGATCGCCCTGCTGATCAGCCGGCTGGGGCCGGAGGTGGTGGCCGGCCATCAGGTGGCGCTCAACTTCACCTCCCTGGTGTTCATGTTACCGCTCAGTTTCGCCATCGCCGCCACCGTGCGCGTGGGCCGCGCCCGGGGTGGCGGCGACCGCGACGCCCTGGCGGCGGCGGTACGCTGCGCCCTGCTGGTGACCGCCGCCATCGGCCTCGGCGCCGGCCTGCTGCTGGTGCTGACCCGGGCCTGGATCCCGTACATCTACACCGACAACGCCCGGGTCATCCAACTGGCCGGCCACCTGCTGCTGTTCGCCGGCCTCTACCAGATCTCCGACGCCGTGCAGGTCAGCGCCAACGGCTGCCTGCGCGGCTTCGAGGACACCGCCTGGCCGATGGTGATGACCCTGTTCGCCTACTGGGGCGTGGGCCTGCCGCTGGGCTATGTGCTCGGCCTCACCGACCTGTGGGGGCCGGCCATGGGGCCGGCGGGCTTCTGGATCGGCCTGGTGGCCGGCCTCACCACCGCCGCCGTGCTGCTGTCGTTGCGTCTGCGCTGGCGGTTGCGGCAGCCGTTGGTGGGCAAGGCGACGCCATCGCGGTCGGACGACCGCTCCTACGGCGGTGTGGCCCCACCGTGACACTACGGTAAAGATCGTATCCTCGATTGCATCCCCTTCTTATATGCGGATAATAACGATTCTTATTTAATCCTGGCGTCGGGGATGCCATGTCCAGACTCTCTTACAAACGGCTCGCCGGCGCGCCGCGCCTGGGCGTGGCCCTGCGTGCCGTGGTCGCCGTGTTCGGCGGCTACGCCCTGGCGGCGGCGGCCACTGCCGCCCTGGCCCTGTGGTTGCCGATGGCGCGGTCCGACGCTGTGCTCACCGGCACCCTGCTCTCCTTTCTGATTTACACCGGGGCGGTGCTGTGGGCGTTCAGCACCCGCAGCGTGGCCCGGGCCTGGGTTGGCATTCTGGTTCCGGCGGCGCTGTGCGCCGCGCTGGCCTGGCTGGGGGGCGCATGAAGGGCGGCCTGCGACAATCCATGGCCTGGCTGCACACCTGGAGCGGCCTGCTGCTGGGCTGGCTGCTGGTGGCCATTTTCATCACCGGCACCAGCGCGTATTTCCGTGACGAGATTTCTTTCTGGATGGCCCCGGAGCTGCACCAGTCGGTGGCCTCGGAGGCCACGCCGGAGCTGGCCTGGGCGACCCTGGGCGCGACCGCGCCGGACGCCCGCGCCTGGGACATTATTCTGCCCCATGACCGCTCTCCGGTGGCCGAGCTGCGCTGGCAACCGGACACCCCGGAGGCCGCCGAGGGCGGCGGGCGCCGGCGCGGCGAGCGCGTGGAAATGGACGCCGGCAGCGGCGAGATCCTGGAACCCCGCGCCAGCCGGGGCGGTGATTTCCTGTACCGCTTCCATTTCGAGCTCTACGGGGTGCCACGCATCTGGGCGCGCTGGCTGGTGTGCGTGGCCACCATGATGATGCTGGTGGCGATCGTCAGCGGTGTGATTACCCACAAGAAAATCTTCAAGGACTTCTTTACCTTCCGTCCCGGCAAGGGCCAGCGCTCCTGGCTGGACGCGCACAACGCCACCGCCGTGCTGGCGCTGCCCTTTCATTTCATGATCACTTACTCGGGGCTGCTGATTTTCATGGTGATGCTGATGCCCTGGGGCATGAACGCCGCCTACGAAGAGGGCTGGCGCGGCTTCTTCAACGATGTCTTTCCCCGCCAGGAGGCCACCGCCACCGGCGGCGCGCCGGCGGCCATGGTGGGCGCCATCCGGCCCCTGGTGAACCGGGCCGAGGCCACCTTCGGGCAGCCCGCCCAGCGCATCAGCGTGAGCTGGCCGAACCGGGACAACGCCCGCATCGAGATCAGCACCGGCAAGGAAGCGGCGATCACCGACCGGCGCCGGGGCGGTAACCCCACCCTGGTGTTCGACGGCCGTGGCGACCTGCTGGAAACGAAACCGGGCCTGTACGACGACGGCGCCTCGGCGCGCATTTACAACCTGATGGTGAACCTGCATCTGGCGCGCTTCGCCGACCCGGCCACCCGCTGGCTGTTCTTCCTGTTCGGCGTGGTCGGCTCGGCGATGGCGGTGACCGGCATGCTGCTGTGGGTGTCCAAGCGTACCCAGCAACTGCGCGGCCGCGAACCGGGCTTCAACCTGCGCCTGGTGAACGGCCTGAACATGGCCGCGATCACCGGCCTGATGACCGCCATGGCCGGCTACTTCATCGCCAACCGACTGCTGCCCGCCGACCTGGCCGGCCGCGAGAGCTGGGAAATCCGCGTGTTCTTCCTGACCTGGCTGGCCACCCTGTTGCACGCTCTGGTGCGCCCGCACCGGCGTGGCTGGATCGAGCAACTGGCGGCGCTGGCCCTGCTGTGGCTGGCGGTGCCCCTGGTCAACCTGGCCACCACCGACAGCCATCTGTTCAGCGCCATCGCCTGGCGCCACGGCGCCCTGGCCAGCTTTGACCTGGTGTGCCTGCTGATCGCCGCCGGCGCCGGCTACGCCCTGTGGCGGCTGGCCGTCCACCGGCCGGCGCGCAAACCGGCCCGGGCGGCGCGGGCCGCCCGCGCCCTGCCCGAGGGAGAGACCGCCTCATGACCGTGCTGCCGTTGATCGGATCCCTCGGCTACGCCGGCCTCACCGCCCTGGCGCTGGCCATGAAACGCCACCACGAGGCCATGCTCGGCGCCAAACCCGACGAGCGGCGGCTGCGCCTGTTCCGGGTACTGGGCTGGGCGCTGCTGGCACTGATGATGGCCGGCTGCCTTTACCGCTGGCCCACCGGGCTGGCCCTGTCCATGACCCTGGGCATGGTCACCCTGGCCGGTCTGCCGCTGGTGTTTTTGTTGCCCTACCGGCCGCGCCTGGCGGTGCCGCTGGCGGTGGGGTTGCCGGTGCTGGCGTGCGTGGGGTTGTGGGTTTAAGCGCCGACCGCAAACAACGCTTGCGTGCTTTTCGCTGTGCGTCTAGGCTGAAATCAGCGGCGTACGCGGAGGCTCTTATGGCAAACCGGCGTGACCCTCGCGGCAACAACGTGTTGCCGTTCATCCCCCGACGGCGGGATCCCTCGCCGCCGATTCTTCGACTCTCTCCCGAGTACGATGGCATGGAATTGCTCTATGCCAACGACCAGCACCCCGACACCCTGTTCTCGATCAAAATCCTGGCCTGGGCGCGCCTGGACAACGGCGACACCGTGGCCGTGGTGCCCTGGCTCAAGCAACTGGTGACCGCCCCGGACCTGGCCGACCCGCTCAATGGCCGCTGGGAAGGCTACCGGCTGCCGGACAGCGATTACCTGTTCCGCGAGGCCCCGCCCCACAAGGTGCGCGAGCTGGACGAGGCGGTGGCGTTCTTCGGCAAGACCGGCGTGCAGGAAATTCCGGACACCATCGGCACCCACGCGGTGTTCTCCGAGGACCAGTTCGAGACCCTGAGTCTGATGGAAGTGGTGAGCTGGCGGCTGTTCCCCGATGGCCACGCCAGTGCCATGGTGGCGGACGAGGACCGGGTCACCCAGACTCCGGTGCTGCCCGGCGACGACTGCCTGCTGGCGGCCCAGGACGAACCGGACTTCCGGTACTTCTTCCAGCACGGCATCGCCAACCGGCTCAAGGAGCGCGACCCGGAGGCCCTGGCGGCCATCGCCATGCTCGCCACCCGGCACTGACCCGGGCGGGCCCCTCGCTCAGGCCAGCGGCGGCCCCCGGCGGCGCCCCCGAGGCGGGTCCTCGTCGTTACCGGCGCGGGCCATGCCCCGCGCCAGGGCCAGCAGCAGCATCTGGTCGCGCCGCGACACGGCGCCGAACAGCCGCATCATCGCGCGCAGGCGTTTGGTGAGGGCGCTGGGCGGCAGCGTGGTGGCGTTTTCCCAGTGCTCCACCTGGCTCAGGAAATCCACCACCCGCAACTCCATCGCGGCGCAAATGCGCGACAACCGCTGAAAGCTCACGTCCTGGATATTGCGCTCCACCCGGGACAAATTGCCGGCGTCGGTACCGCACAGATCGGCGATCTGCTTCAAGGTGGCCCCCCGGGCCAGCCGCTGACGCTTCAAACCCGCCCCGATGTCCATGCCGCTCTCCTCTTATTGGTGATTTCTTTGCTTGATTCGCAAAGGTTCGCTCTGCACGGCTGGCGAATCAATAGAAAAGAGCGCAAATTTTTAATTGTGGGTCAGAAAGAAGGCCCTCAGCACCTCCGGAAAGCTCAGGCCCACCAGCAACACCGTGCGGGCGGCGCCGTGGGGGACGCCCACGCCGCGCTCCCAGCGCTCCAGGGTGGCCAGGTCGACGCCGAGCAGCCGCGCCAGCTGGAAACGGTCCAGGCCGGTAAGGCGCAGCACGGCGGTGAGGTGGGTGCCATCCAGGTCGGTGTCCAGCGGCAGGCGGGCCAGCTCCGCGCGGCTGTGCTCCAACAGACGGTCCACCCAGGTCTCGGTGGGGCCGGGCGTGCGGGGGCGATAGGGGGTGCGGTCCTCCGACATGGTGGGTTCCGTGGCTGCACAGGCTTGTCGCCAGAATGGGCGGCGCGGCGGCGGGAAGGAAGAGGAGATCCGGGCGTTGCGGTGTAAGCGATGGCGTACGGCGTTGTAGGAAAACCGTGATCAGGCCGGCGCCGCCGGGCGCCCCACCCGGCTCAGACACTGGGTCATCAGGTGATCAATCACCTTGTGGGGATGGCCCATCAGGAAGCCCCGGCCCGGGGCGATCCAGTTCAGCGGCGCCTCCAGCAGCTCGGCCAGCGCATCCACATAGGCGTCGTTGTCCGCCGCCGGCAAATAGCCCCGCGCCAGCGAGCGCTCCAGCACCGCGGTGCCCGAAAACAACATGCCTTCCTCACCCCACAGCAGCGCCTGATGGTCCGGCGCCTGCCCGGGCAGCGGCAGCACCGTCAGCTCGAAACCGGCACAGCGGAACGGCCGGCCCGCCGTCGGCCGCTGGTCGGCGTCCGCCTGCAGCCCCACCACGGTGGCGCCGGTGGCCGCGCGCAGGGCCGCCAGCGCCGCGCGTTGATCGCCGGGCCGGGTGGTCAGCACCGTGGCCCGGCGCCCGGCGCAGGCCGCCATCAACCGCTCCAGATGGGCGCCCTGCCCCGGCCCCGGATCCACCAGCAGCACCTGATCGTCCCGGCGCAGCAGATAGCTGTTGAAGCCGGGCCCGTCGCCCTCGGGGTCGGCGGTGAGCCGCCACAGATGCTCCCCCAGGCGCACCCACTCCCCCGGCTCAAGGGCGGCGCGGGCCCGCCCCTGCCCCTCCGGGTCCAGCCGCACCAGCTCGTCATAGGCCGGTCGCCCCGGCTCCACGTACACCGTCTCGCCGCGCTTCAACGCCGGCCACGGGCGGGTGGGAAACGCCTTCGGGCGCTGCTCGCGGGCGTAGGCCAGCACCGCCTCCACGGACTCGAACTCGGCCAGCTTGCGCAGCACCGCGATGGTCGGCGTGGCGAACTCCCGCCGCCCCTCACGGCGATCGCGCAGCGCCTCGGCGGGGGTCAGCCAGCAATGGTCGATGGTCTCCTGGCCGTCGTGATCGGGCACCTGCCCGGGCGGCGCCTCGGCGGCGAAAAAACGGGTGTCGAAACGGCGCGGCGGCCCCGGCGGCGTCACCCAATGATCCAGATAGGCGACGCGGTCCAGCGCCAGGCTCAGCCCGTGCTCGCCACACACCGCCGACAGCGCCACCTCCCCCGCCGCCACCGCATGACGCGCCGCCAGCGCCGGATGGTCCGCGCCCAACCAGGCACCGCCACCGTCCCGGGCCAGCAACAGTCCGGCCTCCTCGAAACTTTCGCGCAGCGCCGCCACCAGATAACCCAGACCGCCCTCCTCCACGCCCAGCAGCGCGTTGGCGGACGCCGCATCGTGGCCGCGAACCGCTTGGCGCCCGGCCAGCCGCTGGTCGTCCGCGTCCACCGCCCCGCCGGGAAACACATAGAACCCGGGCATGAACACGGCTTTGTGGGTGCGCTGGAGCATCAGAACCTGCATCCCCGCGTCCGTATCGCGGAGCAAGGCCAGGGTGGAAGCGGGACGTGGTTGCATAGGGCTTTTCTTATTCTCGGAATCGGATTTCATCAATGACCATACCCCGAATCCGCGGACGACAGGAAGGCTAGTCTTACGATTCCCTTCTTAGAACAAACTACCAATGTCACGGGAAGCCGGGAGCACTCTGACCAAAATCAGTGCTGAATCATTGACCCGGTAATAAATGTTATAACGATCCACGGGAAAGCTCTTCAAACCCGCTGAAATATCTGGCCGATCTCGACCCAAATCTGGGAATTCCGAGAGCCTCAGTGTCTTCTGCTTCAGCCGCTCAATAAAGCGGTCGGCATTGACCGGCTGGTCATCGGCGATGTACAGCCATATCTCGCTCAGATCGGACTCCGCTTCGGGCGAAGTTTCGAGAAACAGCCGCATGAATGGCCCTCACTTTGCCCGTTTCTGGTGGCGCGCGCGCGCGGCGGCTTTCACCGCCTCGAAGTCCAGTGGCTTGGCCTTCCCCTCTTCTATGGACAAGTCACCTCGCGCTATTTCGCCACGCAATGACTCCAGCTTCATGGACTGGAGGGCATCCCGCTCTTCCATCAATCGGAGCGCTTCCCGCATGACCTCGCTCGCCGACGTATACATGCCCGTCGCCACTTTCAGTTTCACATAGTTTTCAAGCTCAGAAGTGAGAGAAACATTCATGGGTAACGCACCTCGGACAACGGCAGATTTCTTCGAAGAATAGCAAATATTGCTATTTTCTGTCATCACCTGCTTATCACCGCCGTCGACGTCCCGCTGGTTGGTCTTAGAGATCAGGGTGCGAAATGTCGCGATATTCATAACTCCAGCCTCCAACAACTCATGGGCAGTCGCTTGAACGGCCTCAAGAATGTTCCGTGCCATCACCTCTTCTCCTAACAGACACCTGATACCGCCGCCCCAGGCTCATCAAACGTGCCCGGGCCTCTTCATGACTTAAAGTCCGGCCTTCCAGCACCGCGCGTTCGCCGCGCCGCAGGCCCTCCAACAGAGCCAGACGGCGGCGCTCCAGGTCGTTCTCGCGCTTGTTCATGGCATTCCTCTCCGCGGTTATCAGCAGGGTGTCACTGCCGACACGAAGCCACAACGGTATCCACAAGCGGTTTCAACAACTCGGATTGGCTAAGAAGCCTAACGGCAGGTGTCGCCCCGGGCGGGGCGGACGCGGTCGCCGGGGCGGATGCCGTGGCGCTGGAAGTAGCCGGCGTTGACCTCCAGGGCCTGATGGTAGCCCTGGCCGGGGCGGTATACGCGGCACAGCACGGCCACGCGGCTGTCGCAGGGGGTCATGGTCTGGATGTTGAGGATGCGGCCGTCGGCGTCCAGGAAGGCAATGTCCAGCGGAATCCGCGTGCGGTACATGTAGAACCCCTGCTCCGCCGTGGCCGGCGGATCGAAGCGAAACAACATCCCCGCGTCCGCCGCCAGATGTTCACGCTCCATCAAACCCCGAGCACGCTGCTCGAGGGTGGACGCCACTTCCACCCGCACCGGTCTTTGCGGGTCACCGACACACAGTAAATCGCGCGGCAACGGCTCGTCGCCGGTCGCCAACGGGGTAAATAAAACAACCGCTAATATGCCCGTTTGGAACATTCTCAGAGGGAACATTGGCGCTCTTCACCTCTCCAACCCCCGAGAAATCGGGGTTTCCGTGGTAAAACCGGGGTTTCCTCGTCCCATGAGTCAAGACGATTTACCAAAACCTACCGCTTATCGGGATTTTTGTACCGCTCGTCGGGTTAAGTCTTATCGCACAAGATGTATAAGCCATTGAATTTATTGGTATTAGTGTACCATTCACAGGATTTTTTTCCTCTCCCTCAAAGCCGCTTTTCCAGAAATGACATTCTCCCCTCCGCCATTTTGAATTAGGGTTTACTGACCGTGCAAAAACGCGCGGGCGCCACACCAAGGAAGAAAAACCTGGCGCGGTAACACCGAATAAGGACATCCAGATACATAACAACAATGCGTTCCCGGTAAACGAGGCTTGTTAAGCCCTGCGGCGCCGGCAAAAGGAAAGGCCCGCCGCACCTGCTTTTCGCCCCGTGACAAAGACCGGACACCGAGGAGGTCAAATGACTCCGAAGTACAGACTCTCATATCCGACCCACCCTGCCTCACCGGGCAGTCAGCGTCGGACGATCATCGCGCACCAACCGTAGTCCCGGCCGTGAAGGGCACCCGAGCCCGAACGGCCCGATCCGGGGATCAGTACCGGCCAAAGAGCGGAGTCCGAATTACCGCCCGCCACAGGCCCGCCTCCGGATCGCGAATAACAACCACAGGACAAACTGGAAGGAGACGATCATGACCGGCACGGACCGCTTAGTGCTCAAGGACTATCCGCACCACATCATGCGCAAGACCCGGAAAGGCGAACCGGTGTTCAACAATGAGTCCGACTATCGCCACTGCCTGAACCAGATCCAGATCCTCAAAAAGCGCTACAACGTGCAGCTGCACGCCTGGACTCTGCTCCCGGACCGGCTGCACCTGGTGGCCACCGCCAGCCAACATCCGGACGACCTCTCGACCTTCATGAAGGCCGTATCCTGCCGGATCTCCCTGCGCCGGCGGTCGCTCTACCAGCAGCGCTCGGTCTGGGAAGCCCGCTACCGGGCCAGCCCGGTGGAACCCGGCCAATGGCTGCTCGCCAGCATGTGCTACGTGGAGCGTCTGCCCGCCCTGGAAGGCCTGGCCGCCTCCGCCTACCACTACCCGCACAGCAGCTACCGCATGCGCCTGGGTAAGAATACGCCCTACTGGCTCGACGACGCGGACGAGTACGCCCGCCTGGGCGACTGCGTGGAGGAACGGGCCGCGGCATTCAAAACCTACATGCGCGACGGCCTGGACGAAAACGAGATGGAGCTGATCCGCACCGCGCTGTTCCGGAACCGTCTGACCGGCTCCCACCGCTTCGTCGAGGAAGTCCGCGAAAAGTTCAACATCCTGGTCCTCAACCGCGGCCCGGGCCGCCCCCGCAAACGTCGCGACGGCGACAAACGCTAAACCCTCGCCCTCCGCGTCGGGGCTAGTCCCCGGCGCGGCTTTCTTGCGCAGCGGCCTGGCCGCGCCCCCGCTCTGCGCTGCATTTGGCGGCCGAGGTCATCGAGTACCGGTCGCCCTTTTTGATTTCGTGGCGCTTTAGAAACCCCGCATTCACTTCCAGCGCCGACGAAAAGGCCACGCCCGGGTTATAAATCGCGCACCGCCGGGGATCTTGGCTGACGCAGGGCACCATGGTCTTCATCGCCACTACCTTCTTATCGTCATCGAAGAAAGCGATATCCAAGGGGATGCGGGTTCTGAACATATAAAAACCCACATTCATTTCGCGGTCGAACAGAAACAGCATGCCGGCATCGGCCGCCAGGTCCGTACGCTCCATCAAACCCCGGTTACGCTGCTGCTCCGTCTCGGCCATTTCCACCGTCACCGGGTCCGACATATCGCCCAGACAGACAGCGGCCGTCTCAAAAGTGACGCCCTCTCCCGCGCCATAAGCCACCGGCACGGCCAGGGCCCACACCATCACAGCCCCCTGCAGCCATCTTTTACCTGTATCCACGTTTTCTCTCCTTCTCTTCAGTGCGCCGCAGGCATCAGAAAAATTACATGCATCGCCACATCCGGATTTTATCTGTAACTTTTTTATTGTTAAGCAGATCACAGCTCAAAATAT
Source organism: Alcanivorax sp. (assembly GCA_022449455.1). Lineage (GTDB taxonomy): Bacteria > Pseudomonadota > Gammaproteobacteria > Pseudomonadales > Alcanivoracaceae > Alloalcanivorax. The sequence goes on along the minus strand of JAKUPL010000009.1, from coordinate 84,094 downwards.
AATTCCATCATCCTGACAAGTCTTCATAGTCAAACGAAGCCCCCAAGCGCCAGGGGGTCCCATATCGCCACAGAAGTGACAAGAGAAAACCCTGATTATCAAAGGATTAATAAAACTATCGCGATGAATCTCATCCAAGGGAATAAATCCGAGGAACCAAAAGCGGCGAACTGTTACCCAAGGTTACACCGCCCGGGAACAGGAAACATAAAATTCAGAATATCGTTCTAATAAATGAAACATTTGTGCACAACGGGAATAAAAGTCGACTCATAGGCGCACTGAAAACACGGAAATCGCCGCCCCATTCAAAACATAAAGAATTATCCAGAAAAAAACTAAGCGCGACGTAGGCACATAAGTTATTGTTTTATATTGATCTTTACGTTTTCTCAATACTGAATCAATCGCGAAAACGCAGTTTTCAAATTTTTCTATTCTCTGGCGCAGAGCGTTCCTCTAATGTCGAAGGTGTCGGTTCGGGGGGAAAGAACAACAACTCACGAACCGACGCCACGGCGAGCACGGAAGAAGTAAAGAATCGCCGTGAACCAATCCCTACAAACGGAAGAATTGAGGAGACTCTCATGTCTATCGAAATGATCAAGAAAAGTGCTCTGGCAGCCGTAGCCGGTTGCTCCATTCTGGCTGTTGCCTCTGTCAGCGCTCAAACCATCATTCCCGATCCGCCGAACAACCCCTACACCTTCGAAGGCACCACGCGCCTGGATACTCCGCTCGGCATCTACATCTGTGACCTGTCGCTGACCGGCAACGTAGACAAGGGTTCTTCACCCTCCGATCTGTTCGGCACGGTGACGGTTACCGGCGGGTCCGTTAGCGGCAGCTTCCCCTGTGGCCTGATTACCCTTGACAATCTGCCCTGGGGCAGCACCGACAACGGCGAAGTACTGACTGATGGCAGCGGCGCAATCGTTACCCTCACTAATATCGGTGCATCCGCTCCGTTCAACCTGCTGGATTGCGACGGCGACATCACCGTTCCCTTCAACAACGACAGCACTGCTTCAAACTTTGATTTGGAAGGTGCGAGCTTCGGCGGCTGTACCTTTACCGCCAACGCTTCCGGTCAGAACGTCCTGTACGCTGACCCGAGCAACAACGTCCAGGTGCAACCGTAACCTGGCTGGGGCCCCCAAGGGGCCCCTTCTATTCTTTTATTGGCGTGAGGTAAGGATCATGCCCTCGCTATTCAAACGACCGACCCTGTTGTCAGCAGCGAGATTGCTTACCACAGCAGTGCTCTTGATCTTCCTCCTCGGCATTGCCTGGAACAGCTATGCCTTTTTCTCCAGCGACTTGCCAAAACAAGATCCATCGCGCGCCAGCGTTTCAACTCCCGAAAAGCAACGGCTGACAACCATACACGCCCACAAGAACATCGAAGATTGGAATATTTTTGGCTCTTATCAAAAAGAAAACGCGCAAAGACATGAAAACATTAGAGAGTCAAAAGCATCAATAAGTCTACTGGGTACCTTTTTTAACCAGAAAGGCAATCGCTCATCTGCGATCATTACCTTAAATGACGATGGGCCAACTTTATTCTCAATATCATCGAAAATTTCCTCCAACATTATTCTCAAAGACATAACGTCGCAAAGCATAATAATCGATAATAACGGCATTATGGAGAGGGTAAGCTTATCTGAATTCAATTCGGTCAGTGGAATCGATGACAACAAGCTTCCGCAGCAAAATAGCGAAGCAGAGGAAGTAGCGGAACAGGACGGCGCCGCCAAAACCGCCAGGGAGCGCGCGCTTGAAAAATACGGATTGGAGCCCGTTTCCAAAAACTCGGCATCCGGCTATAGAATCACTGAAGACGCTAAAGAAATAATAGAAAAATTTAACCTAAAACCTGGCGATACAATTCTTTCAGTAAACGGATACCCAGTGGGCGAAGACGGATCAGACACACTTGCCATTAAATCTTTTCAGGAATCAGGCTCAGCGAGTGTAGTAATAAATCAAAGCGGAAGCACAATAACGGTGGAGTACAAAAAGTAAACCGCACCGAAAGAGATAGAGATTTCATCGCGACGGCCATCATCTTCAGCGTCGTATTCGCGCATATATTGGTAGAATCCAATAACTTTCCCTGGGAAGCTCCATCAACATTCTCCAGAGATAAATAACATCAATATTACTTTCGGCACCCCAGGGTATCTACCGACCTCCCATCTATCTTGTAGGACCCAAAGAATTTTGAATTCATCAACAACAGCACCGCCTCGCGAAAAATTTTTATAGCTATAAAAATCACAACGGAGAACGCTATGAAATTTAATATAAACCCCATTATACGATCCTTGATATTACTTCTGCCAATCCTTCAACTTAATTCCGCTCATGCAATCACTTTTGATCCCACAACACCTCTATCACCTTATACCTTTTTCGGAAATGTAGAAATTACGGGCGGCTTCCCTGCTACGTGTTTATTGGAGTTTACTGCTGACATTTCGACCGGCAGCGGCGGAGCGGGCACTATGGAAATCACGGGAGGGACAGCGTCCGGCGCATTCCCTTGTGGCCTCATTAGCCTGAATAATCTCCCCTGGGGATCACCCAACAATATCACCCCAACAACTGGCGGGGGCGCCAACATCTCTTTCCTTATGGATATGACAGCCCCCTTTGGCGGCATTTTAGATTGCCAAGGTTCAATTACCGTTCCATTCCTTAACAATCCCACTGCCTCATCAATAGATTTTTCTGGGCTTTCCGTAGGCGCCTGCAATTTTTCTTCTGCACCACCTTCAATACTCTATGTCGCCCCTTACAACAACATAAGAATATACCCTTAGATACTAAATGAATTGCAGCTTTTTGATAGGATGCCCTTTCCGTGGCGCAAGAAAACTTCGATGAAAAATCTGCGCCACGCTTATTTACCCGTATTATAATTTTATCGACACCGCCCCTCGTAATTGCAATAAATCCTCAACACCCACCTACGCCTGAAAAACCCATATATCAATAAATAATGGTTTTGACCTTGGCTCAGAACCAGACCAGGCCGCCCAATCCCGATTTTATCTTGCCTCTTCCCCTTCATATTGTACAGGCCGCATCGCAACAAGCCACATTAATACCAGCCACCAAAGGATAGTGAGCAGATCAATCATGAAGTAACCGACTCGCTTGAAATGGCCGCATCAGGTCTTAGCCAACCAAGCCTTACATAGTGTTTTAAAGGTGGCTTTCAGAGGGGAAGCGACTTGGTCGCTAGCAGAAGCGTTAACGTCATTGGAGTGCCTACCTACTACGCAGATCAGGATGGCCCAGACGACAAGAATTCCTTTCCTCTTATAATTTTTACGCCAGGTTCAGTATCGGATCGTGGCGTTGGATCTCAATGCCAGGCGCTTCCGATTAGGTGCCCGAACAGGGAGGAAGGATTTCCAGAAAAAAAGCCCGGACTGCATCCGCAGTCCGGGCTCCAGAGGGACTGTATCTCAGTTTATTGCTTGATAGGCTCGGAAATATAATTCAGCCGCGTCCCGCCTTCAGGCAGCAGCAGATTCATAACGCCCTTAAGATTACCACTAGAGAAGATTCGAACATCGATATCCACGGCATTGATGTTGACTTGCTCAATGGTCATTCTCCCGTCATCCAGGAACTCGATACCGCCGGTCAGCTTAAGCGTTATTGGATATGAATGAATATTTTGCTCACCTGACAGGGCGAATAGATTGTACTGCAGCTCTGGGATATCAACATAAAGGTCCACTTCAGCTTCGAGCTGCGGCCCGTTGTCGCCTTCAGTAATCCAACCAACGATAGGCTGGTTTCTGTTCCCCATCCCATCTTCAGCGTAACGCATCCGCATGATCTGTGGGCCGCTCTCAGACGGTACATAGGCTTGTGTATCACTCAGGCGCGTGTACGCGATCAGGCTAGTAGCGACGAGCTGGCCAGGCCAGATATTGACCGCAAGCGCTTGCCTCTGCTCGTCATAGCGATTGGTGACGTCAGCGTTCAGGTTCCCAGAGATATAGACAAACTTCTGTTTCGGACAATTGAGAGGGATCGCATAATAGGAAACTGGGTTTTCCGGATCGAATGGCATGTGGCTCTGGAAACCGCATCCCACGTTCACGTTATTCAAAGCCAATGTTTCCGGGTCTCCTGCCTGGCCCTGAAAGTCCAGTCCTGCCGTGTTCTTGGATAGTACTTTGGCGGCATTTGGCGGAGCCAATACGCCGTTCAGGTCAATCGGAACATTATTGGTGGGGCTGGGTGTTTGGTCCGCCAGAGGATCCGGCTCGTTCGTGGGCCCATACTCCTCCACCGCGTATTCTCTTTCTTCGATATAGGGCGCAATCGGGTTGGGCGGCTCTTCGACAGTCCGATTAGCATCATGGAAGAAGTTCGAATTCACATCAGAATTGGGGAGATTAGTCAGATTCTGTAAAACATCCGTGGTTTTCGCCGCGCCGACAAAGAAGTTCTCCATGTCTTGGCCACCGCCGCCTTGCGCTGCGACTGCACTGCTAAGAGTCACGGGAGCGTCTTCATTGGAGTTATTAATCCGCGTAAGCACACCCAGTATTTGAGTCTGCAGCGGCAAGCCACCTTCTGAACAGATGCTTTGTTGCGGGTTACAAGCGCTGCTTGTGAAATCCCCATTCGATTTCAGAGTCACTTTGTACAATGAACCGACCGCCCAATCCTGATCCGCGACAAAGGTCACTCGGGAGGGCTCTTTATGCAGGTTCCCGGCGACATCGGCAATCACCCCACCCTGCTCATCCACCTCTTGCACCAGGAACGTGTTCCCGAGGCTTATAGAGTCAAGGTTCATCCGCTTGGAGAAGTTAACGATAACAGGCCTTTGCTGCGGCAGAGGCATAACGGGCAGGAGGTCACTGGCCGGCAGTTGCGCCTCTTCAATCCCCTGGTCGATGGGCTCAGCGACACCGCCGATACAACGGCCCGAAATCAAGCTGGAAAGATCACGTGTACCTTCGTCGGTAACGCACGGATAGCCCGGATAGATGGCCGAGACAATCGGCGCCCTGACGTACATGGTCTCAGGTTGAAAGTTGGCATTGATACCAGCGATGACCTGCTCGACAAGGGTTGGCATCTGGAAATCGTACTGAAAACCTGAGAACGCATTCCCCGCGAAATCAATGATGCCATCACTTACTTCGACCGTATAAGTATCGGGGCTGCTTTCCGCACTGTAAGAAATCGGCGTTTGCGGAGATACAACTACCGATGCGCCATCAATAGTGACCTCAACTGGTACCTCGTTACCGTTCTTGTACAGCTTAACGAGACCTTCCGTTGCGACCTTTTCCAACTGTTCGTCAAACGTCAGCACAATTGGATCGCCGGGCTTCTGATAAACAGCCTTGCCCCAAGGCTCTCGATTTTGAGGCATCCAGCTTTGCAGGGTCGGCGCGGTGGTATCCGCCATCGGCTGCGGCGCATTGGTCTGATCTTCATAGGACTGCAGCTGGAAGCTCAGCAGGCCATAGCCGTATTCCTGGCCCAGAATGTCGGGCTCGACCACGCTGACGGCGTCCACGTTCAGCACGCCGGCGGAAGTGTCGATGTCGGCCAGGCCGACCAGCTCGATGTGCAGCAGATCCTGGGTGAAGGCGCCGTTGGCGCGGGGTTCCGCGGTGGCGATGCCCACGTCCATCATCAGCTGGATCATGCGGGAGACGTTTTCGCCGTCTTCCATGTAGCGGTTTTGCACCAGGTAGCCGGTGGCGTCGGACAGCAGGGTCATGGTGACCTCGCCGGAGCCGAAGCCGGCGGGTACCTTGCCGCCGATCAGGATCGGGTTGATGGCGTCGCCTTTCAGGACGGTGCCCTTGGGCAGACGAATCGGGGTGGTGCGGGAGAAGACGGTGGCATCGCCCAGCTCCGCGATCACGGAGTCGGCGCGGGCCTGGGTGACGTTCTCGTCTTCGCCGAGGAGCGTGCCATTCACCGGTACGGTGTTCACGTCGCGGCCGGTGAGCTTGGAGGGCTCGTTCACGGTCAGGCGCTGCACCAGGCGAGTCGGCTCGCCGCGCGGCGAGGTGTCCTGGGGCTTGAAGCGCAGGCTGCGCTCCGCGAAGTTGGCGCCGTAGGTGCTGGCCAGGTCGCCGGTGAGCGTCAGCTCATAGGTCTGGCTGGGATCCAGGTATTCCGGTTCCGGGTCCACGGTCAGGTAGCGGCCGTCCACCAACAGCGTGGCGGGCACCTCGGTGTCGTCCGGGCCGTAGGTCAGGGTCACGCTCTCGCCGTAAACGGCGGTGGCGCGGTCCACCGGCTGGGACATCTGGAAGCGGAAGCTGGAGAAGTCCATGGCCTGGAAGCGCTGTTCGCCGCCCAGGTTGTCGTTGTCGAAGTTGGGGAAGGCGCCGGTGATACGGAAGTCATCCATATCGGTGACCACCAGTTCCTTCGGTCCTTCGTGCAGCGCCCGGGTGGTGAACTGCAGAGTGCGGTTCTCGGCCGTGCCGTTACCGCCCAGCGGCAGGTCCTCGATCACCAGGGTGTATTGCTGATTGGGTTTGAAGGGGTCGTCTTCCTCCGGTACCAGCATCAGGTTATTGGGCTGGCCCTGGACCGGTTCGAATTCCGGGCTCATGGCTCGGCCGTCGGCGCCGCCCTCATAGAGGGTAATGCCGTTCATGGCGTCGCCCACGTTGACGCTGGAGGTGAAGCGCAGAATCACCGGCGAGGCCGTGGAGACTTCGGTTTGGCCATCACCCGGGAAGGCGTAGACCAGGCCCTGGGATTGCGCGGACGGGTCAGAGGCACGGCCCTCGGCCGAGTCCCCGCCGCCGCCGCACGCGGAAAGAATGACCGCGGCGGACAGGGCCGCCACGGTGCGGTTGAGGATTCGTATTGTCATAATGCCCTCTTCGGATTTCGAGTGATATTCTTTGAGAAATTCAGTCCTAGAATTTCAGGGTGACGGATCCAGAGAAAACGTTGACTTCGCCATCGGTGACCACGGAGTCCGGGATCGGATCGCCGGCCTGGGTGGTGTTGATGTCGAAGCGGCGGTCATCCAGTTGCTGATATTGGTAAGCCAGATCCACGGTGAGCGGCCAGGCCAGCAGCGGCGGATTCTGGAAGGTGGCTGAGAGCCCCATGCCGATCACCAGTTTGTCCGCGTCCAGGTAGTTCACGTCCTGCGAAGAGTTGCTTTCCAGCGGGGATTCTTCCCAGGCCACGCCGGTGGTGAACATGAAGCTGCGGTTGAAGTCGAACTCCAGGCCCACGCGGGGTACGAAGGTGTCCTTGAACTGCAGGTTGGCCTGATCCTTGACCGTGTCGCCGGCGAACTCTTCTTCCAGGTCGGACCACATCTGCGCTTCACCGGTGAAACCAAGGCGCACGCGACCGAAGTCATAACGAATGCCCACGCTGTAGATGTCCGGCTGGTAGCCCTGAATCACGTCGGAAACGCGGATCGGCAGGGTGTTGATCAGCTGCGGCACGTTGGGCGTGGCATCGATGGACGTTTCGGTTTTGGAGTAGCCGCGGAACGCCACGGCGGTCTGCAGGTTGTCCATCCAGCAGCCATCCGGGCAGAAGGTTTCGCCCCAGTTCATGTTGAAGCCCACGATCGGCCGGTAGGTCGGCTTGGCGGACGCTTCCAGGGTTTCGTAACGGGTTTCACCGCTGGTTTCCAGCTGGGTGTCCAGGTCGGCCTTGTTGTTCAGCGTGATATTGATGGACGCGCCGAAGTCGATACCGCGCCAGATCGGCGTGGCCGCGCCCACGTTCAGGAACAGCGGGTTGCGACCGTAGGTCAGGTACTGGCCGTCCCGGGTGGTTTGGGACTCGAACGCCAGCATTTCGCGGCCGTATTTTTCACTGCCCAGCATCAGCGCCAGATAGATCGGGTGGCCGGTGGTCAGCAGATCGCTGGCGTCGGCCTTGAGGCCGAGGATCAGTTGCTGGGAGGGCTCGTCGCTGAGGCGGCGGCTGCTGGGGCCGGCGCCGGTGGCGTCCTTGTAACCCAGATCCGCCTCGCCGTGCAGGATGGCGCCGGTCAGTTCACCGCGGCCGTCCTGGGCCAGGGCCGCCGGGTTGTAGTACACCGCGTTGGCCTTGGAGCTGAAGATGGAGAAGGCCTGGGCCGATGCCACATCCGAAGGGAACATGCCATAGGTCGACGGCGCGTTGCTCATACCGGCCGCGGCGGCGGAACTCAGCGCGAGCAGTACGCTGGCGGACAGTAGATTCGTTGGTATCGAATTGCGGCTCATAGAAGCGGACCTCGTTATCTTTTTTTGCTTATTCTCATACTGAGTTTTTTTATTTCGCATGGTTGTACCCACCGTATTCCTTTAGCCGGTTAGAAGCGCACCGAGACCGAACCCGCGAAGACGTGCACTTCGCCGTCAGTGGTGACCGATCCATAGGTTTGGTTCGGTTGCTGCAGGCGCTGGGTGCGGCTGAGCCGGAAGTCACGCTCGTCGAGCTGCTGGAACTGATAGCCCACGCTCAGGGTGACCGGGTGCGCGATCAGGGGCACATGCTTGAAATTACCGGTGAGGCCGAGGCCCACCACCAGGCGGTCCGCGTCCACGTAGTTCACGTCCGGTGAGGAATCACTGTCCAGAGGCGATTTTTCCCAGGCCACGCCGGAGGTCACCATGAAGGTGTCGTTGAGGTCCACTTCCAGACCCAGGCGCGGAATGAACACGTCTTCGAATTGCAGGTTGCCCTGGTCCTTGATGGTGTCGTCGCGCAGTTCGGTGGTCAGGCGGGACCACTCCTGGTACTCAGCGGTGAAGCCCAGGCGCCAGGCGCCGAAGTCGTATTGGATGCCCGCGGTGGTGATGGCCGGCTGGAAGGAATCGATAACGTTGTTCACTTCGATGGGGATACCCGGCGCGGTCACGGTCCCGGGGATGATGGCGTTGGACGATACCGAGGTGCGGCTGTCGGACTGGGCGCGGTAGCTCAGAGCGGCGCGCACATTGTCCTGCCAGCAGCCTTTCACCCGGCAGAAGGTCTCGCCCAGGTTCATGGTAAAGCCGACGATGGGCCGGAACTGCGGCCGGGCTTCCACGCTCACCTGCTCGTAGGTGGTGGTACCCGCCAGGTTGTTGGTGATGTACAGCTCAGCGTCGTTGTGAAGCGTCAGCTGCACGCCGCCGCCGAACTTGATGCCGCGCCAGACGTTGGTGCCGATACTGGCGGCCAGAAACAGGGGCTGGCGGTCATACTGCAGATACTGGGCGTTGTCGCCCTGGGCGGAGGAACTGAACGCCAGCATCTCCTTGCCGTAACGCTCGACCCCGGCGATGAAGCCCAGGTAGATCGGGTGCTCGGATTTCATCAGGCCGCTGAGATCCGCCTTCAGACCCAGCATCACTTGCTGTGAAGGGTTGTCGAGAATATTGCCGTCGTAGGCCGGGTTGGCGCTTTCGGTGTTCAGGTCGTGCTCGGCGTGGAAGATCGCGCCGGTGATTTCGCTGGTCTGCACCACCGCCAGGTTGGCCGGGTTGTAGTACGTGGAGGAGGTGGAGGTGTTGAACAGGGACAGCGCCTGAGCGGAGGCGATGTCCGAGGGGAAAAGGCCATAGGTACTGCCCGTGTTACCCATGTTGGCGAGCGCGGGCGTGCTCATCAGCATCATCGTTCCCGCGGGCAACAGGATTGTTTTGATTATCGATTTTTTCATAGTTAGACAACCTTTCTGCCTGATGTTGTTCTTCTTCATGAACGCAGCCGGGAGACCGCAGCTCAACGTTTAACACAGCTATTACTTTTCGAGTAAGGATCACAGCGCCACGCGCGAAGGTCTCCACGGCTAGAGCGGAACCCGCAACGACGGGGCGTCGGCGAAAAATCATTGAGTTGGAAAGGGGAGCCGGTCTCCGGGCTCGAGAGCGCATGCAACATGCGTTCTCAACCTCCTGGTTGTTGTTGTTGGTCACGCTGGTCGCCGTGACTCCTTAATCGATCCGCTCCGCCGCCGGGCCAGGGGCGCCCATGGTGCCGCCCATGAAGACCTCGCCGCGCGGACAGGTTGGACGAAATCCTAGTTTGTGATGGGTACGCCTGTAAACATTAATCTCCGGGCAGGGATCCGTCCCCCTTTTTTCCACGGCCCTGCGAATCAAAAAGAGCGCAGAAGTTCTTTCCCTACCCCTTGATTCGACAAGCACGGATGTAAACACCAAACAGCGGGTTCTGGCAATTCCAGGCGTTGCGGATACCGGGAAAAAGAAAAACTTCTGCCATCCTTATGTATACTTCTGAGGGAATAAAACCAAGGAATCCAGCGTTTAAGGGGCTTGTGGAGGCATCAAGTCTACTTGTTTACAGGTGTTACCTTTTGGAACATGATTTGCTCCGGGCTCACGCATTCAAAGCGTTGGGCGTCGCGACCGGCCCCGATGGCGCCCGGGGCATCGCCGCTAACAGCCTGTTCCGTGATGATAAAAGCGTTGTTTCGTGAAGTTTATGGCTGGCCCCATGGCCCTATGCCATACTTGGCAGTCTCACGGAAGGATCGACACCGAAAGCGCCTTTTTCCGGGCGCCAAAAAAAACCAGTTTTTGGTGTAGAACAAAAAGGGACGGACCATGAAACGGCTTGCGGATTTCACTATCTTCGTCGCGGTGGTCAAGGCGGGGACCCTGTCGGAAGCGTCCAAGGCGCTGGACCTGTCGGTGGCCTCGGTCAGCAAACACGTCAGTCGCATTGAGCGTCAATTGGGCATTCGCCTGCTGGTGCGCAGTTCCCGGGGGCTGAAGCTTACCGACGAGGGCCGCGACCTCTACGAAAACGTGGAACGGCTGATCGGCGAACTGGACACCGTGGTGTCCAAGGTCAGCCAGGCCGGCCAGCACCCGCAGGGCACCCTGCGCATTGCCTCCAGCATCGGCCTGGGCCGCAAACACATCGTTCCCCTGGTCAGCGAATTCTCCGAGCGCTATCCGGAGCTGTCCGTGCAGCTCAACTTCGGCGAGCTGGACCCGGCGGCTTCCTCCCATCTGGTGGACGTGGCGATCGTACTGGGCGAGCCGCAGGATTCGTCCATGGTGGCCCGGCGCCTGATGCGCAATCCCTGTGTGCTGTGCGCGTCGCCGGACTACCTGGCCCGCCACCCTGCCCCGCGGGAGCCGCGCGACCTGCAAGACCACGACTGCCTGATTCTGGATTGTCCCGGCGCGTTCAAGGACCAGTGGGTGCTGGAAGACGCCGCCGGCAAACGTCATACCGTGCGGGTGCGCGGCGGGCTGATCACCGACAACAGCGAGACGCTGCGCGAGTGGGTGCTGGAGGGCCGCGGTATCGCGCTGAAAAGCCTTTCCGACATTCAGAGCCAGCTCGACAATGGCGAGCTGGTTCGGCTGTTGCCCGAATACCGGGCCCCGGACCTGGACTTCTACATGGTGTACGCCGGTCGCGAGTTGATTCCGGCCAAGACCCGGGCGTTCGTGGACTTCATCGAGGAGAACGCGGACCGGCTGGAGCAGGCGGGCTAAGCCTTTGCCACCGCGATCCCGCCTTTCCTCTCGGGTCCTTCACGTGCCCCGCCCTAAGCTGGCCTCCGCCATCATGGCATTACGCCACTTGCCGCTGTTGATGGACCACACACGGGCGGAGCCAGACAATGAGAAGAAGAATCGCGACCCGCGGCCTGCTGTTGATGGTGGCCATGTTCTACATGCCCGGTTCCGGCGCGGCCAGTGACAGCCAGGACGGCCAGAGCCAGACGCCCCGTTCGGAAGTGGACACCAGCAGCGGTTCCGAAGCCCGACGCCCCACCGCCATTCGAGGCTAGGCGGCCTCCGGGGCGAGATCCGGATAACCTTCCGTGCGCGCCAGCCTTCCTACCCAGGGCAGCACCTGCCCGCCCAGTTTCAGCGACAGATCCCCGGGGTGAATCGACACCCGCAAAGGCCGGCCGAAAGCCCGCGCCAGCCCCAGATTCCAGTGATTGAAAACGGTCAGACTGGCCGCCCGCCAGGTGTTGTCCGCCTCGAAGCCCACCAGCGGCAGACGGTGGAAGCGCCGCTCGCGGGCGTCGTACACGCCGCCCAGGGTCTCGAAGTAACGGAACGGCAGCGCCGCCAGGGCACGGCGGTCGATGGCGCCCAGCGCCCAGGCCGGCGGCACGTACAGGGGGGAAGGGGTCAGGCCGTGCTCGACGAACCAGCGGTGGCAATCCCGGACCAGGGCGGCGATGCCGGTGGCGTCCAGGGACAGATGCTCGGCCACGTCGCGGGAAATGAGCGCGCTGTGCAGGCGGTGATGCAGGCTTTTCGGCGGATCGCAGCGGTGGCGCCAGCCGTGGCCGGCCAGGGGATAGCCCCGGGCGGCCAGGTCGCGCAGCCAGTCCAGGTCCTCGTCGCGCCAGGCCTTGCCCGGCACCACCAGCAGGGTGACGTGCTCGGGCGGCACGGCGGCCAGCCGCTCCAGCAGGTCGGCGACCCGCTCACGGGTCTCCGGCATCACGTCGTGGATCGACACCAGACCGGCCAGGGACACGTCAGAGCCCGGGCCGCGCCTGGGTGCTCAGCCGGCGCAGCACCGCCACGGTGGGCGAGCGGCGCGGCTTGGGCAGCACCGCGCCCTGCCGGGCGCAGCCGTGCAGCACCTGCAGCCAGCCGTCCACGGCGTCCTGGTTCATGGCCAGGGCGGCCCGGCGACCGGCCTCGGCGCGCTCCCGGCGCGCCGCCGGCGTCATCGCCTGCAGGCGCGCCAGGGTATCGGCCAGGCTTTCCTCCGGCCCGGCCACCGCCAGCACCCGGGCCAGCGCCGGCCATTGATTGATGCCGCACACCGGGGTGGTGATCACCAGCCGCTGCCGGGCCAGGGCTTCCAGGGCCACGGTGCCGAAGGCTTCCACCGACGAGGGCAGCACCAGCACCTGGTGGGCGTCCAGCTGTTCCACCACCCGCTCCCGGCTGCACCAGCCCAGGAAGTGCAGGTTGGGCAGACGCCGGGCGTGCTCTTCCACCAGTGGCCGCAGCGGGCCGTCGCCGGCCACGGTGAAGCGGCAGTCCGGCCGTTGTTCGGCCATGGCCAGAAATCGCTCCAGGTTCTTTTCCGCCGCCAGCCGGCCCACGTACAGCACCGAGTCCAGCGGTTCCGCCAGGGGCGCCGGCGCGCGGTTGACGAACTCCGGCCCCAGCGGCGTGCCCACCAGCTGCGGGTGGCGGGCGCCGGCGGCGCGGGCGTCGGCGATCATGCTTTCACAGATGGTGGCCACCGCGCTGGAACCCCGGAACAGGGTGCGGTTGAGCCAGTTGAGCAGGCCGCCGGCCAGCTTCGCCAGGCGCGGGCCCCAGTAGAGCTGCACCAGGCGGTCGTAATCGGTCTGGAAGGTGACGCACACCGGAATGCCCAGTTTGCGGGCCACCCAGTAGGCGCCCAGGGAGAAAATGCCCGGGCCGGGAATCACGATCACATGGGGTTTCATTTCCCAGACCAGCGCGGTCAGTTCGCGCATCTTGGGAAAGAACAGCCGCTGGGTGGGGTCCCCGGGGATCGGCATGGACACCCCCTGGCAGGGATGGGGCTCCTCCAGGCTGGGGCAGACCAGCTCGGCCCGGGCCACCTTGCCGTCCAGGTGGGCGACCAGATCCTGAAAGTAGGCGCCGACTCCGTTGCGACCCTTCATGGCGTCCACGACAAAAAGCACGCGCAGCTCGTTTGTATTCATAGCAGGCAGTATGAGTACCACTTATGTCCAATTTGTGACAAGGAAAACCTCACGGGCGTTCATCCTCCGGCAAAGGGTAAGCAAATTTTTCGTACACCCAGCCGAAGGTGTCGCGCAGCCGTTGTGGCGCCACGCCCAGGTTTTCCAGCGAATAGTGGTGGCCGCTCTGGTAGCGGCGGGCTTTTTCGTCCCGCTCGGCCAGCCAGGCCCGATAGGCCGGCGACAGGGTCAGCCCGAACGCCGCGTAGAAGCCTTCCACCGTGGCCAGCGGCCGGGCCGAGAGCTTTTCCATGCGCGACAGGGCGCGGCGGGACGGGGGCAGCCGGTCCAGTTCGTCCAGCAAATGCCGGTAGTAGTAATCGAGCATGCCCAGAAAGCCCTCCCGCCAATACCCGGCGGTGTCCCGGCCGTCGAACACGCGGGCGCCGATGACGATGGAATTGATCTGCGAGGGCACCGCCTCGGTGGGGTTGCGCAGGCAGCCGATAAAGCGGGCATCCGGAAATTCCGCCGCCAGGGTGGCCATCAGCGGCGTGAACGAGGGGTTCTTGGACAGGAACGTGAGGCGGTCGCCGTGCACGTAGAGATGACGCTGCACGAAGCGCCGGTAGGCGGCCATCAGGCGGCGCTTCTCCGCGTCCGGCAGGTCCCGGTCGGCAAAGGTCAGCCGCCACAGGCGCGGGTCGGGCACCGCCAGTACCAGCAGAAAACAGCCCAGCACCGGCAGCAACGCCAGGTAGTCTTCCTCCGGGTCGCGCAGGCCGGTCTGGTGCACGTCGTCCAGCCCGCCCAGGGCGAGCCGTTCCAGACCGTGCAGCAGACGCTCCAGGGGCCGGCCGGCCAGGCCGTCGAGCCGCCCCACTCCCCGCCACAGACGGCGCTGGCAAATCGACGGCGCGAAGATCAGCTCCCACAGGGCGGTGGTGGTGAACCGTTCCCGGTCACCGGCCAGCAGACGGTGCAGGAAGGTGGTGCCGCTGCGCGGCACGCCCACCACGAACACCGGCGCGCGCACCGTCACGCGGCGAAAGTCCGGGAACAGCAGATGATCGAGCAGCAAAAAGGCGCCGTTGATCAACTGCACCAGCAGGAACAGCGGCCAGAAGGCGGCCATCACCAGCCAGCGGCGCGGCGATACGCCGCTTACGGTGCCGTCGTAATCCGGGTTCCAGGAACGCACGAACAGCACCGCGTATGCCTTGATAAGGGACCCCATCCCGGTCTCCGGCGGTTCGCGGTGGGCCAACCCTAGCAGGCCAAACATGACTCTTCCATGACAATGGCGCCCTGCCTATTGATGCCATCCCGGCCACTTCGGCACAATGCGCGGCGAACCGGCGATCGGGCCGGCAACGATACGAGACCATGAGCACACCCCTTCCCACCATCGTCGGCCATCGCGGCGCCCGCGGCGAGGCCCCGGAAAATACCCTGGCGGGCTTTCAGGTGGCGCTGGAGGCCGGCGTCACGGAAGTGGAACTGGACGTGCGCCTGTCCCGGGACGGCCACCTGATCGTGGTGCACGATCGCAACGTCACCCGCACCACCGGCGAGCGCGGCAAGGCCCAGCACTACACCCTGGCGCAGCTGGGCGTGCTGGACGCGCGCCAGAATACACCGGGCTGGCACAGCCCGGTGTGCATCCCTTCCCTGCACGAGGTCGTGGCCCTGTGCGGGCCGGCCATGCGTTTCCAGTTCGAGGTCAAGGGCGCCGAGTCGCCGCTGCTGCACCGCCTGGCCCACCAGCTGGTGGGGCTGATCGACGAACAGGGCCTGCACGAGCGGGTGGTGGTGACCTCCAGCCATACCGGCTTTCTGCGCATGCTGGGCGGCATGACGCCGCGCATCGAGCGCGGCTATGTGGCGGAGTACCGCTACCAGCAGCCCACCCGCCGGGCGGCGGCGCTGGGCTGCACCTGGCTGATGCCCAAGCACACCCTGGTCAACGAGGGGCTGATGCGGCGCGCCCGGCGGCGCGGGCTGAAGGTGTCCACCTGGACCGTGAACGATCTGGGCCAGGCCCAGCGGCTGGCCGGGCTGGGGGTGGACGGCATCATCACCGACTTCCCCACCAGCTTCATGGCGCATTTTTATAAGCACCGCGCGGATCGCGACTGACGTCGCTCCTACCTCCCCGGATTACGGCGTAGGAGCGACTTCAGTCGCGATGCCTCAATCCTCCAGGAACGCCCGGATCTCTTCTTCCCGGGCCTTGGCGTCCTGGTAGCCCAGCGACATCAACCGCCCGGTAAACCCCGGCTCGAACAGCAGATAGCTGAGCGCCGACGCGCCCGGTGAGCGGGTGGCGCCGGCGCCGCGCAGGAAGAAGCGCAGGGTACGCGGCAGTTCCTTGTTGTGCTCGGCGGCGATCTCGTCCAGCGGCTGGGACGGATAGATCTTCAGCACCTCCACCTGACGCAGCTGGATTTCATGCTGGTTGCGGGCCCGCGGGCTGATTGCCTGGACCGTGCGATTGATGCGCTCCAGCCGCTCCACGTCCCCTTCCAGGGTGTCCACGAACACGCTGTCGAGCACATGGCCGAGCACCTGGGCCAGGGACGGGTAGCCGCTCAGCTGTCGCTGGTGCTCGGCGGTGGGGTTGCCGGACACGCCGATCACCAGCAGCCGGTCGGCGCCCAGATGCAGCGCCGGACTCACCGGCGCCAGCTGGCGCACGGCGCCGTCGCCGTAGTAGCGGCCGTCCACCTTCTCCGCCGGGAACAGCAACGGGATCGCCGCCGACGCCAACAGATGCTGCACGCCGATGGTGGAGCGCCGGCCCAGTCGCCGCGCCCGGTTCCATTCCTGCAGATCGTCGGCGCCCTGAAAGAACGCCACCGATTCCCCGGAGGCGTAGCTGGAGGCGGTAATCGACAGCGCGCGCAGGTGGCCCTGGTCGATGCTCTGTCCGATGCGCTGGAAGTTGATCACCAGCCTCAGCAGCCGTTTCAGCGGCGTGTTGTCGAGCAGCGCGCTGCGGGTGGTGCCCCGGCCGGCGGCGGCGGAGCTGAACATCCAGCGCAGCAGGCTGCGCAGGAAGGCACCGATGTCGGTGCGGTAGACCTGCTCGGCGGTCATGTTCGCCCACACCTGCTCCAGGCCGCGCACCGCCAGCCGGTAGTCGTGGGCGCCGGCGGCCAGACCGGCGGCGTTGATGGCGCCGGCGGAGGTGCCGCAGATGATCGGAAAGGGATTGCTGGCGGTGGGCGGCAGCATATCGGCGATGGCGCTGAGCACGCCCACCTGATAGGCGGCGCGGGCACCGCCGCCGGACAGAATCAGCCCCCGCGAGGGAGCGGGTGATACGGGCATTTCGATCTCCTTATCGCGCCATTATGACGATGCGGCCGGGCAGGGAAAAGCACTGGCCTCGCCGCCCGCGGGGGCTTTATGCTGGTGCCGAACTCCCCGGATGACCTCATGAATTCCATTTTTACCCTGCGCCCCGCCCTGCCCGACGACCTGGATGCCCTGACCGCCCTGGAGCGGCGCTGCTTCGACAGCGACCGCTTGTCCCGGCGCAGCTTCCGCCATTGGATTCGCCTGGCCCATTCCGGCCTGATCCTGGCGTCGGCGCCGGACGGCGGCCTGGCCGGCTACGCCTTGGTGATTCTGCAACGCGGCACGCGCCTGGCGCGGCTTTATTCCATCGCCGCCGACCCGGTCTGGCGCGGCCAGGGCCTCGGTGATGCCCTGATGGACGCCGCCGAGCAATACGCCCACGAGGAGAAGCGTCTTTATCTGCGTCTTGAGGTGCGCCGCGACAACGCCGGCGCCATCCGGCTGTACGAGCGGCGCGGCTACAAGCTGTTCGGTTCCACGCCGGACTATTACGAGGATCACGAGGACGCCCTGCGCTACCAGAAGCGCCTGCACTACACCCCGGAGCGCCACGCCGGCCAGACCATCCCCTGGGTGCGGCAAAGCACCGAATTCACCTGCGGGCCCGCCTGCCTGCAAATGGCCCTGGCCGCCCTGCTCCAGCGCACCCCGCGGGAACGGGAAGAACTGCTGATCTGGCGCGAGGCCACCACCATTTTCATGACCGCCGGCCACGGCGGCTGCCACCCGCTGGGGCTGGCCCTGGCCGCCGAGGCCCGCGGCCTCACCGCCCAGGTGTACTGCAATCAGCGCGGCCCGCTGTTCCTGGATTCGGTTCGCGATGAGAACAAGAAGCGGGTGATCGAGACGGTGCACGAGCATTTCGAGGAAGAGGTGCGGGAAAGGGGTATTCCGGTGCGGTATCGGGAGCTCACCGCGGCGCGCCTGGACAAGGCGCTGAAACAAGGCGAGGTGGCCATCGTGCTGATCAGCACCTGGCGGCTGGACGGGCGCAAGGCACCCCATTGGGTGGTGGTGAGCGGCGCGGACCGGGAATGCTTCTACATCCACGACCCGGACCCGGCGGACGACCAGGTGCCGCTGGATTGCCAGCACGTGCCCATTACCCGGGATCGTTTCGAAAAGATGATCCGTTACGGCCAATCCCGCCTGCGCACCGCCGTCATCGTCGGCCGCCCGGACCACCTTTGATCGCGGCGGGACCGCCGCGACGGTTCATGGTCAGGTTTTAAGGACGTCGCGGCCCAGTTCGGCGGCGCGCTTGGCGCTGACCTGGCGGGTGTTTTCCTCGCAGGCGTCCTTGTCGCCACCACAGATTTCGCAGCCGTCCTTCATGCCCAGCGCGGCGAGGCCGCCGCAGGAGCCCTTGAGCGGCTTGTTGGACAGAATCACGCCAATGGCCATGCCGGCGAACAGCAGGCCCAGCACGACGAACGCGGCCAGAATGGTACCCAACATGTCAGTTTCCTCCTGCTTCGCCTTCCAGGATACGGCGGAAGGCGTCGGTCATGATTTCCTCGGGACCGTCGTCACCTCGGACAATGAACAGCACCGGCAGTTCACGGGCGCGGGCGAACGCCAGCCCCTTTTCCGGGCCCAATACGGTGAGGGCCGTGGCCAGGCCATCAGCGACCATGCAACTGGAGTGTAACACGGTCACCGAACCCAGTTGGTGGCCCACCGGGTAGCCGGTGCGCGGGTCGATGGTGTGGGAATAGACCTTGCCGTCGACCTCGAAGAAGTTGCGGTAGTCACCGCTGGTGGCGATGGACAGGTCGCGCAGGGCGATCACCTTGTCCATTTCGCGCACCCCGGCGATCGGCCGCTCCACCGCCACGCGCCAGGGCTGGCCCTGGGGCTTGCCGCCGGAAGCGCGCAGTTCGCCGCCGATCTCCACCAGATAATTGCGGATGCCCGCCTGTTCCATCACGCCGGCCACCTTATCCACGGCGAAACCCTTGGCGATGGACGACAGATCCAGGTAGACCCCGCCAGGCTGCGTCAGCTGATCGCCGTTCAGCGCCAGCTTTTGCCAGCCCACCCGGGCCCGGGCCGCGTCCACCTCCGCCTGGGGCGGCGGCTCGAAGCGTTCCGGGTCCGGGCCGAAGCCCCACAGATTGACCAGCGGCCCGATGGTCACGTCGTAGGCGCCGTCGGTGTCCGCGGAAATGGTCAGGGCTTCGTTCAGGACCCGGGCGAAATCGTCGGACACGGTCACCGCCCGGCCCGCCTCCGCCCGGTTGAAGCGGCTGATGGCGGCGTCCTCGCGGTAGGTGCTCATGTCCGCGTTGACCTGCTCCAGGGCCGCCTCGATGGACCGGCGCAGAGCCGGCACGCCATCACCGGGGGTGCCGGTGAATTTCACCGACCAGGTGGTGCCCATGGTCGGCCCGTTGAGGGCGGACAGACGGTCGGTGGTGTCGTCGCAGGCGGCGAGCAGCGCCAGGAGGGCCAGGAGGGGGAAGAAGCGGGTCAGAAAGGCAAATTGCATCACGGCATCCGGAAAGCCGTAGGAGCGGTCGGACGACCGCTCCTACGGGGTCAGGGCTCACCCCCCGAAGTCATCCAGCATGATGTTCTCCGGTTCGACGCCCAGGTCCTCGAGCATCTTGATCACGGAGGCGTTCATCATCGGCGGACCGCACATGTAGTACTCGCAGTCTTCCGGTGCCGGGTGGTCCTTGAGGTAGTTCTCGTAGACCACATTGTGGATGAACCCGGTGGGCCCTTCCCAGTTGTCCTCGGGCAGCGGATCGGACAGCGCCAGATGCCACTCGAAGTTGTCGTTCTCCGCCGCCAGCTGATCGTACTCCTCGGAGTAGAACGTCTCGCGCATGGAACGGGCGCCGTACCAGAAGCTGATCTTGCGCTTGGAGTGCAGGCGCTTGAGCTGGTCGAAGATGTGGCTGCGCATGGGGGCCATGCCCGCGCCACCGCCGATGAACACCATCTCCGCGTCGGTTTCCTTGGCGAAGAACTCACCGAAGGGCCCGAACACGGTGATCTTGTCGCCGGGCTTCAGGTTGAACACGTAGGAGCTCATCAGGCCCGGAGGAATGTCCTTGGCGCCCGGGGGCGGCGTGGCGATCCGGATGTTGAACTTGAGGATACCCTTCTCTTCCGGATAGTTGGCCATGGAGTAAGCGCGCACCACGGTCTCGTTGCTCTTCGCCTTGAGATCGAAGAACTTGAACTTCTCCCAGTCGCCACGGAATT
The DNA here is from genome assembly GCA_022449455.1 of Alcanivorax sp. Classification (GTDB taxonomy): domain Bacteria; phylum Pseudomonadota; class Gammaproteobacteria; order Pseudomonadales; family Alcanivoracaceae; genus Alloalcanivorax. The sequence goes on along the minus strand of JAKUPL010000009.1, from coordinate 63,861 downwards.
CCTCGTCGATATCGAAATTGGAGAAATCGATGTCGTACGGAGGGCATTCCAACTGCACGTAACCGCCGGCGCGGAAGTCCACGTTCTCGCCTTCCGGCAGCTTCAGGGTCAGTTCCTTGATGAAGGTGGCCACGTTGGGGTTGGAAACGACTTCGCATTCCCACTTCTTCACGCCGAAGAATTCCTCGGGCACCTTGATCTTCATGTCCTGCTTGACGTTGACCTGGCAGCTCAGGCGCCAGCCGTCACGAATCTGGCCCTTGGTGAAATGGCCTTCCTCGGTGGGCAGGATGTCGCCGCCACCGTCCAGCACCTGGCACTTGCACTGCGCGCAGGTGCCGCCACCGCCACAGGCGGAGGACAGGAAGATGCCCTGGTCCGCCAGGGTGCCCAGCAGCTTGCCACCGGCGGGCACGTCGATGCCCTTGTCGGCTTCGCCGTTGATGTCGATGTGCACATCACCGGTGGTCACCAGGCGGGAGCGGGCCATCAGGATCACCGCCACCAGCGCAAGCACGATGGCGGTGAACATGACCACGCCGAGAATGATTTCAAAACCCATGTTCTCGCTCTCCCCTTACCCTTAGAGTTGCACGCCGGAGAAGGACATGAACCCGAGTGACATCAGACCTACGGTAATGAAGGTGATGCCCAGCCCCTTGAGGCCGTCGGGAACGTCGCTGTACTTCAGCTTCTCGCGGATGCCCGCCAGCAGCGTGATGGCCAGCGCCCAGCCGGTGCCGGCGCCGATGCCGTAGACCACGGATTCACCCAGGTTGTAATCGCGCTCCACCATGAACAGGGAGGCACCCAGAATGGCGCAGTTCACGGTGATCAGCGGCAGGAAGATGCCCAGCGCGTTGTACAGGCTCGGCACGTACTTATCCAGGGTCATTTCCAGAATCTGCACGATCGCCGCGATCACCCCGATGTAGCTGAGCAGGCCCAGGAAGCGCAGGTCCAGATTGGCCAGCGCGTCGATGCCGGTCCAGGACAGAGCGCCCTCGTTGAGCAGATAGTGCAGGATCAGGTTGTTCACCGGCACCGTGATGGTCTGCACCACGATCACCGCGATACCCAGACCGATGGCGGTGCCGATCTTCTTGGAGATGGCGATGAAGGTACACATCCCCAGGAAGAAGGCCAGCGCCATGTTCTCCACGAAAACGGCGCGGACGAACAGGCTGACGTAATGTTCAAACATGATGAGCTCCCGTTCTCGCCGTTAAAACGCGTCGCTGACGCGGCTGTGCGGCTTCATCTTGAAGTCGTCCTCTTCCACCTGCTCCGGTTTCCAGGCGCGCACCGCCCAGATGAAGAAACCGATCAGGAAGAAGGCACTCGGCGGCAGCAGCAGCAGGCCGTTGGTGGCATACCAGCCGCCGTCGGCGGTGGTCGGCAGCACCTGGATGCCGAACAGGCTGCCGGCGCCGAACAGTTCGCGCACGAAGCCCAGGGTCAGCAGCAGCACGGAGTAACCAAGGCCGTTGCCCACGCCGTCCATGAAGGACGGGATCGGTGCGTTCTTCATGGCGAACGCTTCGGCGCGGCCCATCACGATGCAGTTGGTGATGATCAGACCGACGAACACCGACAGCTGCTTGGAGATGCTGTAGGCATAGGCCTTGAGGAACTGGTCCACCACGATCACCAGCGACGCGATGATGGTCATCTGCACGATGATGCGGATGCTCGACGGGATCACATTGCGCACCGTGCTCACGAAGAAGTTGGAGAACGCGGTCACCAACGTCAGCGCGATACACATGGTCACGGTGGTGCTCAGGTTGCTGGTCACCGCCAGCGCGGAGCAGATGCCCAGGATCTGCAGCGCGATGGGGTTATTGTCGAAAATCGGACCGAACAACAGGTCCTTGGTCTTCTCCGCCATTACGCCTCTCCTCCAGTTTCGCCGGCCTCGGAACCGTCACCGGCTTCGCCGTTCTGCATGCGTTCCAGGTAGGGGCCGAAGCCTTTCGCGCCCACCCAGAACCGTACCAGGTGGCTCACGCCCTTGCTGGTCAGGGTGGCGCCGGCCAGGCCGTCCACCTTGTTCTCCGCGTTGGGCGTGCCACTGTCCACGGTACCCTTGATGACCTGGATGGCAATATCGCCGTCCTCGTCATAAATCTTCTTGCCTTCCCAGAGCGCCTTCCAGGCCGGGTTGTCCACCTCGCCGCCGAGACCCGGGGTCTCGCCGTGCTGGTAGAAGCCCAGGCCGGCAATGGTTTTGGCGTCGGACTCCAGGGCCATGAACCCGTACAGGGTGGACCACAGGCCGTAGCCGCGCACCGGCAGGATGATGCGGGTCAGGTTGCCGGCGTCGTCGCGGGCCAGGAACACCTCGGCCACGTCCGCCTGGGTCTTGATCCCGGCGATGTCGTCGTCGGGGTCGAGACGCTCGCTCTGCTCCGGATCCTTGGCCGCCTTGAGCTGATCGTAGGAGGCCGGCTTGTCGACGTACTCACCGGTTTCCAGATCCACGAACTTGCGGTCGATGGTCTGGAACGCCGCTTCCACGTCCATGCCGGGCTGATACAGGCCGGCGGCCTGCAGGATGTTGACGCGGCGATCGAGGGTCTGGTTCTTCTGCTGCACGGGGCGCAGGCTCACCGCGGCGGTGGCCACCACCACCGCGCACACCAGACAGACCAGGAACGCGACCGTGAGGGTTCTTGCTACGCTATCTTTGCTTCCAGCCATTACACCGCTCCGCCGGTGCGACGCAGACGACGACGGATGTTCGCCTGGGTCACGAAGTAGTCAATCAGGGGGGCGCACAGGTTGCCGAACAGAATCGCCAGCATGATGCCTTCCGGGAACGCCGGGTTGACCACCCGGATCAGCACCGTCATCACGCCGATCAGCGCGCCGAAGATCAGCTTGCCGGTGTTGGTCATGGAGGCGGAAACCGGGTCGGTGGCCATGAATACCAGGCCGAACGCCAGGCCGCCCACGGTCAGGTGCCAGTACCAGGGCATGGCGAACATCGGGTTGGAGTCGCTGCCCAGCACGTTGAACAGGCCGCTCATGGCCACCATGCCGATCAGCACGCCCAGCATGATGCGCCAGGAGGCGATTTTGGTGAACAGCAGGAAGGCCGCGCCCAGGGCGATGGCGATCACCGAGGTTTCACCGATACAGCCCTGGATGCCGCCCAGGAAGGTATCCATCCAGGCCAGGCTCTGGGTGGCGCCGTTGGCGCCGGCGTTGAGGGCGTTCTCGGCCAGGCCGGCGGAGAAGTTCAGGTCGCCGGAGGCGGCCAGGCTCAGCGGCGTGGCGCCGGAGAAGTTGTCCACGGCGGTCCACACGGAGTCACCGGACATCTGCGCCGGGTAAGCGAAGTACAGGAAGGCACGCCCGACCAGCGCCGGGTTGAGGAAGTTCTTGCCGGTGCCGCCGAACACTTCCTTGCCGATCACCACGCCGAAGGACACGCCCAGCACCACCTGCCAGAGCGGAATGGCCGGCGGCAGGATCAGGGTGAACAGGATGCCGGTGACGAAGAAGCCTTCGTTGACCTCGTGGCCGCGCTTCCAGGCGAACAGGGCCTCCCAGAAGAAACCGGTCAGGTAGACGGCGATCAGGATCGGCACGTAGTAGACCAGGCCATGCAGCATATTGGCCCAGAAACTCTGGTAGTCGAAGCCGGTGAGCGCCATCACCAGGTCCGCGCGCCAGCCGGGGATGGCGTCGTAGCCGAACTCGGTGATTTGCAGGTTGGCCTGGTAGCCGGTGTTGTAGAGACCGAACAGGATCGCCGGGAAGGTGGCGAACCACACGGTCATCATGATCCGCTTCAGGTCGATGCCGTCACGCACGTGGGCCGCGGACCGGGTCACCGAGTCCGGGCTGTACAGCATGGTGTCGAACATTTCGAAGAAGACGTAGTACTTCTCGAACTTGCCGCCCTCGTGGAAATGCGGGGCGATTTTGTCGTCGATGTAGTTTCTCAGACCCATCTCAGCTCTCCACCTCGATCGTGGTCAGGTTGTCGCGCAGGATCGGCCCGTACTCGTACTTGCCCGGACACACGAAGGTGCACAGGGCCAGGTCTTCCTCGACCAGTTCCAGGGCGCCCAGCGCCATGGCGGAGTCGGTATCGCCGACGATCAGCGAGCGCAGCAGTTGGGTGGGAAGGATGTCCAGGGGCATCACTTCCTCGTAGGCGCCGATCGGCACCATGGCCCGCTCACTGCCGTTGGTGGTGGTGGTGAAGTTGAAGCGCTTGCCCGGCATCAGCTTGGACAGGTAGATGTTCATCACCGAGAAACGGTTGCCGCCGGGGGAAATGTAGCCCAGCAGTTCACGCTCGTGGCCTTCACGCAGCACGGTCACCTGATTGGCGGTGCGCCCCAGGAACAGCATCGGGCCGCGGGCGTGGTGGCCGTTGAAGACGGAGCCGCTGATCACCCGATTGTCGCCGTCCTTCAGTTCGCCGCGCGTGAAGTCTTCCAGGCTGGCGCCGACGCGGGTGCGCAGCAGCCGCGGAGTCTTCACCTGCGGGCCGGTCAGGCCCACCACGCGGTCGGAGCTGATGCGGCCGTCGACGAACAATTTGCCGATGGCGATCACGTCCTGATAGCCCAGGGTCCAGACGGTCTTGTTCAGGCTCACCGGATCCAGGTGATGAACATGGGTGCCCGCGTTGCCCGCCGGATGCTTGCCGGCGAAGGTCTCTTCGCGTATCTGACCTTCGGCGAAGGACGGCAGATCGCCCTTCTGCGCCTTGCACACCCATACCGGGCCGTCGGTGAGACGGGTCAGCACGGTGAGGCCGTGGCGGAAGCTCTCTTCGTTTTCCTTGATCACCACCGCCGGGTCCTGGGCCAGGGGGTTGGTGTCGATGGCGGTCACGAAGATGGAGTTGGGGGCGCTGCCCGGCGCCGGCACCTTGCCGAAGGGCCGGGTGCGCAGCAGGGTCCATTCACCGGACTCCACCAGCTGCTGCTGGACCGCCTCGCGATCCAGGCCGCCCAGGGTCTCGGGGGCGTGGGCGGAGAACGTGATTTCCTCTTCCTGCTCGGCGATCTCGATCACCACGGACTGGAGCACGCGCTTGTGGCCGCGGTTCACGGCCAGGACCTTGCCGCCGGCGGGCGCGGTGTACCGGACACCGTCGGTCTTCTTGTCGGTGAAGAGCAATTGCCCTTTCTTCACCGTGTCGCCTTCGCGGACCTCCATGGTCGGTTTCATCCCCACGTAGTCGCCGCCAAGCACAGCGACAGAACGGACCTGATGACCTTCCTCGATCGCCTGGCGCGGTGCGCCGGCGATAGGCAGGTCAAGCCCCTTCTTGATTTTGATCATAGTGTCTCGCCCACGTTGCGTGTTGCTGAAGTCGAGCGGCGCATTCCCCGGGGACCGCTGTTGGCGGGGAGGCGGGAAGGCGCGCGAAAACCGGTAGAAAGCGTCAGGAACACCCGTTCGGGAGGTACCGGGCACCCAGCTCCGGAGAAGCCGGCCGGGGCCGGCGCGCGACATTATAATGACCGGACGGTCCGGATGCCAGGATTGACCTTGTGGGTATTCCCAAGAAAAAGCCCGCTGAAGCGGGCTTTTTCCACTGACCGGTCAGTCTTTCGGGTAACGCGGATATTCCACGCCGGACAGTTGCTGCAGAAGGCGCACCACCTGGCAGCTGTACCCGAATTCGTTGTCGTACCACACGTACAGCACGCAGTGGCGGCCATTGTTGACAATGGTGGCCTCGGCGTCGATGACGGCGGCGTGACGGGAGCCGACGAAGTCGGTGGAGACCGCGTCCGGGCTGCTGATGAAGTCGATTTGACGCTGCAGCGGGGAATGCAGGCTCACCCAGCGCAGGTAATCATTCAACTCTTCCAGCGTGGTTTCCTTGCCCAGGGTCAAATTCAGGATCGCCATGGACACGTCCGGGGTCGGCACCCGGATGGAGTTGCCGGTGAGCTTGCCGGCCAGATCCGGCAGCGCCTTGGCGGCGGCGGTGGCGGCACCGGTCTCGGTGAGCACCATGTTCAGCGGCGCGGCGCGGCCACGGCGCGGGCCCTTGTGGAAGTTGTCCAGCAGGTTCTGGTCGTTGGTGTAGGAGTGCACCGTTTCCACGTGGCCCACTTCGATGCCGAACTTGTCGTTCAGCGCCTTCAGCGGCGGCACGATGGCGTTGGTGGTGCAGCTCGCCAGCGACAGAATGGTGTCGGAGGCTTCCACCATGTCGTGGTTGACGCCCGGCACGATGTTCTTCAGGTCGCCCTTGCCGGGAGCGGTCAGGATCACGCGCTCCACGCCCTGGCACTGCAGGTGCTGGGAGAGACCTTCCCGGTCCCGCCATTTGCCGGTGTTGTCCACCAGGATGGCATTGTTGATGCCGTACCGGGTGTAATCCACCTTGGACGGATCGTTGGCGTAGATCACCTTGATGTAGTTGCCGTTGGCGATGATGGCGTTTTCGTCCTCATCCACGGCGATGGTGCCGGCGAACGGACCGTGCACGGAGTCGCGGCGCAGCAGGCTGGCGCGCTTCTGCAGGTCTTCCTTGCCGGACTCACGGACCACGATGGCCTTCAGGCGCAGGCCGTCGCCGGAGCCGGTCTTTTCGATCAGCAGACGGGCCAGCAGGCGGCCGATGCGGCCGAAGCCGTACAGCACCACGTCCTGCTGACCGGGCAGGTCGACCTTCTGGTCCACCGCTTCGGCCAGTTCCTGGCGCACGTACTCTTCCAGGGACAGACCTTTGTCGTCCTTCTTGTAGGCCACCGCCAGCTTGCCGATGTCGATGCGGCTGGGGCCGATGTCCAGCTTGGCCACTTCCTGCAGGATCGGGAAGGAGTCGACCACGGACAGGCCGTTTTCGGAGAGGCTGGCCTCGATTTGCTTGACGAAACGGTGATCCTTGAGGATCTGGATCACGGACTTGTTGACCAGGGAGCGACTGTAGACCTGGGTGGTCACATTCTTCTCCCGATACAGCCGGCCAATCATGGGGATCATGGCTTCGGCGATCTCTTCGCGGTTTTTCCAGCGTCCGAAGTGGTCTTCCAGTTTGTTCACGGGGCGCCTCTCAGTCAGGGTCTGCAGGTCGGGGTCCGGGCCGCCAGGGGGACGGGCCTGGGGGCGCGCATGATAGCGCCAATCGCGCGCCGCATCCAGCCGCCCCGCGACCCGGTGGTCGTCGGATCAGACCGGCTCTTCGCCGGGACGCAGGCGCATCAGGCCCTCCTGGGCCACCGAGGCCACCAGCACGCCGTCGCGGCGGTAGATGTGGCCGAAGGTCAGCCCGCGGGCGCCGGCCGCGCCGGGGCTTTCGCAGTGGTAGAGCAGCCAGTCGTCGATACGAAAATCGTCGTAGAACCACATGGCGTGATCGAGGCTGGCGCACTGCATGTTGCCCTGCCAGAAGGTCATGCCATGGGGCTGCATGGCGGTGCCCATGAACCCGAAGTCCGAGCAGTAGGCGAGCAGCGCCCGGTGGGTCATGCGGTCCGCCTCCACCTGATCGGCGACCTTGAACCAGAACTGCTTGAGCGGCTCGCGGGTTTCCGGCTCGAACACATTGCGCGGGGTCACCGGGCGGAAGGTCAGCGGCCGCTCGCGCAAAAAGTCGTCACGGAACTGCTTGGGAATCCGCTCCGCCATGGCCAGCCGGGCGCTTTCGTCGCTTTCCAGTTCTTCGGGGGCCGGCACCTCGGGCATCGGCGCCTGGTGGCGGGCGCCCTCCTCTTCCACCTGGAAGGAGGTGGACAGGCTGAAAATGGGACGGCCGTGCTGAATGGCGTTCACCCGGCGGGTGGTGAAGCTGCGGCCGTCGCGGATCCGGTCCACGTCGTAGATCACCGGCCGGCGGATATCGCCCGGACGCAGGAAGTAGGCGTGCAGTGAATGCACCGGCCGGTCCTCCGGCACCGTCATGGAGGCCGCCAGCAGCGCCTGGCCGGCCACCAGGCCACCGAAGATGCTGCGCTGGCCGTTGGCTTCGCTCTGGCCCCGGAACAGGTTGTTCTCCAAGGGTTCCAGGCTGAAACGCGCCATCAATTCGCGAACCGATTCCTTCATTGTCTGCCTCTGCGGTTACCAAGCGGCGCGATGCTACCACAGACCAGCTTATCGCGGTCGAACGACCGCTCCCACCGACACCCGGGCGCCGGACTCCGATCCCCCTCATGAACCCGTCACGCGCCTGCGTTACAATGCGCGCCCCCGATGGAGGCACGATGACCCTGTTACCCGATACCCCCTTGTTCCCCGCCGGCAACGAGCACTTCAAGGACTGGCGCGGTCTGTCCGACGGCAGCCTGGCGGCGGTGCTCACCCAGGTGGCGCGCTCCCTGGACGGCCCGCTGCTGGTGGCGGCCCCGGGCAGCGGCCGTGCCCAACAGCTGGCCGACGCGCTGGGCTTCTATCTTGCCGGCAGCGATTTACCGGTGATGCTGTTCCCGGACTGGGAAACCCTGCCCTACGACCTGTTCAGCCCGCACCAGGACATCGTCAGCGACCGCATCCGCGTACTCAACTGGCTAGGCACCGCCCGCCACGGCGTGCTGGTGGTGCCGATCAACACCCTGATGCAGCGGCTGGCGCCGCCGTCGCACATCGCCGGCAACAGCTTCATGCTGCGGGTCGGCCAGGCGTTCGACATGGAGACCACCCGCGCGCGGTTGGTGGACTGCGGCTACCGGCAGCGCGACAACGTCTACGAGCATGGCGAGTTCGCGGTGCGCGGGGCGATCATGGACGTGTTCCCCATGGGCACCGCCCAGCCGTTCCGAGTGGAATTGTTCGACGACGACATCGAATCCCTGCGCCTGTTCGACCCGGAGTCCCAGCGCTCCACCGGTCAGGTCGAGGAGATCAACCTGCTGCCCGCCGCCGAGTACCCGCTCAGCGCCGAGGGCATCCGCCGCTTCCGCACCGCCTTCCGCGACACCTTCGACCTGGACCCGCGCCATGTACCGCTCTACCAGGACGTGTCCGAGGGCATCGCCGCGCCGGGGCTGGAGTACTATCTGCCGCTGTTCTTCGACGGCCTGGCCACGCTGTTCGACTACCTGCCCGCCAACGCCCGGGCCCTGGAAATGGCCGGCTGCGAGGAGGCCGCCGCGCATTTCTGGGACGAGGTCAGCGCCCGCTACGAACAACGCCGCCATGACATCCACCGCCCGGTGCTGCCGCCGGCGCGGCTGTTCCTGCGCCCGGACGAGCTGGACGGCGCCTGGAAGCGGCTGCCCCGCGCCCGCCAGCGCGACGGCGACCGGGCGGTGTCGTTCCGCGTGGAAGCGGCGCCCAAGGTGGCCGCCGACCCGCGCGCCGGCAATCCGCTGGCGCCGCTGTATGCGTTCGCCGACGCCCGGCCGGACCTGCGCATCCTGGTGGTGGCGGAAACCGCCGGCCGCCGGGAGGCGCTGCTGGAGCTGATGCAGAAGATCGGCATCCAGCCCTCCCTGAAGGACGGCTGGGCGGACTTCCTGGCCGACCCGCAACGCTGGAACCTGACCCGCGGCGAGCTGGACGCCGGCTTTTACGCACCGGATCACCAGTTGCTGGTGGTCAGCGAAAGCGAGCTGTATGGCGAGCGGGTAATGCAACGCCGCCGCCGGCGCACCAGCGAGGACAGCGGTAACGAACTGGGCATCCGCTCCCTGGGCGAGCTCAGCATCGGCGCCCCGGTGGTGCACCTGGACCATGGCGTGGGCCGCTATCAGGGGCTGGTGCACATGGCGGTGCACGGCCAGCAGCACGAATTCCTGCTGCTGGAGTACGCCGGCGGCGACAAGCTGTACGTGCCGGTGTCCTCCCTGCACCTGATCAGCCGCTACGGCGGCGGCGACAGCCCGCCGCTGAACCGGCTCGGCACGGAACAGTGGAGCAAGGCGCGCCAGAAGGCCGCCGAGAAGATCAACGACGTGGCCGCCGAGCTGCTCAACACCTACGCCCGCCGGGAAGCCCGCCAGGGCCGCGCCTTCGGCGTGGAGTCGGAGGACTACGAGCGTTTCGCCAGCGGCTTCCCGTTCGAGGAAACCCCGGACCAGGAAGCGGCCATCCGCGCGGTGATCAGCGACATGCAGCTGGCCAAGCCCATGGACCGGCTGGTGTGCGGCGACGTGGGCTTCGGCAAGACCGAGGTGGCCATGCGCGCCGCCTTCGTGGCGGTGCAGAGCGGCACCCAGGTGGCGGTGCTGGTGCCCACCACCCTGCTCGCCCAGCAGCACTACGAATCCTTCGTCGATCGCTTCGCCGATTGGCCGGTGAACATCGAGGTGCTGTCCCGTTTCCGCAGCGCCAAGGAAAAAAGCGAGGTGCTGGCGCGTCTCAAGGCCGGCAAGGTGGACATCATCGTCGGCACCCATCAGCTGCTGCAGGAGTCGGTGTCGTTTTCCGATCTGGGGCTGATCATCGTCGACGAGGAACACCGCTTCGGGGTACGCCATAAGGAACGGCTCAAGGAGCTGCGCGCCGAGTGCGACATTCTCACGCTCACCGCCACGCCGATCCCGCGTACCCTGAACATGGCGATGAGCGGCATGCGCGACATTTCCATCATCGCCACGCCGCCGCAGAAGCGCCTGTCGGTGAAGACCTTCGTGCAACAGAAAAACGACACCGCCATCAAGGAGGCGATCCTGCGCGAGCTGCTGCGCGGCGGCCAGGTCTATTATCTGCACAACGACATCGACACCATGGCGCGCACCGCCGAGGAACTGCGCAAGATGGTGCCGGACGCGCGCGTCGGCATCGCCCACGGACAGATGCGCGAGCGCGAGCTGGAAGCGGTGATGAGCGACTTCTACCATCGCCGCTTCAACGTGCTGGTGTGCACCACCATCATCGAAACCGGCATCGACGTGCCCAGCGCCAACACCATCGTTATCGAGCGCGCCGACAAGCTGGGGCTGGCCCAGTTGCATCAGCTGCGTGGCCGGGTCGGCCGCAGCCACCACCAGGCCTATGCCTACCTGATCACCCCCAGCCCGCGGGCCATGACCAAGGACGCCCTCAAGCGCCTGGAGGCCATTGAGCAGGCCACCGACCTGGGCGCCGGCTTCGTGCTGGCCAGCCAGGACCTGGAGATCCGTGGCGCCGGCGAGCTGCTCGGCGAGGAGCAGCACGGCAACATGGAAGCGATTGGTTTCTCGCTGTACATGGAGATGCTGGAGCAGGCGGTGGAAGCGCTCAAGAACGGCGAGCAGCCGGACACCGCCAAGCCGCTGTCCGGCGGGCCGGAAGTGAACCTGCGCATTCCGGCGCTGATCCCGGAGGATTATCTGCCGGACGTGTTCACCCGGCTGACCCTGTACAAGCGCATCGCCGGCTGCAAGACCCTGGAGCAGCTGGAAGAGCTGCAGGTGGAGATGATCGACCGCTTCGGCCTGCTGCCGGACCCGCTCAAGAACCTGTTCCGGGTCACCGCCCTGCGCCAGCGCGCCGAGGCCCTGGGCATCACCCGGCTGGACGCCCACGGGCGCGGCGGCAAGCTGGAGTTCGCCGAGCGCACCCCGGTGGACCCGCTGACCATCGTCAAGCTGGTGCAGTCCGGCCCCAATCTCTACAAGCTGGAGGGCGCCAGCACCCTGCGCTTCGAGCTGGAGTCGGAGACCCCCGCCGAGCGCTTCGAGGTGGTGGAGCAGGTGTTGGAGCGATTATCCGGCGGCCGCGATTAGCGTCGACGCTCAATGATGGTGGCCGCTGTCGGCCACCCGCTCACCCGGCACCCACAGCACCTCGCCGGTGACCGCCACCGGCGTGTCCCCCACCGTCACCGGCAGGGTCCAGGTACTCACCCGGGCCCGCTCACCGGCGTCCAGCACCGCCGCCGACGGCCAGCGCTCGGCGTAGGCGGCGCGCGGCTCGGTCCAGGTATAGCGGGGCCCGCCGGCCACCTTCACCCAGTTCGGCTCGGCCGCCTCCGGCGCGACGTTCAGAAAGCTGCCGCCGGGCCCCACGCGCAACCAGGGCCGGCCCCGGGCGTCGGCCACCGTCACCGGCTTCTCCCCCTGATTGCGCAGGTGCAGCGCCGGCACCGTGCCCGGCGCCAGGGTCACGGTGACCCCCTCGGTCAGCGCCGGGTCGGAGGTGAGCCGGGACAGAAAGCGCCCCGGCGGCAGCGGTTCATAGCGGAACGCCCCGGCCAGGGCGCTGGCCTCGCCGTCCCGCCGCACCGGCACCCGCCACTCGGCCAGCCGCGCCGGGCGGCCGGCGTGCTCCAGATCGTGGGGCACCGCCACCTGATCGGTGCGCAGACGCGGGTCGAACCAGCCCCAGTGGGGCCGGTCGTTGACCTTGGCCCAGCGCGGCGCCGCGTCCTGGGCCACGCCATCCGGCAGGGGCACGCCGCGGGCGGCGGTCTGGCCGCGGTACCAGGCCGGGCTGGCCAGATCCGCCAGCACCCCGCCCCGGTCGATGCGCAGGAAAGCGCGCCCTTCCCCGTCCAGAATCTCCAGGGTGCGGTCACTGTCGTTGGCCACCACCAGCTGCGGTGCCACCGTGGTCTGCACCTGAACGTCGACGCCGGCCAGGGCCGCCGGCAGCGGGTCCAGCCGTGCTTTCACGGCCTTGGCTTCCGGCCCGTGGGCGCCGACGGCGCCGGCCAGCAGCAGGCCGGCCAGGGCCAGCGGACCGGCAAAACGCAATGGTAAGGTCATGGTCACGCTCCTTATTGTCGGGCCAGCTATTTTCGGACCAACAGGGACGGCGCCGCGTCCGGCAGCAGCACCCGCACCGAGGCGGCGGTGGACGGCACCACCATGGCGGAGCCGTCGCTGGCCACCCGGTTGACGAACAGCAGGTAATGGCCGGCGGGGGCCACCGCCGCGTTGCCCGGAATGGTCACGCTGACCTGGCCGTCGCCCACCGTGTGCGGCAGCACCACGGTGCGCTGATCGCCGTCCACCAGGTGGGTCAGGCTGGTACGACGCACCAGCAGCACTTCGTTGATGGCGGCGGCGTCGTCCACCTGGATGTCGATGGCCTCGCCGTGGGACACCTGCGTGGGGGCGGACAGGATCTCCGGGCGGTCCTTGAACACATAGGGGGGGCTGTAGATTTCGAAGGACGGGTCGCGTCCGTCGTTGGGCGAGAAGCCCAGCTCTTCCAGGTTGAGGCTGAACAGGTAGGCGGTGTTGATCGGCGCGTGGCCGCCCACCAGTACCCGGCCGTCCGGCAGCAGCAGCGCCGTGTTGTGGTAGGTGCGCGGGTTGAGGGAGCTGGCCATGGGCGTCCAGGTTCCGGTGTTCGGGTCGAAGCGCTCGGTGACCTGCACCGGATTGGCGGAACCCGGCAGCACCACCTCGTCCCGGTTGGCGCCGTTGAACGCCATCACCGAGCCGTCCGGCAGCAGCACGGCGGTGGAGTACCAGCGCGGGCCGTTCAGGTTGCCGACGATTTCCGAGGAATAGCGCATGCCGCTTTCGGTGTCCGGCACGTTCACTTCCACGGTGTCGATGCGGGCGTTGGGTACCGCCAGATAGCTGCCCGGGCTGGTGGCGGCCACCGCGCCCACCACGCCGCCGGCGGTGAGGAACCGGGCGGTGTCGTACTCACCGGCGCCGTTCTGGCGCAACGGCATCATGATCGAGAAGGTGGAGCCCCGGAAGCCGGCGCCCAGCAGCCGGTTGGCCACCTCCGGGTCGGCCACGTCGCCGAGCAGATTCTGCACCTGCTCCAGACTGCCCAGGGGATCGCCCAGCAAACCGGTCAGCAACCCCTCGCCGGTGCCGATCAGGTCTTCCAGCAGGTTCGGGCTGGTCAGGGTCAGGGCGTTGGTGATGCGCTCCAGGCCCAGCTCGTCCAATTGCACATTGAGGCCGGCGTAGCCCAGGTCGGTCCACAATGCCTGCTCCGGGTCATAGGCGGACACGAAGTTCCATTGCGCCTGGTTGTAGGACTGGCCGAACGGATTGAACGCCTGGCCGGCGGCGTTGTAGAACACCTGGCCATTGGGCAGCAGGTGCAGACGCGGGTACAGCGGAAGCGGTTTGCCCGCGGTGCTGTCCAGCCCCGGCAGGGGGCGCTCGCCGTTCTCGCTCCAGGTGCCGCTTCGCAGGTCGTAGGTCTCGCTGGCGCGCACGTTGTCGGCGGACTGCAGCAGCTCGCGCAGGCCACTGCTCTCGCCGCCGATCAGGGCGCCGGTGTAGACCGGTTTGAGCAGCTTGGTGACGCCGCTGGCCACGAAAATATCGCCGTTCGGCAGGGTCACCAGGCTCGGGTACCAGCGGCCGTGGATCATATGGCCGGTCTGGGTCCAGCTGTTGTCCGCCGGGTCGAAGATGCGCGCGTCCTTGAGGCCTTCCAGTTCCACCACGCCGATGTCGTCCGGCACGCTGATCTCGCCGAAGTTACTGGGCAGGGGAATCTCGTTGTCGATCGACCCGAGCAAGTCGCGGGCCCGGGGGAACACCGAACCCAGCGACGGTTCGGTGTAGTAGTCGGTGCCGCCCACCGCCATGATGCGGCCGTCGGCGAGCTGGATCACATCGGCGCAGAACAGGGCGCCGTCGTTGCCCGGCGTGCTTTCCGCGTCGGTCAGCTCCTTGCCCGGCAGCAGGGTATCGCTGTCGTTGCCGTCCACGTTGGCGCCGCCGCGCACCGGCGAGGGCCGCTCCCAGCTGATGCTGTCCTCCGGGCCGGCGGGGCCCAGGTTGAGCACCCGGGTCTGGTCGTTCACCGCCACGAAACCGAACTCGGCGACGATGGAGAACTCCACGTTCTCGGTGCCTTCCAGGGCGTTGAAGTAGACCAACCGGTTATCCGGCAGCAACGCGATGGAACCCGCCGCCGGCTTGCAGCGCAGATCACCCTCACTGTCTTCCAGGCATTTGTCGTCGGTGGTCACCACCTTGAGGTTGTCGCCGGTGCTGGCGTCGCTGTAACGGATGGTGGGCTCGGCGAACGGGCCGGCGAACTGGCCCAGCTGGCAGCCGTCGCCCTGGCACTGGTATTCGCGCCCGGCGAAGGACGCGCCCCGGGGCGCCGGCGCCGGGTCCAGCGGGTCCTCGGCGCGGGGCGTGCCCTCGTCCACCGGTCCATCACCGCCGCCGGACACCGCCGTGTCACCGCCGCCACCACCGCCGCCGCCACAGGCGGCCAGCGCGCCGGCCAGCAGACTCAAACCGATAAGCCGTTCCAGATGTCCCATGATGCTCTCTCCGGCTGTGCATTGTTATGTCATTGGGGTCGCGGTCGGGCCACGATGGATCGAGTCTGCGCCGGGAGCGCGGCGGGCGTCGTGAGCGTTCGGGCACGGAATTACCACATTCCGACGCATCCATACCGACGGGAGAAAGCGGGTTACCGAATTACCGCAAAAGTTTCACGCGGCGGCGACAGGGCAAACAAAAGGGCCGGTTTCTGTGGAGGGAGGCTGGCACGTTGGTGCCGTGGTCAGAGCGCCAGGGCGGCGGCGTGGGCGCTGGCCCAGGCCCATTGAAAGTTGAAGCCGCCCAGCTCACCGGTGACGTCCAGCACCTCGCCGATAAAGTGCAACCCGGGCACCGCCTTGGCCTCGAAGGTTTTCGAGGACACCGCGTCGGTGTCCAGGCCACCCAGGGTCACTTCGGCGGTGCGGTAGCCTTCGGTGCCGGAGGGCTTGAAGCGCCAGCCCTTGAGCACCGCGGCGATCTCCGCCAGGCGCTCGTTGCCGTGATGCTGCAGCGGGCCGCCCCAGTCGAAGTGTTCGGTCAGGGCGGCGGCCAGCCGCTGGGAGACAAAGCCGCGCAGCCATTTTTCCACGCCGGTGCCGGGCTGCGCCGCGCGGGCGGCGCGCAGGTCGGCGGCCGGGTCCGCCAGCGCCGGCAGCCAGTCCACGGTGACCGGCTCGCCGGGCGTCCAGAAGCTGGACACCTGCAGCATGGCCGGCCCGGACAGGCCCCGGTGGGTGATCAGCAGCGGCTCCGCGAAGCGTCGGCCGCCGGCCTCGGCGACCACTTCGGCGCTGACCCCGGCCAGTTCCGCCAGCCAGGCTTTGTCCGCCGGCTGCAGGGTGAACGGCACCAGCCCGGCGCGGGTGGGCCGCACCGGCAGGCCGAAGCGCGCCGCCAACCGGTAGCCGAAGGGCCCGGCCCCCAGGGTCGGAATGGACAGGCCGCCGGTGGCCACCACCAGCCGCCGGGCGTGGATCTCGCCGCCCTCGGCGGTGCGTAACCGGAAGCCATCGGCCACCCGCTCCGCCCACTCCGGGACGGCGCCCTCCCCGTCCACCACCACCCCGTTGAGGTGGGTCACGGCGGTGTTCAGGCGCACCTCGGCGCCGGCCCACTCACACTCGGTGAGCAGCACCCGCAGAATGTCCTTGCTGGAACCGGCGCAGAACAGCTGCCCGGGCGCTTTTTCCACGTGCTCCACGCCGTGGCGTTCCACCAGTTCCAGGAAGTGCCAGGGGGAATAACGGTTCAGCGCCGATTTGCAGAAATGCGGGTTGGCGGAGGTGAAATGGGACGGCGTGGTATTCAGGTTGGTGAAGTTGCAACGGCCGCCGCCGGACATCAGGATCTTCTTGCCCGGCTTGTTGGCGTGGTCCAGCACCAGGACCGAATGGCCCTGGTAGCCGGCGGTGGCGGCGCACATCAGGCCCGCCGCCCCGGCACCCAGAATCACCACGTCATAGTGTTGCTGTTTCATCGGCCACTTCTTCGCCCTGGAACGATCCGCTGCAATCGGCGCGCAGCATAGCGGTCGCGGCAACCACATGGAACCGGGGGCGCTGGCGGCGACACCCCGGCTGTGCCACTATCCGGGCCGCCGGGAACGTCCATCCGCCACGAAAAAACGCCTATGACCATTGACGACCCCACCCTGGCCGCCGTCCATCGGCTGTGGGACGAGCTGGGGCAGCGGCCCGCCTCGGATCCGGAAAACAATCTGTCCGCGCTGTTTTCCGATGTCGGCGACCTGATCGACAGCCGCCACGGTTGCTGGCTGTGCGCGGTACGGCTGAGCGAAAACGACCGCGACCCGTTGAACGGCTGGCGCCCCGCCTCGGTGGTGTTTCACGGCGAACTGCCCAATGACCAGGCCGCCTACCGCAAGGCGGTGAGCGGCGTGGAACGGGGCCGCGAGCAGCCCGACGAATCCACCTTCGCCCATGTGCGCCAGGCCGGCCGGTTCCGCGCCAGCCTGCTGTCGGACCAGGTGTCCGAGGCGTTTTATCAGGGGCGCTCTTACCAGCTGCACTATCTGGGGCGCGGCATCATCGACCGGTTGTTCGTGATCCTGCCGGTGAACGAGGATCTGGAAAGCTTCTTTATGTTCGATCGGTTGCGCGGCCAGGCACCATTCCGCCGGTCGGACCTGGAGATCGCCGCCTACGCCCTGCGCAGCCTGGCCTGGTTCAACCGTCAGTTGCATCTGGGCCATGGCCGGCTGATCGCCGAGGAGCCACTTACCCCCGCCGAGCGGCGGGTGCTGAAACCGCTGCTCGGCGGCGGCGTGGAAAAGGCCATCGCCGACGACCTTAACCAGAGCCCGCACACCACCCATCAGCACGTGAAAACGATCTTCCGCAAATTCAATGTGCGCAGCCGCGCCGAACTGATGGCCCTGTGGCTAGGACATTGAGGGTTTACGGCTGAGGGGCCGGGCGAACGAGCGCCCCTACGGCAGCGAGGCCGTGGCGCTGGCCAGGGCCGCCAGCACCGCGCGCACCCGTGCCATGCCGCCGTGCAGCACCGCTTCGATTTCCGCCATGGTGATTTCCCGGTCGGCCTTGCCGGCGGCCGGGTTCACCACCAGCGACAGCATCGCATAGGGCAGCTGCAGTTCCCGGGCCAGTACCGCCTCGGGCATGCCGGTCATGCCGACAATGGTGTTGCCGTCCTGCTCCAGGCGGCGGATTTCGGCGGCGGTTTCCAGGCGCGGCCCCTGGGTGGCGGCGTAGCAGCCGCCGTCCACCCAAGGAGCGTCGGCGGCGGCCAGGGCCGCCTTCAGGCGCTCGCGCAGGGCGGCGTCGAACGGCCAGCTGAAATCCACGTGCACCAGCGGCTCGTCCGGATCGTCGAAGAAGGTGCCGTCACGGCCCCAGGTGTAATCGATGATCTGCTCCGGCACCACCAGGGCACCGGTGTCGGCGCTGATGCCGCCCACCGCGTTCACCGCCACGATCTCGCTGGCGCCGGCTTCCTTCAGGGCCAGCATATTGGCCCGGTAGTTGACCTGGTGGGGCAAGCGCACATGGGGATCGCCATGGCGCGCCAGAAACAGCACCGGCGCGCCGTTCAACTCGCCTTCCACCACCGGCGCCGAGGCCTCGCCGAAGCGGGTGCGGATGGCGTGGTGTTTACGAAGGGTCAGGCCCTCGATGCGGGTCAGGCCGGTACCGCCGATAAACGCCAGCACGTCAGCCTTCCTCGTCCAGGGCGAAGATGCCCGGGG
Organism: Alcanivorax sp.; assembly: GCA_022449455.1. Classification (GTDB taxonomy): domain Bacteria; phylum Pseudomonadota; class Gammaproteobacteria; order Pseudomonadales; family Alcanivoracaceae; genus Alloalcanivorax. Next base: position 45,525 of record JAKUPL010000009.1, on the reverse strand, counting down.
CGTTGCGCCAGTAGCCCTTGTAGTCCATGCCCATGCCGAACAGGTAGTGGTCTTCCGCTTCCAGGGCGGTGTAGTCGGCTTTCAGGCCGGGCCGGGCCTTGCGGTCGTGGACCTTGTCCACCAGCACGCAGGTGCTGACGGTGGCGGCGCCCTGGGCCTTGCAGGCTTCGATGATCGCCAGCAGGGTGTTGCCCACATCGAGAATGTCGTCGAGGATCACCACGTCGCGGCCGGACAGGCTGGCGGTGGGGGTGACGATCCACTGCACGTCGCCGCCGCTGGTTTCGCCCAGGTAACGGCTGGCGTGCAGGTAGTCCACTTCGAGCGGAAAATCCAGCCGGGTCAGCAGCTGGCCGGCGAACACGATGCCGCCGTTCATGATCGTCACGAACACCGGGAAACGCTCGGAATAGTCGGTGGTCAACTGCACCGCCACCCGGCCGATGGCCGCCTGAACGTCGTCGTGGGAATGCAGTTCGCGGGCCTCACGGCGCACCCGCATCAGTTCGTCCTTAAGCTCACTCGCCGTCGTCATCGCCTGTCTCCTGATCCTGTTCGCCTTTCCAGCCCTGGCGGCGGTCGCGCCGATTGCCGGGCGCACGCGGCGCGGCGGAGCGGGCCGGTGGCGCTTCGCCCTCCTCGTCGTCGTCCGCCTCGCGCGCATCACCCTCGTAGTTGGATTCGGTATGCATGTGCAGGGTGCGCGTGGGGAACGCGAATTGCGCGCCGTGATCGTTCACGATGTGCATGATGCGCATCAGCACGTCTTGCTTGATCTCGTGATAACGCACCCAGTCGGTGGTTTTGGTGAAGGTGTAGATAAAGAACTCGATGTAGGAGTCCCCGTAGTGATCGAAGTTGACGATCAGGGTCCGGTAGTCGGTCTCCATGTCTTCGTGGTCGATCAGCATCTGTCGCACCGCCGCCACGATGTCCGGCATCACCTGCCAGTCGTCGTAGCGGATGCCGATCTTCTCGTTGATGCGGCGGTTAAGCATGCGCGACGGGTTTTCCAGCACCACCGTGGTGAACAGGGAGTTGGGCACGTACAGGGGCCGCTGGTCGAAGGTGCGGATGCGCGTCAGCCGCCAGCCGATGTGCTCCACGGTGCCTTCGATGGAACGGTCCGGAGAGCGCACCCACTCGCCCACTTTGAAGGGCTTGTCCAGGTACACCATCATGCCGCCGAAGAAATTGGCGAGCAGGTCCTTGGCCGCGTAGGCCACGGCGATGCCGCCGACGCCGCCGAACGCCAGCACCCCGGAAATGCTGTAGCCCAGGGCCTGCAGAATGATCAGCAGCGCGGTGATCAGCACCGAGATGCGCAGCAGCTTGCCCACCGCGTTGGCGGTGGTCTTGTCCATCGGCTTCTTGACCCGGTCCGGGTTGACCAGATTGGTCTCGATATTGGTGACCAGGCGGGTCAGGAAGTAGGCGATGATGGCGATAAAGGCCACCCGGCGCACTTCCGCCACGTACTCGAAGATGGCGCTTTCGGACACCGACTGCAGCATCTCCGCCGCCACCGACAGCCCCACCACCCACAGCAGCAGGCGCACCGGCACCCGGGCCGCCTCCAGCAGGGCGTCGTCCCACAGGTTCTGGGTCTTGCTGCTGAAGTGATCGATGATGTCGATCACCCGCATCAGGATGAAATTGGTGGCCACGGTGAGAAACACCACGGCGAATACCTGGGTCAGCCACACCACGGTGTCCGTGTCCGGGCCGGGCCACTCCAGCAACTGACGCCAATCGGTCAAGGTCTGCCAGTTCATTGCGCGTCCTTCATCAGCAGGTCCGCCACATCACCGGCCTGGTGGCGGCGGCTCAGGGTCATCGGCGCCCGGGGCCGGCCACGCAGGGCGACGGCGGGCACGCGGCCGTCAAAGGAGCGCGTCTCCAGCCACTCCATGACCCGCACCGCGCCGGCCCGGTCATTGCACACCAGCACCATGTCGCAGCCGGCGCTCAGGGCCGCCTCGGCGCGCTGCGGGTAATCCCCCGCCGCCGCCGCGCCGGCCATGGCCAGGTCGTCGGAGAAGATCACGCCCCGGTAGCCGCATTCGCCGCGCAGCACCTGGCCCAGCCAGTGCGGGGAGAAACCGGCGGGCTCCGGCGCCACCGCCGGGTAACGCACATGGGCCGGCATGATGCCGTCCAACCGGGGGGCCAGGGCACGGAACGGCCACAGGTCGTCCCGCAGGGCATCCCAGTCGCGGGGATCCTCCGGCAGTTCCAGGTGGGAGTCGGCGGCCACATGGCCGTGGCCGGGGAAATGCTTGCCGGTGGCGGCCATGCCGGCGCGCGCCATGCCGTCCATGAAGGCGCCGGCCAGCGCCACCAACCGGCGCGGATCGGCGTGGAAGCTGCGGTCGCCGATCACCGCCGAGTGGCCGTGGTCCAGGTCCAGCACCGGCGCGAAGCTGATGTCGATGTCGAAGCCGCGCAGCTCGTCGGCCATCAGTTCGCCGAGCAGGTCCGCCGCCGCCAGCGCCGCCTCCGGATCACGGTCCAGGTAACGGCCCAGGCTGGCCATCGGCGGCAGGCGGGTGAATTCGGTTTTGAAGCGCTGCACCCGGCCGCCTTCCTGGTCCACCGCGATCAGGATGTCCGGGCGCTCGGCGCGCACCGCGCGCACCAGCCGGTGCAGCTGGTCCGGCGCCTGATAGTTGCGGCTGAACAGGATCAGGCCGCCCACCGCCGGATGGCGCAGCAGTTCGCGCTCCTGGTCCGTGACGGTAAGGCCTTCCAGGTCCAGCATCAGCAGAGGCTGGATCTCGTTGTCTGGTTGCATGCAATAGGTCTTTATTCGACGAGGGTCACCGGCGTGGCCACCGGTACCCGGGCAAAGAGTGCGATCACATCCGTGTTGCGCATGCGGATGCAGCCGTGCGACGCCGGCTCGCCCATGGGCTCGCTGTCCGGCGTGCCGTGAATATAAATAAAGCGCCGGAAACTATCCACGTCCGCGCCCTGATTGCGGCCCGGTTCCAGGCCGCCAAGCCACAAAATGCGACTCAGGATCCAGTCCCGGCCGGGGGCCTCGGCGGCCCGGGCCGGGTGGTAGATCTCGCCGTGGAAGCGGCGCCCGCGGAACACCGCGCCCGGCGGCAGGCGGTCGCCGATGCGCGCGCGCACCAGATGGCGCCCCAGGGGCGTGGCGTTGCTGCCCTGGTGACAACCGGCGCCGGCGGCGGCGGTGGACACCGGGAACACCGTGGTGCCGCCCGCGTCGTCGAGCGTCAGGGTCTGATCGGAGAGGGATACGGTAATCAGCATGACGAAACGATACAGCAATCTCGGCCATCGCGGGAACGGTGAGCCCGGGAATGCGGGGAACCGGACGCCGTAGCAGCCGCTTCAGCCGCGAATGCCACCGACCACGAACGGCAGCAGTTGCTGGGTGATACGGGCGGCGGTGATGTCGGTGTTGAAGTCCTTCTTGCTGATGGTCTGCAGGGATTCCATGCCGGACAGGGTAAAGATCACCGCGCCCAGGCTGAAGTGCACGCGCAGGAACAGCTCCATGGGCGGCACTTCCGGCACCGCCGTGCGCAGCAACGCCAGAAAACGACGGAACACGGCCCCGTAGTGCTCGCGCAGATAGGCGCGCAGGTGGTCCTGGGGCTGGCTGTAGGCCTGGCCGGACAGCCGGAAGAAGATCATCGCCCGGCGCGGCTCGTCGCCGTGGGAACCCAGCGCCAGCCGCGAGGCCACGCCGAACAGCTTCTCCAGGTCGGCGGCGCCCTGCCCCTCCAGCTCCTGGAGCTTGCCGTCCAGGGCCTGGCAGAACGGCGTCAGATAGCGCTCGAACACCGCCTGGATCAAGGCTTCCTTGGAACCGAAATGGTAATTCACCGCCGCCAGGTTGACGCCGGCCCGGCTGGTGATGGCGCGCAGGCTGGTCTCGGCGAACCCTTTCTGGGCGAACAGCACTTCCGCCGCATCGAGGATGCGCTGGACGGTATCGGACTGAGACATGGCACCTCGCGCCGGACAGGTCGGAAAACAAACGTTTGAAACATACGTTTGCCCCCGCGCGCCGTCAACCCGCCACCGCTCCCCTCAACCGGCGCGGTCGCGCTTGCGCAACCGGCGGCTCCAGCGCTGCTTGGCGTAACGGCGCAGGTTGGAGACGTTGTCGGTCTCGTCCATGATTTCCTGGCCGAGAATGGTCTCGATCACGTCCTCCATGGTGATCAACCCCACCCAGGTGCCCAGTTCGTCGTAGACCATGCCCAGGTGCTGGCGCTGGCGCAGCATCTCGCCGAACACGTACTCGATGTTCATGGTCGACCGGTAAGGCGTCATGCCGCGCATCACTTCGCCGACCTTGCGACTGCCCTCCACGTCCAGCAGATCGCTCTTGTGCACGTAGCCCAGGGCTTCATCGTGCTCGTTGATCACCGGGTAGCGGGAAAACGGCTGGTTCACCAGCCGCTGGCGCACCTGATCCACGGTGTCGTCCGGGCGCAGGCTGCGCACCACGGTACGCGGGGTCATCACCTTGCCGACCTTGATCTCGTGCAGGTTGAGGATGTTGGTGATGACCCGGCGCTCGTCCTCGTCCAGGGCCTGCTGGTCGCGGCCGATCTCCGCCATCGCCTTGAGTTCGGCGCGGATGTCGGTGTCCGGCTCGCCGGTGCCAAACTGGCGGGTGACCAGCTTGGAGAGCCACACGAACGGCTTGAGCACCAGCACCATGACGCGCAGCAACGGCGGCAGCGCCGGCGCCAGGGAACGCCAGTACTTGGCGCCGATGGTCTTGGGGATGATCTCGGAGAAGATCAGGATCGCCAGGGTCATCACCGCCGAGGCCACGCCCAGGTAGGCTTCGCCGAACACCACCGCCACCTGGGCGCCGACGCCGGTGGCGCCGGCGGTATGGGCCACGGTGTTGAGGGTCAGGATCGCCGCCAGCGGGTCGTCGATGTCGTCCTTGAGACGGCGCAGGCGGCGGAACAGAACGGGCTTCTCGTCCCTCAGCCCGGCGATGTAGCTGGGGGTGATGGACAACAGAGCGGCTTCAAGAATGGAACACAGAAAAGAAAAACCGATGGAGACGGCGGCAAAAACAATCAGCAGTGTCATTACAGTCGGGCGTACCGGTGGCGCGGGATTACCATTCTTCCATGTAGGCAGCGCACTGCTCAATCAGTTCCGCCACCCGGTCGGCGGCGCCGGCCAGCCGCTCCAGGTCACCCTGGGCCAGCGGCGCGTAGGGATCCTCGGCGCGCAGGCTGAGGACGTCCCGCTCCTCCGGCGCGGTGGGCCGCCGGGCCAGGCCGGCGGCGCCCACGGCGGCGCGCATTTCCTGGTCCAGCCAGCACACCGGGTCGGCGCGGTCCGCCCGCGCCCGCGCCAGCAGACCGATTTCCGGCGCCTGCACGGCGGCGGCGGCGAACGCCTGCTCCAGGGCCGCCAGACTGATCAGGTCCTCGTAGCCGCGCACCTGATAGCTGCGCGCCGCCTGGCGGGCGATGCCCACCAGCACCGAGTACAGGTGAAACACCACCCCGCCCCGCAACGCCAACCGCGGCCCCGCCGCCGCCTCCGGGTCGGCGTTCAGGGTTTTGAGCAGACTGCGGGCGAAGAACAACCGCTCACGCAGACCGCTGATTTCGCTTTCTCGTACCATTCGGGACATGGGGAACCTCTTCGATACAGGATGAAGGATTCAGGATACAGCGCGAGAAACGCTCCGCGGGTCCGGAATGCCTTGCCCGCGCCTAAACGTCGGAGCGCGGGCAAGGCGGGCGGCATGGCGTGAAACCGGCCCGCGTTGCATCCTGTATCCTGAACCCTGTATCGCGGCGGCGTGGCTAGCCGCGCCGCGCGGCTTTCTTCTTCGCGGCGGCCTTTTTCTTTTTGGCCGCCGCTTTTTTCTTGGGCGCGGCTTTCTTTTCTTCCACGTCCCAATGGCCGTCGCGGTAGAAGGCGTACCAGCCGGTGGGCTTGCCGTCTTCCTCGGTCATCACGTACTGCTCCTTGGCCTTGCGGCTGTAGCGCAGCACCGCCTTGCGGCCCTTGCCGTCCTCGGCGGGGGCCTCGGCCAGGTATTTGTGCTTGGGATCCAGCTTGTCGGCGACGGTCTGGATTTCCTCCACCAGCGGCGCCCGGGTTTCCCGGTTCTTGGGAAACTGGCTGGCCGCCAGGAACAGGCCGGAGGCGCCGTCGCGCAGCAGGTAGTGGTCGTCCACCTTCTCGCACTTGAGGTGCGGCATGTCGATGGGGTCGGCGCGGGGCGGCGCCGGCTCGCCGTTCTTGAGCAGCTTGCGGGTGTTGCCACAGTCGTCGTTGGTGCACTTGAAGAACTTGCCGAAGCGGCCGGTGCGCAGCTGCATTTCACTGCCGCACTTTTCGCACTCCAGGGTCGGGCCATCGTAACCCTTGATGCGGAACTCGCCCGGTTCCACCACGTAGCCGTCGCAGTCCGGGTTGTTGCCGCAGATGTGCAGCTTGCGCTTCTCGTCGATCAGATAGGATTCCATGGCGGTGCCGCATTTAGGGCAACGCTTCTTGCGACGCAGCTCGTTGGTTTCCGCTTCCTCGTCGTCGTCGGCGCGCACCGCTTCCTCACCGGGCAGCAGGTTGAGCGTGGCGGTGCAGCGCTCCTTGGGCGGCAGGCTGTAGCCGGAGCAACCGAGAAACACGCCGGTGGAGCCGGTGCGGATCTGCATGGGCCGGCCGCACTTGGGGCATTCGATGTCGGTGTCCGTGGGCAGGTTGGCGCGCATGCCGCCCTTGGCCTGCTTGCCACTGCCCTCGCCCTGGGCGGCTTCCAGCTTGGCCAGGAAATCCCGGTAGAACTCGTCGAGCACGTCGCGCCAGCCGCGCTTGCCCTCGGCGATCTCGTCCAGGGTTTCCTCCATCTCGGCGGTGAAGTTGTAGTCCATCAGATGGGGGAAGTTTTCCACCAGCCGGTCGGTGACGATGTCACCCATTTTCTCGGCGTAGAAACGGCGGTTGTCCTGCCGCACGTAGCCCCGGTCCTGGATGGTGGAGATGATCGCCGCGTAGGTGGACGGGCGGCCGATGCCGCGCTTTTCCAGTTCCTTGACCAGGCTGGCCTCGGTGTAGCGGGCCGGCGGTTTGGTGAAGTGCTGGGTGGCCTCGATGTCGTCCACCGCCAGCACGTCGCCCTGCTTGAGGTCGGGCAGCACGGTGTCTTCCTGGCCCTTGCGCGAGGCCTGCGGCTGGATGCGGGTCCAGCCGTCGAATTTGAGAATGCGACCGCGGGCCTTCAGCTCATAGCCGTCCGCTTCCGCCGTGATCGTCGTGCTCAGGTATTCCGCCGGCGGCATCTGGCAGGCGATGAACTGGCGGCGGATCAGCTCGTAGAGACGCTGGGCGTCGCGCTCCATGTCCTTGAGGGCGCTGGCTTCGCGCTTCACGTCGGACGGGCGGATCGCCTCGTGGGCCTCCTGGGCACCTTCGCGGCTGGAATAACTGATCGGCTTCTCGGGCAGGTATTGGCTGCCCAGCTTGTCGTCGATCCAGGCGCGGCACTCGCTGACCGCGTCGGCGCTCAGGTTGGTGGAGTCGGTCCGCATATAGGTGATGTGGCCGGCCTCGTAGAGGCGCTGGGCCATCATCATGGTTTTCTTCACCCCGAAGCCCAGCCGGGTGCTGGCCGCCTGCTGCAGGGTGGAGGTGATGAACGGCGCCGGCGGTTTGGAACGGGTGGGCCGCTCCTCGCGCTGGGTGATGGTCAGCTGGCCGGCGGCCTTCAGGGCGGCGCGGTGCTTCTCCGCGTCGTCGCCGTTGTTGGGGCGGAAGTTCTCGCCATTGTGGCGGATCACCTGCAGGCGAATCTCGTCACTGGCCTTGGCGGTGCTGTGGGTGTCCGCGTGCAGCTCCCAGAACTCTTCCGGGGTGAAGGCGCGGATCTCGCGCTCGCGCTCCACCACCAGCTCCACCGCCACCGACTGCACGCGGCCGGCGGACAGGCCGCGGGCGATCTTTTCCCACAGCAGCGGCGAGATCATGAAACCCACCACCCGGTCCAGGAAGCGGCGCGCCTGCTGCGCCTCCACCCGGCTCATGTCCAGCTTGCCGGGTTTCTCGAAGGCGGCCTGGATGGCCTTCTTGGTGATCTCGTTGAACACCACCCGGTCGAACCGCTCGCCCTCGCCGCCGATCACTTCCCGCAGGTGCCAGGCAATGGCCTCCCCTTCGCGGTCCAAGTCAGTGGCCAGATAGATGCGGTCGGCGTTGGCGGCCAGACGCTTGAGCTCGTCGATGACCTTTTCCTTGCCGGGCAGGATTTCGTAATGGGCGTCCCAGTCGTGGTCCGGGTCCACCCCCATGCGGTTGATCAGCTGGGCGTGGGACTTCTTCTTTTTATAGGCTTCCCGTTCTTCCTTGGGCAGCGACCGGGTGTAGGCGGCCTCCTTGGCACGCTCCTTGGGCGTGGTCTTCTTGGCGCCGCCGCTCACCGGCAGGTCGCGCACATGGCCGACACTGGACTTGACCACGAAGTCGTCGCCCAGATAGCGGTTGATGGTCTTGGCCTTGGCCGGCGACTCCACGATTACAAGGGACTTACCCATTCGTTGCTCACCCGATCATGATGCGGATATCCAAAAGAAACCTCCGTAAAACCCGTGGGCCGCATCGGGATCGCCGTGCCGGCCTACGTGTCCGGAGGTGCCGCCGGGCGGCCTTCACGGCCCCGGCGGGCGCCTATTTAGACAGCGCCGGTATTGTCCGGTCAAGCGCGGACCGCCCGGCGGGCCCCGCCGGGGTGCCGCTCGGCGACCGCCGCCGAGGCCGCCAAAGCCGCGCCGGACAAGGCTTTGCCGCCCTCGCCGGCGGCCCCGCAACGACGGGCTGGCGGCGGGCGCCGGGCAAGTTATACTCGGAAACGACACCGAGCCACTGGAGAAACATCGTGTCCGCACCCTATCGCAAGGTCCTGGTGGCCATCGACTGCAGCGACGAGTCCGCGGAAGTGCTGGCCCGCGCCGCCGGCGTGATCGCCGGCACCGAGGGCGAACTGCACCTGATCCACGTGATCGAGCCACTGGCGCTGGCCTACGGCGCCGACGTGCCCATGGACGTGACCGACCTGCAGAGCGGCCTGGTCAAGCAGGCGCGGGAAACCGCCTGCAATTATGCGCGCCAGTATCAGGTACCCAAGGAACGGGTGCATGTGGAGCTGGGCTCCATCGAAAAGACCATCGTCGACAAGGCCGACGGCCTGGACGCCGATCTGATCGTGGTGGGCAGCCACACCCGCAGCGGCCTGGCTCTGCTGCTGGGCTCCACCGCCCGTGGTCTGGTGCCCGGCGCCCACTGTGACGTGCTGGCGGTGAAGATGGATCGCAAGAAGAAGGAATAGGCGGCTGGCTGGCCGGCAAGTCGGGGCGTACCGGTCCAATAGGTAGAAAACGATTCAGGATGCAGGATGCAGGATGCAGGATGAAAAGAGAGGCTTTTCCGCGGCCTTCGGCCGAGAAAGGACGGCGCGGGTTTGAGTGCCCTTAAGCGCGGGCACGGCCCTCCCGTCTTGCGGGGCCCGACCCGCGCTGCATCCTGAATCCTGTATCCTGCGACCACCCACACTGTACGGCCCGCTTGCGGCTTGAGACCGCCGTCAGGTCAGCTGCGCATTGCCGGTGGTCCCCGGCGGACGGTGATTCCAGCGATAAAGCAAATCCGCCAGGGCCCGGGCCTGGTCACGGAGGGACGCCAGTTCCGCCTCGCTCTCCCGCTCGCCGCTGAACACCGGCACCTTGCGCAAGGCCGCCGCCAGAGCCGGATCCGGGCTCTGCATGCGCCGCACCTCCAGAGCCCAGCGGATCTGGTGCACCAGCATATGAAAAAACGCCAATCGCGTGGCCAGGGTATAGGGCGTGTCGCGATCGTCGTCGAAATCATTGAAATCCAGCCGTGCCAGCACCGCTTCGCGGGCCGCGTCCGCCACCTCGATGGTGGCGCTGCGGGCGCGCCCCAGCAGCAGCGACAGGGTGCCGAACACCTCTCCCGGCGACACGTAATAAAGCACCGCGTGGGGCGGCGTATCGTCCAGCACCACCAGCTGCCCACGCAGCAGGAAATACAGACTGGACTCCACCTCCCCGGCGCGGATCACGGTGTCGCCGGGGGCCGCCTCGATCAGCTCGGTGCGCGCCAGCAAGCGCGACCGCTGGGCCGGGTCGTCCCGGGCCACCTCATTGAAAAACGGCACGCCGGCGAGCAGCGTTTCCACCCGTGACCGGTCCGTTTGCTGCCAGTTCGCCTGTCGCATTGATCCCTTTCTCCCCCTCAATCCTCCTCATGGTACTTCCAAAAACACTGGACATATAATACTGTTCATATTATCAGTGTCCGAGACACTCCAGGAGAACGTTATGAGCAGCACGCTAACCGCACGCCAGCAGCAGGTGCTGGACTGCATCCGCGACTCGCGGCTGGAAACCGGCATGGCCCCGACCCGGGCGGAAATCGCCGAGCGCATGGGCTTCCAGTCCAAGAACGCCGCTTCCGATCACCTGCGGGCGCTGGAACGCAAGGGCTACATCCGCCTGCACAGCGACCGCTCCCGCGGCATCCAGCTGCTGGAAGCGGCGCTGGAGCACGAGGACGAGCTGCCGGTGGTGGGCAAGGTCGCCGCCGGCACGCCCATCGAGGCCATCGAGAACGTGGAGCGTACCGTGCCGGTGCCCCAGGGCCTGTTCCGACAGCGCCCCACCTACCTGCTCAAGGTACAGGGCGACAGTATGATCGACGCCGGCATCTTCGACGGCGATCTGATCGCGGTGCGCAAAAGCCAGACCGCCCTGTCCGGCGAGATCGTGGTGGCGCGCATTGACGACGAAGTCACGGTGAAAACCCTTAAACTGAACAAGTCCAACGCCACCCTGCTGCCGGCCAACGACGCCTATGAGCCAATCCGGGTGCCGGCGGACGAACTGATGATCGAGGGCGTTTTCGTGGGACTGATCCGTGATCCGAACCGTCACTAGAAACAGGGCCGCCGCCCTTTGCATGGCCGGGCTGATACTGGCCATGATGGTCGCGGCCGGCTGCCAGGGCGCCCGAGAGGGCGCCGGCACCGGGAATACTGAAAGGTCAGTGGAGAGACCGACTATGTCGGACACCCGTTTGCTTGCCCCTTGTCCGTCGTCGCCGAATTGCGTGTCCAGCCTGGCGGATGACGACCGCCACAAGGTGGCACCCCTGCCCGGCGCCGGCAACCGCGCCGACAGCCTGGCGCTGCTCGACGCCGTATTGGAGGACTGGCCCCGGGTCAGCCACCGGGCGGTGGGACCGGCCCGGGTGGAAGCCCGGTTCACCACCCGCATCCTGCGGTTCGTGGATGACGTCACCTTCTATGTGCACGAGGACGGCGTGATCGAAGTCCGCTCGGCCTCGCGCATCGGCTACTGGGATCTGGGCGCCAACCGGCGCCGCGTGGAAGACCTGCGCGAGCAGCTCGAGGCGCGGCTGCGGCCCACGCCCCGCCCCGCTTCATGAGTATCGCGGAAAACACGCCGACCGCCCGCTGGGCGGACATCGGCGTCAATCTCGGCGACCGCCAGTTTCGGGACGACGGCGAGGCGGTGCTGGAGCGTGCCCGCCAGGCCGGTGTCGAATTGATGCTGCTGACCGGCACCAGCGTGGCGGAATCCCGGCAGGCCCTGGCCCTGTGCCGGGACTTTCCCGACCGGGGGCTGCTGGCCACCGCCGGCGTGCACCCCCACAACGCGCGCTTCTTCGACGACGACGCCCGGGCGGAACTGGCCGGGCTGCTGGACCAGCCGGAAGTGGCCGCCGCCGGGGAGATGGGGTTGGATTTCAACCGCGACTTTTCACCCCGCCCGGACCAGGAGAAGGCGTTCGAGAGCCAGCTGGCCCTGGCGGCGGAAAAGCGGCTTCCGGTGTTTCTGCATCAGCGCGACGCCCATCCGCGCTTTCTGCCGCTGCTGCGCGCCTGGCGCGACCGGCTGCCCGCCGCCGTGGTGCATTGTTTCACCGATCAGCGCCGGCCGCTCTACGATTATCTGGATCTGGATTGCTACATCGGCATCACCGGCTGGGTGTGCGACGAACGGCGCGGCAAGGACCTGGCCGAACTGGTGCCGGACATTCCCGCCGACCGGCTGCTGGTGGAAACGGACGCACCCTATCTGCTGCCCCGGGATCTGCCGGAGACGCCGGCGGTGAAACGCCGCAACGAGCCCTGTTACCTGCCCTGGATCGGCCGCCGGCTGGCGGCGCTGCGCGGTGAGGAGGAAGCGGAGCTGGCGGCGCGCACCCTGGCCAACACCCGCCGGTTTCTTGGCCGGGCCTGAGCCCGGTGGCGGCGGGCGGCGCGCCTAGGCGCGGTCGGCGCGCCAGTTGAAGTCCACTTCCAGCGGCGGCGCCGGCTCGCCTTCCGGCTGGCCGGCCATCTCCGCGTAGGGGGATTGGTGCAGCAGCACCGCCCGGTCGGTGGTCATGCGGCTGAGTACGTTATTGGCGTGTTCCGGGCCGTTGAACCGCACGATCTGGCCTTTCTCGTCCACCACCTGGTACAGCACCCCGTCGATCTCCACCTGCACGATGCAGATGGAAATCACCACCGAGCGCAGAATCACCTTGTTCACATGACGGTGGGTCAGTTTCTTCACCGTGATCTTTTCCATGCTCACTCCAGAAAAACAGTCACTCCTGAAAAAGCGTCACCCTCTCCGAGTCAGGGGTCGGCGAGCAGCGCGCTCACGTCCAGCAATCCGAACGGCCAGCCCAATTCCCGGTCACCCCGGCGCAGCACAGGAATGCGCTCGCCGTATTCCGCGATCAGGGTATCGTCCTCGGCGATGTCCACGGCGTGAAGCCGGGCGTCCGGGCGCACCGTGCGCACCAGTTCCTCGGCCTGCTCGCACAGATGGCAGCCGAGGGTGGTGTAGAGGGTCAGTTCCGGGGGGTCAGTCCTGGGCATGGCGGATCGCGAAGCAGTGGTGAATGGCACCGCCGCGCCGGAAGTCCTCCGGCAGGCTCCAGGCGGTCAGGTCCTCCACCGCGTACCAGCGGCGCAGGCTGTCTTCCAGCTCGAAGCGGCGGTAGTTGCAGGAAAAATACAGCACGCCGCCGGGCTCCAGCCGCTTCATGATGCGGCGGATCAGTTCGCCGTGCTGGTCCTGAACCACGAAGTCGTCGCGGTCCTTGTTGTTGGAAAAGGTGGGCGGGTCGCAGAACACGATGTCGAACTGTTCGTGGCAGGTCTCCAGCCAGGCCATGGCATCGGCGCGCACCGTCGGATGGCGGTCGGTGGCGAAACCGTTCAGGGCCAGGTTACAGCCGGCCCAATCCAGATAGCGCCGCGAGGTGTCCACGGTGACCGCCCGGCGGGCGCCGCCCACCAGGGCCTGCACGGTGGCCGCGCCGGTGTAGGCGAACAGATTGAGAAAGCGCTTGCCGGCGCTTTCCCCGGCGAGGCGCAGCCGCATCGGCCGGTGATCCAGGAACAGGCCGGTGTCCAGATACTCCTCCAGGTTCACCAGCAGGCGGGCGCCGCCCTCGCGGACCACCCGGAAGCGTCCCTGGGTGGCCTGCTTCTGGTACTGGTTGCGGCCCTTCTGGCGCTCGCGGGTGCGCAGGTGCACCTGCTCGCGGTGCACGCCCAGGGCGGCGCGGGTGGCGCTCACCGCCCACTGGCGGCGCTGGGCGGCCTTGTCCGGGTCCACCGTGGACGGCGCCTTGAATTCCTGCACCAGCACCTGGTCGCCGTACACGTCCACCGCCACGTTGAATTCCGGCAGGTCCCGGTCATAGAGCCGGTAGGCCTGAATGTCCTCCCGGTCGATCCAGCGACGCAGGTGCTTGCCGTTCTTGCGCAGCCGGTTGAACAGCGGCATGGCCGGCTCCGGCAGATCGAAACCGGGGGTGTCGCCCACCTGCAGCGGTGCCTGGGGCAGCGGCGCCCGGGGCCGGCTGACGCGGATAAAGTTGGTGAGCGCGCCGTTGCGCACCTTCCACTGGGCCTGCAGATCCATGCCGGCCCGGTCCAGGGCGGTGACCTCGGCGCCCAGCAGCACCGCCCGCCAGGCCGGGGCTTTCTCGCCCAGCAGGCGGCCCAGGCCGGCGTACAGCCAGCCGGCCTGCTCCTGCTGATCCAGGCGCTCGCCCCAGGGCGGGTTGGTCACCAGCAGCCCCTCGCGGCTGGCGAAGTCCCGGCTCCGCAGGGCGCCCAGCTCGCGCCGCTCCAGGTGAATGGCGCCCTCCACACCGGCGCGCTCGGCGTTATGGCGGGCGTATTTGAGGGCGTCCGGGTCGGCGTCGAAGCCCTTCAGGGCCGGCAGGGGGGCCTTGGTCTCCAGGCTGGCGGCGGCCTCGCGCAGCGCCTCCTCGGCCAGCGCCTGGCGACAGCCCCGCCAGTTGAGGAAACCGTAGTCCTTGCGCAGCGCCCCCGGGGCCACGCCGGCGGCCATCCAGGCCGCCTCGATCAGCACCGTGCCGCTGCCGCAGAACGGGTCCATCAGCAGCTCCGGGCGCGCCTCCCGGTGCCAGTCGCCGGCACGCAGCAGCGCCGCCGCCAGGTTCTCACGCAGCGGCGCGCGCCCCCCGGCCAGCCGGTAACCGCGCCGATGCAGGGGCTGGCCGGCCAGATCCAGCCACAGCCGGGCGGTGTCGATGTCGAGACGGGCGCGCAGGGCGCTGGCACCGCTCTCCCGGGGGCTGACCGTGATGTCCGGCGGCAACGCGCGCAGCAGGCGCTTGCCGCTGACGCGGCTGTCGCCGCGCACGCCCTTGGCGTGGTCCAGGCTCAGATGCACCGCCCCGCCGGGGGCCACCAGTGACCGCCAGTCCACCGCCGCCGCCAGCTTTTCCGGGGCCTCTTCCGGCGCCACGGTCAGTTCCGCCAGGGGCAGCAGCACCCGCTCGGCCAGCCGCGACCACAGGCACACCCGCAGCGCGTCCTGCTGGCGGCCACTGATGCCGACGTGGGCCTGCCCCTGATCCGTTACCGTCATGCCCAGTTCGGTGAGCTCATCGGCGAGCAACGGGGCCAGCCCGGGCAGACAGGTGATCACGAAATCCATGGTTTTGCCTTTTAAGTACTTGATGGAGCTACGCTTTCGCCCAATTTCATCAAAGTGTCCATTATGCGTCATCCGTTTAACGCACGCTTTCATTATGGCCACTTGTTATTCGACAGACGCCCCGGGCTTTCGGATACTCGGGGTAAGGCTTTCGAGAACAAGCCCGTCGGGGCGGCGAGCGTCCCGGCGGGCACAGGTTTCTTTCACTGCGATCGACAAAAAAGAGGACAGTGTCTATGAAGCGACAAAAACGCAGCCGTGACGAGCGGGCCTACAGCCGGGGCTACCAGGCGGGCTTCCGAGGAAGACCCAGGGAATTCTGCCCTTTCGGCGCACTGGAGGCTCGCGGTAACTGGATGCGCGGATGGCGTGAAGGCCGCACCAACCAGATTCAGGGAATGGTCGGCGTGGCCGGCATACACACTCTCAAGGTTTGACCGCTTCACAGCGACCGCAACCCACTTAAAAGGACCTGACCGCAACAACCTGTCTTACCGATCAGCGCCGGCGCTTCGCGCGTCGACCCCACAGGGCCCCTCCAGGGCCCTTTTTAATGGCAGTTGAAAGTTTAAAGTTAAAAGTTGAAAGCGCGGACCTGGCCTTAGGTACTCGCAGGCCGTGCCCGCGCCCGGGGTGGCTACAAGCCACAAGCCTCAAGCTACAGGCCAAACCATACCGGCCGCAGGCCGCGGCAGAGCCACTCGGCCACGACCTTTCAACTTTTAACTTTCAACTTTGAACTACCCTTACCAACCCCGCACAATCTCCCGAACCAAACCAGGACCCCGATAAATCAACCCTGAATATATCTGAACCAGCTCCGCGCCCAGGCGCCGCTTCTCGCGGGCGTCATCGCCGCTCTGGATACCGCCGACGCCGATAATCGGCAGGCGGCCGTCCAGGGCGCGGACCATGGTCGCCAGGGCCCGGTCAGCGATCGGGCGCAGCGGCGCACCGCTCAAGCCGCCGGTCTCGCCGCCGTGACGCAAACGCTCCACGCCGGGCCGTTCCAGCGTGGTGTTGCCCACGCACACCCCGTCGATGCCGTGGCGCACGAACGCCTCCGCCATGGCCGCCAGCTCGTCCTCGCTGTTGTCCGGGGCAATCTTGATCACCAGGGGCACGCGCTTGCCGTTTTGCTGGTCGAGCCGGGTCTGCGCCTCGCGCAGGGTGCCGAGCAGCGCGTCCAGGGCCTCGCCGTGCTGCAGGCTGCGCAGGCCCGGAGTGTTCGGCGACGACACATTGACCACCAGATAGCTCGCCAGGGCGTGGACCTTCTGCTGGCAGTGCAGATAGTCGTCCACGGCATTTTCCACCGGGGTGTCCTTGTTCTTGCCGATATTGATGCCGAGCACGCCCTGGTACCGGCTGGCGCGTACGTTCGCCACCAGCGCGTCGACCCCGTGGTTGTTGAAGCCCATGCGGTTGATGATGGCGTCGGCCTCGGGCAGGCGGAACAGGCGCGGTTTTGGATTGCCCGGCTGCGGCCGGGGCGTCACCGTGCCCACCTCCAGAAAGCCGAAGCCCAGCTCGGCCAGCCCGTCGATGCAGTCGCCGTTCTTGTCGAGCCCGGCGGCCAGCCCCACCGGATTGGGGAACGACAGCCCCATCACCGTCACCGGCCGCGCCGGCACCCGGGCCGGCCAGGCGCGACCGGCGCCCCGACGCAGCAGATCCAGGGTCAGGTCGTGGGCCTGTTCGGCGGACAGGGAAAACAGCAGCGGGCGGGCAAGACGGTACAGCACGGGGGCGGCTCCAGACGAATCGGCGCGGGGAGTATACACCGATGCAGGATGCAGGATGCAGGATGCAGGCGCGAAGATCGGAACGGCGTGTACGCGACTGTGTGTACTCCGCGCTGAGTTCAGACCCTGACTTTCCGCGCGGGCACGGGGCGGCAGCCGGCAAGGCCGGTCCCGCGCCTGCATCCTGAATCCTGTATCCTGAATCCCGCCGTCAGGCGTCCAGGATGCGGCCCAGCACCTCGGCCAGGTTGGCGGAGGCTCCCGGGCGCAGCTCACGCAGGGCGTCGCCGAGCTGTTGCGCCAGGCCCGGCTCCAGCCGTTTGAGGCGGGCGCCGCCGTTGGCCAGCCGGGCGGCGATCTGCGGGTTGATGCCGTCCAGCTTTTTCAGGGCCCGGGCGAACAGCCGGTAACCGCTGCCGTCCGGGGCGTGGAACGCCGAGGGATTGGCGTTCACCAGGGTGGCGATCACCGCCCGCACCCGGTTCGGCAGGGTCCATTCGAAGGCCGGGTGGGCGAGCAGCGCCTCCGCCCGGTCCACGGTGTCCGCGCCGGGCACCGTGGCCTGCACGCCGAACCACTGGTCCATCACCAGCGGTTCGTCCTTCCAGCGTTCGCCGAAGGCCTTGAGAGCCGCCTCGTGGCCGGGCAGCCGATTGTGCACCAGGGCCCGCAGGGCACCCAGTTCCTCGGTCATGCAGGTGGGCGCCGCCAGGGTGGCGCTCAGATGCGCCACCAGCGGTTCCACCTCCAGTGCCCCGACGCCGGCGGCGGCGGCCAGGTAGCCCAGCGCCACCTGGCGCAGGCGGCGCCGGCCCATGGCCGCGCCGTCGCCCTGGTAGTCGCTTTCCCGGAGCCCCTCGGCCAGCCGCCACCAAGCGTCGGCCAGGGCCTCGCCCAGCGCCGCGCGCAGGCCGCTCACCGCGGCGTGCACCCGCTGCGGATCCAGCGGCGTGTGGCGGTCGCCCACCGCGTTCTCGGTGGGCAGGGTCAGCAGCAGCGCCGCCTGGGCCGGGTCCTCGTCGGCGCGGGCAATCACCTGTTCAATCACCGGCGCCAGCCGGGCCACCTGGTCCGCCGGCGTCGCGCCGCCGTCGACCACCCGCGCCAGGGCGGCGAAGTACAGACGCTGGGCTGCGTCCCAGCGGCAGAAGCCATCGCTGTCGTGGGCCAGCAGCGTGTTGAGCTGGCTTTCGTCGAAGTCGTAACGCAGCGACACCGGCGCCGAAAAGCCCCGCAGCAGCGACGGCGTGGGCCGGGCCGCGACCGGGAAGGCGCGGGTCTCACGGGCCTCGCGCAGGATCACCACGGTTTCGGTGCGGCCCTGGTCGTCCAGCGGCAGGGCCGCGCCCTCGCCGTCCAGCAGCGCCAGCTTCACCGGCACCATCAGCGGCGCCTTGTCCGGTTGCCCGGGAGTGGCCGGGGTGTGCTGCTCGAAAGTCAGCCGGTATTCGCCCTCCACGTACTCGTCTTCGACGGTGAGCACCGGCGTGCCGGCTTGGGCGTACCAGCGCTTGAACTGCGCCAGATCGAGCCCGGAGACCTGCTCCATGCAGGCGACGAAGTCGTCACAGGTGACCGCCTGGCCGTCGAACCGCTCGAAGTACAGGTCGGTGGCGCGGCGAAAATCCTCCGCGCCCAGCAGCTCGCTCTGCATGCGCACGATCTCGGCGCCCTTCTCGTACACCGTCAGGGTGTAGAAGTTGTCGATCTTCTGGTACTCGGCGGGCCGCACCGGGTGCGCCATGGGGCCCTGGTCCTCCGGGAACTGGTGATTGACCAGGAAATCCACGTTTTCCACCCGCACCACCGCCCGGGAGTTCATGTCCGAGGAGAATTCCTGGTCCCGGAACACGGTGAAGCCTTCCTTGAGGCTGAGCTGGAACCAGTCCCGGCAGGTCACCCGGTTACCGCTCCAGTTGTGGAAGTATTCGTGGGCCACCACCGACTCCACCCGCTCGAAGCCGGCGTCGGTGGTGGTGGCCGGATGCGCCAGCACGCAGGAAGTGTTGAAGATGTTAAGGCCCTTGTTCTCCATGGCGCCCATATTGAAATGGCTCACCGCCACGATCTGGAAGATGTCCAGGTCGTACTCGCGGCCAAACACCTTCTCGTCCCAGGCCATGGAGCGTTTCAGCGAATCCATGGCGTGGTCCAGCTTGTCCAGGTCGCGGTGCTCGGCGTACAGGCGCAGGGCCACCTGGCGGCCGGAGGCGGTGGTGAAAGTGTCCGCCAGGCAGGCCAGGTCGCCGGCCACCAGGGCGAACAGGTAGCAGGGCTTGGGAAAGGGGTCTTCCCAGGTGGCGAAGTGGCGGCCGTCCGCTTCATCGCCGGCGTCCACCGGGTTGCCGTTGGACAGCAACAGCGGGTAGGCGCCCTTGTCCGCGTGGATGGTGGTGGTGAAGCGGCTGAGCACGTCCGGCCGGTCCGGAAAGAAGGTGATGCGGCGGAAGCCCTCCGCCTCGCACTGGGTGCAGTACATGCCGTTGGAGCGGTACAGGCCTTCCAGGGCGGTGTTTTTCTCCGGCTCGATACGCACCTCGGTGGTCAGCGAGAACGCCTCCGGCACGCCGGGAATAATCAGCCGGGGGCCGTCCAGGCGGTAGTCGTCGCCGGGGGCCAGCTCGCGGCCGTCCAGCACCACCGAGCGCAGCTCCAGGTGTTCGCCGTCCAGCACCAGCTCGTCGGGGCGGTCGTCCCGGGCCGGGTTGCGCTCCAGCGTCAGGTGCGCGGTGACCCGGGTCTCGCCGTCGCGCAGGTCCACGTCCAGGCGGGTATCGGGCACCAGAAACGCCGGCGGCCGATAATCCGCCAGACGGGTGACCGGGTTGGGTTGTCCATCTCTCATCAGTGCTCTCCTTTCCGGCCGGCCGGGCGCAGCGAGACCGGCTGCTCGGACGCGTCGGCGCCGCCCTGGCTCTTGCAATGGCTGGGCACGTAGCCGGTGCGTTCTTCCTCCGGCAGATTGCGCGCCTCCCAGGCGATCACCGCCTGCAGGCAGAGCTGACGCTGCTCGTCGCTGACCTGGCGCCCATCCGGCCAGCGGCCGGTCTCCACCGCGGTGCGCATGTTGTGCCAGACCTCCAGGGTCATGGCATCGATCATCTGGTCAAAGGAAGGGGTGGAAGACATCGGGGGTACCTGTCGGAAACTGTGCGTAATGAAATGGGGGGTCGGACACGGGATGCAAGGGCGGCTCAATGCCCGTCGCCGGGGCGGGTGCTCCAGCCCAGCTTGGAACGGCAGGCCTGGTAGAAATCGTGGCCGGGCGGGTGGATGAGCTGCAACCGGTGGGGCTTTTTGCGGATGGCGATGACGTCGTCCACCTTGAGGCGCACGCCGGCGGTGCCGTCGCAGCTGACCAGCGGATTGACCTTCTCGGTGGTGATCTTGATCTTGATCTCGCTGTCGCCGTCCACCACCAGCGGCCGGCTGGTCAGGGTGTGCGGATTGAGCGGCACCATCACCATGGCGTTGAGGCGCGGGTGCATGATCGGGCCGCCGCCGGACAGCGCATAGGCGGTGGAGCCGGTGGGGGTGGACACGATCAGGCCGTCGGAGCGCTGGGCGTAAACGAAGTGACCGTCGATATTGAGCTCGAAATCGATCATGTGCACGCTGTCACCGGACAGCAGCACCACGTCGTTGAGCGCGCTGCCCTGCCCCATCACGGTCTTGCCCCGGCGCACCTCCATGTCGAGCAGAAAGCGTCGCTCGGTGGTGTAGTCGCCGTCCAGCACCTGCCCCACCCGGGATTCGATTTCCGACGGCAGGATGTCGGTGAGAAAGCCCAGGTGGCCCCGGTTGATGCCCAGCACCGGAATGTCGTAGCGGGCCAGCGCCCGGGCGGCGCCCAACAGGCTGCCGTCGCCGCCGATCACGATCACCAGGTCGCAGCTGTCGCCCATCTGCGCGGCGCTGGCGGCCTGCAGCCCCATTTCCGGCAGGCTGTCGGCGATGCCCTTCTCCAGGATCACGGTGCAATCCCGGCCATGCAGAAAATGGATCAGCTGGCGCATGGAGTACAGCGCCTGTTCGCTTTCCGAGCGGGCGATCAGCCCGATCATGCGGAATTTTTCTTGGGTCACGTTCCGGGGCCCGTTGCCAGCGCCGGCCCCGGCGGTGCGGGGAACGGCTATTCGGTGAGGTATTCGTGCAGGGTATCAGTATTGGCGTTCAGGCCGCCATCCAGTACGAACACGTCCAAACCGGCGTTTTTTAACAAAAATGCCGCCGTGGCGCTACGCCGGCCGGTGTCGCAGTAGGCCACATAGGCGCGGCCCGGGTCGAGCAGCCGGGATTTCAGGCGCAGGGCACCCAGCGGCATATTGGCGGCGGCGGCCAGGTGCTGCTGATCGAATTCGTCGCCGGTGCGCACGTCCAGCCAGCGGCCGCCGGCGGCGATGCGGGCGCGTGCCTCGCCGGCGCTGACCGTGTGCACCACCGGTTCGCGCAGCAGGGCGTCGAAGTCCTGACGGTCCAGGCGCATCAGCACGCCGTCGGTGGCCATGGTCACGGTGGCGTTGCGGGGCTTGCCGGAGAGCAACGCCTCCTCGCCGAACCACTGACCCTCCTCCAGCATCGCCACCGGCGTGGGCTCGCCGCCGCCCAGGGCGATGGCCACCTCGCACACGCCTTCCTTGATGATGTAGCAGCAGTCCGCCTCCTCCCCCTGGCGGACGATGGCCTCGCCCTCCTTGCAGCGGCGGGCGTGCAGACAGCGGAAAATCTCCAGAATGTTGGTGGGCGGCACGCGGTGAAACAGGTTGGATTTGAGCAACCGGATCATCCACTCCCGGTCGTGCTGATAGGCGGCGTTGGCGTTGATGTCGAGAATCACGTAGCCCGCGGACTGATCCCAGGACAGGATGGTGTCCAGCCGGAAGCTGTCGAAGCGCACCACGCTCACCTCGGTGAGCGCCCGGCAGTCGTCGCGACGGGGCTGGAAGTGGCCGAGCGGGTGCCAGGAGGCGCCGTCGCCGGCGCTCACCACGCTGCGTTCGCCGCGCTCGCTGAACAGCTCCACCTGGCCGCTGAGCAGGTAGATGGTGGTGTTGTCCCGGTCGCCCTGGCGGAACAGGATGTCGCCGGCTTCGTAGCGGCGTACCTCCTGCTGGTCGAGCAGCCAGTCGAGCTGGTCACCGGACAGAGCGTTCACCGGCACGAAGGTCTGCAGCAGGCGCTTATCGATGGATTGGGCCATGACCACCCCTTCCCCTCTGTTTCAAATTCTGTTTTCGGATTCTTTTTCGATACGCTTCACCGCGTACCCTGCAAAAAACTTACCAATCCCTCACGGTGCACTCTCGGACTTCTCTCACCGGACCTTCAGAACCCCCTACCGAAACCTCAACACATTGTCGATGGACGAATCCGAGCGGCAATGCGGGCACCGGTTGGAGTTGCAATCGGACACGCCGGGTTTGAACTGGTTGGGCACATCGACACGGATCACCCGCTTGCCGCAGGGCGTCTGCTCCGGCCCCACCGCCACCTGGCACACCGGGTTCTCGTAGTGCGCCAGCCAAGCCCGATAGTGGTCCTCGGTGACCAGGCACTTGCGCGCGGCGAACGCCTGGGGATTGTTCATGTAATCGGCGATCTGGTCGGCGCCCACCGACACATGCCCGGCGCCGGGATGAAAGGCGATAAAGCTGAGACCCAGGTCCTCCAGCCTCTCCAGCATCTTGCGGGCGCCGGAGTGGGCCACCTGCAGGTGCTCCCGTTTCAGATCGGCGATTTCACCGCGCAGTTGGCCGATCACCTCGTCGCGGTTCAGCACGTCCATTTCGCGGCTGTGGATTTCGCCGGCCAGCCGGGCGCGCTCCTCATCCAGGCGCTGCTCCAGATTGAGCCGGTATTGCTCGGTGAGGCGTTCCAGACGGCTGCCCTGCTCCGCGTCGCGGCCGGCCTGCTCTTCCAGACTGCGCGCCTGTTCCTCCAGGCTGTTCCGCAGCGCTTCGGCCTGGGCCTTGAGCGAGTCGTTCTGCTCACGCAGGGCGGAGTTCTGGGATTTCAGGGTCTTGAACTGGGTCAGCACTTTCTCCAGCTGGGCGCTGAGGATCTCCTCCTTCTGTTGCCGGGCGTAGCGCAGTCGCGCCAGTTCCTCCTTCTGCCCGGTTTCCAGGGTATGGATGCGCAGCCGCAGCTCCTTGATGGTCCGCGCCAGGCGCACCCGCTCCGGGTCGCCCTCCTCGCGCACCGGCCGAACCGTGGGCACCTCGCCGGCCAGGGTCGGCACCTCCCCCTCCGGCGGCAGGTCCTCGTCCACTTCCAGGCCCATCTTGGCGCCGCGCCGGCGCAGCAGATCCCGCGCCGCCACGAAATCGTTGGCACCGGGCTTCATGGAGGGGTCCCACAACTGGTCCTGGTGCCAGGCCACCGGGCACTGACTGCGGCACGCCAGACGGATCGGCCCGGCGCCCATATCCGGCCCGGGGCCGCCGTGTTCGGCCAGATGCCGCAACGGCATATTCCAGGTGTGGTCGGCCATGCCGTCGTTATCGAAATCGATCAGGAACAGCACCAGAGCCTTGACCTTCAGGCGGCCGTTGACCACGCAGTAAGCGCCGCGCATTTCCCGGCCCGCGTATTCCGGCACCCCCACCATGCCGTCGAGAATCGCTTCGAAATCGGCGAACAGCATGCTTTTACCAATGCCGCCCGGTTCGAAGAACAGAATCGCTTCGGAGGTTACGGACGAGACCGCCATAACGCCTTCCCTTTCGTTGTTATCGTTGCCGCTTTTTATCGGTGGAGAGTGGTAACAAGTGACGCCCGGTGTCACTCCCTGCCCCTTTCGGTCAGTCCCCATTTCGTCCGGTTCGAACGGCATTCCGGATGGGCGCAGCATAGACAGCGCCGGGTCGGCAAAACAAGGAAGCGGATCACCAAACACAAAGCGGGGGGCGGCGCCGTGCGGCGCGGCATCGGTGCGGTCAGGGTTGGATCAGGAACAGGGTGGGGAGAAGGGTGAAACGGAGGGGAACATCAGAGGCGACGGGGGCAGGAGCTTACAGCTCCACGCCGTCGTCGCACAGATCGTCGTCCAGTTCATCAAGGCTTTCCAGCCACAGTTTCTCTTCGATTTGGTCTTCCAGATAGTCATCCATGGTGAGACTCCTTTCGTCGCGTTTTCTCTTTTCGTTTCTGTTTTTTCATTTCCACGTCACTTCGCCGGAAGGGTAAGCCAGGGCTCGTGACGGTTTGATGAACACGGCCGTTCCGCTGGCCGCTTGGGATTTTAGAGGGGGCTGGGGGCGAAGAGTTCCCGGCGGGCGCCGGACAAACAAAAAGCGCCGGCTGAAACAGCCGGCGCCAAAATAACTGCAAATGTCTATCAAGGAGAAAAGATCATGAAGAAGTGGCGGAGCGGACGGGACTCGAACCCGCGACCCCCGGCGTGACAGGCCGGTATTCTAACCAACTGAACTACCGCTCCGACTCTCCCCGCGGGCCTGGGCCCGACTTGGGAAACTGGTGGGTGGTGACGGGATCGAACCGCCGACCCTCTGCTTGTAAGGCAGATGCTCTCCCAGCTGAGCTAACCACCCTCTGGGCTTCGCGTTGCGAAGTGGGCGCCATTTTAGGGATTGGGCCCCGGGTGTCAACGGCTTTTTTACCCCGCGGACACCGTTCGTTCATAAATTGCCCGGACCGCCCTCTTCCCGCCCCTCGATAAAGGCTTTGGCGGCCTCCAGGCTGGCGAACCGGCCCGGCAGCGGCCGGCCGTCGGGACC
Source organism: Alcanivorax sp. (assembly GCA_022449455.1). Taxonomy (GTDB): domain Bacteria; phylum Pseudomonadota; class Gammaproteobacteria; order Pseudomonadales; family Alcanivoracaceae; genus Alloalcanivorax. The sequence goes on along the minus strand of JAKUPL010000009.1, from coordinate 21,015 downwards.
CGCCACCAGATAATGGTCCACCCGCAGCTGCCAGGTGGCCGGGTCCAGCTCGCCTTCCTCGATGATGGTGTGGCGCCCCCAGGCGAGGCCGTTGCCGATCATGGCTCGCCCACCACCCGCTCGAGGATGAGCGTGGCCAGGTCGTCCACCGACAGCCGCCGGTTGGTGCTGAACCAGTTCGGCGTCCAGCCGATCATGCCGGTAAGCAGGCGCCGGATAATGAATGGGTCGGCGCGGAACACGCCCTGCTCGTGCAGCCGGCCCAGCACGTCCAGCCACAGGCGCTCGTAGACGTCGCGCAGAGCCAGGGCCCGGCGCTGATTGTCCTCGCTGAGGCAGCGCCACTCCTGGACCATCACCGTCATCGCTTCACGGGTGTCGCCCACGGTGGCGGTGAGTTCGGCGCTGATCAGGTGGCGCAGCTGCTCCCTGGGGGTGTCGGCGGCGGCCACCGCCTGGCGCAGCCGTTCGGTATTGAAGCGGATCACTTCCTCCATCACCGAGTAGAGGATGTCCTCCTTGCTCTTGAAGTGATGAAAGATGGAGCCGCTCTGGATGCCCACCGCGGCGGCGATGTCGCGCACCGTGGTGCGATCGAAGCCCTTCTCGCGGAACAGCTGGGCGGCGGCGCTCAGCAAGCGTCCGCGGGGCGAATCGTCGATACCGTGGATGGACGGGTTGTCGGGCATGGGGGGCTCCTTACTCAGGGGCGCATTAAACGGCCGCGGGCGGCAAGCTGCAAGCGGGCGACGGATGCCGACGGCATTGGCCATTGCCAAACCAAGCGCTTGCTTGGTAGTGTACGGAAACCTTCGAATCCCGGCAATCAGGACCCGTTTCATGACCGAACCCGTTCGCATCGGCTGCGCCGCCGGTTTCTGGGGCGACACCAACAGTGCCGCCTTTCAATTGGTGCGCCAGGGGGACATCGACTATCTGGTGTTCGACTACCTGGCGGAAGTCACGCTCTCGATCATGGCCGGGGCCCGTATGAAGGACCCGAACGCCGGCTACGCCCACGATTTCGTGGACCAGGTGATGGCGCCGCTGGCCCGGGACATCCGCGACCGGAAGATCAAGGTGATCAGCAACGCCGGCGGGGTCAATCCGCGAGCCTGCCGCGACGCCCTGCGCAAGGTGTTCGAGGCCGCCGGCGTGGATCTGAAAATCGCCCTGGTGGAAGGCGACGACCTGAACGGCCGGCGCGACCAGTTCGCCGGGTGCAAGGAGCTGGACAGCGGCGCGCCGCTGCCGCCGATGACGGTGACCATGAACGCCTACCTGGGGGCGCTGCCGATCAAGGCGGCGCTGGACGCCGGCGCCGACCTGGTGCTGACCGGACGCATCGCCGACTCGGCCCTGGCGCTGGGGCCGCTGATGCACGAATTCCAGTGGGCCGACGACGACTACGACAAGCTCGCCCAGGGCTCGCTGTGCGGCCACGTGATCGAATGCGGCGCCCAGTGCACCGGCGGCAACTTCACCGACTGGCGCCAGGTACCGGATTTCCACGACATGGGCTTCCCGATCGCCGAATGCCACGCCGACGGCAGCTTCGTGGTCACCAAACCGCCGGGCACCGGCGGCCTGGTCACCCGGGCCACGGTGGGCGAACAGGTGCTGTACGAAATCGGCGACCCCCGTGCCTATATGCTTCCCGACGTGGTGTGCGACTTTACCCGCGTGACCCTGGAGCAGGACGGCGACAACCGGGTGCGCGTGAGCGGCGCCCGCGGCCGGCCGCCCACCGACACCTATAAGGTGTCCGCCACCTGGCCCGACGGCCAGCGCATCACCGTGTCGTTTTTGATGGCCGGGCTGGACGCCCCCGCCAAGGGCCGCGTCGTGGCCGACGCCATCCTCGCCAAAACCGGCCGTCTGTTCGAACAACTGGGGCTGGCCCCGTTCCGCGACACCAGCGTGGAAATTCTGGGTAGCGAAGCCACCTACGGCACCCACGCCCGCCGGGAGGACACCCGCGAGGTGGTGGTCAAAATCGCCGCCCTGCACGATGACCGCAAGGCGCTGGGCCTGTTTGCCCGGGAAATCGCCCAGGCCGCCACCGGCATGGCGCCGGGGCTGTCCGGGCTGGTCGGCGGGCGGCCCAAGCCGGTGCCGCGCATCCGCCTGTTCTCCACCCTGGTGCCCAAGGTGGACGTGACCGCCACCGTGGACCTGGACGGCACCCCCACGGAAGTGGGCGTGCCGGTGGGCACACCCCTGGACGTGGCCGGCCTGCCGGACACCAACGGCAGCGACACCGCCACCGGCGAGACCAGCGTGCCGCTGGTGAAACTGGCCTGGGCGCGCTCCGGCGACAAGGGCGACCACGCCAACATCGGCGTGATGGCACGCCGCCCGGACTATGTGCCCTACCTGCGCGCCGCGCTCAGCGACGGCGCCGTGGCCGACTATATGCAGCACGTACTGGACCCGGAGACCGGCAGCGTCAGCCATTGGGAACTGCCCGGCTTCGATGCCTTCAACTTCCTGCTGCGTCACGCCCTGGGCGGCGGCGGCATCGCCAGCCTGCGCATCGACCCCCAGGGCAAGGCGTTCGCCCAGCAGTTGCTGGATATGCCGATCGCGGTGAGCGAGGAAATCGCTAATGAGGTAAGCGCGCCCTAGGCGCGCGATGCAGGATTCAGGATTCAGGATTCAGGCGCGGTTCGGTTGCTCGTGATGGCAGAAGCCGTACCCGCGAATAAAGGTTTCAGCGCGGAGGTTGGGCCAAACAGCCCCCACGAGCCTGTCTTCGCGCCTGAATCCTGCATCCTGTATCGGCGCCACGGGCGCCACCGGACTTAATTGAATCGCAGTGAGGATATTCCGAATGCCCTATCGCTCCGTGTTTCACCCGGACCTGTTCGCCGACAAAACCGTGATCGTCACCGGCGGCGGTTCCGGCATCGGCCGTTGCACCGCCCATGAACTGGCCGCGCTGGGCGCCCGGGTGGTGCTGATCGGCCGCAAGCTGGAAAAACTGCAGGGGGTGGCCGACGAAATCCGCGAGGACACCGGTCGCGAAGCGCTGCCCTTCGCCTGCGACATCCGCGACGAAGAGAAGGTGCGCGATACCGTGGCCGCCATCTACCAGGCCGTGGGCCGGGTGGATGGCCTGGTCAACAACGCCGGCGGCCAGTTCCCCTCGCCGGTGGCGCTGATCAGCCAGAAAGGCTGGGAAACGGTGATCCGCACCAACCTGACCGGCGGCTTCCTGATGGCCCGGGAAGTGTTCACCCAGGGCATGAACCAGAGCGGCGGCAGCATCGTCAACATCGTCGCCGACATGTGGGGCGGCATGCCCGGCATGGGCCATTCCGGCGCCGCCCGCGCCGGCATGGACAACTTCACCAAGACCGCCGCCCTGGAGTGGGCCTGCTGCGGCGTGCGCGTGAACGCGGTGGCGCCGGGCTGGATCGCTTCGTCCGGCATGGACACCTATCCGGAAAGCATGCAGCGCACCATCAAGACCCTGCGCGACGCGGTGCCGTTGAAACGTCTGGGGCTGGAGGCGGAAGTGTCCTCGGCGATCTGCTTCTTGCTGTGCGATGGGGCCGCCTTCATCAGCGGCGACACCCTGCGCATCGACGGCGCCGCCAGCCAGGGCAACGTGGCCATGTTCCCGCTGCCCGACCATCGCAATTCGCGGCCCTACGATGGCTTCCACCGGGCCGTGACGCCCGCCGTGCTGAAAGACTGAACCACAAGGACACGCCATGACCGTGCTCGACTCCGTCCTCGACCCCAACGGCGAGGCCTATCAACAAAACCGCGACGCCCTGCTGCGCGCGGTGGACGAGTTCCGCGCCATCGAACAGGCGGTGGTGGACACCGCCGAGGGCAAACGGGAGAAGTTCGAGAAACGCGGCCAGCTGCTGCCCCATGAACGGGTGGCGCGGCTGCTGGACGCGGGCTCGCCGTTCCTCAGCCTGATGAACCTGGCCGGCTACAAGATGCACGACGACAAGGACGGCACCGAAGCCGGCGGCGGCACCATCGCCGGCATCGGCTACGTGTGCGGCGTGCGCTGCCTGGTCACCGCCTCCAACTCCGCCATCAAGGGCGGTACCGTGACCCCGTCCGGCCTCTACAAAACCCTGCGCCTGCAGAAAATCGCCCTGGAAAACCGGCTGCCCATGGTGAGCCTGGTGGAATCCGGCGGTGCCAATCTGAACTACGCCTCGGAGGTGTTCGTGGAAGGGGCGCGCACCTTCGCCAACCAGGCGCGGCTGTCCGCCGCCGGGGTGCCGCAGATCACCGTGGTACACGGCAACGCCACCGCCGGCGGCGCCTATCAGCCGGGCCTGTCGGATTATGTGGTGCTGGTGCGCAACCGCGCCAAGATGTTCCTGGCCGGGCCACCGCTGCTGAAAGCCGCCACCGGGGAAATCGCCGGCGACGAGGAGCTGGGCGGCGCGGAAATGCACACCGGCCAGGCCGGCACCGCCGAGTACCTGGCCGAGAACGACGCGGATGGCATCCGCCACGCCCGCGACATCATGAAGAAACTGGGGCTCAGGGACACACCGCCCCCGGCCGGCGACTGGAAGCCGCCCCGCCACGACGCGGAGGAGCTGCTGGGCGTGGTGCCCGCCGATCCCAGAAAGCCCCATGACGTGCGCGAAATCATCGCGCGCATCGCCGACGACTCCGACTTTCTCGATTTCAAGAACGACTGGGACGCGGCCACCCTGTGCGGCTGGATCGACATCGAAGGCCGCACCATCGGCGTGCTCGGCAACAACGGTCCGATCACCCCGCGTGGCGCCGCCAAGGCCGCCCAGTTCATTCAGCTCTGCGACCAGACCCACCGCCCGCTGCTGTTTCTGCACAACACCACCGGCTTCATGGTGGGCACCGACGCGGAACAGAACGGCGTCATCAAACACGGCTCGAAAATGATCCAGGCGGTGGCCAACGCCCGGGTGCCCAAAGTGTCGATTCTGGTGGGCGGCTCCTACGGCGCCGGCAACTACGCCATGTGCGGCCGCGGCCTGGACCCGCGCTTTATCTTCGCCTGGCCCAACAGCCGGGTGGCGGTGATGGGCGGCCAGCAGGCCGGCATGGTGCTGCGCATCGTCGCCGAGGCCAAACAGAAGGCCAACGGTCTGGAACCGGACGAAAAGGTGCTGGATATGCTTCAGCAAAGCACCGCCCAGAAACTGGACGCCCAATCCACCGCGCTCTACGCCACCGCGCGGCTTTGGGACGACGGCATCATCGACCCCCGCGACACCCGGAAAGTCCTGGCGTATGTGTTGGATATTTTCCGGCAGGCGGAGGAAAGGGACCTGCGCGCCAATACGTTTGGCGTGGCGAGGCTATAAAAGCAGTTGAAAGTTGCAAGTTAAAAGGGCGGCTTCGTCGCCGCCGGCGATAGGGCCTCTTGGCGGAGCCGCCCTTTCAACTTTTAACTTTCAACTCGCCAGACAAAAACGAAACGGTTTTAACGAACGCGAGAACCCAGGAGCACCACCATGCTGTTTACCCAGGAACACGAAGAACTGCGCCGCACGGTGCGCAATTTTGTCGAGAAAGAGATCAACCCCCACGTGCCGGAATGGGAAGCGGCGGGCCGGTTCCCGATCCATGATGTCTTCAAGAAAATGGGCGATCTGGGGCTGCTGGGCGTTACCAAGCCGGAAGAGTACGGCGGCATGGGCCTGGACTATTCCTACGGGCTGATCGTCGCCGAGGAAATCGGTGGCGCGGCGTGCGGCGGCGTGCCGCTGTCCATCGGCGTGCAGACCGACATGGCCACGCCGGCCCTGGCCCGGTTCGGCTCCGAGGCGCTCAAGCGCGATTACCTGGCGCCGGCCATCGCCGGGGACATGGTGGCGTCCATCGCGGTGTCCGAGCCCCACGCCGGCTCCGACGTGGCCAACATCAAGACCCACGCCAAGAAGGACGGCGACGACTACGTGATCAACGGCACCAAAATGTGGATCACCAACTCCCCCAGCGCCGACTTTTTCTGCTTGCTGGCCAACACCTCCGACGACAAGCCGCACATCAACAAGTCGCTGATCATCGTGCCCAAGGACGCGGGTGGCATCACCGTGGACAAGCCGCTCAACAAGCTGGGCATGCGCAGCTCGGAAACCGCCCAGGTGTTCTTCGACGATGTGCGCGTGCCGCGCGCCAACCTGATCGGCCAGGAAGGCATGGGCTTCATGATGCAGATGATGCAGTTCCAGGAGGAGCGGCTGTGGGGCGCCGCCAACGCGCTCAAGGGCTGCGACAACCTGATCCACGACACCATCGAATACGCCCGCGCCCGACCGGTGTTCGGCATGCCCCTGCTCGACAATCAGGCCGTCCATTTCAAGCTGGCGGAACTGCAGACCGAAGTGGAGCTGCTGCGCGCCCTGGTGTGGCAGGCCTGCGAAACCTATGTGAACGGCGGCGACGTGCTGCGTCTGGCGTCCATGGCCAAGCTCAAGGCCGGCCGCCTGCTGCGCGAAGTGGCCGACGGCTGCATGCAGTACTGGGGGGGCAACGGCTTCATGTGGGATAACCCGGCCAGCCAGCTCTACCGCGACGGCCGCCTGGCTTCCATCGGCGGCGGCGCCGACGAGGTGATGCTGGGCATCATCTGCAAGACCATGGGCATTCTGCCGGGTAAAAAGAAATAAAGAAGTTGAAAGTGAAAAGTTAAAAGGGCGACTCCGCCGGGAGGCCCTGCCCATACCGGCCACGAAGCCGCCCTTTTAACTTTCAACTTTTAACTTTTAACTCGCCGATCGAGTGAGACAGCCGATGAAGCTACCTGAAACCCAGACCATCCTCCTGACCCGAGACAACGGCGTCCTCCACGTCACCTTGAACCGACCGGCGGCGCGCAACGCCATGAGTCTGGCCATGGTGGAAGAATTGATGGCCACCTTCGAGGCGGTGGAGAACGACGCCAGCGTGCGTGCGCTGGTGGTGCGCGGCAGTGGTGGCCACTTCTGCGCCGGCGGCGACATCAAGGACATGGCCGGCGCGCGCCAGCAAGCCGCCGAGGGCGACCGCGAGGCCTTCTTCCGGCTCAACCGCCGCTTCGGCGAAATGATCACCCGCGCCAATCGGCTGCCGGCGGTGCTGATCGCCGTGCTGGAAGGGGCGGTGATGGGCGGCGGCTTCGGCCTGGCCTGCGTGTCCGACGTGGCCCTGGCCGCCGGTGACGCCCGCTTCGCCCTGCCGGAAACCGGCCTGGGCGTGCTTCCGGCGCAGATCGCCCCGTTCGTGGTGCAACGCCTGGGGCTCACCCAGGCGCGACGCCTGGCGCTGACCGGCGCCCGCTTCGACGGCCACCGGGCGCTGGCGCTGGGGCTGGTCCACGAGGTGGCGGATTCCGCCGGGGAACTGGACAAAAAGCTGGCCGAACTGCTCACCCAGGTACGCCGCTGCGCGCCGGGCGCCAACCGCGCCACCAAGGCCCTGGTGCTGGACGTGGACCGCGTGCCCATGGCCGAGCTGCTGGACCGGGCGGCGCGGGAATTCGCCGACGCGGTCAATGGCGACGAGGGCCAGGAAGGCACGCTGGCCTTCGTGCAGAAGCGGGCGCCGTCCTGGGCCGATGATCGCGACTGAAGCGGAACGCCGCCCGGTCGCTCCTACAGCGGCGGTAATAACGGCGCCACGACCGGGAACAATCAACAAGGAATCACCGATGAGCTTTGAAAAGATTCTGATCGCCAACCGCGGCGAGATCGCCTGCCGGGTGATCGCCTCGGCGCAATCCCTGGGCTACCGCACGGTGGCGGTGTTTTCCGAGGCGGACGCGGGCGCCCGGCACGTGACCCTGGCCGACGAAGCGGTGTGCATCGGCCCGGCCACGGCGGCGCACTCCTACCTGAACAGCGAGGCGCTGCTGGACGCCTGCCGGCGCAGCGGCGCGGACGCGGTGCACCCCGGTTACGGCTTTCTGTCGGAGAACGCGGACTTCGCCGAGGCCTGCGCCGCCGCCGGCGTCACCTTTATCGGCCCGCCGCCGCCGGCGATCCGCCTGATGGGCTCCAAACGCCTGTCCAAGATCGCCATGCAGGACGCCGGCGTGCCCTGCGTGCCCGGCTATCAGGGCGAGGCCCAGGACGACGACACCCTGATCCGCGAAGCCGAACGGGTGGGTTTGCCGCTGATGATCAAGGCCAGCGCCGGCGGTGGCGGCCGGGGTATGCGGGTGGTCACCAATGCCGCCGACATCGGCGCCCAGCTGAAGAGCGCCCGTCAGGAAGCGAAGAGCAGTTTCGGCAATGACGAGCTGATCCTGGAGCGGGCGGTGATCAACCCCCGCCACGTGGAAATCCAGGTGTTTGGCGACCGCCACGGCCAGGTGATTCATCTGGGCGAGCGGGACTGCTCGGTGCAGCGCCGCCACCAGAAGGTGGTGGAGGAGGCGCCCTCGCCGGCGGTGGACGAAGCCCTGCGCGCGCGCATGGGCGAGGCGGCGGTGAACGCCGCCCGGGCCTGCGATTACGTGGGCGCCGGCACGGTGGAATTTCTGCTCGCCGAGGACGGCGACTTCTATTTTCTGGAAATGAACACCCGCCTGCAGGTGGAGCACCCGGTCACCGAACTGATCACCGGCCAGGACCTGGTGGCCTGGCAACTGCGGGTGGCCGCCGGCGAGCCGCTACCGCTCAGCCAGGAACAGGTGACACTCAGCGGCCACGCCATGGAGGTGCGCCTCTATGCCGAGGACCCGGCGCGGAACTACCTGCCGCAAACCGGCACCGTGGCACGCTGGCGCCCGGCCACCGGCGACGGCGTACGCGTGGACCACGGCCTGGTGGACGGCGCCGAAGTGGGCAGCCACTACGACCCGATGCTGGCCAAGATCATCGCCTTCGGCGCCAGCCGCGACGAGGCCCGCCGCCGCCTGATCCGGGCGGTGGAGGACACCGAGCTGATGGGGCTGGACGACAACCGCCGCTTCCTGGCGGCGATTTTGCGCCACCCCCGCTTCGCCGCCGGCCAGGCCACCACCGCCTTTATCGGCGGCGACTTCGCCGACGACCCGGCGCTGCGACCGCTGGCGCCGCCGGACGCCCTGTGGGGTCTGGCCGCCCTGCTGCTCGGACGGACCGGCTCGTCAGGGCGCCCCGATACAAATGGCCGCGGCTACGCCGGCTGGCATTCCAGCGGCCTGGGCGCCCAGCCCCTGGTGCTGACCGCCGGCGAGGAGGAACGCACCCTCTACCTGACGCCCTCCGGCCTGCGTGACGGGCCGGCGGTGACCCTGGAGCACGTCGACGGGGACGGCGGCCTGGTGGCCACCCTGGACGGCGTGCGCCGACATTACCGCTGGTGGCGCGACGGCGATCAGCTGTGGCTGCAGGACGGCTCCTTGCGCGTGGTTTTCGAGGATCGCACCCACCGCGCCGGCGCTGGCGCCGACGGCCCCGGATCCGGTCGCATCCAGGCGCCCATGGACGGCGCGCTTACCGAGGTGACCGTGGCGACGGGGGACCGGGTCACCCGCGGCCAAGTTATCGCGGTACTGGAAGCGATGAAAATGGAGCACTCTCTGAGCGCGGATTGCGACGGCGTGGTGGAGGCGGTGAACGCCACCGCCGGCGACCAGGTGCGCCGCCAACAGGTGCTGGTCACCGTGACGCCCGACGCCCCCTGAACGGCGGCGCCGGGCGCGCCCCAACGGGGTGGACAATGGACGGTACCCGAGCAAGCGTGTCACCGGATGACAAGCGGAGGCGTCCCCAAGGCGGGACGATGGTGCCAGAGTGTGCTTCAATAACCCCGGCTTCGGTGCGACTCGCGGGTCGCGCTCAAGGCCTGGGTTTGCTTGCCGGTATACGAAACGGGCGTTAAGGTATCCCCCGCTTTCCGATCCCTGGTGGGCACCATTTTGAGAGATTTTTTGGCGACCCGTTCCGACGACCGGGGCCGCCGACCCGAGCTCCCGGCACGACCCGGGCATTCCAAGAACACGGATTAATGGAGATCCCATGAGCAACGCCGACGTCATTACGTTGCCCAAGCTGCTGTCCAAGGTGCCCGAGGTGATCGGCAATCTGCCCGGTCTCATCAAGGGTTCCAAGATGAGTAAGAACACCGACGCCGACAAACCGCTGGGGCTGGGGGTGGCCTTCGAGCACGCCACCGAACAGAACCCCAACGGCGTTGCCATTCTCTACGAGGACCGGGAACTCACCTACAAGCAATTCAATGCCTGGGCCAACCGCATCGCCGACTACCTGGCCTCCATCGGCCTGAAAAAAGGCGACACCGTGGCGGTGGACATCGAGAACCGCCCGGAACTGCTGGCCACCGTGCTGGGCTGCGCCAAGCTGGGTGTCTGCGCGGCGCTGCTGAACACCTCCCAGAAAGGCAAGGTGCTGGTGCACAGCGTCAACCTGGTGGAACCCAAGGCGGTGATCGTCGGCGAGGAGCTGGTGTCCACCATCCAGGAAATCCGCGACGACCTGGACCTGAAGAAAAATTTCTTCTACTTCGCCGACCAGGACACCCTGGCGGACCCGGGCACCGCGCCGGAAGGCTTCGCCAATCTCGCCACCGAGATCAAGGACTGCTCCAGCGAAAACCCGGCCAGCACCCACCAGACGTTCCTGCACGATCCGCTGTTCTACATCTATACCTCCGGCACCACCGGCCTGCCCAAGGCGGTGGTGTTCAAGCACGGCCGCTGGGAAAAGGCCTACGGCGCCTTCGGCTTCTCGGCGGTGCGTCTCGGCAAGGACGACCGCCTCTACTGCACCCTGCCCTTCTACCATGCCACCGGCATGGTGATCTGCTGGGCCTCGGTGATCGCCGGCCACGGCGGCCTGGCGGTGGCGCGCAAGTTCTCGGCCAGCCGCTTCTGGGACGACGTGCGCAAGCACAACTGCACCGCCTTCGGTTACGTGGGCGAGCTGTGCCGCTACCTGCACGAGCAGCCGGAAAAGCCGGACGACGCCAACAACCCGGTCAAGGTGATCGTCGGCAACGGCCTGCGCCCGAGCATCTGGAAAAACTTCAAGAGCCGCTTCGGCATCGAGCGGGTGGTGGAGCTGTACGCCTCCTCCGAGGGCAATGTGGCCTTCACCAATGTGTTCAACTTCGACAACACCGTGGGCTTCTCGCCGGTCAGCTACGCCATCGTCCAGTACGACAAGGAAGCGGACGAGCCGGTGCGGGACAAGAACGGCCACATGATCAAGGTCGGCAAGGGCGAATCCGGTCTGATGCTCGGCGAGATCACCGACGAGACCCCCTTCGACGGCTACACCGATGCGGACAAGACCGAGAAAGCAATCTTCCGCGACGTGTTCAAGAAGGGCGACGCCTGGTTCAACACCGGCGACATGATGCGTGATATCGGCTTCCGCCACGCCCAGTTCGTGGACCGTCTGGGCGACACCTTCCGCTGGAAAGGCGAGAACGTGTCCACCACCGAAGTGGAACAGATCCTGGACGGCACCGCCCCGGTGGTGGAATCGGTGGTCTACGGGGTGGAAATCCCCGGCACCAACGGCCGCGCCGGCATGGCGGAGCTGCGTCTGAACCAGCCCCACGGCGACGTGGACTGGGCCGGCCTGACCGCCGAGGTGCAGCGCGAGCTGCCGCCCTACGCGGTTCCGGTGTTCCTGCGCATCACCGACCACGGCGTGGAAACCACCGGCACCTTCAAGCACCAGAAGAACAAGCTCAAGGAAGAGAAATACGATCTGGAGAAAGTGGACGACCCGGTCTATGTGCTGCTGCCCGGTGAGAGCGCTTATCAGCCGCTCACCCCGGAAATCCAGCAGGGCATCGACGGCGGTCAGTACCGCTTCTGATCCTGGTGATCGCGGCTGAGGCGGCGTACCGCTTCAGCCACGATCCGTCCTCTACGCCACCGGTTCCGCCGGCAACGGCCGGCGCGGCCAGGCGTTGATCACCGCTTTCAGCAGGGTGGCCAGCGGAATGGCGAAGAACACCCCCCACAGCCCCCACACCCCACCGAAAAACAGAATGGCGGTGATGATCGCCACCGGGTGCAGATTGACCGCCTCGGAGAACAGCAACGGCACCAGAATATTGCCGTCGATAAACTGGATCACCCCGTACACCACCATCACCAGGGCGAAGTCGCCGCTCCAGCCGAACTGCAGGTAGGCCACCGCCGCCACCGGCAGGGTAACGATGGTGGCACCGATATACGGAATCAGCACCGAGAAGCCCACCAGCACCGCCAGCAGCACCGTGTAGTTGAGCCCCAGGAACAGGAACGCCAGAAAGGTGGTCGCGCCCACCAGCAGGATTTCCACCGCCTTGCCGCGCACGTAGTTGGCGATCTGCTGGTCCATCTCGTCCCACACATGGGAGAGGATACGCCGCCGCTGCGGCAGGAACCCCAGCACCCAGCCCACCAGCAGCTGGCGGTCCTTGAGAAAAAAGAACACCAGCACCGGTACCAGCACCAGGAACACCAGGATATCCAGCAGGTTGGGAATCGACGACAGCGACAGGGTCAGCACCGACTGACCGAACTGGGCCATCTCCCGCTGGGTGATGTTGACCAGGGTGTTGACCTGCTCCATGGAGATCATTTCCGGGTAGCGCTGCGGCAGCGCCCTCAGCCAGGTCTCCGCGTTGTGCACGATGTAGGGCAGCTGGTCGCGCACCAGCAGCACCGTCTGCCGCCATACCATCGGCAGCACCACCACCAGCACCATGGTCAGGGCGGCCAGGAACAGCAGGAACACCAGGTTCACCGACAGCCCCGGCGGCAGGCCCAGGCGGTTGAGCTGGGTCACCAGCCCCTGCATCAGATAGGCCAGCACCAGGGCGGTGAGCACCGGCGCCAGCATGCCGCCGAACAGCACCACCACGGCGAAGCCCGCCAGCAGCACCACCAGCAGATAGACCGCCTCGTCATCGGAAAACCAGTTGTTGAACCAGCCTTTGAACACGTCCAGCATCAGCGTCCCCGCTCCGGCCCCTGGCCTTCCTCGCCGCGGCGGATCAGAAACCGGTATTCCCGGTCGTCGTCCTGCCGGCGAACCAGCTCATGGGGAGATTGTCGAAGGTATTCGGGAATGTCCCGGGCCGACCCCGCGTCGGTGGCCGCCACTTCCAGCAAGGCACCGGGCGCCAGGCCTCGCAGTGCCTGGCGGGTTTTCAGCAGCGGCAGCGGGCAGTTCAGGCCGCGGGCGTCCAAAAATGTTGTGTCCATGGTGTGATCCTTGCGCCAGGGCGGTCATTATAAAGTACTGGTCAATATAGTTCAGAGGAGTTCGCTTTGATCGCCGTCACCCGCCTGACACTGTTGTTCCTGCTGTGCCTGTTGTCGGCGGCGGGCCAGGCGCAATCCGCCAGTGACCTGCCGGAGCTGGGCGACCCCACCGTGGCGGTGATGTCCGCGGACCAGGAGCACCGCCTGGGCCGCGCCTGGCTGCGCCAGTTGCGCGGCCAGACGCCGATCATGGACGACGCCCTGGTGCAGGAGTACGTGGAAAGCCTGGTCTACCGGCTGGCCTCCTACAGCGACCTGAACGAACCGGACCTGGACATCGTGGTGATCAACAGCAGCGCCATCAACGCCTTCGCGGTGCCCGGCGGCGTCATCGGTCTCAACGCCGGTCTGTTTCTCAACGCCCACGCCGAGGACGAGGTGGCCGGGGTGGTGGCCCACGAGATCGCCCACGTCAGCCAGCGCCACTTCGCCCGCCGTTATCTGGACTCCAAGCGCCGCGGCCCGGCGGTGCTGGCCGCCATGCTGGCCAGCATCGCCCTGGCGGTGGCCGGTGCCGGCGACGCCGGCATGGCGGGCATGGCGGCCACCCAGGCGGCCTCGATCCAGGCCCAGCTGGCCTACTCCCGGCAGAACGAGTACGAGGCCGACCGGGTCGGCATGCAGACCCTGGCCAACGCCGGCATGGACCCCACCGCCATGCCGCGCTTCTTCGAGCGGATGCTGGAGCAGCAGCGTTACGCCGGCGACCCGCCGGAATTCCTGCTCACTCACCCCCTCACCGCGGAGCGGGTGGCGGACTCCCGCGCCCGGGCCCGCAATCTGCCCCACCCGGACGCGACCCCGAGCCTGCCGTTCGAACTGGTGCGCGCCCGGGTGCAGGCCCGTTACTTCGAGACGCCGGAGCGGGCCCGCCAGTATTTCCAGGAGCGGCTCAAGGAGGTGGACGGGCTGGAGGCGCGGGCGGCACGCTACGGGCTGGCGCTCACCGACCTGCGCGCCGACCGCTACGACGCCGCCCGACAGCGCTTCAACGACCTGATTGCCGATGGGGACGGCTTCCAGCCCTGGTACCAGTTCGGTCTGATGGAGGTGGATCTGGACCAGGGGCGCTATCCGGAGGTGATCGAGCGGGGCCGCCGGGTGCTCGATATCAATCCCCGGGACTACGCCAGTTCCCTGCTGATGAGCCGCGCCTACCTGCTCTCCAAGCAGCCGGAGAAAGCCCTGCCGTTGCTGGAGCCACTGGTGCTGGCGCGCCCCGGCGATCCGGGCGTCTGGTCCATGGCCGCCGACGCCTGGGGCAACACCGGCGACCAGGCCCGCGCCCACCGGGCCCGCGCCGAGGTGCTGTTCCTGCGCGGTCAGGACGACCAGGCGCTGCGGCAGATGGAGTTCGCGCTCAAGGAAGCCGGCGACCAGTTCGCCCTGCGCAGCAAACTGGGTGCCCGCCGGGACGAAATGGAGCGGCTCTCGAAAGAAGAGTTCTAGGGGCTGGTATCCCGGCTGACATGAAACGCCGCGCGGCCACTACCGGTACGACCGCCCCGTAGGAGCGGTCGTCCGACCGCGATCAACGCCGTCCGGGGCCGGGCCATCGCGGTGGAACCACCGCTCCTACCGACCCATCCGGACAACGGTGTCAATTTTTCAGGCGGGCACCGAAGTCGAGCATGCGGTCCAGGGGCTTCATGGCCTTTTCCGCCAGGGTCGGATCGACAAAGATTTCCTGGCCGCAGCCGTTGTCGTCTTCCAGCACCGCCAGGGTGTTTTCCAGGCCGTTCATGGCCATCCACGGGCAGTGGGCGCAGCTGCGGCATTGGGCGCCGCTGCCGCCGGTGGGCGCTTCCACGAAGGTCTTGTGCGGGGCCAGCTGCTGCATCTTGTAGAAGATGCCCTTGTCGGTGGCGACGATAAAGCGCTGGTTGTCCATCTCGGTGGCGGCCTTGATCAGCTGCGAGGTGGACCCCACCACGTCGGCGATCTCCACCACCGCCGCCGGCGATTCCGGGTGCACCAGCACCGCCGCGCCCGGGTGGGCGGCCTTCAGGTCGAGCAGGCCCTGGGCCTTGAATTCCTCATGGACGATGCAGGCACCGTCCCAGCACAGCACGTCGGCGCCGGTTTTGGCACGCACATAGCTGCCCAGGTGTTTGTCCGGCGCCCACAGAATCTTTTCGCCGCGCTGGTCCAGGTACTCGATCAACTCCACCGCGATGGACGAGGTCACCACCCAGTCGGCGCGCGCTTTCACCGCCGCCGAGGTGTTGGCGTAGACCACCACGGTGCGGTCCGGATGCTGATCGCAGAAAGCGGCGAATTCGTCTTCCGGGCAGCCGATGTCCAGGGAACAGGTGGCTTCCAGGGTGGGCATGAACACCCGCTTCTCGGGGCTGAGAATCTTGGCGGTCTCGCCCATGAAGCGCACGCCGGCGACGATCAGGGTGCTGGCCGGGTGGTCGCGGCCGAAGCGGGCCATTTCCAGGGAGTCGGCCACGCAGCCGCCGGTTTCCTCGGCCAGGGCCTGAATCTCGGGGTCGGTGTAATAGTGCGCCACCATCACGGCGTCGCGCTGCTGTAACCGTTCCTTAATGCGACGCCGGTACAGTGCGCGTTGATCGTCGGTGAGTTCGGGCTGGTCCCCGGTGCCCGCCAGATGGGCGCGCACGATCTCTTGAGCCTGTGCAGTCATACGGCATTACCGCCCCGGATAGGGGGCTTTGTTCTGGGTCTTGGGACACCGCCGGCGGGATGGCCACCGGGGCGCGGACGGCAAACTATACCATATTGATCGGCGCGACACCGCGTTCAGGCCAGGCGCTCCGGGGGACGGTAGTCGGGCCCCGCCGCCAGCAGATGCACGGTGCTGATGGCGCGCTCCATGAAGGCGCCCTGGCAGTAGCACAGGTAATAGTCCCACATCCGGCAGAACCGCTCGTCGAAGCCCAGTTCGCGGATCCTCGGCAGCGCGCGCAGGAAGCGCTCTCGCCAGTCCGCCAGGGTGCGACCGTAGTGCTCGCCGATGTCCTCCAGGCCCAGCGGCGCCAACGTGGTGTTGTCGCGCAGGCCCTGGCACATCACCGACACGGACGGCAGAAAGCCCCCCGGAAAGATGTAGCGTTTGATGAAGTCCACCCGGTCGCGGGCATAGGCGTAGCGCTGGCCGGGCACGGTGATGGCCTGCAGCAGCAGCAGCCCGTCGGGCTTGAGCCGCTCGCCGAGCACGCGGAAATAGCCGTCCAGGTACTGGTGGCCCACCGCCTCGATCATTTCCACCGACACCACCCGGTCGTAACGGCCACGCAGGTCCCGATAGTCCTGTTCCAGCACCTCGATGCGGTCTTCCAGGCCGGCGGCGCGTACCTGCTCGCGGGCGTAGCGGGCCTGTTCCCGGGAAATGGTGGTGGTGGTCACCCGCACGCCATGGTGGCGGGCGGCGTGCAGCGCCAGGCCGCCCCAGCCGGTGCCGATCTCCAGCAGGTGCTGGCCCGGGGCCAGTTCCAGGCGCTGGCAGATGCGCTCCAGTTTGTACTCGGAGGCGGTTTCCAGGTCCGCGTCCGCATGCGGATAGACGGCGCTGGAATACATCATGTTGCGATCCAGGAACAGGGCGAAAAAGTCGTTGCCCAGGTCGTAGTGGGCGGCGATGTTGCGGCGCGAACCCGCCGGGGAGTTGCGGTTCAGGGTGTGCAGCACCTTCAGGGCCGGCCGCGCCAGCAAGGCGGCGCCGCCTTCCAGGGCGCGCATGGCCTCCACATTGGCGGCGAAATAGCGGATCACCGCCAGCAGGTCCGGGCTGTCCCAGGCGCCGGCCATGTAAGCTTCCGCCGCGCCCAGGGCGCCGCCGGTCATCATCGCCCGGTAAGTATCCCAATGGAGGATTTCGATGTCGGCGCCAAACCGGTCCGCGTCACCGATGACCACCACTTCGCCATCCGGCTCGCGCAGCGTCACGCCACCGTGGGGCAGCTTCGCCAGATGCGCCTGCACCTGCTTTCTCGCCACACCCTGTATCCAGGACGGGCGCTGCGTCGCCAGAGCTTTTTCACCGTCCATCATGTGTTTTTCTCCGTTCCGGGTGCGCATGCACCGGCACTCCCTTGCGCCAGATTTTCCAGGCCTGCCAGTAAATCCCGGCCAGGGTGCGTACTCCCTGGGCGCCGAAGCGGGCGATCACCGCCGTCATCGCCGGCGGGCGGGCCTCCAGCATGGCCAGATCCAGGCCGGCGGCGAACACCGTTCGCTCGCCGTCCCGGTCCCGCAACGTTAGGCGCAAAGCGGGAAATAGGGCGTGAAGGGTCCAGTGGTAGCGTAGCGCCAACGGAAGAAACGGCGACACGTGAAAATTTTTGTCGTGCTCCACCACCTGCTCGCCGTTCTCCTCGCGGAACCGCAGCGGGTAGAAATGCCGCTCCCGCCACGGCGTGTTGCGCACCTCCGCCAGGGCCGCGTCCGGCTTGTCGGCGCCGTCGGGAAAATGAAAATACAGCACCAGAGGATTGAACAGCACACCGAAGGTACGCCACTGGGCAAGCATGCAGACCCGGCCGCCGCGCCAGTCGAGGCCCAGATCACCGGCCTTGGCGCGCACCTTGGCGTCCACCGGCCGGTTTTGCTGGTCGACGAAGTCCCGGTCGCGGAATGTCACCGGGCGCCAACGGCGCCCCCACCCGGCATGGCGCCGGAGCAATTCATCGGTGCCGTCCAGATCGCACCACACCAGCCACAGCGGGTAACGGAAGCGATGGTCCACCGGCTCGAAGCGACGGTGCCAGACATGACCACGGGCCAGCGCGAAACGGGGAATCACGGCGCCGTCTCCAGGCCGCACACCACCGCCAGCGCCGACGCCACGCCGTCCTCGTGGAAGCCGTTGCGGCACCAGGCGCCGCAGAACCAGGTGCGCCGCGCGCCGTTGTCCGCCAGCAGGGTGTCGCGGGCGGCCAGGCCGTCCAGGGTGAACAGCGGATGGTCGAAGCGCACCCGGTGGAGCACGCGCGCCGGGTCGATGCGATCCCCGGCGTTCAGCGTCACACAGAAGGTTTCCGGCGCGTCCAGGCCCTGCAGGATGTTCATGTTGTAGGTGACCTGCACCGGCTGGTCGTCGGCGCTCTCGCCCAGCAGGGCGTTCCAGCTGGACCAGACCCGACGACGGCGCGGCAGCAGCCGGGTGTCGGTATGCAGCACCACGTCGTTGCTCTGATAAGGCAGACGCGCCAGACAATCCCGCTCGCGGGCGTCCGGGTCCGCCAGCAAGGCCCGGGCCTGATCGCTGTGGCAGGCCAGGATCACCTGGTCGAAACGCTCCGTGGCGCCGTCCAGGGTGACGGTCACGCCCTGATCGTCGCGGCGTAGTTCGCGCACCGGCGTGGCGGTGCGAATCCGCGCCTGGCAGCGCTGCCGCAGGGCCGTCACGTAGCTGCGCGAACCGCCGGGCACCACATACCACTGGGGCCGGTCGCGCAGCGCCAGCAGGCCGTGGTTGATAAAGAAGCGCACGAAAAAGCGGGCCGGAAACGCCTCCATCTGGGCCAGGGAACAGGACCAGATGGCGCCGCCCATGGGCAGAATATAGTGGCGCCGAAACGCCTCGCCGTAGCCCCGGGCGCGCAGGTACTCACCCAACGGCTGCTCCCCGTCCTCGTGCTCCAGCAGCGTCGGGGCCTCGCGGTTGAACCGCAGGATATCGGCGAGCAGGCGCCAGTGACGGCGGCTCACCCAGTTGCGGCGCTGGCCGAAGAAGCCGCGCAACCCGTCGCCGCAATATTCCACGCCCTGGCGGGCGTCGCTCACCGCGAAGCCCATGGCGGTGGGCTGCCGGCCGATATCCAGTTCCGACAGCAGCGCCTCGAAGTTCGGGTAGGTGCGGTCGTTGAACACGATAAAGCCCATGTCCACGGCATAGTCACCGTGGTCGCGGCGCACATCCAGGGTATAGGTGTGGCCGCCGGGCTCGGGCTCCGCCTCGAACACCGTGACCCGATGCCGCCCGCCCAGGTACCAGGCGGCGGTCAGCCCGCTGATGCCGGCGCCGATTACCGCGATACGCTGGCTCATTGGCCGTTCTCCTGCTGCCGCCAGGCGTCGCCGGCCTGGCGGAACGCCTGCTGCACGAATTCCTTGACGCCCTTGTGGGCGACGATGGGCGTCGGGTAGTCCGGGCACAGCAGGGGCTGCTTCCAGGGTTCGTGGATGCTCTCGTCGTCCAGCTCCGCCAGCTCCGGCACATAACGGGCGATAAAGCGCCCCTGCGGGTCGAACCGGTGACTCTGGCGGATCGGGCTGAACACACGGAAGTACGGCGCCGCGTCGGTGCCGGTGGAGGCGCTCCACTGCCAGCCGCCATTGTTGCTGGCGAAATCACCGTCGATCAGATGCTGCATGAAGAAGCGTTCGCCCCTGTGCCAGTCGATAAACAAATGCTTGCTGAGAAACATGGCGGTCAACATGCGCAGCCGGTTGTGCATCCAGCCGGTTTGCACCAGCTGGCGCATGGCGGCGTCCACCAGCGGATAACCGGTGCGCCCTTCGCACCAGGCCTGGAAATGCGCGTCGTTGTCGTTCCATTGCAGCAGCCGGGTCTCCGGCCGGAACGGCGCGCCCGTGGCTAGCTGGGGGAAACGATGCATGATCTGGCGGTAAAAGTCGCGCCACGCCAGTTCGCCGATCCAGGTGGCGGCCCCCTCCCGGGCACCGCTGTCGGCCAGCGCCCGGCGCGCCGCCAGATAGGCGTCCAGCGGCGCCAGGGTGCCGGCGGACAGAGCCGTGGACAGGCCGCTGGTACCGGGCTCGGCGGGAAAGTCCCGATAGCGTTTGTAATCGCCCAGTTGGTGCTCGACGAAGTCGTAAAGCTGCCGGTAGGCGGCGGTTTCGCCGGGCCGCCAGGGCGCGGTCAGCGTGTCCGGCAGGTCCAGGCCGTCACGCAGCGCCTCGACCCGGTCGCGGCCGTGGAAGCGGCCCTTGTCCGACGCAGCGGACGAGACTGGCCAGGCCGGCGCCGGCAAGGCGCCCGGATCGGCGTCGTCCATCCACTGATCCCAGCGCTTCTTGTAGGCGGTGAACACCGTATAGGGCGTGCCCTTGCCGGTGCTCAGGGTGCGCGGCGGCACCAACACGCCGTCGTCGAAACCGTGCAGCCGCACCCCCTCTTGTTCCAGACGCCGGGCCACCGCCCGGTCCCGATTCAGCTCGTTGAGCGGGTACTCCCGGTTGCAGAAAATCTCGCGCACGCCCTGCTCCGCCACGAAGTCGGCCAGGGTGTCCACGGCGCCGTCGAAATCGCCGGCGTCCAGCACGTGCAGATCGATGCCCTTGGCGGCCAGGGTGTCACCCAGCTCCAGCAGGCTTTCCAGCAGGTACCAGCGGCGCAGCGGCGCCACGTCGTGATCGTCCCACTGCCGGGGACACAGCAGATACAGGGCGATCACCGGATCGCCGCCGGCCAGCGCCTGGGTCAGGGGCGTGTGCCCGTGACAGCGCAGGTCATTACGAAACCACACCAGTCGCACCGGCCTCTCCTTTTTTGTCCTCGTCGTGAAGGTCCGCGTCCCAGGCCGCGTACAGGGCGGCCCGGTCGCCGGGTACCCGCCGCAGCCAGGGCGGGGTGATCAATTCATCGGTGAGCGCCGGCCCGGCGCACCAGACCGGCAAGTCCGGCACCACCTCGGCGGGCCACAGCTGGTCCGCGCGGCGGCGGCCCGGATGCTCGCCCAGCACCCACAGCACACCGCGCGTGCGCGGGTCCGCCAGCCAGGGCGCCAGGGCGCTCCAGGGCGGCGCGTCCTCCAGACACCAGACCGGCGCCCCGCGCGCCACCGCACGGCTCAGCGCCGGCA
>JAKUPL010000008.1 GCA_022449455.1 Alcanivorax sp. | reverse complement strand
GTCCGGCTCCGGCCCAACCGGCGGCCCCCGCCCCGGCTCCGGAATCGGCCTCCGAGGCGCCCGCCCGGCCGTCGTTCGCCAAACCGGCCCCGGCGCAAATCCCCGCCGGCCGCGCCGGCAACGACCCGCGCCAGCGCCGCCGCGAGCAACAGGCAGCAGCGCAAACGCCGAACCCGGGTGAAGACGCCAACCACGACGCCTGATCCCACCGGCCCATAAAAAAACCGCCCTTCGGGGCGGTTTTTTTTTTTGCTTGCTGCTTTTGGGGAGGCCCCGGTAGGAGTGGTCGTTCGACCGCGATCATCCCACCCTACGCCAGGCCATCGCGGTGGAACCACCGCTCCTACGTGGCGTCGCGGCCTCAAGGCAGCGGAATCGGTTCCTGCTCGAGAGTGACGCCGAAACGGGCCTCGACATCGGCGCGCACCGCCCCGGCCAGGGCCCGCACGTCCGCCGCCCGGGCGCCACCATGGTTGACCAGCACCAGCGCCTGATCCCGATGCATGCCCACCGGCCCCAGCCGCCGGCCCTTCCAGCCGGCCCGCTCGATCAGCCAGCCGGCGGCCAGCTTGTGGCCATCCCGATGGGGGAAGGCCACAAGCTCCGGCTCGTTCTTTTTCAGCCGCTGATAATGGGCCACGGACACCACCGGATTCTTGAAGAAGCTGCCCGCGTTGGGCAGCACCGCCGGGTCCGGCAGTTTGCTTTGCCGCAGCTCGATCACCGCCGCGCGCACCGCCGCCGGCTCCAGCGTGGCCGGGTCGGCGTCGCCGAAGCGCGCCGCCAGACCGCCGTAATCCACCCGGCAAGGTCCGTGACGGTGCAGCCGCAGGGTGATGGCGGTGATGATGAATTCGCCCCGCCGCCGGCTTTTGAACAGGCTGTCGCGATAGTCGAACTCGCACTCGGCGGCGCGGAAGCGCACCGGCCGGCCGTCGGCCACCGTCACCGCGTCCACGCTCTCCAGCACGTCCGCCAGTTCCACGCCGTAGGCGCCGATGTTCTGGAACGGCGCGGCGCCGGCGGTGCCGGGGATCAGCGACAGGTTCTCCAGCCCGCGCCAACCGCGCGCCACCGTGTCCGCCACCAGCCGGTCCCAGACCACGCCGGCGCCGGCGGTGACCCGGGCCTGGTCACCCTCCACCCGGTAGTCGATCCGATCCAGGGCCGGGATCACCGTCAGGCCGGGCAGATCGCCGTCCAGCACCAGGTTGCTGCCCTGCCCCAGCACATACAGCGGCTCATCGCCGCGCCGGCCGGACAGCAGTCCGGCCAGAGCCTCGCCGCTGTCCGGGCGCGCCAGCCGCTCGGCGCGGGCCGGCAGCGCCAGGGTGTTGGCGCCGGACAGGTCCGCGTCGCGCTCGATCACAGCCGCTCCCGCAGGCGCTCCAGCCACAGGTCGCTGGCCTTCTCCACCAGGTTCAGCACGTGGTCGAAGCCGTCGTCACCGCCGTAGTACGGGTCCGGCACCTCATGGGGACCGTCCTCGCCGAGCACGTCCAGAAAACGCGCCAGCAGGGCGTCGTCGTCCGCCGGACGCAGTGCTTGCAGGTCGGCCAGGTTGTTGTCGTCCATGGCCAGGATCAGGTCGAAGCGGTGGAAGTCCTCCGCGCTGACCTGGCGGGCGCGCAGCCGGTCCAGCTCATAGCCGCGCCGGGCGGCGGCGGCGCTGGCACGCCGGTCCGGCGCCTTGCCGATGTGCCAGTCGCCGGTGCCAGCGCTGTCGATGTGGATGCGCTCCTCCAGGCCGGCGTCGGTGACCCGCCGGCGGAACACCGCCTCGGCGGTGGGCGACCGGCAGATATTGCCGAGGCACACGAACAGAACGGAAACGGAAGGGGTACTCATGAGCGGTCAGCCTCCGACAGATAGCGGCGCATGCGCGCCAGATCGGCCTCGGTGTCGACGCCGCCGGGCACCGGTTCGCGGGCCGGTGCCACGTGCACCGGCGCGCCGTTGGCCAGGGCGCGCAATTGTTCCAGGGATTCCAATTGCTCCAGGGGCGCCGGCGGCCAGCTCACGAAACGGTGCAAAAAGCCCACCCGGTAGGCGTAGATGCCGATGTGCCGCCACCAGCGGCCGCCGCTCAGATCCAGGTCCCCGCCGCCGTTCACACCGCCGGCGAAGCCGTCCCGGTGCCAGGGGATCGGCGCCCGGGAGAAGTACAACGCGCGACCGTTCACATCGAACACCACCTTGCACACATTGGGGTTGAACAGGTCCTCGCCGTTCTCGATGGGCTCGCACAGGGTGGCCATCTGACAGTCCGGATGCAGCGCCAGGTTCTCCGCCACCTGATCGATCACCGCCGGCGGGATCAGCGGCTCGTCGCCCTGCACGTTGACCACGATGTCGTCGTCGGCCAGGCCCAGCTGATTCGCCACCTCCTGCAGCCGGTCGGTGCCGGACGGATGATCGGCGCGGGTCATCACCACCCTTGCCGCCTCGCCCACCGCGTCGCGCACCCGCTCATCGTCGGTGGCCACCAGCGCCTCGCGGGCCCCGCTTTGCGCGCAGCGCTCCACCACCCGGGTGACCATGGGCTTGCCGGCCAGATCCGCCAGCGGTTTGCCGGGCAACCGCGACGAGGCATAACGGGCCGGTACGATGACAAGGAAACTCATGCTTGCTGCTCCATCAGGGACCGGCCAGGGTCCGGTCGAGTATCGCGTCCAGGGTGCCCGGCGGCAGCGACGCTTGCACCGGCAGGGTCCACAGGCGCGGGTCGTCGAAACCCCGGCATTTTACCGCGTCTTTTTCGGTCATGATCACCGGCAGGTCGTCGCCGAACGCCAGGTCTTGCGGGCGGAACGCGTGGTGATCGGCGAACGCATGGGGGATCACCGCCAGCCCCAGCGCCTCCAGGGTGCGGAAGAAGCGTTGCGGGTGGCCGATGCCGGCGACGCCGTGCACGCGCGGGAAACGGATCGCGAAGGCGTCCGCCGGCAGGCTTTCGCCGTCGCTCAATCGGATCGGCGGCGCCGGCTCCAGGGTCATGGTGGTGGCGCCCGGCCAGGAGCCGCCGTTGGCGATCAGGAGGTCCACCGCCCGCAGCCGCGAGGCCGGTTCGCGCAGCGGCCCGGCGGGCAGGCAGCGGCCGTTGCCCAGGCCCCGGTCGGCGTCGATCACCACCACCTCGGCGGAGCGCGGCAGCGCATAGTGCTGCAGGCCGTCGTCGCTGATCACCAGGTCGGCGCCGTGCTCACCCACCGCCCGTTGCAGGGCCCGGTCGCGTCTCGGGTCGAGCACCACCGGCACGGCGGCGCGGCGGGCGATCAGCAGGGGTTCGTCGCCGACCCGGGCCGGGTCGTCGTCGGCACTCACGCTGAGAGGATAGTCACCCGCGTCGGCGCCGTAGCCCCGGGAGATCACCACCACCTTCAGGCCCCGCTCGGTGGCGCGACGGGCCAGGGAGATCACCAGCGGTGTCTTGCCGGTGCCGCCCACGGTCACGTTGCCCACCACCAGCACCGGCACCGGCGGCACCGGCGCCTGCTCGCGGAAGCGCGCCAGCCGGCGGCGCGCCACCCGCCCCACCAGCCAGCCCAGGGGGCGCAGCGGGGTCAGCCAGGGACTGCCCCGGTACCAGCCCTGCTCGATGCGGCGCGCCCAATCAGCCATGGTCGTTGTCGGCGAAATCCATCTTGTACAGTTGGGTATAGAGGCCGTTGCGCTCCAGCAGCTCCTGATGGCTGCCCTGCTCGATCAGGCGGCCCTGGTCCAGCACCAGAATGCGGTCGGCCTTCTCGATGGTGGACAGGCGGTGCGCGATCACCAGCGTGGTGCGCCCGGCCATCAGCCGCTCCAGGGCCTGCTGGATATGGTGCTCGGACTCGGTGTCCAGGGCACTGGTGGCCTCGTCGAGAATCAGGATCGGCGCGTCCTTGAGCAGCGCCCGGGCGATCGCCAGACGCTGCCGTTGGCCGCCGGAGAGCTGGGCGCCGTCCTGGCCTACCTCGGTGTCCAGGCCGTGTTCCAGACTCTGAATGAAGTCCCAGGCGTAGGCGTTGCGCGCCGCCTCCTCGATGGCGGCGTCGTCGGCGTCGCGCATCTCGCCGTAGGCGATGTTGTTGCGCACCGTGTCGTTGAACAGCACCACCTTCTGACTGACCATGGCGATCTGCCGGCGCAGGGCCGCCAGCTGGTAGTCGGGCAAGGGCACGCCGTCGAGCAGCACCTGACCGGAATCCGGATCGAAGAACCGGGGCAGCATCGCCGAGATGGTGCTCTTGCCGGCCCCGGAACGCCCCACCAGGGCGATGGTCTCGCCGCTCTTCACCGAGAACGACAGGTTGTTGAGCACCGGATGGGCCGGGTCGTAGCCGAAAGTCACGTCGCGGAAATCGATATCACCGTTGGTGCGCGGCAGATCACGGCCACCCACATCCGGCTCCGGCGGCCGGTCCATCAGTTCGAACAGGGACGAGGCCCCGGTCACGCCGCGCTGGATTTTCACGTTCACGTCGGTGAGCTGCTTGAGCGGCTTCTGCACCATGCCGGCGGCGGCGATGTAGGACAGGAACCCGCCCACCGTCAGCGCCTCGCCCATCAGCGTGATGTACAGATAGGTGACCAGACCGATGGCCACCGCCACGAACAGCTGCACGATCACCGTGGAAGCGATCTTGCTGGCGTTGAGCTTGGTGTTCTGCCGCGAGAAACGCCGGCTCACCGCGTGGAAGCGGTCCGCCTCCAGCTTCTGACCGCCGAAGATCTTCACCGCCTGGTTGCCTTCGATGGCCTCGCCCAGGAACTGGGTGATGTTGCCCATGGACGATTGGATGCGCCGACTGATGTGACGAAAGCGTTTGCTGGTCAGTCTCACCACGGTGCCCACCAGCGGCGCCATGATCAGCAGGATCAGCGTCAGCTTCCAGTTCTGGTAGAGCAGGAAAGCGATCAACCCGATCACCGTCAGCCCCTCGCGCAGCAGCACGATAATGGCATCGGTGCCGGCGCTGGTGACCTGCTGGGCGTCGAAGATGATCTTCGACATGATGCGCCCGGAAGCATTGTTGTTGTACTCCGATTGCGGCAACCGCAGCACATGGCCGAACACGTCGTTGCGCAGCCGGTAGACGATTTCCTGGGCCACCCAGGTCATCGAGTAGCTGCCCATGAACTGGCCGATGCCCTGGGCCAGGGCGATAAAGAACGGCGCGATGGAAACGATCAGCACCCGGCGCGGCTCCGGGTTGACCACGGTCTCGCCCAGATAGCCGGCCAACTGGGCGGCGCCCGCCTGGGTGGCGGCGTAGATCGCGTAACCGATGAAACTGGCGAACAGGATCAGCCAGTGGGGTTTGACGTAGTTCAGCAGTCGTTTGTAGGTCTGCCAGGCATCATCCGGGAGAGATTGGCTCATTGCGCCTCATCGTCGGCTTCGCGAGTGGTGAGCGACAGCTTATCAAAGCCGAGCTGCCCGGCCACGTCCATGACCCGCACCACCGCCTGATAGCTGGCGTTGGCGTCGGCGGTGATGATCATCGGCCGGGTGGTCTTGTCCTGGCCCAGCCGCAGCAGCGCCGAGCGCAGGCCCGCTTCGCTGTTGTCGGCGAGTTTTTCACCGTTGATCAGATAGTCGCCCATCGGCGACACCAGCACCTGCACCGCGTCCGGCCGCGCCTCGGGGGGCGTGCCCTGTGCCTCCGGCAACGTCAGCGCCAGCTGGGTCTCGCGGGTGAAGGTGGTGGACACCATGAAGAAAATCAACAGCAGGAACACCACGTCGATCAGCGGCGTCAGGTTGACCTCCGCTTGCTCCTGACGGGGCCGGGGGAATTTCACGACGCCGCTCCGGCCGCCGGGGTCGCTTCCCGGTCGCCGTGCACCAGATCCACCAGATGCACCGCGCTCTGCTCCATGCGCACGGTGATTTCCTCCACCCGGCGCAGAAAGAAGCGGTGGAAGAAAATCGCCGGAATCGCCACCACCAGACCGGCGGCGGTGGTCAGCAGCGCCTGGGAAATACCACCGGCCAGCTGAGCGGCGTCGCCGGTGCCGTGAATCATGATGGCGGCGAACACGTCGATCATGCCGATCACCGTGCCCAGCAGACCCAGCAGCGGCGCGATGGCGGCGATGGAGCCGAGGGTGGAAAGGTATTTCTCCAGGTCATGGACCACGCCGGCGGCCTCTTCCTGGATGCTTTCCTTCATGATCTCACGGCCGTGGCGGGCGTTGGTCAGGCCGGTGGCGAGAATGCGCCCCAGCGGCGACTGTTCACGCAGGGCGGCCAGCCGCTGGGCGTTGAGCTGGCCCTTCTGCAGCCAGACCCGCACCTGGGCCAGGGTTTCCGGCGGCGCCAGCTTGCTTGGACGCAGGGTCCAGAACCGTTCCACCACGATGGCCAGGGCCACCACCGAACCGATCAGGATCGGGAGCATCATCCAGCCCCCGGACTGCACTAGATCCTGCACGTAAAGATCCCCTTTGCGACGTTCACCAAACCTGCCCGCGCGCGGGCCGGTGCCAGGGACGCTCATGGTCCTGGCGCCACTTTGTTATAAGCGCGGCATTATCCGGGCCCCCCAGGCGAAACACAATCATACCGGCCCGGTCGGTGCGCAGAACCGTGACCCCGGCCGCTTCCAGGCGCCGCACCAGCGCCGCGTCCGGGTGCCCGAAGCGGTTGGCGTAGCCCACCGAGGCCAGCGCCCAACGCGGTTGCAGGGCCCGCACCCAGGCGTCGGCGCTGGACGAGGCGCTGCCGTGGTGGCCGAGCTGCAGCACCGTCACCGGCGCCACCGCGCCCAGCAGCCGGTATTCCACCGCCGTGGTGATGTCGCCGGTAAGCAGCACGCTGGCGCCGCCGGCGTCCACCCGCAGCACGCAGCTGGCATCGTTACCGGTCCAGGGCCGCCGATCCGGCCACAGCACCCGGAAGTCGACACCGTCGAAGTGCCAGTGCTGGCCGGCCCGGCACCGTTCGGCGCCGGGCACCCGGTGCGGCTCGCCACTCAGCAGGCGGCCGGGGTCGGGCAGGTCCGCCAGGCCGCCGGCATGGTCGCCGTCACCGTGGCTGACCAGGGTCAAGTCCGGGGTCAGCCGATGACGACCCAGCCAGGGCACCACCACCGACCCGGCGGCGGAGCCGCCTTGCCAACCGGGTCCCAGGTCGTAGAGCACCAGATGATTGGCGGTGCGCAGCGCCAGGGCCTGGCCCTGCCCCACTTCGAACACGATCAGATCCACCTGGCCGGGCCCCGGGGCGGTGGCCGCCGGCCACCACCAGGGCAACAGACAAAGCGGCAACAGGCGGCGCGGCCAGGGCCAGGCCGGTGACAACCACAGCATCAGCGCGCCGCCCAGCGCCAGGGCCGCCAGCCCCGAGGCCATCGGCAGGCGCGGCGCCGGCCAGCCGGCCATGACCTCCATCAGCGCCACCGCCAGTTCCACCCCGGTGGCGGCGGCGTCCAGGGCCGGCGTCCAGTCCAATAGCGCCCCCAGCAACGCCGCCGGCACCACCAGCGCGCTGAACAGGGGCACCAGCAGCAGGTTGGCCAGCGGGCTCCACCACGCCCAGTCGCCGAACAGGGCGGCGCCGGCCACCGCCATGGGCAACGGCAGCGCCACCATCACCGGCAACCGGCCGCCGCCCTCCAGCAACCCCAGGATCGCCGCCACCGCCCCGAACGACAGCCACAGGCCGGTGGACAGTGCCGCCAGCGGGTCCACCAGCAGCACCGCCAGCAGCGCCAGGGCCAGCCCCTCGCCGGGCGCCGGCCAGCGGCGGCGCAGCCGGCACAGGGCCAGCACCGCCACCATGATCAGGGCGCGCCGGGTGGGCAGGCTGAACCCCGCCAGCGCCGCGTAACCGAACGCGCCGGTGAGCGCCGGCGCCCAGGCCAGCTGGGCCAGCGTCAGCCGCCGGCTGGCCGGCCACAGCCACTGCAGCAGCGGCGCCAGCACCCCCCGCCCCAGCCACCACAACAGGCCGGTGACCAGGGTCAGGTGCAGGCCGGAAATGGCCAGCAAGTGGGCAGTGCCGGTAGTCCGGAACAGGTCCTTCAACGGCCGTTCCAGGCCGCGACGGTCGCCGGTGACCAGCGCCGGCACCACCGCCGCGCCCAGCGGACTCACCGCCAACCGCGCCCGCAATCGGTCCGCCAGCCGCTCACGGAAGGCGTGCGGCCCGCCCTCGGCGTGCACCGGCCCGTCCACCGCCGCCAGCACGCCCGCCGCGTCGATGCGTTCGGAGAGATCCCGGCGGGCGCTGTCCGGCCCGGTCTGGTTGTGCCAGCCATGGGGAAAATAGAGCCGCACCCGGCCCTTGAAACGATCGCCGGCGCCCAGGGCCGGCAGCGGCCCCCAGGCGCTGACCCGCACCCGGTGGCGGCCCGGCCAGCGCCCTCGCCCGTCCAACAGCCGCACTTCCAGGGTCAGGCGCTGCCAATCCACCGGCTGGTGGTAGCGAACCCGGCGCTGGCGCTCCACCAGGTCCACCACCCGCGCCTGCACCACCAGCGTTTCGCCGTTGAGCGAGGCCGGCAGCCGTGCCGCCAGGCCCTGCTCCAGTGCCAGCAGCCCCAGGCCGCCGGCCAGGGCGGCGGCCAGCGCCAACCGGCGGGCGCCAGCGTGCCAGGGCATCAGCAGCAGCGGCAGCCACACCGGCCAGCCCGCGCCGCTCCAGACCGCCGCCACCAGGGCCACGGCGGGCAACAGGTATCGCATCCTTGCGCTCCCTCAAGGCACCCTATCCCTTCAAGGTGTAGGCGCCGCCGCTCAGGATCGGCATAATAGCGCCCGCAACCGGAACCCTCGTACGGATCCCCCGACGCCGGGAAAGCAGTCGCCCATGCCGAAACGGTTATTCCGAAAATATTTGCCCTCCCCCGAGCGCCTCAAGGGTCACAAGTCCCTGAGCTTTCTGGGCGAGGTGTTGTCGGACCCCAACCTCTGGCACATCAACCGCCATTCCCTGGCCGGCGCCGCCTTTATCGGTATCTTTACCGGGCTGTTGCCGATCCCCCTGCAGATGGGCCTGGCCGCCCTGCTGGCGGTGCGTTTCCACTGCAACCTGCCGCTGTCCGTGGTGCTGGTGTGGATTTCCAATCCGGTCACCTATGTGCCGATCTTCTATTTCACCTACCGGATCGGTGCCTGGCTGCTGGGCATGGAACCCAGCCCGCCCCACGGCATCGACGTGGCCTGGTTCGTGGAGCAATTGGTGCCGCTGTGGGTGGGCTCGTTGCTGTGCGCTTCCCTGGCCGGCCTGGCCGCCTATCTGGCGGTGAAGCTGTCCTGGCGGCTGGCGGTGGTGCGCAGCTGGAACCTGCGCGCCCGCCGCCGCCGCGACGAGGCCGATCACCGCTCCTGACCCGACCCCGACCAGTCTAACGATGGCCGGGTGGCGACGCCGTCAGCGAAGTGGGTAAGGAGCCGTCAGCGAAGCGGGTAAGGAGCCGTCAGCGATCGATGAAAAGCGTGTAGGTTCAGGCTTACAGGCTGCGCAGCAGCCCTTCGTGCAGCTCGTGGCGGGTCTGACAGCGGCCGGCGATGCGGTGATCGTGGGTGACGATCAGCAAGGCGGTACCGAGCCGCTGGTTGAGGTCGAGCATCAGTTCCTGGACCTGATCGGCGGTGCGCTCGTCCAGATTGCCGGTGGGCTCATCCGCCAGCACCAGGGCCGGGTCGGTGACCAGGGCGCGGGCAATGGCCACCCGCTGACGCTCGCCGCCACTGAGCATGGCGGGCTTGTGGGTTTCCCGGGCGGCCAGCCCGACCTGCTCCAGCAGGGTGCCGGCGCGCTCGCGGGCCTCCGCCGGGCGCAGCCCGCGGATCAGCAGCGGCATGGCCACGTTCTCCAGGGCGGTGAACTCCGGCAGCAGATGGTGGAACTGATAAACAAAGCCCAGATAGCGGTTGCGAATGGTGCCCAGGGCCCGGTCGCCGAGGCCCGCCAGCGGTTGCCCGCCGATCGCCACGCGCCCTTCGGTGGGGGCATCCAGGCCGCCCAGCAGGTTCAGCAGGGTGGATTTGCCCGAGCCGGAGGCGCCGACGATGGCGGCGGTGTCGCCGCGCCGCACGGTCAGGTTCACGCCGCTCAGTACTTCCAGTTCGCCACGCCCTTCCGGGTAGCGTTTGAACAGGCCTTCGGCGGCCAGCACCGCGTCGCGGGCGATGTCATTCATAGCGCAGCGCCTCCGCCGGTTGCACGCGGCTGGCCCGCCAGGACGGATAGAGGGTGGCGGCGAAGGTGATCACCATGGCGATGGCGACGATCGCCCCCACATCGCTCCATTCCAGTTGCGACGGCAGGTAGTTGACGAAGTAGGCGTCGAACAGCCGGGTGTTGAAGGTCTTCTCGATCCAGGCCGCCAGGTCACTGACGTTGTTGGCCAGCAGCACGCCGAGCACGGTGCCCAGGAAGGTGCCGGCCAGCCCGATCACCGCGCCCTGGACCATGAAGATGCGCATGATGGTGCCCGGCGACGCGCCCAGGGTACGCAGCACGGCGATGTTGCCGCGCTTCTCGGTGACCAGCATCACTTGGCTGGAAATAATATTGAAGGCGGCCACCGCGACGATAAAGCTGAGCAGCAGCGTCATCATGCTCTTTTCCATGCGGATCGCCTGGAACAGGTTGCCGTGGGTACGGGTCCAGTCGGTGGTGTAGTAATCGCGGCCCAGGGCCTGCTGCAATTGCCAGCCCACCTCCGGCGCCGCGAACAGATCGCTGAGGCGCAGATGGATGCCCTGCACGGTGCCGGGCCGGCGGTGCAGCACCGCCGCGTCCTCGCTGGACACGTAAGCGTACAGGCCGTCCACCTCGGCGCGGGCGCGGAACACCCCGACCACCTGGAAGCGTTTGAAGCGGGGCATCACCCCGGCCGGGGAAACACTGGCCTCGGGCAGCACCAGGGTGATCTTGTCACCCACCTCCGCATCCAGTTTGCGCGCCAGACCGTAGCCCAGCACCACGCCGAAGTCGCCGCCGCGGAGGGCGTTGAAATCCCCCTCCCACATCATCTCGCCGACGATCGAGACGCGCTGCTCCGCCTCCGGTTCCACCCCGTTGATCAGGGCCCCGGCCACGTTGCCTTTGTGGGTGAGCATGCCTTCCAGCTGCACGAACGGCGCCGCCGCTTCCACGCCGGGATAGCCGCGCACCTGATCGGCCAGGGCCTGCCAGTCCTCCACCGGCTCGCGGCCGTGGATGGACAAATGGGTAACCATCCCCAGGATGCGCGTCTGCAATTCCCGGTCGAAGCCGTTCATCACCGACAGAACGGTGATCAGCACGGCGACACCGAGCATCAGCCCGAGCGCGGAGATCAGGGTGATCACGGAGATAAAACTGTTACGGGCGCGGGCGCCGGTATAGCGCAGGCCCACGAACAGGGCAAAGGGTCGAAACATGGCGCGCATTTAAGCACTAAACCGTCCGGCGACGCCAGACACCGACGCAGGGGAGCGAGGGTGTGACCGGCATCCGCGACGATCCGGCACTCTCCTATTAAATTTCAGGGCTGTCGTAGGACCGTAATGCTTGAACAAAGGTTCAGACTGTGGATGCTTACGGTCAGGACGACCAACGACTGGGGGAAAACCACCATGAAGACCGCTCTTGCCGCGTTGCTGGCCACGCTGCTCCTGTATCCGTTTCCGGCCCTGGCCAATGACCAGGACGGTCCCACCCGTGGCATGAGCAAGGCCCAGGTACGCCAGCACTATGGCGAACCGGAGAGCCGCCGCGATCCGGTGGGCCAGCCGCCGATCAGCCGCTGGTACTACCCCGGGTTCACCGTCTATTTCGAGAACGACACGGTGCTGCACAGCGTGCGCGAACCGGCCGCCGACGACGGGCACCCGGGCACCACCGAGGTGGAGCGCCAGGCCGGCCACCCCCTGCCGCCGGACGTGGAAGACGAAGAGGCGCAGATCGAAACGCGCTCCACGGTGCGCAACGAAGACGCGGACAGCGACGACGACGCCGACGAGCGCCGGGAAGAGCGGCGCCGTGACGACAAGGACCGTCCCGACGAATCCAACACCGCCCCCGGCAGCACCGCGGTGCGCGCCCGCGCCGAGGAATCCGGGCAACGGCGACGCGACGACACCCGGCCGGACGCCGGGGAAACCGCCGAAGGTGACCGGGACGGCGAAAACGCCGGCCGCTTCCGCTTCGACCCGGTCTCCGGTCGCATCGTCATCGATGAGGACGAGGAGCAGGACGATAACGACCGGGGCACCAACCAGGACGACCAGGAACCCCGCGCCGAGGCGCCGCCGGTGCGCCGCTCCCTGCGCGCCGACGCCGACTGACCGCCCGCTGCCCTCTTCCGGGCCACCCCGCCGGGCACGCTATTGACGCTGCCCGGCACCGGGCAGACAATCCCGCCGTTTATCCTCGAACGAGTGGTCCCATGTTATTGCCCGAATGGCAGCCCCAATGGGGCGTACTGCTGGCCTGGCCGGATGCCGACACCGACTGGGCCGGCCAGCTGGACGCCGCCCACGCCACCTACACCGCCCTGATCGCCGCCGTGCTCGACCACGAGGCGGTGCTGCTGCTGTGCCGCGACGCGGACAGCGCCGGGCAGGCCCGGCACCGCCTGACGGACGCTGGCGCCGACCTGGCCCGGCTGCGCATCGAGCAGGTCGATTTTGACGACACCTGGGCCCGGGATTTCGGGCCGATCAGCGTGCAGCGGGACGGCGTCCTGACGTTGCTGGATTTCCGCTTCACCGGCTGGGGCCACAAGTTTGCCGCCCAACGGGACGACGCGGTCAACGCCGCCCTGCCCTGGCGCGCGCCCCGCGAGACCGTGGACTTGGTGCTGGAAGGCGGCGCCATCGACACCGACGGCCGGGGCACCCTGCTCACCACCCGGGCCTGCCTGCGCAATCCCAACCGCAACCCGCTGCTCAACGAAGCGGAATTGGAAAGCCGGTTGCGCGAGACGCTGGGCGTGACGCGCATCTGGTGGCTGGACCACGGCGAGCTGGAAGGCGACGACACCGACGCCCACGTGGACACCCTGGCGCGCTTCGTCGACCCCACCACCGTGGCCTACGTGGGCTGCGACGACCCGGCCGACCCGCACCACGCCGAACTGGCGGCCATGGCCGGCGAACTGGAAGCGCTGGCCTCGGCCCACGACCTGCGCCTGGTGCGCCTGCCCATGGCGGTGCCGCAATACAACGCCGAGGGCGAACGGCTGCCGGCCACCTACGCCAACTTCCTGATCACCAATGACAAGATTCTGGTGCCGGTGTACGGCTGCGCCACCGACCGGGCGGCCCTGGACGCCCTGGCGGCGGTGGCCGGCCCGCGCACCGTGCAGGGCATTCCCTGCCGACCGCTGATCGAACAAGGCGGCAGTCTGCACTGCGTGACCATGCAACTGCCGCAAGGCATTCTGTAAACCCGCCCCCGCATTAAAGGAGCCGACCGCCCATGCGCGTTGCCGTCGTTCAGCAGCAAAACGGCGCCGATCCGGCCGCCAACCTGAACCGTTCCATGGACAAAATCCGCGAGGCGGCCGCCGCCGGCGCGGAACTGGTGATGCTCCAGGAGCTGCACCGCAGCCTGTACTTCTGCCAGACCGAGGACACCTCGGTGTTCGATCTGGCGGAAACCATCCCCGGGCCCAGCACCGACGCCCTGGGCGCCCTGGCCCGGGAGCTGAACATCGTGCTGGTCGCCAGCCTGTTCGAGAAGCGCGCCACCGGCCTGTACCACAACACCGCGGTGGTGCTGGAGCGGGACGGCAATCTGGTGGGCCTGTACCGCAAGATGCACATCCCCGACGATCCGGGCTTCTACGAGAAGTTCTACTTCACCCCCGGCGACGCCACCTTCAACACCGGCCAGTCCGGCTTTACCCCGATCCGCACCAGCGTCGGCAAGCTCGGCGTGCTGGTGTGCTGGGACCAGTGGTACCCGGAAGCGGCCCGCCTGATGGCCCTGGCCGACGCCGACCTGCTGCTCTACCCCACCGCCATCGGCTGGGACCGCACCGACGATCCCGAGGAGCAGGCCCGCCAACTGGACGCCTGGATCACCGTGCAGCGCGCCCACGCGGTGGCCAACGGCCTGCCGGTGCTGGTGGCCAACCGCACCGGCTTCGAGGCGGCGCCGGACGGCGACGGCGGCATCCAGTTCTGGGGCAACAGCTTCGTGTGCGGGCCCCAGGGCGAGTTCCTGGCGCGCGCCGGCGAGGACGGCGAGCAGGTGTTGCTGGCCGACATCGACACCGGTCGCAGCGAGGCGGTGCGCCGCATCTGGCCGTACCTGCGCGACCGCCGCATCGACGCCTATGGCGATCTGACCAAGCGCTTCCGGGACTGACGGCGCGCCGCCCGTGGCCCGCGCCTCCGCCGCCGCCTGGCTGGCCCGATTCCGGCTCAAGCCGATCGCCTTCTGGCCGGCGTTGCTGGCGATGGTGGCGGCGCTGGCGCTGATCGCCGTGGACCAGGCGCGCTTCGTCGCCCTCACCACCTCCCTGAACCGGCTGCTGATCGACACCCTGTCGCCGGTGTTTCTGTACGCCGCCCTGGGCCTGCTGGTGCTGTGCGTGCTGGTGTTTGTGTCGCCGCTGGGCGCCACCCGCCTGGGCGGCGCCGACGCGCGGCCGATCTATTCCCCGTTCCGCTGGTTCTCGGTGTCGCTGACCACGGTGATCGCCATGGGCATTCTGTTCTGGGCGGTGGCGGAACCGGTGGTGCACTTTCACGAACCGCCGCCCTTCACCGGCCTCGCCGCCGGCGGCGAGGCGGCCCAGCGCTTCGCCCTGTCCACGGTGTTCGTGCACTGGACCCTGGTGCCCTATGCGATCTACACGGTGGCGGCGCTGACCTTCGCCCTGGGTTTCCATAATCACGGCTACGGCTTCTCGGTGGACGCCCTGCTGCGGCCGCTGCTGGGCGAGCGCCTGCGCGGCCCGGCCTCGGACGCGGTGGACGGCCTGGTGCTGTTCTCGGTGGTGGTGGGCATGTCGGCGGTGCTCAGCGGCGGCCTGCTGCTGATTGGCGACGGCCTGCGGGCGCTGTTCGATATCGACGCCGGTTCACGGGTCCACGCCCTCACCGCCGCCTTTATCGTCGCGGTGGCGCTGCTGTCCGCGGCCAGCGGTCTGGCCGGCGGTATCCAGCTGCTGGCCCGTCTCAATACGGTGCTGTTCGTGGCGCTGATGGTCTACCTGCTGGTGGCCGGGCCGGCCGGGTTCGTGGCGCGCCTGGGCGGCGAATCCCTGAACCTCTATCTTCATGAATTCCTGAGCCGCCATCTGATGCTCGACGAGCCAACCGGCAGCCAATGGTCCGGCTGGTGGACCACCGCCTTCCTGGCCAGCTGGTTCGCCTGGGCGCCCCTGTCCTGCCTGTTTCTGGGCAAGATCGCCCGGGGTTACACGGTGCGCCAGTTCATCCTGGTCAACCTGCTGCTGCCGTCCGCCTTCGGCGTGCTGTGGTTCTCCACCTTCGGCGCCTCGGCGCTGTACTTCGACACGCACCATCAGGCCGCCCTGTATCAGGTCTACCAGGACCAGGGGCTGGCGGCCATCGCCTATCAGCTGTTCGACTACCTGCCCGGCGGCTTCGTGGTCAGCCTGCTGTTCATCGTGGCCTGCGTGATCTCGTTCATCACCGCCACCGACTCCAACACCGACGCCATCGGCGGGCTGTGCACCCGCTCGGTGACCGCCCGGGACATGGACACCGCCTTTACCATCAAGCTGCTGTGGGGCGCGGTGATCGGCGCGGTGGGCTGGAGCAGCGCCACCTACCTGGGCGTGGACGGCATCAAGATGCTGGCCAACCTGGCCGGGCTGCCGGGGCTGGTGATCGTGCTCGGCGCCGCCGGCAGCCTGGTGCTGATGCTGGTGAAAAGCTACTCGAACTGATCGTTCTCGCTGGCGTAGGCCACGAACAGGCAGCCGGCGCCCACGTTGATGGCGCCGGTGGGGCTCATGGTGGAGATCAGCAGGCGCACGCCGCGCTCCTCCGCCGCCACCTTCAGATCCGCGTAGCCGGGCATGGCCGGCACCCGCTCGATGTCGCCGGCATAGCTCAGGCAGACGTGGCGGGAAATCAGGTGCCCGCCGCGAATGCGGGCGGCCACGTGTTCGAACAGACGGCGCACGGACTTTTCGTAGCTGCGGTTGACGGTGGCCGGGTTCTCCTCGCCGCCGTGGATGCGGATGATCGGGTGCATGGACAACGCCGAACCCACGGTCAGCGCCAGCCCGCGCATGGAATCCGAGAGCCGCTTGCGCTCACCCTTCTTGAAGCCCCGGTCGCGCACATAGCCCAGGTCCTCGGGCACCATGTAGCCGCAAATGTGCGGGATCATCTGGTCCATGTTGAGGCGGATGGCGTTGCGGTTGGCGCCGCTGCGGATCAGCTCCACCGCCTCGCAGACCAGCACCGCGGTGCCGGAGAACAGGGTCTTGCTGTCGATCACGCGCATGGAGAAGGGGCCGGGCACGCCGGCCTCGGCGCGCACCTTCTGATACTCCTTGAGGATCGAGAAGGACGCCTGGGTGGCGTTGTCGAAAATCTGGCTGCGCTTGCCGGACACCGTGATGCAGAACACCAGGTCATAGTCGAGCACCAGTTCGTCGAGAAACACCGAGCGGATCTGGTCCACGGAATACGGAATCGATTCCGCGTCCCGGCCCTTGGCGTCCAGCTGGTCCCGGTAGAACCGGGCGGTGTCGGTGCTGTCCCGCTTGTCCACCAGCAGCTCGTCGCCGAGCCGCACGGAGATGGGCAGGATGCGAATATTGTGATCGCGGAAATAGCCTTCCGGCAGATCGCAGGTGGAATCCACGACGATACCGATACGCATGATCGTTCCCCAGTCTTGTTGTTATTGGCCGTGCCCGCCGCCGCACCCCAAACCCCGCGGACGGCGAACCTCCAACGATCAACCTAAGGGAAAACCGCGGCAACGCAATTGGCGCCCGGCCTGCCGGCCACCGGCGCGGCGGCAAGGCCGCGGGAGGACATCAGCTGAGCTTTTTCTCGATCCAGTACAGGTACAGCTCGCCGTCGCGGCCGCTGTCCAGCAGCCGGTGGCCGAGAAACTGGCAGAACTTGGGGATATCGCGCTCGGTGGAGGGATCGGTGGCGCGCACTTCCAGCACCTCGCCGGGCGCCATATCGCGCACTTTGCCGTGCAGCATCATGACCGGCTCGGGGCACAGCAGGCCGGTGGCGTCCAGGTGATGGTGGGGCTGAATATCAGTCATGGCGGGTATCGGCTTCCCCGGGGGCGGTCCAGAAAAGGGCGGCCATTATAACCAGCCCGCCAAGGGCGGCGGCAAGCAGGAAGTGCCCGTCGTAACCGAACCGGGCGGCGCTGAAACCGCTGACCAGGGTAAACAGGCCGGTGGCCACCAGGTACAGGGACGCCTGCAAGGTGTAATCGGTGCCCTCCCGGTCGCGGCGGCAATAATCCATCATCACCACGAACAGGGCCACCGTGGAGAGGCCGTCGGCGAACTGCTCGAACAGGGCCACCGGCCAGATCCAGGCCGGCGCGTCCACGGCCGCCCACCACCCCACGAACGCCAGCGCCTGCAGGGCGCCAAAGCCGATCAGGGCGGCCCGCCGCCCAAGACGCAACAGCCACAGGCCGCCCAGGGCGGCGCCGGCCAGCCCCACCAGGGACGCCACCAGATCGAGCCGGCCGATGGCCGCCTGGGACCAGTGCTGGTCCACCAGAAAGGGTTTGATCATGCGGCTGCCGAAGCCGTCCCCCACCTTGTAGCCGATCAGAATCACCGCCCACAGTCCCAGCCCCGGGCGCGCCCAGAACGCGCGGAACGGGCGCCACCAGGCCCGATCACCGGGCGCGGACGGCGCCGGACCGCGTTCCACCGGCTCCGGGAAAAGAGCCACCGGCACCAGCAGCAGCCCGGTCAGTAGCGCCAGGCCGATCAGGCTGGCGCGCCAGCCGATCCAGTCGGTGGCGATCAACAGCAGGCCGCCGCTGAGCATCAGGCCCGCCTTGTAGCCCAGCACCTGGAGGCTGTTGCCCGGCCCGCGCAGGTCCGGTCTCAGCAACCGCACGGCCAGCCCGTCGGCGGCCACGTCCTGGGTGGCGCTGGCCAGATTGAGCAACAGCAGAAGCAGCAACAGCAGCGGGAAGCCGGCGCCGAACCAGAGCGCCCGGTCGGGCACCGCGAGCAGCAGCAGAATCAGTATCACCAGCCCCTGGCAGGCCAGCACCCAGCGTGTGCGATGGCCGGGCCGGCCCCGGCCCAGGCGGTCCACCCAGGGGGCCCACAGGAATTTCAGCGCCCAGGGCAAGGCGGCCAGGGCCAGCAAACCGATCCACTCCCGGGACAGGCCGGCCTCCCGGGCCAGCGAAGGCACCGCCTTGGCCAGCAGCCCGGCGGGCAGCCCCTGCAGGAAATACAGCACCGCCAGGGTGCCCAGCAGCACCGGCACCGACGGGCGCCGTTCAGGGGGCACGGGTGTCCACCCAGACGGTGATCTCCTCCCGGTCGTGGTAGAGGTGGGCGGCCTGGATCAGGGCGCCGGGGTGCTGCCGCTCCAGGCCGCCGGCCAGGCGCTCCAGCAGGGTCTGGCTCTCCCGGTAGCGGCGCGCCATGGGCAGCTTGAGATTGAACAGGGCCACCCGGGCCCAGCCCTGCTCCAGCCATTTCTGCATCAGGGCGGCGGTGCGCGCCGGCTTGTCCACCACGTCGCAGACCACCAGATCCACCGGTCGCTCCGGGCGCCAGGTGAAGGCATCCCCGGACACATGGCGCACCGGGTATTCGTCCAGCAACGCCGGCGCCAGTTTGCCGTGGTCGACGCCGGTGACCTTGAGGCCCAGGCGCGCCAGTTGCCAGCTCCAACCGCCCGGGGCGGCGCCCAGGTCCACGGCGGTGTGCAGGCCCGGCGGCTTGCCCCGGCCGACGAAACGCAGCAGCGCCTCCTCCAGCTTCAGCGCCGAGCGGCTGGGCGCCTCCGGCGACAACCGCAGGCGGGTCAGGCCGCCCTCCGGCAGCGGGATGCCCGCCGGGCTGACGCCGATATGGCCGTGGCGGGAATCGTCGAAAAACAGATGCAAACGGCGGTCGGCGTTGCCGCGCAGCAGGCCAGCCTTGCGCAGCTTGGGCTCCAGGGCCTTGCGGAAACCGCGCAGAAAGCCGGCCAGTTCGCGGCCGGCATTGGTATCGGCGTGCTCCAGAAACAGCTCGGAGAACGGCCCCTGCAGCTGCAGCTCCGGCCACAGGGCCCCGATGCGGTCCTGCTCCGGCAGATCCTCGAAGGACGCCGTCAGCGGGTAGAACGAGCGCCCGAACACCAGCCCGGTTTGCAGCAACGCGTCCGGGTCCCCCTGCAGGTTGTTCCACAGCACATAACCGCTGCCGTCACTGGTGCGCGGGTAACCGGACGCCCCCAGCTCCGCGCAACGATCGCTAAGCTCCGCCGCCAGATCCGACTCGAACCCGGGCCGGCACAGGGCCAGGAACATTTCCTCATGGGATGACATCACGACTCCTGCCGGCTACTTAACAAACACCACGGTCTTGTTGCCGTCGACGATGATGCGGTCCTCCAGGTGCCAGCGCACCGCGCGCAGCATGACCTGACGTTCCACGTCCTGGCCCAGGCCACGCAGTTCCGTGGGGGAATGGCGGTGGGAGACACGCTGCACGTTCTGCTCGATGATCGGGCCCTGGTCCAGGTCCTCGGTGACGTAGTGGCTGGTGGCGCCGATCAGTTTGACGCCCCGGTCCCAGGCCTGCTGGTAGGGATTGGCGCCGACGAAAGCGGGCAGGAACGAGTGGTGGATATTGATGATGCGGTGCGGATGCCGGGACACGAACTCCGGGCTCAGGATCTGCATGTAGCGGGCCAGCACGATCAGGTCCACCTGCCCGTCCAGCAGCTCCAGGGCGCGGGCTTCCGCCTCCGCCTTGTTGTCCTTGTTCACCGGAATGTGGTGATAGGGAATGCCGAAGCGTTCCACTTCGTCACGCAGGTCGTCGTGGTTGCTGATCACCATGGGAATGGTGGCCGGCATGTCGCCCCGGGACACCCGCCACAGCAGGTCCATCAGCACGTGGTCGTGGCGCGATACCAGAATCGCCATGCGCTTCTTGGCGCCGGGCGGGCTGATGTGCCAGTGCATGCCGTAGCGCGACGCCACCCGGTTGCGGAAGTTGTTGGCCAGGGCCTCGTGGCTGCAGTCCAGGTCCGGGGTCTGGAATTCCAGGCGCAGGAAGAAGGTGCCGTCCTGCTGATCGCTGGAATGCTGATCGAAATCGGTGATGTTGGCGCCGTGGTTGTACAGGAACGTGGAAACGGCACTGATGATGCCCGGCTGGTCCGGGCAGGTTACGAGCAGGCGCGCGGTGGCGTCGTCAGCGGCGGTCATTGAGGTCTCCGTGTGCATCGCCGAAATAAAGCCGCCGGTAGGCGGACGGGGTCTGGTGGGTCCATTTCTTGAACGCCCGGTGGAACGAGCTGGCCTCGCTGAAGCCCATCAACAGGGCGATTTCGTCGATGCTCAGTTCCGGTTTGGACAGGTAATACACCGAGGCGTCCTTGCGGATCGAATCCTTGATCTCCTGGTAACTGGTGTTGCCCTCCTTGAGCCGGCGGCGCAGGGTCTGCGGGGTCATGTCCAGCTTCTCGCAGATTTCCCCGAAATCGGGAAAGTGGTTGCCGTACTCCTCGGAGATGATGGCGCGGATGCGCGCCGGCAGGCCCACGTTGTGGACCTTGCCGTCGAACAGCCGGGCCAGGGAATCGCGCAGGAACTTGGACAGCGACAGCTCGTTCTGCACCAGGGGCAGGTCCAGGTAATGGGCCGGGAACACCACCTGGTTCACCTCGCTGTCGTGGTAGGTGGGGCAATCGAACATAAAGCGGTACTCGTCGTCCTCGCGCACCGGCTCGTAGTCCAGATAGACGGCGTCCGGCTCCACCGGCTTGCCCACCAGCCAGCTCATGAAGCGCAGGGACAGAAACAGCATCGCCTCGATGATCACGTCGCGGAAATCGAGCCGCGGGTCCACCCGGGTGATCAGCCGGGCCTGGTCGCCGTCGCGCACCAGGGCGCTGTTCATGCTCAGGTCGAACAGCGCGTAGAAATCGATGCCCCGCGCCACCGCCGCTTCCAGATTGGGACAGTTGATCACCGCGTGGGCCATCATCGAAAAGGTGCCGGGCTTGGACTTGCGGCCCTGGCCGAAGCCCAGGAACTCGTCCTGGGTCTGCTCCATGACCCGCAGCATCAGCCGGATAAAGGTGTCGCGCTCGATGCGCGCCTCCGGATCCTCCAGCAGCTGGCGCTCGATGCCACACTGGTCGAGCAGATCGGGAATGCTGACGCCGCCGCGGGCGGCGCCCTGCAGCACCTTCACCACGCGCCGCACATTAATGGTTCGTCGCTGAATCATGGACTGTCCTGATACTCTCGGAAACCCGCCCTGGCCGGGCGAGCGCCCCATGATAATGAAACTGGGGCCGATTGGCATGGCCGTTGGCTTGACCCGATGTTGATGGCGCGGCGCTATGCTGGGCATCCCGACCCCGGCCAAGGAGGCCCCATGCCCCGCCCCCGCCTGATTCTGGTGCTCGGCGACCAGCTCACCCCGGACCTGACCAGCCTCGCCGAAGGCGATCCGGACCGCGACCGGGTGGTGATGGCCGAAGTCCGCGAGGAAGCGGAGTACGTGCCCCACCACCGCAAGAAGATGGTGTTTCTGTTCGCCGCCATGCGCCACTTCGCCGCGCGCCTGCGCCGGCGTGGCTGGACCGTGGACTACTATGAGCTGGACCAGGGCCTGGGCGATTTGTGCGAGGCCCTGCGGCAAAGCGCCGAGGGCCGGGACATTGGCGAGGTACTGATCACCGAGCCCGGCGAATACCGTCTGCGCGAGGCCATGAAACGACGCTGGCCGCAAAGTCTGGGCCTGTCGGTGCGGCTGCTGGAGGACCGCCGCTTCCTCTGCTCCCTGGACGCCTTTCGCGACTGGGCCGCGGGCCGTAAGCAGTTGCGCATGGAATTCTTCTACCGGGACATGCGCCGCCGCACCGGCCTGCTGATGGAACCGGACGGCGAACCGGTGGGCGGCCGCTGGAACTTCGATGCCGACAACCGCAAGCGCTACGACGGCAAACACCGGCTGCCCGGGCCACCGCGCTTCGAACCGGACGCCACCACCCGCCAGGTGCTCGAGCAGGTGGCCGAACACTATCCCGACCGCTTCGGCGACCTGGAGCCGTTCTGGTTCGCGGTCACCGCCAGCCAGGCCGAGGAGGCGCTGGCGCACTTTCTGGACCAGGCCCTGCCCCACTTCGGCGACTACCAGGACGCCATGACCGAGGGCGACGACTTCCTGTTCCACAGCCTGCTGAGCCTGTACATCAACGCCGGCCTGCTCGACCCGCTCCAGGTGTGCGAGGCCGCCGAACGCCGCTACCGGCAGGGCCAGGCGCCCCTCAACGCGGTGGAAGGTTTTATCCGTCAGATTCTCGGCTGGCGCGAATACGTGCGCGGCATCTACTGGCTGATGATGCCCGACTACAACGAGGAGAACCGGCTCGACAGCCACGCCGACCTGCCCTGGTTCTACTGGAGCGGCGAGACCGACATGCGCTGCGTGGCGGAGGCGGTGCGCGCCACCCGGGAGCACGCCTACGCCCACCATATCCAGCGCCTGATGGTCACCGGCAACCTGGCGCTGCTGCTGGGCGTGGAGGTGAAACAGATTCATGAGTGGTATCTGGCGGTCTACGCCGACGCCTACGAATGGGTGGAACTGCCCAACACCCTGGGCATGGTGATGCACGCCGACGGCGGCTACCTGGGCTCCAAGCCCTACGCCGCCAGTGGCAAGTACATCCAGCGCATGTCCGACTACTGCGCCGGCTGCGCCTACAAGGTGAGCAGCGCCGAGGAAGACAACAGCTGCCCCTTCAACAGCCTTTACTGGCACTTTATCCAGCGCCACCGGCGCCGCTTCGAGAAACACCCGCGCATGAGCCGGGTATACAAGAACTGGGACCGCATGAACGGCGACAAACGCCGCGCCATCCTGGCCCGCGCCGACACCCTGCTGGCCCACCCGGAAGAGCTGTAACCCATCCTTCGGCCAAAACAGCACGCCGCACTTTTTTGTAGTACATTGTCCCGAAGACCGGACAGCCACCCTCACCACCAGGGCACCACCGCAATGAAAGATACGCCACGCCAACGTCGCCGGGGTCGTCGCCCGTCGGCGGACGGCGAACGCAAGGACCGGGTGATCCAGACCCGCGTGCCCCAGGACCTGGAAGACAGCCTGCGCGACGCCGCCGAGCGGGAAAGGGTCACCGTCTCCCACCTGATCCGCAACGTGCTGGAAGACAGCTTCCGGCTGGTGGACGGCATCGTCGCCGACTCCTCGCAGCTGGTCGACAACGTGGCCCGGGACGCGCGCCGCCTGGCCTCCGCCGCCAAGGGCCAGCCGCGCACGCCGCCGGCCTTCGTGCCCGCCGACCAGGGTGGTACCGTGGCCCGGGCCCTGCTGGAGAGCGTCGACGCCTGGCAGGAAGTGCTC
Organism: Alcanivorax sp.; assembly: GCA_022449455.1. Lineage (GTDB taxonomy): Bacteria > Pseudomonadota > Gammaproteobacteria > Pseudomonadales > Alcanivoracaceae > Alloalcanivorax. The sequence goes on along the minus strand of JAKUPL010000008.1, from coordinate 157,464 downwards.
GTCAACCGGCCCACCCAATGCACCCGCTGCGGCACCACCCTGCCCCGCGGCCATAAGGCGCTGCGCGGGCTGACCACGGAACCGGCGGCGCCGGTGGTGTGGTCGTGCCACGACTGCCTGACCCGGGACGCCGACGACTGATTTTTGTAACAGGTGTTCACATTGCCATTGCCAGACGCCGGACCCTGCCCTATTTTGTACTACATTAAATGACGAAGGGGCATTCCATGAGCGTTACCGAGCACACCGCACCGGCGCCGCCCGCTGTCCGCGAGCCCGCCGGCCGTGAGCCCGCCAGGGCCGACACCGGCGGCCAGGACTGGCCGGCCCTGAAAGCCTTCTCCGGCCATCAGCGCGACGGCGGTCTGCGCGCCTGGCTGGCGGTCATGGAAGGCACTCTCAAGGCCATCGAGCGCACCGCCTGGCAGGGCCGCCAGCTGGCCGATCAGGCGCTGGCCGCCTGGCGCGCCTTCGAGAGCGGCGCCGGCGACGTGGCCGGCGAATGCCAGGAACTGGCGCGCGAAGCGAAGCGCTGGCCGGCCCGCCTCAAACGGCTGTCGATCACCGGCTGGATGCTGACCCGGGTACTGGCCAGCTACCGCCTGTGGGGCACGCGCTCCGCCTTTCTGCCGTCCGGCATGCAACAGGCGGCGCTGGACGCCCTGCATCGCAAGAACGCGCGCCGCTTCCGCAAGACCTCCCTGGAACAGGGCGGCGCCTTTCTGAAAATCGGCCAGATTCTCTCCAGCCGCCCGGACCTGCTGCCCGCCGCCTGGGTGGAAGAACTGGCCGCTCTGCAGGATCAGGCCCGCCCGGAAACCTTCGAGGCGGTGCGCGCGGTGATCGAGGCGCAGTTCGACGCGCCCCTGGAACAGCTGTTCGACCACTTCAACCCGGAGCCGCTGGCCGCCGCCAGCATCGGCCAGGTGCACCGGGCGCGGCTGCCGGACGGCCGCGAGGTGGCGGTCAAGGTGCAACGGCCCGGCCTCGACGAGGTGATCGAGCTGGACCTGTCGCTGCTCGGAATCTTTATCGACAGCGTGCGCGGTGCCCTGCCGCCGATGGATTTCGACACCATCATCGACGAGATCCGGCGCACCGTGCGCGACGAACTGGACTACCGGGGCGAGGCCCGCGCCATGGCGCGGGTGCGCGCCCTGCTGGCGGACAAACCGTCGGTGACGGTGCCCGCCACCGTGGACGCCCTGTGCGGCCGACGAGTGCTGACCAGTGAATTCGTGCGGGGCCGCAAGCTGACCACGGTGCTCGACGAATACCGGCGACAGGGCCGGGAACAGGCCGTCGCCGATACCCTGCACACCCTGCTGGACGCCTGGTTTCACCAGGTGCTGGTGGGCGGTGTGTTCCAGGCCGATCCCCATCCCGGCAATCTGCTGGTGGACGACCACGGCCGGCTGGTCGTGCTGGATTTCGGTTGCGCCATCGAGCTGCCGGAATCGTTCCGGCGCGGCTATTTGCGGGTGCTGCAGGCGGCCATCGTCGGCGAGCGCCAGGTGATCGCCGAGACCCTGGACGAACTGGGGTTCGCCACCCGCAGCGGCCAGCCGGACACCCTGCTGGCCTTCACCGACGCCCTGCTCGATCAGCTGCGCGACGCGCTGCTGACGGCGGGCAACGACGGCACCGAATGGCCCGGCGCCGAGCAGGTGATGGCCCGGGTTCGTGAGCTGCTGATTCGCATGGGCGACGATCCGGTGGAAAAAATCCCGTCGGAGTTCGTGATGCTGGCGCGGGTGTTCGGCACCCTGGGCGGGCTGTTCCTGCACTATCAGCCCCGAGTCGACGTGGCGCGGCTGGTGCTGGCCTATCTGAGCAATCCGGCCACCCTGGGCGACGCCGGGCCGGCGCCGCGCCCCGACCTGGCGCCCTGGTGGCGCCGCTGGCGACCGCTGGCCGCCGCGCGGCCTGCAAGCAGTGTGAACTAATCCATCCAGGCCCGCTCGAGCGCCGCCGTCAGCCGTTCGTTGCCCCAGTACAGCTCACCCTTCACCACGAAGGACGGCGCGCCGAAGACACCCAGCTCCCGGGCCCGGTTGATGTCGGCCCGCAAGCGCTGGCCGCCGTCTTCCGCCAGCGCCCGCTCCAGGGGTCCGTCGTCCAGACCGGCGGCGCGCAGGCAGGCGGACACCACCGTCGGCGTGGCCGGGTCGCGACGCTCGGCGAAGCCGGCGCGGAACACGGCCTGGCAGTACGCGGGCAGGCGCTCGTCGGGCTCGATCCAGGTGGCGGTCTTGGTGGCCAGGACACTGTTGAACGGGAACCGCGCGGGCCTTTGCCAGGGCACCCCCAACCGCCGGGTCTCCCGTTGCAGATCCCGCCAAAAATAGCGCCCCTTGGCGGGGAACAGATTGAAGGGCGAATCCCGCCAGCCCTGTTCCTGAAAGATCGGCCCCAGCAGAAACGGCTTCCAGCGCACCGCCACCCCCGCCTCCACGGCGGCGGGTCCGATGGTTTCCGCCGCCAGATAGGCGTACGGACTGGCGAAATCGAACCAGAACTCCAGTTCGGCCATGGCTGCTCCCCGCTGGCTCCCCACAAACCCGCAGTGTAGGCGCAAAGCCGGCGCCGCTTCACTCTCCGCTTGCTCATTTCGCGCAACTTTCGTGCAACTTTCGTGTAACACCGGGGCGTGCACCCGGGCTCAGCGAGGCGTTTTGGCCAGGCCCAACTGCTCCAGGTGATAACGGTACTGGCGCGGCGTCATGCCCAGCGCCCGGGCCGCCCGCGCCTTGTTGCCGCCCGCCTCCTCGAGGGCGCCCAGCAGCCGTTCGCCATCCTGCTGGCGTACCCGCCGATAGGGACGCACCGCCGGCGCGCCGGCGGCCGGCAGCGACGGCGCCGGAGCAGGGTCCGCCGACGGCGCGCGCTGCTCGATGCTGGATTCCTGGGCCAGGATCGCCTCCACGTCGGCGGCGGACACCTGGTCGCCCCGGGCCATCAGCACCACCCGGCGGATGATGTTCTCCAGCTGGCGGATGTTGCCCGGCCAGGCGTAGCTTTGCAGCCGCTCCAGGACGCCGTCGCCCAGCACCACGTTGCGGCGGTATTCCCGGTTGGTGCGATACAGAAAATGTCGGGTGAGCAGACGCACATCGCCGTGGCGCTCGCGCAACGGCGGCAGATGCAGCGGGAACACATTGAGCCGGTAATACAGATCCAGCCGGAAGCGCCCGTCGTTCACCGCCTGCTGCAGGTTTTTATGGGTGGCGGCGAGGATGCGCACCGTCACCGGAATGTCGCGGTGGCCGCCGACCCGTTGGATCACCCGTTTCTCCAGCACCCGCAGCAGCTTGGTCTGCAGGTCCGGGCTCATGTCGCCGATCTCGTCCAGGAACAGGGTGCCGCCGTCCGCCATTTCGATCTTGCCCTTCTTCAAGGCGTTGGCGCCGGTGAAGGCGCCCCGCTCGTGGCCGAACAGTTCCGATTCCAGCAGCGGCTCCGGAATGGCGGCGCAGTTGATCGCCAGAAAGGGGCCGTCACGGCGGCCACTCTGGTCGTGCAGCAGTTCCGCGAAGCGTTCCTTGCCGGTGCCCGATTCGCCGGTGATCAGCACCGTGACCTCGGTGTCCGCCACCTTCAGGGCATTGTTCAGGGCGGCGCGCAGGGGCTCGCTTTCGCCGAGGATGCCGTGGGCCGGCCGGGCGCTGCTGAGGGCGTCCTTGAGCTGACGGTTCTCGTCGCGCAGATGGGCGGTGCGCGCCTCCAGCAGCGCGTTGAACTTGAGAATCTGGACGATGAACACGGCGATGGTCTGCAGGGTGCCCAGGTCGCGGTCGATCTTGCGCGGTCGCTGGCGCAGCCGGTGGGCGGCCAGCACCCCCATGGGCACACCGCCGTCCATCAGCGGCACGGCGATGTAGGCGACGATCTCGTCGGGCAGGGTGCGGCGCCGCACGGCGCGGCCCAGGAACAGCGGCTCCTGGTCGATGTCCTGGACCACCGCCAGCTGGCCGGTTTGCATCACCCGGCTGGCCACCCCCTCGCCGGCGCCGTACTGGCCCCGTTGCCGCTCCTCGTCGGTGAGGCCGTAGGCATAGCGAATGCTCAGGCCCGCATCGTGGATGCGTGGCAGCATCACCCGGGCGCGGTTGAGCCCCAGCATCTGCGACAGCAGCCGCAGGATGCCGCTGATCGCCAGTTCCGGCGACTCGGCGCGACCGATCAGCCGCGCCGCTTCGCGCAGCACGGTGAGATCCACGTCCTCGTCGCCGGCGGTCCCGTCCGGGGCCCGCGGCCCGCCGTCGAGCATCAGCCCTCCAATTGCCAGTTGAAACGCCGCATCAGCATCACGCACAGGCTGTCCAGGGCGAAGCCGATCACCCCGATCACCAGTACCACCGCGGTCAGCGCCGCGTAGTCCAGGGTGTCGCGGGCGTCATTGATGGCGTAGCCCAGGCCGCTGGTGACGCCCAGATACTCCGCCGGCACCAGCACCACCCAGGCCACGCCCACCGCCAGACGGATGCCGGCCATCATGTCCATCATCACCGCCGGCAGGATCACCCGGCGCAGCATCTGCAGGCTGTCGGCGCCCAGGTTGCGGGCCACCTTGAACCAGCCCGGATCGATGCGTTTCACGCCGTGGGCGGTGGAGAACACGATCGGCCACAGCGACGCCATCAGGATCAGGAATACGATGGCACCGTCCCAGGTGTCGAAGATCAGCACCGCCAACGGCATCCAGGCCAGCGGGCTGATCATGCGCAGGAACTGAAACGGCAGGTTCGCCATGCGCATGGCCAGGGAAAAGTAGCCGATCACGATGCCCAGCGGGATACCGATCAGGGCACCCCAGAACAGACCGGCGCCGATGCGATAGAGGCTGGCGCCGATGGCGTCCCACAGCGCCGCCTCGCCCAGCATCCGCCACAGGGCGGCGAAGGTGGGGCCCGGGGCGAAGCTGGCGAACATCAGGGTGTCCGGGTTGCCGGCCAGGTAGAGCCCGCCCAGCCACCACACGAACAGCATCACGGCGATGCCGCCCAGCGGCCAGGCCAGGGGCGCCGCCCGACGCCACAGCGCCGGCCAGGCCGGTGCCGTGGGGCGCGCCCGGGAAGCGAGGGTATTCATACGCGGATCACCTCCTCGCGGACGAAGGGATCCTCGTCGTCGTCCCGCTTGCCACCGGGAAAGGCGATCAAGGACTTGCGCACGAAGCGGTCGTCGACCAGATCGCCGGCCACGAAGTCCGGGTCCAGGGACTGCAGAAAACCGGTGTCGCCACTGACCAGGGTGTCCTTCATCTGTTCAACGATGAAGCGGGTGGCGGACGGGTACGGCCAGGAGCGGAAATCCACCCGGCCGGTGTGCCAATCCGGATGGCGGATGGCGTCCGGATGTTCATAGTCGCCGGGGTTGTAGTGGGTCATGGCGCGCTCCACCACGTTGGCCGGCATCGGCAGATACCCCTCGCCGTCCCGGGACAGCAGTCTGGCCACTTCCGCCTTGTTCTGCTGGGCGTCGTTCTGGGCACGCACCAGGGCGTTCATGACTTTCTGGGTCCAGGTGGGCTGGGCGGCCACCTGATTTTCATTCATGCACACCACGCAGCACGGATGGTTCTTCCACATGTCGCCGGTAAAGCGCAGCACCTTGCCGCCGGCCAGCAGCTCGCCGGCGGCGTTGAACGGCTCGGCGACGATGTACCCATCGATCTTGCGCGCCGCCAGGGCGGCGGGCATGTCCGGCGGCGGCATGATCTGCAGGTTCACTTCCTTGGGCCCCAGGGCCTCGCCCTGCCCCTTGATCACCGGCGTCAGGCCGGCCTGGCGCAGGCCCATCTGCAGCACCACATTGTGCATGGAATACCAGTACGGCACGGCGATCTGGGTGCCGCCCAGGTCGGCGAACTCCTCGGCGTCGGTATGGCGGCCCACCACGATGGCGGAGCCGTTCACATGGGCCCAGGACATCACCTTCACCGGAAAGTCGTTGCTGTAACGCATCCAGATCGGGATCGGCTTGAGGAAATGCACCAGGTTGAACTTGCCGCTGGCGAACCCTTCCACCAATGGCGACCAGCCACGGATCAGAGTGGGACGCTCCGCCTTGACGCCCTCTTCCTCGAAATAGCCGCGCGCGTGGGCCACCAGCAGAACGGCGGCATCGACAATCGGGATATAGCCGATCTTCAGCACCGGATCGGTTTCGGCGGCGAACGCCTGACGGCTCAGGCTCAGACCGCCGCTGGCGAACAGGCCGGCGCCGGTGGCGGTGATGATGTCACGCATGAAATCGCGACGGCTCAGGCCGGTGTCGCAGGACTCGCAAGTGGGCAGCGTCGCGTCGCCGTCGCCGTGGTGGTGGCAGGAATCACTCATTCATCGCTCTCCTCGGGTGGGTTGGAATCAGCCGTTGCTGACGCGGCGCCAGGGGGCGCCGTCCCGGTCCTGTGCCGACGACGGCGGACGCTCGGTCCGTGAGCCGTCACCGGTTTGCTGGAATTGGTCGGTTTGCTGGAATTGTTCCATCAGCGCGCGCCGGCGCTGCTGGAAATCGACGCTGCCCGGATCCCTCGGCCAGGGCAGGTCCACCGTCAGGCGGGCTTCGATGCGCCCGGGATTGCGGCCCATGATCAGCACCCGATCAGCCATCAGAATGGCCTCGTCGATGTCGTGGGTAACGGTCACCAGGGTGATGCCCAGATCACCGCAGATGCCGGCCACTTCCTGTTGCAGGCTGGCCCGGGTAAAGGCGTCCAGGGCGGAAAACGGTTCGTCCAGCAGCAACACGTCCGGCCGCGTGGCCAGCGACCGCGCCAGCGCCACCCGTTGCTGCTGGCCGCCGGACAGGCTCTGCACGTTGGCCCCGGCCTGGTCGGCCAGCCCCACCAGATCCAGCAGCCCGGCCACCCGCTCGCGGATCTCGGCTTTGCCGGCGCCGGCGAACCGCAGCCCCAACGCCACGTTGTCGCGCACGTTCATCCACGGATACAGCGACGGTTTCTGGAACATCATGTTCCACTTGGCGGAGGGACGGACCACCTGGCGACCGGCGATCTTCACGCACCCCTCGGCGGGCATCAGCAGCCCGGCGATCATGTGCAGCAGGGTGGATTTGCCACAGCCGCTGCGGCCAATCAGTACCACCCGCTCGCCGCTCTTGATCTGATCGTCGATGTCCTCGAGGACGGTGGGCGCCCCCGCCTTGTAGCGATGCGTGATGGCATTGAGGTGAATGGTGGCTCCCATCTTCGTACTCCGGCTGGCAACGGGCCCTGAACGGGTCGACGGAAAGTAAAGAGCAGGTTCCATGCCAGCCGGGCCAAAAATCCCCCCAAAAAACCCCCGCCAACGCCTCCCAAACACCCCAAAACCCACCCAAATCCCCACCAAAACAACCACTTACCGGGGTCCGACCCCGGCACGCCCGGGATCCGACCGCCGGCGGTGACGGGGCCGGGGCCCGGATTCGCGCGGGCCTTCCGGGGGAGCACGCGACAATGTCCGACGACGAAAACGGACATTGTCGTGCTTTGTCGTGTTCCGTTGGCCGGTACCGTCCACCCCGGGCACCGCCCCGGTTCGCCACGCGCCCGCCGACCCTCTCTCAAGCCTTTGAATCAAAAAGATTTTCCTGCCGCACTCCGGTTACCCCGGCGGCCCCTCGCGCTTCTGGCACAGCCTTTGCGATAGAGGGCTCGTTCGCGGGCTTTTGCCCCTTTCACCGATTAAGCAGGCCCGATTAACCAGGCCCAATTAACCAAGGAGAGTCCCTTGAGCACACAAACCGCCAACACCGTTCACACCCATCTGCGTCCCATCGACCGCGACGGCCTGCTCGGCTTCGCCGAAAAGGGCCGCAACAATCCCCAGGCCCGCGGCACCAACAAGGTTCACACGGTGTGCGAAGGGCAATACCGCACGCTCTCCTATGTGGGCGACCACGAGGCGGTGGTGGTGGACGAGCCCTTGCATCTGTTCGGCCAGAACACGGCGCCGGCGCCGGGCGAAATCGTGCTGTCCGCGCTGGGCGGTTGTCTGGCGGTGGGCATCACCGCGGTGGCCACCTGGAAGAACGTGAAGCTGTCACGGCTGGAACTGTTCCTGGAAGGCGACATCGGCAACAGCGCCGCCTGGGGCGCCGGCGGTGCCCACCGCATTCCCTCGCAGATGGGCTTTCAGGAAATCCGCGTGCGGGTGCTGGTGGAAGGCGACGCCGACCGCGACGCCCTCGACGAGATCGTGCAACAGGCCAACTACTTCTCGCCGGTGGCCAACAGCATGCGCAACCCGATCGCTTTCGATATCGCCCTGGCCGAATGAAGGCCGTCGCCGACCGCAGCCGGAGAAGCCCATGAACAGCCTGCAATCCCTCCCCGCCGAGGCCCCCGACCACGCCGACGCCTTGTTGGAACGGGTGGCGGACATCGCCGACGGCCCGCTGGCGGCGCTGGCCTACCGCATCGACCAGGAAGGCCATTATCCGCTGGAGATCATGCGCGCCCTGGGTGAGGCCGGCGGTCTGGACGCCCACCTGGGCGAGCACCCCCGTTTCGATCTGGCCATCGGCGCCATGCAACGGGTGGCGCGCCGTTGCGGCACCACCGGCTTTCTGGTCTGGGCCCACCAGGTGTGCGGTCTGTACATGGCACGCTCCGGCAACCCGGCGCTGGCCGGCGCGCGGCTGGACGCCCATCGGCGCGGCGCCCGCTTCGGCGGCACCGCTCTGTCCAACCCGATGAAGGCGCTGTCGGGCATCGAGCGCATGGCGCTGCGCGCCCGTCCGGACGGCCACGGCGGCTACCGGGTCAGCGGCGTATTGCCCTGGGTCAGCCACATCGCACCGGGCCAGTACTGCGGCGCCCTGGCCCAGGTTCGTGACGACCGGGACCGGATCCAGGGGGAGATCATGTTCCTGTTGGAATGCGACGACCAGGTCGAGCTGCGGCCCTGCCCCACCTTCTCGGGTATGGAGGGCAGCAGCACCTGGGGCATCCGCCTGCAAGACTACCCGGTGGGCGCGGAGCGACTGATCGCCGACCCGGCCCGCCCCTTTATCGCCGAGGTTCGCGCCGGCTTCATCCTGCTTCAGGCCGGCATGGCCCTGGGCGTGGCCCAGGGCAGCCTGGATTCGATCCTGGAGGTGGAGGGCCAGCTCGGCCACGTCAATCGCTTCCTGGATCAGCGGCCGGATACCCTGCGCGCCGAGCTGGAGGATCTGGAACGCCGCGCCGGCCTGCTGGCCGCCACCCCGTACGACGACAGCCGCGACTATCTGCTGGACGTGCTGGACCTGCGTACCCAGGGCGCCGATTTCGCCCTGCGCGCCGCCCAGTCCGCCATGCTGCATCAGGGCGCGCGCGGCTACGCCCTGTCCGCCGCCGCCCAGCGACGCCTCCGCGAGGCGCAGTTCGTGGCCATCGTCACCCCGGCGATCAAACACCTGCGCTGGGAAATGGACCGGCTGTGCCGCGAGCAATGGCCGGCCGGGGAGGAGACCTCCGCATGAGCGACCATGACCAGCGCCCCTGGCGCCAGTACATCTGCCTGGCCTGCGGCCTGATCTACGACGAGGAACAGGGCGACCCGGACGGCGGCCTGCCGCCGGGCACCCGCTTCGAGGACATCCCCGACGACTGGGAATGCCCGCTGTGCGGCGTCGGCAAGGGCGACTTTGAACTCTACGAACCGCCGGCGGCGGCCCCCGCGCCGGCGGCGCCGGCGGTGGCGCCGTCCCGCGACAGCATCGTGGTGGTCGGCGCCGGCCTCGCCGGCTGGAGTCTGGTGGAGGCGCTGCGCGCCCTGGATCAGGAGGTGCCGATCACCCTGGTCACCGCCTGCCAGGGCGACATCTACCACAAGCCGGAGCTGTCGGTGGCGCTGAGCCGTGGCCTGCGCGCGCCGGCCCTGGCCCGGGAAAGCGGCGCCGACGCCGCCCGCCGCCTGGGCGTCACGCTGCTGGCGGAAACCTTCGCGGTGGGCATTTCGCCGGCCCTGCGGCAACTGCGCACCACCCGGGGGGCCTTTACCTACCGCGCCCTGGTGCTGGCCCACGGTGCCCGCCCGGCCCTGCCACCGGCGCTGCCCGAGCCGCTGTGCTGGCGCATCAACCACCTGCACGGCTGGGGTGGGCTGCAAGCCGCGCTGGACGGCGCGCCCCGGCGCGTGGCGGTGGTCGGCGCCGGCATGATCGGCTGTGAGCTGGCGGAGGATCTGGCCCACGCCGGCCACGCCGTGACCCTGATCGATCAGCAGAGCGGTCCACTGGCCGGCCTGCTGCCGTCGCCGGCGGTGGACCGGCTGGCGCGGCATCTGGATCGACTGGGCGTGACCTTCCTGGGCGACACCGGGGTGGCCACGGTCACCGCCACGGCGGCGGGGCGCACCGTGCATCTGGAAGACGGCCGGTCGCTGGCCGTGGATCAGGTGGTGGCCGCCACCGGCCTGGTCACCGAATCGCGCCTGGCGCGCCAGGCGGGGCTGGCGTTCGAGCGGGGCATCGCGGTCAGCGCCGACACCCTGGCCACCAGCGTGGACGGCATCCATGCGCTGGGAGATTGCATCAGCATCGACGGCGCGCCTTGCCGTTTTATCGAACCGATCCCTCGTCAGGCGGAGGCCATCGCCCACCATCTTCTCGACCGTCCGCATCCGGGCTATCGCCACCGCGCGCCGGTGGTGCGGCTCAAAACCCGGCAGCTGCCCATCGTACTGCGCGGCGCCCCGGACCCGGCCCTGAGCTGGGAGGTGGAACACGAAAACGACGATTACCTGGCCCTGCGCCAATGCCGCGACGGCGAAACCACCGCCAGCCTGACGGTGGGCCGCCCGCCCCGGCGGGACGCGGCCTGACGCTTCCGTTACCTACCGGTTTTTCCACACTGCAATGGAGTACTACCCATGATCAGCAACCGAACCCAAGTCACCGAAATGATCCGCGCCGCCAAGGTGGCCAAGGGCCTTACCTGGAAAGCGGTGGCCGACGCCGTCGGCAACAGCAAGGAATGGACCACCGCCGCCTGCCTCGGCCAGATGGCCATGAGCAAGCAGCAGGCCGCCACCGTCGGCGAACTGTTCGGCCTTTCCGACGAGGCGGTGGCCTGGCTGCAGATCGTTCCGTCCAAGGGCGGCGAGACCGACGCCCGCGACCCCTTGATCTACCGCCTGTACGAAGCCGTGCACGTGTACGGTTGCGCCATGAAGGAACTGATCCACGAGGAATTCGGCGACGGCATCATGAGCGCCATCGATTTCGACATGGACATTCAGCGCGAGGAAAACCCGAAAGGCGACCGGGTCAAAATCCTGATGACCGGCAAATTTCTGCCCTACAAGGTCTATTGATCAGCCACGCACCGGTACGATGGACAGGGTCACGGTGGCCTTGGCCACCAGCTTGCGGCCACCCTGCCCGTCCTCGGCGAACACCTCCGCTTCCGCCACGGTGATCGCTCGCCCGGCCTTCAGCACGGTGGCCTCGCACACCAGGGCCACGCCGGTGGCCGGGCGCAGCAGGTTGACCTTGTACTCGGCGGTCAGCGGCATGTGGTGCTCATCCAGCAGGGTGCCGGCGGCGGCACCGGCGGTGTGGTCGGCGACGCTGCCGATCACGCCGGCATGCACATAGCCGTTTTGCTGATGCAACTGCTCGCGGATCGCCACCCGCGACACCACCCGCCCCTCTTCGATGGAGACCGCCTCCACGCCCAGCAGGCGCAGGAACGGCGGGCCCATCAACTCGGCCACCCGCTCGAACCGGGTCATCGCGTTTTCCTCCAACGGCGAAAACCCAAAGCATTGCCGATCCGGCCGCGCCTGACCAGCGCGGGAACCCGCGGGTCACGGCCCGCCGTGGCCTTCAATGGCCGGTAAAGCGCGGCCGGCGTTTTTCCAAAAAGGCGCTGGCCCCTTCCACGAAGTCGTCCGACGCGAAGGTGCGGGCGGCGGTTTCCCGCTCCACCCGCAGGCGGGTGGTCAGGTCCGGGTCCAGGGCGCGGGCCAGGCGCTTGACCGTGGCCTGAGCCAGCGGCGGCCCGGCGGCAAGCCGCTCGGCGTGTTGCAAGGCCACGGTCAGCGCCTCGCCCCGGGCGGCGCCGAGGTCCGCCAGGCCCATGTGCAGAGCGTCGTCCACCGGGACTTCCTCGCCGGTGAGCAGAATACGCCGGGCGCGGCCGGGCCCCACCCGAAACGGCAACGACCACCAGAGTGAACCGTCCGGTGCGGCGCCCACGCGAATCTGCGCGGCGCAGAAGCGGGCGCCGTCGGCGGCCACCATCAGGTCGCAGGACGCCGCCAGCCCCAGGCCGGCACCGAAGGCGGCGCCTTCCACCGCCGCGATATAGAGCTTGTCGGAGGTCAGCATGCGCTCCATCAGAGGCGCGCCGCCTTCCAGCCGCTCCAGGATTTTCTTCTCATCGCGGATCCGGCGCAGCGCGTCCAGATTGCCACCGGCGGAGAACACCCCGCCGGCGCCGGTCAGTACCATCACGCGCAGCGCCGGGTCGGCTTCGAAACGCTCGATGGCGTCCATCAGGCCCTCGCGCAGGCCCGGCGCGCCCAGCGAATTGCGCATCGCATAGGCATTGAGGATGACCACGGCCACCTTGTCCCGACTCTCCATCAAAACCACTTGATCAGTCATGGGGTGTCTCCTCCAGATAGTCCAGATAGCGCCCGCCGTTGTAGGTGGCGTCGCCGAACAGGCGGCTCAGGGCATTGACGCGCAGCAGATAGCCACCGATACCCAGTTCCCGTGTCATGCCGATGCCGCCGTGCAGTTGAATCGCTTCCCGGCAGACCCGGTCGCCCACCGGCACCGCCAGAGCCAGCGCCGCGAAGGCGTCGCCATGGCGGGGATCGCGGCTGAGGCCGTCCGCCGCGCCGGCCACCAGGGCGCGCAGCATCTCCAGGTCCGCGTGCAGATCGCTGGCGCGATGGCGCAGCGCCTGGAAGGTGGCCAGTCGGACACCGAACTGCTCGCGCAGCCGCAAATAATCCAGGGTCCGTTCGAAGGCGCCCTCGCAGGCACCCAGGGTTTCCGACGCCGCCGCCAGGGCAGCGTGGGCCAGGGCCGCGTCCAGCGCCTGGTCCGCCGCCGCCCCCCGGGCCAGCACCGCCGCCTCCGGCAGGGCCACGTCGGTGAGCGTCAAGGTGGCCAGGCTGGTGCCGTCGAAGGCGGTGAACGGCGCCGCCTCCAGGCCCGCCTGATCCTTTTCCAGCAGCACCAGGGCCGGCGCGTCATCGATTCGGCAGGTGACCAGAAAGGCGTCGGCGCAGGCCGCGTCCATGACCACGTGCTTGCGGCCGTCCAGCCGCCAGCCGGCGGCGGTCGCCCGGGCCGTCAGAGCGATGGCCCGGTAATCGTAGCCGGCGCCCGCTTCCAGGGCGGCCAGGGTCAGCACCCGCCGCCCGGCGGCCAGCTCGCGCAGCCAGCGATCACGCACCTCACCGCTCGGCGCCTGGGCCAGGGCGGTGCCCGCCAGTACCGCGCTGGCCAGAAACGGCGCGCGCCATTGCTGGCGACCGATGTCCGCGCACAGCACGCTCAGCGCCACCGCGCCCAGGCCGGCGCCGCCGTGGGCTTCCGGCAGCCCGGCGCCCAGCAAACCCAGTTCGGCCAATTGCCGCCATACCGGGCCGTCCACCGCGTCCGCTGAAGACAGGGCCTGGTCACGGCGCGGATCCCATTGCTTTTCGAGCAGCTTGCGCACCGTGTCGCGCACCAGCTGCTGTTCTTCGGTCAATACGAATTGCATGCCGGTTTCCTCACAGATCAAGGGCGTGCTGCGCGATGATGTTGCGCTGCACTTCGTTGGAGCCCGCGGCGATCGCCGGACCGCGCAGGTAATAGCGGGACTCGGCCACGTAGCGCGCGTCACCGCCGCGATTGAGAAGCGCCCGGGGCAGGTTGTCGTAGGCGGCGTCGGCGGCCAGGGCGTCGGCACCGGCGATGTCCAGGATCGCTTCGTCCACCGCCTGATTAGTGGCCACCCCTTTGAGGTTCAGGGACGATGCGAACACACCGATGCGACCGTCACGGATCAGCATGTCCAGCCCCCGGCGGGTGGCGAATTCCAGCGCCTTGACCTGCACCGCCACCTCGGCGATGCGCGCACGCACGTCGGCGCGCCGATACAAGGGCCCGTCGCCGTCCCGGTTGTGGCGGGCCAGCGCCAGCAAGCGGCCCAGCTTGCGGGTGGCCTCGGCGTGCCGCGAGGTGGCCAGCCGCTCGTGTTCCAGCAACGCCTTGGCGGTGGTCCAGCCGGTGTTTTCCTCGCCGATGCGCTGGTCCACCGGCACCCGTACCTCGTCGAGCAGTACCTGATTGAGAATATGGGCGCCGTAGAAATGATGAATCGGTTCCACCGACACGCCTTCGCTGCGCATGTCGAGCAGCAGAAAGGAAATGCCTTTTTGCTTCTTCACCTCGGTATTGGTGCGTACCAGACAGAACATCCAGTCCGCGTAATGGGCGTAGCTGGTCCAGATCTTACCGCCGTTAACGCGGTAGACGTCGCCGTCGCGTACCGCCCGGGTGCGCAGAGCGGCCAGGTCCGACCCGGCGGAGGGTTCCGAATAGCCCTGGCACCACCATTGCTCCAGCTTGAGCGCGCCGGGCAGAAAGCGTTCCTTCTGTTCCTCGGTGCCGTATTCCAACAGAATCGGCCCGAGCATTTTGGTGTTGAAGGGGGGTACGCCGGGGGCGCCGGCCAGCGCCATTTCCTCCTCGAACACGAAACGCTTGTGCAGGCTCCAGTCGGTGCCGCCCCAACGTTGCGGCCAGTGCACCGCGCCCCAGCCCCGATCCACCAGCTTGCGCTGCCAGGTGATCGTTTCGGCCCGGCTGATGTCCCGGCCTTGCGCTACTTTCAAACGGATCGGCTCGGACACTTGCTCCGCCACGAATTCACGAATTTCCTCTCGGAACCGGCGTTCCTCCCGCCGATCAAGCTGTTCCGCCATTGCGGTTCCTCCCGGGGTTGCGCGCGTCGGCATCGCCGTCGCGTTAACGGATAAAAAAGCGCCGGCGCGGAGCCGGCGCGAAGGGGCACGGAACGGTCGTTCCATCGTCGCTTCACGCGGGTCGGGGGAGAGCATCCGCCGCGCGGCGGGATCGTCCCGCCGGACACCGTGGAAAATGCCCGCAGCGCCGTACCGTGCCGTGGACTGCCATTGAGGGCGGCACGCCGATTCAGAATTTCAGTTGCGCGCCCACCGAGACCGCCCAGGGCGCGCCACCCGGCGCCGTGCCCACGCGGTCGCCGTGGGCGTAATCCAGCACCCGATAGGCGGCCGCATCGCCGTTGTCGGTGACCGTGTACATGGCGTGCAACAGCACCGAGGGGCTGAGTGAGTGGAACACGCCGAGGCTGTACTGATCGGCCTCGTCGTCGCCCACCGCGGATTCCTCCGCGTGGTGCCACTGGCCCGCCAGGTTCCAGCGCGGGGCCACCGTATAGACCGCCTGGGCGCCGTAGGCACGACGATCCAGCGGCGCGTGGTTGTCCGGTTGTACGTCCTCGTAGATGGCGCCAACGGTCAGCGCACCCAGGGTGTACCTGGCCGCCCCGCGCCAGGCTTCCAGCGCGCCGGTGGCGTAGAAATCCGAATAATGGATATAAGCGCCGTCCAGGCGCAGGTTGCCCGGTTGCCAGTTCAACCAGACGCTGGTGCTGTCCCGGTCGTTGTCGTCCACCGCGCGGACCGAGCCGGCCTGGTCGGCGGAGTACTGCAGCGCCACATTCACGCCGGCCAGGTCGAACTTCCAGTTCAGGCTGTTGCTGCCGAGCAGATCGAGACGCGGGCCGCCGCCCACCGAGCCGGCGCCCAGCAGCGCGTGGGTATCACCGACGGTGGTGTTGAAATAGCCCAGGTAGGACACGCCCATGTTCTTGAACGGCGTATTGATGCGGCCGACCAGGAAGGTGCCGGCCGGAGTTTCCAGGCCAAGAAAGCTGTCGCGGGTGGTCCAGACATCGCCGGCGTCGGTATCGTCGACGTCCACCTGCTGCTCGTACTGCCAGAGAAAGGTGTAGTGATCGTCGTAGGGCACTTCGCCACGGAAGCCGATCATGCTGGTGTTGCTGGACACGCCCAGATCGCCGTCGGAAAAATTCGGGTTGGCGTCCGCCTCCTGCTCGCTGACGTCGGAGTCCGCGTAGTCCACCGACAGCCGCAGAGCCCCGTACAGTTCCACCTTTTTAGTGATCGCCCGTTCCGGATGCAGCACCTGTTCAAGTACCTGAATCTCGGCGGCCTGGCCGGCCAACGGCAGCGCCGCGAACAGGCCGGCACCGATGATTTGATAGCAGGACGGTTTCATCATTGTTGTCTCCTCGTCGCCTTTTTTTGTTATCGCTTGAGTGGTTATTGCCTGAGTCGTTATTGCTTGAGCCGCGCCGCCACCGAGCGGTAGATCTGCGCGGATACATAGGAGGAAGAGCCCTCGGCCCGCCGCTCCAGAAGCTCCGCCTTCAACGCACGGGCCCGCAGCCCGAGCTCGTCACGCAGGCAGTCCGGCGACAGCAGGTCCAGCACGTGCAACGCCAGCTGCGGCTCGCCCTGCTCCGCCTTCCGGCGCGCCAGTTCCAGCACATGCTCCGGGTCGGTGAGGGCTTCGCGCAGCGCCGTCGCCACCGCTTGCGGCGCCGCCGGGTGCAGCTGGGTGGCGTTGCGGTCCCACCAACCGTTCTCGGAACGCCAGATGTCGCGAACGATGTAGTCCGGCATGCCGTAACTCGGCTTCATCCAGGGGTGGCCGAAGATCGCTTCCGGATAGTCCATGTCGTGAAGAATCTCCGCTTCGCTCATGCCCTGGTTCATGCGCTTGACGGTTTCGTCGCGCAGGTAACGCAGGGCGGTGGCGGTCAGATTCAGCGCCTCGCGGGCCGCCTGCGCGCCCTCCACCGGCTTGCCGAATTCCGGGATCAGCACCTCCGGTTGCAGCGCCATCAGTTGTTCCATGGTGTCCGCCCAGCGCACCGGGTCACGGAGCGTGCGCAGCGGCGTGCCGATATTGGGAATCGATTTGATAAACGCCGGGCCGGCATAGAGAATCCGGCGATCCGGCAGCCACAGGGCCACCGCGTCGTCGGTTTCCGAGGGGGCCGCCAGCACCTCCACGCGGCGGTTGCCGCCGTCGATGACGTGCCGGTCCCGGAACGTGATGTTCGGGTAGGTGAACCATTTTTCCGGCGGCTGCTCCGGGAAACGGGCGTTGAACTGCAGCCCGTTCAGGTGCGCCTGGAGCCCCCAGGTGTCGCGGTAGCGCGTGTAGCGCCGCGGCAGATTGTCCTGGGCAATGATGTCCGGCCGTGGATGACCGCGCTCGGCGGCGTCCTCCAGCCAGGCCCGCGCGCCATGGTTGTAGCCCAGGTGGCCGTGGCTGTAGACGATGGCGAGCAGCGGTTTGTCGGTGAGGTCGCGGACCCGCTCGATCATGGCGCGGGTGACGCGCCCACCGGGGCCGGTGTCGGTGAGGATCACACCGTTATCGGTTTCCACCACCACGCTGTTGCCCTGGCCACCGAGCAGATGCACCCCGGCGCCCAGACTCTGCAATTTCTGATCCGAAAGCAGGAACTCGCCGAGAATCGGCGCGCGCTTTTTGTCCGCTTCGGGCCGGTGATCCGTGTTGTTGTTTTCGTCACTCATGGTGTGTCTCCCGAGGCGCCGCCGCGAATTCCGGGCACGCGGGTGCCCGTGACGGTCGCCGGCGGCGCCGTCGTTGTCTTTCAGTAACGGGGAGTGGGTCGGTTACAGCCGCTCGACGCGCGGCAGCCGGTAGTGGCCGTTCAACAACGCCCGTTTCGGCATGTACCCACGGAAAAACAGCGAGAACGGTCCCCGGTTGGCGGGCAACCAGTTGGCCTCGCGCTCCGCGCCGGGACTGTCGGCACCGATCCAGATGTCCAGCGACCCGTCCTCGTTGAAACGCAGCCCGGGAGACCGGTCACCGATGGCGTACCGTTTCAGGGGCGTGTCGGCGAAGAAGAACTGGCCGTCGTCCATCGCTTCATACAGGGTCAGCGACCAGAACGATTCCAGCGGCGGCAGCTCACCGGCGGCGAAATGCAGACGGTAATTCTGGTTGCCGTCGAACAGGCCATCCTCGGTGTCGCCTTCGGCGCGCATATAGAACGCCTCTTCCGGCGGCAGCGCGGCCAGCCCGCCCACCGCCACCACCGCGCGCAGCACATAGGACTGAGCGAAATCGCCGGTGCGCGCATTGGGGTAGGTCCACCCTTTGATGGTGGCCGCGCGCGCCCGCTGGATCCGCGCCAGCCAGTCGCGGGCTTCCTTCAGCCCGGCCTCGATGGCCTGCGCCTGTTCCGCGTCGAACCGCCCGGCGTCGAACCGCTGATCCGGGCCGATGCCCAGCGCCCGGATTTCCTCCAGCACCAGACCGTCGGTCACCGGCGGCGGTTCGCGCCGCAGCAGGTAGTTGGCCTCGGCCAGGTACTGGTCCCAGGGCGCATCGCGCAGCACCGGTTCACCGGGATCCACCGCTTCATTGACGGCGCCTTCGTGCACGAAAAGCTGGTCCTGGATGGCGCAGGCGGCGGGCAGATCCTCTTCGCTGTCCACCAGCAGACGGGCCAGCGCCCAGACCCGCGGCGTGGGCGCGCGGATCACGTTGTCCGCGTCCGCGGGCACCTCCTGATGGGGGCCGACCACCGTGTACACGCCACCGCCATTACCGGTTGTGCGGGTGCCGAGGATGGTGAAGTTGTTGGTGTACATGTCCATGAAGGCCAGTGAGAAGTAGCGCTCGCCGGTGTCCGGTACGGTGATCCGCAGCGGGCCATGGGACAGGTCCAGCCAGCCGTCGGAATACAGCGTGTCGTTGTTCGGGGTGGTCACCCAGCGGCTGCGATGATTGAGCAGTTTGCGGGCGTGATTGAACACGTTCGCGCCGCGTTTCAGCCGCCATTTTCGGGTGGTCTCCATCAGCACCAACGGCATCGTATAGATATAGGCCTTATTGGCGGCGGCCTTCAATTCCGCGGGCGATACCGCGAGGTGTTGCTCGGTCATGATGTTCTCCTTTACTGCGGGGTGCGGGTCGACGACCCGGCGGTCAACGGGCTTCCGGCGGCACGATGTCGTCCGGAATGTCGCGGCCGACTTCCCGGTAGTAGCGCAGCGCGCCGGCCTGTAACGGCGTGTTGACCTGTTCAAGGGCGTTATCCAGGGTGACGCTGCTCATGAATTTCGCGGCGTTATGGAAAACGTCCAGGTTCTCGAAGAGGGTCTTGGTGATCTGATAGCCGAGCTCCTCGTCCATCCGGTCCTGGGTGCCCAGGGTGACCCAGGTGCCCACGGTCTTGACCGGCTTTTCGTTGACCTGGTTATCGCCATAGATGCCCGGCGGAATTTCCATCACGGTGCGGCCCGGCAGCGCCATCACCGCCTTCATCGGCTCGCTGTCGAACGCCTCGTCGGGAATACCGAGAAAGCGGATTTTCTGCAGCATCACCAGTTGCTCGATGGAGGCCGAGGGCAGTTGCGTGGGGCCGATGTACATGTCCACCTGGCCGTCCTGGAAGGCCTGCTGCCCGGAGTTCCAATCCAGCCGCGCCATGTCGTAATCCTCGCCGGCCTTGTAGCCGGTGACGCCCTCGATGATCGACAGCGCCACCAGGGTGGCGGCGCCGCCCGGCGGGCCGATAAAGACGCGACGGCCCTTGATGTCCTTGATCGACTCGATGCCGGAATCCTCGTGCACCATGATGTGGTAGGGCCCGAGCGGGTAACTCATGATCGTGCGCACGTGCTTGAACAGTTCCGGGGCGCTGTCCATCTGGCTGAACATGCCGGTGCCGGTGCTCATGAAGTGGTTGATGGACTGGCTGCCCACGTACAGATCCACTTGCCCCTTGGCGGCGTCCAACGTGGAGCGGGTGGACGCCATGCCGGACGTCAGATTGATGCGCACCGGCAGATTTTTCTGCAACACCGATTGCAGGGTCACCGCGAACACATACGGCGACGAGCCGGGCTGGGAGGTGTGCATGCGCAGGTTACGTTCCGCGCTGGCGGCGGTGCCACTGAGCAGCACCAGCCCCGCCAGCAGCGGCAAAAGCACGGTGGAAAGACGGAATTTCATTGTCATAACGGTCTCCTGATCAAACAAGGTAAAGGCGCGTTCAGCGCCCGATGACCACGGCATCCAACGCCACCACGCCCTGGCCGGCGGGGCGCACGCGCACCGGGTTGATATCCAGGCTGTCCAGGCTGTCGCCGGCGGCCATGGCGAAACGCGAAACGCGCACCAGCAGATCCGCCAACGCCGCCACATCCGAGGGCGCCTGCCCCCTCACGCCACCAAGCAGGGCGCGGCCGCGCAGCTCATCGATCATCTCCAGGGCCATGTCGCGGCTGAGCGGCGCGCTGCGGAAGCTCACGTCCTTGAGGATTTCCACCAGCACGCCCCCCAGGCCCAGCATCACCACCGGCCCAAAGGTCGGGTCCCGTTGCACGCCGACGATGCACTCCACACCGTCGCCCTCCATTGGCGACAGCAGGACGCCATCGATACGTGCCTCCGGGCAGGCTTGGCGTGCCGCCGCCAGCACCGCGTCACAGGCCTCGGCGATGGCGTCACCGCCACGCAGCCCGAGACGCACACCGCCAATATCGGACTTGTGCGGAATGTCGGCGGAGGCGATTTTCGCCACCCAGGCCCGCCGGTCGTCGGCGATGCGCTCGCGCGCCGCCGCGCCGTCCGCGACCAGATGGGACTCGGGCACCGGCACGCCGAATTCCGCCAGCACCTGAAAGCTGTCCGCCTCGGAATAATTGCCGGCGCGCAGCGTCAGGGTGGGCGCCTCCGCGGCCTGCGCCACCGGCAGCGTCTTGTTGCGTTGGCGGGCGAACCAGGCCAGGGCGGCGAGCGCGCGAATGGCCCGGCTGGGGTCCTCGAACGCCAGGCAGCCGAACCGTTCCAGGCGCTCGCGCACCGGCTCGCGAAACACCGAGACGGCACAGAACACACGGTCGGGGAAGCGGGCACGGACGCGGCCGATCTGGTCGGCGATCTGTTCGCCCATGGGGCCCTGGCCGGCGGCGGCCAGGAACGTGGCCACCAGCTGGTAATCACCCTGTTCCAGCATGATCTCCAGGCTGGTCTCGAACAGGCCCACGTCGTTGGTGATCTGCCCGGTAATGTCCACCGGATTGCGCGGCGCCGCGAACGGCACCAGCTCACGAATGCGGCGCTGACCCTCGTCGCTGAGCGCCGGCATCGGCAGCCCCACGTCGTCGGCGGCATCGGCCATCAGCACACCGGCGCCACCGGACACGGTGAACACCCCCAGGTGGTCGCCGGCCGGCACGCCCGCCACCGAAAAGGCATAGCCCACGTCGAAAAACTCCTCGATGGAGTAGGCCCGATAGACGCCGTATTGCCGGAACACCGCATCGAATACCGGGTCTTCGCCGGCCAGCGCGGCGGTGTGCGAAGCGGCCGCCTGGGCGCCGATGTCGGTGCGCCCGACCTTGGTCATCACCACCGGTTTACCGGCGGCGCGGGCCTCGGCCAGCGCCAGCTCCAGTTTGGCGCCATCCCGGCAGCCCTCCATATAGCCGAGAATCACATCGGTATCCGGGTCACGCACCAGCCAGCGCAAACAGTCGGCGAAATCCACGTCGCCCTCGTTGCCGGTGGTGATCCAATAGCTGAGCCCCAGACCACGCTGGCGTGCCAGGGTAAAAGCGTACGCGCCATAGGCGCCGCTCTGGCTGATCAGACCGATACGGCCATTCGGTGTCACGCCCTGCCCCACCACCGGCGAGAACGTGGCGAACACCTTCTGGGAAAGGTTCATGAACCCCAGGCAATTGGGACCCAGAATGCGGACGCCGGCGGCCCGCGCACGGGCCATCAGCGCGTCCTGCGCGGCCCGTCCCTGATCGCTGATTTCCGCGAACCCGGAGGAGAACAGCACGACGCCCTTGACGCCGGCGGCGATGGCGTCGTCCAGCGCCTGGTCCACCAGACTGGCCGGCACCGCGATGATCGCCAGATCGACCTGGCCGCTGACGTCGCGGATGCTGGCCCAGGCTTTCAGGCCCTGCACTTCGCTGGCTTTCGGGTTGATCGGAAAAATTTCACCCTCGAAGCCCTGGGCGAGCAGAAAGGCGATCGGCAGTCCGCCGATCTTGGTGGGCGTGGCGCTGGCGCCGATCACGGCCACCGAGCGCGGCTTGAACACGGCGTCCAGTGAATCGACGGGGCGCGGTACAAAAGCGGTCATCATTGAGCCTCCGGGGGAATCAGGGCGTCGGGCACCTCTATGCCCACTTCGCGGTAATAGCGCACCGCCCCGGCGTGCAGGGGCGTGCGAACTTGCTGGAGCGCGCTGTCCAGGGTGACGTCTTGCAGAAAGCGGGCGGCGTCGTGAAAGCGGTCGATGTTCTCGAACAGCGCCTTGGTGATCCGGTAGACCAGGTCCTCATCCAGATCCTTGCGAGTGCCAAGCCCGGCCCAGGTGCCGATGGTCCGCACGTCGCTTTCGTTGGTCTGGTTATCGCCGTAGATACCGGCGGGCAAGGTGGTCACGGTGCGGCCGGGCAACCCCATCACGGCCCGCATGCCGTCGCTCTCGAAGGCCGGCTCGGGAATACCCAGGAAGCGGATTTTCTCGAGCAGCACCATCTGTTCCACCGAGGCCGAGGGCAATGGCGTGGGCATGATCAGCATGTCCACATGACCGTCCTGAAACGCCTGCAATCCGGACGTCCAATCCAGCCGGGCCAGTTGATAGTCGCGGCCGGGTTGGTAGCCGGTGGCGCCCTCGACGATGGAAGTCGCCACCAGCGTCGCGGCGCCACCGGGGGCGCCGAGAAACACGCGGCGGCCCTTGATGTCCTTCAGCGATCGGATGCCGGACGTCTCGTGGACCATGATGTGGTAGGGACCGGCGGGAAAGGTCATGATCTGGCGGACGCTGTTATACAGCTCCGGGGCGTCGTCCATGCTCGCGAACATACCGGTTCCGGTACGCATGAAGTGGTTGATTGACGGGCTGCTGATATACAGATCGGTCTGGCCCCGCGCCGCATCGAGCGGGGACCGGGGCCCGGTGACCCCGGCGGTCATATTGATCTTCACCGGCAGCGACTGCTGCAGCACCGATTGCAACGTCACCGAGAACACGTAGTACCCGGAGCCCGGCGTGGCGGTCTGCATTCTCAGATATGTGGTTTCCGCCGCGGACAGCGGCGACGCGAACAGCAGCGCCACCAGCAACAACCCACCCGCGGATCCGTTCACTTTGCGTCCAAACATCACTCTCTCCTTGGTCTCGTAGCGCTCGCTATGATCTGGGCGCGCAGGGCTGGCCCATCCAGCGAGGGCGACGGTGCGGGATGAAGTCGAAGAACAGGATCACCACGGCCATCACCAGGCCGATCAGTTCCACCGAGGTCCCGCGCATCATCAGCAGCGTCGCCACCACGAACCGGAGCCCTCGGGCGAGCACGCTCAGACGACCGCCGCCAAAGCCGGCGAAGCCGGTGGTCACGGCCCAGATCACGAGAACGATACGCAGCACGCCCCAGACCAGATCCACCATGTTGAAGCCATCGACGATCAGCAGCAGGGACGGATTGAAGACGAACAGGAACGGCACCAGAAAGCCGACCAGAGTGAGTCGGACCGAGGCGCCGGCGACCTTCATGGGGTTGGCATCGGCGAGCGGCGCGGCGGCGAAGGCCGCCAGCGCCACCGGCGGCGTGATGGCCGACAACACGCCGAAGTACAGGACGAACAGATGAGCGGCGATCAGCGGCACATCGAACGCTCTCAGCGCCGGCCCCATGACCAGGACGATGATCAGATAAGCCGGCAAGGTGGGCATGCCCATGCCCAGCACCAGGCAGCCCAGGGCGGTGAGCAGAAGGCTCAGCAGCAGACTGTGCTCGCCCAGCCCCGCCACCATCTGCGCGAAGCTCAACCCGAGGCCGGTAAGATCCATGCCGGCGATCACCACGCCGATGGCACCCACCGCGATCATGATGCGCGACGCCGCCACGCCACCGCCGGCCAGCGCCTTGATCAGCGACCAGGGGCGACGACGGATCTCGGGATTGATGAAACCGAACGCCATCGCCACCAGGGTCGCCCAGACCCCCGCCATGGCCGGTGAACGACCGGCGGCCAGCACCAGAATCACGGTGAGTACGGGCGCCACGAACATCAGCGAGCGCAGCCAGTCGTCCTTGGTGAGTACCGGCAGTTCATGTTCGGCGGTGGGCTCGATGCCCAGGCGGCGGGCCTCGTAGTACACCGCCGCGAACAGCGCCGACACATAGAACAGCGCCGGCAACAACGCCGCCACGCAGATCAGCAGATAGGGGGTGCCGGTCAGCTGGGCCATCATAAAGGCGGCGGCGCCCATGACCGGCGGAATCACCTGTCCGCCGGTGGATGCCGCCGCCTCCACGGCGCCGGCGAAGGCCGGGCTGAAGCCACGGCGTTTGATCATGGGAATGGTAAAGGCACCGGTACCCGCCACATTGGCGGTGACGCTGCCGGACATGGTGCCGAACAGCATGCTGGCGAAGATCGCCGCGTGGGCGGGACCGCCGGGCAGCCGGCCGGTCACGCGAATGGACATGCGCACCAGCGCCGGCCCGGCGCCGGTGGCCTCCAGGATCACGCCGAACACGATGTAGATGAACAGCAGCTCGATCATCACCGCCACCGGCGCGCCGAACACCCCGCTGAAGCCGTACCACATGCCCTGCATCACCTGATCCAGGGAAAAGCCGGCGTGGCGCACCGCCGGAGGCAGCAGATCGCCAAACAGGCAATACAGCAGCGTGACACCGGCGAACAGCGACAGGCCCAGCCCGAATTCCCGCCGCGCCAGTTCGATCACCGCCACCACCCCGGCCAGCGCGATCAACTGATCGGTGCGGCTGTAATCCACCAGCATGTTTTCCATGGCGCCGGCGAAACTCAGAAAGCGGGCCACCGCCAACAGGATGGCCCCCACCAGCAACGCATCGATCAGCCAGAACACAGCGCGCATCGCGCCGTTGCGCGGCGTGTACAGACTCACCAGCGGCTTGACCAATACCGCCACCAGCACACAGGCGGCGAAGGTCAGAGGACGCTGGTAGCCCGGATCGAAGATGCCGAAAAGGGATGTATAGATACTGATGGCGGCCAGCACCACGGCGATGGCCAGGCCGAGCCTGCGGCTTGAATCTGTGAGCACTCTGCCTCTCCCGCGGACCTGTCAGTCCGCCTTCGTGTTGTTGTTGGCTCATCAGATCACGCCAATTTAATGGCTGTCAATTATCCAACACTCAACGACCCTCCACGACTCACCTTCGAAGACGAGCAGCACCTCCAAGCAGAACAGGAGGTGAACAATCGTTTTCGCCTCACCTCTATCGGGACAGGTCGCAGCAATACATTGAAATATATGAATCTATAGCGTTACCCGATGCCGATCCGGGAACGCTTGTGGGCGGAGGGGCAGCCACTGAAGAGAAAGACGGGCGCCCGAACGGGCAACTCGAAAAGGCCGCCAGCGAGGAACAAAATAATGGAAAAGCATCAAAACAATTGGCTCATCGTAATGTTGAACCATTACTTTTGGTAACACCCGGGGTAACACCGGTAACGTTACCCGCGCGCCGGAACCTGTTGTCGCTTGATGCCAATGCGGGTGTAGGCGGGCAGCTCCCCGTACAGCGCGTCCGCTTCGCGGATCGCTTTCAGGGTGGCCGGTGATACCGGCGCGTCGTACATCGCCACGCTGCCCGTGACGATGTCTTCCACGCGCACCCAGGCTTCCGCGCGGCGGAACGCCGCGCCCTTCTCCGAGCGAATCCGCTCCAGGGCGGCCATGCCGTTGATGTGCATGAACAACATGCTGAGAAAGCGCTGCTCGATGAGCGCGGTGGGCAGATAGGATTTGCTTTCGTAGAACGCGTCCAGGCATTGGGCGGTACCCACGCCATAGTCGCTATTGAAATGCAGCCAGGCGGCGCGTTCCACGTGCAGCTGCACCAGAAACCGCAAATAAAAGCCCGGCGCCTCGTTATCAAGCACGTAACGAGCCAGCGGCATCAGCCCGCAGCGCACCAGCTGTTCCGTGGAAAGCGGTGCGTCGCCGGCCTCGGCGCGGGCCCGTTCAAGCATCGCCCGCCGGTCCGCGTCGATCGGCTTGGAGCGCAGCGACAGCACTGACTGAATGATCGCTTCCCGGGAACCGAAATAGTAATGGATGGCGGACTCGTTCTTCTGCCCCGCCTCCTCCCTGATCTGTCGCAGGGTGCCGCCGTTGAGTCCATTGACGGCAAGCACCTTCTCGGCGGCGAGCGTCAGCTCCAGGCGCGTGCCGGTCATCTCATCCGGTGCGTTCTTTTTGCTGTTCTTGCGACCGGTGGCCTTCTTCGCTGCCGCCATTCCCTTTCACCTTAAAGACGGATTAATGGACCGATACTAACACCATTCCATTAGTACGCCTATTCGAGCGCACCCTCCACATGCAGCACCGGCCCATCCGGGTGATCCAACCAGCGGCTGCGCAAGCCGTAGACCGCCGCCAGCCGCTCCGGGGTCAGCACCCGGGCCGGCGTATCGTCGGCCAGCAGGCGACCCTGGTCCAGCATCAGCACGCGTGAAGCGAAGGCGTGGGCGAGCGGCAGGTCATGGCACACCAGCACGATCAGATAATCACCCTGCTCGGCCAGCGCCGCCAGGGTCGCCAGTACCCGGTACTGCTGCGCCGGGTCCAGCGCCGAGGTGCTTTCGTCCAGCAGCAGCAGGCGCGGCCCCGGCGTATCCCATACCTGGGCAAGCACGCGGGCCAGATGCACCCGCTGTTGCTCGCCGCCGGAGAGGGACGGGTAGGCCCGCCCGCGCAGATGGGCGACGCCGAACCGGTCCAGCAGCTGGCCCACCAGCGCATCGCCGGCGTTGCCATGGCGGCGCCCGGGCAGCCCCAGGGCCACCACTTCATCGACGCGCACCGGAAACCCCACCGGGGTGTGTTGCAGCATCACCGAACGACGCCGCGCCAACTCCGCCAGTGGCCAGTCCGGCAGTGGCCTGCCCCGCAGGGTCACGGCGCCGGCGTCCGGGGTCAGGTCGCCGGCCAGCGCGCGCATCAGGGTGGATTTGCCGGCGCCGTTGGGGCCCAGCAGCGCCAGCCGCTCGCCGGCCCGCGCCTGAAAAGCGATATCGGACAGCAAGCTCCGATCGCCCGCCCGCACCGTCACGCCGGTGACGTCCAATAACACCTCGCTCATTGCTCAGACTCCATGGCGGCGCAGCAACAACACCAGGAAAAACGGCCCGCCCAGCAGCGCCATCACCAGACCGATGGGCAGTTCCGCCGGCGCCACCAGGGTACGCGCCAGGGTGTCGGCGAACACGGTGAGCACCGCGCCCAGGGCGGCGGCGCCGGGAATCAGCCAGCGGTGATCGACGCCGATCAGCAGCCGCACCAGATGCGGGGCCACCAGGCCCACGAAACTGATCTGGCCGGCGGCGGCCACCGCCGCGCCCACCGACACCGCTCCCAGCACCATCACCGCGCGCTTGGCCCGGGGCACCGCGTGGCCCAGATGCAGGGCCGCCTGCTCGCCCAGCATCAAGCCGTTGAGCGGCCGTGCCAGCAGCGGCATCAGCACGATGCCCGCCAGCAGCCAGGGCGCCACCAGAGCGACGTCGGACCAGCGGCTGTGGGCCAGGCTGCCCATGGCCCAGAACGTGAGGGTGCGCAGTTCGTTGTCGTCGGCCATGAAGGTGAGCACGCCGGTGAGCGCCATGGCGATGGCGCCGATGGCGATGCCCGCCAGCAGCAACAGCGCCACCCGGGTTTCGCCGCCTCGCGAGGCGATGCGCCACATCAGGAAGGTGGTGACCAGGGCGCCAGCGAAAGCGGCCACCGGCAGCGCCTGATGGCCCAGGGCACCGCCGCCGAGCACGATCACCGACACCGCTCCCAGGGCGGCACCGGCGGAGATGCCGATCAGTCCCGGGTCCGCCAGCGAGTTGCGGAACAGACCCTGAAGCGCGGCGCCGGTGGACGCCAGCGCCGCGCCCACCAGGGCCGCCATCAGAATGCGCGGCAGCCGCAGGTCGCGCACCACCAGATAACCGGGCTGGTCACTGCCTTCCCAGACACCCCGCCACAGGGTCGCCGGGGCCACCGACAAGGGGCCGGCCAGCGCGGCGATCACCATGCCCAGGGCCAGCAGCCCCGCCAAAGCGGCCAGCGTCGGTGCCACCGGCCAGCGCCGGGGCTCAGCCGCCCTCACCGGTGGCCACCTCCAGCACCTCTTCCATGGCGTCCGGCAGGCGCGGGCCGAAGCCCAGCAGCCGCATGCCGTCGGCCACCAGCACCCGGCCATGGGCGCCGGCGTCGGTGCTCTCCAGCAGCGGCAACTGCTCCGGCTGGAAGCTGCCTGGCCGGGTCTCGGCGATGAGGATCAACTGCGGATCGGCGGCCAGCACCGCCTCGACATTCAGCGGCTTGTAGCCCTCCCCCTGGGCCACGTTGGGTAGCCCCAGCGCATCCAGCAAGGCCTGACCCTGGGTGCCCTTGCCCGCCACCTGCACGCCGTGGCGGCCGGCGGACAGCACCAGCAGGGTGCGCGGCGGGTCCGCCAGCGGCAGCCTTTTATCCAGGGTCGCGAAGCGCTCGCGCAGCTCGGCGTTCAGTTGCTCGCCCCGCTCTTGCAGATCCAGTGCCTGCGCCACCTGCTCGACCCGGGCCAACAGCCCGGCGGGGCTCCACTCCGGGTCGATCACGCGCACCGAGGTGGCCTGCTTGAGCTGCGCCACCGCCGGCGGCGGGCCCGCCTCCCCGGACAGCAGCACCAGGTCCGGCTTCAGCGCCAGGGTGCCCTCCACCGGCAGCGCCCGCACATAGCCCAGCTTGGGCAGTTGCCGCGCCGCCGCCGGATAGTTGCTGGTGGAGTCCACCGCCACCAGCCGGTCGCCGGCGTCCAGGGCATAAACGATTTCGGTCAGTTCGCCACCGGCCACCACCAGACGCTGCTGGGCCTGGCCGGCCATGGAAAGACACAGGGCCAGCAGCCCGATCACAACTCGCATGCCCGCCCTCATGCCATTACCGCTTCCACGGATTCCCGCACGAACGCGAACGCGGCCCGGGCGCCGCGCACCGCCTGGTCCTGCTGCGCATCGTTCAGGCCGAGTTCGTCCAGCTGGGCCTTGAAGCGCTTCCAATGCAGGCCGCGTCCGTCCGGATGGCCGGCCAGATGGCGGGCACCGAAGTCGGCGCTCAGGTCCAGTTCCTTCTGCGCGCGCTTGAACAGAAAGGCGGCGCCCAGATTGGAGCCCTCGTTGGTGTACAGCCAACCGATCACGGCGTCGCCGTCTTCGATGGCCACCGCCCGGCCGGCGGCGCGGTCCGCCTCGATGTCGGCCTCGGCGATGCCCAGATCGCGGCAATCCGCCTCGATCAGATCCACCCGGCTGCGCTCCAGCAGCCCCGGGAACCGTTGCTGCAGATCGTCGCGCTCATAGAGCGGCGCGGTGGCGGTCTGGAAACGCAGCTGCACGCGCAGGAAACGTGCGTAGCGCGCGCGGTCCAGAAACGGCGACAGGGCGCTGATGCGGCTGTCCAGCGCATCATGGATGGCGTGGGTTTCGTGCTTGAGGCGGGCGGACAGGGTGCGGTCGGCTTGAGCCGGATCGGCAAGCGTGGTCATGGGGGTTCCTCGTCGTTATCCATGGATCGAACCCGGGCTAAAACCGGGCCCTACCTGTAAAGACGAACAGCTCGCGGATGTTCCTCACCCGGACGATAAATTCGTGGCATCGCCCCCTAATCGGCCCGTTCATTTGCGTTACGCCAATAAAAGGGCGGCTGCTTCCCCCCCGGTAACCAGGCCTTCAGAAGAACCCGGCGCTGGCGGCGCCCGGCTGTTCCAGAGCGTCGGCGATCAGGTGCAGGGCCTGGGCCAGATCCTGACGGCTGGCCGGACCACCCAGGCACAGGCGCACCGCCTCCGGCGGCTTGCCGACGGCGAAGGCGTCGCTGACCACCACGTTGATGTTCTGGGCGCGCAGCCGGGCGGCGAACGCCACCCGGCTCCAGGCCTCCGGCATCTTCAGCCAGACATGGAACGCCTCCGGGTGGGAGCGGTAGTCAGCGCCGGCGAGGATGTCGGTGACCAGGGCCTGACGGGCCTGGGATTCCTGGCGGGTCAGCGACAGCGCCAGATCGGCGGTGCCGTCCTGCACCCAGCAGGAGGCCAGCGCGGCGGTGATCGGCGAGGCCATCACGGTGGTGGCGCGTAGGGTCACGGTGAGCCGTGAACGCACCCGGGCGGACGGCAACGCGAGATAAGCCACGCGCAGCCCCGCCCCCAGGGACTTGCTGAACCCGCACAGATAGTAGGTGAGCTCCGGCACCAGGCTGGCCAGGGCCGGCGGCCGGTGACTGGGCAGCAAACCGTAGGCGTCGTCCTCGATGATCGGCAGGTTGTGCTTGCGGGCGATCTGCGCCACCCGGTGGCGGCGCTCCTCAGTGAGCGTCACCACCGCCGGGTTGAGCAGCACCGGATTGCAGTACAGCGCCTTGGGATGGTGTTCGGCGCAAAGCCGCGCCAGGGCGTCCGGATCGAAGCCGTCTTCATCCAGCGGCAGCCCCACCAGGCGGATACCGAGCTGGCCGGCGATGGCGCGCAGGCCCGGATAGGTCAGGGACTCGCACAGCACCACGTCGCCAGGCCGCGCCAGGCTGCCAAGCACCGCCAGCAGCGCGCTCTGCACCCCCGGGCACACCAGCACCCGGTCCTCGCTGACACGCAGGGGCCGGCGTTGCAGCCAGGCCACCGCCGCTTCCCTGTCCTCCGCCGACCCGCCGAATTCCTGGTAGCGCATCAGCGGCTGCAGGTCCGGCCCCAGTGAGCGCAGCCCCGCCTCCATGCGCTCGCGCAGCAGCGGATCGCGGGGTTCCGGCGGCAGGTTCATGGTCATGTCCACGGCGCGGGCGGCGCTGGCGCTGCGCCGGCTGGGCCGGCCCGGCTGACAGACGAAGGAGCCCTGCCCCACCCGCGAATAGATCAGCCCGCGCCGCTGGGCCTCGTTGTAGGCCCGGGACACGGTGGCGTAGTTGAGCTTGAGGGCGCCGGCCAGGTCGCGCAGTGGCGGCAGGCGCTCGCCCACGGTCAAACGCCCGGCCAGGATGTCATCGCCGATGGCGTCGGCGATGCGAAGATAGACCGGCTTGTTGCTCGTTTTGAGTTCCGGTTTCCAGCCGTCACCGGCACCGCTCATGGCCGCCCTCCCCGTGGTTTTCGCACTATCGATGGTCATTTCCTGCACCAGGGTTGTTCACCCGGCACCGGCCTGCGGCGCCGTCCGGGCTCGCTTTGATTGGTCACCGCTTCCCCCGCCTCCGACGCACCCCGGCCAAACGCCGCCCATTGGGCCACAAAGGCCACAACCAATCAATCAATTTGCAAGTTGATTGGCATCTTGATTGCAGTTGTTTGCCAGTGCCCGACCCCGGGCCACACAACCCCATACGCAGAGGGAGGCGGCTATGCCCACCGTAGAAAAAACAGCGCATCAGAAAGGCGACTTCTTCGTCGACTATGAAGAGAAGGTGTTCGAGGACGTCAAGGCGGAGCCCGGCGAGAAGGCCCTGGTGACCTTCCACACCGTGGCGTTCGAAGGCTCCATCGGCCTGGTCAACATGCTTCAGGCGACCCGCCTGCTGCGCAAAGGGTTCGACACCTCGGTGCTGCTGTACGGCCCCGGTGTCACCCTGGGCCTGCAGCGGGGTTTCCCGACCCTGGGCGACGAGGCTTTTCCGGGCCACCTGGCGGTGAACAACCAGCTCACCAAGTTCATGGGCGAAGGCGGCAAGGTGTTTGCCTGCCGGTTCGCACTGCAGGCGCTCTACGGCCACGGCGAACCATCATTGATCGAGGGCATAACACCAATCAATCCGTTGGACGTGCTGGACCTGGTGCTGCTCCACCGCCGGGATAATGCCTTCATCCTCGATACCTGGACCCTGTAAGGAGGGCGCCATGAGCGAGGCAAGGACGGTACGGGCGGCGGCGGCGCAGATCGCGCCGGACCTGGACACCGCCGGCGGCACTCTGGACAAGGTGTGCGCCTGGATCGACGACGCCGCCGCCCGCGGCGTCCGGTTGCTGGTGTTTCCGGAAACCCTGGTGCCCTACTACCCCTATTTCTCGTTCGTGAGCGGCCCGGCGTTTTCCGGTCCGGACCATCTCGCCCTTTACCAGCGGGCGGTGACGGTGCCGGGTCCGGAGATCGACCGGGTCGCCCAGCGCGCCCGCCGCCACGGCATGGTGGTGGTGCTGGGCGTCAATGAACGGGACCGGGGCACGCTCTACAACACCCAGGTGGTGCTGGACGGCGACGGCCGGCTGTTGCTCAAGCGCCGCAAGATCACGCCGACCTACCACGAGCGCATGATCTGGGGCCAGGGCGACGCCAGCGGCCTGCAAGTGGTGGACAGCGCCGTGGGCCGGATCGGCGCCCTGGCCTGCTGGGAGCACTACAACCCGCTGGCCCGCTACGCACTGATGACCCAGCACGAGGAAATCCACTGCGCCCAGTTCCCCGGCTCCATGGTCGGCCCGGTGTTCGCCGACCAGATCGAGGCGGCCATGCGTCACCACGCCGCCGAGTCCGGCTGCTTCGTGGTCAACGCCACCGGCTGGCTGGAACCGCATCAGATCCAGGCCATCACCGACGATCCGGCCCGGCAAAAGGCGCTGCGCGGCGGTTGCATGACGATGATCGTGTCACCGGAAGGCAAGGTGCTGGGCGAACCGATCACCGAGGGCGAGGGCCTGTGCGTGGCGGACCTGGACATGGCCCTGATTCTCAAGCGCAAGCGGATGATGGACTCGGTGGGCCACTACGCCCGCCCGGAGCTGCTGAGCCTGCTGATCGATCGGCGGCCGGCGCAAACCGTCCATGACCTGCACACCCTTATTCCTGGCCCGGACGCCGACGACGCCGGGGCCACCATCGGGAGCGACGACCATGAGCAAGAAGGATCCCCGCTTCAATCAGCGGCTCATCAATGAGCTGCAGACCCGGGGCGTGCGCCTGAGCGACCCCGCCGCCGGCGCGCCCAGCCGGCGTGGCGGCGCCGGCCCCTCCGACCACAAGGCGGTGGAGATCGGCGGCAAGGTGGTGATGATCCCGGTGCACACCGCCGGCGCCGGCGACTCCCCCTATGAACTGGACGGCCGCCGGGTCACCCGGGGCGGCGAGGAGATCGCGCGCATGGCGTTCACCGACCGGCCGCGCTTCTACGACCTGAGCACCGCCGATGGCGTGCCCTACTCCCACATCGCCACCCTGCACGGCAAGGACGTGCTCGCCACCACCGTGTTGCAGACCTGCATCCGCTACAACAACCGCAAGGTGTCCTGTCAGTTCTGCGCCATCGGCCAGTCCCTGGACGAGGGCCGCACCATCGCCCACAAAACGCCGGCGCAACTGGCCGAGGTGGCGAAGGCGGCGGTGGAACTGGATGGCGTCAAGCATATGGTGATGACCACCGGCACCCCCAATCTGCAGGATCGCGGTGCCCGGGTGCTGTGCGACAGCGCCCGCGCCGTGCGCGCCGCCGTGGACCTGCCGATCCAGGGCCAGTGCGAGCCGCCGGACGACCGCGCCTGGTTCCGGCGGCTGCGCGACAGCGGCATCGAGAGCCTGGGCATGCACCTGGAAATCGCCACGCCGGCCCTGCGCGAAACGATCATGCCCAGCAAGGCGTCGATCAGCGTGGACCAGTATCTGGAAGCGTTCGCCGACGCCGTGGACGTGTTCGGGCGCGGCCAGGTAAGCACCTATCTGCTGGCCGGCCTGGGCGATACGGTGGACGACACCCTGGCCCTGTGCCGGCGGCTGGTGGCGCTGGGCGTGTACCCGTTCGTGGTGCCGTTCGTGCCGATCTCCGGCACGCCGCTTGAGCACCACCCGTCGCCCTCGGCGGCGCACATGCGCCGTATCCTGGAGCCGCTCGGCGCGCTGCTGCGCGGCGGCGGCCTGCGCTCGGCGGACATCAAGGCCGGCTGCGGCCGGTGCGGCGCCTGCTCGGCGCTGTCCGTCTTCGAGGACAATGGCCAGCGGGACGATCGCCTGGAGCACGCCTCATGATCCTGGAGCCGGTGACGCCGTTCCGCAGCCGCGAGTACGCGGTGAAGCTGACCTCCGAGGCCTGGGAACACCAGGCCGCCCGCGACCTGCGCCGCCGGGTATTCTGCGCTGAGCAGGGTCTGTTCGACGGCGACGACGGCGATGCCCTGGACCGCCGCGCCCTGACCATCGTGGCGGTGGCCTACGTGGCCGGCGGCCCGGACGAGGTGGTCGGCACGGTGCGCATCCACAGCGACCGTCCGGGCATCTGGTACGGCTCCCGGCTGGCGGTGGCACGCGGCTACCGGCGCGACGCGCACCTGGGCAGCGCCCTGATCCGCCTGGCGGTGGGCAGCGCCCGGGCGCGCGGTTGCGAGGCGTTCTTCGCCCAGGTGCAGGCCGTCAACGAACCGCTGTTCCGCGCCCTGCACTGGGACAGCCTGCGCCCCCTCTCGCTGCACGGTCTCGATCATGTATTGATGCGCGCGCGCCTGTCCCACTATCCACCCCTGCCGGACGGCCGGCTGCCGCTGCTGGCCACCGGCCGGCGTGCGTCCTAGGGAGAGCGGCGTGAACCTTGAGACGCTGATCAGCACGCTGAGCGCCGCTCCGGCCTTCGCCCACAAGGCCGATATCCGCCCGGTGATGGCGGGCCTGGCCGGCCTCGACAGTGGCCACCTGCCGCTGGGCGACGACGCCGCCGCCCTGGCCGATGGCGACGGTTTTCTGCTGATGGCCATGGAAGGCTTCGTCAACGAATTCGTGGCCGCCGAGCCGTTCTTCGCCGGCTACTGCGGCGTGATGGTGAACGTCAGCGACATCGCCGCCATGGGCGGCCGTGCTCTGGCGGTCACCGACGCGCTGTGGAGTCAGGGCGACGATCAGAGCGCGGCGATCCTGGCCGGGCTGCGCGAGGCGGCGGGCAAATACGGCGTCCCCCTGGTCGGCGGCCACAGCAACGCCCATTGCGACCGGCCGCAACTGTCGGTGGCGATCCTGGGCCGCGCTCGGGCCCTGCTCACCAGTTTCGATGCGCGCCCCGGCGATACCTTGCTGGTGGCCTGCGACCTGCGCGGACGCTACCGGGCCGTGGGCGACAATTGGGACGCCAGCAGCGACGCCCCCGGCGCGCGCCTGCGCGGCGACCTGGCGATCCTGCCGGGGCTGGCGGAGGACGGCCTGTGCCGGGCCGGCAAGGACATCTCCATGGCCGGGCCGGTGGGCACCGCTCTGATGCTGCTGGAAGCCTCCGGGGTGGGCGCGGAACTGAGCCTGGACGCGCTGCCCCGGCCGGCCGGGGTGCCCCTGTCGCGCTGGCTGCGCACCTTCCCCAGCTATGGATTCGTGCTGGCCGTGGCCCCGGACCGGGTGGCCGAGGTGAGCCGGCGCTTCCAGGCCCGGGACCTGGCCGTGGCCGAGGTCGGCCGGGTCATCGCCGGCGGCCAACTGACCCTGAGCCTTGGCGATCAACGGCGCCCGTTCTGGAACCATCATCAAACCCCGTACCTGGGCCGCCCCTTCGCCACGTCTTCCCCACTTTCCCGTCAAGGAGGCCACCATGCCTGAAGTGCATTTCAACGTGCGCTGGCCGGATCACAGCGAACAGCGCTGCTACTCCCCGTCCACCGTGATCCACGATTTTCTGCGCGCCGGCGAGAGTTATCCGCTGGCGGAATTCCTGACCCGGAGCCGGGACGCCTTGACCCTGGCCGGCGACCGCGTCGAGCGGAAGTACGGCTTCCGCTGTACCAGCGCCGACAGCCAGCTGCTGGCCCTGGAAACCCGGGGCCGGCAATTCGCCGGGCAATCGGACGCCCGCGTCACCGTCACCCGGGTGGGTGCCGCCACCACCGAAGAGGAAACCCCATGACCTTCGCCAAACGCCATTACCCGGTGATCGTGGTGGGCGGCGGCCAGGCCGGCCTGTCCACCAGCTACCTGCTCCGGCAACGGAACATCGACCATCTGGTGCTGGAAAAAGAGCAGGCGTTCCACGCCTGGAAGCAGCAACGCTGGGACAGCTTCTGCCTGGTCACGCCGAACTGGCAGTGCCGGCTGCCGGACCACCCCTACGACGGCGACGATCCCCACGGCTTCATGGTCAAGGAGGAAATCGTCGCCTGGATGGAACGGTTCCGCGCCGCCTTCGATCCGCCCCTGATCGAGGGCATCACCGTTCAGGCGGTACGTACCCTGCCGGCGGGCGGCTACCGCCTGGACACCGACCGGGGCCCGCTCACCGCCGACCAGGTGGTGATGGCGGTCAGCAGCTACCACCGGCCCAAGGTGCCGGCTTACGCGCGCCGTCTACCGGCGCGCATCAAACAGGTGGACGCCTCCGCCTATCGTAACCCCGAGGCGCTGCCCGAGGGCGCGGTGCTGGTGGTGGGCACCGGCCAGTCCGGCTGCCAGATCGCCGAGGACCTGCACCTGGCCGGCCGCCGGGTGCATCTGGCGGTGGGCCCGGCGCCCCGCGTATCCCGCTTCTACCGGGGCCGCGACGTGGTGGACTGGCTCGACGACATGGGCCATTACCGGATTCCGGTGCAGGAACACCTCACCGAGGAACAGGTGCGCGCCAAGGCCAACCACTATGTCACCGGTCGCGACGGCGGCCGCGACATCGACCTGCGCCGCTTCGCCCTGGAAGGCATGCGCCTGCACGGCCGGCTGGAGAACATTGAATCCGGCCTTGCACGCTTCGGCGATGACCTGGGCAAAAACCTGGACCAGGCCGACGCCACCAACGCGCGCATCAAGAACAGCATCGACGACTATATCGCCCGCCAGGGCATCGAGGCGCCCACGGAAACGCCCTATGAACCGGTGTGGGAACCGCCCCGGGAACCGGACCGGAAGCTGGACCTGGACGCGGAGGGCATCGCCGCCGTGATCTGGTGCATCGGCTACGCGCCGGACTTTTCCTGGATCGACGCCGCGGCCTTCGACGCCAGCGGCTATCCGAAACACCGGCGCGGCGTCACCGCCAGCCCGGGGCTGTATTTCCTGGGTCTGCCCTGGCTGCACACCTGGGGCTCGGGACGCATCTATGCCATCGCCGAGGACGCCGAGTACCTGGTGGACCACATCGAAGCGGCGCGTCTGCCCCTGCGCGAGCAATACCTGGCCGGCATCGCCTGATGCCTGAACAAAAAAGCCCCGCCGTTCGGCGGGGCTTAAGGAGCACGAAAAGGGAGGTAGTTGTTATTTGAAGATCTCGCCCTTTTCCGCTTTTTCCACCAGCAGTTTCGGCGGCGTGAAGCGCTCGCCGTAGGTGTTGGCCAGTTCCTGGGCGCGAGCCACGAAGCCGCGCAGGCCACCGTCGTACTGGTTCATGTACTGCACCACGCCGCCGGTCCAGGCCGGGAAGCCGATGCCGAAGATGGAACCGATGTTGGTGTCGCCCACCGAATCGATCACGCCTTCCTCGAAGCACTTCACGGTCTCCAGAGCCTCGGCGAACATCATGCGCTCCTGCATGTCCTGGAACGGAATCGGGTCCTTGGCCGGGAACTGCTCTTTCAGACCCGACCACAGGTGGGCCTTGCCCCCTTCCGGATAGTCGTAGAAGCCCTTGCCGTCCAGCTTGCCCGGGCGGTCCAGGTCAGTGACCATTTTTTCCATCACCGCCAGGGCCGGGTGTTGCCGGGCTTCACCGCCGGCTTTCGCGGCGGCCTGCTTGTACTCACCGGCGATTTTCAGGGACAGCTTCATGTTGATCTCGTCGATCAGCTTGAGCGCGCCCACCGGGTAGCCGGCCTGGGTGGCCGCTTGTTCGATGGAGTTGGCGTTCTGCCCTTCACCGACCATGGCGATGGCCTCGTTGATGAAGGTACCGATCACACGGCTGGTGAAGAAGCCCCGGGAATCGTGCACCACGATGGGGGTCTTCTTGATCTGCAGCGTATAGTCGAACACCTTGGCCAGCACTTCGTCGCTGGTGTTCTTGCCGCGGATGATTTCCACCAGCGGCATTTTGTCCACCGGGCTGAAGAAGTGGATGCCGATGAAGTTGTCCTGGTTTTTCACGCCTTCGGCGAGACCGGTGATCGGCAACGTGGAGGTGTTGGAGCCGAGCACCGCGTCCGGGTTGACCACATCCTCGATTTCCTGGAACACCTTGTGCTTGAGTTCGGTGTTCTCGAACACCGCCTCGATCACGAAGTCCACGCCTTCCAGAGCCTTGGCGTCGGCGGCCGGGGTGATGCGCGCGAGAATTTCTTCTTTCTTCTCCTTGCTCATCTTGCCCTTGGACACTTCCTTGTCGAGCAGCTTCTCGGAGTAGGCCTTGCCCTTCTCCGCGTTCTCGATGGAAACGTCCTTGAGCACCACCTGCGCGCCGGAGCGGGCGGTGACGTAGGCGATGCCCGCGCCCATCATGCCGGCGCCCAGCACCGCCACTTTCTCCGCCTTGTACTTGGGCACGTCCTTGGGACGGCTGGCCCCGGCGTTGATCGCCTGCAGGTTGAAGAAGAAGGCGTTGATCATGTTCTTCGCCACCTGGCTGCGCGCCAGTTCCACGAAATAGCGGCCTTCAATGGTGAGTGCATCATCGAAGCCCACCTGGGCGCCTTCCACGGCGGCGGCCATGATGTTACGCGGCGCCGGGTAGTTGGCGCCCTTGAGCTGCTTGCGCAGGTTGGCGGGGAACGCCGGCAGGTTCTGGGCGAACGCCGGCGTACTGGGAGTGCCGCCGGGAATCTTGTGGCCTTTTTCGTCCCAGGGCTGTTTGGCTTTCGGGTTGGCTTTGATCCATTCCCGGGCCTTGGCCAGCATGTCGTCTTCGCTGTCGGCGATGTCGTCGATAATGCCCACGGCTTTGGCTTTTTCCACCTTCAGCCGCTGGCCCTGCATCAGCACCTGCATCAGCGCGTTCTGGATGCCCAGCATGCGCACCGTGCGCACCACGCCACCGGCGCCGGGCAGCAGGCCCAGGGTCACTTCGGGAAAGCCGAACTGCGCTTTCGGGTTGTTCAGCGCCACCCGGTGATGGCAGGCCAGGGCAATCTCCAGGCCACCGCCCAGGGCGGTGCCGTTGAGCGCCGCCACCACCGGTTTGCCCAGGGTTTCCAAGCGGCGCAACTGCGCCTTGCCGGCTTCCACGCCCTTGGCGAATTCCGGCGCGTTTTCCTTGGTCACCTTGGCCAGATCACGCAGGTCGCCGCCGGCGAAGAAGGTGCTCTTGGCGGAGGTAATAATCACCCCGGCAATGTCATCCTTCTCTTTTTCCAGGCGGCTCACGGTCTCTTCCATGGAACGCATGTAGCGCTCGTTCATGGTGTTCGCGGATTGCTGGGGATCGTCCAGGATCAGGGTGACGATGTGGTCCGCGTCCTGTTCCCAGCGGATAGTCGATTCAGTCATGGTGTTCTCTCCGTTGGGTCCGTTACAGACGCTCGATGATGGTGGCGATGCCCATGCCGCCGCCCACGCACAGGGTGCACAGGGCGTATTTCTTGTCGCGGCGTTC
This sequence comes from Alcanivorax sp., assembly GCA_022449455.1. GTDB lineage: Bacteria > Pseudomonadota > Gammaproteobacteria > Pseudomonadales > Alcanivoracaceae > Alloalcanivorax. The sequence goes on along the minus strand of JAKUPL010000008.1, from coordinate 117,899 downwards.
CAGCTCGTCGAGCGCCGTGCCCAGGATCATGGCGCCGGTGGCGCCCAGCGGATGGCCCATGGCGATGGCGCCGCCGTTGACGTTGACCTTGTCGTGGCTGAGGCCCATGTCCTTCATGAAGCGCATGGCCACGGAGGCGAAGGCTTCGTTGATTTCCACCAGATCCATCTGGTCCACGGTCATGCCGGCTTTCTTGAGTACCTTGCGGCAGGCCGGGGCCGGGCCGGTGAGCATGATGGTGGAATCGGCGCCGCTGATGGCGGTGGCGACGATGCGGCCGCGCGGCGTCATGCCATAGTCCTTGCCCACCTGTTCGTTGCCCAGCACCACCAGGGCGGCGCCGTCGACGATGCCGGAGGAATTGCCGCCGGTATGGACGTGATTGATCGCTTCCACCTGGTGATACTTCTGCAGGGCCACCGCGTCGAAGCCGCCCATCTCACCCATCACCGCGAAGGAGGGATTCAGTTCGCCGAGCTTGTCGGCGCTGGTGCCCGGGCGAATGTGCTCGTCCTTCTCCAGCACCGTCATGCCGTTGCGATCCTTGACCGGCACCACGGAACGCTGGAAGTAGCCTTTCTCCCAGGCATTGGCGGCGCGCGCCTGGGATTCGGCGGCGAACTCGTCCACGTCACGGCGGGAGAAGCCTTCCAGGGTGGCGATCAGGTCGGCGCCGATGCCCTGGGGTACGAAGCCGGTGTCGTAGTTGGTGATCGGGTCCATGGCCCAGGCACCGCCGTCGGCGCCCATGGGCACCCGGCTCATGGCTTCCACGCCACCGGCCAGGATCAGATCGTCCCAGCCGGACGCCACTTTCTGAGCGCCGGTGTTCACCGCTTCCAGGCCGGAAGCGCAGAACCGGTTGAGCTGGTAGCCGGCCACGGTGTCCGGCAGGCCGGCGGCCAGCGCGGCGGTCTTGGCGATGCAGGCCCCCTGGTCGCCGATCGGCGTGACCACGCCGAGCAGCACGTCGTCGATGCGGTTTACGTCCATATCGGGGAAGCGCGCGCGCACTTCGTCGATCAGACCCACCACCAGGTCCAGCGGCTTGACGGTGTGCAGGGAACCGTCGCTTTTGCCGCGACCCCGCGGGGTACGGATAGCGTCATAAATATAGGCTTCGGTCATGTAACCTTTCCTCTCGCCTTGGGCAGTAACCGGCGCGGCGCGGGCGGGGCCCGGCGGCACCGGCGTCGATGAAAAGCAGACGGTCAGGGTGCCCCAGCCCCGCCGGCGCGGCAATGACAGGAGCGCTCAGCGGCCTTGAGCGGAACGGCCAGCGAAGCGCGCGGCGGCGCGGCGGCCATTGCAAGCCGCGCGGGACAGCCCCAGGGTATCCCCAAATCGACACAGGAGATCGTCATGCTTTCCCTGGATGAGGCCCGTTCCCTGGCCGCCAGCGTGGCCCAGCAGGGCCGCGGTATCGCCACCCGCCCGGCGGCCCGTCAGCCGGCGGAGCCCCTGGAGCTTTACGAAATGGAGGGCTGCCCGTTCTGTCGGCTGGTGCGCGAGGCGCTCACCGAGCTGGACCTGGACGTGCTGATCCACCCCTGTCCCAAGGGCGGCGACCGCTACCGGCCGCTGGTGGAAAAACTGGGCGGACGCCAGGCCTTCCCCTATCTGATGGACCCCAATACCGGCGTGGCGCTGTATGAGTCCGCCGATATCATCGACTATCTGTATCGCGAATACGGCGACCGTGCGGCGCCCGGCGGCTGGCGCCTGCGGGCGCGCACCGCCGCCTCCATGGCCGCCTCGCTGACCCGCGCCGGCCATGGCCTCCGCGCCCGCGAGGCGGAGGTACCCGAGCAACCGCTGATTCTCTATTCCTTCGAGGGCAGCCCCTTCGCGCGGCTGGTGCGCGAGCGGCTCTGCGAGCTGCAGCTGCCGTACCTGCTGCGCCAATGCGGGCGCGATCAATGGCAGGATTGGGTGCTGCCGCCGATGCGCAAGGCCCTGGAAATGGAGTATCTGCCCACCCAGCGCCACCGCCAGGAGTTGCTGGCCCGGGCGGGCCGGGTGGCGGTGCCCTACCTGATCGACCCCAACACCGGCGAGGAGCTGTTCGAGTCGCGGCGCATTCTCGATTATTTACAGACTCGTTACGCCCGCTAAAAAAGGTGCGCGGGGACCTTCTCCACATGCGTTTTCGGTGCTATATAGGGATTGGGAGCCGCTCCCATCCACAACACAGCTTAAAGAGTAGTGAACATGAGTCGTCGCCAATTTGATGACTACGACGCCCGCGAGTGGGAAGAAGAACACCAGCGCGTCAGCAAGGAACGCCGTAAACGGGAAGCCAAACAACAACGGCACCACCTCGACGACGAGGAAGCCGTCCCTCAGGGCCGTTCCCGCCCGCAACGCCAGCCGCACTGACCCGCGTTCCGCCGGCCCCCCACCGCCCGGAGCAGCCCGCCGCTGCTCCGCGCTTTCGCTTTGCCGGCACGCCGGCCGGGATGCCAGCGATCACCGAGGTTGCTACTATCTTCGGGTGAGGGAGGATCTTTCGATCCCCGACCAGTGACCGCGTTTCAAGGAGAGGTGCCATGGGCGATTACGACGATGACCTGTTCCGCCGTGAAATGGCCGGCGTGGCTCCCCTCAAGGACGATGACCGGGTGCGGGAGCACCGCCGCCGCGAACCTACCCTGACCCAGCGGCTGCGGCGCGCCTCCGCCACCGCCCGCCCCAACCGCGACCCCAACCCCCTGACCGTGCCCGAGCAGGTGCCCGAGGCGGGCCCCTACGACATCGTCGGCGTCAAGAAAAACGGTGTGCAGGAAGGGGTCTACCGCAAGCTGCGACTGGGCAAGTATGACCCGCAGGCGCGCCTGGATCTGCACCGGGTGCGTCTGATGGAGGCCCGCGATCAGGTCTACCTGTTTATCCGCGAAGCCCAACAGAACGGCCAGCGCACGGTGTTGATCAACCACGGCAAGGGCCAGCACAGCGAGCGGCCGGCCCTGCTGAAAAGCTACGTGATGCATTGGCTCAGCGAGTTCGATCAGGTGCTCGCCTTCCACAGTGCCCCGCCCCAGCAGGGCGGCGCCGGCGTGACCCTGGCGCTGCTGCGCAAGACCGATACGGCCAGCCAGAAAAACCGGGAATTCTTTTACGAACGCAGTCGCGCCCAGCGATAGCGGTAAACCCGCGGCTTACCGCCGGACCCGATTGACCCCGTTGATCGCCGCCACCCGATACGCCTCGGCCATGGTCGGGTAGTTGAAGGTGGTATCGATGAAATAGTTGAGGGTGTTGTTGGGCGCCGGCTGGCGCATCACCGCCTGGCCCACGTGCACGATTTCCATGGCCTGATAGCCGAAGCAGTGGATGCCCAGCACTTCCAGGGTTTCACGGTGAAACAGCAGCTTGAGCATACCCACCCGCTCGCCGGTGATCTGCGCCCGGGCCAGGTTCTTGAAGAACGCCTGGCCCACCTCGTAGGGCACCCGCGCCTCGGTGAGTTCCTGCTCGGTGCGGCCCACGGAGCTGATGCCGGGGATGGTGTAGATGCCGGTGGGCACGTCGGTGACCTGCTTCACCGGCCCGCCGTCGACGATGCCGGCGGCGCAGAAGCGGCCCTGGTCGTAGGAGGCGCTGGCCAGGGACGGCCAGCCGACCACGTCGCCCACCGCGTAGACGCCTTCCACGGCGGTCTGGTAGCGCTCGTCCACCGCCAGCTGACCACGACCGTTCGCCTCCAGCCCGATGTTCTCCAGCCCGATGTTCTGGGTATTGCCGGAGCGGCCGTTGCTCCATAACAGGGCATCCGCGCGCAGCCGTTTGCCGGATTGCAGTTCCAGGGTGACACCATCGTCGTCCGCCACCAACCGGGAATACTGTTCGCTGTGGCGGATGGTGGCGCCCTGCTCGCGCAGGTGATAACTGAGCGCGTCGGAAATTTCCGTGTCGAGGAAATCGAGCAGGTGCTGGCGCGCGTTGATCAGGTCCACGCGCATACCCAGACCGGTGAAGATGCAGGTGTACTCGCAGCCGATCACGCCGGCGCCGTACACCAGAATATGGCGCGGCGTGTGGTTCATGCGCAGGATGGTGTCGGAGTCGTAGATGCGCGGATGATCGAAGTCCACGTCCTCGGGGTGGTAGGGCCGCGAACCGGTGGCGATCAGAATATGGCGCGTGCGCAGCAGCCACTGGCGGCCGGCGTCATCGTCCACCCGCACTTCACCCGGGGACTGGATCTCGCCGCGGCCGGCGAACACCCGCACGCGGTTACGGATATAGAAATCCCCGCGCACCTGAACCTGGCTGTCCACCACCTCGCCGGAACGCTGGATCAGGTCCTGCCAGCGCACCTGGCGTGGATTGATCAGCCCGCGCAGCAGCGGGTTGCGCTGCGAACGAATGACCTGGCGCACCTGATGGCGCAGCGCCTTGGAGGGGATGGTGCCCCAATGGGTGCAGTTGCCGCCCAGTTGCTCGCGACGGTCGATCACCGCCACCCGCAGGCCGCCCTTGGCCGCCTGCATGGCGGCGGCTTCCCCGGCCGGACCACTGCCCAGCACCACCAGATCCCATCCCGAACTGATATCCATAGACCCCTCGTTGATTGGTCGATTCAGGCGTTTGATCGTCGCCGGCGCCGGCGCCGCGCTACCAGCCGAACACATCCTTGATAAAAGGAATGGTCGGAGCCCGCTGCCGGGCCAGCGCGGTGCGATCAAGCACCGCCAGCCGCTCCAGCAGCAGCGCCGGCGAGCGCTCGCTGCGCATCACCATGAACCGCGCCACCTCGGCGCCCAGTTTCAGGCCGCGCTCGCGGGCGCGCTCCGCCAGCAGCGCCGCCAGCTCCTCCTCGCTGAGCGGTTGCAGCCGGAACACCGGCCCCGCCGCCAGCCGCGTGGCCAGGTCGGGCAGCAGCCAGCGCGGCGCCCCCGGGGCGGCGGCGGCGCTGAACAGCAGCACGCCGCCGCCGGCCATCACCCGGTTGTAGAGATGGAACAGGGCTTCCTCCCACTGGGCGTGGCCGGCGAAGCGGTCCACGTCGTCCAGCGCCAGCAGGTCGAACTGCTCCATGGATTCCAGCACCTCCGGCACCAGCGGCAGCAGCTCGCCGGCGGGCAGCAGGCAGGCATCACGGCCCTGCTCCTGGGCGCGCCGCACGGCGCCTTCCAGCAGGTGGCTGCGGCCCTGGCCGGCGCCGCCCCATACCAACACCTGGCGTTCCTCGCCGTCGGCGGCGGCGCGCACCGTGGCCAGCGCCGCGCCATTGGGGCCGGCATGGAAGTTGTCCAGGGTATGGCCCTCTCGCAGTTCCAGGGCCAGCGGCAACTGACTCATCGCAGGCAGTAGGTCAGCGGTGGGGCGGCGGCATCGCCGCAGGCGGCCAGGCCGGCAACGCCGGCCATCAGCCGTTCCAGTTGCGCGCGACCGCCGGAGAAGTCCAGCTCGAACTGCACCCGGTCGTCGCTGGCCACCCGCAGGGCCACGCCACGCAGCGGGCCGGAATCGGCCAGCGCCCGGTACAGGTCCTGCCATTGTTTGAGGGTGCGCACGCCGCGCACGGTCACCACCCGGTCGTCGCGGATCAGCACGTCGCCGGTGGGGGCGTCGCCGGTGAACACCGGCGGCGGCGTCACCCCGCCGTCGGACGCGCCGGGGACGGCGCCGCTCTCCGGGTTGTCGCCGCGCTCACCGCCCAGGGAATAGCGTTCCGCGATCTGATCGGCGAGCGCGCCCACGAAGGCGTCCAGGGCGGCGTCGGTGTCGGCGGCGCTGGCGCGCTGCCCGGCCACCTGGTCACCGCCGTCCAGCAACCGCCAGTTGAGGGTGGTGGAGGCGCCGCCGTAAAGCACGCCGGTGGCCACCCAATCGGTGTCATAGCGGCGCGAGGCCTGCAACACAGGCCCGTCGAAGCGGCCGCGCACATCGGCCACCGCCACCACGTCCCGGTCGCGCTGATCCCACTCCGGCAACACCAGCGAGACGCCCCGGCGGCCGGCGGCGGCGCGCAGGCGCTCCGCCAGCGGGTCGCCGGCGGTCACCAGATCGCCGCGACCGGTGCCTTCGGTGACCAGCCACACCAGCACCGGCGGGCGTTCGCCGCCCCACACCGGGGTCCCCTGGTCCGCCAGATACCGGGTCAGAGAGCGCTCGTCGAACACCGCCCGCAGCCGCGGTGGCTCGCCGTCTTCGTAGGAGTAGCGCAACAACCAGCGCTGCGGCTGCGCCAGCGCCTCGGCCACGCCGGGCAGATCGGACACCTGGTCACGACCGGTCAGCCGCGTGATGACCGTTTCCAGGCCGCGCTGCAGGGCGTCGCGGCGGGCTTCGTCGCCCTGCGGCGCATCGCCGCGCAGCGGCACCGAAACCTGGCCGGCCTCCGCCGCCCAGGCCGGCGCGGCCCAGATCAGGGACGCCACCAGAATCAACAACAAGCGATACATCGACAGTTCCAAAGCCGGTTTTGTGAACGCGCGCCATTATCCCTGATCCGACCCTTTCTGGCGAACCGGATTCCCCACCGGCAACAATATTGCCGGCGCGGTTCTCCCCGGGGGCCGGCATTGCTAGAATACGCGGCCTTCACGACCCCCAGGAGCCCCCAAATGAGCGAACAGAAACGGCCGTTGACCTACCGCGACGCCGGCGTGGACATCGATGCCGGCAACGAGCTGGTGAAACGCATCGGCCCGGTGGCCAAGCGCACCCAGCGTCCGGAAGTGCTGGGCGGCCTGGGCGGCTTCGGCGCGCTGTGCGCCCTGCCGGAAGGCTACAAGAACCCGGTGCTGGTGGCCGGCACCGACGGCGTCGGCACCAAACTGCGCCTGGCCATGGAGCATGACCGCCACGACAGCGTCGGTATCGACCTGGTGGCCATGTGCGTCAACGACCTGGTGGTGGGCGGCGCCGAGCCCCTGTTTTTCCTGGATTACTACGCCACCGGCAAGCTCGACGTGGACACCGCCGCCCGGGTGGTGAGTGGCATCGGTGAAGGCTGCGAGCAGGCCGGTTGCGCGCTGATCGGTGGCGAAACCGCCGAGATGCCCGGCATGTACCAGGGCGAGGACTACGACCTGGCCGGCTTCTGCGTGGGCGTGGTGGAACGGGACGGCGTGCTCGACGGTTCCGCGGTGGCGGCCGGCGACAAGGTGATCGGCCTGGCCTCTTCCGGCCCCCATTCCAACGGCTATTCCCTGGTGCGCCGCATTCTCGAACAGGCCGACAGCACCGAAATCGACGGCCAGCCGGTCATCGACCTGCTGCTGGCCCCCACCCGCATCTACGTGAAACCGCTGCTGGAGCTGATCAAGCAGGTGCCGGTGCACGCCCTCGCCCACATCACCGGCGGCGGCCTCACGGAGAACCTGCCCCGGGTGCTGCCCAAGGGCACCCGCGCGGTGATCGACACCGGTGCCTGGGAATGGCCGCCGGTGTTCCGCTGGCTGCGGGAACAGGGCCAGGTGCCGGCGGCGGAAATGTACCGCACCTTCAACTGTGGCGTGGGCATGACCGTGGTGGTGCCCGAGGACGCGGTGGACCAGACCCTGGCCCTGCTGCAGGCGGCCGGCGAGACCCCGTTCCTGATCGGCGAGATCCGCGCCAGCGACAACGACGAGCCGGAAGTGTCCCTGCAGGGCCTGGGTTCGTGACCCACCGGCTCGCGGTGCTGATCAGCGGCACCGGTACCAACCTTCAGGCCATTCTTGATCACATCGCGGCGGGCGACCTGCCCGCCACGGTGTCCCTGGTGCTCAGCAACCGCGCCGCCGCCAACGGCGTCGCCGTGGCCCGGGACGCCGGCGTGCCGGTGGCGGTGATCGACCACCGGGATTACCCGGACCGGGAAAGCTTCGACCTCGCCATGATCGAGCGGATCGACGCCCACGGCGCCGACACCGTGGTACTGGCCGGCTTTATGCGCATTCTGTCAGCGTCCTTCGTGGCCCATTACCGGGGCCGTCTGATCAACATCCACCCTTCCCTGCTGCCCCGCTACCCCGGCCTTGACACCCACGCCCGGGCGCTGGCCGCCGGCGATGCCGAACACGGCTGCTCGCTGCATTTCGTCACCGAACAGCTGGACGGCGGCCCCCTGATCGCCCGGGCCGCGGTGCCGGTGCACGAGAACGATAACGTGGAAACCCTGTCCAAACGGGTTCAGCAGCAGGAACACAGGCTGTACCCTCATGTACTGCGCTGGCGCGCCGAAGGCCGCCTGCAATTGACCGACCAGGGAGTGGAATTGGATGGTGAACCCTTGCCCGCCGAGGGGCTGCGCGTCGACGCAATCCCGTGAACACCTTGGCTGGCGCGCGCTGCTGGCCGCCGCGCTGCTGCTGAGCAACGCCGCTTTCGCCGCCGATCCGCCGGTGGCCGCCTTCGAAGCCCAGTATCGTCTCAAAGCCGCCGGCTTCCCGTTCACGGTGGGCGCCACCCGCTCGCTGACCCCGGCCGGCGACGGCACCTGGAAGATGGAAGTGCTGGCCAGCAACTTTATCGGCGAGATCCGCGAAACCTCGGTATTCGCCTGGGACGGCTGCGTGCCGGTAACCCGCTATTACAGCTATCGCCGCGCCGGCCTGGGGCGGGTGAAAACCGCCGAACTGCGCATCGACGCGGACAGCGGCGACGCCACCAGCGAACGCAGCAAGCACGACCCCTACCGCTACAAAACCGACGGCAACGCCACCGACGACATCGCCCTGCCACTGGCACTGCAATGCATGCTGCTCAAGGGCGAACGGGCCATGACCCTGGCGGTGGCCGACGAACGGGGCGTGGAGAACCAGCGCTACCAGGTGGAAGGCAAGGAGAGCGTGGAGATCGGCGGCGACAGCGTGGCCGCCATTAAGGTGCGCCGGGTGCGAGCCGACGACAGCGGTCGCCAGACCTGGCTGTGGTTCGCGCCGGACCATGACTTTGCCCTGGTGCAGCTGGTGCAGCGCAACGACGACGGCCGCCATGTGCTGACGCTGGAAAATCTGCCATGAGCGCGCGGCTCGCCGTGGTGGCGTTGCTGTCGCTGTGGGCGCCGCTGGTGATGGCGGCGCCGCTGCAGCCGTTCTCCGCCGAGTACCGCATCTTCGTCAACAAGATCCCGACGCCGATCAAGGCCACCCTGCTGCTGGAGCCGGTGGCCGGCGAGGACCGCTACCATATGCTGTTCGAAGCGCATTCCTGGATGCTGAACAACCGGGAAGAAAGCTGGTTCCACTGGAATCAGTGCGCCCCGCGCACCGAGCGCTACGAACACGAGTTCAACGGCTTCGGCAAGCACCGCTACTACCACACCGATTTCGACTGGGACAAACCCGGCGTGATCAGTGAATCCGAGGACGGCATCGAAGCCTTTCCGATCCCCGACGACGCCCTGGACGAGCTCAGCATGCTGCTGCGCGCGCGTTGCGTGTTCGCCAGCGGCGACAAGGAATACGACGCCACCAGCGTGTACGGTGACGACCTGCGGCACCATCATTTCGTGGTGGTGGACCGGGAGACCATCGACACGCCCATGGGCGAGCTGGACACCCTGGTGGTGGAGAAGAAACGCGACAAGGACAAGGACGAGAAACGCCGCACCCTGTTCTGGGTGGCGCCCAAGGTGGGCTATATGGTGGTCAAGGCCCGCCACGTCGAGAGCGCCCTGCTGCACGGGGAGCTGATCATGCGGGAATACAACGGGCCCTTGCCGGAGTAATGCCGATTCAGGGTACAGGATTCAGGATGCAGGCGCGGGAAAAGCCAGATACTCGAACGGGCCGTGCCCGCGCACCTACGCTGCTGCGCGGGCACGGTGCTGTAAACCGCAAAAACCAATACCGCGCTGTATCCTGAATCCTGCATCCTGAACCGACGCGCTCAGGCGCGCGGCAGGGTGACGCCCTTCTGCCCCTGGTACTTGCCACCCCGGTCCTTGTAGGACGTCTCGCAAATCTCGTCGGATTCCAGAAACAGCATCTGCGCCACGCCCTCGTTGGCGTAGATGCGCGCCGGCAGGTTGGTGGTGTTGGAGAATTCCAGGGTCACGTGCCCTTCCCACTCCGGCTCCAGCGGCGTCACGTTGACGATGATGCCGCAGCGCGCGTAGGTGGACTTGCCCAGACAGATGGTCAGCACATTACGCGGGATGCGGAAATATTCCACGGTGCGCGCCAGGGCGAAGGAGTTGGGCGGGATGGTGCAGTAGTCGCCCTTGATGTCCACGAAACTTTTCTCGTCGAAGTGCTTGGGGTCCACGGTGGCGGAGTGGATGTTGGTGAACACCTTGAACTCGTCCGCGCAGCGCACGTCGTAGCCGTAACTGGACACCCCGTACGAGATCAGCTTGTCGCCGTTGACATCGGCGCGCACCTGTCCGTCCTGGAACGGCTCGATCATGCCGTGCTCCAGGGCCATCCGTTTGATCCAGCGGTCGGCTTTGATGCTCATGGGTGTCCTTCAATGGCGGGTGTCGACGGAATCGGCAATGGTACCCTGCTCAATGCTGCGTCACCACCTTGGGAAACGGGCGCCGCCCTTCGCGGGTCAGTGACAGGCGCGCCGCCAGCCGCCGGGCGGTATCCCGGTAAAGGCGCGCCTCGGCGCTGTCCGGTTCCGCCACCACCGTGGGGGTGCCGCCGTCGGCCTGCTCGCGGATGCGCAACGACAGCGGCAGCGAGCCGAGCACCGGGGCGTCGTAGTCACGGCTCAGGCGCAGGGCGCCGCCCTGGCCGAAGATGTGCTCCTCATGGCCGCAGTTGGAGCAGATGTGCACCGCCATGTTCTCCACCACGCCGAGCACGTTCACATCCACCTTGCGGAACATTTCCACGCCCTTGATGGCGTCCAGCAGCGCGATGTCCTGGGGCGTGGTCACCACCACCGCGCCGGCCACCGGCATTTTCTGCGCCAGGGTCAGCTGGATGTCGCCGGTGCCCGGCGGCAGATCCACGATCAGGTAATCCAGCGCCTGCCACAGCGTTTGCTGCATCATCTGGGTGAGCGCGCCGCTGGCCTTGGGGCCGCGCCATACCACCGGGGTCTGCTCGGTGATCAGGTAGCCCATGGACATGGTCTGCAGACCGTGGGCCATCACCGGCACGAAGCTGTTGCCGTCGCGCACCTCCGGACGGGTACCCTTGGGCAGCCCCAGCATCACCGGCTGGCTGGGGCCGAAGATGTCCGCGTCCAGCAGCCCCACGCGGGCGCCTTCCGCGTGCAACGCCAGCGCCAGATTGACGGCGGTGGTGGATTTGCCCACCCCGCCCTTGCCGGACGCCACCGCGATCACGTTGGCCACCTGCAGCATGGACGGCATGTCGTGCTGGGCCCGGTGCGGGCGGATACGCACCGCCAGGTCCAGATCCAGGGCGCGGCCTTCCAGCACCGGCATCAGCGCCGACTGAATATGTTCGCGCAGGGACGCCAGGCGCGATTCGCAGGGGTAGCCCAGGCGCACCACCACGCGCGCGCGCTCGTCCTCAACCTGGATATCGCCCACCGCGCCGGCGCTGATCAGGTCCACGCCGAGATCGTCGGGGATCAAATTGGCCAGGGACTGTCTAATCGCCTGTTCGATTCGCATGTTCGGAACCTCCTGCATCCGGGAGGGGAATGATAAAGTTGCAGGCGAAGGCGAACCAGCATTCAACGAAACGGAGATCACACCATGGCAAAACCCGCTCATTTGTTCGCCGGCCTGCTGGCCGTGCTGACGCTCACCGCCTGCGGCGCACAGACCACCACCGCCCCGGCGGCGGACCGCGACACCGTCAGTGTATCCGGCGAAGGCAGCGTCAAGGCACGCCCGGACGTATTCTCGCTGGTGGCGGTGGCCCGCGAACGGGGCGACGACATCGCCGCCATGAAGAGCACGGTGGACGAGCAGGTGCAGGCGATGCTGGATCTGGCGGACGATCTGGAGATCGAGGAAAAGAACGTCACCGCCAGCGATATTCAGATCAACCCGGAATGGCAATATCAGCCGGAGCGCAAGCTGATCGGCCATCAGGTGAGCCGTGAAGTGACCTTCAAGGTCTCCGGCGTGGACCGCTACGCGCGGCTGGCGGACGGCCTGGCCGGCCAGGGCCTCAAGGAAGTGCGCCCCGCCGGCAGCGAGATCAGCAACGCCGACGAACTCGCCAAACAGGCACTGGAAAAGGCGGTGAAGGACGCCCGTGACAAGGCCGGCATCCTGGCCCGCGCCGCCGGCCGCGAACTCGGCGAAGCGGTGGTCATCAACGCCCAGGGCTACACCATGCCGCAGCCGATGATGATGCGTGCCGCCATGGCCAAGGACGCGAGCACGGAAAGCTACCGCCCCGGCGAGCAGGACGTCAGCGCCAACGTGCAAATCACCTTCGAGCTGAAATAACCCCATGGATCCGCTGGGTTTCATCTCGGTGGCGGCGCTGCGCCAGTATCTGGCCAGCGCCCGGGTGCGCGAGGTGGACGTGGACCAGGCCCTGGCGGCGGCGGGCCTGGCCGACGACGAACTCACCGATCCGGAAGCGCGCATCCGCGGCGCGCGCTTCGAGCGGCTGCTCAACGAACTGATCCGGCGTAGCGACGACCCGCTGTTCGGCCTGCACACCTGCGAACTGGTGCAGCCGGGTTCCTACAACGTGATGGGCTACATCGCCATGAGCGCCGCCACCATCGGCGAGGCCCTCTCCAAGGTGTCCCGCTACGAAAAACTGGTGGGCGACATGGGCACCACGGAAACCCGCCTGCACACGGACCGCTCGGAAATTCTCTGGCACTGCCGCTACCCCCGCCAGCCGGCGCGCCGGCACCTGATCGACAATGTGCTCGGCTCCTGGCTGCACTACACCCGCTGGCTCACCGGCGACCTGCATCTGGCGCCGGATGAAGTGTGGTTCGAGCATCCCGAGCCCCGTTACCTGCACGAGGTGCACGAATACCAGCGTGTATTCGGCTGCCCGGTGCGGTTCCGGCGCCCCTACTCGGCGTTGATCGGTCATCCCCGTATGCTCGATTACCCCCTGCGCCAGCCGGACGCCACCCTGCTGTCCACCCTGGAAGCCCACGCCGCCCGTCAGCTGCGCGCGCTGGGCATCGCCACCAGCTTGGGCGAACGGGTGCGTCAGTATCTGCAGGCCGCCCTCGGCGGCCCGCTTCCCGATCGGGATCAGGTGGCCCTGGCCATGCGCCTGAACACCCGCACCCTGCATCGCCGCCTGGCCGCCGAGGGCACCGGCTGGCAGCGCATTCTCGACGACGTCCGCATGGAGCGGGCCCGCCAGCAACTGCGCGACAGTGACCTTTCCCAGAGCGAGATCGCCCTGGACCTGGGCTACGCCGACATCCGCTGCTTTCAGCGCAGCTTCAAGCGCCACACCGGCCTCACCCCGGGCCAGTGGCGGCGGCAGGCCCAAGCGGAAGCGTTACTCTGAGAAGAGCGGAAGCGTTACTCTGACTCGTCTTTAACATTACCTGATGTAATCATTACGTTTTTGTCGGACAATCCTTGTATTGTCGCCGAGAGGCGCGCCGCTACACTCGTGAAACGACAATAAGGCCGACAAGACGATAAGACGGGAGCACCGCATGAAACGCTCGCTCAAACAGCTTGAGCGCGTCATCGAGCACGCCAGCAATTACCAGGAATGGTTGGAAGCCAGCCGCGAACACGACCGCCTGTCCGGAGCCGACGACTGGAAGGAGATCGACCGCTCCCCCCATTACGACTATGAATTGATCCGCAATCGGCTCTGGCAGATCCGCCAGGCCCGCGAACGTGGCGACGTCAATAAATTGGTGTTTCATCTGCACGAGGGCCTGCACGGCAATCTCGGCAACATCTCCAACCCGGCGCTGTACGGCCACACCCGGGTGGGCACCAAGCGGCTGATCGAGCGCTATCTGGACGAGGTATGCACGGCGCTGGAATACCTGTGCGACGGGGAATTCGAACACTTCGGCCTGAAACGCAAACTGGATTTCTTCGAGACCACCGGCGCCGCTTTCGGGCAGAGCTGTCTGATGCTGTCCGGCGGGGCCGCCCTCGGGCTGTTTCATGTGGGCGTGGTCAAGACCCTGTGGGAACAGGGCCTGCTGCCCTCGGTAATCTCCGGCTCCAGCGCCGGCAGCATCGTCGCCTCGGTGGTGGGCAGCCACAACGACACCGAACTGGCCGCCAAGCTGGAACCGGAAAACCTCTACCTGGAAGCGTTCCGGGCGATCGGCTGGAAAGGGCTGCTGCGCGGCACGCCGGTGCTGGACGGCGACCACCTGGAGGCCTGCCTGGAGGAAAACATCCAGGATCTGACCTTCGAGGAGGCGTACCGCAAGACCGGCCGCGAGATCAACATCACCGTCAGCCCCTACGACCGCAATCAGCAGAGCCGGCTGCTCAACTGGCGCACCTCGCCGAACGTACTGATCCGCAAGGCCGCCCTGGCCAGTTGCGCGATCCCCGGCATCTACCCGCCGGTGACCCTGTGGGCCAAGAGCCTGGAAGGGGAACGGGTCCCCTACATTCCCGGCCGTAAGTTCGTGGACGGCTCGATCCAGGACGACCTGCCGATCCGCCGGCTGTCGCGTCTGTTCGGCGTCAACCACTCCATCGTCAGCCAGACCAACCCCCATGTGGTGCCGTTCCTGCCGCGCAGCGAGCGCACCGATTCCAGCTTCAGCACGCTCAGCGACTGGGCCATCCGCAATGTGTCCATGAACCTGCACTACGGTCTGGAACTGGTGCGTCGGCGGGTGCAGTCCAACGACCTGGGTCTGATCGTGGACAAGGCCCAGACCGTGGTCCGGCAGCGCTATATCGGCGACATCAACCTGATTCCGCCACGCCAGCCGCTGAATGCCCTGCGGGTACTCAGCAACCCCTCGGTGAAGGACGTGCGCGCCTTTATCCGCGCCGGCGAACGCACCACCTGGCCGAAAATCTGGATGATCGGCAACACCACCCGCATCAGCCGCACCTTCCGCGCCTGCCGGGAACGGCTGGATCGCCTGGAGGCACGCACCCTCAACCGGTTGCAACAGCGTATCGCCGTGGTCTGATGCGGAGGAAGGTAACGCTATTTGCTTAGCGCGTTTCCTTCTTTCACCGCCCCTTTAAAGAGGGCGCGCAAGTCTCTATGTTTGATGGACCAGCGACGGGCCGCCCGCGGGGCGCCCCGCCTGATCCATCAGAACCAGGAGACCACACCATGGCACTGCAGCTCGGCGATATCGCCCCGGATTTCAAACAGGATTCCACCGACGGCCCCATTTCCTTCCACGATTGGGCCGGCGACAGCTGGGTGGTGCTGTTTTCGCACCCGAAGGATTTCACCCCGGTGTGCACCACCGAACTGGGTGAAGTGGCGCGCCTCAAGCCGGAGTTCGACAAGCGCAACGTGAAGGCCATCGGCCTGTCCGTGGACCCGCTGGAAGACCACAACGCCTGGTGCGGCGACATCGAGGAAACCCAGGGCAGCGCCCTGAACTTCCCGCTGCTGGCCGACGCCGACCGCAGCGTGGCCAACCTGTACGGCATGATCCACCCGAACGCCAACGACACCCTCACGGTGCGCAGCGTGTTCGTGATCGACCCGAACAAGAAGATCCGTCTGACCATCACCTACCCGGCCAGCACCGGCCGTAACTTCGACGAGATCCTGCGGGTGATCGACAGCCTGCAACTCACCGACGGCTACAAGGTGGCCACCCCGGTGAACTGGACCGAGGGCGACGACGTGATCATCGTGCCCTCCCTCAACAACGAGGAAGCCGGCAAGCTGTTCCCGGAAGGCTGGGACGAGAAGAAACCCTACCTGCGCATGGTCAAGCAGCCCAAACGCGGCTGACCCTCCCCTTGGCGCGGCCCGGCGGTTTCGTTGGGCCGCCCGCCCTCACTACGCCTCCGTCCCCGTGGCGGTATTCTGCGTGGTCACGAACATGGACCGCAGGTGCTCGCCGGAGGTGGTCGCCGGGTAGCGGGGCGGCTCGCCTTCCCGAGCGCAATTGGGCAGGCACTCGATGCGCGCGTCGTAGTTCGGATTGTGGAAGAACACGATGGACTGCCGCCGCGCCGCCCCGCCCGCTCCGGCCGGCGGATTGACCACCCGGTGCAGGGTGGAGACCCAGCGGTCGTTGCTCCAGCGTTCCATCAGATCGCCGATATTGATGATGAAGGTGCCCGGCACGATGGGCACATCCACCCACTCCCCTTCCGCGTTGCGGACCTGTAACCCGCCGGGCTTGTCCTCGGTGCACAGGATGGTCAGGCTGCCGTAATCGGAATGGGCTCCGGCGCGAATCTGGCCGGGCTTGGGCGCGTGCGCCTGGGCCGGGTAGTTGCGCAGGCGCAGGCGACTGATGTGTTTGTCGATCTTGTCGTCGAAGTACTCCTCGTCCAGATCCAGCGCCAGCGCGAAAATCCGCATGATGGTGGCCGCCAGGTCGCCCATGGTCCGGTAGTACTCGGTCCACACCGGCCGCAGCGCCGCCGGCCGCTCCGGCCAGATATTGGGCGCGAAGTGCTGGCCGGCGGCCGGCGCCGTGGCGTAGGCCTCGTCCGGCCGGTTCACCGGGCCGATCATCAGGCTCTCGTTCAAATCCCCCTGGGTGGCGGTGGCGTCCCGGGAGCGCGCCACCGACTCGTCCTCCAGGCCGGTGTAGCCCCGCGACACGTCCACCCCGGGCCGTGCCACCCGCCGTTTTTCCGCCTCCGGCAAATCGAAGAATTCCCGAGACACCGCCCGGGTCCGCTCGATCAGATCCGGGTCGACACCGTGACCGTCGATGATCAGAAAACCGATGTCGGTGCAGGCCCGATCCACCTCCCGGGCCACCGCCCGTCGATCCTCCGCGTCGCCGGACCGGAAACGGGCGATGTCGATCACCGGCACTTCAAGCAGCTTACTCATGGCATCCTCCAATGTGCCGGGCACGGGCACCCGGCTGTCCATAGAGAAAGTGCAAGCAACGTGCCATTTTTTGTCGGCAAAAAACCGGCGGATCGGCGGCAATAAAGAGAGGACGCTGCGCCAAGGCAGCGCAAGTCGGGTCGCGGGAAAGGAACGGATGCACCGGAAACGGACAACCAGCAAGGAACCCTGCCGGTGCTGGACAGAGCAGCAAATTCCCGGTGTAATACCGGCCCTTCGCGGGTGTAGTTCAATGGTAGAACGGCAGCTTCCCAAGCTGCATACGAGGGTTCGATTCCCTTCGCCCGCTCCACTTCGACTTTCCAGGGACTTCCACCGAACGCCAGGGAACGTCGTAAGTCATTGTCAGGATTGAGATTTTTACCTGATCTCAATCCACTGACATCCAGCGAAATCCACTCCCAGCCGGTTCTAACTGGTACGTTGAGCGGTACACTGGCAATACGGAGGTCCCCAAAACCGTATTGTTGCTGGAGGAGCCGGGGTTCCGTCGGGAACATGGCATCCAACTCGCTTCGCAGGAGTTGGACTCATGCTTTCAGACCTCCAGGTTCGACAGGCCAAGGTGACCGGCAAGGCGTATTCGCTTGTCGATTTCGACGGTCTCTACTTCTACATCTCCGCCACCGGCTTCAAGGCCTGGCACTTCCGCTTCACTTGGGGCGGCAAGCGCGAGCGCATGTCCTTCGGTGGCTATCCCGCGCTTTCCCTGAAAGACGCTCGCAATCTGCGCGACGAGGCCCGGACCATGCTGGCCAAGGGCATCAACCCGCATTCGGAGCGCAAGCGCAAGCGCCACGCCATCGTCCTGGCGGGCGAGCACACCTTCCAGGCCATCTACGACAAATGGCTGGCCCACCGCAGCCTCTCTCTGGAAAATGAGGGCCGCCAAAGTACGCCCAAGCAGATCGGGCGCGTCTTCGCCAAGGACGTGTTTCCCGTATTGCGCCACCTGACCATCTACGACGTCACCCGCGCCCACCTGCTGGACATCATCGGCAGAGTGGAAAAGCGTGGCTCGCTGTCGGTGGCCGAGAAGCTGCGCACCTGGTTCAGCCAGCTATTCACCTACGCCTCGGTGGTGGTGCCCAACATGGGCGACAACCCGGCCAAGGATTTGGACGTGGTGGCGATGCCGCTGCCCCCGGTGGAGAACAATCCCTTTTTGCGCATGCCCGAGCTGCCGGCAATGCTGCAGACGTTGCGCAAGTACAGCGGTCGCCTGAATACGCAACTGGGTCTACGTCTGCTGCTGCTCACGGGCGTGCGCACCGGTGAATTGCGCTACGCCACGCCCGATCAGTTTGATCTGGAGCGCGGTCTGTGGATCATCCCGGTTGTCAGGCTCAAGCAACGCAAGCAGCTCACCAAGAAGAAGCGCCAGCGTTTCGCCGACATCCCGCCATACATCGTGCCACTGTCGTTGCAGGCACAAGAGGTCGTTCGTCATTTGCTGGGAAATCTGAAGCCAGCACAGGTGTATCTCATCCCCGGTGATTGGTGCCTGAAAAACCCTCTGAGCGAGAACACGCTCAATGGCGCGCTCAAGCGTATGGGCTATGAAGACCAACTCACTGGGCATGGCGTTCGCGCCACCATCTCGACTGCGCTCAATGAATTGGGGTATCCGCCCAAGTGGGTAGACGCCCAACTTTCGCATGCCGATCCGGATCGGATCAGCGCGACCTACAACCACGCCGAGTACGTCGAGCAACGCCGCGTCATGATGCAGGACTGGGCCGACCGGCTGGACTTGTTCGAGCAGAATCAGGTCGAAGTTGCCAGCACGCACTTGACCATCACGTTGCAGGGCCTGCCCACAATCGCCGGACAGGCGGCAGCGCAGCCGCCCGCCCTGAATCCAAACGCCCCTCAGTTGATCGTTGCGCCTGCACCCGATGCACCAGCGGTTCCAGCTTCCGTCTATCGACTTTCGGCGGTGCATCTGCCCGAGTACGCGCGACCCACGCTGTCAGAGGTGCAGCGCGAGCGCTTGCAATTGCTGGAGATATTCGAGGCATCCCACAACCTGTCGGTGGCCGATTACGCCAAGCTGGTTGGCAAGTCCCGCCGCTGGATCACTTACGAGATTCAGGCCGGCAATCTCCTGTCGATCCATCTGGGTCACCGTGGGCAGCGCGTCCCGGACTGGCAACTCGACCCCATCAAGCGCAAGCTGATTCAGGCTGTCCTGAAGCTGGTGCCGCGCGGTATCGACACCTGGCACATCTATCACGCACTGCTGCGGCCATACGATGCCCTGGGCAAGTGTCCAGTCATCGAGGCCGTCGATCCGACCAACCTGCATCTTGCAGCTCGACTGGTCGCCGCACATGCCATAGAAACCGATGAGCTTGCAGAGCAATCGGAGGCGTCTCCGGTGCTGGCCAGGCAGACTGTAGAGCGCCTGGTAAAAACGGCAATGTTGGTTGATATGCCCGAAGATCCCGTCGCCCGTTGAGCTGAGGCCGGGCGGCAGCACCGTCCGGTCAAGGTCAAAGGAGGGAACGTCGATCGCTTCGCATGGCCGCCCATCCGTCTTCTGCGCGGCCAACTCGCAATTTCCACGTTTTGGCAGGCAGCGTTTAGCGTCGGATCAGCGCTCGGCAGTCACCATGGGCGACTTCTCTGTGATGCTATCTCGCTATATCAGTATCCAGATCGGATATGACGCCAGCAGATTTCCGTTGCCAATCCCAAGCCCCGAGCAATAGATTCCGACCGCTCGCCGCTTTTTGAAACCGCTGGCGTATCAGACCATACCGATACGGTTTTGCGGGAGCCGCAACTTCTCACGATCCTGATAGCGCAAGCGTCATTGTCGAGCAGCGACGGACGCTCGATTTTCTTGTGCTCGATGGATTTTTGCACATCGAGCACACAACGCCTACTCGTTGCGCGAACTGATCAGAAGTAATCAAAAGCGGGCGTCATCACTCGCGTCTTGCGCGGACAACAGGCCGACCATGAGGACGGCTGCAAAAGCAGTCGGCCCTGTAGTTCTTCTCCTGGAAGGAGACGGAGCATGCACGAGAACAAAAATGATGCACCAACATCAAAGGTGTTCTACCGCCCGCTCGAAGCATCCATCCGCTGGGCCGGACTGCTGCGATACGAGCAGGTGATCCTGGCTTCGGTCTCGTCGCCTATGAATCTGCCGCAGTCGCTGGACTGCCCACGTTTGGGCGAACTGCGGCTGTACACCGACCGCATCTATGACGGCATCCTCAACGGGGAACTACCCTTCGGGCAGCACGGCATCACGACGCGCGACACCGCGTTGATCGAATCGCCTGATCTGACGGTACGCCATGTCGATCTGAAGTGCTGGATGCGCCAGCACTACCCCGAGCAGCGGCCCGGCTTTCTCTTCTCCCGCGGCGAGCGCATCACCCATCCCTTCATCTCTCTGGAAACAGGGCAAGCCATGCTGGTCGAACGCCAGGCTTTGAAATCCGTCCTGGAACAGACCAAACGTCAGCTTCGCGAGTTGCAGGACAAGCATGACGCGCTGCTCAAGCAGCCCACGGTGATTCCGGCATGCGCGCAGTGTCCGATCAGTGATCGAGCCGAGGCCACCTACCTGAACATCGTTGGCGGCCTGTTGGAGCTGATGCTCGGCCAGTCGCCATCGGGCACGCCGTACTCCAGCTTCAAGACGCAGGAGGCCGTGGTCAGCGCGCTGGTCGCCCATCACAGCGGTGCCATGGGCATCGCGGAGCGGACATTGAACGGCAAGTTCGCCACCGCCAGGCGCCGGCTGCGTAGCACTTCCCTCTGAGATTTGCCAGCTTGTATGTGCAGTCGCGGAGATTGCATTTGCAATGTCTTTTCGCAGCCGTGTCTATTGAATAGAGGTCACGCCAACAAACGCCACTGAGCGTTCAGGAGTGACCGCCATGTCGCAAACACCTGTACTGCAGCCAAACGAGCGCCGCATCCTGCGCCTGGAAGAAGTCGAAGCGAAATCCGGTTTCAAGCGCGCCCACATCTACAACCTGATGAAGAAACGCCAGTTCCCGCAGGCGCTGCGTCTGGGCGTGCGCGCCGTGGGCTGGGATTCCATCGAAATCGATCAGTGGATCGACGAGCGCGTCAACAACCGGGCCTGACCCGTCCTCCCGCGGACTTTCCATCCTCATACGGAGAACGCCATGCAGGTCGTATCCATCATTTCAACCAAAGGTGGGGTCGGCAAGACCACCACGGCTGCAAACCTGGGTGGTCTCGCTGCGGACGCCGGGCTGCGCGTGCTGCTGCTCGATCTCGATGTGCAGCCCACCTTGTCCTCCTACTACGAGCTGGCTCACCGCGCGCCGGGCGGCATCTATGAATTGCTGGCCTTCAACGAGCGCGACCTCGACCAGCTTGTGTCCCGCACGATCATCACGGGCCTGGACTTGGTGCTCTCCAACGACCACCGAGGCGAACTGAACACCTTGCTGCTGCACGCGCCAGACGGGCGCCTGCGGCTGCGGCATCTGCTTCCGGCGCTCAAACCCCTCTACGACCTGGTGCTGATCGACACCCAGGGCGCGCGCTCGGTACTGCTGGAGATGGCGGTGCTGGCCTCCGACCTCGCGCTGTCGCCAGTGACCCCAGAAATCCTCGCCGCCCGCGAGCTGCGGCGCGGCACCATGCAGTTGCTCGCGGACATTGCGCCGTACCGGCAGCTGGGCATCGAGCCGCCGCCGCTGCACCTGCTCATCAACCGCGTCCATCCGGTGTCCGCCAACGCCCGGCTGATCCAGCAGGCGCTGCGCGATCTGTTTCAAGACCATACCGACATCGGCGTGTTGGCCACCGACGTGCCGGCCATTGAGGCTTATCCGCGTGCCGCGACGCGCGGCCTACCGGTGCATCGGGTCGAGTACCGCCAGCCAGTGGGCAGAGTCGCTCCCGCCGCGCTCGCCACCATGCGCGATCTTGCTGGCGAATTGCTCCCGCAGTGGCAGGATCGATTTGCCGCAGTGTCCGGCCGTCCGCCACAGCCTCTTGATACCAGGAGGCCCCATGGCCAACGCACATGAACTGGCCCGAGGCCACAGCCGGCTGCGCGCCCTGATCGAGTTCGCCGTCGGCGAAGGCTGGCACGTCAAGCGCACGGCGGGCGGTCACCTCAAGTTCACCAAGGCAGGCTGCGCCGCGATCTACACCAGCTCGACGGCCAGCGATCACCGGGCAGCCCTCAACGCCCGTGCGCAGATCCGTCGCGCCGAGCGCGAGACCCGATCCCTAGCGCAGGGGGGCGGCCATGACTGAGATCACCTCCCAGCAGATGGCCGGCAAACTGCTCGCGTCCGGGTTCGAGCGCAGCGGCCCGTCAGCAACGACCTTGAGCGACCCGATCGCCGACACGCCCATGGTCGTGACGCTCGACCAGTTGCACCCCTACGACCACGACCCGCGCAAGAAGCGCAATCCGGTGTACGAGGAAATCAAGGCATCCATCCGCGAGCGTGGCCTGGACGCGGCTCCGGCCATCACCCGGCGGCCCGGCGACGATCACTACATCATCCGCAATGGCGGCAACACGCGACTGGCAATCCTGCGCGAACTCTGGTCGGAGACCAAGGACGAACGCTTTTTTCGGGTCTCATGCCTGTTCCGCCCGTGGCCCGAGCGTGGTGAGATCGTCGCGCTCACCGGGCATCTTGCGGAAAACGAACTGCGCGGTGGCCTCACCTTCATCGAGCGCGCTTTGGGCGTCGAGAAAGCGCGCGAGTTCTACGAACTGGAAATCCGCTCCACCCTGAGCCAGTCCGAGCTGGCTCGCCGCCTGGCCGCCGACGGATACCCCGTGCAGCAATCGCACATCAGCCGGATGGCCGACGCCGTACGCTACCTGCTGCCCGCAATCCCGACCGTGCTCTACGCCGGCCTGGGGCGTCACCAGGTCGAGCGGTTGTCGGTCATGCGCAAGGCCTGCGAGCGCACCTGGGAGCATTACGCCAAAGGCCGCTCACTGGTTCAGGACTTCGACGAGTTCTTTCAGGAAGTGCTGTCGCAATTCGATGTCCAGGCCGACGAGTTCTCTACGCAGCGCGTACAGGACGAGCTGATCGGCCAGATGGCCGAATTGCTGGACGTCGATTACGACGTGCTCGCTCTGGACATGACCGAATCCGAGAGCCGCCAGCGTGCCTTGGTCAGCGAGCCGACGCCGCCCTCGACACCGCCTGCCTTGCCAGAGCCAGAGGCCATCGCGCGCCCACCTGTCGATACCGCGCCACCCGCCGCGAAGCCTGCGGCAACGCCATCAACGGGCAAAAGCGACACGGATGGCAGCCTGCTTCAAGAGCACATCGTCTCCCCGGCGCCGACAACCGAACGGCTTGAGTCCATCCAGCGCATGGTCGCCGACCAGTTGGGCGATGCACTGCCGCGCGACTTCTCGGCGAACGTCTTGCAGTCCATCCCGGTGCAGGCTGGCGGGCTCTATCCGATCTCGGATGTCTGGTACATCGCCCCCGGCCTGGACACACCCGAGCACCTGCGCATCCACGTCGCGCAGTTCGCCCGCGAGATTGCGGTCGAGGCAGACCTGGGCGAGTGCATCGATGACCGCCCAGACGGTATCGGCTTCGCCTGCCGTGCCCATACCTCAAGCCTGGCGCCAAAGGGCCGTGCCGTCCATACGCTGTTGGCTTGCCTGGCCGGTCAGCAGCCCGCCGACGTCGGTCTGGACAACGGGCAAGTCGTCATCGACCTGCCGGCGCTGCTGTACGGCCAGGGCGACGTAACCCGAAGATTGAGCGACACCGCGCTGGTCAAGCTGTTCCGCCTGCTGCGACTGGCCCGCCGCCTGCTCGATCTCGAAGCCGGCGCTGCGGACTCTGGAACCTAAGCGAGGGAGGCCAGCATGTCCACAGCACACCCACTCAACCAGGCTGTCATCGCCCAGGCCCTCTATGACCTGCGCAATGGGCAACTGCGCCGCTGCAAGCTGATGGGGTTTGGCGAGGCAGAGCTGGACGCCCTCAAGCATCCCGCGCTGATCAGCGTGCTGGCCAACGCCAACGTCTCCTGGTGCTCAGTGACGGTCAACCGCGAAGTGCTGCGGCGGCTGCTCCAGCAGGCGCAGGATGTGGAGAAGGAAATCGCCACAGTCGATCGCATGCTCAGGCTGGGCGCGAGCACGGAGATGGTCAGCAAGTTCTATGGCTTGACGCATCAGGAAGTGGCTCTTCGCCGTGAAATCCTTGGTCTGCCCAAACGGAAGGGTCGGCACCCCGTGCTGGACGAGGAGCAGGACACGGAGCTGTGGCGGCAATGGAAGGCCGTGACCAACAGCAGGACCGTCGATCTCGAAGACGAAACTTCCATCCTCGATGCCGCCATGGACTTGGCCGAAGGCATGTCGCTGCCTCTGTCGGTGGTCTGGGCCTCGATCAAGAGCTGGGTCGATCAGGGACTGGCTTGAGTCATGGCCGTGGACGACACCGCACCACGAGCCCTACGCCAAGGCCCCATCGCACTCGCAGAGCTGTTCGATGCTGCGCTAAAAGACCTTGTGCCCAAGCCCGTCCCCAGCGCACCTGCGTCTACACCGGCACAGTCGCCCACGCCCACCTCCGGCGATGCTTTCCTGTTCAGTGGCAACCGGCACGAGACGGTGCCACGCAAGTTGTTCCTCGACCGTCGCTTGACGCCGCTGGAACGAAACGCCTGGCAAGTGTTCCGGCTGATGCTCAACGACGATGGCGTAACCGCATTTCCCACCTACGAGCAGTTGCGGCCCTGGCTGGCGTCCATGCCCTGCGCAGGCCAGGCCTCGCATGAAACCGTGGCACGGGCGCTGACACTGATGCGCCTGACTCGCTGGCTGAGCCTGGTTCGGCGACGGCGTGACCCCAAAACCGGCCGCATCCTCGGCAATCTGTACGTGCTGCACGACGAACCCTTGACACCGTTCGAGGCCATGCAGCTCGACCCGGACTACCTGCAACTCGTCAGCCAGGCGCTCGGCCATTCTGCCAAGGCCGTGCAGATCGTGGGCCTGCACACGCTCAAGGAAATCGGTGAAGACCCATTACTGGCCGGACGCACCCTCCCGTCACGGTTGCAGGTGATGGCCGAACGTCTCGCCAAGCAGGACCTCACGGCCAGCGATAGTTATCCACAGGAAGACGCCATTCACGACTCCGAAGAAGGGGCTCCGAGCCTTCTTCGGAATGGCGAACGCCCCTCTACGGATTCCGAAGCAGGGTCGAAACCCGCGCCAGACGTCTCTCTTCGGAATCCGAAGCAGGCCCGTACAGTACGTAGTAGTTGTATTAATGAAATACGTACTACTGCGCAGGCGCGCGCGCTGGGCGATCTGCAATGGCCCAAGCGCTTTGCGCAACTGAAGGCGGAACAGCAGGCGGGTGCCAAGGTGGCATTGCAGCAGGTTGATGCCTCGCTGAGGCAGGACGTGCTGGACGAATGGGCCGCGCGTTGTAGCAACCACGGCATCCGCAATCCCGCAGGGTATCTGTTCGGCATCATCCAGCGGGCCATCCACGGTGAGTTCAATGCCTGGGCAAAGAAAGACCCGCCACCGGCACCCACTCAACCAAACGAACGGCCACCACCCGCACCGCCGGCCCAAACGCAGGGTAAGCCGGTGCCACCAGAAGTCGCCAGGCAGCACATCGAGCGGCTTCGAGATCTGCTCGCCAGCAAGTGAGCAGGCTGGCAAGGCGGTGAAGTGGACACCCATGGATGCCAATAGAGCTATCCCCTGGGGATAGTTCCACCGTTGGGGCGGATGCTGTGCAGTCGCAGACCTGACATCGAACATCTGCCGCAGCAGCGGCGTTGCCCGTCCTGATCCCGACGTGCAGCGTTCGTTGGCGCTCCATGGAGCTATCCCCTGGGGATAGCTCGCGCCGCATGCGGCCACCACGCGCTGAACCGGGGTCTGGCTGGTTTCGGTTTGTTGACTGACTGCCTTCCGCTTCCTGCCGAAGCTGACCGCTCCTTTTCCCACAACGAGCGGACACCATGGCAACCAATGAACCTCTGCAACTGAATCTCGGCTCCCTGCGCAGCGCGATGTCGCTGACGCTTCACACGCACCACGCCTCGCGCATCTGGCATGGCCGTGCCGCCGCCGAGGGGCGACCGGGCATCGTCGGCCTGAACGGCTACATCGCCCAAATGAACAAGATGCGGCGCGGTTCGGAGCAGGACGACCCGTACTCGGATTGGTGGATGCTGCGCATCGAGGCCAAGCTCGACCAGACCAAGACCACGCTGCAATCGCTGCGCGAGCAGGTGGATCAGGCACTGGCGAGCGTGCCGCCGGCACTCAGCCTGGGCGAGAACCTTAACGTGCAGCCCGTCAAGTTGCCGCTGTTCGTCAATGCGCAGCTCGGCTTTGCCGCCGTCTATCTGCTGGCCGACTACGACGACATCGCCCGCAAACTGATCCTCGCCCACCACACGGCGCTCATCGACCGCAGCACCTTGGAGCGCTGGCTTAACGAGGGCGCCCATGCACTGCGCAGCCTGTTTTCGCTGGCCCAGCAATACCGCTATTCGGGCTGCACGCGCGACGATTTCGTGTCAAAGAACGCCGCAGCACGGGCGGCGTTGGAGAAATTCGGCGAACTGCCCCAGGACGTGCTGGAAGGCACGCGCCGCTCGAAGTTCGCGCCGCCCATCGTGCGCCGTGGCCTGCAACAGCGTGCTCAGAGTCCTGCTGCAGCGCCTGCCCCCAACGACGCGGCCACCACCGACGAGCCCGCCACTGACGCAGCACCCGAAGTCAGCGCCGGCGAGGTCGAGGACGAGCAGGCATGAGCGATCCGAACCGCGAACCCCGCTACTTCCAGGGCCTGCAACAGGCAGCCTTCATGAAGCTGGAACACGCTGCCTCTCTAAAAGGCCTTTTAAAGCCTTTTAAGGGTAAGGGGGATCTTGAGACCTGGGCCAGTCAGTGTTTCGCCATGCGCGACGAGTTGATTGACATGGCGCAGCGGCAGGTGCTGCAACAGGCAGTCGGGCATCCCTTCCACCTACTGCCCGTGGAGTTGGCCCAGCAGACCACGGGCGCAGGCACGGCGTTTTTGCGCTGGCGCAAGCACGACCGCTCAGCCATGGGCGTAGCCCTGTGGCAGGAATTGATGGCGAGCACCGGCACGCCGGTCAACCTGCTGGCCGAGCTGCACGCGATCGAGCTTCAACGCATCACGCTGAACATGCAGATCAGCCTGTTGCACACCTTGGGCAGGCAGGCCCAGGAGTGCGCCAGCAAGGCCGCCAAGGCGGAGGACGCCTACCTGCGACGGCTCAAGTCCATCCCACCTGGAGTGCGTGATCGGTGATGGCATCGGACACCCCAGTACGCGCCCGACGCCGACGCGGCACGGGTATTTCAACCACCATGGAGATTGCAACATGAGCACGCATTTTTGGGGTGAAGGCAACATTGGCTCACCGCCCGAGTACCGGGAGTTCCCCAACGGCAACGACGAGCCGCGGCGCTTGCTGCGGCTGAACGTGTACTTCGACAACCCCGTTCCCACCAAAGGCGGCGACTTCGAGGATCGCGGCGGTTTCTGGGCACCGGTGGAAATCTGGCACCGTGACGTCGCACACTGGAAGGATCTGTACCAGAAAGGCATGCGCGTGCTGGTCGTCGGACGCATGGAGCGCGAACCCTGGACGGACAATGAGGATCAGCCGCGCGAAACCTGGCAGATCAACGCGCGCAGCGTCGGCATCCTGCCGTTTCGCATCGAGTCCGTGACCCTCAGCCCGAAGCCGCAGGATGCGGAGGCAAAGTCCCAGGCCGCCCAGGAACCGGCTGCGCCAAAAGAGCCGCGGCGTAGGAAGTGACCCGGTATGAGCCGGCCACTGTTCGCCGCTCCATGCACCCGCGAGCTATCCCCAGGGGATAGCTCCATCAACGTCCACCGGCTTCCACGCGCTCCCGAAAATCGCGGCTCCCGGCCCGCACCCCCCGGCTGCACGCCATCTCCACCCCAGCCATTCCATCCCGTGAAAGAGGTCGCCACCGCTCGCGACTTGTTTGCTGCTGCCCTTGGCGGTGCTCGGCATCCTCGATTCCAGCAACTCAATGAACCACGGAAATCGGATGGACGGACATGCGGCTGTTCTTGTGCGAGAAGCCCTCCCAGGGCAAGGATATTGGCCGGATTCTCGGCGCGACGCAGCGCGGTGAAGGCTGCCTCAGCGGCTCCGGCGTCACGATTACCTGGTGCATCGGCCATCTCGTAGAAGCGGCAGCACCCGAAGTCTATGACGCGGCGCTCAAGCGCTGGTCACTGGAGCAGTTGCCCATCATTCCCCAGCAGTGGCGGGTCGAGGTCAAACCCAAGACCGCCACGCAATTCAAGGTCGTCAAGGCGCTTCTGGCGAAGGCGACCCATCTCGTCATCGCCACCGATGCCGACCGCGAGGGCGAGCTGATCGCCCGCGAGATCATCGACCTGTGCGGCTACCGTGGTCCCATCGAGCGCTTGTGGCTGTCGGCGCTCAACGATGCGTCGATCCGCACCGCGCTCGGCAAGCTGCGACCGTCGTCCGATACGCTGCCGATGTATTACTCGGCGCTGGCGCGTTCGCGGGCAGACTGGCTCGTGGGCATGAACCTCAGCCGTCTTTTCACGCTGCTCGGGCGGCAGGCGGGCTACGACGGCGTGCTGTCGGTCGGACGTGTCCAGACCCCGACCCTGAAGCTGGTCGTTGATCGCGACCGCGAAATCGCGGCTTTCAAGTCGGCGCCGTTCTGGGCCATCGACGTGTCTCTGTCCACAGAGGGTCAGGCTTTCTCCGCGCAGTGGGTTGCGCCCGACGGCTGCACCGACGACGCCGGTCGTTGCCTGCAACAGCCGGTCGCCCAGCAGGCGGCGCTGCAGATTCGCGTCGCGGACAACACCCAGGTGGTGTCGGTCGAGACCGAGCGCGTGCGCGAAGGCCCGCCACTGTTGTTCGACCTGAGCACCTTGCAGGAGGTCTGTTCCAAGCAGCTCGGGCTGGACGTGCAGGAGACATTGCAGATCGCCCAGGCCCTGTACGAGACGCACAAGGCCACGACCTACCCGCGCTCGGACTCCGGCTATCTGCCCGAAAGCATGTTCGCCGAGGTGCCCGCCGTCCTGGACAGCCTGCTCAAGACCGATCCGTCGCTGCGCCCGATCATGAGCCAGCTCGACCGCTCCCAGCGTTCGCGTGCATGGAACGACGGCAAGGTCACGGCGCACCACGGCATCATTCCGACGCTCGAACCCGCGAACCTCTCTCCTCTGAGCGAGAAGGAACTGGCGGTGTACCGGCTGATCCGGGCGCATTACCTGGCGCAGTTCCTCCCGCACCACGAGTTCGACCGTACCGTGGCTGAGTTTTCCTGCGGCCAGCAGATGCTGGTGGCCACCGGTAAACAGGTGGTCGTCAAAGGCTGGCGTCTGGTGCTGGCCGAACCGCAAGCGGATGAGGACGGCGACGACGCGGCACGCAGCCAGGTGCTGCCCCCGCTGCGTGGGGGCCTGGCGTGCCAGGTGGCTGAGGTCGAGATCAAGGCGCTCAAGACGATGCCGCCCAAGCCCTACACCCAGGGCGAACTGGTCAAGTCGATGAAGGGCATTGCGCGCTTCGTGACCGACCCGCGCCTGAAGCAGAAGCTCAAAGACACGACGGGCATCGGCACCGAGGCGACGCGGGCCAACATCATCAGCGTGCTGATCGCCCGTGGCTACATCGTGAAGAAGGGGCGCTCCATTCGCGCATCGGATGCGGCGTTCACGCTGATCGACGCCGTGCCCGCAGCGATTGCAGACCCCGGCACGACGGCAGTGTGGGAGCAGGCGCTCGACATGATCGAGGCGGGACAGCTCACCCTGGACGTATTCCTCAGCAAGCAGGCCGCCTGGATTTCGCAGTTGATCGCGCAGTACGGCAGCATGTCCCTGTCCATCAAGCTTCCCCATGGGCCAGCATGTCCGCAGTGCGGCGCAGCGACGCGCCAGCGCACCGGCAAGAGCGGCCCATTCTGGTCGTGCAGTCGCTACCCCGACTGCAAAGGCACGCTGCCGGTCGAATCCGGTACGCCCAAGCGTGGCGCTTCGCGCTCGCGTAGCAGCGGCCGCAAAGGCGCCTGACTGACTCCGTTTCCCGTGGGCCGCGCCCTGTTTCAAAGGCGTGGCCCGTGTCCCGCACGCCCCTGCGGGTCGCCCAGCGCGCAACACCTTCTTGTCCGTGTGCGCGTCCCGCCCAGCCGTCCCCGGCTGCGGGACCTGAAGGTAGCTTTTCCGCGAACCGTCTCCCGCGTGTTCTGCTGGTCTGTGTTTCTCCCGCCCACTGCGAAGGGTCCCCCGATGGCTTACCAGGCAGCGCGAGCCACCCGGAGACCCTTTGTGGTCAGCGGTATTCGGTGCCGGTGCCCACCGGCGCAAAAACGGGCTCCCTTTGTGCGCGGATGTGCGCCAGACGATGCCGGCCCCAGCCACGACATGGGCCGGGTGTGATTGCTGATGAGCAGACGGTTCTAGCGACGACCGGGCCTGCAACAGCCCACGGGTGGTTATTTCCTCCCGAGCCGAAGGTCAGCGAGCCTTCGGCATCTTCATCTCGCCGATCAACGTTCCGAGCCAACGGCCGGCCACAGCAACAGGAAACCGACGCATGCAACAACCGGAGAAAGTACGAGCCGCGTTCGAGCGCGACCTTGGCAACAAGGTGCTGTTCATCAAGGGCGGCAAACTGCTGTTCATCGATGGCATCAATCTCAAGGCCATCGCCGACCGTAAGGCGTATTTCGCTTCGCTGCGTGCGCGGCAGGCGCAACCCATTGTGGTCCTGGCCGAACTGGGACAGGACGAGGCATTCGCCCTGTGGAAGCAGCATGTCCTGGGCGACACGACCGAGTGAGCCAACGCACCCACGCCCCCCCTGACAGCCCGCACTCGATGCGGGTTTTCTGTCTCTGCGCCCATCAATCCGGGCTGGGCCGAATGTCGTTTTCCAACTGACGCAGCGCGGCCCCCGGACGAAGCTGCCCGCATGTTCGCTGATTCGTCAGCACATGCCAGCAGCCATGGGTTCCAGGCTGCCGTGGGTTCTTCCCGCGTAACCCGCCAGTCCGTATCGCATCAAGTCTGCGGACACGCGTCCCCGTGACGCCGATGCTTTTTATCCACCGCGTGCGGGAGCTGCCATCCCGTGAGGGACAAGGCCCCGCTTTTCCAAGGAGCCTACCCATGTCCCACAAAGCCTCTTTCGGCCAGTTGGCCTTGACCTATTGCGGCAAGTTCCTGCCGCTCGAAGTCCTGCAAAGCGCCGCCGGCCACTACATCGGCACGCGCGATACCGAAGGTCCCGTTTCGCGGGAATCGCACGAGTACTTCCGCAGCCATGCGGCGGCTCAACGTGCCCTCGAAAGAGGCGGCTGGTCCCAGCTCGCCATTCCCTGATCCAACTGGAGGAATCACGCCATGAATCAACTGCTGCCGCAGGAAGTCGTCGATCAGATCATGCGGGAAGAGCAGCATTTCGCTGCCGCGCCCCAAGCCTTCTTCGAGGCATGGAAGCGTGGTGCCGAGATCGCTGGCCCCGAATGGTTCGGCGACGGCACCCGTGACGGCCTGAACCAGGCCAAAAGCAAGTGGGATCTGCGTCCCAACATGCTGCGGCTCAACGATGCCCTCGGTGTCCTGAGCAGCGGGCAACGCATGTTTCTGTCCGCCATGGTCAGCTTCTACAACGCGCACGAGGGCGGTGCCATGCTCAAACGCTGCCATTTCCACGGGCTGTCGGACTTCGACGGTCTCGACTTGGAACGCCGCAAGGTCATTGCCGACTTGATGCTGAACTACAGCGGCTGGTGAGCCCGTTTCCGGCACACCCCCGTCTTTTCGTTCCCCACGAGGGACATGCGCCCACACAGCCATGTCCCTCGATTTCCTTTCCGTTGCCCAGCGTAAAGCGGCTGAATCAAAGCCAACGATCAGCGCCGACTGACGCATTTTCCCCTTTCAACCCACCGGGTCCAATTCCCGGTGGCGGGAATTGGCTCCATTATTCAATCTGGAGAGTTCCCATGTCCCAGAATCCCAATCCCTTTCTCCGTGGCTACTGGAATTTGAAGATCGTCCGCACGCTGTCCATCAGCTACGAGGACGGAATTCCGCATGTCTGGCGAAACATCCACCCGAGCCAACAACACCTGTCCGACGAGGAATTGATTTCATCGTCCTGCATCGTCACCAGCGATTTTGCGGTGGTCACGAACGGCTCTGAACCTGTGAGTGCCGAAGCACTGGCCGAATGCGATGCCGATGAAGGCGTTAACGGCGAAGGCGTGATCGGTGCCGTGGTCTATGCCATTCATGGCGAGGACTTCGACGGCCGCCTGATCCACGTCGGTGACAGCTATTCGGTCGAAGCCGCGCGGGAAGTTGTGCAGCGCCTGAGTTTCGAGACCGGCTACTACAGCCGATGCTGGGAGATCAGCAGCGCGCACATCAGCCCGGAAACCGGCCAGTACCTCGCCAATCTGGCGGACCTTGCCACGCCGGAGGCCTTTTTGTTCATCGCCTTTCGGGTTCCGTACAGCCCGGCGATCGGCGTCAAGCTGATCTCCACGCCCTGGACGGACAAGAACCTGGAGTACGCCGATGGCATCACCGCCGAGCAGCTTCGGCAGGAGCACCGCAGCAAGGGCATGCCCGACGACCTGGCGAACATCCTGGAACTGGCTGGCCAGGCCGATGTGCGCATCCTCATCCTCGACGCTGACGCGCCCGTGTTGCTGGGCCTGCCGCTGGCCGAGTCCTAGCAAACACACCACGCGCCCACCTTCCTCTTTGCCCTCCATGCCAGCCTGTCTCCTTTCTGGGAGCCAGGCTGGTCCTATTTCATAGGAGCACTTTATGTTCCCCGACCTCATCTCGCCCGCACGCGACTTCGAGCATCAGCTTGGAGCCTGCGTCAACGCCATGAGCCAGGACGACGCCATCGGCCAGATCCTGGTATTCGAGCGCTTGAGCGGCATGCTGCACATGCGCCATATCGCCAGCGCCGATCTGGCAGACACCGACATTGATGCCTACGAAATGGTCGTCTTCGACGGTGGCAACACCGGCGGCGACACATGGAAGCATGTGTTCTTTCCACGTCAGCGCGAACACTACTTCGTGTACCAAGCCTGACCACCCAGCCCCTTTCGAGGGGCCTTTTCTTGGCGCGGCGCAGGAAAGCGGGTGCGGCGCGGTGCGGTTTCCTGAGCGCAGGCCGCTCACTCCAGGGCCATCCTTACCCCATGTTCGTCGGCGTTGCCGACACATGCCCAGGCAGCCAAGACCTTCAAGGCTGCAAGCGCGGGAAACCGTGCTGGTTGTTTCTTCCTACGGACGCATCGCGCCCATCCACCCACAAGGGATCTCTCCCTTGCGGGCGGGGAATCCCTTGTTCTTCCTCAAGGAGATTCACATGGATCGCTCTCTTATCAAGACCCTGATGCCTTCGCTGGTCGCAGGCCATGTGCCCCGCAACGTGCGGTCGTTCAAGTACCGCGTGTTCGATGATCAGCCACAGTCCTCGACACTGGGCTTTGTCATCGATCCCCAGCCCTTCGACGGCAAGGTGGTCGCAGCCAGCGAGGACGCCATCGTCGTCAAGCTCAAGCCCAGCGAGTTCGCGGTACTCGATCCCAACCTGGTGACCAGCATTCCCAGCGAGGGCACCAAGGTGCATGTCCAACCCTATGCCCGTCGTCGTTTCGACGGTCTGCGTGCGGACACGCCAGAAGAGCGCACCGAGATGATGTCCGACGGCACTCCCTACACCGTCAAGACACACATCCTCGGCTCCGCGCCGGCCAAGCTGCCCATTCCCGAGCCGCAGTGTATGGAACTGGGTCAGCTCATCGAGCAGTTGGAGGAAATGTCGGCGCCCGACGGGTTCCGGCGCATCACCCACATGCTGGTCGATGCGGGCGCCCACGACTTCACCTGGGTCGATCCGAAGCCGGCCAAGATCATCGAAACGCCTCCGGCGATCAGTTTCACGGTTTCGACCGCGAAGTTCGACGGTCGGGTGACGATCCTCTACCAGCGCGGCAGCGATACCTATGCGGTGGAGCTGTGCCGCGACGGCGAGTTGGTCGATCGGCACGACGAGGTGTATTTCGACATGCTCGGCGAAGTGCTGGAGCGGCTCATCGACGACGGGCGCTGGCGTCTGATCGATGTGAGCGTGATCGGCGCGGAGACGTCCCGACGGCGCCGCGCTGTACCGGCGTAACACCACGAAAAGAACCAGGCGACATGCCCCCCACAGGCTCTCCCTCCATTCGGAAGGAGGGCCTTTTTTCTGCCGTGTGAGATTTCATCAAAGGGAATCGCCCGAATGCCGATTGATGGCTGTCTCGCGCGCGAGGCCCGGCCATGCTGAGCCCATGCCTGCTGACGTTGTCAGCGACATGCCAGGCAACCATCGGTCTTCGAGGTTGCGGCGCAGTTCCCACTGCGTGACCGAGCCAGCTCGCACCGCATCCATCCGCGAGCGGCCACCAGTCTCTGGTGGTGGATGCTTTCGCCTTATCAACCCATCGCGGGGTTACGCACCTTTCCCCGCAGCGTGGGGCCGGTGTGTCTCCGCTTCATCCCTATGGAGATTCACCATGAGCACCACGCCCAACGAGAAATCGTATTTCGACCTCCACACCTCGGGCATCGGTTACATCCAGCGTGTCCGTGAAGTGCCTGTTCGGGGCGGCCGCCGTGCGCAGCCTTTCCTGGCATGCACCATCGCCGCGTTGGTCGGTTCCGCAAAGGACCCCAGCTATCGCTATTTCGACGTCAAGGTCTCGGGTGCCGAGGCCAAGAAGCTGGTCGAGCGCTACATCGGCGTTGACGATCCCAAGCAGCGCCCACTGGTGCGCTTTCGCCTCGGCGACCTGTGGGGCGATGCGTACATCCGCGACAAGGGTGAGCAGAAAGGCCAAGCCGCCGCGTCCCTCAAGGCGCGACTGCTCAAGGCCGAGCCGCTTGACCGGGCCGAACTGGCTTCGATTAGGCAGCACGAGCTGGTCACCCGCGGCATCGGCTACCTCAGCCGTCCGAAGGACGTCACGCCCAAAGATGGCGACCCGTTCCTCTCTTGCACCGTCGCCGCTCTGGCCGGGCCTGTCGATGAACCGGAGTATCGGTACTTCGACACCATCGTCACCACCCCTGAAGCCGAGCATCTGGTTCGCCGGTGCGTGCAGGCCATCGAAGGGGACTGCAAGGTGCTGATCGCCTTCCGTCTCAACGACATGAAGATCGATCCGTACATCCGCACCAAGGGTGAGCGTGCCGGAGAACCGGCCGCAAGCCTGGAATCGACACTGATCCACATTAGCCTGATCAAGATCGACGGCACCAAGGTCTATCCGACGAGCCCCGCGCAAGCCGATACGCCGCCGGCCCAGGACGCTCCCGCGCCCGAAGCCGAGGACGCCGACACCGCTGCCGATCAGCCTGCCGAGCCCGCCGAGCGCGAGCCCGAAGGTGAAGTCGAGGAGCAGGAGCCGGCATTGGCTGCTTCGTTCTGATCGGCAAGGCCCTCGCGGGCCTTGTCGTTTTCCCAATCGCTAAGGAGAACCATCATGGCAGCCACATCGGCATCCGAGAGATCGGTTTCGCCCATCGTCGTCCCCGGCCAGCTCACGCTGCGTACCATCCGCGGCAAGAACGGCCCCTTCACGGTCGGACGCCTCGCCACGCACCTCGGTACGTTCGAGGTCAAGGACCCGGAGCTGGAGCAATACCCCGAAGGCAAGTACGACGGGGAGTTCATCATCAGGTACATCTTCCCGAAGTCCTACCCGGTCGGTGGCGGCATGCGCTTCGAGATCCGTGCCAGCCTGGACGGAATGACGCTCTACGACATCGACAAACTGAGCCGTGACGAGGCACGCAGCTTCGCCACCCAGGACCTCGATCCACTTGATGAAGAGTTGGGCGCACAGCCTGCAGTAACGCCGGCAACACCGGCCAAGCCCACCAAAACCTCCAAGCCCGCCAAGCCCGCACCCGTGCAGGCATCCACGGACCCGCTGGTCGATACCACGCCCTTCGGCGTGGATGCGCCGACGCCCGCTGCGGCAACTGCTCCCGGCAGTACCGAAGATGGCGACGTCGCGCTGTTCAGCTTGCTTTGGCCGCTGGGCGAGTCCGTGAAACTGGATTCGACCATCGACCGCCGCACCCTGCGCACGCAGATCGCCCGCCTTGGCGAACTGGGCTACACGCTGGACTTCAAGACGCAGGAGTGGAGCCGCCAGGCCGAACTGCAACCTGCGTAGTACTGGCCACCGCATCTGCCGTGTTCATCCACCCGCCGGGGGTCTTCCCCACCGGGGAGGCTTCTGGCTCAATTTTTCCAGGAGGCCTCTCATGGGCTGGTATTTCTCACCCCAATCGCGGTCTGAACTGATCGCGGAGCTGATCGCACCGCAAGAGACCGAGCACGCCAGCGTCAAGGTCATCGCCCACGCGCTGCGTGGCAACGTCCTCTGGTCCGTTGCGCAAGTCACAGCCAAGGCCGAAGGCGTACACCGTGATCTCACACCGGGCCAATCCCTGTGCACCATCCGCTGCGATCTTCTGGAACGCAGCGGCGGCCAGTGGGGCTACAAGCCGCTGGACGAATCCATGCACCCGTACTACTACTCGTGCCCGCTGTCCTATCTGGACCTCGCACCGGAGCAGTCCGCCGAATGGCGTGCAGGCGTTCGCGCCTACCACGCACGGCGGCGCACATCCAAGGCGACCACCGCTCCAGATGCGACGCTGACGGTCTGAACCAGGGCGTTTTTCCTTCCACCCCAAGGGCAGCACTTGCCCCCTGCGGGCGGTGCTGTTCCCGTTCATCCGAGGACACCACCATGCCCGCAAACACTTCTTCCACCACGCTGTACCGCATCGACGAATGCCCGGACGTGATGGCCGACGCTTGCGTCGGCGATGACCAGGGCAACCTGATCTTTCTGTCGATCTGGGCGCGAGACACCGCCGCCCAGCAGTTCCTGGCTCGCCTGACCCTCGGGCGCGACGAACAGGGGCTGGAGCAGTTCCACGTCATCACCGACCAGGGCGGCAGCGTCCCGGTGTTCGTCGGCAACGTCGATCGCCTGGAAAAGCGCATGACCCGCGCCTACCGGCGAACGCTGTTCGGTTCGCTGTCCAACGTGTGGCTGTTCGATCGGCGCTGCGTCAAGCCCGACAAAGCCAACGCCAGCGCACTGGCATTGCTGCCCCGCGATAGCGACCACCGGCTTGACCGCCTGTGGACATTGGTGCAGGACACCTGCCCACTGCCATTGCTCGACCACTGGCGCGAAACCGTGCTGGAACTGCTGCAAAGCCACGAGATGCTGACCCGCCTGCCATTCGCCCTCGGGCCTTTGGTGGGCCATCAGCTCGCCATCGACGTGCCGGCGCTGACCCAGGCGCTCGGCTCGCTGATCCGCAGTGACGTGCTCACCGCCTACCCATACCCGGCCAAGATTTGGACGCCGGAAACGGCAGCGGCTTGAACCACCTGCGCAGGCACGCCAAGGCCCGCCTGCGCCATTCATCCCGCCAACCAGGAGACTTCCATGGCGCTCATGTTCCCGCGGCTCGCCCGCAACTTTGTGAAGAACGGGTACTTCCCGACCGACGAACCGACGCTCGAAAGAGCCCTCAATGCACTGATGCCCAGTGCGCCTGAATCCAATGGGCCGATGTGCATCCTCGACCCCTGTGCCGGCGAAGGCGTGGCAATCGCCGAAGCGGCTCATGCCCTCGGGCGCGAGCAGGCCAGGGCGTTCGCCGTCGAGTTCGACGCAGAGCGGGCGCGCCATGCCCGCAGCCTGGTCGATCACTGCCTGCACGCGGACCTGATGGATACGATGATCTCCAAACAGTCCTTTGGGCTGCTCTGGCTCGATCCGCCGTATGGCGACCTGTCCAAGGACGTCAACGGCAACATTGGCTATCAGGGTCAGGGCCGTGCCCGCCTCGAAAAGCTGTTCTACCAGCGCACGCTGCCCCTGCTGCAGTACGGCGGCGTGCTGGTCTTCATTGTCCCCGGCTACGTGCTCGACGCGGAGCTGGTCGGCTGGCTGACGCGCCACTACACAGACCTGCGGATCTACCGAGCGGTGGAAACGCAGTTCAAGCAGGTGGTGATCTT
This sequence comes from Alcanivorax sp., assembly GCA_022449455.1. GTDB lineage: Bacteria > Pseudomonadota > Gammaproteobacteria > Pseudomonadales > Alcanivoracaceae > Alloalcanivorax. The sequence goes on along the minus strand of JAKUPL010000008.1, from coordinate 79,875 downwards.
CGGACGCCGGGTGCGCCAGCGCGAGCAGACGCCCGATGGCATCAAGGCCGTGCGCAATCTGCTGCTGCAGGTTGGGCTTGGCGAAGTCGAAGCCGAGGAGCTGCCGAGCGAATGGCCGTTCCTGCCGTACATCGTCCCCGCCAGCCCGGCGGAGCCGGGGCATTTCTTCCGCGTGACGATGGAGCCGGAGCAGTTCGCCGATGAGGTTGGCAGGCTGCAAGGCCTCTGGCCGTCGCGGGATACGCAGTTGGGGTCTGCGCAGCAGACGCTGCGTCCACCGGCGCGGGCCTTGTCCCACTGGCATCTCGCCCTGGCTCTGGCCGCAGGCGCGATCTCGGGAGTCGTGCAATCCAAGACGGGGCGCGTGCTCGTCGTCAAAGGTGACACCCACAAGGACAAGACGCTCCAGCGGGAATTCACCGAACGCGAAGACGGCTCGATTGCCGAGACGCGCATCCTCACCGACAAGTTCGTTCCCGTCATCCGCGCGTGGGACATGACGCCTGGCTCTCCGACACGGGGCGAGGTGTTGACCATCCGCTGATCGTTTTTCCACCGCCGACGGTTCGCCGTCGATTCTTTCCACCCACCGGGGTCCAGTCGCCCCGATGGGGTGCCGTGGCCCCTCCATCTCAAGGAGCCTTCCATGGCAGCCCAAGCACTTTCCATCAGCCAGACACCGAGCCGGCGCTTCGCGCCCGGCCAGGTGGTCATGACCTGCGGCGTTGACGCACTGGTCCAACAGGGTCAATTCAACCCGATTCCGTATCTGCGCCGCCACCTCGGCGGCGACTGGGGCGACCTCGACGACAGCGACAAGCGGCAGAACGATGCCGCGCTGAAGTCCGGTGAGGATCGTCTGTTTTCTTCCTACCAGGTCGCACCCGGTCTGAAGCTCTGGATCATCACCGAATGGGATCGCAGCGTCACCACGCTGCTGTTGCCCAGCGAGTACTGATCTTCTCCAACGCGGGGCCACCGACACCCCGCAAGGGTGCCGTGGCCCCTTCACTCAGAAGGAAGCCACATGACCTCCAACCAACATGACAAGCACCGGCGCAAACGGCTGTTCGAGATCGGTGCACTGGAGTTCAGCGAAGGCGTCGAACGCCTGATGAACGAAGGCCGGCTCGATCCCATGCCGCTTTTCGAACGCCACATGCGTGGCGACTGGGGCGACGTCGCAGACTACCAATGGCAGCAGAACAACGCTGCGTTGGAGTCCGGCGAACGCCTCGATTCGTTTTACGTCGTCACCCGTGACCTGAGCATCCGCATCTTCACCGAAGCAGATCGCAGCGCGACCCGCATCGTGCTGCCGTCCGAGTACTGACCGCGAGTTGTCACCGCAGGCCACGAGCGCCTGCACTGTCCAACCACCGACGGTTCGCCGTCTCGCTTCCCACCACGGGGCATGTCATCGCCCCGCTGGGGTGGTGCATGTCCCATTTTTCTTTGGAGCACCACCATGTCCGTTGATCTCGACACCACCGCTAACGATGCAGAGCCCGTACAGGGCGAACTGCTTGAAGCGGAATCCAACCCTCTCACACTGAGCCTTCAGGATTTTGTCGGCGAGTTCGGCGACGAACTGCTCGACTCTCTCAACCGCGCCAACCCGCCGGTCTATGCCGGTCAAGCACAGGCGCAGCGACAACTCGTTGTTGCCAGCCTCAAGCGCAAGTTGTTCCAGGCCCAGGCCGACGTTGTCCATGCCGCCGCCGAGCTGTTGGTCGATCAAGGCGAACGCGCTGCGATCGTCAATGGCGAAATGGGTTGCGGCAAGACGACTGTCGGCATCGCCACGGCCGCCGTGCTCAACGCCGAAGGCTACCGCCGTACCCTGGTGCTTTCGCCTCCCCACTTGGTCTACAAGTGGCGGCGCGAGATCCAGGAGACGGTGGCCGGCGCCAAGGTCTGGGTGCTCAATGGCCCGGATACGCTGGTCAAGCTCATCAAGCTGCGCGAGCAGTTGGGTGTGCCGCCCACAGGCCAGGAATTTTTCATCCTGGGGCGCGTCAGGATGCGGATGGGGTTCCATTGGAAGCCGGTCTTCACCCAGCGACGCACCCGCCACGGCGACGTGGCGGCCTGCCCGGACTGCGGCACGCTCATCACCGACCTCGACGGCGAGCCGGCCAACCCGGTCGCGCTCCAAGCCGAAGAGTCCCGCAGGAAGTGCAGCCACTGCGCTGCGCCCCTGTGGACGCTGATCCGCCCGCGTAGTCTGTCCGGCAGTGACCAGTCTTCGGTCGTCCTCAAAGCCTTGAAGCGCATCCCCACCATCGGGGAAGTTACCGCGCAGAAGCTGATGCAGAAGTTTGGTGACGGCTTTCTGGCCTCGATGCTGGGCGACAACATCCATGAGTTCATCAACCTCATGGATGGCAACGGCGAGCTGGTGTTTTCCGACCGTCAGGCCACGCGCATGGAACGTGCGATGGCCAACATGGAGTTTGGCTTTGGCGAAGGCGGCTACCAACCGTCCGAGTTCATCAAACGCTACCTACCGCAAGGCACGTTCGACCTGCTCATCGCCGACGAGGCGCACGAGTACAAGAACGGCGGCAGTGCCCAAGGCCAGGCCATGGGCGTGCTGGCGGCGAAGGCTCGCAAGACCTTGCTGCTGACCGGTACGCTGATGGGCGGCTATGGCGATGATCTGTTCTACCTGCTGTTCCGGGCGCTGCCAGGACGGATGATCGAAGACGGCTACCGCCCGACCACGAGCGGCAGCATGACCTCGGCTGCGATGGCGTTCATGCGCGATCACGGTGTCCTCAAGGACATCTACTCCGAGAGCGCCGGCACGGCGCACAAGACGGCCAAGGGCACCAAGGTATCGGTGCGCACGGTCAAGGCTCCCGGCTTCGGGCCGAAAGGCGTCTTGCGCTGCATCCTGCCGTTCACCATCTTCCTCAAACTCAAGGACATTGGCGGCAACGTTCTGCCGCCGTATGACGAGGAGTTTCGTGAAGTCCAGATGGACGTGGCACAAGCCGCGGCCTATCGCGATCTGGCGGGTCGGCTGACCGCGGAGCTGAAACAGGCTCTGGCGCGACGCGACACGACCTTGCTGGGTGTGGTGCTCAACGTGCTGCTGGCCTGGCCGGATTGCTGCTTCCGGTCGGAGACCGTAGTGCATCCGCGCACGCGCAACACCTTGGCGTTCGTCCCGGCTCAGTTCAATGAGTTCGAGATCAGCCCCAAAGAGCGTGAACTGATCGACATCTGCAAGGCAGAGAAGGCACAGGGGCGCAAGGTTCTGGCCTACACGGTCTATACCGGCACGCGCGACACCACGTCGCGCCTGAAGGGGCTGCTGGAGCAAGAAGGTTTCAAGGTAGCGGTACTGCGCGCAAGCGTGGATGCCAGCCGCCGCGAGGACTGGATCGCCGAGCAACTGGATCGTGGCATTGATGTGCTTGTCACGAACCCGGAGTTGGTCAAAACGGGCCTTGATCTGTTGGATTTTCCAACGATTGTGTTCATGCAAAGTGGCTACAACGTGTACTCGCTCCAACAGGCAGCACGCCGCTCCTGGCGCATCGGGCAGAAACAGCCCGTGCGCGTGATCTACCTCGGCTACGCCGGCTCCTCGCAGATGACCTGCCTGGAACTGATGGCCAAGAAGATCATGGTCTCGCAGTCCACCTCGGGCGATGTGCCCGAATCGGGGCTGGATGTTCTGAACCAGGACGGTGATTCCGTCGAGGTCGCACTGGCCCGGCAGTTGGTCACCGCCTGAACCCCACGCCATCGCCGGCCTAGCGCCGCCGACTTTCTGTTCGTCCCACCTTGCAGCCCCGTCCGCGTTCTTCGTGGGCGGGGCTGCGTTTTTCTCTCATTCCAAAGGGTTCCCGTGAAGGCCCAGCACTTGCCCAAGGCAGAAAACCGGGCACCACCCAGTTCGCATTCCTGGCTGACCGTGCGGCACCGTGCCGCCAAGGTATCGGCATCGCAACAGAAGAGCCGATGCCATGCCCGCAACCCATGTATCCCGGCGTCTGGTCGGCGCTGGTCTCCTGGCCGCAGCGCTGGCCAGCGGCTGCGCGACCACCACCGCGCCGCTGGTGCCAGACGCCATAGAAGACGTCTCCTCCGCTCCCGAACCCGAGGCACCCGAGTTCATTCCCGTCGTGCGCTATGGCCGCTACACGCTGGTCGAGCTGGCACCCACGGCGGCGCAGCGTGACTTGCTGTTGCAGACCATCGACGTGTCCATGCCCGAGGATGCCCGCGCCACGGTGGGCGATGGGCTGCGGCATGTGCTCAAACGCAGTGGCTACCAGCTTTGCGAGACGCCCAGCGCCGTGACCGAGTTGTATGCGCTGCCGCTGCCGGCGGCGCACCGGCATCTTGGCCCCATGACCTTGCGCGATGCGCTGCTCACCCTGGCCGGCCCGGCCTGGGAACTGCATGCGGATGAACGGGCACGGCAGATTTGCTTTGAGCAGCCTGGAGGCAGTGCGACCGCCGAGCACGCACACGAGCCGCCTGTTGCCGAGGCGGTGCAGACGTTTCCGCTGATGCCTTCGGGTTCGGGAGGCCAGCCATGAATGCCGCGCAGTCTCCCCGTCGCCCGATCACCGCCGTGGTGGTGCAGAGCCTGATGTGGCTCTGGCTGATCAGCCTCAGCGTCTTCGTCGCTCTCGGCTACCAGGCGGTGAACGACCAGACCGACCAGAATCAGCTTGATACCCGCCTGCAACGTCTCGAAGCGCAGGCGATGGGCCTGGCCGAGACCATTGATGCCATCCAGCAGCGTCCAGCCGTCGCAACGGCGGCAGACCTCAAAGACACCCGCGAACTCCTGGAAGCACGCGCTGCTCAGGTCGAAAAAGCGCTGAGCGGCTATGCCGCTGCCGAAGACCTTCAGGCGCTGCGCACCGAAGTCGAGCAAATCAAGACACGCCAGACTGTTGCGCGTGCCGCAGCGTCCGCCCAGCCGCGCGTACCGACCAGGCCCACCGCCAAGCCGGAACCGCCGCCACTGCCGTTCCGCATCGTCGGCGCCGAACTTCGCGCCGGCCAGCGCAGCCTGTCCGTCGCGCCGAACAACGGGAACTTCACGCCCGACCAGCTTCAAGTGCTGCTTCCCGGCGATGCCGTCGGCCCGTGGCGCTTGCAGGCAGTCGAGGGCAACACCGCGGTGTTCCAGGCCGGCGACCAGACCCGTCGCATGGCGATTCCTTGAGCGGAGCGCACGACATGAAACCGTCGATCATCCTTTCCGCGCTCCTGCTCGCGTCTGCCCAGTTGCCCGCCTGGGCGCAGCAGCCGGCCACGGCCTCCGCCCGCAATGCGCAGAGCCAGGAGCGCCTCCTTGTCGCCCGCATCCTGGACGACCGGGTGGCAAGCTACTGGGGCCTGCAACCGCAGGAGTGGGCGCGCTATCGCGAACTGATGGACGGGCCGTTGGGCATCTACTCGCCCAACCTGGACCCGCTGTCCGCCCTGGGCATCGAGGCGCGCACCGACGAGGAACGGCGCCGTTACGCAGAGCTGCAGGTGCAGGTCGAAGCGCGCCGCGTCGAGAAGCTGCTCGCCTACCAGCGTGCCTACGACGAGGCCTGGCAGCGCCTGAATCCCGGCATGCAGCGAGTGAACCTGCCTGACGACAAGCCCAACGCGGGTGCCGAACGCGGCTCCGGTCGCACGGCGGTGTTCGTCAAGGACGGCTGCGCGGTCTGCGGGCAGCTCGTGCAGCGCCTGCAATCCTCCGGCACCGAGTTCGACCTGTACATGGTTGGCAGCCGCCAGGACGACACACGTATTCGCGACTGGGCCAAGCGTGCGAACGTCGATCCGGTGCGCGTGCGCAGCGGTGGCATCACGCTCAACCATGATGGCGGGCGGTGGCTGTCGCTGAGCTTGCCCGGAGACCTTCCTGCGGTCGTGCGCGAGGTGAACGGTCAATGGCAGCGCCAGCCGTAGCGGCCACCTCCGTTTCGCAGTGCTTGCGCGCACTGGCGATCGCGGCGGGCCTGTGCGCCTGCGCCGCCCATGCCCAGGAGATTCCGCCACCGGCTTACCAGCTTGCCGCACAGCTCGCGGGCATTCCCTCGACGGTGCTCTACGCGGTGGCCTTGCAGGAGAGCGGCATCCGGCGCAACGGGCGCATCGTCCCGTGGCCGTGGTCGCTCAACGTCGCCGGCCAGTCGCACCGCTTCGCCACCCGTGCCGACGCCTGCGCCGGATTGCAGCAGGCGATGCGCTCCACGTCGCACACGCGCATCGACGCGGGTCTCGGGCAGATCAACCTCGGCTACCACCAACAACGCTATGTCAGCGCGTGTGACCTGCTCGACCCATACCGCAACCTCGCCATCGCCGCTGAAATCCTGAAGGAGCAGCACGTCACTGGCGAGGACTGGTTACTGGCAATCGGTCGCTATCACCGTCCTGCGGGCGGAGAACCTGCCGCCCGCTATCGGCGCAGCGTGTCGCGCCACCTTGCCCGCGTGCAGGGCACGCGCCCAACCGCTGCGGCCTTCGCCGCACGCCAGGAGAGCATCCCATGAAAACATCCCATTTGACCCATCTCACACTGAAGGGCTTGCTCGTGCTGCTGGCGGCTCTGCCGCTGGCCTCGCGTGCCGGCGAGCCGCTGATCGTGGTCGAAGACCGTGGCGGCACGTCGGCGCTGCCGTACTACGAGGCTCTGAACCTTCAGCCGCGCGCCAATGCTCCGGCCCGACCGCCCATCCCGATGCTCCCGGTGCCCGCCACGCTCATGGACGAGGCCGCGATGTTGCCGGTGCGCAGTGCCAAGCTCACGCCTGGCAACGTCGCGCGGCGGGTGATCGAGGCACCGGGCCTGCGGCCTTTCGTGGTCGTCGGCGACGACGAGGCGTCCCACGCCTGGATGCGCAGCCAGGCAACATCGCTGCGCGAGCGCGGCGCGGTGGGCCTGGTGGTTAACGTCGAGACCGTGCAGGGTCTGGCACGGCTGCGCGCCCTGGTGCCGGGCGTTCCCCTCGCGCCTGTGGCCGGTGACGACCTGGCCGAGCGCCTGGGTCTGCGGCATTACCCGGTGCTGATCACAGCCACCGGCATCGAGCAATGAAGCCATGTCGGGGAAACAGCCAGTCGAGGTTTTGCTGCGCCCAGCGGTGGAGTTCTATACCGTCGCGGCGTGTGCAGGCGCCGCGTTTCTGTCCCTGGTGGCCCCGTGGTCGCTCGCGCTGAGCCCCGCCATGGGCGTCGGCAGTGCGCTGGCGTTCTGCGCCTACGGTGCCATCCGCTACCGCGATGCCCGCGTCATCCTGCGCTACCGGCGCAACATTCGCCGCTTGCCGCGCTATGTGATGACCAGCAAGGACGTGCCGGTCAGCCAGCAGCGTCTGTTCGTGGGCCGCGGGTTTCTGTGGGAGCAGAAACACACCCATCGGCTGATGCAGACGTACCGACCGGAGTTTCGCCGCTACGTCGAGCCAACGCCGGCCTACCGGCTGGCGCGCAGGCTGGAGGAACGGCTGGAGCTCGCGCCGTTCCCGCTGTCTCGGCTGCCTGCACTCACGGGCTGGGACGTGCCTTTCAACCCGGTGCGCCCGCTGCCGCCTGTGGGCGGCCTGCCGCGCCTGCACGGCATCGAACCCGATGAGGTGGACGTCAGCCTACCGCTGGGTGAGCGCGTCGGGCATTCGCTGGTACTGGGCACCACGCGCGTGGGCAAGACGCGGTTGGCCGAGTTGTTCGTGACCCAGGACATCCGGCGCAAGAACGCCGACGGCGAGCACGAGGTCGTCATCGTCATCGACCCCAAGGGCGACGCCGATCTTTTGAAGCGGGTGTACGTCGAGGCCAAGCGTGCGGGCCGCGAGGGCGAGTTCTATGTCTTCCATTTGGGCTGGCCGGACATTTCTGCGCGCTACAACGCCGTGGGCCGCTTTGGGCGCATCAGCGAGGTGGCCACCCGTGTTGCAGGGCAGCTCTCCGGGGAAGGCAACAGCGCGGCATTTCGCGAATTTGCGTGGCGCTTCGTCAACATCATCGCCCGCGCCCTGGTGGAACTGGGGCAGCGCCCGGACTACATGCTGATCCAACGCCATGTGATCAACATCGACGCGCTGTTCATCGAGTACGCCCAGCATTACTTCGCCAAGACCGAGCCCAAGGCCTGGGAGGTGATCGTCCAGATCGAGGCCAAGCTCAACGAGAAGAACATCCCGCGCAACATGATCGGGCGCGAAAAGCGCGTGGTGGCGCTGGAACAGTACCTCTCGCAGGCTCGCAACTACGATCCGGTGCTCGACGGCCTGCGCTCGGCGGTGCGCTACGACAAGACCTACTTCGACAAGATCGTCGCATCGCTGCTGCCGCTGCTGGAGAAGCTCACCAGCGGCAAGATCGCCCAGCTTCTGGCCCCGAACTACTCCGACCTGGCCGACCCGCGTCCGATCTTCGATTGGATGCAGGTCATCCGAAAGCGCGCCGTGGTCTATGTCGGCCTGGATGCGCTATCCGATGCCGAGGTCGCCGCCGCAGTCGGCAATTCCATGTTCTCCGACCTGGTTTCGGTCGCTGGCCACATCTACAAGCACGGGATCGACGACGGCCTGCCGGGCGCATCGGCAGGCTCGCGCGTGCCGATCAACGTCCATGCCGATGAGTTCAACGAGTTGATGGGCGACGAGTTCATTCCGCTGATCAACAAGGGCGGCGGCGCTGGCCTGCAAGTCACCGCGTACACGCAGACCCTCTCGGACATCGAAGCCCGCATCGGCAACCGGGCGAAGGCCGGTCAGGTGATCAGCAACTTCAACAACCTGTTCATGCTGCGCGTGCGCGAAACGGCCACCGCTGAGTTGCTGACCCGGCAATTGCCGAAGGTCGAGGTCTATACGACCACCATCGTCAGCGGCGCAACCGACAGCTCGGACATTCGCGGCGCGACGGACTTTACGTCGAACACCCAAGACCGCATCAGCATGTCCAGCGTGCCGATGATCGAGCCATCGCACGTCGTCGGCCTGCCCAAAGGCCAGTGCTTCGCGCTGTTGCAGGGTGGCCAGCTTTGGAAGGTGCGCATGCCGTTGCCGGCGCCAGACCCGGATGAAGTGATGCCGGCGGACTTGCAGCAACTGGCTGGGCACATGCGCCAGAGCTACAGCGAGGCCACGCAGTGGTGGGAGTTCACCAGCTCCCCGGTCTTGCAGGACGCGGCCTTGCCGGACGATCTGCTCGATGAGACGGCCATCGCCACACCCATCACCGGCACGGGCGACACGGCCAGCGAAGAGGCCGCGCCATGAGCGATGCCGCCTCGACTGCGCAGCGCGAGCAGAACCGCCGCCAGGGCTTGATCGTCGGCACCATCACCTTGCCGCTCCGGCTGCTCGGGGTGCTGGTCGGCTCGCTGCTGTTCTCGATCCTGATGGAGTGCATCGGCATGCACCTGTTCTGGAAAGACCAGGGCTGGCAGCACTCCCAGCAAATGTTGCAGTACGAGCTGGGGCACCTGTCCAAGCATTTCACGCGCAGCGTGGTCGTGCAGGAGCCGGGGCGAACGGCGCACGAGCTGGTGGACACGGGTTATGAATGGGTGTTCGTGCGATCAGGGCTCCTGGAGCGCATGAGCCAGACCGCCGAGCGCGCCCGCGCGCCCAGCCAGGGGAAAAACCAGGACGGAGGGCGCAACTTCCGCTACTTCATCAGCCAGGTCTATGTCTGGACGGAGAGCTACCTGATCGCCGCAGCCTTCACGACGCTTACTTTCCTCGTGCGCCTGCTGGTCCTGGCGCTCACGCTGCCGCTGATCTTCACGGCCGCTTTCGTCGGCCTGATCGACGGTTTGGTACGGCGGGATGTGCGCCGGTTCGGCGCAGGCCGGGAATCCGGCTTTATCTATCACCGAGCGAAAGCGAGCCTGATGCCGCTGGCCGTGCTGCCCTGGGTCACGTACCTGGCGCTGCCGATCTCGGTGCATCCGCTGCTGATCCTGCTGCCCAGCGCCGGCTTGCTGGGGCTGGCCGTGAGCCTGACTGCAGGGAGCTTCAAGAAGTACCTCTAGGCCATCAATCCGGTCATCCGCAGGTTCTTATTGTTTGCGGCCTGATACGCCTTTGATCGCCACGATCAAGCCATTGCTTATCACACAGGAATGGCGCGATGTTGGCTCCGATCTGGCTGCGCGCCGCGCATCGCGGCGTGCCCACTTTTCTCGTGACGGCCCTGCTGATGGGTCAGTTCCCGGTTGCCTTGGCCGAATCCCCGGCACAGCGCCAGGAGCTGGTTGCCGCGCTACGCCAGCTCGACGCGCTGGAGCGCACCATCGCGGATGGCGCTGCACACGCACCCATCCAGCCGGGCGAGCGCTACCACTTCGATTACCCACGACTGCTGGCTGATCTGGCGCGTGTGCGCGCCGGCATCCAGGCCCATCTCACACCGTCGCGCGCCCAGCCACGCGACCTCTCCGAACTGGCTGGTGAGTACCGCACCGAGCGGACCGCCCCGCCATCGCTGCCGACGACTGCGCAGGGCAGACCATGAACGGCGCCCAGGTCTCGGCATTTCAAGCCAACAGCGGTATCGCGCCGTCCGCGATGGCGACCGTTCTGGTCGGCATCGTGTTTGCGGTTCTGCTCGCCTGGGGCGTCTGGGCCATCCGAACGGCCTACGTGGGGTGGGCCGAGAACCGCCTCAACCAACGCCAGTTCCTCGGCGTCTGCATCCGCTTCGTCGCGATGTACCTCGTCATGACGTTCTTCCTCCTCTCCTGACCTGAAGGGATTGACCATGCCAAACCGCATCCTCACTACTCGTTTTGTCCAACGCGCCGCCGTCGCCCTGGGTGCCGCCGCGCTGCCCGCGCTGTCGTTTGCGCAAGGTCTGCCGCAGCTGGAAAACCCGACCCGCGGCGCCGGCAGCGGCATCATGGAAACAATCAGGAACTACGGCTACGACATCATCATGCTCGTGGCCCTCCTGGTGGTGGCGTCGATGTTCATTGGCGTGTGCTACCACGCCTACGGCACCTACGCGGAAATCCACACCGGTCGCAAGACTTGGGGGCAGTTCGGTCTCACGGTCGCCATCGGCGCCGTCCTGCTCGTGATCGGCATCTGGCTGCTCACCGAAGCCACCGGCATCCTGTAAGCGAGGACGGGCTATGTCCGAGCAACAGCATGTCCGTGCCGATGGGACAGTCACGTTCCTTCCACACCGGCTCAACAGGCACCCGGTGGTCGTGCGCGGCCTCACTGCCGATGAGTTGTGGATTTGCTGCGGCCTGTCCGGCGCTGCCGGCCTGGTGGTTGGCGCGCCGCTGTCCTGGGTGTTACGCACCATTGCCATCGCGCCGACCTTCGTTGTCCTGGGCGTGGCGCTGGGCGTTTTCATCGGCGGCGGCATCCTGCGCCGTCTCAAGCGTGGGCGTCCCGACACCTGGCTGTACCGGCAGTTGCAGTGGCGCATTGCCACGCGCCATCCGCTGATGGCCGGTTGGGTGGGCGGCCATGTGCTGATCTCGCGCTCCGGCTTCTGGACCATCCGCAGGGGCATGCACGGGGGCGCGCGATGAGCCGTTTCAAGAACGAGATCACCCACCTGCAGGCGCACATCAAGACGCTGCGCCTCGGCGCGGGTGCGCTGGTCATCGTCGCCCTGGTCATGGGCGGCGGCTGGTGGAGCGCACCGCGCGATCTGACCATCCACGTCCCGCCTGACCTACGCTCCGGCAGTACCCGCAAGTGGTGGGAAGTGCCGCCCGAGTCGGTCTATGCGTTCACGTTCTACGTGTTCCAGACCCTCAACCGCTGGCCGACGAATGGCGAAGAAGATTACCCGCGCAACCTCCATACGCTCTCGCCGTACCTCACCCCGTCCTGCCAGGCATTCCTCAAGGCGGACTACGACTACCGCCGCAGCACCGGCGAACTGCGCCAGCGGGTGCGCGGCATCTACGAAATCCCCGGTCGCAGCTATGGCGACAACCCCACGGCGCGCGTGCGTGTGATCTCCGACCGCGACTGGGTGGTGACGTTGGACATCAGCGCCGACGAGTACTACGGCGCCGAGCAGGTCAAACGCGCCCTGGTGCGCTACCCCGTAAAGGTCGCGCGGGTGGACGTCGATCCCGCACGCAACCCGTTCGGCCTGGTGATCGACTGCTACGAGGGCACGCCCCAGCGCATCAGCGCACCGGAGCCGACGCGCCCGGTGCCTGGTGGCCTGACGCCGCAAGCGCCTCAAGGAGGTAATTCCTCATGAAGCCCATGAAGCATCCTGTACTCGCGCTGCTGGGGCTGCTGGCCGTGGCCGCCGCAGTGGTCGTGTCCCCCGCTGTCCAGGCGGTGGAGATCCTGCGTTGGGAGCGCATGCCGCTGGCGGTGCCGTTGAAGGTCGGCCAGGAGCGCATCGTGTTCATCGACCGAAACGTCCGCGTGGGCGTTCCCGCAGGCGTCGGTGAGCGCTTGCGCGTGCAGAGCGCGGGCGGCGCGGTGTACCTGCGCGCCAGCGAGCCGATCGAGCCCACTCGGCTGCAATTGCAGGACGCCGACACCGGCGCGCTGATCCTGCTCGACATTGCGGCGGAGCCGCCCAAGGACGGCGAAGCCGAGCTGGAACCGGTGCGAATCGTCGAGGGCAACAACTCAACAGCGCGCTATGGCGATCAGCCTGACGGTGCCGATGCGCCCCATGCACGCGCTCAGGAGCAGGCGGGCACCCGGACGGCGCGGCGCGAAACGCCAATCCCCGTCGTGCTGACACGTTTTGCTGCGCAGAACCTCTACGCACCGCTGCGCACCGTGGAAGCCTTGCCAGGCGTCATGCGGGTCAACCTGCGCCGCGACCTCGACCTCGGCACGCTGATGCCGACCTTGCCGGCACGCGCGGTCGCGCTCGCCTCGTGGCGCCTGGAAGACCAGTGGGTCACTGCCGTGCGCCTGACCAACAGTAGCAGCGACTGGATCAGCCTCGACCCGCGCGTGCTGCAAGGGGATTTCCTCACCGCCACCTTCCAGCACGAGGCGCTTGGCCCGCGCGGAACCCCCGAGGACACCACCGTCCTGTACCTGGTGACGCGCGGGCACGGCCTCGCGCAATCGCTGCTGCCGGCGATCCATCGCTTCGACCCCGCTGTGCATCTCCCGCAGCCCAAAGCAGCAGCCAGCGACGACAGGGAGGCCCGCCATGCGCAGTAACGGACTCCTGAAGTGGCTGCTGATCCCCGTGGCCCTGCTGGTGCTGTTTGTCGCCATCCGGCTGTTTTCCGGTGGCGGTGCGTCGGCACCGCCTGTCGCGGATGGCGGCGGCAGGCTTACGCCGGAAGAAATGAAGGCGCTGGGCATCGAGGGTGACACCCCGCGCGACACCGTGGCGACGCTGGTTGCCCAGGTGAAGCAGTTGCGCACCGAGCTTCAGACCGCGCTGTCCGACAACAGGTCGCAGCGTGAGGAGAACCAGCGACTGCGCCAGCGCGATAACGCCATCGACCAACGCATCAGTTCCGCCCTCGAATCCGAGCGCTCCAACCTGCGCCGCGACCAACAGCAGGCGGCCAGCGCGCGCCAGCAGACCGAGGGGCTGCTCGCTGACCTGCAGCAGCGCCTGGACAGCATCGGCGGGCGTGGCGGCGGCCATGCCGATTTGCCGGTGGGGCTGGGCCTGCGTGACGGCGACGAGGCCGGCATGGAAGGCGGTATGCGCTGGGTGGAGCCGGATGACGCGAAACAAAGCGACGGGCGTGGCAGGTCGAATGGCGGCATAAGCTTCCCCACCAGCTTCGGTTCCGCACAGAGCACGCTGGAAACCACAGCGCAAACCGTGGCGAACGCGGGCGCACGCGCGGCAGGCGTCAAGAGCCCGACGCCCGTCTATACCGTGCCGACCAACTCGACGCTGATGGGGTCGGTGGCGATGACGGCGCTGATTGGCCGCGTGCCGATCGACGGCACGGTGAACGATCCATACCCCTTCAAGGTCTTGGTCGGGCCTGACAATTTGACCGCGAACGGCATCGACATTCCCGATGTGGCCGGGGCCGTGTTCTCCGGCACCGCATCGGGCGACTGGACGCTCTCCTGCGTGCGCGGCCAGGTGCGCAGCATCACCTTCGTGTTCCATGACGGGACCATCCGCACCATCCCCGAGGATCGTGAGGGCAACCAGCAGAACAACCAACAACGCGACGGCCTGGGCTGGATCAGCGACCCGCACGGCATTCCCTGTGTCAGCGGCGAGCGGCGCAGCAATGCGCAGCAGTACCTCGGCACCCAGGCGCTGATCACGGCGGCTGGGGCTGGCGTGGCCTCGCTGATCGAATCCGACAGTGGCAGGGCATCCTATGTCGGCGCCGACGGCTCCATCGGCAGCGTGGGCATCAGCGGCCAGGAAGCCGTGGGCCGGATTCTCGCCAGCGGCGTCCAGGACATGTCGAGCTGGGTCAACAAGCTCTACGGCCAGGCCTTCGCTGCCGTTTATGTGCAGCCCGGTGCCAAGGTCGCCGTCCACCTCGAAAAGCCGCTCGCCATCGACTTCGATCCCGAAGGCCGCAAGGTCGATCACCGCGCAGGAGAAAGCCATGCCCTCGAACTTGAATAGCTGGGCTCAGGGCCTGGCGCTGGCCTTGGCCGTCGCGCTGCTCGGTGGCTGCGCCACCAGCAAGGAAAAGCTGCTGACCCACGGCGACAGCACGATGATGAACATCTGGCAGCAGAACGCCGGCGACGGCGGCGGTGGTGCCGGCCAGGTAGCGCGCAGGCAGTTGCTCGATGCGCGCCAGAGCCTGCGCAGGCCGCTGACCGAGATGGACGTGCAGGCCGCGCCTGCCGAGCAGATGCGCTACACGCGCACGGCGCGCAACGAGGTCTACCGCCAGTTCCAGCGCCTGCCCAACCCCGATCTCGTGATGTACGTGTATCCGCATTTGGCGGGCACCGACCCAGTGCCGATTCCGGGCTATACGACCGTGTTCCCGCTGTACCAGCGCGTGCAGTACGCCATGCCAGGCGAGCGCGTGGAGGATTACTGATGCGCTGGAAACTCCCCAGACCGAAGCCGACCGCGCCGAAGCTGGCCGCATCCGATGCTGACGACGACGAGCAGCCGGACGGCTGGCAACGCCACGTCGAGGCACTGCGCCAGGTCGGCATCCCGGAACCCGGCACGGCGGTGCAAGGCCGCAGGCCGGCGACCCTGGCAGACGAGCAGGCGCTGTACGAGGTCGCGCCGTCGTTCGTGGAACTGCTGCCCTGGGTGGAGTTCCTGGCGCAGTCGAAAGCCATGTTGCTGGAGGACGGGCAATCGGTGGCGGCGTTCTACGAGCTGGTGCCGCTGGGCACCGAAGGCCGGGAACCTGGCTGGCTCGCGCAGGCCCGCGATGCCTTGGAAAACGCGCTGCAGGACAGTTTCGATGAACTGGATGAGAACCCCTGGGTGCTGCAGCTCTACGCTCAGGACGAGCCCAGTTTCGACCAGTACATGCAGACCCTGCGCGACTATGTGCAGCCGCGCGCCCGTGAGACGGCGTTCACCGAGTTCTACCTGCGCTTCTTCGGCCATCACCTGCGCGCGGTGGCCAAGCCGGGCGGTCTGTTCGAGGACACGGTGGTCACACGGCTGCGCTGGCGCGGCCAGACCCGGCGTGTGCGCATGGTGGTCTATCGCCGCGTGACCGGCCAAGGGCAAAACAGCCGCCGCGGGCAGACGCCCGAGCAGATGCTCAATATCGTTTGCGACCGCCTGTGCGGCGGACTGGCGAACGCCGGCATTCAGGCCCGGCGCATGGTGGCTGCGGATGTTCACGACTGGCTGCTGCGCTGGTTCAACCCGCGTCCCACGTTGCTTGGGCCTGGGGCCGAAGACAGGGAGCGCTTCTATGCGCTGGCGCGCTACCCCGACAGTACGGAGGCCGGCGAAGACGGCGAGATCGAATTGGCGAGCGGGCGGGATTTCAGCCAGCGGCTGTTCTTCGGCCAGCCGCGCTCCGACGTGGCGCAGGGCACCTGGCATTTCGACGGCCTGCCGCACCGCGTGCTGATCACCGACCGCCTGCGCATGCCGCCGGGCACAGGGCACCTGACCGGCGAGACACGCAAAGGCGATGCCATCAACACGCTGTTCGACCAGATGCCCGAGGACACCACCCTTTGCCTGACGATGGTCGCCACGCCGCAGGATGTCCTTGAGGCGGACTTGAACCACCTGGCCAAGAAAGCGGTCGGCGAAACCCTGGCGTCGGAGCAGACGCTCAAGGACGTGCATGAAGCCCGTTCCCTGATCGGCAGCGCGCACAAGCTCTATCGCGGCACGCTGGCGTTCTACCTGCGCGGGCGCGATGAGGCGGAACTGGACCGACGCGGCCTGGATCTGGCGAACGTCATGCTCAACGCTGGCCTGCAGCCGGTGCGCGAGGACGACGAGGTGGCACCGCTCAACAGCTACCTGCGCTGGCTGCCGTGCTGCTACAACCCCGGCCAGGATCGGCGCAAGTGGTACACCCAACTGATGTTCGCCCAGCACGCGGCGAACCTCTCGCCGGTGTGGGGCCGCGCCCAGGGTACGGGGCACCCCGGCATCACGATGTTCAACCGCGGCGGCGGGCCGATCACCTTCGACCCGCTCAACCGCCTGGACCGGCAGATGAACGCCCACCTGTTCCTGTTCGGCCCGACGGGTTCGGGCAAGTCGGCGACCCTCAACAACCTCTTGAATCAGGTCACGGCGATCTACCGACCCCGCCTGTTCATTGTCGAGGCCGGCAACAGCTTTGGCTTGTTCAGCGACTTTGCCCGGCGCCTGGGCCTGACCGTGAACCGGGTCAAGCTCGCGCCGGGCTCGGTCGTTACCCTGGCGCCGTTCGCGGATGCGCGCCGGCTGATCGAGACGCCCAGCGACGTGCAGACGCTCGACGCCGATGCCCTGGACGAAGACCTGCCGCCCGATGCTGTGGCCATGGAGGCAGATGAGCAGCGCGACGTACTGGGCGAATTGGAGATCACCGCGAGGCTGATGATCACCGGTGGCGAAGACAAGGAAGAAGCCCGGATGACGCGGGCCGACCGCTCGCTGATCCGTCAGTGCATCCTCGATGCCGCAGAACACTGCCACAGCAAGGATGGCGAGAAGCGCACCGTGCTCACGCGCGATGTGCGCAATGCGCTGCGCACGCGCAGCCAGGACCCGACGCTGCCGGAAATGCGGCGTGTGCGACTGCTGGAGATGGCCGACGCCATGGACATGTTCTGCCAAGGCACGGACGGTGAAATGTTCGACCGCGACGGTTCGCCGTGGCCCGAGGCCGACATCACCCTGGTCGATCTGGCGACCTATGCCCGCGAGGGCTACAACGCGCAGCTCTCCATTGCCTACATAAGCCTGATCAGCACGGTGAACAACATTGCCGAGCGCGATCAGTACCTGGGCCGCCCGATCATCAACGTCACCGACGAAGGGCACATCATCACCAAGAACCCGCTGCTCGCCCCCTACGTGGTGAAGATCACCAAGATGTGGCGCAAGCTGGGGGCCTGGTTCTGGCTCGCCACACAAAACATCGACGATCTGCCGCGCGCCGCAGAGCCCATGCTCAACATGATCGAGTGGTGGATCTGCCTGTCGATGCCACCCGATGAGGTGGAGAAGATCGCCCGCTTCCGCGAACTCTCGCCTGCGCAGAAGGCGCTGATGCTTTCGGCGCGCAAGGAAGCCGGGAAGTTCACCGAGGGCGTCATCCTCTCCAAGAGCCTGGAAGTGCTGTTTCGGGCCGTGCCACCGAGCCTCTATCTCGCGCTTGCGCAGACCGAACCCGAGGAGAAAGCCGAGCGTTACCAACTCATGCAACAGCACGGCATCAGTGAACTCGACGCGGCCTTCAAAGTGGCCGAGAAGATCGACCAGGCGCGCGGCATCGAGTCGCCGGCCTTGGGCCTGCCGCAATAGCCGCCGGAGACTGCCGTGAAACCGAAACATCCTTCCATTCCGATGCCAGTCCAGGCGCTCCGCCATCGGCGCTCGCGCAAGCGCTGGCCCTGGTTCTTGGCCGCTGGATTGATCGCGCTGCTGCTGATCTGGCTCGTGTCCCGCGCACCCAGCGAACCCGCGTCGTTGGCTCCCGCGCCGGTCAGTACCGCGCAGGTGGCCGGGCCGCCCTGGCAAATGGGCAACGCGCAGGGCCGGTTCACGCTGACGCTCTATGCCGACCTCGAATGTCCGTTCTGCCGGGAGTACTTTCCGCAACTCAAACGCTGGGTGGGCGCCAACGCGGACGTAGCCCTGCAATGGCAGCACCAGCCGCTGGCCGCGCACGAACCGGCCGCCTCTGCCGAGGCACGCCTGGCCGAGTGCGCCGCCGAAAGTGGCGGGCATGTGGCCTTTTGGCAGGCCATTGAATGGGTCTATGCGCACACGCGCAGTGACGGCCTGGGCTTGCCCGAGGGCCTGCGCTATCCCGGCCTAAACCCAGCCGTCGAGCAGTGTTTGGCCAGCGAGCGGCCCGAAACGTTGATTCGCGCTCAGGCCGAGGAAGCCACCAAGGGCGGCGTGACCGCGACGCCATCCCTGCGACTACACGATCGCCAGACCAGCCAGGCGATCCTGCTGCAGGGGCCTATCGAAGGCGATGCACTGCTGTCGGCCATGGACATGCTGGCAGCTGAGGATTCGGTCGTTTCACCCACTACGGAAATGCCTGCCGACGTCGTCGGCGACATGCCCAGGTAGCCCGCGGTCATTGAGGCTACGGCGCAGCACGCTGCGCTGACCGCTACCCGTTCGCCCCGCATCCTGGCCGCGAACGATCACCGCTGCTGCGGTGATGGATGCACCTTGTTCCATTCCCTGGAGGGCCTGCCCTCCAGGGGCATGTGCGCCCTCCGATTTCCCTGCCTGGAGGTTCGCCATGTCTGTCGTCATCAATGACTCCTGCCTGGAGTCGCTTTCCGATATTTCTGTTCAGAACGAGGACTGGATCGTCCAGCAAGCCATCGTGTTGCTGGAGCGACGGGTTTTCAAAGCAGGGCCACGTCTTGAACGGCCCGCTGCGGTCAGGGACTACCTTCGCTTGAAGCTGGTCGCCGAGCCCAATGAGATATTCGTCGTCGTGTTCATGAACAGCATGCACGACGTGCTGGCCGTGGAGCCGATGTTCCATGGAACGATCAATGCGACCTCGGTTTATCCGCGTGTCGTGCTGCAACGCGCTTTGCAACTGAACGCCGCTGCGGTCATCTTCGCCCATCAGCACCCCTCGGGCACCACCGAGCCATCCAATGCGGATCGCTTGCTGACCGAGCAGTTGAAGACGGCCTTGGCGCTTATCGACGTGCGGGTACTTGACCATTTCGTGATTGGTCAGGGCACACCGTACTCGTTCGCCGAGTCTGGTCTTTTGTAGGAAGGCCCGTGGTTCACTGATCACAGCGGGGGCTTCGGCCTCCGCTTTTTTCCATGCGGCAGCACCGAACAGGTATGCGGGGTGCCCGCGATGCGCATTGTTTGTTGGGGCGGCAGCGGGTTCGCGTTCGACTATGGCTCTGATCAACTTCCAGGGCACGCGACATGCCAGCATCTTTATTCCGCTTCGCATCCGGCTGGCGAACCCTTGGCCTGGCCGTTGCACTGCCGGCATCCTTGGCCGTTTTCAGCCCAGCCACCTTCGCCGCCGATGTGGTGGTCGTCACCGACAGCCGCCACCCGGTCAAGACCATGGGTGGCGAGCGGTTGATCGAGTTGGATGAAGGCCCGCGCATCGAAGCCGAGCTTTCCGCACAGCTGCCCGCCGATCCTGAGCAGGCCACGGCCATCGTCAAGCGCCGTCTGAACAACGGCGGTGCCGACCTCCAGCGCCGCATTGCTTCCGCATACCAGGGCGTCGCCGACGCATGGAGCCTGGGCGTCACCAGCATCCCGGCGGTCGTGGTGGATCAGCGTTACGTGGTCTATGGCGAGCCGGACGTGGCCCGTGCCGTCGCGCGCATCGAGCAACACCGGAGGCCGCAGCCATGACCCGACCCTTCGAGCGGATGCGCCGCCTGCGTGCTGGCGTGGTCTCAGTGCTGCTGCTCAGCGCCACGGGCAGCTACGCCCTCAACACCGCAACCATCGTTGGCTCAGTGGCATCGCCGGACTGCCTCGAATACCGCGTCGTCGGCATCTGCTACTGGCTCTACTGCACCTGGACGGGCTGCACGGTGCGCACATCCATCAAGGTCCGCCACTACATCCCCGATGCGGTCGTCTCCAGCTACAGCAACACCGGCGAGAACCCTTGGGTCGAAGTCCGGGCGATGAGCGCGCCCAACCCATCCGCGCAGGCCGGCGGGGACGGCACCACCAACGAAGACCACGAAAACAATCTCGCCAAGTTCAAGAACGCGGACGTCATCGGCCATCCCGGCGTCGAGGTGTTCAACCAGTTCGTCTCATCGTCGGGCTACTTCTGCGAGGGCGCGGGCACGGCGTTCATGCCGTATCTGCTCAGCACCCTGGACACACTGGCCTGGCGCTACAACGTGCCGGATATGGCCTACCCGGAGGCACTAATTCCGGGCAGGCGCGAGGTCGGCGCGCGCACCACGATGAACCTGTGGGGCAACGTCTATCCGCGCGGCGGCTTCCTGCACCAGGCCGACGACCACAAGGCCGGCGCCGTGGTGGCCCAGCGCGCCGGCGATGTCGTCACGCGCCGTGGGCAGATTCACGTCTATCAGCCGCTGCTCGCCAACTCGCGGCCCGGTTACTGGCCTGCCGGCGCGCTGATGGAAGGCGATGCCTCGACGGGCAAGTGGCAGGAACTCACGCCCGTCCTGTCCTCGTCCTGCACGGTGTTCCCGCGCAGCGGCTTCCTGACCCAGGCGCAGCAGGGCGATTACGCCTGGGCGCTGTGGCGGCCCTATGCGTGCTGCGAACGTCGCGGCCAGGTATTCCTCGGCAGCGTCGATTTCCAATGAGGGTACGGCGATGAAGCGTCCTGAACTGACAAACCTCTCCACCAAGGCGTGCCGCCTGCTGCGTCCCACGGTATTGGCTGGGCTGCTGGCTGGCGCACTCGTTCTTGGCGGCGGCCTGGCGTGGGCGCAGGCCGGATTTCAGACCGGCGGCTCCGTGATCGGCGACGAAGTGATGTATTCGATTGGCGGCGGCAGCGCGGTGTCCATGGGCCGCGCGGCCGGCATGCGCTCGATCGGCGTTGGCGTGGGCTGGAACAGCAACCTGATCTGCGGCGACATGAGCATCCAGACCACGCTGCGCAACCAGCTCAACGGCGTCACCAACGGCTTTCAGCAGATCATGAGCAACGTGATCCAGAGCGCCACCAGCGCGGTGGCATCGCTGCCTGCGCTGATCATCCAGCGCGCCGATCCCGGCCTGTACAACCTGCTGACCAACGGCGTGCTGCAGGCGCGCCTGGATTTCGACCGCTCCAAGCTGACCTGCCGTGCCATGGCCGAGAAGATGGCCGACACGGCGGGCGGACAACTCGGCTGGAGCCAGATGGCCGAAGGCATGGCACTGCGCGATGCGGTGTCGAGCACGGATGCCGTGTCGGCAATTGAACAGGCGGAGACGCGCCGCGGCAACGACGGCGTGCCTTGGGTGGGTGGTAGCAATGCGGGCGGCGCAGGCCAGTCGGCCATCCGCGTGGTCGGCGACGTCACCCGCGCAGGCTACAACCTGGTCAACGGCCGCAGCGTGACCGACACATCGTCCATCGCTGCCGCCAGTTGCGCGAGTCTGTCTTGCCAGACCTGGACCTCGCCACAGCAGGCGACCGAATGGGCCACACGGGTTCTCGGCGAACAGGTGCAGCGCACTTGCGATGCCTGCACCAAGACCGAAACGGTGCCCGGCGTCGGGCTGACGCCGCTGATCCAGGAGGAGTACGAGGCAAAGCTGGAAGCCTTGCAGGAACTGGTCTCGGGAACGCGCAACACCACCTTCGAGAACCTGCGTGCGGCTGGCAGCACCTCGCTGCCCATCACACGCGGCGTCATCGAGGCGCTGCGCGACGAGCCGGATCAAGACCTGCTGGCGCGGCGCCTGGCCTCGGAGGTCGCGCTGGCGTCGGTGCTGGAGAAGGCATTGCTGCTCCAGCGCACCCTGCTGACCGGCAAGAAGGAGCCCAACGTCGCGGCGAACCAGTTGGCGGTCGAGGCCGTGAACCACGAGAGCGACACGCTCGACCAGGAAATCCGCAACCTCAAGACCGAGCTGGAGCTGCGCCGCGAGCTGGCGAACAACTCGCCCATGGCCATCATCCAGCGCCATGGCACACGCGCGGCTGGCTCACGTGGCATCTACGAAGGCGATCCCATTCCCGACCGCCTCGACCGGCTCCAGAAGGGCAATCCGGGAGGCAACCCATGAACCCGTCGCGTGCCAGCTGGCTGCGCCCGCGCTGGCTGTTCAACCGGCGCGCGATGAAGGCGCTGCTGTGGACGGTGTTGCTCGTTGCCGCCGCTGTGGGCGCCAACATCGTCGGCATTTATCTCGTCGGCAGCGTTGCCAACTGGGAGCGGTGGCTGGCGGCCACGGCAGGCTACTTTCTAGTGTGGCGGATGTGCCTGTACGGCGCGACAGCCTACGGCTGGGTCTGGATGCGCCGCCGGCTGCTGGCGCGTGAGGCCCAACGCGGGGCTGATAGGCAGGCGCGACGGCGCCTGCTGCGCAGCGAGATCGCCGGCGTCGCCGCCATTGTGGCGCTGGAAGCCAGCCTGTTGATGCAGGCCGCTTGAAGGGGCGAGGACATGACGCTTTTCACCACCGACTACTTGGAGTACTACCTGACGCTGGTGTCGTGGATCGTCCATAACGGCATCTGGGCCGTGCTGGTGGCGAGCGGCGTATTCGCGCTACCTTTCATTGCCATCATCGTGCAGGAATGGCTGAAGGCCCGTGCGGAGGGCGCCGACGAAGGCAACAAGGGCGTGCTCTCGGCTGCGCGCATTGAGAACCGGGTGTTCGTCGCCATCGTGGTGGTGATGTTCGCCGGCATCCCATTCATCGACGTGGATCTCAACACCATCCGCTACGACAGCTCGCGCTCGGCCCAATGCCAAGTCAGCGTGCCGCAGCCCACCGATACCGGCTGGTCGCAGTCCTTCAGCACTATCAACAACCAGTCGGCGAAGGTGCCCGTCTGGTGGGCCTTTATGCACACACTCTCGCGAGCAGTGACCGGTGCCTCTGTGGCGGCGATTCCCTGCGGCACCGACTTGCGGCAGATGCGCATGGAGATCGACGCGACGCGCATCGACGACCCGGTATTGGCTCAGGAAGTGGCGGATTTCTCGCGGGACTGCTACGGACCGGCACGCGCCAAGCTCTTCATGCAGCGCCCGGACCTCGATGAGACACAAATGCACGACGTGACCTGGATCGGCTCGCGCTTCTTCACGGACACCGGCGGCTACTACGACAGCTATCGCTCCAGCACACCACGCGATGACTGGCCCTACGACAGCAACCGTGATGCCGGGCTTGCGCAGGTGGCCAGCGGTGGCGGCTATCCGTCCTGCAGGCAGTGGTGGGCCGATGGCAGCAATGGCCTGCGCGCACGCCTGCTGGGGCAGGTAGACCCAAGCCTGCTGAATCGCCTGGCGGGCTGGGCCGGCTTTCTGAGCCGAGCCGAGGTGGACGACTCGGTAATCCGCACCATCGCCTCGCCGCGGCAGCAGAAACTGAACCAGGGCAACGTCTATACGGACTACGGCGGCCAAATCGACAAGACCCTGCCAAACATCGTGACGCGGGCCACGGGCGACGTCGGCATGGCTGTCGGCGCGATTGCCGCGTTTCCCGCCATGGACGTGGTGCGCCAAGCGCTGCCCATGGTGCTCGGCTTGCTCAAGATGGCGCTGGTCATCTGCATCCCGCTGGTGCTGGTTGTGGGCACCTATGACTTGAAGACGGTCGTTACCGTGAGCGTCGTGCAGTTCGCGCTGTTCTTCGTCGATTTCTGGTTCCAGCTCGCGCGCTGGATCGACAGCACCATCCTCGATGCGCTTTATGGCTGGGGCTTCGGCTGGAACCGGCCACACGCCAACTTCGATCCACTGGTGGGGCTGAACAACGCCTTTGGCGACCTGTTGTTGAACTTCGTTATGGGGACGATGTTCATCGTGCTGCCCACCTTTTGGATCGGTGCGCTGACCTGGGCCGGAATCCGCGCTGGAACGATCGCAAACAGTTTCTCAGCAGGTACGAGGGACGCAGGCGCTGCCGGTGGAAAAGGAGCTGGCGCAATGTCAAGGAAGTTGAAGTGACGCACGCTCAAGCCGAGTGTCAGTCATCATCCTTGTACATCTCATGAGATGTGTCGTTGTAGAGATTCGGGTCATAACCCGGTGTCTCTCGAAGTTCTTCCAAGGTGGTAGGAAACTGCAAATGGAACTCTTCGTCTGAATGGCTCTGATTTGCTGCCCATCCCACAGCCACGACACAAACCAACAGCAGTGCCAGCCAGAACGCGGAATAGAGCAGTACACCGAGCACGGCCAGCTTGACCACCCACAACAGCACGGTGGCACCAACTACCGGCACGCCCCTGTACACCAACCAGCTCGACGCCCGCCGTTCGCCACGCGCATAGGCGCGCCATCCACGGCCAAAGCTACGGCCGAGGCGTTCTGCGGTGCTGATGCGGGTCGTCGTGTTCATGGTCGTCACCTGCTATATGTGAAATCACTACTCCAGTTTGCTCCAATCCTGCTTGCTTGCCTGTACCAATGCGCTCCATTCGTCCGGCGGATTCCCGCGCCCGAGCATCTTCTCGAACACGGCATACGGGTCTGATTTGCTTCCCGAAGACCGCAGGGTCTGTTCATCGTTGACCCAGGCGTACACGATGACCTTCGCCTTCGAGTCGTAGCGGAAGAACAGCCGGTATCGCCTTCCGAGCTTGGCCCGCCGCCAGTGGCGATATGCCGGCCCCATGGTGTTGCCTTGCCGGTACTCATCGCGCGCCGGGTCACTCGGTATCACGTCTTGTATCAACTGGGTCAAGGCCCGGAAGAACTTGACGTTGGCGTTCGATCCGAACCCTTCCGGGTCGTTGCCTTGGGCGCGCAGCACAGCCGCGCGCAGCTTCATCAACTGCTCGATCAGGTTGTCGTGGAACAGCAGTGTCCAGCCATGCTGTTGCATCAGATTTCCACGTCCTCATCGAAATCATCGCCCAGGTCCACCTTGTGCCCCGCGTGCTCCAGCATTGTGCGAGCCAGATTCTCGGGCAGGCCGCGCACATTCCGACCCGCTTCAATGTCGCGGGCCAGCAAGGTCAGAAACGCGGCAATGGCCGGGTCCTCGTGCTCGGCATCGGCGCGGGTCACGACGACCTCACTGCCACGAAGCTCGAACGCAAGCTTGCTGCCGGTATCGGCCCCAAGTGCCTGTCGGATGGACTTGGGTAGCGTGATCTGGCCTTTGGAGGTCAGCGTGGCAACTTCGTGAATGGCAGGCATGGCGGCTCTCTTGATCGCAATGCCCGTATTGTAAGGAAATATCCTTACCTCGTCAATGAAAGGTCTCACCGGGGTCCTCCAGCATCCAACAATGAATCTCATCGTAGGGTGGGAACAGCCAGCCTTCCTGCATCAATCCGGCCCCGCCATACCCGCATTGACGGTGGACAACCAATGCTCACCGCTCTATATCCAAAGGCTTCTAAAGGCCAAAGGGCCGAAACGGCAAGGGAATGGGGTGCAAGGGGAAAGGCCCTACCCGAAAAGGCGAAAAGGCCGCCCGCTTGCCCGCCACCAGGACACCCACATGCTCTCTCTGTTCCAGCGGAAACGGCCTCCGGTCGCTGCCGCTCCGTCGCCTGCACCCGTCACCGATCTCCCGAAAGGGCTGCTGCAACCGGAATCGGCCGCATCGCTGCTGGCGACACCGCGCCGGCAGAAGCTGCTGGAACACATCTGGCAGCGCACCTCGCTCTCGCGCAAGCAGTTCGCCGCGCTGTACCGCACGCCGATGGAACGTTATGCCGAGTTGGTTCAGGCTTTCCCTGCATCCGAAGCACATCACCATGCCTACCCAGGCGGCATGCTCGACCACGGCCTGGAAATCGTCGCCTACAGCCTGAAGCTGCGCCAGTCTCATCTGCTGCCCATCGGCGCCAACCCCGAGGATCAGGCTGCGCAAGCCGAAGCCTGGACCGCTGCCGTCGCCTACGCCGCACTGCTGCACGACATCGGCAAGATCGCCGTCGATCTGCACGTCGAGCTGGCCGACGGCTCGATCTGGCATCCGTGGCACGGCCCGCTGTGCCAGCCATACCGCTTCCGCTACCGAGACGATCGCGAGTACCGGCTCCACAGCGCCGCGACAGGCTTGCTCTACCGGCAACTGCTTGACCGTGAAGTCCTGGATTGGCTCAGCTGCTATCCGTCGCTGTGGGCACCGCTGCTCTACGTCCTGGCCGGGCAGTACGAGCACGCTGGCGTGCTGGGCGAATTGGTGGTGCAGGCCGACCGAGCTTCCGTGGCCCAGGAACTGGGCGGCGATCCCACACGCGCCATGGCCGCGCCCAAGCACGCACTGCAACGCAAGCTGCTCGACGGGCTGCGTTACCTGCTCAAGGAGGAGCTGAAGCTGAACCAACACGAAGCCTCGGATGGCTGGCTCACCGAGGATGGTTTGTGGCTGGTGAGCAAGACGGTCTCGGACAAGCTTCGGGCACATCTGCTGTCCCAAGGCATCGACGGCATCCCAGCGAACAACACCGCCGTGTTCAACGTGCTGCAGGATCACGGCATGTTGCAGCCCACGCCGGACGGCAAAGCGATCTGGCGTGCGACCGTGACCAGTTCCACCGGCTGGAGCCACTCGTTTACGTTGCTACGGCTGGCACCCGCGCTGATCTGGGAATCTGGTGAGCGACCGGCACCGTTCACCGGGACGTTGACGATCGACACGCCCACCGCAGTTGAAGATGTCGAAGCAGGAGCCACCCTTTCTGCGAACGGCGCGACGTCCGCTTTGGAGAATCCAAACGCTCCGCCAGCGGAGGGTAGTGGCATCACCTCAGCCCCTCCACCCAAGGCCCAGGCCAGCCCCGACGTCATAGCGGACATGCTGGCGATGGTGGGAACGGGAAACTCGCCAACCACAGATCAGGATGTGGAAACCGTCCCGGACGAAGTACCCGCAACTCTCCCCGATGCGACCCAGCCGCCCTTGGCCGCCGCTGCGCCTTCGTCACCGGCCTTCACGTCCTCGACGACACAGCCATCCGGCGAGCACTTCATGGCGTGGCTGAAACATGGCATCGCCACGCGGCGGCTCATCATCAACGATGCGAAAGCGCTGGTGCATACCGTGAGCGACACCGCCTACCTGGTCAGCCCTGGCGTGTTCCAGCGCTATGCGCAGGAACACCCGCAGGTAGGCAAACTGGCCAAACAGGAGAACCTGCAGGATTGGCAGTGGGTGCAGAAGCGCTTCGAGCGACTGCAATTGCATCGCAAGCAACCAAGTGGCCTGAACATCTGGACTTGCGAAGTCACAGGCGCCAGAAAATCGAGGAAGCTACATGGCTATTTACTTATCAAACCAGAAATGGTTTTCGAATTTACGCCTCCAAATAACCCATATCTATTTTCAATGAAATTTCCCGGCCTATGAAGATCAAGATATGAAAATCATCTATCAAAATTAAATGGTCTCATCAGTATTTCCATCAGAAACACTAGATATGTGAATAGCGTTCGCACCATCGTCACCAGTGAGGTACAGGCGCAGCGCGTAGAGCAGATCGGGGGTGCGGTCGCCTGAGGGTTTCTGGATGTTGATTTTCACACGGGAGAAGAGCTTGATGTTGGACAGCCCATAGCCCTCACAGGACTGCGGATCACACATCACAAGTGGATAGCGCAGCACTTCGTCCAATGGAATGCGTTTATGAACCAGCAGAGGGTGCCGTGCCGGCATTACAACCACCAGTGGATCGCTCCATGCCGCTTCGGCCACAATGCCATCTCCAACGTCGGCCGACTGCGCGAAGCCGACATCGTATAGTTCGTCGTTCAACCCCCGGATTTGCTGCGATAGCGGAATCTCGAACAGGCGGATCTCGATATCTGGATCGTCCTGTCGACACTGGGCAAGCAAGGCGCTCAAGCGTGGCGGGGTGATCCCGTCGGACAAGGCAACTCGCAGTTGGTCCTGATAGCCAGCGGCAACAGCTCTGATACTGTTGCTTGCCTGTTCAAGAGCAGAAAATACGCGCGGAACATGCTCCAGAAATACCTGGCCTGCACGGGTCAATCGCGTACTGCGCGTTGTTCGGTCGAAAAGGCGAACACCCAGATCTTCCTCCAGCTCCTTGATGGCGCGTGAAAGCGGGGACTGCTCAATGTGTAGCCGCTCGGCTGCACGAGCGAAGTGAAGCTCCTCAGCAACGGCGATGAAACATCGAAGATGACGCAAGTCCATTTTTTAGCACCGACTCAATCAACACCTCCTTTCTTAACCTTCAGGTTTATATTCACGCTCTTTATAGGCGAGCAACCGAAGTGCGTTGAACACTACTACCAAAGTTGAACCTTCATGGGCTGCGACGGCGGGACCAATTCCCAGACCGAGAATCGTTGCCGGGACCAGAATCGCCACAACGCCAAGACTGATGAAGAGGTTCTGGCGGATGATCTTCCGGGTGCGTCGACTGAGTTCGACCGCAAACGGCAGGTGCGAAAGATCGTCCGCCATCAAGGCAACGTCGGCAGTCTCCAACGCCACGTCCGAGCCGGCCGCCCCCATGGCGATGCCGACTGTCGCATGGGCCATGGCGGGCGCATCATTCACACCATCTCCTACCATCGCGACCTCAGTGGTGTCGCGCAGCTTTTTGATGGCCTCTACCTTGTCCTCCGGCATCAGATCACCCCATGCCTCGTCCAAGCCAACGTGCTTGGCGACGGCATCGGCGACGCGTTGGTTGTCGCCAGAAATCATGATCATGCGATTGATACCGATGGCACGCAGGCGTTCGAGCGCCGGCCGCGCCGTTGCGCGTGGCGTATCCATCAAACCGATGACCCCGAGATCACGACCTGCGCGGCGTACCGCCATGGTGGTGCGCCCCTCGATGCGGAGCCGTTCGACCGCCTCGGCGACCGGCTCCGTCAAGGCGGGTATCCTGTCGCTGCCGAACATTTCCGCCTTGCCGATTTCCACGGCATGTCCCTCGATCTCGGCGATCACCCCTTTGCCGGTGAGGCTACGAAGCCCGGATGCAACGGGAAGCGTCGTGCTGCCAAGGCGCTCCACGCCATCCTGTGCGATGGCCCGCGCCAAGGGATGATCGCTCAGCGCTTCGACGGCAACTGCCGTGGCCAGTAGCTCGGTCTCGTTGACGCCCGGTGCTGGCAGGACATCGGTGATACGTGGCCGTCCTTCGGTCAAGGTGCCGGTCTTGTCGAAGGCCAGGGCATCAAGCGAACCGAGCTTCTCAAGCGGGGCTCCACCTTTTATCAGTACACCGCCACGAGCAGCGCGCGCGACGCCAGACAAGATGGCGCTCGGCGTTGCTATGGCGAGCGCACACGGGCTGGCCGCTACCAGTACGGCCATGGCGCGGTAGAAACTGTCCCGGAACGGCTCGTCTACTACAACCCAGGCGAACAAGAGCAGGAAGGATGTAGCCAGTACGGCCGGCACGAAGACGCGTTCGAAGCGGTCAGTGAGTCGCTGCGTGGGAGATTGCCGCGTCTCGGCTTCGCTGACCATTTTGACCACGCGGGCCAGCGCGCTTTCCGAGGCAAGTTTGGTCACGGCGATGTCTATCGCGCCGGCACCGTTAATGGTGCCGGCAAACACGCGATGCGCCGCGTCCAAAAGATCAGGCCGGATATTGGCCTGCGCCGGGTCGGGAACCGGGCGTTTATCGACGGGCACGCTTTCTCCAGTGACCGGGGCCTGGTTGATGCTGGTTTCGCCGGACACCACGAAACCGTCGGCTGGCAAACGTTCGTTGGGCCGCACGAGCACCAAGTCACCCAGAACCAGTTCCTGCACGCCTATTTCCCTGACCTCGCCGTCGCGGCGGACACGGGCGGTCTCCGGCGCGAGTTCGGCCAGGGCTTCAATCGCCCGCTTGGCCCGGCCCATGGCGTAGTGCTCCAGCGAATGGCCCAGGCTGAACAGGAACAGCAGCAAGGCGCCTTCGGCCCAAGCACCGAGCGCCGCCGCACCGGCGGCGGCGACCAGCATCAACGTGTCGATCTCGAAGCGTTTGAGCCTCAGGTTCTGAACTGCTTCTTTGACGG
The DNA here is from genome assembly GCA_022449455.1 of Alcanivorax sp. GTDB lineage: Bacteria > Pseudomonadota > Gammaproteobacteria > Pseudomonadales > Alcanivoracaceae > Alloalcanivorax. Next base: position 49,660 of record JAKUPL010000008.1, on the reverse strand, counting down.
TATAGAAACCACCAAAGAGGTAGGCACCGAGATAGTTGGCGATGGCGAGCCAATCTGCGACGGGCGCCCACTTATCCAACGCGAATCCGGTGGCAAGAAGTCCTCCGCACAGCAGGGAGAATATCAATTCACTGTTTTCGCCAAACACACCGGCGTGACGGTGCGCATCACCGTCGCCATCTTTGAGCTGATCGCTATCACGCCCAGCTGGGGGATCTTCGGGCTTTCGGTTGACGCCAACTTCCGCGAGCGCATCACGAATGTCATCCTCTGAGATTTTCTCCCTATCTAATTCCACCCGTACCACGCCACCAATACTGACCTCTGCTTCAAGCACGCCAGGCATGGAGAGCAGTCGTTTGGTCAAGGTACGTGCAAGTCGTTGGTGTGTGACGCCCTTGACCTGCCAGATCAGATGACCGTACCGCTGGGTAATACGCGCACCGGCAGCTTCGACGAGTTCGCGGATGCGCGCGAGCGATAGCGCTTCGGAGGCATAGTGAATGCATACCTCATGCGTCTGATTGTTGGTGCCGCTGCGGATATGAACGTTTTCCACCCCCTGTTGTGCTCGCAACTCAACGAGAAGACGCTGTACACAGGCGTCGGCATCGTGCGCAATATCCGGCAGTAGAACCGGAAGGTCGATCTGTAGTTTTTCAGTCATGACTTCTCCCTCGATCGCATTTTTCCACTGCCTCCGGGAATTATGACAAGGACATATTTCTTGCTCTCTATGTTCGCCCTCTGGCTGGAAGACGGTAGTCGGTGCTGTATTTGATCGAATTGTCTTTTGGTAACTGCCATATAGACATCGCCGTTCATGTGCCTCAGTCGAGCACTCACTTGCTCGATGGACACCAGCTCTGCCATCCCCCTTGAGTAGTAGCGTGCGGAAAACGGCCTGCTATCGATGTACCAAAAATTGGCATTCGCGCCGGACGCATCCTGCACGTATCGCACTAATTCTCTTTCGGTATTGATCAGATTCGGCTGCAGCACGGCTGTCAGCGACGCAACCAGCATCACGGTTGGCACCAGCGAAGCGAGTGTTGCAGTCACATATCGAGGAGGCCCTGAATCCGGCTTACGGGGGGCTGCTTGCCAGGCAGACAATGCCCTCCCCATCAGGATCGAAAATGCAGGGATGGCGGGCAGCGCATAGGTCCAAAGCAGATTGCGGGCAAACGTAAAAAGTAATAACGAGAAAACCGACCATCCCAGCAGGTACGCCGTTACAGGCTCAGACAGGACTCTTCTCAGTGACTGGCGAGCGCCACTGTGGCCTGCTGCATATAACAGCGCTGCGAGGGCCAGGATTCCCCATGGAAAGGTTGCCATGAGCCAGAATCCCCAGATGCTGCCATAGGGCTCGACGTGGGCCGTACCGTAGAGATCCCCCTGCCAGCCTGGATCGAGGTAACGCAGGACATGCTCGCCGAGCAGGAAATAGTTCAGGAAGCCTGGCGTTTTCTGCTCAGCCAAGACGTACCAAGGGAGGACCAGCGCTATAACAACGGCTACCCCCCAGATCCAGACACGCCCGGACATGCGAGGCCACTGGATTTGCCGGCAAATAAGCCAGCCTGTAGCGACTGATCCCGCCACAAGCACGCCGGCCAATGGCCCCTTGGAGAGAAGGCCGATTGCCAAGCCTGCAAATCCCAAGGCTCGCCAATACCACTGTCCCAGCACGAGACCGGCCATGCACAGTGTGGTGCCCAAGGTCAGAAAGGGATCTGTCAGAACAGCAACACCGGCGATGTACGGCAAAGCGCAGGACGCATAGACAACCACCGCCCAGCGCGCCGTTCGCAGCCCGGAATACTGACGAGCCAGTGCATGGATGGCAGCCAGAATGGCGAGAAAGCCCAACCAGGAAGGGAGGCGCACAGCCCACTCATTCAGACCAAAGAGACGAATTGAAAGAGCTTGCACCCAGAAGGAGAATGGTGGCTTTCCCCAGAAGGGCACACCAGGTTCGAACCAGGGCGTTATCCAGTCACCACCTTCTGCCATTAGGCGAGCAATTTCAGCATAGCGTGGCTCAGACGTTCCGGAGAACGGAATCAAAATCATGCCGAAAATTTGCGGCAACAGCAGGAGGAACAGCCATATATAAGGGCGGGCGCACCATGAACGGATCATCGTTCCTCGCTCCTCGCCGGCCTGACTTCTTCCCGTGGTAACTCACAGACCTCCTCGACCAAATAAATGGGACGCTGTTTGGATTCCAGATAGATGCGCCCTACGTACTCGCCAACCAAGCCGATCGAAAGCAGCTGGATGCCACCGATAAACGTCATCACCACCATGAGCGAGGGATACCCGGACACGTCCGACCCGAGAACCAACGTTTTGGCTACGATCAGAGCACCGTACATGGCGCTACCCAAAGCGGTCAGCAGGCCCAGAAAGGTCACGCAGCGAAGTGGAGACACTGAAAAAGACGTCAGCCCCTCCATTGCCAGACGCATGAGTCCAATGAAGTTCCATTTGCTATCGCCGGCGGCGCGGGGTTCTCGGTCGAACGATATGACCTTCGTCGGCAAGCCAATCCAGGCGAATAGTCCTTTCATGTAGCGATTTCTTTCGCGCAGGCGCCCCAGGGCATCAATGGCGCGACGACTCATCAGCCTGAAATCGCCAACATCCTTGGGAATGGTCACGTCGCTCAATCGACATAGCAGTCGATAGAACATGTAGGCACAGAAGCGTTTCAGGGCACCTTCCCCATTCCTGGAACGACGCCGCATCAGGACGATATCCATCCCGCTGCGCCAAGCCTCAACCATGAGCGGAATGAGTTCAGGTGGATCCTGAAGGTCGGCGTCCATGATGATCACGGCGTGCCCTAGCGCATGGTCCAGGCCGGCTGTTGTCGCGGCCTCCTTGCCAAAATTCCGACTGAGCTTTACCAAACGAACCCACGGATAGGTGTAGGCCAACCCGGCAAGGTACCTATGGCTGTCGTCAGTACTGCCATCATCGACAAAGACGATCTCGTACTGGAAATCCAGTGAGTCGAGGGCCTTATGCAGTCGCTCGTACAAGCGGGGAAGAACGGGCTTCTCATTGAAGACCGGAATGACAACGGATAGGACGGGGCCGTTCGATGGAAGACGAGAAAGGTTCACGAGAAAACCCTCCTCTGAACCTGAAAGTTCATCAGGCAAACCAGCGAGGTCGTCATCAGCTGAGCGTAGGCGATGTTTACTCCGGCCCATTGATACAAAATCCCGAGCAGTATCAGGTTAGCGACCCAAGAACCGACCACGGATGCCAAATAGAGGAGCACGACACGTTCATGCGACTTGACGCAACGAAACACATAGCCTTTCTGCAGCCAGTAGTTCGTTAACGCTCCGGCCGCAGCGCCCACGGAACTTGCCCATAAGGCGGGGATATCCCAGGCCATCAGGCCCGACATCGCGCTCCAATGCACGGCTGTGGAAATTCCGCCCGCCACCAGAAAATGAGGAAATCTGGACCAGAGTCGTTGCCAGCCTTCTCGACATCTTGATGTTTGAGCGGGATAAGAAACCGGATGTAGTTTGCTCGTCATGCTCTGCCGCTCCCCGTTTCTTCCGGCTTCACCGCACGAGCAGCGAAGGTGGGCAGCACCATCAAGGTCAACACGGTGGCGGTGATCAATCCCCCGATAACGACGGTGGCGAGCGGCTTCTGTACTTCGGCCCCGGACCCTGTCGCTATCGCCATGGGGATGAAGCCGACGATGGCCACCAGTGCCGTCGTCAGCACGGCGCGAAGGCGGCTCGACGCGCCAGCGGCAGCGGCCTCCAGAGGCAGGTCACCAGCCGTCAGACGCTCACGAATCGCCTGCATCAGCACCAAGCCATTGAGCGTGGCCACACCCGACACCGCGATGAAGCCCACGGCTGCCGATACGGAGAACGGCATACCACGCAGCAGCAGTGCCAATGCGCCACCCACCAAAGCCAAGGGCACGCAGACAAAGACAAGCGCGGCTTCACGGATGGTGCCCAACGCCATGTACAGCAGACATCCGATCAGCAGAAACACGACCGGAACCACCATCATCAAGCGCGCCTCGGCACGCTGCAGATTCTCGAACTGGCCGCCCCAGGTCAGATAGACACCTGCGGGAAGCGGCACATCTGCCACGGCGGTCTGAGCCTCCTGCACGAACCCACCCAGATCCCGACCGCGTACATTGGACTGCACCACGATGCGGCGACTGCCATTGTTGCGACTGATCTGGTTGGGCCCTTCGCGTACGTCGATACGCGCCACCGACGACAAAGGCACCACGGTGCCATCAGCTGCAACGATGGGCAGGGCCGCCAGTTGCGCAGGATCATTTCGGGCGACTTCTTCCAGCCGAATCACGACGTCGAAGCGGCGGTCGCCCTCGAAGATCTTGCCAGCGGATGTTCCACCGATACCGGTGGCCACGGCCTCACTGACATCGGCGGCGCTCAATCCATACTGGGCTGCGGCCGCGTGATCGATCTGGACCGTGAGCGTAGGCAGTCCAGAGACCTGCTCCACACGCACGTCCGCAGCCCCCGGGATGCCGCGTAGCTTGAGCGCGATCTGATCCGCCGTTCTCTGCAGGATGTCGAAGTCGTCACCAAAAACCATGACAGCCAGGTCGGTCCTCACGCCTGAAATCAGTTCGTTGAAACGCAGTTCGATGGGTTGACTGAATTCGAATGCGTTACCGATCTGATCACTCACCAGCGATTCGAAGCGCTGGATCAGTGCTTCCTTGTCCAGTGATCCATCCGGCCACTCGGCGCGGGGATGGAGCACGATGACACTGTCCGAAATGTTGGTGGGCATCGGGTCGATGGCCGCTTCGGCGGTGCCCGTGCGCGAGAAGATGGTTTTGACTTCCGGCTCATTCGCCAAAGCCCTCTCCAAGGCAAGCTGCATCGACAGCGATTGCTCCAGGGAAGTCGAAGGCACCCGCAGCGCCTGCATGGCCAGGTTGCCTTCATCGAGCGTCGGCATGAACTCTCGTCCCAATGAAACGAAAGCCGTCAATCCGATCGCCAGCATGAGAACAGCACCGGCGAATACCGCTCGCGGCCGCATCACCACTCGGCGAATGACCGGTTCAACCTTGGCACGCACGAAGCGGATAAGACGGGTTTCGTGCTCGCCATCATCCGAACGGCCATGCTCGTCACCCTGCATTTTGGGCTCACGCACGAACAGGGCGGCCATTGCCGGTACGAAGGTGAACGAAAAAATGAATGCGCCGACCAGCGCCAGCATGAGCGTTGCCGCCATGGGCTGGAAGGTCTTACCTTCCACGCCCTCCAGGGTGAGGATGGGGGCAAATACCAGCAGGATGATGACCTGACCGAATGCGGCTGGGCGAACCATCTTGCGCGCAGCCTGAGCGGCCACGTTCAACCGCTCGACCGGCGACAGGACGCGACCCAGTTCGGCACGTCTCTGACCGAGCATGAGCAAGGTTGCTTCGATCACGATCACGGCACCATCGACAAGAATGCCGAAATCGAGTGCGCCAAGACTCATCAGGTTGCCGCTGATCCCGAAGCGGTTCATGCCGATGACCGCGAACAGAAAGGACAATGGGATGATCAGTGCGGTGATGGCGGCCGCACGTAGGTTGCCCAGCAGCAAGAACAGCACGGCGATGACCAGCAATGCGCCTTCGGTCAAATTCTTCGCCACCGTCTTGATCGTTGCATTGACCAGTTCGCTGCGGTTCAGTACAGGCTCGGCGACAATGTCTGGCGGCAGCGAGCGGTTGACTTCGACAAGGCGCTCCGCTGCTGCCTGTGCGACCGTGCGGCTGTTGCCGCCGGCGATCATCAAGGCTGTGCCGAGTACCGCTTCGTGACCATTGCGCGTCGCCGCGCCCAAGCGCGGTGCGCGGCCCAAACCTACGCTCGCCACATCGGCGACGCGGATGACGAGGCCGTCGCGCCGGGTGATCGGCGCCTGCGCCAGATCGTCGACGGTTAGCGCGAGCGCATCGGCACGGACGATCAAACCTTCACCCGCACGTTGAATGAAACCTGCGCCTGCCTGAATGTTGGAGCGTTCAAGTGCGAGCACGAGATCGCCAAGCCCAAGCCCATAGGCCGCCAGTTGCTCGGCGTTGGGCCTGACCGCGTACTCCTTGACGTAACCTCCGATCGTATCGACGCCGGCAAGCCCTGGTGCTGAGCGCATCAGCGGCGCGATGATCCAGTCCTGGACCGTTCTGAGGTAGGTGGCGCGCTCTTCGGCCGTCGTGAGCCGCTCGCCTTCCGGCGTCAGATAGATTTCGTTGGCCTGCCAGCCCGGCTCGCCGGGGGAAGCGGTTTTATCCGGGTCGAATGGGGTGAAATCCACCGTCCACATCAGGACTTCGCCGAGTCCCGTAGTGACAGGTGACATCATCGGTGTCACCCCTTCCGGCAGATCTTCCTCTACCTCACGCATGCGCTCGCCCACTTGCTGACGCGCGAAGTAAATGTCGGTCTGGTCAGTGAAGATGGCGGTGACCTGTGAAAACCCATTGCGCGATATGGAGCGCGTGCTGGTCAACCCCGGTATCCCGGCGAGTGCGGTTTCGAGCGGATAGGTCACTTGGCGCTCGATTTGCGCGGGCGCCAGCGCAGGTGCGACGGTATTGATCTGCACCTGACGATTGGTAATGTCCGGAACGGCATCGATGGGAAGCCTGCTGAGCTGAAACAACCCGTAGGCCATGACGAGCGTCGCGGCGAACACCACAGCCCAGCGAAACTGAACTGATTTCTCAATAATCATTTTGAACATGGGCTTCGCCTCAGTGACCGTGCTCGGCCTCGCCCTTGGCGAGTTCGGCTTTCAACAGAAAGGCATTGGTGCCAGCAATGCGTTCATTACCGGACAGGCCATTGAGGATTTCAATGAACCCACCCGCACGCCGACCGACAAGCACCGGCGTAGCGCGAAAGCCGCTGTCCTCAACCACGAATACGACGGATTGCCCTTCCACCGTTTGCACGGCATCGGCAGGTACGGTGAGTCCGGCTTCCTGTGTGTCCGTCACGACAATGGCCGTTATCGGTGAACCGGCTGGCGGCAGATCGCCGGCAGTTGATCGCGCTCGGATAACCGTTGCACCACTTTGTTCGCGGGCATTGGCGGCAACGCCGACCACGACAGCGTCAAAGTTGCGGGATGTTCCCGTCACTTGGATGCGGGTTTCCGTGGTGACTGCAGATGCCAGCGCCGGAGGCGCGTTGAACACCAGTTCCACCCGGGCCGGGTCTGCGATTTCCGCCACAGCGCCGCCGGCCGCCACAACCCCACCGGGGGTGATATTCACGGCGCTGACGATGCCGGCAATCGGGCTGTTGATGGTGAGCCGCCCCGAGGTATCAGGTGATCCACTGGCGGCGACTTGCGCCTGCGCTGCCCTCGCCGCTGCGTCGGCGGCAAGAGACCGTGCCCGGGATGCCTCCATCTCCTGGCGGGCGACGATGCCTTGCGCAACGAGATTCAGGTCCCGTTGATAGACAAGTCGCGCTGCCTCCGCCTCTGCCACCGCGGCATCGGCGTTGGCACGCAATGTGGCGGCTTCGCCGCTGACGATGATCGCCAGCGATTGGCCAACCTCTACTGAGGCACCGGTAGCAACGAGAATCTGTTCAACCCGGCCGCTGGTGACCGCGGCGACAATGGCCTTGGCGTCAACCGCCGGTTCAACGCGGCCTGACAGTCGATATTCATTCCCTCCGCCACGGCTGACGTTGACGATACCGATGCCCGACGCCTTGATCTGCTGTTCCGTCAGTGCGACAACACCTTCTTCTGTCGACTCTCCCTCGTGTTCGTCGTGGTCATCGTGTCCTCCATCTTCTTCATGACCCTCGTCATGAGAGGCATGATCACCATCCTCGGCCTGCGCTTCATGCTCCGCATGCGGCACGAATTGGGCGACGCCGAAGCCAAGCCCTAGGGCGATCAGTAAAGCTGCTCCAATGAGGAGCCGGTTTTTTGTTGAGTTCATGAATGCTTCCTCAGAATGGAGCGCGGCCATCAAGGCCTGCGAGTTCAACTTCCGCGCGGACGCGCGCTAACCGCGCATTGACGGCCGTATTGCGTGCACTGATCAGAGCCGATCGGATACTGCGCAGCTCCAGTTGCGAGATACGCCCGGCGTCGAACCCCGCACGCGCGAGTTGGTAGGCTTCCTCCGCCGAAGCAACGCCTTTGTCGGCAGCACGTATGCGGGTAATGGACGCATCAAGACGGGCTTGGGCAGCACTGCGATTCGCCTGGGTTTGCAGCTTTGCTGTGGTCAACCTGGCTGCTGCGGCATGTTCCTCTGCACGGGCAGCACTGATCGCGCCCTTGTTTCTGTCGAACAAGGGGAGAGATACATTGATGCCGAAGGTGAATGCCTCCGTGTCGTATTCCTGGAACCTCCGCACACCAAGCGACGCGCTTACCGCAGGACGCGCACGCAACCGCTCGACACTCACCGATTTATTCGCGGCCTCCAGTTCTGCCTCGGCAATCTGAACGGTGAGAGGATTGCCCATGGCCTGAAAGGAGGCATCAGGGGAGCGGTTCAATAGACTGGGTTCGATGGCGGTCACTGGCTGGACCAGCATCGCGGCAGCAGTCAGTCTGGCAAATGCGGCATCGCGGTTCGCCCGCGCTTCGTCCACTGCAGCACGGGCAGATTCAACTTCACTGTTCGCCTGGATGCCGCGCAGTGAGGGTTCCCGACCTTCTTCGATCAGCAGCATGACTGCGTTCGCGTCCGCTTCCGTCAGTTCCAGCGCCTCGACAGCCAGTTCATATTGCAGGGAAGCCGCTTCCGCTTCGGAATAGATCAGCGCAAGACTGCCAGCGACCGTCCACCGTGTTTGATCACGCCGCAGCGCCGCGACCTTAGCTTCCGCCTGTGCGGCACCGATACGTGCGCCTCGCTGGCCCCACAGCTCCAATGGCTGATTGATGGAGAATGTTGATTCCGCAGCGTCGTAGCCGGAAAAGCGACCGCGACCGTAAACGTTTTCGGTTTCCACGGAGACAGAGGGATTGGGCAAAGCCCGCGCCTGTTGCGCGCGCGCATTGGCAGCGTCGAGCAACGCCTCCGCTTCAACCGTGATGGGGATGCGATCGAGGCTCTCGATCAATGCTTCATAGGGCGGAGCCGGCTCGGCCCGAGAAGGTAATGCGAATAAGACCGCTGTAACAGCCACAGCAAAGCCAACCGCCCACTGCGGTCGACTGAACGACGTGAACATGAGGAAACTCCCAAAGCTGAATGAGTTGACGAAACGGCCGCACGAAGGGTGCAGCCGGGAGTCGTCAGGCTTTGGGTGGGCGCATCAACCCGTCAGGAGTGCGAGACGCAAGGGCATCACTGGCTGGCCACTGATGCGTCGAATTGAGGGACTCGGTTTTGGGGGCCGTGCCCGGGGGAATGTGAGCGTAGATATGGTGACAATGCCCATGGCTACAGGCGTCATGACCACTGTCTGAGTCGGAACCATTGCTCTGGCTATCCACACTCTCATCGTGAGAATCCGCCATGACATAGTGAGCATCTACGCTCTCGGATGCACACAGAAACATGTCAGCCACAGATATGGCAACGAACGTTGCAAGCAGCAACGCCACCACCATGAGCCTATATCTGATAAAAGTATGCATAATTTCGTCATGTTACCAAGAACCGGGGAAAAGCGGCAACACATTTCAGCGCCCAGCATCGCCACCGTACCGAGGGGACCGACTCGCCTTATGAAACTGTGGGGCCACGTTGCCTCCCGATTTCCCAGGTCACATGTCCCGCACGGACAGTCGCTGCGAGGGTGCTACCTAGCCGTTGCTCAATCACCGCCTTCCAGGGCACCAGGCTGAAACCCTTGCCATCATCGAGCATCGCAAAACGCCCGCTGGCCAGCATCACGCTGCGACGGTAGACGCCGCTGACGCGCTCGCCGTCACTGACTGTATGGGGCTCCAGGCCGGTTTCAGCGGCGATGATCCTGCCGCACGTCAAGATCACCGAACTACTACTGGAGGTGGACGAATGGACGGGCTTCACCCGGCACTTCACGCACCTGAAATCGGGCGACCTGGCCAAGGACAAGAATCTGTTGCTGACCACGATCCTGGCCGACGCGATCAACCTGGGCCTGACCAAGATGGCGGAGTCCTGCCCCGGCACGACCTACGCCAAGCTGGCTTGGCTGCAAGCCTGGCACATCCGCGACGAAACCTACGGGGCAGCGCTGGCCGATCTGGTCAACGCGCAGTTCCGGCATCCCTTCGCCGAGCATTGGGGCGACGGCACCACATCATCGTCGGACGGCCAGAACTTCCGCACCGGCAGCAAGGCCGAGAGCACCGGCCACATCAACCCGAAATACGGGAGCAGCCCAGGGCGGACGTTCTACACCCACATTTCTGACCAGTACGCGCCATTTCACACCAAGGTCGTGAACGTCGGCGTGCGCGATTCGACCTACGTGCTCGACGGCCTGCTGTACCACGAGTCCGACTTGCGGATCGAGGAGCATTACACCGACACGGCGGGCTTCACCGATCACGTCTTCGCCCTGATGCACCTCCTGGGCTTCCGCTTCGCGCCGCGCATCCGCGACCTGGGCGACACCAAGCTCTACATCCCGAAGGGCGACGCCGCCTATGACGCGCTGAAACCCATGATCGGCGGCACGCTCAACATCAAGCACGTCCGCGCCCATTGGGACGAAATCCTGCGGCTGGCCACCTCGATCAAGCAGGGCACGGTGACGGCCTCCCTGATGCTCCGAAAGCTCGGCAGCTACCCACGCCAGAACGGCCTGGCCGTGGCGCTCCGCGAGCTGGGCCGCATCGAGCGCACGCTGTTCATCCTGGACTGGCTGCAAAGCGTGGAACTGCGCCGCCGCGTGCATGCCGGCCTGAACAAGGGCGAGGCGCGCAATGCGCTGGCCAGGGCAGTGTTTTTCAACCGCCTGGGTGAAATCCGCGACCGCAGTTTCGAGCAGCAGCGCTACCGGGCTAGCGGCCTCAATCTGGTAACGGCTGCCGTCGTGTTGTGGAACACGGTCTATCTGGAACGGGCTGCGCACGCGCTGCGTGGCAACGGCCATGCCGTTGATGACGCGCTGTTGCAGTACCTGTCGCCGCTCGGTTGGGAGCACATCAACCTCACCGGCGATTACCTCTGGCGCAGCAGCGCCAAGATCGGCGCGGGCAAGTTCAGGCCGCTACGACCGCTGCAACCGGCTTAGCGTGCTTTATTTTCCGTTTTCTGAGGCGACCCCATCTATCAACCATCTGAGGGTGGTATCAGATTGATGGGGTGAAGGTGCCCCATCAACCATTAAATCCGTATACCCCGATCCGCCTGACGGAAGCAACTTTCGCCGCCACGCACCTGGGTGCTGTACTTGGCGTCGTAGGCGGCCTGCTTGTGGGGCAGCACATAGCGCAGCGGCGCGTAGCTGGCGAGCGTGAGTCGGCGGATTTCCTGATTGATGTCGCGGATGGCACGGAATTCGCCCGCAAGGTCCACGTCGGCCTTGATGTTGATGGGCGGCAGTCGGTCGGGGAAGCGGCCGGTCTCGCTGGTGCCGTAGTACTTCTCCACATGCCGCCTGGAGCGGGCAATGGTGAGATGATCCAACAGGGTGAAGTAGTCAAACCCCAGCATTTCCACCAACTGGCTGGGGGTCTTTTCAGCTTCGTCCAACGCCAGCCAGCGATTGAATTGCGCCTGCGCCTTGCGGGTCGTGGCCTCGATACTGGCGATGCCATGCTCCAGCAGAGCGGCGTCATCGCCTTCGGTGACAAAGGCAATCTGGTTGCGCAGGTCGGCCAGACGGTTGTTGACCGGCGTGGCCGAGAGCATGAGCACGCGGGTCTTGACGCCTTCGCGGATGATGCGTCGCATCAGGCGGTCGTAGCGCGATTCCTTGCCCTTGTGTGTGGCCTTGTTGCGGAAGTTGTGCGACTCGTCGATCACTACCAGGTCGTAGTTGCCCCAGTTCACATGTGACAGGTCGATGTCACCAGACACCCCGCCATCGCGCGACAGGTCGGTGTGGTTGAGCACGTCGTAGTTGAACCGATCAGCCGCAAGGATGTTGCGCTTGTTGTTGGCCTTGTAGAGCGTCCAGTTGTCGCGCAGGCGCTTGGGCGCCAGCACCAGCACGCGGTCGTTGCGCAGTTCGTGATACTTGATGATGGCCAGGGCTCCGAAGGTTTTGCCCAGACCCACGCTGTCGGCGATGATGCAGCCGCCAAAGCGGTTCAGCTTGTCGATGGCACCCACCACACCGTCGCGCTGGAACTTGAAGAGCTTTTTCCACACCACGGTATTGCGGATGCCGGTGGCGGACTTGACGATGCGCTCCTCGTCCATCTCGTCACCGCTGTCCTGAAACAGGCGGTGCAGCATCAAGGTGTAGATGGTGAAGGGATCGCGGTGCTCACCCAGCGCCTGCAGTGCTTCAAGGATGGACTCGCTCTCGTTGCGCTGGCCTTTGGAGTCGGTGGCATCAGCACCATGCAAGCCTGCCCACTGGTGATCAAACCATTGGGCGAGCTGCGCGGCTTCGTCGACCGTTTCTGATGCCTGAATCAGGTTCAGAGGGTTGCCCGGCGTCAGGCCAAGGCCAGACGTGTTGAAGGCAAAAGAACCCAGAATCACTTGCGCAGGAGCCCCGTCCGGCCCGCGCATAACGGCAGCTCCCTGTGGCACCCCTTTTGATGCCCGCCGAAGCGCCACTTTCTCTGTGATCCATTTCGCGCATTGATTGGCCAACCAGCGTGCCTGCAGACGATTGCGTGCAGCGCGGTCGCTCTCCGTACCCAAGAGTTCAAGTGCCTCGTTGTCAGGAGGCACGATCAATTGAACTCGATCCAGAGCAGACAACGCCTCCCGGATTTCTGCAAAGGCGTAGAGAGAGAACGAAGGCGTTACACAGTCGAGTCGGTTCCGTGCTTGAGGTGGGGCTGCATCAAGTCGATGACGCGCTGTGTTCCGGTGTTTTGGATCAGCTTCATGGTCGTTTCCGTTCAGTCAGCAATCGACGTTTCTGCACTCGGCGATGCATACCCCGGCGCCAGCACTGCATTGCGCACGCCGTAGATGGCGAGGTGGTCCTTCAACCAAAGCCGGTACTCAGGGCCGCGCAGGCTATGGTCGGGGGAGCAGTCCACACTCCATTTGCGCAGGATGTATCCGGCGGTGGCGGCACGCAGTTTCATGTGCAACACGCCGCCTCGCATGCCGTAGTCCATTTCAGTGATTTCTGGCCGGGGCTGATCCGGGTGAGGAACCAGCTCAAGTTCGACGATCCGTGTCCATTGAATGTCCTGATCGCTCATCTCGTGGGGCGCCACGAGCTGCCCCTTGCGCACCACGGGACGCTTGATCCGGGTGATGACGAAATCCCGGAATTCCTGCGATTTGCGGTCGAAGGCGCGGACGTGCCAACGCAGGCCGTTGTCGATCAGCGCGAACGGGACGATCTCCCGCACGGTGCGGCCACTGGAGATGGAGTGGTACTCGATCCCCATCGGGCATTCGTAGTGGATGGCACGAGTCACGCTCGCCAGGATGTCCAGGTCAGGGTGGGTGAGCCGGGACGGGCTCTCGCTGGCCACCCAGGCTTTGATGCGCATCGGTTCACCGTCGCCAAAACCCTGCGTCAGCCACGACAACACCCGCTCGGGCGGGAAATCGAAGATCGGCTGGAAGCTCGGGCCGAGGACGTAGAACTTGCCTTTGCCGTCGTAGTCGATGTTGCCGGGGGCGATTTCCTTGTACAGCGCCAGGTCCCTGGACGCAGCAGCGGACTGGATACCAAACCGCGCGACCAAGTCCTGGCGGCGCATCTCCCCAATGAAGCGCACGCGCAACTCCACGAACGCGAGCCGGTCACGCTGTGGCTGGGTTAGATCGGCAAGCTGTTCGTGGGGCATCTTGGTTGGCTCGTTCGGGTTAGCGAATGCTTATGCAGATTTCTGCAGAAAGTATATGAGCTGCTTGAAAAGACGTCTATAAATCCAAGCTGGTTTGCTAGTGCGCTGCATTATGATAACCATTTTTTGAGGCGCAAATGAGTGATCTGACGTGGACGAGTAGGCAATCAGCCCAGCGGAGCGCACCAGGAACGGCGTGGAATGGGGTGCATCCAGCAGGCCATCGCGGACGAAAACTGGTGCGAATAGATCCTTGATATGGAACAGGAGCATGGCCCATGGAACTGCGACACCTTCGCTGCTTTGTGGCTCTCGCAGAGGAGCTGCACTTCACACGGGCCGCCGAGCGCCTTCATATCGAACAGCCACCCTTGTCCCGCGCCATCAAGGAGCTTGAGGGCGATCTGGGCGTGGTGCTCTTCGTGCGCAACCGCCGAGGTACGGTGCTTACCGAGGCGGGCGCAACTTTCCTGCAAGACGTGCGCAGGGTGTTCGCCGCGCTGAAGCAGGCTCAGGAGAACGCTCAGGCGGTCGCGGCGGGCCTGAGCGGAAGCCTTCGCATTGCAGTGTCCGACGGCGCAATCGATCCCCGGCTGTCGGCCCTCCTGGCCCGCTGCCGCGAGGAGGAGCCGGAGATCGAGATTCGCCTGTCCGAAGTGCCGCTGGCCGAGCAGTTGCGCGGGTTGCGCTCGGGCGACTTCTCGATCGGGTTTGCGCACACGGCGGAGGTCGGCGATGACATCCTGACCGAGCCACTCTGGCACGACTCGCTGGTGGTCGCGGTGCCCGCCCGGCACCCCTTGCTTTCACACAAGGCCGTTCCGCTGCATCAGCTTGCGAGCTACCCACTGGTCTTATGCGACCCACAGGTATACGAAGGCTACTACCGTGAACTGGCGCGGCTCCTGCGACCGCTGGAGCGTGATCCCGACATCGCCGAGCACGTGTCCTCGCTGGACATGATGCTCACCCTGGTCGGTGCAGGCTACGGCGTTGGCTTCATCAGGGCAACCAGGATCGCGGCGAGCCTGCGCCCCGATGTGGTGATCCGCCCCCTGGCCATGGATTCCGCAGTCATCACAACCTACTTGCTGCGGCCCGTCAGCGAGGATTTGCCGGTGTCGGCGGAGCGGTTCATTGCGCGCCTGCGCGAGCACTCGGGCGATTGATGCGGCGGCAAGGGCCGTAACTGAAGTTCGCGGCCGCTTATGGCGAGCCTTGCAGCTCACTGCCAGAGTTGAGGTTTTTTTCAGTCGCCGCCATCAACTCGCTGGCGCTGATCCCGAGCGCGGTAGCAATTTTCAGTATCAGGGGAAGCGTAGGCACATGCTCCCCGCGCTCGATCTTGCCCATGTGCGAACGCGATATTCCAGCCTGAAATGCAAAGTCGTCTTGAGCGACGCCTTGCGCGACGCGAGCGGCACGCACGGCCCGCCCGAAAGCTAATGCTGGTTCGGATTCATAGGTGGGTGTGCCAGGTGGACGACCTGGCTGAATAGTAAGCTTCTGCATCGACAGAAGCGTCAAACAAACCTCTTAAATTAACCACGTTAAACATATAGACGTTAAAGTTCTCTCTTTACTATGATGCTGGTTTTCCCTTGACCCGCTTCGTCGCTTCTGTGGGTTCTCCATGGACAACCTCACCAGCCAACCCGCCCACCTCAGGCTTGCGATAGCGCCAGGCGTATCGTCATCGCAGCTTTCGGTGCTACTCGCGCTGCAACGTGCCGAAGAACCCGAGGTCAGCATCGCGTTCTTTGAGGTTGCTGGTGACGAGTTGCTTGATGGACTCCGTGAAGGCCGCTATGACGTAGGGCTGTCGCTTCAAGGGTCGAGCGATCCGGCCATCCAAACCCAGCCCTTGTGGATTGAGCACATGGCCGTTGCGATGCCGCTGCGGTTTCCCTTGCTGGATCAGGCATCGCTCACCATCGCCGATCTACAGGACTACCCGATCTTTCGCTGGCGGGCTGAGACGTGTTCACTGCTGGATCATCGGCTGCTCTCGCACCTGCCTGCTGACCAGCAAAATCTTCAGTACGTGACTTCCTTCGAGCTGATGGCGCTATGGGTTTCTGCCGGCTACGGTGTCGGGCTATCCGCGCAATCGCGCATCAAGCACGCCCATGGATGGGGAATCAGCATGCGAGCGCTGGACGACGGCCCCTACGAGATCGTGACGCACCTGCATAGACCCCAGGGACAAGCGAACTCTGTTTCCGAGCGATTCGAGCGAAGGGCACTGCAGATCGCAAAATCGGTCACTTCCTGATCGCAGTGGCTGTCGGTAGCCGCCAGCAGACGGCGGTGGATGTACGCCTTTCATCAAGAGGGCCGAGGTGGTAAGCTTAGAGGCCATTTCTGGCTTGGGTAACCAGAAAAAATCTTTATTAATCAATTGGTTGGTTGCCGTGGGTGATTCCCTTCACCCGCTCCAAACCAAAATGGGTCGCCTCGGCGACCCTTTTTTGGTTTGGCGTGGGTGGAGGCCATGGAGCGAACCCTCCGGTTCCACGCCTCGCCGTATACGGCGAGCGGACGTTGCCTGAAGTACGCCATTGGCGTACCATCAGCCCATGATCTTTATCGAGACTCCCGTTTTCACCAAGCGCCTTCGCGACTTGCTCGATGATGAAAGCTACTCAGCCTTGCAACGGCAGCTCGCGGACCACCCGGACATGGGAGATGTCATCCAGGGAACCGGTGGGCTGCGCAAGATCCGGGTCGCTTCCAGCGGGCGTGGTAAACGGGGCGGTGCCCGGGTCATCTACTATCACTTCGTATCGGCATCACGGATCGCGCTACTGCTGATTTACGCGAAGAACGAGAAGGATGACCTGAGCACCGATGAGCGCAAGGCGCTCAAGCGGATCATCGAACAGTGGAGGTAGTGAGCATGAGCAGGCTCTTTGACGACCTGATGGAAAGTGTCCAGCAGATGGACGAGATTCACCGTGGCGAGCGTCAGCCCTCACGGGAATTCCATGTGGACGCGGTGCAGGTGAAAGCCATCCGTAAAGCCACCGGCCTGACCCAGGCCAAGTTCGCGAACATGATCGACGTTCAACTGGCCACCCTGCGCAACTGGGAACAGGGCCGCCGGGAACCTACCGGCCCGGCCAAGGCATTGCTGCGAGCGATTCACAAAGATCCTCAGCATGTTATTCGAGCCTTGGCGGACTAAGCTTCTGCCAAGGCCTCCTTCCCGAAAGGCAACCCCCCTGTAAACCCTGAGCGTCGTAATCAAGGCGACCTGCGCTTTTTCGATCTCGCGCCAGCCGTTCAGGCGCCCGGCCCCTGTACGCTTTTTCCTAACCCGCAAAGCAGCGATTTCCTACTCCACGCCCATCCTTCCGGCGATATCCACCAGGCGCTTACCGGGCAAGACTCAATGCAGTACGCGGTGGTGGCCGAACACCACACCTAGGCTTTGGCCATCCCGGTTTACCTTCTTCTGGACAATCTGTCGCTTTCAGGCTACTTTTCATGTTTCACCTGACTCATTATCTGACGGTCGATGGCCATGATCCTTTCCAGCACTGGCTGGAGGCGTTGAAACGCAGGGATCGTCGGGCCGCCATGCGGGTGCTGACCCGGCTCAACCGGCTGGCGCTGGGCAACGCCGGAGACAGCAAAGCCGTGGGCGGTGGGGTCATGGAGCTGCGGGTGGACCACGGTCCCGGTTACCGGGTGTATTACGCCCGGGTGGCTGGGGCGCTGGTGCTGCTTCTGACCGGTGGTGATAAAAAGCGGCAGCAGTCGGATATCGAACAAGCCAGGGCAAGGTTGACGGACTACCGGAAGAGGCACCAATGAAACGACACGACGATACGGTGGTGGCCATGCTTCGCGATGACCCCGCCATGGCGCTGGATTATCTGCGCACCGCCTTCGATGAACTGGATAAGCCGGACGGTGAAGCGGCCTTTCTGGTGGCACTGCGTCACGTGGTGGAAGCCCAGGGCGGCATGGCGGTGGTCGCGGGCCGGGCCAGGCTGTCCCGCGAGAGTCTCTATCGGGCACTCTCACCGAAAGGAAACCCCACCCTGAAAACCATGACCGCCGTGGTCAAAGCCACCGGGCTGCGTTTTCAGGATCTGACCCGGGCCGGTTAAACGCCGGCCCCCTGTAGGCTTTTTCCTAACCCACAAAGCGGCGATTTCCTACAGCACGTTCATCCTTCCGGCGATACCCGCCGGGCCCGTGCCGGGCAAGACTGTCTGTTCATATTCTGAACAGGGAGACAAGGATGATATCCCGACCGATTCTGTTTTTCGTGGTCACCATGGTGGTGGTGTTCTTCGCGGTGGCGGCCACGGTGGGCCATGGCCGCGGCCAGCCGGCGCTGATGCTCGCCAATGTTTATCAGGACCACACCGACCCGTCCGGGTACTGGGTCAGCGAAAAGCTGGACGGCGTGCGCGCCTACTGGGACGGCCGGCGGCTGATCAGCCGCCAGGGCCACGTGATCGCCACGCCGCCGGGCTTCACCGACGGCTTTCCGGACGTTCCCATGGACGGTGAGCTGTGGCAGGGGCGCGGCACCTTCAGCCGGTTGATGGGCGCCCTGCAGCGGGCCCGGCCCCAACCCGATCAGTGGCAACACATCTATTACATGGTGTTCGACCTGCCCGACGCCGGTGGACCGTTCGACCAGCGGCTGGCGGCTCTCCGCGAGCTGCTCGACGGGCGCGATGCGCCCCACCTGAAGCGGGTACCTCAGCGGCGCGTGGCCAACCGCGAGCAGTTAATGGACTATCTGGACCAGGTGGTGGCGATCGGCGGCGAGGGCCTGATGTTGCACCGGGGCTCGGCGCCCTACCGGGGCTACCGTTCCGACGATCTGCTCAAGCTCAAGCCTTATCAGGACGAGGACGGCCGGGTGGTGGCGCATCTCCCCGGCGAGGGGCGGCTGCAAGGGCTGATGGGCGCCCTGTTGGTGGAAACGCCCAGCGGACGGCACTTCCGACTGGGCACCGGCTTCAGCGACGCGCAGCGCGCCCATCCTCCGCCCATCGGCAGCGTCGTCACCTATCAGTTTCACGGCCATACCAAGAACGGCCTGCCCCGCTTCGCCAGCTACCTGCGCACCCGCAGTGAGGGGCCCGGCTTCGTGCGCTAGGAGCGCACCGCCCGGTAGACCCGGAAGCGGCTGGTCTCGCTCACCACCTGCACGTGCTTGAAGGCGTCGTCCAGCCATTGCACATAGGGCAGCTCCCGGTTGGCCACCATCCACAGGGTGCCGTTGTCACCAAGATGCTCCGGGGCCTCACGGATCAGCCGCCGGGTAATCGCCATGGTGCGGTCGCGACCATCGTGGAACGGCGGGTTGGTGACGATGGTCTCGAAGCGGGCGCCGATGCTTTCATACAGGTCACCGCCGACCACCTTGCCCTGCAGATGGTTGCGCTCCAGGGTCGCGGTGGCGGCCGCCACGGCGGTGGCGCTCACGTCGGTGGCGGTCACCTGGCAGCCGCTGTGCGCCAGCCGCGCACTCAGGGCGCCGCCGCCGCAGCCCATGTCCAGCACCTTGCCGCGGGGCAGACCTTCCGCCAGGGCGGCCAGCAGCAGCGCGCTGCCCTCGTCCAGCCGGCCGTGGCTGAACACCCCCGGATAACTGACCACCTCCAGGTCGTCCAGGGTGATCAGCGACGCCACCTGCTCCAGAGCCAGCGTCTCCCCCGGCCGCAGACGGGCGGCGTACAGCTTGCAGTGACGTGCGCTGTCCAGCAGCGTCACGTCGTCGGCGAACCGGGACAGACGGGTCACCCCGCCACGGATGCCGCCCTTGGCCGGGCCCACCAGCCACAGCTCCATGGGCTCGCTGATCTGGCCCGCCAGCGCGCGCAGCAACAGTTCGAGGCGCTCGGCCGCCTTGGGCAGCGGCAGGATCACCAGATCCACGTCGTCCGGCAACGTCGGCAGCGGCGCCCACTGGTGCGCGCCCACCGTGTAATCGTCGGCGTGCAGATAGAGCTGCCCGGCGGGCAGATCGGCCAGTGCCGGGTCGTCGGCTTCCATCACCAGGACCCGGCGGTCGGCCAGGGTGTCTTGCTGGCGCCAAAGCAGTTGCGTGCTGTTTTCCATAAAGGTCTCTAACGCGATCAAGCCGGGCAGTATAAAGGAACCCATCGGCGATACCCATTTCCAGGCCGTGGCGGCGAAGTTTTACATAAAGACGACGCGGAACACCCCGCCCCGTGGCTAGAATGGGGCGGTTAGATGCAGTCGTGGAGGCAAAGGATGGTCCGTTCCGCAGTTCTGGCACTGGTGATGCTCGCCAGCGTCTCGTCGTTCCCGGCGCTGGCCGCCGACACCCCTTTTCAAGAGGCGCTGCACGCCGCCCGCAACGACGACTGGGAAGGCCTGAGCCGCGCCCAGGCACGTCTGGGTGACGATCACCCGCTGCAGGCCTATCTGGACTTTCACCGCCTGCGCGCCGCTCTCCCGGATCTCAACCCGGACCGTATCGCCGACTACGCGCGGCGGTACCCGAATTCACCGTTGCCCAACGACATCCGTCAGCTGGCCCTGGTGGCCTACGCCCGCGATAACCGCTGGGACGCCGCCCGCGCCGTCTACGACGACCCGCCCCGTTCCCTGGAATTGAACTGCCTGTATTGGCGCGCCCAGTGGCAAGCCGGCAACGACCAGGCCCTGAACCGGGCCCGGGAGCTGTGGCTGTCCGGCAACTCGCGCCCCTCCGCCTGCGACGCCATCTTCAATGCCGCCCGCGACCGAGGCGTGATCGGTCAGGCGGAAATCTGGCAGCGCATGGAGCTGGCGTTCTACGAACGCGGCCCCGGCCTGATGCGCTACCTGCGTCCGATGCTCGACGACCAGCCCTACGGCACCGCCGCCGACTGGCTGCTGGACCTGTACGGCGACCCGGAACAGCTCACCGGGATTCCAAAGAGCCTGCCCGACGACCAGCGACAGGTGCTGCTGGCCGCCGGCTTCCGCCGGCTCGCCTACACCGACACGGTCACCGCCCGGGAATGGTTCGAGGACGATCTGGGCGACCTCGGCTTCACCGATGCCGCCCTGGTCGAGCGGTCCGGCCAGCGCATCGCCTGGTACTCCACCATCCGCGGCATCGAGGACAACCGTGACTGGCTCGACGACTGGCTGCGCGACCACGGCGGCGACAGTCTGGTGGATCAACGCGCCCGGCGCGCGGTGATCGAGCAGGAATGGGACGAGCTGCCGGACTGGATCGCGCTGCTGCCCGAGGCGGAACGCAAGGACAGCCGCTGGCTGTACTGGGCCGGGCGCGCCGCCGAGGAGAACGGCGACGACCAGCGCGCCCACAGCCTGTGGCAGCAGGCCGCCGCGCAACGTAACTTCTACGGGTTCCTGGCCGCCGACCGCATCGGCGAGCCCTACCGCTTCGGCAACGCCGTGCCCACCGGCGACCAGACACTGCCCGACCTGCCCGCCCTGGCCCGCATCCAGCTGCTGCGCGAGCAGGACGAACCGGGCCTGGCCTGGAGCGAATGGAACTGGCTGATGTGGCACAGCAACGAAACCCGCCAGCGCCAGCTCGCCCAATACGCCCTGGACGCCGGCTGGTACGACCTGACCGTGCAGGCCTCGATCCAGGCGCGCGCCTGGGATGTGCTCGCCTGGCGCTTTCCGGCGGCCCACCAACAGCGTTTCCAGGAAGCCGGCCGTCGCCACCGGCTTGATCCCTGGCTGGCCATGGCCATCGCCCGCCGGGAAAGCGCCTTCTACCCCAACGCCCGCTCCCCGGTGGGCGCCCTGGGCCTGATGCAGCTGATGCCCGGCACCGCCGCCAAGGTGTCCCGCGAAGCCGGCCAGGGCGTCCCCGCCGAACGGCAGGTCCTCGACCCGGCCACCAACATCGAACTGGGCACCCGCTACCTGGGCGACCTGCTCGACCGCTTCAACGGCAACCGCCTGCTCGCCCTGGCCGCCTACAACGCCGGCCCCGGCCGCATCACCCAATGGCTGGCCGAGGAAGACGAGGCGGTCCCTGTGGACGTCTGGATCGAATCCATCCCGTTCCGCGAAACCCGCGACTACGTTCAGGCGGTGCTCACCTACCGCGTGCTCTTCGAGGGCCTCCACGGCAACCCGGAAAACCGCACCGCCATGCTGCTCCTGCCGGCGGAAAGCGGCACCCCCTACTCACTGGCGATGATCGAGGACTAGAACGGAAAAGGCCCCGCAAAAGCGGGGCCTTTCGATAACGGGTACAACAGCCTTATCAGGCGAAACCTCGCGAGACTCCAGCGGCCACACAGATCACGTTGACCACTACCCCCCGCTGCCGAGCTAACCTTTGTCTTTTCTGTGAAACCTTTCGACGATCACAGCGAGCCATAGGCCAAACACAAACAGCCCCAAACTCATCTTTGGAAAAATCATTGGATCCACAACCTTGCCATCTTTATTCATCATTAGACCTTCTGAAAAAACCGGAACGGCCGACAACCAAAGCGCCCCCACCGCTATGGAGAACGAGAATGCAGCCACATTTGAATTAAAAATTTTTATGGCCATCAATCTTTTAACAAGCAAAGAAGTAAAAATAGAAGCGATCAAAAAAATATAAAAAGCATCCACATACTTCATTGTCGACTCTCAAAAGCATCGCGCATAATTATAAAGCTATCTTTCAATGCCGCACCTGCCGCCTGTCCCTCTTGAAAGGGAATAAAGGCGGGATGGGCGGGCAGCCCTTCTGGAACATAAGCCGGCGCCCCATACGGCATAACATCCATCGCGCCAGTGACGAAGCCAAACAGGCCCATGGTACCTGTATAGTCAACAGCCAAAGACCCTGTACCATAAAGCATTTCTGTTCCCGAAATACTAATCTTGGTGATGGTTTTTCTCGCAGACTCACGTGCCATATAACTACGTGTTAGAGCGCTTGCCGCGACTTTCTGACTAGCCCTTGCTCCAACATGGGCACCGACGCCGCTCCAGAACGGCCCTTGCACCACGGCAGTTTCATAAGCACCAACAGCCACCGGAGCTAATAGTGCAGCGCCTACTACGCTTGCACCCTGCAGCATCATCGCATTTTCAGCCTTGCTCCGCGCCGCATCGACTACAGACCCATAATTTCCTGCGCCAGTGTCGAGTCCCATATTGACCAGAACCGGGTTCCCATAGCCAAACAACAGCTCTCCGTAGCCGCCATCTTCAATGTCGTGCAGATGGGTACCGTTGACGTAACTGTCCTTGTACTGATCCGGTGTGGCTTCGAACGCAGCCGTCGTCTCGCCATCGTCGTGAACAACGGAGCTGGAGCCATCCGTAAGCCCAGCCAGGAAATCCTCGGCCGCCGGTTGGTCGTAGTCGCGGAGGGTCGCCAGAGTCTGTTGGCCCGCGTCCTCGGCATAGGCTTGGTCAACCTGAGTCTGTGCCTGGTAGAGCAACTCTTTTAGGGCCTGCTCCTCGGATATGCCCTGCTCTTCGGCGTACTCCTGGTAGTGATCGGCGATTAACTTCAACTCCGCCTTGTGCAGTTGCCGATTGTAGGTGTCCGCCTGCTTGGCGACCCAGGCGCCGGCTTCCACGTCACCGCCCGCCAGCGCGGCACCACCCAGGCCCGCCAGTTGCGCCGCCGCGGTGCGCGCCGCGTTTCCGTTGGAGAGAGTATCCAGGGAACCGGAAAAGAGCTGGTTGGCGCCGGCGCCGGCGGCGCCGCTGGCGAAGTCGCCCTGAGTGAGCCCGGTAACGGCGCCTCCAGTCAGGGCATGGAGTCCGGTGCGGCCCAGACCACCCTCCACAAACAGGTCAAAGCCAAGCGCATCGCCGCCTGTCCCGGCACCTTCCGCGAGACGGTCAGCCAGGGACCCCACCTGATTGAACGCCAAAGCGGAAAGCACGTTATTGCCCTGGCTTTCCAAATTACCAATCAGGTGATCCTGGAAGCTGCCGCCCTGGATGGCGGCGGTGGCACCAGCGTTGATCAGGCCTTGCCCGGCGCTGTGCGCCGCGAAGCCCAGGGCGCCCTGGGCAGTGCCCAGATCGAAGCCACGGGTAATGGCATTGATCGGATCACTTTGGATACCGGTGGCTTTGCCGAAGTCCATATTGTCGAAGGCCGGATCGAGCAGTCCGCTGGTGAGCCCGGCGGTGAGGCCGCCAACGGCCAGGCCGCGCAGGGTGTCGCCGCTGCCCAGGGTGTCCAGGGTGGCGCCCAGATCACCGCCGTTGTTGATGGTGCTGGTCGTGGCGGTACTGGCGGCTCCGACCAGCATGGCGGTGGCGGCAGCATTGCCCCAACCGGCAGCCACGCCGGTACCGGCGGCCGCCATGGCGGTGCCGGATCCGGCGGTGGCACCGGCCATGCCGCCTACCGCCGCGCTGGCCGCGCCAGCGGTGGCGGCCGCAACCACGATGGTCACCGCCAGGGCGGCGGCGGGGCCCATGCCCTGGCTGCTGTATTCCCAGCTGTCGTGGAGTTCGCGGACCTGGCGCCAGTCCACGTCACCGCGTTCGTAGGCGTCCTTCATCCAGGCCAGATCCGGGTTTTCGGCGGCCATGCCGTCGATCATCCGTTCGACGGTTTGCTGGTCGACCTTTTTGACGTCGATGTGCAGGCCTTCGGCGGCGTCGATGGCCAGGTTGCCCGCGGCGGCGATTTCGGTCTGGCGCAGGGTTTCGTCGGTGAAGCCGTGGCCTTCCATTTTCTGCCAGGCCAGGTCGCCCTGGCTCTTCTCATGACTTTCCTGCACCAGATCCTTGACCGCCTCGAAGGTAATACGACCGCCACCGCGCAGGGTGGTGTCACCACCGCTTTCCAGGCGGGCGGCCTGGTAGAGCTGGTCGCCGCCGCTGGTCAGAGTGAGGTCGCCGCCGGCGGTGGCGGTGCTGGTGACATGGTCGATGCGGGTCACTTCGTCCCGGCGCATGCTGTGGGCGCCGTAGTCGCCGTCCTTTTCACTTTTGGCCAGATGGTATTCGCTGTCGCGGGTGGCGAGAAAGGCGATGCCGCCGCCCGCCGCCAGGTGCATATCGTCGCCGCTGGCGAGATCACTGCCGGCCACCAGCAGGTCGCCGCCGGCATCGACGGTGAGCGTGCCTCCGGCGCTGACGGAGGTTTTGCGTTGGCGGACGGTGTCGTGGGTGTATTGCTTTTCTTCGTGGCGGGTTTGGCGGTGGTAGTTTTCGTAGTCCCGGTCGGCGGCGGACTGGATGATGACGTCGCCACCGGCGGCGAGGGCGGCGTTGCCTCCGACACTGACGTCGGAAGCGGTGATGCCGATGTTGCGGCCGGCGGTGATCAGCAGGTCGCCGGTGGCGTCCACCTGGCTGGCGACTTGCGTAGTGGTGCGGGTCTGGTAGCGGCCGCCGTTGGCCTGCCCGTCGAAGCCCCGTTCCAGCGTCTGGCTTTCGATGCGTACGTCAC
The DNA here is from genome assembly GCA_022449455.1 of Alcanivorax sp. Lineage (GTDB taxonomy): Bacteria > Pseudomonadota > Gammaproteobacteria > Pseudomonadales > Alcanivoracaceae > Alloalcanivorax. The sequence continues at coordinate 24,318 of JAKUPL010000008.1, read as the reverse complement.
CGCCCGCGTTGAGCCCCACGGTACCGCCCTGCACGCGGCTGCCGATGACGGCGATGTCGCCGCCCGCGTCCAGCGCCACGATGTCGGCGGCCTGGATAAGACCGGCGTCGCCGTGCCGGGTACGACGGTGGGTGCCATGGTCCCACTCGGTGACCACTTGTTCGGTGAAGGATTCATTGATGATGTCGCCCTGGCTGCGAATCGACACCAGGCCGGCGCGGACGGTGCCGCTTTGGTTCCTGACATCGCCGCGGGAATCGATGGCCAGGCCGGTGCCGGCCTGCAGAGTGCCTTCCAGGTTAACCACGCCCTGGTTGCCGGCCTGGAGGTTCAGGCCGTTGGCGGCGGCGATGATGCCGCTGTTGCCGAGGCCGCCGGCGCGCACATTGACGGTGTCGCCGGCGATCACCGCACCTTCGCGGGTCAGCTGGCTGCTGCCCGGGGCCAGATAAAGTACCGGCACCAACACCGCGTGACCGTCCACCTGCCGCTCCTCCATCCACACCATGTCCTGGCGAAGACCGTCGATCTGCTCCGGGGTGAGGGCCACGCCCACGGCCAGTTCCAATCGCTCCGCTTCAAGCAGCGCGTTGTCCATCAACCGTTGAAACTGTTGTTGGTCGGAATCCACATCGCCGTCCAGAAAACGGCGGCCGGTGGCGGCCAGCACCGCGTCGCGAATCAGCTGTGTCTCGTAGTAGCTGTCGCCCAGGCGTCGTGACGTCCGGTCCGGATCCAGTTCCAGCCGATCAAGGAGATAGCCGGAGCCCAGAAAGCCATCCAGCGTGGCGAACAACGGGTTGGTTTCGATCAGGTACGGATGATCCTCGGCCTCGACCACGGTATACAGGCTGCTGCGGTGGTCGAGAATGTCGCGCAGACCCGCGTTGATGGTATCGATGACACGGCTGTCGTCACTCAGGTCCCAGGCCACCGGCGCCGGACCGTCGCCACCGGCACCGCCGTCGCCGGGCTCGCCCGACCCGCCGTCGCCATAGTCGCCGTCGTCGAATACCACCTCCTGATCGTAGCGCTCCTCAGTGTAGTTGCCGGCTTCCTCCTGGAAATCCAGCGTCAGGTCGCCGCCGGCACTGATCACGCTGGCCACCTGCTCGCCCAGACCAACGCTGATGTCGCGCACGTCGGTGGTGACCATGCCGGCACCGGGCGCCGGCGCATCCTTGGCGTTGTGCCATTCGCGACGGCCGGTGTAGAGGCTGCCGTGCCGCTTCAGTTCCAGCGCCTTGTTGATCAGGCGGCCCCCTTCCAGGTGGATATCGCCCGCCGCGGCGAGCGTGCTGTAGGCGTTGTTCAGGGTGTCCGCGACCACCGTCAGATCCCCGCCGGAGGAGAGCACGGATTGCACCGCCTCGGAGCCGGGAGCGATGACGTCGTCGTAGAGTTCATCGCCAAAGCGGAAGTAAGAGATGCTGCCGTTGTCACAGGAGACGCCATCACCCCAGTCGGCGCGCCGGGTGCCGCAGGTGAAGTTACGCAGATACAGGCCACCGCCCTCCTCGCTCTCCAGTTTGGCGCGGGTATGCGCCAGAAAGCGCTGATATTTCAGGGGCGCGCGTTCCTTGAGCAGTTGGGCGACACGGGCCACCACGTAGAAGCTCTCCGCCAGCGGGTTATCGGTGGCATCGTCCGCTTCGCTGGGGCCGTAATAGAAGGTCTGCGGCTGGGTACCGATCATGGTGTCCTCGCGCGTGCCGCGCAGCGTCTCCTGAATAAACAGAACATCCGCCTCGCTCAGCAGGCCTCCGATCTGACCGTTGATGTAATCGGTGTATTGTTCGACCCAGTAATCCACCCAGGCGTGACGGGCCCCTCCATTGCTGGCGAAGCGCACCAGCGCCGTGGAAAGGTCCGGGTCGTGAATAAAAATCCGGTCTTCCTCGCTGAGCGCCACGTCGTCCTTGGACAGGCCCACCAGCATCATTTCCAGTGCCGCCAGGCCGCTGAGCGGTTCGCTCCTGCCCAGCGTCACCTCGCGGCTGTTGTCCAGATAGCGGGTGAAAATCGACAGATTTCCGCCATGGGTGGTGATCGTGCCGGAGTGGTTATTGACCCGCCCGGTCTTCGCCAACGCCTCATCCGCCGCGATCAACAGATCGCCGTTGGCGACGATATCGGCGTGGTCGTTGTCGAGGGTATCGACCACCCGCAGCGTCATGGCGCCACCACTGCCGATCAGCGCGCCGCCACGGTTGCGAAGGTGCTCGCCTTCAAACAGCACATCGCCGGCGGCCCCCAGCGTGCCTTGCCCGGCGCCGGCGTGGTCGGCGCGCTCGTTGAGCAATTCCCGAACCCGCAACGCCAGGTCGCCACGCGCCATGATCAGGCCGCGGTTGTTCAGCCGCTCCCCCTCCTCGATCACCAGATGCCCGGCGGCGCTCATCGTGCCGCCATCCTCGTTGTTCACGGCGGCGGCGGCGATCCGCATGTCACCCCCCGTTTGCAACAGACCGGTGTTCTCCAGGTGCTCGACCTGCCCGGAAACGGACAGCCGCTCGCCGGCTTCCAACGTCCCCGTATTAGTGATCCCGGCGTGTTCCAACAACAGCTGATCCAGCACGCTGATCAGTCCTTCATTGATCAGAACCGCGCCGTCCAGCCGGGCGCCCGCGCCGGCCACCAGGCGGCCCCACTGCCGTAGCAGGCCACCGCTTCGCACATTAAGCTCGCTGTTGGTGAGCATGTCGCCGTCGTTGATCAGAACGTCGCCCGCGTCCACGCTCAACGCACCCTCCGCCTGCACAGAGCCCGAGTTCTCCAGGCGGCCCCCGGTGCTCACATGGAGGGTGCCGACGGCCAACAGGTTACCTTGGTTGTCGAGGGTACCGGCGGTGACGGAAACGTCCTCCAGCCCCTGCAAATCGCCGCGGTTGCCGAAGTCGTCCTCCACGGCCACCGTCAGTGTCCGCTCGGCCACGATGGTTCCACGGTTAGCCAGAGTGGCGGTTTCAATGGTTACGTTGTCCGCACCGCTGACCAGGGCACGGTTTTCCAGTGCGTCCGCCTTCAAGCGCAGCTCGCCGGAAGATTGCAGCCGCCCTTCCCGATGCATCACCGTGGCGGCCTCGATATCCAGCCGTTCGCCGCCATGCATCAAGCCACGATTGTCGACCTCGGTGGCGCTGACCCGCAGCGCGCCGTCGGCGACGGTTTCCGCGCCGGCGGTATTCTCCAGCCGCTCCGTATCGATCCGCATCCGGCCACCGGCAGTGGCGGCGCCGTCCTGACGCACGGTGGTCGCCGTCAGGTTCAGATCATCATTGGCGGCCAGTGTCCCCTGATTGTTCAGATGGCCGGCCTCAAGGCGCGCATTAGCGCCCGCTACCACCGTCCCCTGATTATCCAGCCGTTCGCCGGCGCGCAGGACGATCTCACCGCCGGCCAGATCACCGCCGTTGTCCAGACGGTCGGTGTTCACCGTCAGCCGGTCCACGCCCACCCACTCGGCGTCCGCTTCCAGCCGCGCGGAAGTCAGTGTCATCTCCACCACGTCGGCGGAGGTGGTGCCGGTTACGGCCCGCCAGGCGTCGGCCTGCACGTCGATCCGATCTCCCGCCACCAGATGGCCGTTGGCGGTCACATCGGCGGCGGCCAGCTGTACCGACTCCGAAGCGCTCAACTGACTGAAACTGAGACGGCCATTGGCGCTCAACGTCAGATCGCCGTTCTGCGCCGCCACCGGGGCGTCCAGGCGCACGCCCACGCCACTCTCGTTACCGATCAGCCGAATACGATTGGCGTACATGCCGCCCAGGGCGGCGGCCTCAATGGCAAAGGCCGGTGCCTCCCCGTCCCCGGTCTGGCTTTCCGTTGCCGCGCTCTCCGTGGCCAGACCCTCCGTGACCAAAGTCCGCCGGTCCACCCGCTGTCGGCCGGCGATCACATTGAGCTGATCGGCGTTGATGGCACCGGCCAGCGACACCGACCGGGCGATCAGATCGAAGCGATCCACATTGCCGGTATTGGCGCCGTCCGCGCCGATGTGAATACGCCCCCCTTGCACGTCAAAGGCCCGCAGGGCGCCGTCCGCGTTCATCAGGGCGCGGCCGGTGGTCAGAGTGGCGTGGTCGGTATTGATAAAGCCGCAGCCGTTGCAGGTGATGCCGTTGGGATTGGCGATCACCACGTCGGCGCGGGCGCCGCCCACTTCCAGATAGCCGTTCAGCGCGGAAGGATGGGCGCCAACCACTTCATTGAGAATCAGGCGGGCCGATCCGTTCTTCAGGTTGGGATTGGCTTCGATGTAACCGGCCAGTTCGGTTTGGCTGAGCCCCCGCCCGTTGTTCAGGATCAGGCCCTGTCGGTCGACGTTCAGGTCCTGGTAGAAGTTGTGCGAAACGCCAGCGCCATTGGGGTTGCGAATGTTGACCACCGGTACGCCGTTGGCGGCCCGATCCACGGCGCCGTCGGTGGGTGTCACGCCGTCGGCGGCGGCCAGCAGCGGCTGCCAGATCAGCAGTAGCGAGAGCGCGTACGCCAACGCCGGCCTTGCCCTTCCGTGGGCGTCAGAACTGAACGTACAGACTTGCCAGGGCTGTGTATTCATGGTCCGTCATCTCCGTTGAATGTTGCTGCAAAGGCCAACTCACCTGCGTGGTCAACTGCAGGTCGCGATAGCCCACCGCCAGGCCGGCGGTGGTCGAGGACAGCCGGGCGAACGCCGTCTCCGGGTGATCACCGGGCACCACGCCCAGATCCCAGGCGACAAAAGGCTTCAGGCTCACCGGGCCGGTAAGCGGCGGATACAGGTCGAACCGCACGGTGCCGGCGGCGGCGGAGTTGCCGCTCACGGACAGGCTGTCGTAACCGCGCACCGCGGCGGCGGAAGCCAGGGAAAGGCGCTCGGACGGGAACAGCGCATCGCGGCTGTACTGTCCGTTGAGGCGGACCTGCAAGGCACCGTACCAATCCGGGAAAAAACGGCTGGCCGATAGGAACAGCTGGTAGCGGCTGTGAATCGGGGCGGCCACCTCCGCCCCCACGGGCAGGTCGGTGGCCGGGCCGGCGGCCCAGGCCCGTTCCGCCGTAAGGCTGCCAGCCCATTGCACCCGGCCCACCCGGGACTTGCCGCTCAGGCGTAACCCGCCGGTGCGCAAACGGTAGCTGCTCACCTGGATGGTGGTGTCCTCGATGCGGTTGCCGACCCGGGTGTAGGCGCCCAGCAGCGTCAACGACAGCCGCGTGCGCTGCGAGCGATGCAGCACGCGGGTCAGTTCCAGGCGGGAAATCTCGGTGATGCCGGAAGAATCGAAGCGTTGAAAGATGCCGGCCACGTCGCTTTGATAGGCCTGCCGGCTGTAGCCGCCCGCCAGATTCCAATAGCCCAGGCTGACGTCGTAATCGAGACTGGCGCCCCAGGCCCGGTCGGAAAATTCCCGGTCCAGGTCGCTGTTCAGCCCCAGGGACAGCCGGTCGGGAAGACCGAAGGGACTGCCCCAGTCCAGGGACAACTGGCCGGTACCGTGGGTGATGTCGCCGTAGTGCTTCTCGTTGACCACCAGGCTGCCCTGCCAGGCACGGGGCCAGTCGGCACGGCCAAGCACCACGGTCTCGCCCTGCTCCGTGCCCGGCGCCAAATCCATTTCCGCATCCAGGTGAGGCAACCGGGCCAGATTCTCCACGCCTTGCTCCAGGGCGCGCAGGTTGAGCAGATCCCCCGGCGACAACGGCACCGCGCGCCGCAACAGCGCGTCACCGAGCCCTTCCCCGCGAAACGTTTCAACGCGACCGGGCACCACCAGCAGAGTCAGCCCGCCATCGTCGATGTCCTGCTCCGGCAGCAACACCCGGCTGGTGATGAAACCGCGCTCGATCAGGCGGTTGGTGAGCAGTGATTGCAGTCCGCGAATGTCCGTGAGACTGAGGCAACGGTCTCGCCATTGTTCCAGAGCGGCGGCCAGCCAGGGGCCGAACGGCGGTGCCTCGCCGGTCGGCGTGGTCAGAATGAAATGATCGATCGGGAAGCAGTGATCCGACGCGGCGTCCCCGGGACGCGGCACACGCACCGCGGGTCGCTCGCCGAGCACGCGCATTTCCTCGAGGCGCTGTTCCTGGCGCAACTGCTCCTGCTGTTGCAGGCGGTCGTACATGCGTTGCTGTGGATCGGGCTGCGCCGCAGCGGCCCCGGCGGCCAGAGCGGCCGCGCACAGCACGGAAATGAAGAGCTTGATGGTTCCTTCCCCCGAGCCTGATTCCTTGGCAATGTCCGCCCTCCGGCCCCCACCGGTTTATACAGGGTCAGACTTTATTCCGAAGCTCAGTATAGGAAGCACGCCCCATCGATCCAGAGAAAGAGCAAGAAAATGCGTATTGAATGATCGTTCTTTGAACTCACTCACACAGGCGCGGCGAGCCGGATCACTCCGATGCGTCCGTGGCCACCCGATACAGCAAGGTATCCTCGTAGCCGCTGGTGATCGGCCACAGTCCGCACAGCTGGCGGTCCAGGTCCGGGTCGCCGGTGTCCACCACCAGGGGGCGGCCGTCCAGGGTGGCGAGTTTGGTGCGGCTGGCCAGGATCTGGATGTTGGCCTTGCCGAGGCGGCGGATCACCGCCGGGCTGAATTGCTGGTTGCCGCGGCCGAACAGGTGGCCCTGGCCGCCGATCACGGTGAGCAGGGCGCGGGCCGGGGCGTCATCGCCGATGATCTCGAGGATCTGTTCGGCGCCCACGTCCGTGGCCACCAGCTGTTCGTTGCGCACGATGTCCACGCCCAGCAGGGTGTTGGGCAGGTCCAGTTGTTCCATCACCGTGGCCACGGTGGAGCCCGAGCCCACCAGGTAATACGTATCCGCTTCCAGGTGGTCGATCACCGAGGCGGCGATTTCCGTGACCACCAGGTCCTCCACCTCGCGGCCACCGCATTTCACCTGCTGCAGGTAGCGGCCCTCGGCGGGCACCTGGAGTTCGCCATAGTGACGGGCGCGGACTTCGCCACGCCGGAAGGCGTCTTCATCGATGTCGCGGACTTCCGCCTGGTGCAACGCCACCAGGCCGCCCTGGACCAGGTCCGCCAGCAGCCGGCCGGCGGCCTCCGGGTTGATGGCATAGACCGCCGAGTGCATTTTGCAGCCGGCGGGCACGCCCAGCACCGGGATCGCTTCGCCCACCGCGTCCACCAGATCGCGGGCGGTGCCGTCGCCGCCGGCGAACAGCAGCAGCTGAGCGCCGGCGGCGAGCAGGGCGCGGGCCGCCTGGCGGCTGTGTTCGGCGTCGCTGGGCGACGGCGAGGCGCCGACCACCTCCGCGGACAGGCCGGCGGCCTGGCAGCTGTGCTCGCCCATGTCGCCGCCCCAGGTGAGCACGCGCAGGTGCCCGGCCTGGTCGGCCACCGCCTTCAAGGCACGGGTCATGCGCGCCACCGCCATCGGCTCGGCGCCCCGGCGCAGGGCTTCCTCGCGGGTGTCGGCGCCGTCGCTGCCCTTGAGGCCGACGGCGCCGCCGATGCCGGCAAAGGGGTTGACCAGCACAGCGAGGATCAGCGGTTCGCGCGGTTGTGTCATAAAACAATCACACCTTTTTTGAACAATGGCCGCGTCAGGGAACACAGCGGAGAAATCGCCATGCACCGTCTCAACTATTCACAGGGTTCCAGCCGCCGGGAGTTCAACGGCGCCGCCGTGGTCGACGAGCAGGGCCGCGAAATTCCGATCACCGAAGCGATGATCCTGCGCGCCTGCCGAGAACTGGAGCAAGCCTGGCACTACCCTACTCCGGCGCGAAAAGCCGGCTGACCAGCGGCTTGAACGGCGCCGCCACCTCGCCCTGGTGGCGCCAGTAGAGCAGTTCGTGACGGGGCGGGTAGTGCTTGCGCAGGGCGTCGAAGGCGGCGCCTGGGTCGTCGCCGGCCAGGGCCTCGCGCAAGCGCCGGTCGTCCTCGTGCAGGCGGTAGGCCCGTCGCAGCAGGGCCAGCAGGTCCGCTTCGTCATGGACCGGCGCGGCCAGGGTCTCGCCACTCACCGGCGGCGTCGCGCCGGGGGCGGTTTCACCGGCCCAGCGGCACCAGGCATCGTAAAGCATGGCGGTGCCACGCCATTTCCCTTCCACGCTATAACCCGCCACATGGGGTGAGCCCAGCCACACCCGTTCGAGCAGCGCCGGGTCCGGCCGTGGTTCGTTCTCCCACACATCCAGCAGGGTCAGCGGCCCCCGGCCGGCGGCCAGCTGCCGGGCCAGGGCGCGGTTGTCGATGACCGCGCCCCGGCAGGTGCTGATCAGGGTCTGCTCCGGCCCGAGCAGGGCCAGGCGCTCCGCGTTGAGCAGATGCCGGGTGGCGTCTTCCCCGTCCAGCGTGAGGGGTACATGCAGGGTGATCAGGTCCGCGTCCAACACCGCGTCCAGACCGGTCAGCGGCACCGGCGCCCGGGCACCGCCGCGGGCCAGCGGCGGATCACAGCCGATCACGGTGGCGCCCAGGGCGTTCAGCCAGGCCGCCACCCGGCCGCCCACGTTGCCCAGGCCAACCACGCCGACGCGGCTCTCGTGCAGGGCCCGGCCCTGGCGCTGGCAGGCCAGCAGCAGCGCCTGCAGCACGTACTCGGCCACCGCCCGGGCGTTGCAGCCGGGGGCGTGGGCGAAGGCAATGCCGAGCGCGTCCAGCGCCGCCCGGTCCACGTGATCGGTGCCGATGGTGGCGGAGCCGACGAAGCGCACCGGGGTGCCCTCCAACAGCGCCCGGTCCACGCGGGTCACCGAGCGCACCAGAAGCACCTCGGCGTCGGCGAGCGCATCGCGGGTCAGGGTCCGGCCGTTGACGCGGGTGACGGTGCCCCGGCGCTCGAAGTACTCCAGGGCGGGCATGTTTTCGTCGGCGACGATGTGCATTCGGGTTTCGCTCCTCAAGACCGCAACCGGTTTCGCAACAGCGCCTCGGCGGTGTCCTGTACCGCCCGGGTGTAGGGCGCGCCGAAGAGGTTGTGGTGATTGAGCAGATGATACAGGTTGTAAAGCCGGGCGCGGTGCTGGAATTCCGGTTCCCGGGGATTGTGTCCATAGGCACGGTGGAAGGCCTCCGGCACGCTGCCGAACAGGGTCAGCATGGCCAGGTCGGTCTCGGCGTGGCCGTGGTAGACCGCCGGGTCGTAGACCACCGGCGTGCCGTCGGCCAGGGCCGCCAGATTGCCCTGCCAGAGATCGCCGTGCAGCAACGCCGGGCGAATCTCCAGCCCGTTCAGCCAAGCGGGCACACGGGCCATGACCGCCTCCACGGCGTCGGCGGTGTGCGCCGGCAGGCCGCGCTCCAGAGCCAGCCGCCGTTGCGGGGCCAGGCGCCGGTGCACGAAGAAGGTGGCCCAGTCGTCCTCCCGCCGGTTGCATTGAGGCGTGGCGCCGATCCAGTTGTCGCGGTGATGGCCGAAGCGCTTCCCGGTAACGCCGTGCAGCTGCCTTAACGCAGCGCCGAACCGCGCCCACTCCCGGTCGCCCAAGGGCCGCGTGTCCAGCCACTCCAGAATCAGAACATGGCCGCCGGCCAGGGGGCCCTGGTGGACTACCTCCGGCACACGGATGGCCGGCGCCAGCGCGCGCAGACCGTCGGCCTCCGCCGCCAGGGCGTCGCCGTCGGGCAGCCATTTAAAAAACCAGCGTTGCCCGTTCCGGTCCAGGGCGCCGGTCTGGCCGGTGGCGCCGCCGGCGGACCGGCTCAGGCGGCAGGTCCCCGGCGGGCATCGCCACAGGGCATCCAGTTCCCGCTGTGCCTGCTCGCGGTCCAGATTGGGGCGTTGGCCGTGCTCATTCATGGCCGCCATCATAGGCGCCGGGCCGGGCGCCGTCAGCCGCTCAGGGCGCGGCGGCGATATTCGCCGGGCGCGCAGCCTTTCCAGCGTTTGAAGGCGTGGTAGAAATTGGCGGTATCGGAAAAACCCAGGTAAAAGGCCAGCGCCTGCATATCACAGCCACTCTCCAGCAACCGCTGGCAGGCGCAGCGCATCCGCACCTGGTCACGCAAGCGCGCGAACTGGACACCCTCCTCGCGCAGCCGCCGTTGCAGGGTGCGCGGGGTCATGCCCAGATCGGCGGCCACCCGCTCCACGGTGAGCGCGCCCTGGCTCAGACCCAGGCCGGCGCGCAGCCGGTCCCGCACCCGTGCCACGATGCCCCCTTCCCGCCGCCGCTGCGCCAGCAGCCGGACGGCGCGGTACTCCAGCCGGCGCCGGTAGGCCGGCCGCGCCCCGGGCAAGGGCTGGCCGAGCAGCGCCGGGGAAAACTCGATGCCGTTGCGAGCGGCGCCGAAGCGCAGCGGGCAGTCGAAGAATCGCTCGTAGTCGCTCAGGCCGGCGGGCACCGGCCGCCGTAGCACGGCCCGGTGGATCGGCAACTTGCCGCCCAGCAATGAACGGCCCACCGCCACCAAGGTGGTGACCAGCAGATCGTCCCGCGCCGGATTGTCGGCGGTCGCCGGTCCGTCGCCGTCCTCCACGGTCAGGGCACAATGGTGCTCGCCCCGGGTGAGCCGGAAATCCAGATGCGGCACCAACAGATCCTTGTAATCGAACCAGGTCTCCAGGGCCTGCTCCAGGGTGGCCGACGCCGCCATCAAATGGCCGGGCAGACGCAGCCGGGTATAGTGTTGCCCGCGGCCAAGCCGCAGGCCCCGGGCCGGGTCCCGCTCCGTGTCGACGCCGCCTTCGAGCAACCGTTCAAGCGGCTCCCGACGGGCAAACGCGTCGCCCCCTGACGCGGGCGGGTGCTTTCCCACCATGACGTTCCCTCTTTTCATTATTATTCGATGCCCCCTATGGGACGATGATGGCACCACGCCTGCATTGACCCCGAGATTCCAGGCCACCGTCGCATCGGTCAAGACCGCCGACACAAGCCGCTGGTGACCGGCAAACAGGATCGGTACTCTTGGAAGCCACGAAGGACGAGGACGTTATGCTGAAACGCTACTTCATCGACGAAGTGACCGGCACCCGCGCTTCCCCCCGCCAGGCCTTTTCCCTGTTCAGCCAGGTCCAGGATTGGGCCGACTGGTGTTCGGTGGTGCGCCATGCGCGGCTGTTCGGCGGCCAGTGGCGCCCCGGCGCCGCCCTGCTGTTCGTCGCCGACCTGCCCCGGCTACCGCCGGCGCCGGTGGTGGTCCGGGTGCACGAGTACCGCGAGAACGAGTGCATCGCGTGGGGGCTGGATCTGCCCATGGCCCGTTTGATCCACCGCTTCACCTTCCTGGACGACGGCGCCGGCGGCTGCCGGGTGCATCAGGAGGAGTGGTCCGAAGGGCTGCTGACCCTGCTGACGCTGCCCGCCGGTCGCCTGATTCACCGCTTCGACCAGCGCTTCGCCGCCGAATTCGCGGCCATGTTCTAACCGCACGAAGGAATTTCCATGACGTCCAGATTGTTCCGCGCCTATTGCGCCCTGGTGCTGCGCCACCCCGTTTTCTGGCTGCTGGTGGTGGCGCTGGTGTGCGGCACCGCCGCCTGGCAGGCCCGCCACTTCAAACTGGATGCGTCCGCGGAATCCCTGACCCTGGAGAACGACCAGGCGCTGGAATATTACCGGGGCATCGCCAAGCAGTATGGCGGCAGCGATTTTCTGGTGGTCACCTACACACCGAAGGACACGCCGCTGTTCCAGCGCGACACCTTGAACCACCTGGAGCAACTGCAGAACGAGCTGAAAGGCGTGGATCAGGTGGCGTCGGTGTACAGCCTGCTGGATGTGCCGCTGCTGTTCAGCCCCAAGGTGGAATTCACCGACCTGTCCGAGGGCTACCGCACCCTGCTGGACGATAACGTGGACCTGGGCCTGGCGGAGCGGGAATTCACCGACGAGAACCCGCTTTACGAGGATCTGCTGGTCAGCGACGACGGCCGCACCACCGCCATGCTGATCACCTTCCAGCGCGACGAGCGGTTCTTCGAGCTGCTCAATCGCCGCAACGCCCTGCGCGAGAAAGAGCGCCAGGGCGAGTTGAACGACGCCGAGGCGGCGGAGCTGGAACAGGTGGCCGCCACCTTCAGCGACTACAACAGCCAGGTGCAGGCGCGCACCAGCCAGCGCATCGAAACGATTCGCGGCATCATGGACGGTTACCGGGACCGGGCCAGGCTGGTCCTGGGCGGCGTGCCGATGATCGCCTCGGACATGATCGGCTTTATCCAGTCCGACCTGGAAATCTTCGGTGTGGGCGTATTGCTGTTTCTGATTCTCACGCTGTTCCTGATTTTCCGGCGGCCGCGCTGGGTGGTGGTGCCGCTGGCCTGCTGCGCGGTCACCGTGCTGGTGGTCACCGGCTGGCTCGGTTTCATGGACTGGAAGGTCACCGTGATCAGCAGCAACTATCTGTCGCTGCTGCTGATCATCACCATGTCGATCACCATCCACCTGACCGTGCGCTACCGGGAACTGCACGAAGAGAACCCGGACGCCACCCAGGCCTGGCTGCTGCGCGAAACCGCCGCCCACATGATGCGCCCCAGCGTCTACATGATTCTCACCACCATGGTGGGCTTTTCCTCGCTGGTGATCAGCGACATCCGCCCGGTGATCGATTTCGGCTGGATGATGACCCTGGGCCTGGGCGTGGCCCTGGTCACCTGCTTCCTGGTCTTCCCCGCCTTGCTCGCCCGGTTGTCACCGGGCCGCCCCCGTCAGGGGCGTGATCTGACCCGGCAGGTGACGCTGGGGTTCGCCGGCTTCACCGAGCGCCATCGCGCCGCCCTGTTGCTGCTCACCGTGGTCGGGCTGGCCGCCGCCCTGTGGGGAATGACCCGGCTGACCGTGGAAAACCGCTTTATCGACTATTTCCAGGAAGACACGGAAATTTACCAGGGCATGCTGCAGATCGACCGCAAGCTGGGCGGCACCACGCCCCTCGACATTGTCATCGACGCGCCGCCGCGCGACGCCGGCGGCCCGGCCAAGCCGTCTTCCGCCGGCGCCGGCTCCGGTGAGTCGGACGGCTTCGCGCGGGTGGAAGCGGACCCGTTCGACGCCCCCGCCGGCAATAGCGACGGCGACCGCGCCGGCGACGACTTCGGTGCCGTGGAACAGGATCCGTTCGCGCAGGCCTCGGGCTCCGGAGACGATTTCGGTGGCGGCGAGGACCCGTTCGCCAGCACCGCCTCGGGCAACGACGCGAGCGCCGAGGATCGCGGGCCGGACCTGCAGGGGGCCTATTGGTACACACCGCGGCGCCTGGATCGGATCAGCGAGATCGAGAACTATCTGAAGTCCCTGCCGGAAACCGGCAAGGTGCTGTCCATCGCCACCACCTACGACGTGGCCAAGAAGATCAACGAGGGCCCGCTCAGCTATGTGCAGCTGATGCTGCTGGCCAGTTTCATTCCCGACGATCTGCGCGGCCAGCTGGTGCGCCCCTACCTGTCCGACGACGGCCGGCAAATCCGCATCAGCGTGCGGGTGGTGGATTCCTACCCGGGCCTGAATCGCAACGACCTGCTGGAAAAGATCAACGACGATCTGGTGACGAAGTTCGATCTGCAACCGGAGCAGGTGCATCTGACCGGCGCCATGGTGCTCTACAACAACATGCTGCAGAGCCTGTTCGACTCCCAGATCAAGACGCTGGGCTATGTGTTCGTGGCGATCATGGTGATGCTGCTGTTGCTGTTCCGGTCGCTGCCGGTGGCGCTGATCAGCATGGTGCCGAGCCTGGTGAGCGCGGCCACGGTGCTGGGGCTGATGGGCTGGATCGGTCTGCCGCTGGATCTGATGACCATCACCATCACCGCCATCACCATCGGCATCGCCGTGGACGACACCATCCACTATGTGCACCGTTTCCACGAGGAGTGGCCCCGGGACCGGGATTACGCCGCCACCATGCGCCGCTGCCATGCTTCCATCGGCAAGGCCATGTACTACACCTCGCTGGTGATCATCGCCGGGTTCTCGATCCTGGCGTTCTCCAACTTCAATCCGACGGTGTACTTCGGGCTGCTGACGGGGCTGGCGATGCTGGTGGCGCTGATCAGCAACCTGACACTGCTGCCGGCTTTGTTGATCACCGTGCGACCCAAGCTGCGCGCCGCCCGGGATCAGGCGTAGCGGTAGCTACAGGGAAACGTGCGGCGGGTTCGGCACCGGGTCGTGGTGGATGATCACCTCGGCCGCCGGGTAATGGGCGACGATGCCGGCGCGAATGCGCTCGCCCAGATCGTGGGCCTCGCGCAGGGACAGGCGCTCGTCCATGTCCACGTGCAGCTGAATGAACTGGGTGCGCCCGGACTGCCGGGTGCGCAGGTCGTGAAAGCCCAGCGCCTGGGGATGCTCCGCCACCACCGCGCCGATCACGTCACGCACCGTGCCGGGCAGCTCCCGGTCAAGCAGCAGCTGCACCGCGTCCCAGCCGATCTTCCAGGCGGAATAAAAAATGTAGAGGGCGATCACCAGCCCCACCAGGCCGTCCGCCTCGATCAAGCCGAAACCGCTCAATACCAGCGCCACGATGATGCCCGCGTTGACCGCCAGATCCGACAGATAGTGCAGTGAGTCCGCATCGATGGCGGTGGAGCCGGTGCGGCGCACCACGTATTTCTGCACCACCAGCAGCAGCGCGGTGAGCAGGATGGAAAACACCATCACGCCCACCCCCAGGCCGGTGGCCTCGATGGGCTGCGGGTCGAGCAGCTTGAGCACCGCCTCGCGCAGCAGGTACAGGGCCGACCCGGCGATCAACAACGATTGCCCCAGCCCGGCCAGGGCCTCGGCCTTGCCGTGGCCGAAACGGTGCTCGTCGTCCGGCGGCACCAGCGAATAGCGGATCGCCGCGAAGTTCACCAACGACGCCAGGGAATCCATGATCGAATCGATCAGCGAGGCCAGCAGGCTCACCGAACCGGTGAGCACCCAGGCCACGCTCTTCACCGCGATCAGAATCAGCGCGGTGGCCACCGAGGCACTGGCCGCCAGGGTCAGCAGACGGCGAGCCTGATGTTCGTCCAGCGGTTCTTGCATGGTCAGGATTTCCTTGGCAGCAGGGCCAGCGGGTCCACCGGCTGACCGTCCTTGCGAATCTCGAAATGCAGTTGGGTGTGCAGGGTGCCGCTGGCGCCCATGGTGGCGATCTCCTGGCCCGCGTCGACCCGGTCGCCCTCCTTCACCAGCAGCTTCTTATTGTGCGCATAGGCGCTCAGCCAGCGGTCGTTGTGCTTGATGATCAGCAGATTGCCGTAGCCGGTCAGGCCGCTGCCCCGGTACACCACCCGCCCCCCGGCGGCGGCCACCACCGGGCTGCCCTCGCGGCCACCGATGGCGATGCCACGGCGGCCGCCGGCGGCGCTGGAATAGCGCTCCAGCACCTCGCCGCTGGCCGGCCACTGCCAGTTCACCGGGCCGGTGGCCGACGGGCTGCTGGACTTCGGTGGCGGCGGTGGCGGCGCCGACGTGGAGGCGGAGGAAGAGGAAGAGGACGAGGACGACCCGGCGGACGAGGCGGTGCGGGACGGGGTGGAGGCGGCGGGCCGTTCCGGGGTGGTCTCCCGGGGGCTGCCGCCGGCGAACGAAATCACCTGACCGGGGTAAATGGTGTACGGCGCGCCGATGTTGTTGGCCCGGGCCAGGGAACGGTAGTCCCAACCGTAGCGCCAGGCGATGGAGTAAAGCGTCTCGCCGCGCTGCACCCGGTGGTTGCCGGAGGTCACCTTACCGGCGCGCTGGTCCTGCTGGTAGATGTCCACCACCGGTGGCGGGCTGCTCACCGCGCAACCGGTCAGGGTCATCAACAAGAATGTGACAAGACAAACACGCAAAAGACTACTCGTCCGTTGGGGTCGCCTCATTATGCACGGGCGCGGCAAAGGAAAGTAGCCACACCAGAGCCAGCCCCACCGCCATCATGGTCAGCGCCAGCCCCAGATGGCTGGCGCCGTCGGTGGCGCGGGCGTAGTCCGCCGGCCACAGCCAGCGCTCCGCCACGCCCTGGTCCAAGGGCAACCGCCAGGGCCACAGCTTCACCAGCGAACCGGCCATGAAACCGCCGAGCAGCGCCATCATGGTGTCGTGGTAATGGTGCAGCAGCCACTTCAGCAGCCGCACGAACGCCAGCAGACCGAGCGCGCAGCCGGCCATGAAACTGAGCAGCAGCGGTGCGTCACCGGCGTCCACGGCGGCCAGCACCGACGGGTATAAACCCAGCAATAACAGGATAAAACTGCCGGAGATGCCGGGCAGGATCATGGCGCAGATGGCCACCGCGCCACCCAGAAAAAAGATCAGCGGCGACACGCCGAAGGCGGTGAGGCCCGGCGCCAGGCTGATCGCCACCGCCGCGCCGGTCCCGGCGGCGAAGGCCAGCCATTGCGGCGCGCCGCGTTGTTTCAGCGGCGCCAGCACCAGGAAAATGCTGGCCAGAATCAGCCCGCAGAAGAACGCCCACACCGGCACCGGATGGTGTTCCAGCAGCCAGGTCATCAGCCGCGCCAGCAGCGCGATGCTGGTGAGAATCCCGGCCAGCAGAGTGAAAAGGAAGGTAAAATTGCCGGCCCGCCAGAAGGCGGCGAAGCCCTGCCGGCGCCACACGCCCAGCAAACGCGGACCGATGCCGCCCAGGGTATCGATCAGTTCTTGGTAGATGCCGGTGATCAAGGCCAGGGTGCCGCCGGACACGCCGGGCACCACATCGGCGGCGCCCATGGCCAGACCGCGCAGGAACACCCCGGGCCGGAAGCTCATTGCACGCCTCGCTGGAACGGCACGAACCGCACCGCGTCCAGCTGCCGGGTACGAATCTCATCGCCCACCCGATCCACCACGGTGAGATGCTGGGTGCGATCACCCACCGGCATCACCAGGCGGCCGCCGTCGGCCAGTTGATCGAGCAGTTCCCGGGGAATCTCCGGGCGGGCGCAGGCCACCAGAATGCCGTCGAAGGGCGCCGCCGCCTTCCAGCCGAAGCCGCCGTCCGCGTGCTTCAGCTGCACCCGCGCCAGGCCCAGGCTGATCAGCCGCTGGCGCGCCTGGTCCTGCAGCGGGCGGATGCGCTCCACCGAGTACACCTGCGGGCACAGCGCCGCCAGCACCGCGGTCTGGTAGCCGCAACCGGTGCCGATTTCCAGCACCTTGTCCGGCACCCGCTCGGCGATCAGCAGTTCGGTCATGCGCGCCACCACCCAGGGCTGGGAAATGGTCTGGCCATGACCGATGGGCAGGGCGGTGTCGTCGTAGGCCTGATGGGCCAGCGCCTCGTCGATGAAATAATGGCGCGGCGTGGTGCGGATCACCTCCAGCACCCGCTCGTCCGCGATGCCAACGTCCCGCAGGCGGTTGATAAGCCGCTCCCGGGTTCTCGCCGATGTCATGCCGATGCCGCGCAATTCCGTGTCCATGTCCGTTGCTGGATCCCCCATCCGGTTCCCGTCCGCTCTCCGGCCCCCGCCGAATTGATTGTTTGATTCAAGGTGTGGTCGTGGTCAACAGCTCCGCCAGCACCGAGGTGGCGAAGGCGCCGGTGGGCAGCCGCAGAGCCAGCTCCAGCGTATCACCGGCCCAGCCCCATTCCAGCCCGGTCACCGCTAGGCGCGTAACGCGCCGCTCCGCGTCCAGGCCCAGCTCCGCCAGGGCCGCGATCAGCGCGTCGTGGGGCGCCAGCACCCGCTCTTCCAAACGCTGACAAGCCGCCGATGATGCCATGCCCGCCCGCCCCGGCAAAGGGGCGGTGGGATGGACCTCGCCGGCGGCCACCCGCGCCGCCGCGGTGTCGTCCTCGCCGGCGGCGAACAAGCCACGGCTGCCGTCCGGGCGCAGCAGGTCGCCTTCCAGCAGCCGGTCCCAGACGCCGTCGCGGACGCGCTCGGCGAGCACCGCGTTGAACAGGCCGGAGCGCACCGCCGACAGCCAGAAGTTGCGCAGCGTACGCTTGCGCGGCGCCTCGCCGCCCAGCAGCCAGGCCCGGCCCCGGGTCCAGTTGGCGCCGTCGCGGCCGAAGCGCTGCTCACCGAAATAGTTGGGCACGCCCTGCCCGGCCACCGCCGCCAGCGTCGCCGCCAGCCGGTCCCGGTCCGCCTCCACCCGGCGCAGGCGCAGTTGGAAGGCATTGCCCCGGTGGGTACCCCGGTTGAGCTTGCGGCGGTGGCGCACGGTTTGATGGATCACCAGCCCCTCGGCGGCCTCGAAGTCCGGGTCCGGTTTGCCGGGCAGGTGCAGGCTGAACCATTGCCGGGTCACGGCGCGGCGGTCCTTGAGCCCGCTGTAGCCCACCGCCAGCCGGTGCACGCCGGCCTGTTTGGCCAGCCACAGGGCCACATCCTCGGTGTTCCAGTGGGTTTTCTCGATGTCCACCCAGAGGTGTTCACCCTCGCCGTCGGGCACCACCGTCATGATCTCGTCGACGCGGAAGTCCGAGGCCTCCACCCGCAGCAGGGCGCCGCCGGCGGGGCCGCCGTGGGCGGCCGGCGTGGCCGGCGGCGTGTCGGTCATGGTGCCTTCCACACCTATTCTTTCCATAACAGCGCCGACGCCTGCACGGCGATGCCCTCGCCCCGGCCGGTGAAGCCCAGCTTCTCGGTGGTGGTGGCCTTCACCGACACCCGCTCGCGATGGCAATCCAGCAGGCCGGCGATGCGCTCGCGCATGGCGTCCAGGTGCGGCGCCAGCTTGGGCGCCTGGCAGATCACCGTCAGGTCCACGTTGCCCACCCGCCAGCCGGCGCCGCGGATGTCCTGCATCACCCGGGCCAGCAGCTTTCCGGAATCCGCGCCCTTCCATTGCGGGTCGGTGTCGGGAAAGTAATGGCCGATGTCGCCCAGGGCCAGGGCGCCGAGCAGCGCGTCGGTGAGCGCGTGCAGCGCCACGTCGCCGTCGGAATGGGCCTTGAGTCCGCGCGAGTGGGGGATGCGTACACCGCCCAGCATCACGTGGTCGCCGTGGTCATCGAAGGCGTGCACGTCGAAGCCGTTACCGATACGCAGGGAATCTAGGCCAGGGGTCGCCATGCCAGCCCCTCCTCTTCCTGGGCCGCGAGGTAGAAGCGCGCCAGCGCCAGGTCCTCCGGCAGGGTGATCTTGATGTTGTCGGCGCGGCCTTCCACCAGGGCCGGATGCCGGCCGGCGGCCTCCAGGGCGGAGGCCTCGTCGGTGATCGCGGACAGGTCGCCGGCCAGGGCGTCGTACAGCGCCCGGGCCGGGAACAGCTGCGGCGTCAGCGCCCGCCAGATGCGGCGCCGGTCCAGGGTGGCGTCGATGCGACCGCCATGGTCGGCGCGCTTGATGGTATCGGTGACCGGTCGCGCCAGGATGGCACCGTCGCCGCTCTCCGCGCCCCGGGCCACCAGCGACTGCACATCGGACAACCGCACCAGCGGCCGCGCCATGTCGTGCACCAGCACCCAGGCGTCGGCGTCCTCGTCCAGCACCGCGCGCACGCCGGCGCGCACCGAGTCGGCGCGGCTGGCGCCGCCGGCCACCGAGCGCACGCGCCGATGGCGGGCCACGCTCAACTGCGGCCACCAGGGGTCGCCCTCGGCCACCGCCACCACCACCCGGCGGATCGGCGCGAACGCCAGCAGCCGGGTGACGGTGTGCTCGGCCACCGTGCGCCCGTCCAGGCTCAGGTACTGCTTGGGCAGGCCCGCGCCCATGCGCGCGCCGACGCCGGCGGCGGGCACCACCGCGTAGAGCGGTCCATTAACGGTCTTGCTGGGCGTCACTGGCGCGGTCCCCGGGTTCCACGATCAGGAAATAGGTTTCGCCGTCGCGGATCATGCCGAGATCCTTGCGGGCGATTTCCTCCACCGCTTCGGTGCCTTCCTTGAGGTCGCGCACGTCGGCGGCCATCAGCCGGTTGCGCTCGGCCAGCTCCGCGTTGTCGGCGGTCAGCGTCTCGACCTGCTTCTTCAGGCTCGCCACATGACGCAGACTGCCCTCACCGAACCATAGCCGCGCCTGCAGCCCCAACAGCAACAGGGCCAGCACGGCGAGCACCACCTGGCGGGCCGGGGAAAGCTTCACGCGCCCTCCCCGACCGTCGGCAGACCGGCCTTCAAGGGGTTACAGGAACCGGAATTCTTTGCGGCCGTTGTAAGCGGCACGTCCCAGTTCCTCCTCGATACGGATCAGGCGGTTGTACTTGGCGACCCGGTCGGAGCGGCACAGGGAACCGGTCTTGATCTGGCCGGCGGCGGTGGCCACCGCCAGGTCGGCGATGGTGGTGTCGGCGGTTTCGCCGCTGCGGTGGGAAATCACCGCGGTGTAGCCGGCGTCCTTGGCCATCTTGATGGCGTCCAGGGTTTCGGACAGCGAGCCGATCTGGTTGAACTTGATCAGGATTGAGTTGGCCACCTTCTCGTCGATACCGCGCTTGAGGATTTTGGTGTTGGTCACGAACAGGTCGTCGCCCACCAACTGCACCTTGTCGCCGAGCTTCTCGGTGAGGATCTTCCAGCCGTCCCAGTCGGACTCGTCCATACCGTCCTCGATGGAGATGATCGGGTAGCGGTCGCACAGCTCGGCCAGGTAATCGGCGAAGCCGGCGGAGTCCATGCTGCGGTTCTCGCCGGCCAGCACGTACTGGCCGTCCTTGTAGAACTCGCTGGAGGCGCAATCCAGGGCCAGGGTGATGTCCTCACCGGCCTTGTAGCCCGCCTTGTCGATGGCTTCCATGATCGCTTCCAGGGCCGCCTCGTTGCTGGGCAGGTCCGGCGCGAAACCGCCCTCGTCGCCCACCGCGGTGTTCAGGCCACGGGCCTTGAGCACGCCCTTGAGCGCGTGGAACACCTCGGCGCCGCAGCGGATCGCCTCGGCCACGGTGGGCGCGCCCACCGGCTGGATCATGAATTCCTGGATGTCCACGTTGTTGTCCGCGTGCTCACCGCCGTTGATGATGTTCATCATCGGTACCGGCAGGGAGTATTCGTTGTCGTCGTCCTGCAGGTCGGAGATGTATTCGTAGAGCGGCTTGCCCTGGGCCAGGGCTTCCGCCTTGGCGGCGGCCAGGGACACCGCCAGGATCGCGTTGGCGCCCAGGTTGCCTTTGTTCTCGGTGCCGTCGGCGTCGATCATGGCCTGGTCCAGGCCGCGCTGATCGGCGGCGTCCACGCCCACCAGCAGTTCACGAATCTCGGAATTGACGTTGCCCACCGCGCGGGTCACGCCCTTGCCCAGGTAACGGCTCTTGTCGCCATCGCGCAGTTCCAGCGCTTCCCGGGAACCGGTGGAGGCGCCGCTCGGGGCGCAGGCGCTGGCACTGTGGCCGGACTCCAGGATCACATCGGCTTCGATGGTGGGGTTGCCGCGGGAATCGAGGATCTCGCGGGCCTTGACGTCGACGATTTTGGACATGGGTCGGTCTCTCTAGATACGAACTCAGTGATTGTCGAAGGCGGGCAACGCCTTGACGGCATTATCCAGGGTTTGCATTTGTTCAAGGAATGGCTGCAGCCGGTCCAGACGCAGGGCGCAGGGGCCATCGCACTTGGCGTTGTCCGGGTCCGGGTGGGCTTCCAGAAACAGGCCGGCGATGCCCTGGCTGATGCCGGCGCGGGCCAGCTCGGCGACCTGCTGGCGGCGGCCACCGGCGGAGTCGGACCGGCCGCCGGGCATTTGCAGCGCATGGGTGACATCGAAGAACAGCGGGTAGCGGAACTGCTTCATGATGCCGAAGCCGAGCATGTCCACCACCAGGTTGTTGTAGCCGAAACAGGAGCCGCGCTCGCACAGGATCAGCCGGTCGTTCCCGGCCTCCTCGCACTTGTGCAGGATGTGCTTCATCTCGTGGGGCGCGATGAACTGGGGCTTCTTGATATTGATGATGGCGCCGGTTTTCGCCATCGCCACCACCAGATCGGTCTGCCGCGCCAGAAAGGCGGGCAGCTGAATGATGTCGGCCACCTCGGCCACCGGCGCCGCCTGGTAAGGCTCGTGCACGTCGGTGATGATCGGGCAGTCGTAGGTGTCCTTGATCTCCTCGAAGATCTTCAGGCCCTCGTCCAGGCCCGGCCCGCGGAACGAGTGCAGCGAGGAACGGTTGGCCTTGTCGAAGCTGGCCTTGAACACCCAGGGCATGTCCAGGGCGGTGGTGGCCTCGGCGTACGCCTCGGCCACCCGCATCGCCATGTCCCGGGATTCCAGAACGTTCATGCCGCCGAACAGGGCCAGCGGTTGGTCGTTGCCGAACGCCCGGTCGCCCAGGCGCAGCGTGATGGAATCCGTCATCGGCAGGGTCCTTTACCGTTGGTCGTTGCCGGCGGCCAGATGGGACGCCAGCGCCGCTTCCACATAGCCACGGAACAGGCCATGGCCGTCCCGGGGGGTGGAGGTGAATTCCGGGTGGAACTGGCAGGCCACGAACCACGGATGGTCCGCCACCTCGATCACTTCCACCAGCTCGCCGTCGTGGGAGCGACCGGCGATGCGCAGGCCCGCCGCTTCCAGCTGCGGCAGGTAGTTGTTGTTGACCTCGTAGCGGTGGCGGTGCCGCTCGATGATGTGGGTCTGGCCGTAGCAGCGCGCCGCCAGACTGTCTTCCTCGAGCACGCACTCCTGGCCGCCCAGGCGCATGGTACCACCCAGGTCGGAGGCTGCCGAGCGCAGCTCCTTGGCGCCGTCCTCGCGGGTCCACTCGGTGATCAGCGCCACCACCGGATCGCGGGTGCCGGGCTTCAGCTCGGTGGAATGGGCGTCGCTGATGCCGGCCACGTCCCGGGCGTATTCGATCACCGCCAGCTGCATGCCCAGACAGATGCCCAGGTACGGCACACGGTTCTCGCGGGCATAGCGGATCGAGGCGATCTTGCCCTCGGTGCCCCGGTCGCCGAAGCCGCCGGGCACCAGAATGGCGTCCACCTTGTTCAGTTCACCGGTGCCGTGGCGTTCGATGTCCTCGGCGTCGATGTAGCGGATATTGACCTTGGCCCGGGTGGCGATGCCGGCGTGCATCAGTGCCTCGTTGAGGGACTTGTAGGCGTCCGCCAGATCGATGTACTTGCCCACCATGCCAATGGTGATTTCGTGCTCGGGATTGAGCTGGGCTTCCACCACCCGGTCCCACTCGGTGAGGTCCGGGGCGGGCAGATCCAGGCCGAACTTCTCGACGATGATGTCGTCCATGCCCTGCTCGTGGAGCACCCGGGGCACCGCGTAGATGGTTTTCGAGTCCGGACAGGACACCACCGCGCGGGCTTCCACATTGGTGAACAGCGCGATCTTCTCGCGGGCGCCCTGGGGAATCGGATGGTCCGCCCGGCACACCAGCATGTCCGGCTGCAGGCCGATGGAGCGCAGCTCCTTGACCGAGTGCTGGGTGGGCTTGGTCTTGATCTCGCCGGCGGAGGCGATGTACGGCACCAGGGTCAGGTGCACCAGCAGCGAGCGGCTGGAGCCCAGCTCCACGCGCATCTGCCGCACCGCTTCCAGGAACGGCAGCGATTCGATGTCGCCGGCGGTGCCGCCGATCTCCACGATCGCCACGTCGGCGTCGCCGGCGCCTTCCTGAATCTTCAGCTTGATCTCGTCGGTGATGTGCGGAATCACCTGCACGGTGGCGCCCAGGTATTCACCGCGCCGCTCCTTGTCCAGCACGTCCTGATAGACGCGGCCGGTGGTGAAGCTGTTGCGGCGGCTCAGCCGGGTGCGGATAAAGCGCTCGTAGTGGCCCAGGTCCAGGTCGGTTTCGGCACCGTCCTCGGTGACGAACACCTCACCGTGCTGGTACGGGCTCATGGTGCCCGGGTCCACGTTGATGTAGGGGTCCATTTTGATCAGTGTGACCCGCAGGCCACGGGCTTCCAGCAAGGAAGCGAGGGACGCCGAGGTAATGCCCTTGCCCAGAGAGGACACCACCCCGCCGGTGACGAAAATAAAACGTGCCATGCACCCACCAGTCGTTCATGGATTGAACGCGCGCGTCTCCGAGCAGCCCGCGACCACACTCCAAAAAAATACCCTTGCCCGGGAGGCTGGGCAAAGGTTGTTTGTTCTGGATGCGTTGGATCGGGCCGTCGATGGCCGGAACCCCTCTGATATCAGGGGTTTGCGCGACGTCAGGATGGGAAGAAATGGTAACAGAACGCCCCCGGGCGGGCTACTGGAAAGGTGGGAATTTTACTTGGAGGATGGAGGCCGGACGCTCGACGCATGAACAGTCTCCAGCCGCCACACCTCCAACGGCCGGTCGCGCCAGGCGTCCGCCACTCCCACACCGGGCACGCAGCACAACGCCTCGCCGTCATAGACCAGCGGCCACTGGGCCCGCCGCCAGGGGGGCACCCCGGCGGCCCGCCACAGTTCCGACACCCGCTGATGGCAACCGTTGCGATGCAGCCGTTCGCCGCCCGCCGCCGGCACCAGCCGCAGCGGGCCGGCGTCCCTTGGCCGCCAGACCGCCGGGCCGGCGCCCGTTGC
>JAKUPL010000070.1 GCA_022449455.1 Alcanivorax sp. | reverse complement strand
GCCAACCTGGCCATGGCCACCGGCAACATCGGCCGCGAAGGCGTGGGCGTGAACCCGCTGCGCGGCCAGAACAATGTTCAGGGTTCCTGCGACATGGGCTCCTTCCCGCACGAACTGCCCGGCTATCGCCACGTCAACAATAAGGATGTCCGCGACATCTTTGAAAAGGCCTGGGGCGTTTCGATTTCCGATGAGCCGGGCTTGCGCATTCCCAACATGCTGGACGCCGCCGTCGATGGCACGTTCAAGGGGCTCTACTGCCAGGGCGAGGACATTCTGCAGTCCGACCCGGACACAAAGCATGTTTCCGCCGGGCTGGCGGCGATGGAATGCGTCATCGTCCACGACATCTTCCTGAACGAGACGGCGAATTACGCCCATGTCTTCCTGCCCGGCTCGACCTTCCTGGAAAAGGACGGCACCTTCACAAATGCCGAGCGGCGCATCAACCGGGTGCGCAAGGTGATGTCGCCGAAGGCCGGCTATGCCGACTGGGAGGTGCCGCAACTGCTCGCAAACGCGATGGGCGGCAACTGGTCCTATACGCACCCGTCCGAGATCATGGCGGAGATTGCCGCAACCACGCCGAGCTTTGCCAATGTCACCTATGAACTGCTGGACGAAAAAGGCTCGGTCCAGTGGCCCTGTAACGACGAGACGCCGGACGGCACGCCGATCATGCATATCGACGGCTTCGTGCGCGGCAAGGGCCGCTTCATCCGCACCGATTATGTGGCGACGGATGAGAAGACCGGCCCGCGCTTCCCGCTGCTTCTGACCACGGGCCGCATTCTCAGCCAGTATAATGTCGGCGCGCAGACCCGGCGGACGGACAATGTCGTCTGGCACGAGGAAGACGTACTCGAAATCCATCCGCATGATGCGGAGCTTCGCGGCATCAAGAACGGCGACTGGGTGAAGCTGCAGAGCCGATCCGGCGAAACCAGCCTGAGGGCGAAGATCACCGACCGGATGTCGCCGGGCGTCGTCTATACGACCTTCCACCACCCGGCCACCCAAGCCAATGTCATCACCACGGATTTCTCCGACTGGGCGACGAACTGCCCGGAATACAAGGTGACGGCGGTTCAGGTCTCGCCCTCCAACGGCCCGACCGACTGGCAGGAAGACTATGAGCGCTTTTCGAGACAGGCCCGGCGGGTCGAGGCGGCGGAGTAGAATGCTCGGTCGCAGGCAAGGAAAGCAGGTGGAGGATATGGTCAATGGCCCCTGAAAAGCTCACCCACATGGCAAACCAGATCGCCGCCTTCTTCCGCACGCGGCCGCACGATGAGGCCGTGGCGGGCGTCGCCGATCACATCAGCAAGTTCTGGGAACCCCGCATGCGCGCCCAGCTTTTCGAGATGCTGGAACAGCCCGGCAGCGGTTTCGATCCGCTGGTGATAGAGGCCGGCGACCGCATTCGTCCGGTGGCGAAGCGGGGCTGAGCATTTGCGGCCATCAGGCGGGTGCCAGGGAACTCCGCGATTTGCACGCCGCCTTTTGCATTCGACCAAGAGCATCC
>JAKUPL010000007.1 GCA_022449455.1 Alcanivorax sp. | reverse complement strand
GGTGGCCCCGTGGCTGGCCGCCGCCAGCGTGCTGCTGGCGGTGCTGGTCTGGCGGGGGCCGCACTGGTGGTGGCAGGTCCGGGCGGACCGGGTCACCGGCGCGGCGGTGGAGACCCTGACCCTGAGCGACGGCAGCCGTGTCACCCTGGCCGGCCACTCGGCGTTGCGTCTGAACTACGACGACCGCACGCGCACCGTCACCCTGCTGCGCGGTGAAGCCTTGTTCCAGCCGGCGCCGGTGACCGACGCGGAGCCGCGGCCCTTCACGGTGCGCGCCGGCGACGCCCGGCTGACCGCCCGGGGCACGCGGTTCTGGGTACGGCGTCTGAGCGCGCAAGAGCAACGCGTGGGCGTGCTGGAACACCGGGTGCTGGCGCGCCTGGCGGATGGCCGCGAGCGGCTGCTGGCCAGCGGCGACAGCGCCCGCCTCAGCGAGCGCGCGGGAATTCGCCCGCTGGCCCTGGACCCGGCCCGCGCCGCCGGCTGGGCCCGCGGCGTGCTGGTGTTCGACGCGGTCCCGCTGGGCCAGGCACTGAGCCGCATCAATGCCTTCCGCGAACGGCCGGTGGTGCTGCTCGACCGTGCCCGCGCCGAGGCGCCGGTGCGCGCCGTGCTGCACCTGGACAGCCTGGACCAGGGTGTGCCGGCGCTGGCCGACGGGCTGGGCCTGCGCACCCTGGAAGTACCCGGCCTGACGCTGCTGTACTGATGCCGGCGCGCTGATGCCGCCGTACTAAAAAAAATTTACTCGCTTTCCCGCCCCATACGTCATAGCCGTCAAACACAACGCTTCTCATTTTCATTGTCCGCTTTCCCGGACTAAGGATTGAACGGTTATGTCCCCGACCTTTTCGCGCCGTCTGGGCGGTGCCTGGCTTGCCCTGATGCTCATTTCTCCCGCCGTGCAGGCCCAGAGCCCGACCCCGGCCACGCCGCCGGCCAGTGTCGCCGAGCGCGCCTATGACCTGCCCGCCCAGCCCCTGCGCGCCGCCCTGCTGGGCTTCGCCGAACAGGCCGGCATCGACCTGATCGTCGGCGACGCGGACCTGCGGGGCCGCCAGAGCCCGCCGCTGCGCGGGCGCTATTCGGTGCGCGCCGGCCTGGACGCGTTGCTGGCCGGCAGCGGTCTGGATTACCGGGCCGAGCGCCGCGACGGCGGCCGCCTCACGGTGCGGCTGATCAATGCCCCCGCCGCCAGCGCCGAACCGCACCAGTTGGATGACGTGGTGGTGTCCGCCGCCCGCAGCTACACCGTGGCCGGCAAATCGCCGCGCAAGATCACCATGATCTCCCGCCAGCAGATCGAGGAGCAGATGGCGATCAGCGACGACCCGGGGGCGGTGCTGGCCAACCTGATTCCCTCCTACTCACCCAGCCGCCAGAAACTGTCCAATACCGGCGAGACCTTCCGCGGGCGCACGCCGCAGTTCCTGATCGACGGGGTGCCGCAGTCCAATCCGCTGCGCAACGGCGGCCGCGCCAGCTACACCATCGACCTGAGCATGGTCGAGCGCATCGAGGTGATCCACGGCGCCAGCGCCGAGTACGGCCTGGGCGCCACCGGCGGCATCATCAACTTCGTCACCCGCCGGCCGGAACAGCCCGGCTTCCAGCAGCATGTGGGCGTCAGCCTGACCACCGACGACGATGTGCAGAGCAATGGCCTGGGCCATAAGCTGGACTACCGCTTCACCGGCCAGACCGAACGCTGGGACATCGTCGCCGCCGCCAGCCGCCAGGAACGCGGCCTGTTCTACGACGGCCGCGACCGCATCATCGGCTTCGCCTACCCCGGCGAGATCCAGGACTCCACCAGCCACGACCTGTTTCTGAAAGCCGGCTACTGGCTGGACGACAACCAGAACATCACGGTCAGCGCCAACCGCTTCGAGCTGGAAGGCAACCACGACTACCGGGCGGTGCCCGGCGACCGGGACGCCGGCATCCCCACCACCGCCACCAAGGGCGGCGCCGAGGGCGACCCCATGTTCAACAAGGTCACCACCCTGCGCGCCAGCTACAGCCACGGCGACTGGCTGGGTAACCAGATCGACGCCCAGATTTATCATCAGGACTTCGAGGGCCAGTTCGGGGCGCTGCGCTCCGGCTCCTTCCAGGACCCGGCCCTGGCGCCGGCGGGCACGCTGCTGGATCAGACCCGCAACGAGTCCGAGAAACTGGGCAGCCAGTTCACCCTGAAGCGACGCGGCCTGTTCGATGACCATCTGGATCTGGCCGCCGGCTTCGACGCCCTCAGCGACGAAACCCGCCAAAGCCTGGTGCTTACCGACCGGGTCTATGTGCCGGAAACCGAGTACCGCAACTACGCCGGCTTCCTGCAGCTGGACCTGCGCCCCACCGAGCGGCTGGCCCTCTCCGGCGGCGCCCGCCACGAATACGCCAAACTGAACGTGGACGATTACCGCACCGTGGCCGCCAACGGCGCCGTGCTGGTGGACGGCGGCGACCCGGACTTCGAGGAAACCCTCTACAACATCGGCGCCACCTATCAGGTCGCCGACGACGTGCAGCTGTTCGCCAACTATTCCGAGGGCTTCGGCATGCCGGACGTGGGCCGCGTGCTGCGCGGCATCGACACCGCCGGCCAGGACGTGGACACCCTGCTGGCGCTGGAGCCGGTGGTCACCGACAACCGCGAAGCCGGCCTGCGCTTCAACGGTGAACGGGCCCGCTTCGAGATCAGCTACTTCGAATCCGATTCCGATTACGGCGAGCGGCTCAGCGAGGAGAACGGCGTCTACGTGGTCAACCGTGAGAAGGTGGAGATCAAGGGCGTGGAGGCCTCCCTGGACTGGCGCGCCACCGAGACCCACCAACTGGGGCTCACCTACACCCATCAGAAGGGCAAATCCGACACCGACGGCGACGGCACCGTGGACACCACCCTGAGCGGCATCAGCCTGGCCCCCAACCGGCTCGGCGCCCGCTGGGGCGCGCGCTGGAACGACGGTCTGCGCTCCCTGGTGCAGCTCAACCACTACTTTGATCGCAGCTTCGACCAGCCCGACCTGGACTTCGACGGCTACACCCTGGTGGACGCCTCCCTGGTACAGCGTCTGCCGGTGGGCCGCCTCAAGGCCGGCGTGGAGAACCTGTTCGACAAGGACTACGTGAGCTACTACTCCCAGGCCGGCCGCGCCAGCGACGATTTCTACTTCACCGGTCGCGGGCGCGTGTACACCCTGGGCTACGAGGTGGATTTCTGATGCCACGGCGGCTCGCCTGAGTCTGCTCCGGTGCCGCCCCCAGGGCGGCACTTTGCTTTCCGCTCGTCAGCCATTGCTTGTTTTTTATTAGCAAAAACATTATAAAGCTAATATTAATGATGGATTCATTAGTAATTCGCCAGCGGAAGGCGTACGTACGAGATCGAATGGACGAAAACGGCGGTGAAGCAGATGCGCGGAATTCAGCCTCCGAAACAACGGACGGCGATTCTTGACGCAGTCAAGGCGCTGGCCCGTTGCCCGACCCGGGCCGCCAGTGTCAGGGCCCTGCGCGGGCACCGGGCGGGCTACCGGCTGCGGGTAGGTCGCTACCGGGTGTTGTTCGATGTGGACGACGGTGTACGGATTCTCACCGTGCAAGAGGTGAAAAAACGAGATGAGCGGACATACCAAGGCTGACGCCGACAACGCGCAGATTATTCGGGATAACCAGGGCAACCCTCTGTATGCGGTGGTACCGTTCGAGGAGTATCAGGCGCTGCTGGATGCCGATAGCCGCGTCACGCTTCCCCATGACGTGGTGGCCCTGATGATCGAAAAAGACCTGAGCCCGATGGCGGCGTGGCGCAAGTACCGGGGCCTGTCCCAGGCGCGCCTGGCCGAACAGCTGGGCGTCACCCAGGGCGCCGTGGCCCAGGCGGAGAAGCGCGGCAACAAGCCCCACATCGAAACCCTGCGCGCCTGGGCGCGGGCGCTGGAGTGTGAGGTGGCGCAGTTGACGGAGTAGGCGTGTCCTGCGGCCGGCTTGTCGAACTGGAGGGTTCTTATCAAGGCCTGCCTCACCGGCCAGTCCAGGATCCGGGGCTTTGCTGTGCGGCAGCGTCGTGAGGGAGGGATTGATTCGCCGGCTCCGCCGTCTCACCCCTTCGGGGCGCCGCCTTACGGCGGCGTCCTGCGCCGGCCTGCGGCCGGCTTGTCGAACCGGAGGGTTCTTATCAAGGCCTGCCTCACCGCCAAATAAAAAACCCCGCTTGCGCGGGGTTCTTTATTTGGCGGTGAGGGAGGGATTCGAACCCTCGATACGTTGCCGTATACACACTTTCCAGGCGTGCTCCTTCAGCCACTCGGACACCTCACCAAAACTCATTGTCACTACCAGTTGCGACTGCTCTGCCAGTCGCACGCAAGCGTGCTCGCTATTCGGGCCTGCGGCCCTCACCCCTTTCGGGGCCGTCGCTGCTGCGCAGCAACGTTCGCTTGCCTGCGGCAAGGCGTCAGCTACTCGGACACCTCACCAAAACTGATTGTGCTCCACACTTTTAATGGTCGGCTGAGACCAGGTGCAGAGGGCGCGTAGGGTACCCGAGGGTCGCTTCGGAGGCAAGCAGGAGACCGGTCGAGTGGCCACGGTTTGTACAACCGGGCGCCCTAGCCGCCCAGGCGGGCCAGATAGAGACCTTGATACTCGCACACGGTGTCGCCGGCCGGATTGGAGGCCAGGGCGTCCACGGAGAGGGTCGCCTTGCCGCGCCGCTCCAGGCGCGCCTGAAACCGCCGGCGCGCTTCGTCGCCCACGGTGGCGGTAACGGTCAGGTCCTGGTCCAGCGGCAGGCGGTAGTTCTGGCTCCCCTCCACCGCCACCACATCCACCGGGCCATCGATATCCGCGGTTTCCGCGATCAGCGCTTCCGCCAGCAGGGTGGTGCAGGCCCAGCCGGCCAGGGTCAGCAGCGCTACCTGGCTGCCGGCGAAGAAGGTGCCCTTGTCGTTGTGGTTGGGAGCCAGCGGCGCCGTCAGGGTCAGAGTGGCGCCGTCGAAGCCGGTGAAGCGGAACGCCAGGTGCCCGGTGAGGGGGATGGCGGCACGCACCCGTTCGGCCAGATGGTCCAGCTCAGTCATCGGGCAGCTCGCGGAGAAACTGTTCCGGGGTTTCGTCGGGCAGCGCCTTGGGTTCCACCGCCGGCGTGCCCAGGTAAATAAAGCCCACCACCTG
Source organism: Alcanivorax sp. (assembly GCA_022449455.1). GTDB lineage: Bacteria > Pseudomonadota > Gammaproteobacteria > Pseudomonadales > Alcanivoracaceae > Alloalcanivorax. Next base: position 182,186 of record JAKUPL010000007.1, on the reverse strand, counting down.
ATCCTTGTCGGCGAAGCCAAGCTTCGCCTTGACGCTGGGGTCGTTGGCCAGATCGCCGGTGCGCCACATGGCGCCCAGCCCGAGAGCATGGGCGGCCACCATGATGTTCTGCACCGCCGCGCCCACCGCCAGCACCTGTTCCCAGGCCGGCACCTTGTGGTGCTCGTTGATCTCCGCCACCGCCACGATCAGAGTCGGCGCGCGCAGCGCCTTGGCACGCAGTTTGTCGCGGGCCTTGCGGTCGGCGTCCGGCTGCCGTTTCAACAGCCGCCATTCCATGATGTCGCCGAGCCGCTCGCGGTCCGCGCCTTCCAGCACGATGAACCGCCAGGGCCGCAGCATGCCGTGGTCCGGCGCGCGGATCGCCGCGGCCAGCAACTGGCGCACTTGCTCCGGCGTGGGGCCGGGTTCGGTGAGGCGGGGCACGGAAACGCGTTGGGTCAGGGCGGCAAGGGTGTCCATGGTGGCTCCTGTTTCGGGATCGCCAGTGTAACCGCTTGCCCGAGCACGGACGAACCCCGGCTCCGACACGCCGCCGACGAAAGTCGAATCAGTCTTTTTTCTGAACGCACAACTGGGTAAGCTCCCTCGAACACCACGTCCAGATTGCCGTTGATGACCGCCACCAAGCACCGCCCCCGGCGCCCCTACCTGGATCCCAGGGAACGGGCCCGCCGGCTGAGCAATTCCATTCGCCTCCTCGCCTTCGCGGTGGCGGCCGGCATTTTGCTGGCGGGCATCGGCCTGTCCCTGTTTCCGCAAACCTACCTGCTCGGCGTGGCCGGACTGCTCGCCTACCCGCTGCTGGTACAGACCCTGCTGGTGATCGCCGAGCGCCGCGACCGGCGCACCGAGCGTGCCGCCCGGGTGCTGGTGCAGCTGGACGCGGCGGTGATCGGGGTGGCCTGCGCCCTGCTGCATTTCGCGGTGATCCCGAGCCTGGTGCTGCTGATCATCGTGCACACCAATTCGGTGAGCCACGGTGGTCTGCGCGCCTGGCTGTTGAATCTGCTGAGCACCGCCGCCGGCGCCGGCGTGGCGCTGTGGCTGTTGCCGGTGCCCTTGCAGGTCACCACCGTGCCGCTGTCGCTGTCGGTGCTGTCCCTGGTGGGGTTGGGACTGCACGTGGGCGCCAGCTCCTTCTTCACCAACCGCCAGACCCGCTTTCTGCAGCAAACTCAGGAACGGGTGCGCGAACAGCAGCGCCAGGCGGTGGAGCTGTCGCGCAAGCTGGCCAAATACCTGCCGCCCCAGGTGTGGGGCTCGCTGTTTTCCGGCCAGCGCGACGCCAAGCTGGAAACCCGCCGCAAGCGCCTGACCATTTTTTTCTCGGACATCCGCGGCTTCAGCACCGTGTCCGAGGAGCTGCCCCTGGACACGCTGACCAGCATGCTCAACACCTACCTGAGCGAGATGACACGCATCGCGCTACGCTACGGCGGCACCATCGACAAGTTCATCGGCGACGCGGTGATGGTGTTCTTCGGCGATCCGAAAAGCGCCGGCGCCCAGGAAGACGCCTTCCGCTGCGTGGCGATGGCCGTGGAGATGCAGGAATACATGCGTTTCCTGCGGCTGCGCTGGCGCCGCGAGGGCATCGACCAGAAGCTGGAAATTCGCATCGGCATCAACACCGGCTTCGTCACGGTGGGCAATTTCGGCACCGACAGCCGCATGGACTACACCATCCTCGGCACCGACGTGAACCTGGCCAGCCGGCTGGAATCCGCCTGCCGGCCAGGCCAGGTGCTGATCTCGGAAAGCACCTACGGCCTGGTCAAGGATCGGGTGCGCTGCCGAAGCGTGGGCGAGATTCAGGTCAAGGGCTTCCATCGCCCGATCACCGTCTATGAAGCCCACGAACTGAAACGCAACGCCGGCAGCAAGCGGCGCTTCGTCACCGTCGACAGCCCCGGCCTGGGACTGCACGTGGATCTGGAGCGCATCCACAACTACGACAAGAAAGCGATCCTCAAGGCCCTGGCGCGCTGCGCCACCGAGCTGAAGAAGGACAAACCGGGGGCGGTGGAGTACGAGACCGAAGGGTTCGCGCTGTATATGGACGACAAGCGTCTGCGCGAGCGCGACCGGGAAAAGGTGGTGGAGATGCTGGGCCAGGCGGCGCGGCAGATTCAGGACCGGGTGCGAATGTGATCGGGAAGGAACGCTTATGAACGAAACCTCTTCCGGCTGGCTGGGCCGGCTGGAGCGCGCCGGCAACCGCCTGCCCCACCCCACCCTGCTGTTCGTCTGGCTGTGTGTGCTGATGCTGCCACTGAGCGCGGTGCTGGCCTTGCTGGGCGTCACCGCCGAGCATCCCCTGGAAGATCGTACCGTGGCGGTGCGCTCGTTGCTGGACGGTGAAGGGCTGCGCTATGTGTTCACCCATATGGTCGGCAACTTCACCGGCTTCGCGCCGCTGGGCGTGGTGCTGGTGGCGATGCTGGGGCTGGGCATCGCCGAGCATTCCGGGCTGCTGGGCGCCAGCCTGGCGGCGCTGGTGCGCCGCGCCTCCCACCGTACCCTGGTGGTGGCGGTGGCGTTTGCCGGGGTGATGTCGAGCATCGCCTTCGACGCCGGCTATGTGGTGCTGATTCCGCTGGCCGGCTTTCTGTTTCAGCTGGCCGGGCGCTCGCCGCTGGCGGGTATCGCCACCGCCTTCGCCGCCGTCTCCGGCGGCTACAGCGCCAATCTGCTGCTCGGGCCGGTGGACGCGGTGCTGGCCGGCCTGTCCAGCGAGGCGGCGCGGCTGGTGGACGCCGAGCGCACCGTGTCGGCGGCGGGCAACTACTGGTTCATCATCGTTTCCACCCTGCTGGTCACCACCCTGGTATCGCTGATCACATTGAGGATCACCGAACGGCGGGTAGCGGCCGCGGACCAGGACGCCGCCGGCGAGGACCAGGCGCCCCATCTGGACCGCCGGGCGGCCCGCTGGACGCTGGTCACCCTGGTGGTGGGTCTGCTCGCCATCGCCGCCCTGGTGGTGCCCGCCGGCGCGCCCCTGCGCGGCGACGACGGCGCCGTGCTGCAGTCGCCGTTCATGAGTTCGCTGGTGGTGCTGATCGCGCTGCTCGCGGCGGCCTGCGGCGCCGTCTACGGGCGGCTCAGCGGCGGCTTCCGCTCCGCCGCCGGCATCATCGAGGCGATGGAAACCACCATGGCGTCCATGTCCGGCTATCTGGTGCTGATGTTCTTCGCCGCCCAGTTCGTGGCCTGGTTCGGCTACAGCCAGCTGGGTCTGGTGCTGGCGGTGAAGGGCGCCGCCTGGCTGGGCGGGCTGGAGCTGCCCACGGTGCTGTTGCTGCTGCTGTTCGTGGTGCTGAGCGCGTCCATCAACCTGATGATCGGCAGTGCCTCGGCCAAGTGGTCGATCCTGGCGCCGGTGTTCGTACCCATGCTGATGCTGGTGGGCATCGCGCCGGAAGCGACCCAGGCCGCCTATCGGGTGGGCGATTCCAGCACCAACATCATCACGCCGCTGATGCCCTACTTCGCGCTGGTGCTGGGCTTCGCGCGCCGCTACCGGGCGGACACCGGCATCGGCACCCTGATCGCGCTGATGCTGCCCTACAGCCTGGCGCTGCTGCTCGGCTGGTCGATCCTGCTGGCGGTGTGGATCGGCTTCGGCTGGCCGCTGGGGGCGTGATGGCGGCCTTTGGCCGCGGTACAGGATGCAGGATACAGGAGTAGGCACCGTGCCAACTCTTCACCCTGTATCCTGCATCCTGTATCGCGGTCGAACGACCGCCGTTACTGGCGCACGGTGCGGGCGTTGAGCGGCGCGTCCTCGTAGTTGGAACGGAACGGATTGATGTCGAGCCCGCCACGGCGGGTAAAGCGCCCGTACACGGACAACTGGCGGGGGCCGCAGTGGCGGCGCAGATCCACGAACATCTGCTCGACGATCTGCTCATGAAAACCCTGGTGGTTGCGCAGTGACACCACGTAGCGCAGAAAACTGGCCGGGCTGATCGGCCGGCCGGTGTAACGCACCTGCACGGTGCCCCAGTCCGGCTGGTTGGTCACCGGGCAGTGACTGCGCAGCAGATGGGAGACCAGCACCCCGGTGCGCTCCGGGCCCTGGTCCGCGAGCAGCAGCTCCGGCCGGTATTCGAAGTGCTCGAAGGCGACGTCCAGGGTGTCCACCAGCTCGCCCTGTTCTTCCCGAACGTGCTCTTCCCAGAGCGGCTGCTGGCGGGCTTCGCGCAGGCTCATGACGCGCACGTCCACCGGCGCCCCGGCCACCTGCCCGAGATCCCGGGCTATCGTTTCCACCACCCGGTCGCGGCCGGGGAAGCGGCTGTTGGCGAAGCTGTTCAGATACAGCTTCAGCGACTTGGACTCGATGATGTTCGGCGAGGTGCAGGGCACCACCAGTTCCGCCAGCGCCACCTCCGGCTTGCCCTTCTCATTGAGCCAGGACAGTTCGTAGGCGTTCCAGATGTCCTGGCCGTGGAACGGCAGCGCGGTGTCATCCAACTCCAGGGATTCGCGGGCGTCCCAGCGCGGCACCGGGCACAGCAGCGACGGCGTGTACTGGTCGATGAACGCGCTGTTGCGACCCAGCGGCGTGTCCTTCAGATAACTCATGGCGCGACTCTCCTCTCAGCTCAACTGCGGATACCGGTGCCGCGGTTGAGCAGCCACAGCGACAGCGCGAAGAACACCACCACGAACGCCAGAATCGCGGCCAGGGAGGCGTACACATTGACGTCACTGACCCCCAGTACGCCATAGCGGAAGGCGTTGACCATATAGACGATGGGGTTCACCAGGGTCACCGCCCGCCAGAAGTCCGGCAGCAGGTCCAGGGAATAGAACACCCCGCCCAGGTAGGTCAGCGGCGTCAGCACGAAGTTGGGGATGATGCTGATGTCATCGAAGTTGCGGGCGAACAGCGCATTGAGAAAGCCGCCCAGGGAAAACAGCGCCGAGGTCATCACCACCACCGACACGGTGATCCAAAGGTGCTGCATGCTCAGGTGGGTGAAAAACAGGCTGAGCAGGCTGACGATCAGCCCCACCGCCATGCCGCGCGCCATGCCCCCCACCACGAAGCCGGTGAGGATCACATAGTTGGGCATCGGCGAGACCAGCATCTCCTCGATGGAGTGCTGGAACTTGGTGGAGAAGAACGAACTGACCACGTTGCCGTAGCTGTTGGTGATCACGCTCATCATGATCAGGCCGGGCACGATGTACTGCATGTAATCGAAGCCGCCCATATCGCCGATGCGCTGGCCCACCAGATTGCCGAAGATCACGAAATACAGGGTCATGGTGATCGCCGGCGGCAGCAGGGTTTGCGGCCAGATGCGCGTGAAGCGGCGGATTTCCTTGATCACGATGGTGCAGAACGCCACCCATTGCTGATAACCGCTCATGAGGTGGCCTCCGCCGGCTGCGCCTGGCCGGGCAGATTCTGTTCCACCAGCCGCACGAACAGCTCCTCGAGACGGTTGGACTTGTTGCGCATGCTCATCACCTGAAAATTCTGCTCGGCCAGTTCCGTGAACAACCGGTTGAGGTGCTCGGTCTTGGGCACCTCCACCTCCAGGGTGGTGGCGTCACGCAGCCGCACCTGGAAGCCGGACAGCGACGGCGGCGCCGTCACCGGCCGCGCCAGATCAAGAATGAAGGTCTCCACCTGGAGTGTCTCGAGCAGCGATTTCATGTCCGTGTTCTCGACGATCTGGCCGTGATCAATGATCGCGATATTGCGGCACAGGGATTCCGCTTCTTCCAGATAGTGGGTGGTGAGAATAATGGTGCGGCCCTCTTCGTTCAGGCCGATCAGGAAGTCCCACATGGAGCGGCGCAGCTCGATGTCGACGCCGGCGGTGGGCTCGTCCAGGATCAGCAGATCCGGCTCGTGGACCAGGGCACGGGCGATCATCAGCCGCCGCTTCATGCCGCCGGACAGGGTGCGGGCCTGATTGCTCCGCTTGTCCCACAGCCCCAGCTGGCGCAGGTATTTCTCCGCCCGCTGCCGGGCCAGCGAGGCCGGGATGCCGTAGAAGCCGGCCTGGGTAACGACGATGTCGAACACCTTCTCGAACTGGCCGAAGTTGAACTCCTGGGGCACCACGCCGATCTTCTGCTTGGCCAGGGCGCGCTCGGTGTCCAGGTCGTGGCCGAGAATCGACACCTGGCCGCTGCTTTTGTTGACCAGCGAGCTGATGATGCCGATGGTGGTGGACTTGCCGGCGCCATTGGGGCCCAACAGGGCGAAGAAGTCGCCCTTCTCCACCGTCAGTTCGATGCCCTTCAGGGCTTCCACGCCGTTGCCGTAGGTTTTTTTCAGATTACGAATGGTCAGGGCGGACAAAAGTCACCTCGCCGTCGGAAAAAGGGTCAAGAAAACGACCCAGATGGGGTCGCGAGGCCCGCTTTCAAGCCCCGGAGAACGGGCGCCGGCCATGTTCGCCGCGCCATACCCAGTTGAGATGCCGCTCATCGAACCACAGCCACAGCCCCTCCATCATCCAGGGCCAGTGCTCCTCGTCGATGGCGTCGCGGCCTTCCAGCTCCGCCACCAGCACCGCCAGAATGGTGTCGTGGGTGACGTGCACCGCCAGCGCCCCCGGCGCCGGCTCCCGATCGCGCAAATAGCCGGCCAGTTTGGCGCGGCCCGCCGCCGGGGTCAGCATGCCGTCGAACGGCTCACGCAGATGGGCGTTGAGAAAACGCAGCGCGCCCATCTTGAGAAAGGTGGGGCCGACCCGGTTCAGGTCTTCCACGTAGCAGCCCGGTTCCACCAGGGTGCCGTCGGTGATGACCTCCGGCTGATGGTCGATCAGGCCGGCCTCGCGGGCGCCCTCGGCCATGGCCCGGGCGGTGTCCACACAGCGCCCCACCGGGCTGGAATAGAAAGCGGACACCGGCCGCTCCAGCCGCGCGCCCCACTCCCGCGCCATGGTGATGCCTTCCGGCGTCAGCGGCAGGCGATAATCGGCGAAACCGTTCTTGGCCAGCTCGCGCACCGAATGGCGGGTCAGCAGATGGGCCGGCCGGTCGGCCGGAAGCAATTGCAGTGCGTCGTGAAGGCGGGGATGTAATCGGGCCATGTCTACTCTTCTCGAGTGCCCGGTTATCTTACGGAGCGGGGGCGCCGATGCCAACCGCCGGGCGCCGGAAAGCGCTGGCAAAAGCCGCGCGGCCTGCTATGGTGAGAGCATGTTTGACACCACCTTCACGCGTCGCCGATCCGGCGACCCCGCCCGTCTTCCGGTTCCGGCCCGCGCCCTGCGCGCCGGTGCGCGCCCGCGCGCCTTCCTCGCCTAGCGCCGGATCCCGTTCAGTATCGTCCCGGGGGTCCGGCGACCCGAACACCCGATTCGCCCCTTTACTCAATCGATCACTGACCGGAGCGCGCCATGACCGCCCTGCCCCCGATTACCGTTTCCACCCTGGACCGCGAACGCCTCTACGCGCTGCTGGAAAAACACCCCGGCGACCAGGAGGTGGTGGACCGCCTCTACGATGAGCTGGACCGGGCCCGCTTTCTGGAACCGGAGGCCATGCCCGACGATGTGGTGCGCCTCAACAGCCGCGCCCGCTTCCTGCACGAAGAAAGCGGCAAGACCCATGAGCTGGTGCTCGCCATGCCCGGCGAGACCGGCGCCGGGGAAGAAGACCGGCTGTCGATCCTCAGCCCGGTGGGCGCCGCTCTGCTCGGCCTCAGCGTGGGCGCCACCATCGAATGGCCGAGCAAGGGCAAAACCTTGCACCTGACCCTGATCGCGGTGTCCGCCGCCTGACGCTTTCCCCTGTTTAGGGGACTGCGGCCACCGCCTTCGCTGTGGTCCGATTCGTTCCTTGAACAGGAGCGAACGACATGACAATCACTTCCGTGACCACGCGCCTGCTGGTGGGGGCCGGGCTGCTGGCGCCGCTGGCTACGCCAGGGTGGGCGGCCCGTATCGATGTGGGGAACCAGGAAACCGTGGCCGCCGCCGGCGGCACCCAACCCAGCCCCTGGCAGGCCGGAGCTTTTCTGGAAATCGGCGGCGAGCTGATCGTGGGCGCCGGCGGCACCGTGGACAATGACACCGGCTACATCGGCAGCGACTCTCTTAACGCCGCCCCCGGTACCGCCACCGTCACCGGTGCCGATGCCTTGTGGACCAACCACGGCGTGCTGTTCGTCGGCGACCTCAGCGAGGGCGTCCTGAACATCGAGGACGGCGGCCGGGTCACCGCCCTGCAAACCTACATTGGCAGCGACCGGGGCCAAGGCCAGCTGGCGCTCAGCGGCGCGGGCAGCCGCCTGGAGGCCGGCGACACCCTGTCGGTGGGCCAGTACGGCGTCGGCACCCTGACCCTCAACGCCGGCACCACGGTCACCAACGGCATCGGCTACGTGGGCGCCTTCCAGGGCAGCCAGGGCCACGTTCAGGTGCGGGGCGGCCGTTGGGAGAATAACGGCGATCTGGTGGTGGGCAACCTTGGCGACGGCGAGCTGACCGTGACCGCCGGCGGCACCGTGATCAGCAACGTCGGCTTTGTCGGCAGCGGCGCCGGCGGCCAGGGGCGGGTCACCCTGGACGGCGCCGGCGCACGCTGGGAAATGGGCTCCAACCTGGTGGTGGGCAGCAACGGCAGTGGCGAGATCACCGTCAACGCCGGCGGCAGGCTAACCAATGAGTTCGCCTTCCTGGGCGCCGAGGCCGGCGCGTCGGGCACCGTCCGGGTGCGCGGCGATGACGCCCTCTGGGTCAGCAACGCCGCCATTCTGGTGGGCAATAACGGCACCGGCCAGGTGACCATCGCCGACGGCGGCACGGTGCGCGCCAACGGCGTGGTGCTCGGGTCGAACGCTTCCGGCAATGGCTCGCTGACGCTGGACCAGGGGGGCACCCTGGAAATCCTCTGGGTGGACCGGGGCGCGGGCAGCGCCGCGTTCTATTTCAACGGCGGCCGCTTGCTCGCCGCCAGTGACCAGGACCAACTGTTCCTGAACTTCAACGACGGCGACGTGGTGATCCAGGCCGGTGGCGCCATCATCGACAGCAACGGCCACGACCTGACCGTGCACACCGGCCTGGACGGCGACGGCGGCCTCACCAAGGACGGCGCCGGCACCCTGACCCTGAACGGCGATAACGGCTTCACCGGCGCCACCCGGGTGGCGAACGGCGCCCTGATCGTCAACGGCAGGCTGGCCGGTTCCACGGTGACCGTGAACCACGGCGCCCTGCTCGGCGGCACCGGCACCCTGGGCGGCGCGCGGCTGACCAACGGCGCCACCCTGGCACCGGGCAATTCCATCGGCACCCTGACCGTGGACGGCGATCTGCTGTTCGAATCCGGCTCGGTGTTTCAGGTGGAGGGCGCCGGCGACGGCGACGCGGACCGGGTCCGGGTCACCGGCACCGCCACCCTGAACGGGGGCAGCGTGGCGCACATCGACGCCGGCGGCGATTATCAGCCGTTTACCCGCTATACGCTGATCGACGCGGACCAGGGTATCACCGGCCGCTTTGATCAGGTCAGCACCAACCTGGCGTTCCTGCAACCGCTGCTGGATTACGACAGCAACAGCGTCATCCTGCGGCTGGTGCGCAACGACGTTCTCTTCACCGACCTGGCGCGCAGCGCCAACCAGGCGGCCACCGCCAATGCCGTTGAGCAACGGGGCGCCGGCGACCCGGTGTACGATGCCGTGCTGATGCAGGCCGCCGACGGCGGTGACGTGCCCGCCGCCTTCGACCAGCTGGCCGGCGCCCTGCACGCCTCGACCCGCGCCGCCCTGATCGACGACAGCCGCTTTTTGCGCGACGCGGTGAACCAGCGCCTGCGGAACGCGGACGGGGCGCTGTCCGCCAGCGGCGGCACCGTGCTGGGCCGCGACGGGCGCAGCGGCGCGGTGGTCTGGACGCACGCCTACGGGGCCTGGGGCGAGATCGAGGGCGCCCACGGCGCAAGCGGCGCCGACCGGGACAGCCGCGGGCTGTTTATCGGCGCCGACCTGCCGGTGGGCCCGGACTGGCGCGCCGGCGCGCTGGCCGGCCGTGGCCGTCTGACCCTGGATGAGAACGACCAGGCCGCCGACGCCCGCGACGACGCCTATCATCTGGGCGTGTTCGCCGGTGGCCGCCAGGGCGCCTGGCGCTTCAGCGCCGGTCTCGGGCACAGCTGGCACCGGCTCGAAACCACCCGACGGGTCGCCTTCGACGGCTTCAACGACGCACTGCGCGGGGAGTACGACGCGCGCACCCTGCAACTGTTCGGCGAGGCCGGTTACGCGGTGCGCCTGGGGGCGCTCACCATGGAGCCGTTCGTGGGGCTGGCCCGGGTGCGACTGCGCGACGAGGATCACGAAGAAACCGGCGCCGCCGCCGCGCTGAGCGGCGGCGGCGACGACGCCGACACCAGCTTCTCCACCCTGGGGCTGCGCCTGGCCATCGACACCCGGCTGGCGGGTCTGCCGGCCCGTGCCCAGGGTGGCCTGGGCTGGCGCCATGCGTTCGGCGATACCGAGCCGCGCGTCCGCCAGCGCTTCGCCGGCGGGCAAGCGTTCACCGTCAGCGGCCTGCCAGTGACCGAGGACAGCGCCCTGCTGGAAGCGGGCCTGTCGGTGGCGCTCAGCGGCACCGCCCGGGTCGGCCTGAGCTACCAGGGCGAGCTGTCCGGCGAGCGCCGCGAACACGGCCTCGGCGCCCGCTTCGACTGGCGGTTCTGAGTCCCGGGCCGGGGGGCGCTACTTGCCGAACAGGGCCCGGAACCAGGACTTGACCACATTGAGCGTCAGTTGCACCACGCTGAGCCGGCTGCCCTTGTCGGAGACCTGGCCGCCGGACAGCACGCGCTGCACGTTGTCGGCGAACATGCGGGCCATGGCGCCGACAAAGCTTTTCACCAGGCCGCCCCGGCTGAACTGGGAAAGCGGCCCGGTGACGCTGTAGGACGCCACGAACTCGATGCGACAGCGCTTGCCGGACTCATCGCCGATCACCGCGAAGTCCAGGCCGCCGCTGGCGCTGGAGCCGCTGCGCGCGTCCCGGCCCTCGCCTTCCATGCGACCTTTGCGGTTGTCGTCGTCGAAGTGGTAACGGCCGGTGCCGCGAAAGCGCGCGCGGATCGCGCCCAGGGAAATTTCCATCTCCACTTCCAGCTCGTTGCCGTTCACCGACAGCAGGCGGGCGCCGGGCACACAGGGCACCACCCGTTCCACGTCGCTGAGGAAGGCCCACACCTCGTCCACCGGCTTGTCCACGGTGATGGTTTCGCGCAGGGTCTGGTCATCACCGCCGGCGCCGTCGGACGGCGTCGCTTCCACCGCTTCCATATGGCCGGCGGTGCGTTTGAACGTCACCAGCTTGGCGCCGCCCCAGTCCGGCTGGGTCGGCGGCGTGACCAGGGTCTGGTCACCGGCCAGCAGTTCATCCCGCCGCTCGAACACCGAGCGCACCGCGTTGACGATGCCCAGGTAGCCGGTGCAGCGGCAGATGTTGCCGCCCAGGGCGATGCGGATCTGTTCGTCGGTCAGCGCGCGGTGACGCAGGATGATGTCGCGGCAGGCGACCAGCATGCCCGGTGTACAGAAACCGCACTGCAGGCCGTGGAACTGCATGAAGGCGTCTTGCAGCGCGCCCATCAGCGGGTCGTCGTCGCCGCCTTCGATGGTGCGCACGCTGCGCCCTTCGCAGGCCCGCGCCAGGGTGATGCAGGCACGCACCGGCTGGCCGTCCATTTCCACCGTGCAGGCGCCGCACACGCCGTGTTCGCAGCCCAGGTGGGTGCCGGTGAGATCCAGGTCATCGCGCAGGAAATCCGCCAGGCTGGTGCGCGCTTCCACGTGCCCGCTGACGGCCTCGCCGTTGACGTTCAGGGTCACTTCGGACAGGGACAATTTGGTGGTCATCGAGTCGCTCCAATCTGTGCCAGCGCGCGTCGCACCGCGACCTTGTACAGCTGACGGTTGACCTGTGGGTAATCGCCCAGGGCGGTGTCCACCGCCGCGTCCAGCACCGCCACGGCGCCGTCCGGGCCGTCGGCGGCGAGTGCCTCGGCCACCGGTTCCAACGGCACCGGCGGGCTGTCCAGGGCGCCCACCAGCACCCGGCAGTAGCCCCGTTCCGGGTCCACCACCACCACGCCGGTGGCCTGGGAGAATTCGCCCACTTTCTTGCAGAACTTGTAGTAGCCCCAGCGAGCGCTGTCGCTGAGTTTCGGTACGCGCACGCCAGCCAGAATCTCGTTGGGGGCCAGTTCGGTCATGAAGGCCGCCTGGATAAAGTTTTCCGCCGCCACTTCACGCACGCCCTTCTTGCCGCGCAGCAGGTAGGTGGCGCCCAGACCGGTCATCACGCACACCCAGTCGGCGGCCGGATCGGCGTGCGACAGGCTGCCGCCCAACGTGCCCCGGTTGCGCACCGCCCGGTAGGCAATGCGCGAAGCCACCAACGGCAACATGCCACGGGCGGCGTCGGGCACCCGGCCGTCCTCGAAATCCGCATGGCGCACGGCGCCGCCGTAGACGATGGCGTCGCGGCTTTCCTCCACGCCGGTCAGGTCCTCGGCGCGGTGCAGGTCCACCAGCACCGCCGGCCGCGCCAGACGCAGGTTGAGCATCGGCCCCAGGGACTGGCCGCCGGCGATGCACTTGGCCTCGTCGCCGTGCTCGGTAAGCAGGCGCACCGCCTCGGCGCCGTCCCGGGCCGGCAGGTAATCAAACTTCACGGGTTTCATGATGCGTTCTCCTTGCCGGCACCGGCTTTTAACAGCGCGCCCAGAATGCGTTCCGGCGTGGCGGGGATCTGATTGATTTCCACGCCGTGGCCGGCCAGCGCATCGTTGATGGCGTTGACGATGGCGCCGCCGGGGGCGATGGCGCCGCCCTCGCCCACGCCCTTGATGCCATGGGCGGTGTGCGGTGACGGGCTCTCGGTGTGCTGGATGCGAATGTGCGGCGCTTCCGCCGCGCCGGGCAGGTGGTAGTCCGCCAGGGTGGAGCTGAGCGGCTGGCCCTGGTCGTCGTAGGTCACTTCCTCGAACAGCGCGGTGCCGATGCCCTGCACCGCGCCGCCGATGGTCTGGCCTTCCACGATCATCGGGTTCACCACCTTGCCGGCGTCTTCCACGATCACGTAATCGAGCAGTTCCACCTTGCCGGTCTGCGGGTCCACCGCCACCACCACCGCGTGGGAGGCGTAGGAAAACACGCCGTGGTCGGTTTTCGGTCGATAGGCTTCGGTGACTTCCAGGCCGCCGTGACGGTCGCCCTCGGGCAGTTCGTCCGGGCGCAGGTACCAGATGTGGCCCACCTCGGCGAAGCTCAGGCTGCCGTTGGGGCCGTGCACCCGATCGTCCTCCAGGCGCACCTGCTCGGGTGTGCAGTCGAGCGCCCGGGCCGCCATCACGCGGATGCGTTCCGCCAGGGCTTCCGCGGCCCGCGACACGGCGCCGCCGGCCATGACGATGCCCCGCGAGGCGAAGGCGCCGTAGGAATACGGCGTGGTGCCGGTGTCGCCCATCAGCACGCGAATGCGGTCCACCGGGATGGACAGGATCTCGGACGCCACCTGGGCCAGGGTGGTCTGCAGGCCCTGGCCAATGCTCTGGATGCCCACCCGCACTTCCACGCCGCCGTCCGGGGTCAGTTTGATGCGCGCCTCGTCGTAGCCGGGCACCAGCGCCAGGCCCCACTGGGCGAAGACCTTGCTGCCGTGGGCGGACTGCTCGGTGTAGGTGGCGAAGCCGACGCCGATCAGCCGGCCGTCCGCTTCCGGGGTCTTCTGCCGCTCCCGTACCTGGTCGAAGCCGATCGCGTCCTTGGCGCGCATCAGCGAGCCGGGGTAATCGCCGGTGTCGTAATGCTTGTTGGTGACGTTCACATAGGGCATGGCGTCCGCCGGCACCAGGTTCTCGGCGCGCACTTCCCAGGGCTCGCGACCGACTTCCCGGGCGATGGCGTCGATGGTCAGCTCCATGGCGAAGCACACGCCGGGCCGGGCCACGCCCCGGTAAGGGGTGAACGGCGGTTTGTTGGTGGCCGGCGCGTTCACCTGGCAGCGGTACTCGCGGAAATCGTAGGGGCCGGGCAGGTTGCCGCCGGCCTGGGCCGCTTCCAGCCCGGCGGTGAACGGCCACACCGAGTAGGCGCCCACGTCCACGGTGACTTCCGCGTCCATGCCCAGCAGCCGGCCGCGCCGGTCCGCATAGGCGGTCACCGAATACTGGTGCTCGCGGGTGTTGGCGCCGGCGGTCAGATGTTCGCGGCGATCCTCCAGCCAGCGGAACGGTTTGCGCCGGGTCCAGGCCAGCCAGGCCACGGCGATCTCCTCGGGCTGCAGAATGCACTTGTAGCCGAAGCCGCCGCCCACTTCCGGGGCGATCACGCGGATCAGCGATTCGTCGATGCCCAGGCAACGGGACAGGCCGTTACGGATCACATGGGGCACCTGGGTGGAGGTGGTCACCACCAGCTGGCCGTCGCGGTAATCCCACCAGGCCACCACGCCCTTGCCTTCCATCGGGTTCATCACCTGGCGCGCGGTACGGAACTGGCGGGTCACCACCACCTCCGCGTTTTCCCGGGCGCCCGCCGGGTCCTGGCCCACCGCCAGCTTGAGGAACATGTTGTCGTCCCATTCCTCGTGCAGGCGCGGCGCGTCCTCGGCCATCGATACCGCGCCGTTGATCACCGGCGGCAGCGCCTCCAGCTGCAGGTCGATCTCCTCCAGCAGATCCTCGGCCTCGGCGCGGTTGCGGCCAATGGCCATGGCCACCGGTTCACCGACGAAGCGCACCTTGTCGCGGGCCAGCGGCCAGTGTTCCGAGGTTCGATAGCTGGGCAGCGTGGACTCGGCGACGATCGGCCGCACGCCGTCCAGGTCGGCGGCGCACAGAATCCGGCTTTCCAGACCGTCCGGTTTATTGACCGCCTTGATCCGGGCATGGGCCAGGGGACTGCGCAAAAACGCCACGTCGCACATCCCCGGCATCTTGATGTCGCCCACGTAACGGCTGCGGCCATGAACAAGACGGTCGTCTTCCAACCGACGTACACGGGCACCAATACCGGTCTTATTCATCCTTTACCTCGCACCCTTTCAATCTTCAAAGAACAAACGGCGAAGGCGGATGCCCCACCGGAGCACCCGCCTTCCTGCGCGTCGGATCAGTTGGCCCGCGCGTTCATGTATTCCATTTCGGTGATTTCGGAATAGGGCCGTACCACCGTCATGAAATCGGTCATGGATTGGTAGATCTTGCCGGCCAGGGCATCCTTCTTGGCAACGCCGGCGACCACGTCATTGGACACTTTCTTCAGGTCCTTGAGGGTTTCCGCGTTGAAGGTGGTCACGTTGACCTTGGGATAGTCCTTCTTGATCTGCTGCAGGGCCTGGGCGTTCTTGGCCACGAATTCACTGAGCACCATCTGGTTGGCGTAGGCGTTGGCGCCCACCAGCACCTGCTTGAGGTCGGCGTCCAGCTTGTCCCAGGCGGACTGGTTAACGAAGCAGTCGAGCACGCCGTTGGGCTCCATCCAGCCGGGCCAGTAATAGTTACGCGCCACCTGCGGCAGGCCGAACGCCATGTCGTTGAACGGGCCCACGTAGTCGGCGCCGTCGATGGTGCCGTTCTGCAGCGCCTGGGTGACTTCGCCCAGGGGCAGTTGCACCGGCACCGCGCCGAACTCCTGCAGCACACTGCCGGCCAGGGCGCCGGTGCGGATCTTCATGCCCTTGAAGTCGGCGGCGGCGCTGATGTCCTTGTTCAACCAGATGCCCTGCACCGACGTGTTGCCGCTGGGGAAGAACTTGAGGCCGAACTCGCCGTACAGCTCGTCGATCAGGGCCTGGCCGCCGCCGTAGGCGAACCAGGCATTCTGTTCCTGGGAGGTCATGCCGTAAGGCAGCGGCGCCAGGAACTGAAAGCCGGGGTGCTTGCCGGACCAAAACGCCGGGTAACCGTGGCCCATGTGCAGGGTGCCGTCGGCCACCGCGTCGAACACTTCCAGCGGGCCGACCACTTCACCGGCGGTGTAGACCTTGAGCTTCATGCGGCCGCCGGAGGCCTTGTTCACATAGTCCGCCACCAGATCCGGGCCGGTGGACAGCAGTGGTGAGTTACGGCGCCAGGTGCTTTGCATGCGCCATTCCACGGCGCCCTTGGCGATGGCCGGGAAGCCCACACCGGCGGCGGCGGCGCCGACCGTGCCGGCGACGCCCGCTTTGAGTAGAAAGTCACGTCTTTTCATGAAAATTACTCCTCGATCTCCGCGGTGAAAGGGGTAATGCCGACACCGGCGGCGCGGACCCCGCCGGGCGCCTCCGGTAATCAGTTGGCCAGTACACCGGGCAGCCACAGCACCAGCTGCGGCCATTCCCAGATCGCCGCCACGCCGAGCAGTTGCAGCACCACGAATGGAATGACCCCGCGGTACACGGTGACCAGTTTCAGATCGGCCACCGCGCCTTTGAGGAAGAAAATGGCGTAGCCGAACGGCGGTGTCAGATAGCTGGTTTGCAGCACGATGGCGGACGCCACGCCGAGCCACAGCGGGTCCGCGCCCATCATGATCAGCGGCGGCGCGAAGATCGGCATGACGATAAAGATGATTTCGAAGGTATCGAGAATGAAACCGAGCACGAACATCATCAGCAGCACGAACAGGATCGCGCCGGTGAGACCGCCGGGCACCGAATCGAGCAGCTCGGCGATCACTTCCTCGCCGCCCAGGGCGCGAAACACCAGGGACAGAATGGCGGCACCGATCAGGATGGCGTAGATCATCAGGCTCATGGACATGGCCGAGCGGCTGGCGTCCTTGAGCACCTTGAACGACATCTGGCGACCCAGCACCGCCAGGATGCAGGCGCCCACGCCGCCCAGCGCCGCCGACTCGGTGGCGGTGGCGATGCCGGACAGAATCGAGCCCAGCACCAGAATGATCAGCACCAGGGGCGGCAGCATGGTGAACACGACCCGCTTGGACAGGGTACGGCGCTCCTCATCGCTCATCACCAGCGGCGGGCAGGACTTGCTGTTGAACAGAGCCCGCGCCGCCATGGTCAGCAGGTAGAACAGCACCAGCAGCAGGCCCGGCACCAGGGCGGCGGTGAACAGATCGGTGACGCCGATCTGGTGGCTGTTGAAACCACCCTGGCTGAGCATCGCCTGGGTGTTGGCGTCCTGCAGCATGACGCCGAGCAGAATCAGCACCGTGGACGGCGGAATGATCTGGGCGGTGGAGCCGGCGGCGCAGATCAAACCGCTGGCCAGGGGCTCGTCATAGCCGGCGCGGCGCATGGCCGGCAGGCTGATCAGCCCCATCGCCACCACGGTGGCGCCGACCACGCCGGTGGACGCGGCCAGCAACGCGCCGACGATGATCACCGCCACGCCCAGGCCGCCGGGCACCCGGCCGAACAGCTGCCCCATGGTGGTGAGCAGGTTCTCGGCGATGCGCGAGCGTTCCAGAATGGCGCCCATGAACACGAACAACGGCACCGCCAGCAGCGTTTCGTTGGTCATGATGGAAAATACCCGGCCCGGCAAGGCGCCCAGCATCAGCATGTCGAAGGCACCGAAGCAGGACGCCACCAGGCCCACCAGAATGGACGCGCCGCCAATGGCGAAGGCCACCGGAAAACCGCTCAGCAAAGCCAGAATCAGAACCACGAGAAGAATCAGCAGGAACCACTCAGCCACGGTCGTTCTCCTCGGCGGAAGCGGCGCCGGCCGGGTCGCGAATCGCCTGCACGGAACGGATCATCAGGCTCAGCCCCTGCAACGCCAGCAGCAGACAGAACCCCAGCAGACAGCTCTTGAGCAGGTACATGAACGGCAGGCCGCCGATGGTGGGCGAGGTTTCCAGACGGGCCCAGGAACGCTGAATGCCCGGCCAGCCCTTGACCGCCAGGAAGTAGAGCATCGGGTAGAGGAACACCAGGGTACCGAGCAGATTGATCCAGGCGCGACCGCGCACGGACAGCAGGTTGTAGAACACATCCACCCGCACATGGCCCTCGTGGCGCAGCACATAGGCGGCGCCCAGAGTGAACAAGGCACCGTTGAGCCAAATGTAGCTCTCGGACAACCACGGGAAGCCAACCCCGAAACCATAGCGAAGCACCGCCACCACCGCGCAGATCAGCGCGATCACCGGCATCGCCCACTTGAGCACTTCGCCGATACCGTCGTTGAGGCGATCAATCAGATCCGCCAACCTTTCCATACTGCTTGTCTCCTACCCAACGCCCGGCCGGCCGGACCCGTCGCGGATCCCGTCGCCGAAAGGCGGAATACGTTGATCGGTTTCCCTGGTCCACCGTGACTCGATGGCGTCGATAGGACTGGCTCGCTGGAGCGCCAAATTAGGATGGGTAGCACCTGTTTTTCTTCTCACCCGGTGCGGTCGATCCTGCTGCATAATTTTTAAACCATTGTTTTGAATGCGTTTTCTTTTTATTCGCCAGATTCCGTACCACGATTTTTTATCAGTACACTGACTATAATCAACGCTAAACGAATCGCCTGCCCTTTGCAACAGACTTTCCGCGCGGGGGTTCAGAGGATGAAACCGGAGGGAAAAAAGCACAAAAAAAGGGAGTCCGCATGGACTCCCTTTTTCAAATTGGAGCGGGAAACGAGATTCGAACTCGCGACCCCAACCTTGGCAAGGTTGTGCTCTACCAACTGAGCTATTCCCGCTTGGCGCTTGTGAACGGGCTGAGTGGCGTCCCCTAGGGGAGTCGAACCCCTGTTACCGCCGTGAAAGGGCGGTGTCCTGGGCCACTAGACGAAGGGGACCCGTGCTCTCAAGCGGCGCGTAGAATAGGAATCGGGGCCCCCATCGTCAAGAGGAAATTCGCCCCTGGCGCGCGTCCGCGCAATCTTTCGCCAATCCCGGTGCGTCCGGCCCGATCCGGTCATTGACCCATCCCGGTCGGTGCTATATCCCTGAGGCTCCCTGTCGCACCCTTCGTGGAGAGAGCCGCGCATGACCATGAAACTCTACGGCGCCATTCTGTCGCCCTATGTCCGCAAAACCCGCATGGTGCTGGCCCTGAAGGGGCTGGACTATGAATCGGTGATGGTGGACCCGAACAACAAACCGGAAGACTACGAAAAGATCAGCCCCCTGGGCCGCATTCCCGCGCTGGAAGTGGACGGCCGCTTTCTGGCGGATTCCGCCGTGATCTGCGCCTATCTGGAACGTATCCAGCCGGAACCCGCCCTGTACCCGGACGATCCCTACCAGTACGCCCGCGCCCTCTGGTTCGAGAAATACGCGGATTACGAAATGGGCCCCCAGTGCACCTTCAAGGTGTTCCGCAATCGGGTGGTCAAGCGCCTGATCGGCCAGGCCTGCAACGAACAGGAGTGCCAGCAGGCCCTGGACAGCGCCATCCCGCCGCTGCTCGATTACCTGGAGCGAGAACTGGACGGCAAGGAATACCTGGCCGGTGACCGGCTCACCATCGCCGACATCGCGGTGGCCAGCCAGTTGGTGAACTTCGCCCATGGCGGCGAGCGCCCGGACGCCGGACGGCATCCGAATCTGGCCGCGCACACCGATCGCATCCACGGCCTGGAACCGTTCAAGCACACCATCGAAAAGGAAAGCGGCTTCCTGAAGAAAGTGCTGGGCTGACCGCCCTCAGGGCGCTTCCACCGCCACCAGCGCGGCGCGGCCGTCCGCCGTCACCTTGAGACGCGCCACGCCGCCGTCGCGCAGGTCGGCTTCCAACCGCAGGGCGTCGTCCGGCGGCGCGAACCAGGCCTCGATGCCATAGCGCACCACCATTTCGCCGCCGGCCACCCTCAGGATGGTGCCGTGCAGAAACGGCGGTCGCGTCGGGGGCCGCAATTGCGCCCGACCGGCCCGCCACAGGTCCCCCTCTCGCTCCAGCGGCACATAGACGTCGTCGCCGCCCCGTGGCAGCTCCATATCCGGAATCGGCAACCGGCTGAAGCCATAGTTGAGCCGCACGTACTGCCCGCGGAACAGGTCCCGGGGATCCACCGGCAGGGTCGCCACGCGCACCTCGCGCCCCACCCACAGCGGGTACTGGCTGTGAACGAACAGGCCACCCAGCACCGCCAGCTGCGCCAGCACGGCGGCGATCAGCCCAGTCCTGAGCAGTGAACGGTTCAACCGGTGTCTCATGGCGTGACCTCCCGGCGGCGCCAGTAAAAAGCGGCCAGCAACAGCAGCACGGCCATCCCGGCGAACAGCGCCGCCGCGCCCAGGTAACCGCCGATCAGATCCAGATAACGCAGCAGCGCCACCAGCAGAATCGCGCCCAGACCGGTAAAGAACAGCCCGGCCTCACCCTCCCGCAGGCCACGGCGCAGCCACCACAGGGCCAGCACCAGGACCAGCAGATTGACAGCCACCGCCCACAGCCAGGCCTGGTCCGGCAGGCCGCCGGTGTGCACCACCACCAGCGCCACGGCGGTGACCGTGGCCAGCAGCGGCCGCCCCATCAAGGCGGCCACCACCAGCACCGCCAGGCCCGCCCACAGGCCCGGGTCCATCCAGGTCCAGGCCAGCGCCAGATAACGGCGCCACACGTCCACGAAGGTGAACGGCATCAGCATGGCGAGGGTGAGCCGGGGCACCCACACCGACAGCCCGTGCCCGGCGGCGCCGAACCATCCCGGTCGGCCGGCCAGCGCCAGGGCCAGCACCAGCAGCGCCAGATTGAAGCTGAGCAGCCCCTCGGCGGCCTCCGGGCCGAAGTCGGTGGCGTACACCCAGGTCAGCATCAGGTTGAGCCACAGGGCGGTGGCGGCCAGGCTGGCCAGGGTCAGCACCGCGCTGTCGCGGTAACGGGCCACCAGGAAGGCGGCGGCCAGGAACAGGGGCATCCACAGCGGCCAGCCGTAGCGGTTATGAGTCACCATCCAGAAGCCGGCCACCACCAGCATCAACAGCGCCAGCAACCGGCCGCGGGTGAGCAGCGCCGGCGCCAGCAGGCCCAGCGCCCACAGCAGCAGGCCGCCGGCGTAATGCTCGCCCAGGTGGTACATCTGGCCGATCAGCATGATCGAGGCCCCATAGGCGAAGCCGCCCAGCAGCAGCCAGAAGGCGCCGGCGCCCTGGCGCAGATAGCGCGCCACGCCCACGCCATTGAGCGTGGCGGTAAGCAGCATCAAACCGGCCAGCCGCAGCTCCCGGGGCAGATTCTGCCAGTTGGCCGACACCACCAGCAGCAGGGCCAGACCCAGAAACAGCCCGGCCAGCGCCACCACCAGCCCCAGCGCCGAGGGCGCCGGGTCGTCCAGGCTGGCTCCGTAACGGGCCAGCAACCGCTCGGCGGTGGCCCGATCGATGTCACCGTCGGCGAACCAGGCGCGGATCGCCCGACGGAGCAGAAAACGTCGCATCACATCCCTCGATGACGGTCGGGTCAGAACAGCGGCAGCCCCAGCCGTTTGGCTTCCAGCCGGCGCAGAAATTCGAGCATGATCTGCCGGTACAGATCCTCGCCCAGCCACAGGTCCTCGACGCCGGCGTCCACGTTCGGATTGTCGTTGACCTCGATCACCACCACCTCGTCGCCGGATTGTTTCAGGTCCACGCCGTACAGGCCGTTGCCCATCATGCGCGCCGCTTTCAGGGCGGTACGCAGCACCTTGGGCGGCACATCGCGCACCGCCAGGCTGCGGAAGCCGCCGGAGGTGGTCTTGCCGCCGGCCTTGTGGTGGTAAATCTGCCAGTGGCCCTTGCTCATGAAATACTGGCAGGCGAACAGCGGCCGATGGTTGAGCACGCCGATGCGCCAGTCGTAGTCGGTGTACATGAACGCCTGGGCCAGCACCACCGACGATTGTTTGAGATGCTCGCCCAGCGCCTGCCGCAGGCCATCCCGGTCGGCCACCTTGCTGATGCCACGGGAGAAACTGCCGTCCGGAATCTTCAGCACCATGGGCAGGCCCAGCTCCTCGATCAGCCGGTCCACCTGGGCGTCGGAGTCGTCGAACACGAAGGCAGTGGGCGGCACCGGCACTTTGTTGGCCTGCATCAGTTCGGCCAGATAGATCTTGTTGGTGCAGCGCAGGATCGACCCCGGGTCGTCGATCACCACCATGCCCTCCTGTTCGGCCTTGCGGGCGAACTGATAGGTGTGGTGATCAATGCCGGTGGTTTCGCGGATGAACAGGCCGTCGTATTCGCCGAGCCGGGCGTAGTCGTCGCGGCCAATGGGGTCCACCTTGATGCCGAGCTCGCGGCCGGCCTTGATAAAGCGCTTCAGCGCGGTGCGGTTGCTGGGCGGCAGCGCTTCCTGCTCGTCCACCAGCATGGCCAATTCGTAGCGGTCGCCACGGCGGCGGCGCGGATTGCGCCAGACCCGGGCGTTGAACTGCTCCAGAGCGCGGGCGAACAGGTCCTCTTCGCTGTTCTTGAGCTGCTTGAGGCTGACGGTGCGGATCGACTCCAGGGTCCACTCGTCGTCGCGGCGCCGAAACGCCACGCGCAGGATCGGGCACGGCAGCTGATCGAAGATTTGCCGGCCCAGCTCCGCCAGCCCTTCCTGCTCGGTGTGCCCGAAGTACAGGGTCAGGGTGAGGCGGATGGCGTCGTCGCCCTGCTTCTTCATGGCCCGGTCCAGGGCCTGCTCGAAGCTGCCGAAATGCAGGCCGTAGAGGGCCTTGCGGCTGAGGTCGTTGACCGTGCGCACCGACGGCATCACGCGCTGGCCGCGGGCCTCCGCCAGCAGCGAGCAGTAATAGCCCGGCGACAGATATTTGTAGGCCCGGCACAGGTTGATCACCTGCACTTTTTTATCGGTGCACACCGGCAACGCGGCCTGCAGGTAATCGCGGGCGGACAGCAGATGGCGGGTGGGGTAGTAGGCGGCCCAGTCGGCCGGATCGTCGACGAGAATGATGACCTGACTCATGGGGCCCCGAACGGTCAAGAGTGGATGGCTATCGGCGCACTGTATGCCAGCCCCGCCACGGCGGACAATCTTTTTCGCGCCGGGCCGCCGGGGCCCGGCGGCCAGCCGCCTTCAGTCCGCCGGACGGTCGCCGGAATCGCTCTCGGAATAACCGCCGGAATAGCCGGAATCGGACCCGGTCTTGCCGGCGCCGCCGGGGTGCCCGGCCTTCTCCAGGGCGTCCTGCACTTCCGGTGGCATGTAGGTTTCATCGTGCTTGGCCAGCACTTCCTCGGCCTCGAAGCGGTCGCGGCTGATCAGAGTGCCATTGGCGACGATGCCCTGCCCTTCCCGGAACAGGTCCGGCAGGATGCCCTGGTAATGAATGTCGAAAGTGCCCTTGCCGTCGGTGACCGCGAAGGTCACATCCAGGGTCTCCGGATTACGGCGCACCGACCCGTCCACCACCAGGCCGCCCACACGCATCTTGGTGTCCACCGGCGCTTCCCCGGAGACCACCTGCTGGGGCGTGTAGAACAGGTTGATGTTCTGGCGCAGGGCGTACACCGCCAGGCCCACGGCCACGGCCAGGCCGGCCAGAATCGCCAGCACCAGGATCAGACGTTGTTTACGAACCGGATTCATCAGGACTCCCCGAAACGGTGGTGGCATCGCGGGCCTCGCGCCGCGCGCGCCGGGCCAGTTCGGCGCGCACCCGTCCCTGTTGGCGCCAGGCCAGCAACATATTGCCAATGATCAGAAGCGCGCTGATGCCGTAGGCGCTCCAAACGAAAAAGCCGTGGTCACCCATGGCCAGAAAGTCGGCGAAGCTGTCGAAGTACATCGGTTCGGACTCCTCAGGGCCGGTTCACGAGTTTGCGCACCCAGCCGGCGCGCCGTTCGCGATTGAGCACCTCGGTGCGGGCGCGCATCAGCACGTTGGCCGCGTACAGCAGCCACAGCCCCAGCATGCTGATCAGCAGCGGCCACTTCATGGCGTCATCGATGGACGACTCGCCGATCACCTTGAGGGTGGAGCCCTGGTGCAGGGTCTGCAGCCACTCCACCGAATACTTGACGATCACCACGTTGATCACCCCCACCATGGCCAGCAAGGAGGCGGCCCGGGCCGCCTGGCGGGGGTCACGGATGGCGCTTTGCAGGGCAATGATGCCCAGGTACAGAAACAGCAGGATCAGCATGGAGGTCATGCGCGCGTCCCACTGCCAGTAGGTACCCCAGGTGGGTTTGCCCCAGAGCGCGCCGGTGACCAGCGACACCGCCGCCAGCACCGCGCCGAACGGCGCCAGGGCCTTGAGCATCACCTCGGCCATTTTCATGCGCCAGACCAGCGCCACCAGCCCGGCCACGCCCATGGCGATGTAGCCCATCAAAGCGCCGCTGGAGGCCGGCACGTGAATATAGATGATGCGGTAGCTGTCGCCCTGGTAGCGCTCCACCGGCGCCCAGGCCAGTCCCCAGGCCAGACCCACCGCCAGCAGCACCAGCGAAATCGGCAGCAGCCACGGCAGCACCGCGCTGCTGAATCGGTAGAAATACACCGGCGAGCCCAATTGGTGGTACCAGCGTTTAATTGTTTTCCACATAAAACAGACCCAAAGTTCAAAGTTGAAAGTTCAAAGTAAAAAGGAACCCGCCCTTTCAACTTTTCACTTTCAACTTTTCTAATCCCCGGCGCTGATGCGCAGACCCAGCGCCACCGCCAGCGGCCCGAGGCTCAGCGCCAGGGCCAGAATCGCGCCCAGCACCGCCAGCAAGCCGTCCGTGGGCAGGCCGTCCTGGGCGGTGCGCACCACGCCGGCGCCGAACACCAGCACCGGGATGTACAGCGGCAGCACCAGCACCGCCAGCAGAATACCGCCGCGGTTGAGCCCCACCGTGAGCGCGGCGCCGATGGCGCCCACCACGGTGAGCGTGGGGGTGCCCAGCAGCACGCTCATCATCAGCGTGCCCAGCACCGCCACCGGCAGTTGCATCATGTAGCCCAGCAGCGGCGCCACCAGGGCCAGCGGCAGGCCGGTGAGCAGCCAGTGGGCCAGCAGTTTGGCGGACACCGGCACCACCGATAGCACGGGGGCCGTGAGCATCTGGTCCAGGGCGCCGCTTTCCTGGTCCCGGCGGAACAGGCCGTCCAGGGACAGCATCACCGCCAGCAGCGCCGCCACCCAGACCGCCCCGGGGGCCACCAGGGCCAGCAATTCCGGTTTCGGCGACAGACCCAGGGGGAACAGGCTGACCACCACCACGAAGAAGAACAGCGGCTGCACCATGTCCGCCGGCGCCCGCCAGATCAGCGTCAGCTCGCGGCGCAGCGCCGCCCACCAGACGCGGCTCATCGGGCGCCTCCGGCGCCACCCAGATGCAGCCGGCGCACGTCGTCCCCCACCCGGTGGTGGGAGGTGTACAGCACCAGGGTGCCGGCGGCGGCGGCCTGGCGCAGGCGCGCGTCCAGGCGCGTCACCCCGTCCTGGTCGATGGCGGTGAAGGGTTCGTCCAACACCCACACCGGCTTGGGGTCCAGCCACAGCCGGGCCAGGGCGATGCGCCGCTTCTGCCCGGCGGACAGGCGCCCGGCGGGCACATCCTCGAAACCGTACAGGCCCACCGCGTCCAGGGCCGCGTCCGGATCACCGCCCTGGCCGCTCAGCGCCTGACTGTATCGGAGGTTTTCGCGGGCGGAGAGTTCCTCCCGGACGCCCGGCTGATGGCCCAGGTAGAGCAGCGAGGGAGCCAGCGGCTGGCGCCAGTGCACCTCCCCCTCGAAGAACCCGTGCAGGCCCACCAGAATGCGCAGCAAGGTGGTCTTGCCGGCGCCGTTGGCGCCGGTGATCTGCCAGACCTCGCCGTCGGCGGCGGAAAACGCCAACTCCCGGAACAGCATCCGGTCGTCGCGCTCGCAGCTTAAACCGCGCACTGTGAGACATGGCCCAGTGATAATCCCAACCTCCGGCAATCGGCGCGGCCCCGGATCCGCCCGGGGCTCTCAATTCGCGCGGCCCTTCAATTCGGGCGGCCTTTCAATTCGCGCGGCATTGTAGCACGGCGAAAACCACGGGGGACGACCGTACCGAACACCGGTGCGGCGCGCCGGGACCGGACGGCGGCGGTGGAATTGGGCTAGACTGGGCGCCCCCTTTTTTCCCAACGTCGCAAGGAAACGACATGCCCCTTCGGACTCTCAAGCTCGCCGCCCTGCCCCTGCTGGCCGCCACCGCTCTGGCCGGCTGCGCCAGCGGCGTCGGAGAACCGCCCCTGACCACCGTGGATCGGGTCGATCTGGAGCGCTACAGCGGCACCTGGTACGAGATCGCCCGTCTGCCGCAATGGTTCCAGCGCGGCTGCTACAACTCCACCGCCACCTACACCGTGGAATCGCCGCATCGCATCGGCGTGGTCAATCGCTGCCAGCGCGAGGACGGCCCCAGCGAAGCCACCGGCAGCGCCCGCGCCATCGAGGGCAGCAACGACGCCAAATTGAAAGTGCGCTTCGACAACTGGTTCTCCAACCTGCTGCCGTGGCTGGCCGAGGGCAACTATTGGGTGCTGGCCCTGGACGACAACTACGAAACCGTGGTGGTGGGCGGCCCCAGCCGCGACTATCTGTGGATTCTGGCGCGCCAGCCGCGCCTGCCGGAAGACCAGTATCAGGCCCTGGTGGACGTGGCTCGCGAAAAAGGCTTCCCGGTGGACGAGCTCCAGCGCAACCGGGATCTGGTGCCCGACGCCCCGGCGCCGGCGGAAGGCTGATCAAACACCGGGAGAGAACCTGATGGGCGTGGAAATCGAGCGCAAATTCCGCGTCACCGACACCGGCTTTCTCGAGGGCCGGCGCGGTGAGCGGCTGATCCAGGGCTATCTGAGCCACGATCGGCGGGCCACGGTACGGGTACGCATCCGCGATCAGCAGGCCTGGCTCACCCTCAAGGGCGAGACCCGGGGCGCCCGTCGCAGCGAGTTCGAATACCCGATCCCGGTGGACGACGCCCGCGCCATTCTGGCGGAGATGTGCGCCGAGGGGGTGATCGACAAAACCCGCTACCGGCTGCCGGCCGGGTCCGAGGTGGACGGCGCGGATCTGGAATGGGAGGTGGACGTCTTCCACGGCGACAACCAGGGCCTGGTGGTGGCGGAAATCGAACTGAGCCACGAGGACCAGAGCGTGCCGCGTCCGGACTGGCTGGGCGAGGAAGTCACCGACGATGCGCGCTTCTACAACAGCGCGCTCAGCCGCACGCCCTTCGGTCAGTGGTAACCATGACCGCTGGTGAACATGGCCGCGGGTAACAGCCAGTACGTGCTGTGGCGGCAGGACGACCACGGCAATGTGTTCGTGGTGAACCGTTTTCACTCGCGGCAACAGGCCGACCGCGTGTGTCAGCGTTACCAGCGGCGCGGCCACAAGCAGCACTACTGGGTGGCGCCGCTGCAACCCCGCCAGCCCTCGCCCTGAGCGGCGCCGTCAGTCCGCCCGGCGGATTCCGGACAGGTTCTGGAAGCAAAGATCCCGGGCGGTGTCCATGAACTCCTGGACGTACGGCACCGATTCGTCACCGTCACGCACGGCCGCGTAAAGCGTCCGCCAGACCCCCGCCTCGCCCAACCGCACCGCGTCCACCAGCTTCAGATCCAGATACTCGGTCAGCGCCCAGTTGGGCAAGGCCGCCACGCCACGACCGGCGGCCACCAGCTGCACCATCATCGGCGTCAGCTCGGCGGTGCGCACCGAGGCCGGCGCCACGCCGGCGGGATCGAGAAAGGCGGTGAACACGTCCAACCGTTCATGCTCCACCGGATAGGTGATCAGCCGCTGGTCGCTCAACGCCGACGCCGCCACGAAGCGTCGCTTGGCCAGCGCCGAGCCCCGCGCCACCGCCAGCACCAGCTCGTAACGGAACAGCGGCAGATAGCGCACCGCCTCGTTGTCCACCGGGTCGGAGGTGATCACCATGTCCAGATCTCCGCGCACCAGCGCGCTTTGCGGCGTGAAGCTGAACGCCGCGGACAGGTCCAGTTCCACCTCCGGCCAGGCCTCCCGGAATCGGTCCAACGCCGGCATCAACCACTGAAAACACGAATGGCACTCGATGGCGATGTGCAGCCGGCCGCTGCGTCCTGCCGCCAGCCGTCGCAGCTCGGTTTCCGTACGCCTCACCCGCGGCAGGATGTCACGGGCCAGCGCCAGCAGCCGGGCGCCGGCGGGCGTGAAACGGATCGGACGGGTGCGGCGCACGATCAACGACACCCCCAAGCGATGCTCCAGATCCTTGAGCTGATGGGACAGGGCCGACTGGGTCACGTGCAGCCGCTCCGCCGCCTCCACCAGGCTGCCCGCCTCGTCGATGGCCAGCAGGGTGTTGAGATGGCGCAACTCCAGAAACATGAGAAACCCTCATAGTCAGGATTAGATATTTGATTTTGTCTCAAGTCACACCGTCTCCACAATAGCGGTCTTTGCACTGAACGCCACGGCGACGGAAAGGACACACCATGACCACCTTGCACAATCTCGGCTTCCCCCGCATCGGCGCCCGCCGGGAGTTGAAACAGGCGCAGGAGGCCTACTGGGCCGGCACCCTGCAACAAAGCGAACTGGAACATGTGGGCCGCAGCCTGCGTGAACGCCACTGGGCCCTGCAGGCCGAGGCCGGCGTGTCGCCGGTAGCGGTGGGCGACTTCGCCTGGTACGACCAGATTCTGGAGTTCTCCTGCCTGCTGGGCGTGGTGCCGGCGCGCTTCGAACACGGCGACGACCAACCGGTGGACCTGGACACCCTGTTCCGCATGGCCCGCGGTCGCGCGCCCACCGGCACGCCGGCGGCCGCCTGCGAGATGACCAAGTGGTTCGATACCAACTACCACTACATCGTGCCGGAACTGAGCGCCGACCAGACCTTCCGCATCGCCCGGCACACCCTGTTCGAGCAGATCGATGAGGCCCGCGCCCTGGGCCACGACGCCAAGCCGGTGATCCCCGGTCCCCTCACCTATCTGTGGCTGTCCAAGGGCGACGCCTTCGAGGCCAACGGGGATCTGAAAAAGCTCGACCTGCTGGATGCGCTGATCCCGGTCTATAAGCAGATCCTGCAGCGCTTCGCCGAGCAGGGCGTGACCTGGGTGCAGATCGACGAGCCGATTCTGTGTCTGGACCTGCCCGACGCCTGGCAGCGCGCCTACCTGCGGGTGTATGACCGGCTGGCCAGCGCCGCCAACGTGAAGTTGCTGCTGGCCACCTACTTCGAAAGCCTGAGCGACAACCTGTTCACCGCCCTGGAACTGCCGGTGGCCGGCCTGCACCTGGACCGGGTGCGCGGTCGGGACGACCTGGCGCAGGTGCTGCCGCGCCTGGGCGATAAAGTGCTGTCACTGGGCGTGATCAACGGCCGCAACATCTGGCGCGCCGACCTGGATGCCCTGCTGGAGACGCTCAAGCCGCTGAAAGAGCAACTCGATGACCGGTTGTGGCTGGCGCCCTCCTGTTCCCTGATGCACAGCCCGGTGGACCTGGACCAGGAAGACAAGCTCGACGCCGAGCTGAAAAGCTGGCTGAGCTTCGCCAAGCAGAAACTGGACGAACTGAAACTGCTCCGCGATGCCCTGGATGGCAACCCGGACGACGCCGCCCTGGCCGCGCAACGCGAGGCGCTGGCCGCCCGTGCCGCCTCCCCGCGCATTCATAACAAAGCGGTGGGCGAGCGCATGGCCGCCGCCGGCCAGGTTTCCCGCGACCGTCTGAGCCCGTTCGCCGAGCGCATTGGCAAGCAGCAGGCGGCCCTGAAGCTGCCGGCGTTCCCCACCACCACCATCGGCTCTTTTCCGCAGACTCCGGAAATCCGTGGCGCCCGCCGCGACTGGAAAGCCGGCAAGCTCAATGACGCGGATTACCTGGATCAGATGAAACAGGAAATCACCCGCGCCATCCGCTATCAGGAACAGGTGGACCTGGACGTGCTGGTGCACGGCGAAGCGGAACGCAACGACATGGTGGAATACTTCGGTGAGCTGCTGGAAGGTTTCGCCTTCACCCGCTTCGGCTGGGTGCAGAGCTATGGCTCACGCTGCGTGAAGCCACCGGTGATCTTCGGCGACGTCAGCCGCCCCACGCCGATGACCGTGGACTGGGCGACGTTCGCCCAATCGCTCACCGACAAGCCGGTGAAAGGCATGCTCACCGGCCCGGTGACGATTCTGCAGTGGTCCTTCGTGCGCGACGACCAGCCGCGTGAAACCACCTGCCGCCAGATAGCCCTGGCCCTGCGTGACGAGGTTCAGGACCTGGAAGCCGCCGGCATCGGCGTGATCCAGATCGACGAACCGGCGTTCCGCGAGGGCCTGCCCCTGCGGCAAAACGACTGGCGCGCCTATCTGGACTGGGCGGTGGACTGCTTCCGCCTGGCCACCGTGGGGGTCGCCGACGAAACCCAGATCCACACCCACATGTGCTATTCGGAGTTCAACGACATCATCGAAGCGATCGCCGCCATGGACGCGGACGTGATCACCATCGAGACGTCACGCTCGAACATGGAGCTGCTGGAAGCCTTCGAGACCTTCCAGTACCCCAACGACATCGGCCCGGGGGTCTACGACATCCACTCCCCCAACCAGCCGGACGTGAACTGGATGGTGCAACTGATGGAAAAAGCCGCCCACCGCCTGCCCAAGGAACGGCTCTGGGTGAACCCGGACTGCGGCCTGAAAACCCGCAAATGGGAAGAAACCGAAGGCGCCCTGGCGAACATGGTGCAAGCCGCCAAACGCCTCCGCGCCGGCTAACCTTCCTAACCCCCCAACGCGCGGAGCCCCGCTCCGAGCGGCTCCGCCTGGAGGCCCTTCCGGGACCCTTGAGAACAGGACGTTCGAAAGGGAGCCCCCAGGGGTGAGGCAAGCGTGTTGCGAAGCACCGCTTCGCGCGCCGCCGAACGCCGCCCATCTGTGATGGGTGGCCGGGCCCGCTTGCGGGGGTTCACAGCGTTCCCGGAAAGGCCTCCAGGCGGAGTCGCGCCCCGGCTGGAGAGCCTGCCCGTCATTGAATCGAGACCAGCGCCCGCAAATCCTCGGCAATCTGATCCATCGGCTGATCATTACGCATGAACAGCCGCACCTTCCCGTGCCGATCAAACCCGTACATGGCCAGCCCGTGGTTCACCAGATAATTGCCGTTCTTGTCCGGCTCCTCATAGCTGTAGGTGGTGCGGTATCGCTTGGTCAGCTCCCGCAACGCCTCCTGATCACCGGTCAGCCCGTCCACCCGGGGACTGAAGTAAGCGGTGTACTTCGCCAGCAACTCCGGCGTGTCCCGCTCCGGGTCCACGCTCACGAACAGCACCCGCAGCTGCTCGCGCTCCTGATCGGACAGCTTGTTGAGCGCCTGGGCCAGCGCCGTCAGCGTGGTCGGGCAGAAATCCGGACAATGGGTATAGCCGAAAAACAGCACCACCGCCTCGTCCTGATAACGTGCCTCGGTCACCGTCTCGCCCTCGGTGCCGGTCAGCGAAAACGCCAGGTCCGGCATCAGCCCGGTGATGTCCTTGCCATTGAAACTCACGTCCGAGGAGCCGCAACCGGCCAGCCACATCAGACCGGCGGCCAGCAGCGCCGCACCCAGAGTTCGCACCATGTCAGCCTCCTTTTTCACTGTCGTAACGCAGATACAAACGCAGCACCACCAGGGCGCCGATGATGGTCATCATGGCGGCGGGGATCCAGGTGAGGATGCCGCCCAGCACTTGATCGGTGGCCGGCTCGATGGCGAACGCCCGCCCACAGATGGCGTACACGTCGTACAACCCGGCGTCGGCGAAAGTGATGTAGGCGCCCAGCAGAATCTGCGGAAACAATGCCGCCACCAGCATCACGAAACGCACCCCGAAGCGGGACGTGCCAGCCAGGTCCGGATCGCGGGGATCCAGGATCACCAGCCAGAAGATCACCCCGTCCACCAACATCGACCAGTTCATCAGCTCGTAGAGTCGCAGGCTGAGCATGGCGTCGAAGTGAATCGAGGGCGTCAGCCAGAAAAAGATCAGCCCCACGAACAGCACCGTCGCCACCAGCGGATCGAACAGCACCCGGCGCACCGGACGGAACGCCGCCGACAGCCCGGGGAATCGCCGTTCACCGGCGCAGGCGGCCAGCACCGGCAGCGGATTGGCCAGGGCGATCAGAAAGGCGCCCAGATGATGCAGCACCAGATGCTGGCCCCGATGCACGAAAAACATGTAGCGGGAGTAGTAGTCGAACTGGGTGTGCATCACCGTGTAGCACAGCAGCACGCCGAGGAAAAACGACAGGGTGCGCCAGGCGGACGGCGACCGGCCACCGACCGCGAGCCGGCGCCAGCCGACCAGGTAAGCGGTCACCGCCAACAGAAACAGCAGTACGGTGATCGGCGAAAAAATGTAGGGCGTCAACGCGCCGGACAGGGTGTGCAGCATCAAGGAGCCTTTCCGGGAGCGGCCGGCCCGCGCCGGCCCGGATCGCGGCGCCAAGGTTGCGCCGCCACCCCGCCGCCGTCAAGGCGCAAGCGGGCGGGTGAGGCGATTTGTCACACCCCGGAAGCGGGGTTAGTCCGGGATCACCGTGAAGCGCAGCACGCCGACGATCTGGTTCTTGTCGGTGCGCACCTCCACCCGCCAGTCCCCCGCCGCCGGCGCCGGCAGATGGGCCTTGTGGGACCAGGTGCGGTAACCCTCCCGGCGGCCGCCGGTGAGATGCAGGCCGATGCGGTCCACCAGCTTGCCGTCGTGGAACCAGTAATGGCGGACTTCCTGACCCAGCCCCAGGGGCGCGCGGATGGCGGTGTAGGCGTACAGCCCGTCGCCCAGCTCCGAGGCCCGGAAGGTGCGCCCGGTGACCAGCGGCTCGCGGCTGCTGCGGTTGATGCTCACCGCCATGGCGCGCTCTTCCAGCGACAGGGTCAGTGGCGGCACCAGCCGGGCGCCCCACACCGGCACCGTGGCGATCGCCACGGACACGCCCACCAGCATCGCCCAGCGGTAGGCCGGGCGCGGGCCGCCCACCCGCCAGAAGCTGGGCAGCGCGAACAGGGCGGTGAGCAAGGCGGCGCCGTCCAGAGCGAAGTTGGTGGGCCATTTGAAGATCAGCGGCAACAACACCAGCAGCGCCACGAACAGCGCCCAGGCGTGAAAGCCGAAGTACACCGCCCGATGCGCCGCCAGCCGGAAGTACAACGGATCGACGATGCTGACCAGGGCGGCGGCGGCCACCAGTCCGGTGAACAGAAAGTATTCGGCGCCGCCGGACCACTGCAGGATCACGAACGGCAGGCTGAAAAAGAACGCCTCCTGGTGCACGCCCTGCAGCATCAGCTTGAGGGCGCCCTGCGCCAGCGGTTCCATGCCGGTGCCCCGGAACCGCCGCAACCAGAAGTTCTCGGTGAGCAGCACCAGCCAGGTGCCCACCAGGATGGCGGTGAGCACCGCCGCCAGCCAGGGTTTGCGTTCAACCAGGAAATAGCTCGCCAGGCCCAGGGAGAAACTGCCCACCGCCCAGAGGTGGCGCAGGCGGTAAAGGAGCGCGTTGAGGCGGGGGAGCCATTGGGGGTGCATTGTGGTCCGGTCCTGTGGTGGGGCTTTGGGTTCGAGGGCACAGGGTAGCGGATGGTTTCTTTGGCGGCTTGTAAAATTCGGGGGCGCCAGGCTTTGCTTCGCTCGCCTGGGTTGGGTAGATGGGGAGTCTTGGGCTGAGATGGGAGTGGTTCGAGGTAGAGGGGCACCGGGGAGGATTGATTCGCCCGGGCCTTTGGGCCCGGGCTCACCCCTTCGGGGCGCCGCCGCGTGGCGGCGGCGTCCTGCGCCGGCCCGGGGGGCCGGCTTGTCGAACCCTGGGGGGTTCTCTGAATACCTCCCCGGTGCGCCACACAAAAAAAAGCCCACTCGAATGAGTGGGCTTTTCATGTGTGGCGCACCGGGGAGGATTCGAACCCCCGACCTCCTGGTTCGTAGCCAGATGCTCTATCCAACTGAGCTACCGGTGCGGGCTTGTCGGCGTTGGCCGTCAAGAGGCGCGCATTATTCCCAATGGGCCGGAGGGAGTCAAGCCGGGGGCGGTGAATTCTTGCGCAAACAGTCGGAATTTCCGTTCAGTCGTCGGCGGTTTCCATTTGTTTTTGCAGGTAATTCTCGATGCCCACCTTGTCGATCAGCTCGATCTGGGTTTCCAGCCAGTCGATGTGCTCTTCCTCGGATTCGAGGATGCGGCGCAGCAAGTCGCGGGAGACGTAGTCGCGGACGGATTCGCAGTATTCCATGCCGTCGCGCAGGTCGGGCAGCGCCATGTGCTCGAGTTTGAGGTCACATTCGATCATCTCACGGGCGTTTTCACCGATCATCAGCTTGCCCAGGTCCTGCAGGTTGGGGATGCCTTCCAGGAACAGAATGCGCTCCACCAGCCAGTCGGCGTGTTTCATTTCGTCGATGGACTCGTGGTATTCCTTCTCATGGAGGGCGTGAAGGCCCCAGTCCTTGTACATCTTGGCGTGAAGGAAATACTGATTGATGGCGATGAGCTCGTTGCTCAAGGCGCGGTTGAGGTGTTCGATGACTTTCTTGTCGCCTTTCATGCCGTGTCTCCGGTGCCGGGGTGCGATGGCGCCTATTGTTGTGCAATAGACTACCCCCGACAAGGGTCGTCGGCAAAAAAGTTCAGTGAATACAAGTAGTTATGGAAATGATAATCAGTCTTTAAACGATCCGCCGCGGTCCCGTCCCTGGCTTGGCGCGGTCCCCGTTAAGGAACATTGCCTGGCTGGGCGGCCGGGGGCCCGGGTGGTTCCGAAGTACGATACGGTCAGGCGGTCCTTGGCCAGAACTGTACGACTTCACCCAGGCCGGCGGAGAGAGAAGAGGCCGCCGGCAGAGCGCTACGGGTCTCACGCAATACCTGACGGGCGTGCCTTGCACATTTAGCACACTGACTGCCAACCCCAAGTTCCCGACGAAGATCACGCAGGCTGTCGCAACCGCTTTCGGCTGCTTCCCGTATTTGGCTGTCAGTGATGCCGTTGCAGAGACATACGTACATGGCTACGCCTACTCCTCAATCTCGAAAAACAGGCTAACCCTAATGCGAATTATTATCAACACCTTTTATTGACCGGTTTCGCACCCCACAAACGCCACCGCCCCCGGGCTGCGGGGGCGGTGGCGGCGGGACCGGTCACGCGGACCGTTCAGCTTTGCGTGCCGGTGTTGCCGGTGCTGCCGGCGGTGCTGCTGGCGGTGCTCTTCTTGGCCGCCGGGCGCTTACGGGCCGCGGTTTTGCGGGCCGGCGTTTTGCGCGCGGTGGTCTTGCGGGCCGTGGTCTTGCGAGCGGCGGTCTTCTTCGCGGCGCTCTTTCTGGCCGTGCTTTTCTTAGCGGCGCTTTTCCTGGCGGTGCTCTTGGCCGCGCTTTTCTTCGCCGCGCTCTTGGAGGCGGTGCTCTTCTTCGCCGCGCTCTTCTTCTTGGCGGCGGCCTTGCGAGCGGCGGTCTTGGCTTTCTGCTCGGCTTTCTTCTGCGCTACCTTGGCTTTCTTGGCCAGCTTGCGCTCGTAGTCACGCATCTTGGTGGAGAGATTCCGCTGGGCGGTACGCAGCTTTTTCTTCTCCCGGGTGACCACTTTCTTGGCGGCCTGGATCTCGGCGCGGATCACTTTGGTTTCGCCACGAAGGTCCTGCAGCTTGAGCCGCTGGGTGTTCATTTTTCCACGGGCGGTGTCGACGGCGCGCTTGGCGGCGGCGGTGGCGTTTTTCTTGGCTTTGTCACGGCGAGCGGCCAGGTCGGTACGCAGCTTGCCCAGCTTGCCGTCTTCGGTGTCGACCTTCTTCTTCTGGCGGTCCAGTCGGGCTTCCGCCTGGGCGACTTTTTTCTCCGCCTGGGTTACCGCCTTCTCCTGAAGCTTGAACTTGGATTCGGCGTTACTGACCGACTTGGGAACAGCCGGTGCCTTGGCGGTGCTTTTCTTTGCCGCGGTCTTGGCGGCGGGGGTTTTGCGAGCGGTGGCTTTCTTACGCGTGGCGCGTTTGCTCGCGGCTTTTTTTGCTGCTCGGGCCATGATCGATCTCCTAATCTATGACGTCGTTTTTCTGCGACAGTCGGAAAGTAGCACAAAAAAAATTACGTTGGTACATTATTTGACCAGGAGACGGGCCAGCAAAGTAAAAAATAAAAAAGTCCGCGGGCTTTTCGGTTTTCCTTTGTGTTTTTCCGACACCGAAACGATTACGGCAGTACGTCCCGAACGATGCGCGCCAGCCCGTCGATGTGTTCCGCGTTGGCGTTCAGCGCCGGAATGTATTGGAAGCGTTCACCGCCGGCGGCCAGAAACACTTCGCGATTTTCCGCGTCGATTTCTTCCAGGGTTTCCAGGCAATCGGCGGAGAAGCCCGGGCATACCAGCTGCACCGAACGGACGCCCTGCCCGGCCCAGGCTTCCAGACTTTTGTCGGTGTAGGGCTGCAGCCATTCCTTGGGCCCGAACCGTGACTGGAAGGTAATCGCCCATTCATCATCGGCCAGCGACAGCCGCTCCGCGATCAAGTGCGCCGAGCGCCGGCAACGTTCGCCGTAAAGGTCGCCCTTGTCTTCGTACTCCTTGGGGATGCCATGGAAGGAAAACACCAGCTTGTCGGCGCCACCGTGTTGTTCGCGGAAGGTACGGATGCTGGTGGCCATGGCTTCCAGCCAGGCAGGGTGTTCCCAGTAATCGCGGATCAGCGTCAGACCGGGCAGCTCCCGGCGACCGTGCATCCAATTCGCGATCACGTCGGCCACGGCGCCGGTGGTGGTGCCGGAGTAATGCGGATAGAGCGGCAGGATCACCAGTTGGTCATAGCCGTCGTCGGCCAGCTCATCAAGCAGCGGGCGCATCGCCGGACGGCCGTAGCGCATGGCGTAACGAACCGGCATGCCCAACCGTTCCTCCAGCGCCCGGGTTTGCTGTTCGGTGATCTCACGAATCGGCGAGTCCTGGTTCCACACCGAGGCGTACAGGCGGGCTACCCGGCGTGGCCGGAACGGCAGCACGAACAGACGCAGCACCCAGAACCACAGCCAGCGCGGCGCCTCCACCACCCTCGGGTCGGACAGAAATTCCTTCAGGTAGGCGCGCACGGCACCCGTCGTCGGGGCATCCGGGGTGCCCAGGTTGATCAGAACGATGGCGGTCTTCGGTGCGGTCATAGCTTTCCTCCTCGGCGCGTGGATCAAACCCGAGCCCGGGTCAACGGAGAGTGAGCGGCATTTTAGCGGCTAAAAAATCGGGCCCCAAGACCAGGGTCAAGCTTCGGCGGGAACGGGCCGGAGAAGCCATAAAAAAAGGGGAAGCTTCCGCTTCCCCTTTCTTTGGTTGCGTCGCCACCCCGGGTGGGCCGGCGTCAACCCTTGAGCTTGGCCATGATGCGCTGGCGAATGTCCTCGACACCGCCGACCCCGGCCACGCGCACATAGGTGGGCGCGTTGGGCTCGCCGCTGTCGGCGATCTTCTTGTAGAAATCCACCAGCGGACGGGTCTGCTCCTGGTAAACCTCCAGACGCTTGCGCACGGTGGCTTCCTTGTCGTCGTCGCGCTGAACCAGCTCGTCGCCGGTCTCGTCGTCCTTGCCCTCGACCTTGGGCGGGTTGTGTTTGACGTGATAGACGCGGCCGGAAGCCGGGTGCACCCGACGACCGCTCAGGCGTTCGATGATCTCTTCATCGTCCACGTCGATCTCGACCACGAAGTCGATATTGATGTTCTGATCCACCAGCGCCTGGGCCTGGGGAATGGTGCGCGGGAAACCGTCGAACAGAAAACCGTTCTTGCAGTCGTCCTGGGCGATGCGTTCCTTCACCAGACCGAGAATGATGTCGTCGGAAACCAGGCCACCGGCGTCCATGACTTTTTTCGCTTCCAGGCCCAGGGGCGTGCCCGCTTTCACCGCGGCGCGCAGCATATCCCCGGTGGAAATCTGGGGAATGGAAAACTCGTCCTTGATGAACTGCGCCTGGGTGCCCTTACCCGCACCGGGCGCGCCAAGCAGGATGACACGCATAGGAATCTCCGATTTGCCAAGACGAGGAAGGAAGAGAGCCTTCCAAAGGGGGGCAACTGTACCTTGCGGGTCACCCTGGTACAAGCTCGGGCGACCACTCAGGGACCCAGGTCGATGGTCGCGGCCGGCCGTGCCTCCAGATCCAGGGGCTGGGGCTTACTGCCCAGACGGGCCTGTTCCACGCTGGAACCCGGGGCCGGTGTATAGCGGGCGGCCACCCTCAGCGTGTCCGGTTGTTCCGGGTAGTTCTGCAGCCAGTCGCCGGCCCGCAGGGTCACCGTGACCGGGAAGGATTCCACCAGCACCCGCCGGGCCGCCAGCGGCTGACCGCTGCCCCCTTCCGGGCGCAGGAACACGAACAGGGTGCCGCCGTCGGGCAGATCCGGCGCGCGCACGGTGAAGGTCAGATTGTCCAGCCGCGCGCCGCGCTGCTGCTGGGCCTCGGCCCGGGCCAGCCCCTGGCGGATCAGGTCACCGGCCTCGCCGTCGCCGTGGCGCACCAGCAGCGCCCGCCAGGCGTCGGCGGCCAGGTCGAAGCGGCGCGCCTCGGTGGCGGCCATGGCGCGCAACATGAGCGCGCCGTCATGGCGCGGATTGGCGTCCAGCACCCGGCGGATCTGGGCGTCGGCCTCGTCGTTGAGGCGGCCCTGGTTCTGGGCGATCAGCCCCCGCGCCAGCAGCAGCCGGGCACCGTCGTCGTCCGGGTCCAACGCCAGGGCGCGGCGAGCCGCCTCCTGGGCCTGGCCCGGGGCACCCAGCTGATCGTAGAGCAGTCCCAGGGTGTACCAGCCCGGCAGCGTCGGGTCGCGCACCACCTTGGCCTGCAACACCCGGGTCAGGGCCTGGGCGGAAATGTCGTGGTCTTCCACGCCGGGGGCCTCGCCGCGAATCACCCGTTCGGCCACCGCGTCGTAACGGCGCTGTTCCGACAGCCAGCCCAGGGTTTCCGGGTGCAGGCCCAGGGTCAGATAGCCGAGCCCGGCCAGAGCCACCACCAGCAATGGCAGCGCCAGTCCACTCCAGGACGTGGGCGCGCCGGCGCGGCGGCTCTCCCGCCGCCACAGCAAAAACACCACCAGAACCGCCAGCACCAATACCAGCGGCAGAATCACGAAAACGGTCATGGGTGGTCGTCCTCCTCCAGCTCGGCACGGCGGCTGGCGCGGCGCACCAGCAGGACAATGGCAAGGACACCAAGCAGCAGCAGCCCCAGCGGCCCCATCCAGAGAATGGCGGTGCGTTCATTGACCGGCGGCCGATAACTGACGAAATCGCCGTAACGGTCGACGAAGAAGTTCACCACTTCCTGGTCGCTGTGCCCGTCGCGGATCATCCGGGCGGTGCGCTCGCGCATGTCCCGGGCGATCTCCGCGTCGGAGTCGGCGATGCTCTGGTTCTGACACTTGGGGCAGCGCAGCTCCTCGGTGAGCCGGTGGAAGCGGTCCTGCTGATCGGTGTTGTCGAACTGGTAGATATCGATGGCGGCCCGCAACGGCGAGGCCAGCAGCAGCGCGCACAGCGTCAGTGCCAGAGCAGGGAACAGAGGAAACAGGCGATTCATTGCGGCCCCCCGAGGGGGTTGCCCGCCTGGCGCAGCACCGGGGCGAACTTCTCGTCCCAGGCGCGCGGGTTCATCTCGCCCACATGGCGCAGCACGATCTCGCCACGGGGGTTGATCAGGAAGGTTTCCGGGGCACCGTACACGCCCAGATCCAGGCCCAGTTGCCCGTCGGCGTCGACGATCACCTCGGTGAATGGATTGCCGTAACGGGCCAGATAGTCCCGGGCCTTGTCGTCCTCGTCCTTGTAGTCCATGCCGACGATGGGCACGCCGCGCTGGGCCAGTTCCAGCAGATAGGGATGCTCCACGTAGCAGGTCGGGCACCAGGTGCCCCACACGTTGAGCAATTGCCATTGGCCGGTGAGCCGTTCCTCGGTGAGGGTCTCGCCGGAAATCAGCGACGGCTTGGAAAACGCCGGCACCGGTTTGCCGGCCAGCGCCGACGGCAGCTCCTCCGGATTGCGACCCAGGCCGCTGGCCAGCAGGATCGCCAACGCCACGAAACCGACCAGCGGCACGAACACCCACAGGCCCGTGTTCTTGTTACTCATAGGCCGGCTCCTGGTCACGGCGACCGATCTTCTTGCGATAGCGCGCATCGGTGAGCGCCAGGGCGCCGCCCAGGGCCATGATCAACGCACCCAGCCAGATCCAGCGCACCATCGGCTTGTAATAGATGCGCACTGCCCAGGCGTCGCCCTCCAGGGGTTCGCCCAGGGCCACGTAGAGGTCGCGCATGACCCGGCCGTCGATGGCCGCTTCGGTCATCACCTGACCGCTGGCCCGGTAGGTCCGTTTCTCCGGGTTCATCTCGGTAACGGTGTCGCCGTCCCGGCTGACCACGAAGTGCCCTTTGCGGGAATCGAAGTTGGGGCCCCGGTAGGCGCTCATCTGATCGAACTCGAACCGGTAACCCCCCACCTCGGCCACGTCGCCGGGCGCCATGCGCACGTCCCGTTCCACCTCGTGGTAGCTGACCACGGTGACCCCGGCCACCAGCACCGCCAGGCCGCAGTGGGCCAGCACCATGCCGTAATAGCCCCGGCCCAGCTTGCCCAGGCCGGCCGTCAGACCACGGTCGTAAGCCCGCGCCCGGCGCACCAGGTCCTCGACATGGGAGAACACCACGAACAGACACAACATGATCGCCAGCACGCCCACCCAGGGGGTCGGGCCGGGCAGCCGCGCGGCCAGCCAGCCGGCCACCAGGGCCGCCGGCGCCAGCCACACCAGCCGGCGCAGCAGCGGCGCGCCATCCTGGCGTTTCCAGTTGCTCATCACCCCGGGCACCAGCAGCACCATCAGCAGCATGGCCAGGGGCACGAAGAAGCTGTTGAAGTAGGGGCTGCGGATCGACACCTTCATATCCAGGGCCTCCCCCAGCAACGGATAGAGGGTGCCCATCAGCACCGCCGAGGCGGCGATCAGCAGCAGCAAATTGTTGCCCAGCAGAAAGGTCTCCCGGGACAGGCCCTTGAAGCCGCCCTTCCCTTCCAGCTGCCCGGCGCGCAGGGCGAACAGGGTCAGCGCGCCGCCGGCCACCACTACCAGGAAGCCGAGAATAAAGGCACCCCGGCTGGGATCGTTGGCGAAGGCGTGCACCGAGGTGAGCACCCCGGAACGCACCAGGAAGGTACCCAGCAGACTCAGCGAGAAAGCGATGATGGCGAGCAGCACGGTCCAGGCGCGGAACAGGTTGCGCTTTTCACTCACCGCCAGGGAATGGATCAGGGCGGTGCCCGCCAGCCACGGCATCAGCGAGGCGTTCTCCACCGGGTCCCAGAACCACCAGCCGCCCCAGCCCAGCTCGTAGTAGGCCCACCAGGAGCCCAGGGCGATGCCGACGGTGAGAAAGCACCAGGCCACCGTGGTCCAGGGCCGTGCCCAGCGCGCCCAGGCCGGGTCCAGATTGCCGGCCAGCAGGCCGGCCACGGCGAACGCGAAGGCCACCGAGAAGCCCACGTAGCCCATGTACAGCATGGGCGGGTGCACGATCAGGCCCGGGTCCTGCAACAGCGGATTGAGGTCCACGCCGTCGATGGGGAACCAGGGCAGCGTGCGGTCGAAAGGGTTGGAGGTGAACAGCATGAAGGCCAGGAAGCCCACCGCGATCATGCCCATCACCGACAGCACCCGCACCACCATGTCCAGCGGCACGCGCCGGCTGAACAGACCGACCAGGGCGCTCCAGCCGCCCAGCATCCAGGCCCACAGCAGCAACGAACCCTCATGGCCGCCCCAGATCGCCGACAGCCGATAGCCCAGCGGCAATTCGGAATTGCTGTGGTTGGCCACATAGGTGATCGAGAAGTCATCGATATAGAAGCAATAGCCCAGGGCGACGATGGACACCGTCAGCGCCAGCCATTGCAGCCAGGCCAACGGGCGCGCGTAGCGCTGCCAGGCTTCCACCCGGCGATAAACGCCGATCAGGGGAAACACCGCCAGCACCAGGGCCGTCGCCATGGCCACCCACAGGGAG
Source organism: Alcanivorax sp. (assembly GCA_022449455.1). Classification (GTDB taxonomy): domain Bacteria; phylum Pseudomonadota; class Gammaproteobacteria; order Pseudomonadales; family Alcanivoracaceae; genus Alloalcanivorax. The sequence continues at coordinate 140,249 of JAKUPL010000007.1, read as the reverse complement.
AGATGTCCGATTTCCGCCGCCACTTGTACCTCCGGCTCATGTGCGCGCGCATCATCGCAGATGATGGCCGCTTTGCAAGTGTTCAGACACCCCCGGAAAGTCCGCCAATGACCGGCCTTTGTCCGAAACGGACAGACCTTTGATCCAGACCGGGGATATGGACATATTTTGAGACGCTTGCCGTTCGTACGGGGAGAAAGCGCTCTGATACCATGTCAAATTCGTGAAAGGTCGACACGGTGTAAACTAAGAGTCATCCGGCTTATCTATACTTATCACCCGGTTCGCGAGGGTCCCGCCGGGGGCCATCCGCTGCCGACCCGATCTATCTGGAGTCAACGGTTTGAGCCCGAACGATAACGACAGCAACACAAACGCCATCAAGGCCGAGAGAAAGCCCTCTTATTCCTACGAGGATCTGCTCGCCTGCGCTCACGGGGAGCTGTTCGGCCCCGGCAACGCCCGCCTGCCCCTGCCCAACATGCTGATGATGGACCGCATCGTCCATATCGCTGAAACCGGCGGCCGCTACGGCAAGGGTGAGATCGTGGCCGAATTGGACATCAACCCGGACCTTTGGTTCTTCCAGTGCCACTTCGAAAGCGACCCGGTGATGCCGGGCTGCCTGGGGCTGGACGCCACCTGGCAGTTGCTGGGCTTTTTCCTGGGCTGGCTGGGCAATCCCGGTCGCGGCCGCGCCCTGGGCGTGGGCCAGGTGAAGTTTTCCGGTCAGGTGCTGCCCACCGCCAAGAAGCTCACCTACCGGATCGATATCAAGCGGGTGATCGCCCGCAAGCTGACCATGGGCATCGCCGACGCCACCGTGTCCGTGGACGGCAACGACATCTACCAGGCCGACGACCTGCGGGTGGGCCTGTTTACTTCGACGGAAGGTTTCTGAGCGCGCCCGCGTTGAAGACGACCCTATTATCTTGATGGAGCACTAGTATGCGACGCGTTGTGATTACCGGCATGGGCATTGTTTCCTGCCTGGGCAACGATGCCGATACCGTATCCCGGGCCCTGCGGGAAAGCCGCCCGGGCATTCGCTTCAAGGAAGCCTACAAGGAAATCGGCATGCGCAGCCAGGTGGCCGGCACGCCGGAGATCGACCTGGAAGAGCACATCGACCGCAAGTCCCGGCGCTTCATGGGCGACGCGGCCGCCTACGCCTACGTGGCGATGCAAAAAGCCATCGCCGACGCCGGCCTGGACGCGGATCAGATCAGCCACGAGCGGGTCGGCCTGATCGCCGGTTCCGGTGGCCATTCCTCGCAGAATCAGGTGGAAGCCGCCGACATCGCCCGCAGCCGTGGCGTCAAGCGCGTCGGCCCCTACATGGTGCCGCGGGTGATGGCCAGCACCGTGTCCGCCTGCCTCGCCACTCCGTTCAAAATCAAAGGCGTCAACTATTCCATCGCCAGCGCCTGCGCCACCAGTGCCCATTGCATCGGCAACGCCGTGGAGCAGATCCAGCTCGGCAAGCAGGACATGATCTTCGCCGGCGGCGGCGAGGAGGAGCACTGGACCCTGAGCTGCCTGTTCGACGGCATGGGCGCCCTCTCCACCAAGTACAACGACACCCCGGACACCGCCTCCCGCGCCTATGACGCCCACCGCGACGGCTTCGTGATCGCCGGCGGCGGCGGCATGGTGGTGGTCGAGGAACTGGAGCACGCCAAGGCACGCGGCGCCAACATCCTCGCCGAGATCGTCGGCTACGGCGCCACCAGCGACGGTCACGACATGGTGGCCCCCAACGGTGAAGGCGCGGCCCGCTGCATGCGCCAGGCGCTGGCCACGGTGGACGGCGACATCGACTACATCAACGCCCACGGCACCAGCACCCCGGTGGGCGACATCGCCGAACTGAAGGCAATCCGCGAGGTGTTCGGCGGTGGCGAGCGGATTCCGTCGATCAGCTCCACCAAGAGCCTCACCGGCCACAGTCTGGGCGCCGCCGGCGTGCAGGAGGCGATCTATTGCCTGCTGATGATGCGCGACGGCTTCCAGGCCGGCTCCGCCAACATCAGCGAGCTGGACGAGAACGCCGAAGGCCTGCCGATTCTGCGCGAGACCGTGGCGCAGCGTCCGCAGCGGGTGCTCAGCAACAGCTTCGGCTTCGGCGGCACCAACGCCTCCCTGGTGCTGCAGCGCTGGGACTGACGCCGAGCCTCGCCTCGAACGCAAAAAGCCCGCCAATGGCGGGCTTTTTGCTTTCCGGTGGCTGATCGCGGCCGCAGCCGCGATCTACTCCGAGCCTCAGAACTTGTGCTCCATGCCCACCGAGAACAGATTGCCGCTGTCGTCCTGACGCAGGCCACCGGGGTAATCCAGGGTGGCGTCGGAGGCGGCGACCAGGCCGTAGACCTTGGTGCCCTTGGCCAGCTGATAGTCGGCGCCGGCCACCAGGATGTCGTTCTCGTAGCCGAAGTCGTCGCCGTCCACGCGACCCGCCTGGGCCTTGAGCGTCAGGCGCGGCGGCAGCCGCCAGCCGGCGCTGACCAGGTAGGAGGTGGAATCGGCGCGGTCCTGGCCCGGCTGGTCCGGGTCGATGCGGGTGCGTTCCACCAGGGCGCCCAGGTCCAACGGGCCCACGGTGATGCCCAGCACGCCCCGCAGCAGCTCCAGATCGGCGGCCACCGCCACCGGCGTCAACGCCGGGTTGTCCAGTTCCAGGTAGCTGCTTTCGTAGGCCACGGCGGCGTACAGCTTGTCGGGATTCCAGGTGGCCGACAGGCCCCAGGTGTCCGCCAGGCCGTCTTTCTCCTCACCGGCCACGTCCTCGGCTTCACCGGGGCCGATCTGGGCGCGCAGCACCAGGTCGCCCCATTGCGGGCTTTCCCAGTTCAGGGTGTCGTCGTTGCGGCGCTGGCCGTAAAAATAATGGCCGATGTCGGCGGCGGTATTGTTGAACTGGTCCACCCGGCCCTCGGCCAGTTTCACCGGGCTGTCGTAGCGGCCGGCGAACACGTCGCCGAACGGCGTGCCCAGTCCCAGAAAGCTGTTACGGGTGGAAAAGGTGTCGCTGTCACCGTCCACGTCGTAGCCCACTTCCAACTGGTAGATCACGCTCAGCGGCGTCACATCCAACGGCGCGCGGCCACGCACGCCCAGCCGCGAGGCGTTGCTCTCCACGAACCAGCCGTCTTCCAGCGGTGAATTGCCGGCGCCCACCCCGTTCAGGGCACCCGGCAGGCCGCCGTCCTGGTAGTCGGACAGCCGGTCCAGGCTGATGTTGATGCGACCGTAGAATTCCGGCGCGGCGGCGCCGGCGGACAACGGCAAACTCAGTGCCAGGGTGGAAGCCCCCAGCCAGATCATGGAACGCATGCGCCCCTCCCTCTTTACTGGATTTCAAGCGGGGCACTATATGACCGTTTGGTGACAAAGCCAAAGACGGAACCGACATAAGAAAATAACAGACAAAAAAAGCCCGCCGAGAGGGCGGGCCACGCTGTCACTTGCGTCGAGGAAACGCCGGGCGATGACCGCCCGGCAAGGTTGCTCAAAGGAAGCTTAGAATTTGTGTTCCATGCCCACGCCCAGGGTGCGGGTTTCGTCGTCGCCACCGGCCAGCTCGTACTTCAGGTTGTTGTAGTAGGCGTAGACCTTGCTGTTCTTGGCCAGTTTGTAGTCGGCGCCGAGGGCGTACTGAGTGCCTTCGTCGTCGCTTTGGTCGCCTTCCACGTAACCGTACTGGGCTTTCAGCTTGACGCGGTCGATCTTGAAGGCGCCGCTCAGCACGTAGCTGGTTTCTTCACCGTCGCCCTCGGACTCTTCGGCGAGCTGGTACAGAGCGCCCAGTTCGAACTGGTCCATGGCCAGGCCGGCGGCCACACGGGTGATATCGATCACCGGGGAAGCGCCGGTCTCGTCGACGATCAGCTCGTCTTCGATGTCGGTGTCGTGGGACAGGGCGGCGTAGAAGGCGTCTTTTTCCAGCACCAGGGAGATGGAGGTGCTGTCGGCCAGGCCGTTTTCGTTTTCGCCGTCACCGTCGAAGTCGTCGCTGTCTTCGTTGGGGATGAAAGCCAGGTTCAGGGTGACCATGTCAGCCAGTTTCGGGGTGCTGTACTGGATGATGTTGGAGACGCGGTTTTCACCGGCGGCGATGTTCTTGATGTCACCGCTCAGGTCGTTGAACTGATCCACGTCCATTTGCGCGAGTTTGGTGGGGGTGTCGAATTTACCGGCTTTCAGAGTACCGAAGCCGCCGGCCAGACCACCGAAGATGTTGCGCTGGGAGAACGTCTGGCCATCCTTGTCGCCATCGTCCACGCTGATTTCGAACTCGGCCTGGTAGATTGCCTTGAGGCCGGCCACGTCCAGATCGAAGTCCCCTTTCACGCCCAGGCGGGAAGCATTGCTGTTCAGCTCCCACTCGTCGTCATTGTTCGGTGCTGACGGCGCCGGGTCGTAGTTCTGGTTTTCCAGGGAAATGTTTACCTTACCGTACACCTTGGGGCCGTCGGCCTGAGCCATGGCCGGCATCATCATCGGCGTAGCGAGTGCCGCCCCCACAGCGACCGCGAGCAGGTTCTTTTTCATCGGAGCATCTCCTTCAATCAGGCAATATTGAAAAGCAGGGGATGCGCCGGGTGACTCCCGAAGCATCCTGAGTGCTTGGGAGCGGAGTATGGGGAGGGGGGATGACCGAAAAGTTTCTGTAATGTGAAGATTTTGTGGCAGCGGATCAGAGGCGTTTCTTGGCCTCCCGCCAGAGCTCGTCCAGGGCCGCTTCGTCGTAATCGGAGAGCGGTGCGTCGGCCAGATCCTCCACCCGACGGAAGCGTTGTTCGAACTTGTCGGAGGCGCGCCGCAGGGCCAGATCCGGGTCCAGTTTCAGATGCCGGGCCAGGTTCACCAGGGTGAAGAACACGTCCCCCAGCTCGTCCTCGATGGCGTCCCGGTCCCCCGCCGCCAGGGCCTGATCCAGCTCCGCCAGTTCCAGGCCCACCTGCTCGCGGACCGGGCCGGCCTGGCGCCAATCGAAGCCCACTTTGGACGCTTTCTTTTGCAGCTTGTACGCGCGCTGCAGGGCCGGCAGCCCGTCCGGCACGCCGTCCACCGCGCTGTGGTGTTCGCGGCCCTTGCGGGCCCGCTCGTCGGCCTTGATGGCCTCCCAGTTGACCTTCACCGCCGCCTCATCGGCGGCGCTCGCCTCACCGAACACATGAGGATGGCGGCGCACCATCTTTTCATTGAGCACCGCCACCACCTCGGCGAAGTCGAACAGCCCCTGCTCGCGGGCCATCTGCGAGTGGAACACCACCTGCAGCAGCAGGTCGCCCAGTTCCTCGCGCAGCTCCGGATAATCCCGACGCGCCACCGCCTCGGCCACCTCGAAGGCCTCCTCGATGGTATAGGGCACCACGGTGTCGAAGGTCTGCTTCAGGTCCCAGGGGCAACCGCCGTCCGGATCCCGCAGCCGGGCCATGATCGACAGCAGTTCGGCGATGACGGACTCGGGGGACGGTTGGGGGTTATCGGGCATGGGAACGCTCCGGGTGAAAGGACGATTCAGGATACAGGATGAAGGATACAGGGGCTGGCACGACGCCTTCCCTTCATCCTGTATCCTGCAACCTGTATCGCGGCCGAAAGGCCGCTATTTTTTGTAGCGCCGCACTTCCAACACACCCTTGATCTGATCCATCTTCGCCAGCACCTTGCCAAGGCCGCCCAGGGAAGCGATTTCCAGGGTTAGCAGCATGGTGGCGGTGTTGTCCTCGGTGTGCGATTGGGTGTGCACGGCGGTGACGTTGACTTTCTCGTTGGCGAGCACGGCGATCACGTCGCGCAGCAGGCCCTGGCGGTCCCAGGCGCGCAGGAAGATGTCCACCGGGTAGAGGATACGGTCCGCCTCGCCCCAGCTCACCTCGATCACCCGGTTCGGGTCCTCGCCCTGCATCGCCAGCAGGTTGTGGCAGTCGGCGCGGTGCACGGTGACGCCACGGCCCTGGGTGATGAAGCCCATCACCGGGTCGCCGGGCACCGGCTTGCAGCAGGCCGCCATATGGGTGAGCAGGTTGCCTACCCCCTGGATGGTGACGTCGCCGCTTTCCGATGCCTTGGAGCGGGCCGGCACGAATTCCAGCTGTTGCTGCGGGTCGTCGGGCAGCAACGCCTGGGCCTGGTTGACCACGTGGCCGGGGCGCAGGTCACCGGCGCCCAGCGCCGCCAGCACGTCGTTGCCGGTCTTCAGATTGAGCTGCGGCGCCAATTGGTCCAGATCGATGCGGTCCAGCGCCAGCCGCGACATCTCGCGCTCCAGGATGGCGCGCCCCTGGGCCACGTGCACGTCCCGGTCCTGGCGCTTGAACCACTGCTGGATGCGCGCCCGCGCCGAGGAGGTGGCCACGTAGCCCAGCGACGGAGTCAGCCAGTCGCGGCTTGGCCCGCCCTCCTTGGCGGTGAGAATTTCCACCTGCTCGCCGGTCTGCAGGTTGTAGCTGAGCGGCACGATGTGGCCGTTGACCTTGGCGCCCCGGCAGCGGTGCCCCACCTCGGTGTGGATGTGGTAGGCGAAGTCCACCGGCGTGGCACCGGCTTCCAGGTCGACCACATGACCGTCCGGGGTGAACACATAGACCCGGTCGCTGACCAGGCCGTGCTGCAACTCTTCCATCATGGTATTGGAATTGTCGTTGTCGCCCAGCTCCTCGTGCCATTCCAGCACCTGCCGCAGCCAGGCGATGCGCTGTTCGTAGGACTGGCTGCGCCGGCCGGCCTTGCTGCCTTCCTTGTAACGCCAGTGGGCGCACACGCCCAGCTCCGCCTCTTCGTGCATATCGAAGGTGCGGATCTGCACCTCCAGCATCTTGCGGCCGGGGCCCACCACCGCGGTGTGCAGGCTCTGGTAGCCGTTTTCCTTGGGGCTGGCGATGTAGTCGTCGAACTCCTTGGGCACGTGCTTCCACAGCGAGTGCACGATGCCCAGAGCGGCGTAGCAGTCGCGCACCTCGTTGACCAGCACCCGCACCGCGCGCACGTCATACACCTCGCCGAAATCCAGATGCTTCTTCTGCATCTTCCGCCAGATGCTGTAGATGTGCTTGGCGCGGCCGTACACCTGGGCGCCCTTGATGCCGTTGCGTTCCAGGTGCCCGCGCAGGCTCTGAATCACTTCGTCGATGTAGTGCTCGCGGTCCAGGCGCTTCTCGTCCAGCAGCCGCGCGACTTTCTTGTAGGCGCCGGGCTGCAGGTAACGGAACGACAGGTCTTCCAGCTCCCACTTGAGCTGGCCGACGCCGAGGCGGTGGGCCAGCGGCGCGTAGATGTCGAAGATTTCCCGCGCCACCTTCTGCTGGCGCTCCGGGTCGGACTCCTTCACGGCGCGGATGATCACCGTCCGTTCCGCCAGCTTGACCAGCGCCACGCGCACGTCGTCGACCATCGCCAGCAGCATCTTGCGGACATTGTCGAGCTGGCCGTCCTGCTGGCCGAGCACCGCCTTGCGGGTGGGATTGAGGGAGGTACTGATGGCGGCCATGCGCAGCACGCCTTCGATCAGCGTGGACACCGAGGAGCCGAATTCCCGCTGCACGTCCAGCAAGGACAGCTGGCCCTCGCGCACCGCCCGGTACAGCACCGCCGCCGGCAGCGCTTCCGCGTCGGCGCCCAGGTCGGCGAGCACATCCGCCATTTCCAGGCCAATGGTCAGGCAGCCCTTGCCGTAGGGCCAGTGGCGGCCGGCCGCCTCGCCGGCCCGTTCGCACTGCTCGGCGCGAGCACAGGCACGCTCCAGGGCGTGGGGATCACGCACCGGGACCCGGGCGGTGAGTTGTTCCAGCCATCCCTGCCAGTCCCTGGCCTGGACCTCGTCGGACGATTGCCGGCGTACGGTTACCATTTCGATTCCTATTGTTTACTGCGTCTAGCGTCGGTCGAAGACGGCGATCGATTCCACATGGGCGGTGTGTGGGAACATATCCATGACACCCGCCGCCTTCAGACGGTAACCCCGCTCCACCAGTTCCCCGGCATCCCGGGCCAGCGTGGCCGGGTTGCAGGAGACGTACACCAGACGATCCGCACCGAAATGGGGCATCAGCCGCACCATTTCAAGCGCACCGCTGCGGGGCGGGTCCAGCAGCACCCGGTGATAGGCCTCCCGGGCCCAGGGCTGGCCGTCCGGCGCCTGGCTCAAATCCCAGGCGTGGAAGGCCAGATTGTCCAGGCCATTGCGGCGGGCGTTCTCGTAACCGCGCTCGACCATGGCCTGGCTGCCCTCCACACCCACCACCCGCGCCGCGCGGCGCGCCGCCGGAATCGTGAAGTTGCCCAAGCCGCAAAACAGATCGAGCACCTGATGATGCGCCTCCACCTCCAGCAAATCCAATGCCAACGGCACCATGCGGCGGTTGATGTCGGCGTTTACCTGGGTGAAATCCGTGGGGTGGAAGGCCAGTTCCGCGCCCTCGGTGTCCGCGCCATGGGGGGCGTGCCGGTAGTACAGCCGCTCCTCGCCCTGCTCCGGCCACACCCGGTGCACGGTGGCCTCGTTGCCCGGTTGCAGATAAAGCTGAAAATCCGCCGCCCGGCAAAACGCCAGCAGCCGTTCCAGGTCGCCGGCGGGCAGCGGGTCCATATGGCGGATCACCAGCGCCACCGCGTCGTCGCCCCGAGCCACCTCGATCTGCGGAACGCGAGCGCGCAAGGCCAGGTCACTGACCAGGGCGCGCAGCTCGTCCAGGCGGTGCCCTACCTCCGGAATCAGCACCTCGCACCGTCGCAGGTCGGCGATAAAGCTGTTGCGCTTCTCGCGGAAGCCCACCAGCGCCTCGCCGCGGGCCTCCACGTACTTGACCCCGAGACGGGCCTTGCCCCGGTAGCCAGTGACCGGCCCGGTCAACGGATCCAGCCAGGTGTCCGGGGTCAGGCCGCCGAAATGCTCCAGCTGCTCCGCCAGCACCGCCTGCTTGCGGGCGATCTGACTGGCCGGCGCCAGGTGCTGCAGGCTGCAGCCGCCGCAGATCAGAGCATGGGCGCAGGGCGGCTCGACCCGCTCCGGGGACGGCGACAGGATCTCCACCGCCCGGCCCTCGTCGAACTTGCGACGCATATAGGTGTACTGGAACAGCACCTGTTCGCCGGGCAGGGCGTTGTCGACGAAGGTGGTCTTGCCGTCCAGGCGGGCGATGCCGCGACCGTCGTGACTGAGGCTCTCGATGGTGGCGGCCACCGGCGTTTCCGGCAGTCTTTTCTTGCGGCTTCTTCGGGCCATGGGGATTCTCGGATAGCTGAATGCGGGCCGCCGGAATTCCCCCGGCGGCGCGATGCGGCGCATTGTATAGAGTCGAGGGCCCGCCGTCAGACGTCGGCGGCGCCCTTTTGCCAGGCCTCAAGAAAGGCCAGGAAGTGGGGATGACCCTCCTGCTGCAAATAATCGCGCAGCAGGTCCAGCTCCGCCTGGTAGCCGGTGGCGTCGATCTCGCCACGCATCAGCTGGAAGCGCAGGAACACCAGCCAGGTGTTGAGCACATCGGTCTCGCAGTAATCGCGGATGCCCTTCAGGTCACCGTCCTGGAAGGCGTCGAACACCTTGCCGCCGCTCATGCCCATCTTGCCAGGGAAACCCAGCAGGGTGGCGATCTGGTCCAGGGGCGCGTTGGCGCGGTTGTTGAACATGGCCAGCTGTTCCATCAGGTCCAGATGACGCTGGTGGAAGCGGCTGATGTAGTTGTTGAAGCGGAAGCTGGTGTCCTCGTTGCCGGTTTCCCAGAAGCGGCGCGCCACCACGCCGTGCTTGAGGGCCCGGTAGTTGAGCACCGGCAGGTCAAAGCCGCCGCCGTTCCAACTGACGATCTGCGGGGTGAAGCGGTCGATGCCGTCGTAGAACCGCTCGATCAGCTCCTTCTCATCGGCGCTCTCGTCGCCCAGGGACCACACCTTTACGCCCTGGGCGGAGCGCAGCACCACCGAGATCGCCACCACCCGGTGCAGGTGCAGACGCAGAAACTCGGAGCCGTTTTCCTGACGGCGCAGGTTGAACAGGGCGCTGGCGGTGTCCTTGTCGTCCAGGCCGTCCAGATCATAAAGCCGGCGGCCACCGTCCAGGTCGGGAATGGTCTCGATATCGAACACCAGTACGTTCATCGGCCGGGCTCCGCGTCCTTCTCCGACCTGAACACGCCGGTGGACAGGTAGCGGTCGCCCCGGTCGCAGACGATCGCCACGATCACCGCGTTCTCCAGCTCCTCGGACAACCGCAGGGCGCCGGCCACGGCGCCGCCGGAGGAGACCCCGCAGAAGATGCCCTCTTCCCGGGCCAGGCGTCGCATGGTGTGCTCGGCCACGTCCTGATCCATGTCGATGACCCGGTCGACCCGGGACTCGTCGTAGATGCTCGGCAGGTATTCCTTGGGCCAGCGGCGGATACCGGGGATCGAGGCGCCGTCGGTGGGCTGCAGGCCGACGATCTGCACGTCCGGGTTCTGCTCCTTGAAGAACATGCTGCAGCCCATGATGGTACCGGTGGTGCCCATGGAACTGACGAAGTGGGTCATGGCGCCGCCGGTGGCGTCCCAGATTTCCGGGGCGGTGCTTTCGTAATGCGCCATGGGATTGTCCGGGTTGGCGAACTGATCGAGCACCCTGCCCTCGCCCCGGGCCTGCATGGCCTGGGCCAGATCCCGGGCGCCTTCCATGCCCTCCTCCTTGGTCACCGAGATCAGCTCGGCGCCGTAGGCGGCCATGGCGTCTCGGCGCTCCTGGCTCTGGTTGGCCGGCATGATCAGCTTCATGCGGTAACCGCGCATGGCCGCCGCCATCGCCAGGGCGATGCCGGTGTTGCCGCTGGTGGCCTCGATCAGGGTGTCGCCGGGGCGGATCTCGCCCCGTTCCTCGGCCTTGCGGATCATGTTGAGCGCCGGCCGGTCCTTGACGGAACCGGCGGGATTATTGCCTTCCAGCTTCACCAGAAGGGTGTTGGTCGTGTTCCCCGGCAGGCGCTGCAGCCGCACCAGCGGCGTGCGCCCGACCGTGGACTCAATGGTCTTGTAGGTCATGGCCGGCATTGTAGCTCAACAATCGGACCCCTGGCAGTGACGCTCAAGTCGGTCATAATGCCGGATCAAAAGAACAGCAACGGAACCGGGGGATCATGGCCCATACCAGCCTGCGCACCCGCATCATGGCGATGACCGCCCTGCCGGCGCTCGTGGCGGCGCTGTTGATCGGCGGCTACACCCTGGCCACCCGGGTGATGAGCGTGCGCGCCGACAACGCCCACCGCCAGCAACTGATCATCGAGAGCTACGCCGCCCGCCTGGCGGCGCTGGACGCCGACGCCGGCGCCCCCTACGAGGCGCTGCTGCGGGACCTGCTGGAACAGCCGGACGTGCGCGCCGCCACCCTGTTCGACAACCACAGTGGCTGGCAGCTGCACACCGGACCGCGGCTGCGGCCGGTGGAGCAGGCGGAACAGCTGGACAACGGCGCCACCCGGCTGGTCACCGATTCCGGCTGGCAACTGGTGCGCACCCTGCCCGGCGAGGACAGCCGCCTGCTGACCGTGGAGTTTTCCCGCCAAGGTCAGTACGTGCGTATTCTGGAAGCGGTGCTCACCCTGATCGGCGTGATCACCCTGGTGTTGATCCTGGCGATGCTGCCGGCCGCCCATTTCGCGCGGCGGCTGACCGGGCCGATCCGCGTGCTGATCGACAACGTACGGCGGGTGCGCGACGGCGACCTGGGCACGCCGCCGCGGGCCGACGCCCAGGGCGAACTGCACGACCTGGAGCAGGCCCTGCGCGATATGGTCGGCGCCCTGGACGAAGCCCAGGCGGAGCTGCAGCAGAACGTGGACCAGGCCACCCAGGACCTGCGTGAAACCCTGGAAACCATCGAGATCCAGAACATCGAACTGGACATGGCCCGCAAGGAAGCGCTCAAGGCCAGCCAGATCAAATCCGAATTCCTGGCCAACATGAGCCACGAAATCCGCACGCCGCTGAACGGCATCATCGGTTTCACCCGGCTGCTGGAACGGTCGTCGCTGAGCGAGCGGCAAAGCGATTACCTGGACACCATCCGCAAGAGCGCCGAATCGCTGCTGTCGATCATCAACGACATTCTCGACTTCTCGAAGATCGAGGCCGGCAAGCTGTCCCTGGAGCACGTGCCGCTGGATCTGCACGACCTGATCGAGGACGTGCAGACCATGCTGGCGCCAATGGCCCAGGACAAGGGCCTGGAGCAGGCCGCGATCATCTACAGCGACGTGCCCACCCGGCTGCTCGGCGACCCGCTGCGGATCCGCCAGGTGCTCACCAATCTGGTCAGCAACGCCATCAAGTTCACCGAGCGCGGCTCGGTGGTGGTGCGCGCCATGCTGGAGGAGGAACGGGGCGCCGAGGCGATCATCAAGGTGGCGATCACCGACACCGGCAATGGCCTGCCCCGGGAAGTGCAGAAGAACCTGTTCAACGCCTTCACCCAGCTGGATCAGAGCGCGCGCCGCAAGGAAGGCGGCACCGGCCTCGGCCTGGCGATCTGCAAACGGCTGGTGGAAGGCATGGGCGGCGAGATCGGCCTGGACAGCACCGCCGGGCGCGGCTCCACCTTCTGGTTCACGCTGCGCGTGGAGCGCGATGCCGACGCCGGGCCGGAGGCCCCCTCCGCCCTGGAGGGCCTGTCGGTGACCCTGGTGGAGGCCAACGAACACGCCCGCCTGGGCCTCTACCATATGCTCGGCGGCTGGCGCCTCAAGGTCACCGAGCTGCAGGCCCTGGACACCCTGGAGGGCCAGATGCAGGCCGGCAGGCTGGCGCGCACCGACTTCTACGTGCTGGGGGTGCCCGCCTCCATGCCGGAACCGGCGGACCTGGCGCCGCTGGTGGAACGGCTGGCCGACCTCACCGGCAAGCCGGTGCTGATTCTGGCCGCCCACGGCGAGGCCCTGGCCGCGCGACTCAGCGGCCTGGCCACGCCCTGCCGGGTGCTCGGCAAACCGGCCACCCGACGGCGCCTGCGCGACGCTCTGCTGGAACTGGGCGGGCTGGCGATGCCGGCGGCGCCGGGCAGCCCCCTGGGGCCGCTGGGCAAGAGCGTGCGGGTGATGGTGGTGGACGACCACCCCGGCAACCTGAAACTGGCGCGGGTGTTCCTGGAGGAAATGGCGGTCCAGGTGAGCGCCTGCGCCAGCGGCGAGGCGGCGCTGGCCGCCTTCGCCCGGGAAACCTTCGACCTGGTGTTCATGGACGTGCAGATGCCCGGCATGGACGGCCTGGAAACCACCCGCCGGCTGCGCGCCCAGGAAGGCGAAGGGCCGCGCACGCCGATCATCGCCCTCACCGCCCATGCCCTGGAAAGCGAACGGCGCTCCCTGCTGGCCGCCGGCATGGACGATTACCTGAGCAAGCCGATCACCGAAACCCAGCTGCGCCACACCCTCAACCAATGGGTGCTGGAAGAGCAACAACCCGACGTCGGCGCCACCCGCGAGGTGATGCCCGCCCCCGCGCCGGCGGAGACCACCGCCCTGCCGGTGATCGACCCGACCCTGGCGCTGCGCCGGGTGGGCGGCCGCGAGGCCCTGGCGGAGGAGATGTTCGCCATGCTGCTGGCGAGCCTGGAGCAGGAGGCCCCGGGCATCAACGCGGTGGCGGAAAGCGGCGACCGGGAGGCGCTGCTGGAACGGGTGCACAAGCTGCACGGCGCCACCCGCTACTGCGGCACCCCGCGCCTGGAGCAGGCCGCCGGCGAGCTGGAGGACGCGCTCAAACAGGCGCTGTCCGACCAGGCTCTGGAGCCGCTGGTGGCGGTGCTTCTCGCCGAGATCGAGAACGTACGGCGGGAAGGGAAGGGTTAAAACAGTTGAAAGTTAAAAGTTAAAAGTCGAAACGCGGACCGGGCCCGGTGCGGCGGAACGCCCGTGCCCGCGTTCAACGGGCGCCCACGCCGCACGGAGGCATCCCGGCCGCAGGCCGCGGGAAAGCCCACCGGATGGACGGGCCCTTTTAACTTTTAACTTTCAACTTTTAACTGCTCTCATCCCCTCCCCGATCCTCTGCTACCATAACCCCCGTTACCCACCCACTCCCGGAGCCCCCATGCCCGTTCTGCTCGGCGTCAACATCGACCACATCGCCACCCTTCGTCAGGCCCGTGGCACCCGCTATCCGGAGCCGGTGCAGGCGGCGCTGGTGGCGGAACAGGCCGGCGCCGACGGCATTACCGTGCACCTGCGCGAAGACCGCCGGCACATTCAGGACCGGGACGTGGAGCTGCTCGCCCAGACCCTGCAAACGCGCATGAATCTGGAAATGGCGGCCACCAAGGAAATGGTCGGCATCGCCCGGCGCATCCGCCCGCCGCACAGCTGCCTGGTGCCGGAAAAGCGTGAGGAACTGACCACCGAGGGCGGGCTGGACGTGGCCGGCAACGAGGAATGGATCAAGCGCTGCACCGGCGAGCTGAGCGAGGCCGGCATTCAGGTGTCGCTGTTCATCGACGCGGACCCGGCGCAGATCGAGGCGGCGGTGCGCTGCCGGGCGCCGGCCATCGAGATCCACACCGGTCATTACGCCGAGGCCAGCGACGCGGACACCGCCGACCGCGAGCTCGGGCGCATCCGCGACGCGGTGGCGCTGGCCCGCGACGCCGGCCTGATCGTCAACGCCGGCCACGGCCTGCATTATCACAACACCCGCGAGATCGCCGCCCTGCCCGGCATGAACGAACTGAACATCGGCCACGGCATCGTCGCCCGGGCGGTGCTCACCGGCCTGGACGAAGCGGTGCGCGCCATGCGCGTGCTGATCGACGAGGCCGCCCGCGACGCCCGTCAATAAAACGTTACCGGAACAACTCCCGGCTGCGCAGGGGCCGGTCACCCAGATGCGGCGCCAGCGCCTCGCGCAGCAGCGCCTTGGCCAGCCGCCGCACGTCGTCGTTCCAGCGGTCCTCGCCCAGGGCGATGAGCAGTTCACCGGGGTAACCGCCGGCGCTGGCCACGAAGCCCTGCTCCGGCACCCATCGGTAGTGCACGCCCGCTTCCAGCGGCCGGCCCTCGGCGTCCCACTCCAGGGTCAGACCGTAACCCACCTCCTCCAGCAGCATCCGCTCGAAGCGGCGCAGGGTGACGTCCAGGGGTACCTCGCCGCCCAGCGCGGCGAGCGTGCCCTCATAGACCGGCCACAGATCCGGGTGGGCATCATCCCGATGCAGCAGGCGCATCATCAGTTCGTTGACATAGAAACCGCAGAACAGGGCGCGGCCGGCCAGCGACAGCGCGGCGCCACGCGGCTCGCTGTCCCGCAGGGTGAACAGCTCACCGCCGGCTTTCAGGTTAACCCACAGGGGCACGAAGGGCGCCAGCGCCGGATTGCGGCGCCCGCCCCGGGCCACCGCGCCGACGCGGCCCTGCCCGGGCAGAAACAAATCGGTGATCAGGCTGGTATTGCGGAAGGGGCGGCGATGCAGCAGCCAGGCCGGCGCCAGATCATTGGTCGCGGTCATAGCCCAGGGAACGCAGGGCGCGCTCGTCGTCGGACCAGCCTGCCTTGATCTTGACCCACAGGTTGAGCATCACCTTGCGCTCGATCAGGCGCTCGATGTCCTGGCGGGCCTGGGTGCCGATCTGCTTGATGCGCGCGCCCTGGTCGCCGATCAGAATTTTTTTCTGGCCGCGCCGCTCCACCAGAATGGTGGCGGCGATGTCGGTGAGTTTGGGACCGTCTTCCCAGAGATCGATTTCCACGGCCATCTGGTGCGGCACTTCCTGACCGAGCTGGCGTACCACTTTTTCGCGGATGATCTCGGCGACCATGAAGCGCAGGCTGCGGTCGGTGAGCTGGTCGTCCTCGAACCAGAAGTCCCCTTCCGGCAGGCGCGTGGCCAGCGCCTGTTCCAGCGCGTCCAGGTTATGGCCGCGCAGCGCCGACACCGGCACGATCTCGGCGAACGGAAAGCGCCCGGCCAGGTCCTGCAGATGCGGCAGCAGCTTGTTCTTGTCGTCCAGGTTGTCGACCTTGTTGACCAGCAAAAGCACCGGGGTATCGCCGGCGCGCTGCAGCAGCTTGAGCACGTGCTCGTCGCCCTCGGTCCACTTCATGCCGTCGACCATGAAGCAGATCACGTCGACGCCGCTGAGCGCCGAGATCGCCGCCTCGTTCATGGCCCGGTTGAGCGCCTTGCCCTCGCCGGTGTGGATGCCCGGGGTGTCGGCGAACACGATCTGATAATCGTCGCGGCTGAGAATGCCGTGAATACGATGCCGGGTGGTCTGCGGCTTGCGCGAGGTAATGCTCACCTTCTGGCCGATCAGATGGTTCATCAGGGTGGACTTGCCCACATTGGGCCGTCCAACAATGGCCACCAGACCGCAACGGGTACTGCTCATGAGGACTGCTCCAGCCAGCTCAGTGCCTGTTCCGCCGCCTGCTGCTCCGCGCGCCGGCGGCTGGCGCCGGCGGCCACGAAGCGCCGATCGAGATCGGGCAGCGTGCATTCCACCTCGAAGGTCTGGCGCGGCGCCTGGCCGGTCACCGACAGCACTTCGTAGGCGGGAAGCTCATGCTTGCGCGCCTGCAGCCATTCCTGCAAGCGGGTTTTGCCGTCCTTGCGCACGGACTGCGGCGAGATCTGCTCCAGGCGCTCGGCGAACCAGCCCAGCACCACTTGACGGCAGGTGTCCTCACCGCCATCAATGACGATGGCACCGATCAGTGCCTCCAGGGCGTCGGCCAGAATCGAGTCCCGGCGGTTGCCGCCGCTTTTCAGCTCGCCGCCGCCAAGAATCAGGTATTCCCCCACGCCCAGTTCCCGGGCCACTTCCGCCAGTGTCTGGCCACGCACCAGAAAGGCACGCATGCGCGTCAGCTGCCCTTCGGCGGCGTCCGGGAAACGGTGGAACAACTCCGTGGAAATAAACTGGCTGAGCAGGGCGTCGCCGAGAAACTCCAGCCGTTCGTTGTTGCGCCGGCGGCTGACACTGCGGTGGCTGAGCGCCAGCTCGAACAGCGCCGGGTCCTGAAAACGGTAGCCCAGACGGCGGGCAAGGCGATCCAGATCGTCCATCAGTTCCCGCTGGTCTTGTTGAAGGTGTCCTCGAAATGCATCACCACCGAGACGTTGTAGAACAACGGCCGGCGCACTTCGTAATCGACGCCCACGGTCACGTCGCCGCCGTTCTTGCTGATCGCCAGATCGTTGACGCCGATCACGTCCACCTGATTGATGGTGAACCGTTTGGACAGAGCGCCGCGCACTTCGTGCTCCGACATCATGGCGGTCTTGTTGTCGTCGAGCACCGAGTTGATGGTGCTGCGGATGGTGTTGTATTCCATGTAGGCGGGCACCATGCGGAAGGCGGCGGTACCGAACACCGCCAGCACGATCAGCACGACCACCCAGCCGAGCAGGGAAAGCCCCCTTTGACGGGATCGGGTTATCATTGTGGGTCCGTCTCCATCTTGGTTCAGTCGCTGGTTTCGACTTTGTCGATTGCCCCGTTACGGGAGAAGCTCGGCAGCGAGAAGATCGGGTCCCAGTGCATCCAGATCAGAAAGGCTTCCCCCACGATCAGCCGCTCGGGCACCACGCCCCAGAAGCGGCTGTCATTGCTGTTGTCCCGGTTGTCCCCCATCACGAAATAACTGCCCTCGGGCACTTCCCATTCGCCCTGGGTACCGCCCTGGGGAATGCGCGGCTCGCCGTTGAACGGGCTGAGCACGCCTTCCTGCCAGATCAGATGTTCCGCCTCGCCGAGATGCTCGATGTACTCGCGGCGCCACATGCGCGCGTTGCGACCCTGCTCCACCAGCGCCCGGTCCACCGGTTCGCCGTTGATGTAGACCACATTGTCGCGCACCGCCACCCGGTCGCCGGGCAAACCGACCACGCGCTTGATGAAGTTCTGGCTGGTGTCCTCCGGAAACTTGAACACCATGACGTCACCGCGCTCGGGCTCGCCCACCGGAATGATCTTGGTATTGGTCACCGGCAGACGCAGGCCGTAGGAGAACTTGTTGACCAGAATAAAATCATGAACCTGCAGGGTCGGCAACATGGAACCGGAGGGAATGGTGAACGGCTCCACAATGAAGGAGCGGATCACCAGCACGATCAACAGCACCGAAATCAGCGAGTTGGACGTTTCCACGGTGGTGCCGATCATACCCTTGCGCTGACGCAGCTTGAGAAAGCGGTCCGCCAGCCAGATCAATACCGTGACCAGCAGCGCCAGCGTCAGCCAGAAACCCACATCGATATCCATTAGTCATCCACCTTGAGCACGGCCAGGAAGGCGGCCTGCGGAATTTCCACGTTACCCACCTGCTTCATGCGTTTCTTGCCTTCTTTCTGCTTCTGCAGCAGTTTCTTCTTACGCGACACGTCGCCGCCGTAACACTTGGCGGTCACGTTCTTGCGCAACGCCTTGACCGTCTGCCGGGCAATGATCTTGCTGCCGATGGCGGCCTGAATGGCCACGTCGAACATCTGCCGGGGCACCAGTTCCTTCATCTTTTCGGTGAGCGCGCGACCGCGATGAGCGGAGTGGTCCAGGTGACAGATCATCGCCAGGGCGTCGACCTTGTCGCCGTTGATCAGCACGTCCACCTTGACCAGTTTGCTGGGCTGGAAGCGCTCGAAGGCGTACTCCAGCGAGGCATAGCCACGGCTGGCGGATTTCAGCCGGTCGAAGAAGTCCAGCACCACCTCGGCCATGGGAATGTCGTAGGTCAGCGAAATCTGCTTGCCCAGATACTGCAGGTTGATCTGCTCGCCGCGCCGCTCGGTGCACAGGGTGATCACGTTGCCCACGTATTCCTGGGGCGTAAGGATATTGACGCGCGCGATGGGCTCGCGGAACTCCTCGATCTTGTTGCCTTCCGGCAGCTCCGAGGGGTTGTCCACGTAGACCGTCTCGCCGTCGCTGAGCAGCAGTTCGTAGACCACCGTGGGCGCGGTGGTGATCAGATCCAGGTCGTATTCCCGCTCCAGGCGCTCATGGATGATTTCCATGTGCAGCATGCCCAGGAAGCCGACCCGGAAGCCGAAGCCCAGGGCGTCGGAATTCTCCGGCTCGTAGAACAGCGAGGCGTCGTTGAGGGCCAGCTTGCCGAGGGCGTCGCGGAAGTCCTCGTAGTCGTCCGCGTTGACCGGGAACATACCCGCGTACACCTGCGGTTTGACCTTCTTGAAGCCGGGCAGCATGGCCACGTCCGGGGTATTGGCGTGGGTCAGGGTATCGCCCACCGGGGCGCCCTTGATGTCCTTGATGGTGGCGCTCACCCAGCCCACCTCGCCGGCCTCCAGCACATTGGTTTCCTTGCGCTTGGGGGTGAAGATGCCGAGGCTGTCCACCACATGGTTCTGACCGGTGGATTTGACGTGGATTTTGTCGCCTTTCTTGAGGCGACCATAGCGGATCCGCACCAGCGAGATCACGCCCATGTAGTTGTCGAACCAGGAGTCGATGATCAGCGCTTGCAGCCGCTCTTCCCGGTCGCCCTGGGGCGCCGGAATACGCTCGATCAGCTGTTCCAGCAGGTCCGGCACGCCGACCCCGGTCTTGGCGGACACATGGCAGGCGTCCAGCGCGTCCAGGCCGATGATCTCCTCGATCTCCTCGGCCACCCGGTCCGGCTCCGCCTGCGGCAGGTCCACCTTGTTGAGCACCGGCAGCACTTCCAGATCCTGCTCGATGGCGGTGTAGCAGTTGGCCACCGACTGGGCTTCCACGCCCTGGGCGGCGTCCACCACCAGCAGCGCGCCCTCGCAGGCGGACAGGGAGCGGGACACCTCGTAGGAGAAGTCCACGTGGCCCGGGGTGTCGATGAAGTTGAGCTGGTAGGTCTCGCCGTTGCGCGCGGTGTAATACAGGGTCACGCTTTGCGCCTTGATGGTGATGCCGCGCTCGCGTTCCAGGTCCATGGAATCCAGCACCTGCTCCTTGAGCTCACGGTCGGACAGACCGCCGCAGACCTGGATGAACCGGTCCGCCAGGGTGGATTTGCCGTGATCGATATGAGCAATGATGGAGAAGTTGCGAATGTGCGTAATGTCGGTCACAGATACCCGCCAAATGGTGGAAACATGAAGAAGGACACAATGGTGGGCGATTCTATCGGATTAGGGCTCCGCTGGATAATCCCCCGTGGTGGCGGAGGCGATCCGTGGCGCGGAGCACCACCATCACGGCCGGGCGGCCGCGATGGTGGCTGACCGCCGGGCTCAATCCCCCAGCTTGAGGGCCAGGAAGCGGGCGTTGCCGCCGCGATTGATCAGCGCCGGTACCGAACCCTTCTCGGGCAGCTCGCCGACCAGGCGGCGGTAGTCGTCCGGGCTCTTCACATCCTCGCCGTTGAGGCTCACCAGCAGATCCCCCTGGCGCAGGCCGGCGGTGGCCGCCGGGCCTTTCTTCACGGCGGTGACCATGACACCGGTTTCCGCCTCCACCCGCGACAGCTCCGCCGGGCTGGCCTCGCGCACGGTCAGGCCGAGCCGGTCGGCGCCCGGGCCGGCCTGCTCGCCGCCCTGGTTCATGGCCTGCTGCGGGTCACTGGGCAGCTCGCCCACGGTCACTTCCAGGGTTTTCTCGTCGCCGTTACGCACCACCGTCATTTCCGCCTCGGAGCCGGCCTTGAGGGCGCCGACCCACTTGGGCAACTGGGCGGAACGCTGGATTTCGTGACCGTCGAAGTGGGTGATCACATCGCCGGGCTGCAGGCCGGCTTCCGCGGCCGGAGAGCCGGGCTGCACCTGAGCCACCAGGGCGCCCATGGGCTTGGACAGGCCGAAGGACTCGGCCAGATCCCGGTCCACTTCCTGGATCAGCACGCCCAGCCAGCCACGGCTGACCTGGCCGCTTTCCTTGAGCTGGTCGGCCACGTCCATGGCCAGATCGATGGGAATGGCGAAACTCAGACCCATGTAGCCACCGGAGCGGCTGACGATCTGCGAATTGATGCCCACCACCTGGCCTTTCAGGTTGAACAGCGGCCCGCCGCTGTTGCCCGGGTTGATGGCCACGTCGGTCTGGATAAAGGGCACATAGTTGTCGGTGGGCAGGCTGCGGCCCTTGGCGCTGACGATGCCGGCGGTCACCGAGCTGTCGAAGCCGAACGGCGCGCCAATGGCCAGCACCCACTCGCCCACTTTCAGGTCGTCGGAGGAACCGATGTCCACCACCGGCAGATCGGCGGCGTCCACCTTGATCAGGGCCAGATCGCTCTGCGGGTCGGAGCCGATCAGCTCGGCGTCCAGCTCGCGGCGGTCCTGCAGACGCACCACGATCTCGTCGGCCTCGCCCACCACATGGTAGTTGGTGAGCACATAGCCATCGCTGGAAATAATGAAGCCGGAGCCCAGCGACTCCACGTCCTCGCGGCCGCCACCGCCGGGGCCCTGCGGGCCGGGACCACCGGGGCCGCCGAACTCGTCGAAGAAACGGCGCAGCATTTCCGGCAGTTGGCTGGTGTCCGGCCCCTGGCCGGCCTCGCGGTGGGTGACGGTGGAAATGTTGACCACCGCCGGCGCTTCCTTCTCCACCAGGGCGGTGAAGTCGGGCAGGCCGGTGACCAGCTTCTCGCCGCCGGCGCTGTTGTCGCGGGCGTCGGAGACGGTGGCCTTGGCGGCCCCCTGGTCACGGCTTTGTTCGGTGTTCCGGTCGTCCTGCTCCTGCCCGCAGCCGGCGATCAGGCCGGCCAGCAGCAGCGGCAACAGGCATTTTTGTATGGTCCCCATGGAAAGGCTCCGTTCTGCCGGTTGTTCGAGGAACACCGGCCCCGCCGCCGGGGCGGGCGGGGCCGGCGATGAGCTGCGAGTACTTTATTCCCTCATGGGAGCCCGATCACGGCCGCGCGGCCACGTCCAGCTCGAGCTCCTGCATGATGCGCTCGGCGGTGGGCTGGGGAATCTCCCCCACCAGGGTGAGCAGATAACGGCGGTCGGCGACGCCCATCGAACGGCTGATCGCCACCGTCGGGCCGATGCGGCTCACGCCCTCTTCCACGACCCCGTTGTCCAGGTTTTCCACGAACACGGTGAAGGTGGCCAAGCCGTCGCTGTAGCTCTGCGCGGCCACCGGTTGACGCTCGGCGGTGACCCGCCGCCAGTCGCTGTCGGCGGCGCGGAAGCCGCCGGGCAGCCAGCCGGCCTTGACGTGAACGCGATCCGCGTGGCTGCCGGGCACCGGTTCCAGGGCGCGCTCGGCGATCACCTTGGGCAGTTCGAAATCGCTCCGGTCCAGGCCCGGCTGCAGGTCCAGGGTGACGAATTCCACCCGTTCCAGGGCCAGGCCGCCCGGGTCCACCATTTCCGACTTGAGCAGCAGGTGGCTCTCGTTGTCCAGCCACAGGCGGTAGCCGTAACGATGGTTGTCCAGCGGCGCTACGCGCATGCGCGTGGTGGCGCGGCCGGCCACCCGGCCGTCGCCGTCCACCAGCACGTTGTACTGGTCGGGAATCTGCGAGGAGAGCCGCTGCCGGAACGACAGCAGGCCCTGGTCCTGATCGTCGATGCGGGTCAGGGTGCCGTTGGGATGCAGGCACACCAACTCGTCACCGAGGCGCAGCACCTCCACCAGACGACCGTCCAGGTGGGTGAAACGCTGGTACTGTTCGCCGTCGATGACGGCGTGACGAATTTCCATGGTGCTCACTTCCCCACCGAGCTGGTAGAGGAAGCGGCCCTGGTAATCGAGCTCCTGGGTCGCTTCGGTCATGCGTTCCAGGAGACTCTGGGCGGGAAGGCTGTCGGCGATCGCGAGGGGGGCGGCGGTCAGGGTTAGCCCCAAGGCGAGGATCCGCATCATGCGTTAGCGCGCTCCGTTGCGGGCGTCCATGCTGACCAGACGGGCATAGGGCATCATGCCCTGGCCACTATGGCGGGCGGTGAATTCACTGTGGCGCAGCAGCATGGCGTTGACACGCGGTTGCTGGTCGCTGGCCACGGTACGGGGTTCGGCGGCACGCTGGGCGCTCTGCGCCACCAGCGAGGTCTCGCCAAACGGGCGGGTCAGTCGTTGGGCGGCGGCCGGCGCGCTCAGCGACGCCTCGGTGGCCGTGGCGCCGTCATTGGCGGCGCCGGTCATGGCCACCGCCGGCGCGGCGGTGCCGGCGTCGGTGGGCACGCTCCAGTATTGCCAGCCGATCACGGTCACGGCGGCCACCGAGGCGGCCACGGCGACGCGGGCGAAGCCGTGCACCACGCCGGCGCGTCGGCCGGGTTTCGATTCCGAGGCCAGCGCCTCGGTCAGGCGGGCGTTGAAGCCCTCCGGAACGCTCATGGCGGCGTGGCCGTGCAGGGCGTCGCTGACGCTCTGCCAGCGGCCCAGGGTCGCCAGATCGTCCCGGTCCAGGTCGCGCAGCACGCGCCGGGTCTCGAAATCGGTGGTCTCACCGTCCAGGAAAGCGGAAAGTGCTTCGTAATTCCTGCTCATGTCCTCACCCTTTGTCTCCGCGCTGCGACCCCAGCAGGGGGCGCACCGCCTCGTCGATGGCTTCGCGGGCCCGGAAAATACGGGAGCGGACCGTTCCCACCGGGCATTCCATGACCGCCGCGATATCCTCGTAGCTGAGCCCCTCGAATTCACGCAGGGTGACCGCGGTTTTCAGCTCCTGGGGCAGGTCCTCGATCGCCTTGTGGATCACTGCCTCCAGTTCCTCGGACAACACGTGGGACTCCGGGGTTCCAATTTCGTGCAGCATTTCCGCGCCGCTGTACTGCTCGGCTTCGGCGGCATCCAGGTCGGAGCCCGGCGGGCGGCGACCCAGGGCCACCAGGTGATTCTTGGCGGTGTTCACCGCGATGCGGTACAGCCAGGTATAGAAGGCACTGTCGCCCCGGAACCGGGGCAACGCCCGCCAGGCCTTGATAAAGGCCTCCTGGGCCACGTCCTGCACCTCGTCATGGTCGCGCACATAGCGGCTGATCAGCGCGAAGATGCGCTGCTGGTACTTGACCACCAGCACTTCGAAGGCTCGCTGATCGCCGGTCTTGGCTTTTTTGACCAATTGTTCGTCTGAAGACACCCGGTGCTGGCTCCCTGGAGGACGTTATTATCCCGTGGCGGCGGGTAAAGCGCGGTATTGTAACAGGTGTTCCGCAGGCCGCTATACTAGCGCCCCCGTCCCTGGCGGTTTTCACATTGGTTCAACATTTACCCGGGCTGCGAGACTCCATGGCCACTTATCGTTATGACGTGCTGATCATCGGCTCCGGCGCCGCCGGCCTGACCGTCGCCCTGCGCCTGCCGGACGGCGTCCAGGCGGCGCTGCTGTCCAAGGGCAAACTGACCCATGCGAGTACTTACTACGCCCAGGGCGGCGTGGCGGCGGTGCTCGACGACGACGATTCCCTGGAAAGCCATGTGCAGGACACGCACCGCGCCGGCGGCGGCCTGTGCCACGACGACGCGGTGCGCTACACCGTGGAAAACGGGCCGGCGGCGATCCGCTGGCTGATCGACCAGGGCGTGGACTTCACCCGCCTGGCCGGCATGGAGCGCAGCGAGGACAATCCCCTGCCCTACCACCTGACCCGCGAGGGCGGCCACAGCCACCGGCGCATCATCCACGCCGCCGACGCCACCGGCGTGGCCATTTCCAGCACCCTGATCCAGCGCGTCACCGAACGGGACAACGTGCATCTGTTCGAGCATCGGGTGGCGGTGGACCTGATCCTGCAGGAGCACGACGGCCCGAACGGGCGCGAAAAACGCTGCTGCGGCGCCTATGTGCACGATATCCGCACCGGCGAGACCGACGTGATCCTGGCCCGCTCGGTGGTGCTGGCCACCGGTGGCGCCTCCAAGGTCTACCTGTACACCTCCAATCCGGACGTGGCCACCGGCGACGGCATCGCCATGGCCTGGCGGGCCGGCTGCCGGGTGGGCAACATGGAATTCATGCAGTTCCACCCCACCTGCCTGTACCACCCCAAGGCCAAGAGCTTTCTGATCACCGAGGCGATCCGGGGCGAGGGCGGCCGACTGCTGCTGCCCAATGGCGAGCGCTTCATGCCCCGCTTCGACGAGCGCGCCGAACTGGCGCCCCGGGACGTGGTGGCCCGCGCCATCGACCACGAAATGAAGCGTCTGGGCGCCGACTGCCTCTACCTGGACATCAGCCACAAGCCGGCGGACTTCATCATCGAACATTTCCCCACCGTCTACGCCAAGTGCCTGCAACTGGGCCTGGACATCACCCGCGATCCGATTCCGGTGGTGCCGGCGGCCCACTACACCTGCGGCGGCGTGGTCATCGACCGGCACGGCCGCACCGACGTGCCCGGGCTCTATGCGCTGGGGGAAACCAGCTTTACCGGCCTGCACGGCGCCAATCGCATGGCCAGCAATTCGCTGCTGGAGTGCTTTGTGTACGGGCAGGCGGTGGCCGATGACATCGGCGCACATTTGGCCGAGTGGCCCCAGCCCCGGGAGGCGGCGGAGTGGGACGACAGCCAGGTCACCGATTCCGACGAGGATGTGGTGATCAGCCATAACTGGGACGAATTGCGGCGGTTCATGTGGGATTACGTGGGCATCGTGCGCACCGTGAAACGGTTGGAGCGGGCCCAGCATCGGGTGGAGTTGTTGAAGAGCGAGATCGCCGAGTATTACAGCAATTACCACATCAGCAATGATTTGCTGGAGTTGCGCAATCTGGTGGTGATCGCGGATTTGATCATCCGTTCGGCGTTGCAGCGGCGGGAGAGCCGGGGGCTGCATTTCATGCGGGAGTTTCCGGGAGCTTCGGAGGTGGGGCGGGATACGATTCTGGAGCCTTGAGGTCCATTTCTCCATCGAGGCCGCTTCCGTGTCGGGCGCCACCGGGCCGGACACGCGGCAAGTACGTCCCTGTAGCTCGTTTCCGGCATCCCTGCCTCCAACGGTCCGGCCCGGTGGCGCCCGACCCGGAAGCTCCGAGGAGCCGTCCGCGCCTTTGGGTGAGGGGGTTGTGGAAGCGACCGGGGCAGGTCAGGTGCCGCAGAAGGTGCGCAGGACCCGTTGTTCGTCGGTGGGCGGGCGGGTGTAGGGGTCGTCCAGGGCGCGGTCCTGGTAGGGGGTCGCCAGGGCGTCCAGGAGCGCCCGGGTGGGGGCCAGGTCGTCGTCGCGTTCGGCGGCGTTGAGGGCCGCTTCCACCTGATGATTGCGGGGGATCAGCGCCGGGTTGGCGGCGCGCATGCGCGCTTCGGCCTGGTTATCCGATTCCGGGTTGCGGCCCAGCCGGTCGCGCCAGCGACGGTGCCAGTCCAGGAACTCATCCTGATAAAACGCCTCGCCATCGGGCAGAGCCCGGCCGATCAGGCCGCGGAAGGTGTTGGTGTAATCGACCCGTTCCCGGCGCATCCAGTCGAGCAGATCGTCCACCAGGGCGCGGTCGCCCTCTTCCTCGCCGAGCAGGCCGAGCTTGTCGGCCATCATCGCCCGCCAGCGTTGTTGGTAGCGGTCGCCGAATTCACCCAGCAGGGCCTCCGCCCTGGTCACGGCGTCTTCCGGGTCGTCGTCGATCAGCGGCACCAGGGTTTCCGCCAGCCGCGCCAGGTTCCACTGGGTGATCACCGGCTGGTTGCCGTAGGCGTAGCGGCCGCGCTGGTCGATGGAGCTGAATACCGTATCCGGGTGGTAAACGTCCATGAAGGCGCAGGGGCCGTAGTCGATGGTCTCGCCGGAGAGGGTCACATTGTCGGTGTTGAGCACGCCGTGGATGAAGCCCACCCGCATCCACGCCACCACCAGGTCGATGTGGCGCTCCATGGCCGCCTCCAGCAGGGCCAGGGCCGGATTGTCCGCGTCCTTGAGCGGCGCGTAATGCCGTTCCAGGGTGTACTCGAACAGGGTGCGCAGCAGGTCCGGATCGCGGCGGGCGGCGGCGTACTGGAAGGTGCCCACGCGCAGGTGCGAGGCGGCCACCCGGGTGAGCACCGCGCCGGGCTCGGGCCCGTCCCGGAACACCGGCTCGCCATTGGCCACCACCGCCAGGCTGCGGGTGGTGGGGATGCCCAGGGCGTGCATGGCTTCGCTGACAATGTATTCGCGCAGCATCGGCCCCAGGGCGGCGCGACCATCGCCGCCCCGGGAGAACGGGGTGCGCCCGGCGCCCTTGAGCTGGATGTCCCGGCGCCGGCCGTCCGCCGTGATCTGTTCGCCGAGCAGCACCGCGCGACCGTCGCCGAGCATGGTCGGGTTACCGAACTGATGACCGGCATAGGCCTGGGCCAGGGGCTCGGCGCCGTCCGGCAGCACATTGCCGCCAAACAGGGCGGCCCCGGCGTCGCCGTCCAGGGCGGCGCTGTCCAGGCCCAGATCCTCGGCCAGGGCCCGGTTCCAGAGCAGCAGGCGCGGTGCCGCCACCGGCCGCGGGTCGGTGCGCGCGAACAGCGTATCCGGCAGGCGTGCGTAGCGGTTGTCGAAGCGGAATCCGTAATCAGTGCTCATCGTGGTTCTCTGGGGGCGGTGGCGGGGGGACACAAGGGCGTCATGGGCGGCGGCCCAGCAGCAGCACCTGGCGCAGGGGCGTCACCGCCGCCGCGCCGACCTGATCGGGGAACACCCAGACCCAGCCCACCCGGGGGCAATGCACCGCCAGCCAGCGCGCCCGCAGGACGGTGCGGAACGGCGCCGCCACCGCCACCCGGCGGCCATCACGCAGCAACAGGCGCAGGCCCTCCGGGGACACCGCCACCCGGGCCGGCGAAGCCGGGCGCCAGCGGCGGGCGGCGATCAGCACCGCCAGACCGGGCAGCACCGCGACGCTCAGCGGCAAGGCGCTGGCCGCCAGCGCCCACCAGGCCGTCAGCACGGCGGCCAGCCGCAGGCGCGCCGGATAGCGCGAGGCGCTCAGTTCAAGACGTCGCGGCCACACGGCGCAGCATCCCGGCCACGAACTCGCGCAGCTCCGGGTCCTCGGGCTGGCCGTGGCCGGTGAACCAGTCCAGCATGTCCACGTCCTCGCACTCCAGCAGACGGCCGAAGGCGGCGCGCTGCGGTGGCGTATCGGTGTCGAAAAAGCGCTCCAGATAGGCGTACAGCACCACCTCCACTTCGGAGGCGCCGCGCCGGCATTGCCATTGGTAGCGGCGTTTCAGATCGGCGGTTTCGGGGGACGGGGAAGACGTCATTGGCGGAATCTCTTTCGCTGATCGACTGACACAGGGGCCGTTGATTATCTATCATCATGGGTCGCACTCACACCCTCGCAGACTCACTAGGAACTGTATGGACGCCTGGCAATCCCTGATCGACGCGCAACCGCCGGTGCACGGAGGCCGCCCGGCCCCGACGCTGGCCACCGGCGAGCACCTGGCGGTGATCCACGCCGAGGGCGAGGAGGCCGGCGATTATCTGCAGGGGCAGCTGACCGTGGACCTGAAAGCGGTGGACGAAGGCGCCCACCGCGCCGCCATGCATTTGTCCCTCAAGGGGCGCGGGCTGGTAAGCCTGCGCATCGCCCGCCAGGACGGCGGCTATCTGCTGCTGGTGCCCGCCGGGCAAACCGAGGCCACGGTGCGCTGCCTGGAAAAATACCGGCTGCGCGCCAAGGTCACCTTCAGCCCGGATCCGCAAGTGCGCGTGGCGCAGCTGGCCGGCGGCGTGGACGCCACCCTGACGGCGGCGGGCCTGCCGACGCCGGGCCCGGGCCAGGCGGCACACCGCGACGGCGTGTCGGTGCTGCGCTACGCGCACAGCGACCATGCCCTGATCGTCGCCGCCGGGCCGCTGCTGGCCACCCACTGGCAAACGCTGACGGCGGAGCGGGCGCTCACCGACGGCGACGGCGCCCGCTATCAGGACGTCCTCGCCGGCGAAGGCCAGATCCGCGCCGGCGCCGAGGACCTGTTCCTGCCCCAGGTGCTCAACTACGACGTACTCGGCGCCGTCAGTTTCAAGAAAGGCTGCTACACCGGCCAGGAGGTGGTGGCCCGCATGCACTTCAAGGGCAAGCTCAAGCAGCGCATGGCGGCGTTCCATTACCAGGGGCCGGCCCTGTCGCCGGGCCAGAGCCTGCGCAACGAGCAGGGCCGCGCGGTAGCCGAGGTGGTGGACGCGGCGCCCGGCGAGCCGGCGCCGGCCCTGCTGGCGGTGGTACGGCTGGACCATGAGGGGGAGCTGTTTCTGGACGACCAGCCGCTCCAGGTCGAGCCCATCGCCCTGCCCTACGACCTGCCGAAACCGAAGGCTTGATCGCGGCCGGGCCGCCCTCCCCTATCCGCCCTCAGCGACCCGGCGCTCCTCTTCCAGCACCGTCACCAATTCGTCCACCGGCAGCGCCCGGGAACGGTGCGCGCCGGTACCCGCCCACAGACTCTTCCATTCCACTCCGGCGGCCTTGCGCAGCGGCGCGGTGAGCCGGTGCTGGTCCGGGTAGGGCGCCAGCTCGGTGGGGGCCCGTTCATCCATCCAGGCATTGGCGAGCCCACGGGCGAAGCGCCCGGACACCGCCGCGGTCACCGCGGTCTGGTCCGGTCCGGCCTGGGCCAGGGCCTCCCGCCAGGCCGGTGCGGTGCCGGCCTCCGGGCAGCTCAGAAAGGCGGTGCCAAGCTGGGCGGCGGCGGCACCCTGCTCCAGCACCCGGGCCATGTCGGCGCCGTCCATCAGCGCCCCGGCGGCGATCACCGGCACCGACAACGCGGCGCACTCGCCCAGCAGGTCCGCCAGTGGCCGCCCCGGGCCGCGCGGGTCGGCGCTGCCGCGATGGCCGCCGGCTTCCTCGCCCTGCAGCACGATGCCGTCCACGCCGTCGTCCGCCAGCGCCCGGGCCTCCTCCGGGGTGGTGGCGGTGCCCATCAGGGCGATGCCACGGGCCCGGCAAGCCGCCGCCAGCGGCTTTGGCAGGCGGCCAAAGGTGAAGCTGAAGAACGCCGGCCGCGCCGCCAGCACCGCCTCGAACTGTTCCTCGAAGGCCGGCAATTCAGCGAAGCGGTCCGGCATCGCCACGCCGGCGCTCCGATAACAGGGCGCCAGGGCCTCCCGGGCGCGCCGCCACTCCTGGTCGCTGGCACCCCGTTCGGCGGGGATGAACAGGTTCAGGGCGAAGGCGTCGGCGCCGCCCTCCCGCACCGCCCGGGCCGCTTCCTCGATGGCCTGGCCGCTCAGGTAACCGGCGCCGATGGACGCCAGCGCCCCGGCTCGCGCGGCGCCCACGGTGAGTTCGGTGGTATTGATGCCGCCGGCCATGGGGGCCTGAATCAGCGTGAAGTCCTGGAAGGGCATGGCGAATCTCCTGTAGTCCTGGGAAGGATTCTAGGGAGCCCGGCTCATGACGGGAAATGATGATCGGTGATGTTCGGTATCACCCGGGGGGATAGAGGGGGCGGGGATCGCGGCTGAAGCGGGATGCCGCCCAGCCGCGATGGGCCTCAGCCCAGGTCCGCGAGGGGGTGGATATCGGCGGGATTACGGAAAAAGCCCTCGATATAGTCGGCGCTCACCTCGTCCACCGAGCGGTGCCGGAAGCGCGGGCTGCCGTCCTTGTCGATCAGCAGGGCCCGCACGCCCTCGCGGAAGTCCGGATGCAGGCAGCACTGCACCGCCACGCACCATTCCATGCGGAACACCTCGGCCAGGGACAGATGCCGGGCCCGGTGCAGTTGCTGCCACACCAGGTGCAGGGTTTGCGGACAGCCGGCGGCCAGGGTCTTGCGGGCCTTGTCCAACCAGCCGTCGCACTGTTTGTGGTCGAGAATGCGCGCCACCACTTCGCCGACCGTGGCGCCGTCGCACAGCTGTTCGATGGTCTCCCGGTGGGCGCTCACCGGCGCCTCCAGGTCGGTGGGCGCCGCCGACAGCTCGCGCAGCCGGCCGTACAGCAGCGCCCGGTTGGCGTCGCCGTCGTCGTCATAGCGGCCCGCGGCCAGGGCCTGCAGCACCTGCTCCGGGTCGGCGTCGACGAAGCGATCGGCCAGCCCCAGGTCCAGCGCGTCGCGGGCGTTCAGATGCACGCCGGTGAGCCCCAGGAACAGACCGGTGCGGCCGGGCAAACGATTGAGAAACCAGCTGGCGCCCACATCCGGGAACAGGCCGATGGTGATCTCCGGCATGGCCAGCCGGCTGCGCGGCGTCACCAGCCGGAACTGGCTGCCCTGCATCAGGCCCATGCCGCCGCCCATCACCACACCGTCGGCCCAGCAGATCACCGGGGTGCGCGAGGTGTGCAGGCGGTAGTCCAGCCGGTATTCCTCGGCGAAGTACTGCTCCGCCTCCGGGTTACCCGCCTGGCCGGCGAGCTTGACGGTGGAGCGGTACAGGGCCACCACGTCGCCGCCGGCGCTGAACGCCTTGCCGCCGGCGCCTTCCAGCCAGATCGCCACCACCTCGTCGCGGGCCTGCCAGGCCGCCACGCGGGCGTCCAGGGCCTGGATCATCTCCAGGCTCAGGGCGTTCAGGGAACGGGGGCTGTTGAGAGTGGCGCGGCCGATCAGGCGGCCGCATTCGGTGTTGATTTCGTCGAACAGGACGGTGTCGGTCATGCCGGAAAAATCCTTATGGGCTCAGTTCAGAGACCAGTCGATGGGGTCCTTGCCCTGCTGAAGCAGGTATTGATTGGCGCGGGAGAAATGCCCGCAGCCGAAGAAGCCGCGATAAGCGGACAGCGGCGACGGGTGCGGCGCGGTCAGCACGCAGTGGCGCTGGCGGTCGATCAGCTTGCCCTTTTTCTGCGCCGAGCTGCCCCACAGCATGAACACCACGCCCTCGCGCTCCCGGTTGAGGTGCTCGATGGCCTGGTCGGTGAAGCGTTCCCAGCCCTGCCCCTGGTGGGAGGCGGCCTGGCCGGCGCGCACGGTGAGCACGGCGTTGAGCAGCAGTACACCCTGCTTCGCCCAGGCGTCCAGATTGCCGTGGTCCGGCGCCGGAATGCCCAGGTCGCGCTCGATCTCCTTGAAAATATTGACCAGGGACGGCGGCACCCGCACCCCGGGCTGCACCGAAAAGCTCAGCCCGTGGGCCTGGTTGGGCCCGTGGTAGGGGTCCTGGCCCAGGATCACCACCTTGACCTGCTCGAAGGGCGTTTCGTTGAAGGCGCGGAAGATGTCCGGGCCCGGCGGGTAGAGGGTTTCGCCGGCCTGTTTCTCGCGGCGCAGAAAATCCTTCAGCTGGCCCATATAGGGCTGCGCGAACTCGCCGCCCAGCGCCCGCTTCCAGCCCGCTTCCAGTTGCACATCGGTTTGCGATTCGCTGCCGTCACTCATGGGGAACCAGCTTCTCCAGCAGGTGCCGCATGCGCGTTTTCACGGTGTCCTCGTCGGCCAGCTCCGGGTGGGTGAGCAGGCGCACTTCCAGGGCCATGATGCGGGCGTTGATCACTTCCGCGTCCATCTCCGGGGTGGCCGAGCCGAGCGCCCGGCAGGCGCCCACCAGCAGCAGCGCCATTTCCTTGAGGTAGAGATCCGCCAGACCGCGCAGACGCGGGTCCAGGATCGCTTCCTGCAGGAACGCCTGTTCCGCCACCAGATGCTCGCGGCGGTTGTGCAGTTCGTCGAGGATGAACGCGGTGGTGGCCGAGGCCAGCGCCTCGATCAGCTGGTCCCGGTCGGCGCCGCCTTTCTGGAATTCCTCGATCAGCGCGAACGCCTGGTCGCGGAACGGGCGGATCACGGTGTCCAGGGCCCGTTCGGCGAACAGCGTGAAGGCGTCCGCGATCAGATCGGAAATGTCCTTGAAGTAATAGGTGGTGGCGGACAGCGGCACATCCGCTTCGCGGGCCACCGCCCGGTGGCGCACCGCGCGGATGCCGTCGGTGACGATGATGTTGAGCGCCGCGTCGAGAATCGCCTGCCGGCGTTGTTCACTGCCCGCGCGGCGAGCCTTGCGGCCCTGATAACGGATTGCGGTCATGGCTCCGTCTGCTTTTTTTATGGCGTCGCCACTAGCCTAACAGGCACCGCCACCCGGCGGGAGTGGCGGCGCCGGTTGGGTCAGGTACGTGGACGCATGTGCGGGAACAGGATCACGTCCTTGATGGTGGGCGAATCGGTGAACAGCATCACCAGACGGTCGATGCCGATGCCCTCGCCGGCGGTGGGCGGCAGGCCGTGTTCCAGAGCGGTGATGTAGTCCTCGTCGTAGAACATGGCTTCGTCGTCGCCGGCTTCCTTCTCGGCCACCTGCGCGCGGAAGCGCTCCGCCTGGTCCTCGGCGTCGTTGAGCTCGGAGAAACCGTTGGCGATCTCGCGCCCGCCGACGAAGAACTCGAAGCGCTCGGTGACGAACGGGTCGTCGTCCTTGCGCCGCGCCAGGGGCGACACCTCGGTGGGGTAATCGGTGATGAAGGTCGGTTCCTGCAGGCGGTGCTCGGCGGTTTTCTCGAAGATCTCGATCTGCACCTTGCCCAGGCCCCAGCCGTCCTTGAGCGGAATATCCAGGCCCTCGGCGATGCGCCGGGCGCCCTGCTCGTCGGCCAGCTCGGCGGCGTCGATGTCCGGGTTGTATTCGAGAATCGCGTCGAACACGGTGAGCCGGCGGAACGGCTTGCCGAAATCGTAGGTGACGGTCTCGGTGTCGCCGTCGGCGCCGGGCACGGTGTTGCGCACCAGGGTATCGCCCAGCACGTCACGGGCCAGGGTGCGCAGCATGTCCTCGGTGAGGTCCATCAGATCGTGATAGTCCGCGTAGGCCTGGTAGAACTCGAGCATGGTGAATTCCGGATTGTGCCGGGTGCTCAGGCCCTCGTTGCGGAAGTTACGGTTGATCTCGAAGACCCGCTCGAAGCCGCCCACCACCAGCCGCTTGAGGTACAGCTCCGGCGCGATGCGCAGGTACATGTCCAGGTCCAGGCTGTTGTGGTGGGTGACGAACGGCCGCGCGGTGGCACCACCGGGGATCACCTGCAGCATCGGCGTTTCCGCTTCGATGAAGTCGTGGGCGACCAGATAGTTGCGGATGCCGGCAACGATCCTCGAGCGGATTTTGAAGGTCTCGCGGCTGTCCTCGTTGACGATCAGGTCCACGTAGCGCTGGCGGTAGCGGGACTCGGTATCGGTGAGGCCCTTGTGCTTTTCCGGCAGCGGACGCAGGGACTTGGTGAGCAGCAGGTACTCGTCCATCATCACGTAGAGGTCGCCCTTGCCGGACTTGCAGAGCTTGCCGCGCACGCCGATCACGTCACCCAGATCCCAGTGCTTGACCGCTTTCTGCACGTCTTTATTGGCGTACACCTGAATGCGGCCGGACATGTCCTGCAGCACCTTGAAGGCCTTGCGGTCGAGCATCAGGCGACCGGCCACGGCCACCTGGATGTTTTTCTCTTCCAGCTCTTCCTTGCTCAGGTCGCCGTATTGCGCCTGCAGCCCGGCGGCCAGGCTGTCACGCCGGAAATGATTGGGAAACGCCGCGCCGCCGTCGCGCCATTCCGCCAGCTTGGCGCGGCGTTCGGCGATCAGGCGGTTTTCGTCGGCGGCGTCGTGTTGCTTGCTGTGTTCGTCGGCCATTCTCTTAGAGTCCACTTTTCAGGGAGGCTTCGATGAATCGGTCCAGGTCGCCGTCCAGCACCTGCTGGGTGTTGTGGCTTTCCACCCCGGTGCGCAGATCCTTGATGCGGCCATCGTCGAGCACGTAGGAGCGGATCTGGCTGCCCCAGCCGATGTCGGCCTTGGCGTTTTCCTGGGCCTGCTTCTCGGCGTTGCGCTTCTGGATTTCCAGTTCGTAGAGCTTGGCCTGCAGCATCTTGGTGGCCTTGTCCCGGTTCTGGTGCTGGCTGCGCTCGGACTGGCACTGGGT
Organism: Alcanivorax sp.; assembly: GCA_022449455.1. Classification (GTDB taxonomy): domain Bacteria; phylum Pseudomonadota; class Gammaproteobacteria; order Pseudomonadales; family Alcanivoracaceae; genus Alloalcanivorax. The sequence continues at coordinate 105,580 of JAKUPL010000007.1, read as the reverse complement.
GACCACGATGTGCTCCTGGCCGTTGTCCGGGTCGGTGAAGGTGTAGGTCAGACGCACCGCCGAGTCGGTTCGGTTAACGTGCTGACCGCCGGCGCCGGAGGCCCGGTAGGTGTCGGTGCGCAGCTTGCCGGGATCGATCTCGATGTCAATGTCGTCGTCCACTTCCGGCGACACGAACACCGAGCTGAACGAGGTGTGGCGGCGACCACCGGAATCGAACGGGCTCTTGCGCACCAGCCGGTGCACGCCGGTCTCGGTGCGCAGCCAGCCATAGGCGTAGTCGCCCTCGAAGCGCACGGTGGCGGATTTGATGCCGGCCACGTCGCCGTCGGAGGCTTCCACCAGTTCGGTCTTGAAGCCGTGGGCCTCGCCCCAGCGCAGGTACATGCGCAGCAGCATCTCGGCCCAGTCCTGGGCCTCGGTGCCGCCGGAGCCGGCCTGGATGTCCAGGTAGGCGTTGGCGGTGTCCATCTCGCCGGAGAACATGCGACGGAATTCCAGATCCGCGACCATGCGTTCCAGGCGCTCCAGATCCGCTTCCACTTCCGAGACGGTGGCTTCGTCGTCCTCTTCCACCGCCAGTTCCAGCAGATCCCGGGTGTCGCCGACGCCCTGGTCGGCGTCGCGCAGGGTGGTCACCACCCCTTCCAGTTGCGCGCGCTCCTTACCCAGGGCCTGGGCCCGTTCCGGCTCGTTCCACACGTCCGGCAGGGCCAGCTCGCGCTCTACTTCGACCAGGCGTTCGCTCTTCTGATCGAAGTCAAAGATACCCCCTCAGCGCTTCGATGCGCTCGGCCAGGTCGGTGAGGTGGGTTCTCAGCGGGTTTACTTCCATAATGACTCTATGACTCTTCGTGAAAAATGACGCTCAGTGGGAACTGTGCTCAGTCGACCAGCTCGTACACGTGGAACGCCTCGGGTTTGAGGGCGTCCAGGGTGGTCCCCAGGTATACGGCGTTGTCGGGAATGCCGCTGCCGGTGGTGAACACCTTGAAGCGGCGCACTTCCTTGGGGGTGTCGATGACGGTGTCCGCGTCCACCTCCACCCACATATAAATCAGGCGCTCCTGCTGGATGTAATCCACGCGAAGCACTTCACCCTCTTCCGGCAAACGGATTTCCTGCACCTCAGTGCCGATTTCCAGCCGGTGTTTATGGATTGTTTTCATGCGGTCCCTCCGTCAGGGGTAACCAGGCGCGGGCGGCGATAGCCACCGGCGCATTCCGGGGCCCGGCCTTGTGGGCCGGGGGATGGCGATAAGGGTAATGCGCGCCAGTCGGCGCAAGGCGCAATCCTATCAGGTCCCCGGGGGGCTGGCACCAGCCCGGCACGCCACGGCGGGCGTGCCGGCGGTCAGGCCGGCCTCAAGCGCGCCGCTCCAGGTTGGCGCGCAGTACGGTCAGGGCCGCCATGTTGACGATGCGCCGCACCGTGGCGCTGGCGGTGAGGATGGTCACCGGGGCGTCGGCGCCCAGCAGGAAGGGGCCGATGGCCACATTGCTGCCGGCGGCGGTTTTGAGCAGGTTGTAGGCGATGTTGCCGGAGTCGCCGTTCGGGCACACCAGCAGGTTGGCGGAGCCCTGCAAGGTGGAATCCGGCAGGATTTCCTTGCGGATCGAGGCCTCCAGGGCGGCGTCGCCGTGCATCTCGCCGTCCACTTCCAGCTCCGGATCCCACTCGCGGATCAGGGCCAGGGCGCGGCGCATCTTGTCGCTGGCCTGGCAGCGCTCGGAGCCGAAATTGGAGCGCGACAGCAGCGCCGCCTTGGGCTCCAGGTTCAGCCGCCGCATTTCCTCGGCGGCGGCGATGGTGAACTCGGCGATCTGCTCGGCGCTGGGGTCCTCGTTAACGTGGGTGTCCACCACCGCCAGGGTGCGCTCCGGCAGCAGCAGCACGTTCATGGCCGCGTAGGTGCGCGCCTCCGGGCGCAGGCCGATCACCTGATCGACGAAGTTGAGGTGCTCGGCGAACCGGCCCACGGTGCCGCACACCATGCCGTCCGCCTCGCCCAGGTGGACCATCATGGCGCCGATCAGGGTCATGCGACGGCGCATTTCCGTGCGCGCCACTTCCTTGGTGACGCCGTGGCGACCGCGCATCTCCCAGTAGGCGTTCCAGTAGCGGTGGAAGCGGTCGTCCTGCTCCGGATTGGTGACCTCCACGTCCTCGCCCAGCTTCAGGCGCAGGCCGTAGCGCTCGATGCGCATGGCCAGCACGTCCGGACGACCGACCAGAATCGGGAACGCCAGCCCCTCGTCCACCACCACCTGGACGGCGCGCAGCACGCGCTCTTCCTCGCCCTCGGTGAACACGATGCGGGCCTTGCCGCCGTCGCGCACCAGGGCCTTGGCGGCGGAGAACAGCGGCTTCATAAAGGCGCCGGAGTGGTACACGAACTGCTTGAGCTGCTCGGCGTAGGCATCCAGGTCGGCGATCGGCCGGGTGGCCACGCCGTCGGCCATGGCCGCCTTCGCCACCGCCGGCGCGATGCGCACGATCAGGCGCGGATCAAACGGCTTGGGAATCAGGTATTCGGGGCCGAAGCTCAGGTCGTAGGTGCCGTAGGCCGCGGCCACCACCTCGTTCTGTTCCTCCTGGGCCAGGCCGGCGATGGCGTACACCGCCGCCTTCTCCATCTCCCGGGTGATGGTGGTGGCGCCGGCGTCCAGGGCGCCCCGGAAGATGTACGGGAAGCACAGCACGTTGTTGACCTGATTGGGGTAATCGGAGCGGCCGGTGGCGATCAGCAGATCGTCGCGCACCGCCTTGGCCTCCTCCGGCAGGATCTCCGGATGCGGGTTGGCCAGGGCCAGAATCAGCGGCCGGGCGGCCATGCGCTGCACCATGTCCGGCTTGAGCACGCCGCCGGCGGACAGGCCCAGGAACACGTCGGCGCCGTCGATCACCTCGCCCAGGGTGCGGGCGTCGGTGGCCTGGGCGAAGCGTTCCTTGTCCGGGTCCATCAGTTCCTTGCGGCCCTCGTAAACCACGCCTTCGATGTCGGTGACCCAGATGTTCTCCAGGGGCAGGCCCAGGTCGACCATCAGATCCAGGCAGGCCAGCGCCGCCGCGCCGGCGCCGGACACCACCACCTTGACCTGATCGAGCTCCTTGCCGGCCACCCGCAGACCATTGATAAAGGCCGCGCACACGGTGATCGCGGTGCCGTGCTGGTCATCGTGGAACACCGGAATGCCCATGCGCTGGCGCAGCTTGCGCTCGACGATGAAGCACTCCGGCGCCTTGATGTCTTCCAGATTGATGCCGCCGAAAGTGGGCTCCAGGGCGGCGATGATGTCCACCAGCTTGTCCGGATCGCTCTCGTTGATCTCGATGTCGAACACATCCAGCCCGGCGAACTTCTTGAACAGCACCGCCTTGCCTTCCATCACCGGCTTGGACGCCAGCGCCCCGATGTTGCCCAGACCGAGCACCGCGCTGCCGTTGGTGATCACCGCCACCAGATTGCCCCGGCCGGTGTAGCGCACCGCGTTCTTGGGATCGTCGACGATTTCCTCGCAGGCCCACGCCACCCCCGGCGAATAGGCCAGGGCCAGATCGTTCTGGTTGGTCAGCGGTTTGGTGGGGACGATAGCGGTTTTGCCGGGGACGGGAAATTCGTGGTAATCGAGCGCAGCGCGGCGGCTGTCGGTGGCCAAGGCGGGTCTCCTTCCGGATAGGGTGTATACGTCATTTAACAGGCTGCCACCAGTGTACTGCCGCCACGCCCCGCCCGCACCCACCCGCCACGTTTTGTCACAACATCGGGGTCGGACCGCCGTGCAACATCGGGGTCGGACCGCCGTAACCCGCTGAAAACAGAAAACTTTACTTACTGAGACGTCCTCAACATTCTGTTAGCGCCCACTTTTTACCCACCAAAACACCGGTTAAGGACAAGGCTCCGGTCGCGGGCGCTTCGCGCTTAGCAGGTTCTTATCCCGGCTTTTTTGCCCCCCAAAAGGCGACCCTAAGCCCGCAAAACACGGGTTTCGAAGAAGTTTTTTTAACCGGAACAAGAGGTTACGGTGGTCCGACCCCCCAGACGCTGTCTTTGGGGCCTTGGTGTACGCGGCGGGCGGTGCGGTGGGCGGTCCAGGCGAGCAGCAGGCCGCCGATCAGGGCGCTGCCTTCCACCGCCAGGGTACCCGGCGAGGTATGCAGCCAGACCGGGCCGGTGGTCCAGATCAGCGCCAACAGGCCGGTGAGCGGGATCATCAAGGTGGTCAGGGCCGCGAACCTCAGCAACCCGGCCACCGCGCGGGCGGCGCCTCGCCACAGGGCCCAGGCGACGGAGCCCAGAAACACCGTGTAGTACACCGCCAGGTAGACGGGATTGATGTCCACCACCCACCCACTCAACCACTTGCCCGCCACCATGGCGGCGGAGACCGCCGCCACGCAGCCCCAGCACACTCCGACGGTGGCCGCCGCCATCCATTCGGTGGTGCGGCGCTGCGCGACCGGGGCCTGGCCTTTGCGTTGCCGGCGACGGCGGCTTTCCACCCACAGCAGGTTGCCACTGTAGAACAGAAACGCGCCGCCCAATCCCAGCAGCACATAGACCCAGCGCATCCAGGTGCCTCCGAAGTTACCGAAATGGAGCGCGAAGAAGGTGGTGATCAGATCCACCCAGGTGTTTTCGTGGCCGGGCATATAGTCGGTATTGGTGATCGCGCCCGTGTAGGGATCCACGGCCACGAACCCCCGGTCCGCACCGCGCAGCATGTGGGTCGGCTTTTCGCCGGCGATGCGCACCGAGGCCCGTGGTCCGAGCACATCGGCATAGATCAGTTCGCGGGGCTCGAAATCCGGATCGTGATCACGCACCGTTGCCAGCAAGCGGGCCGGCGGCACCAGCCCGTCCAGCGACCGGGGCTGATCGTGCCCGGCGGCGGGGGGCGCCTGAAACAGCGGACGGTCGCCGTAAACCACTTTGCCGAGGCTATCGTAGATCTGGTCGTGAAAGGCGAACACGATCACCGTAACGCCAATAATGATGTGGAACGGCAGGCTGGTGATGCCCACCACATTGTGCGCATCCAGCCAGAACCGCTTGCGATTTTTACCGGGCCGCAGAGCGAAAAAGTCCTTCACCAGCGTGGGCAGCAACACGATCACACCGGATACCAGGGCCAGCACATACAGCACACAGACCACTCCCATGGCGTACACACCAAAATAGTGATGACCACGACCGGGTATCCCTCCGGTTTGGTGCAACAGGTCGATCAGCTCCGCCATGCCCGAGGGCTGGTAGGCCCCGGCACGCAGTCCGCCTTCGGCGTCCAGCGTGGCGCGCCAGCTGGCATCACCGGGATCGCGGCCACGCCCGCCCGGCTGCCAGACCAGTGGCAGTGGATTTTTTTCATCCGGACGCAGGTGCAGGGTGAAGCCCTCCGCCGCGCTCGGATGAGCGCGGACCACGGCTTCAATCAACGCCGGCCAGCGCTCGGGCCCCACCCAGGCTTGGTCCTGCTGAGCGGGCGGTGGTGCCGCCCAGCGGTCCAAGGGCCCCTTGAACATGGTCAGGGCACCGGCATAAAAGCCGATGAACAGCATCATGCCGGCCAACAGGCCGGTCCAGGTATGCAGGGTTTTATAGGTCCGGATCACATCGCTGCGCACATCAGCCCCCTTCCAGAGCCCGGCGCGCCAGCATCAGCGCGAGAAAAGCGAGCCCGTTGGCGGCCCCCAGCCACAGCCAGGCCCGGATTCCGGTACGAAACAGATACACCAGCGAAAACACCGTCATCCAGATGAACGGCACCAGCCACATATTGAACTGCACTTTGTCCGGCGCGCCGATGCCACCCGGCCCCAGCCAGGCGAACAGTCCGGACAGCGCAATCGCCAGGGAAAAGCCGAGCACGCCGCCGGCCAGGGTCTTGCTCCACCAGTGCGGTTGGATCGGTGCGGGTTTGGGTTTGGCCATCAGCGCGCCGCCCGGGTGAGCTTCAGCAGTGATACCAGCGGCAGCAGCCCGGCCAACAGCATCAGCAACGTCAACGCGGCAAAAAAACCGGCCTTGGCCTCCAGGGTGACCATCCAGGCCGGCCAGGCCAGTGCCACCAGCGCCCAGGCCGCCACGCGCCAGGCACGTCCGCGCAGAGGCAGGCGCCGCCAGCGCTGATTCGGCGAGCACAGATACAGCAACATCACGCCGATAACGCTCAGCAGCAGACAGGCTGCGATGGCCATGGTGTTCTCCATTCACCAACTGTATTGAACGCTGGCGCTCACGTTGCGGGCGGAACCGTAGGAGCAACCGAACGCATTGCAGTACGACAGGAATTCCTCGTCCTTCAGGTTGCGGCCCACCAGGGCCAGCTCCAGCCCGGGCCAGCCGACCGCGCCCATGTCGTAACGCAGCGAGGCGTCGTACAGCGTGTAGCTGTCCACGCCGTACTGATTCTCATCGTCGCCGTAAACACGGTCGGTGTAACGGGCACCCACGCCCAGCCCGAGACCGGCCAGCACTCCCTGACGCCATTTGTAGTCCACCCAGAGGGCGGCCATGTTGCGCGGCGCATAGGGCTTTTCGTTGCCGTCGACACTGGCGTTGGTGTCGTCAACCTCGGTGTCCAGCAGCGTGTAGCTGGCGGTGACGCTGGCGCCTTCGCGTTGCCACATTTTGGCTTCCAGCTCCACGCCGCGGGTACGGGTTTCACCGGTCTGACGCTGGCACGCGCTGATGTCCGGCTGGCCCGGCGTACTGTCGTCGATGCAGGTGGCGCCGTTCGGCGGGTTGAGATCCTGCGCCGCCAGATTGGTCTGCCGCAGGTCGAACGCGGACAGCGTCAGCAGCGTGTTGCTGCGCGGCGGCTGATATTTCACGCCCAGTTCATATTGCTTGCCTTCGGACGGCTCGAACGCACCGCCGGTGGAGTTGAAACCGCTCAACGGCTCGAACGAGGTGGCGTAGCTGGCGTAAGGGGCCACCCCGTTGGCGAATTCATACACACCGCCCAGGCGCCAGGTCAGGGCGTGATCGTCGGTGTCGGCGTTATCCCCGGAGGCACGCTCCAGGTTGGTGTTGTCGTAGAAATCCTGCCGTAGGCCGGCGGTGATGTGCCAGTTGCCCCAGGACATCAGATCCTGCAAATAAAGACCGGTCTGCCGTTCGGACACATCGTAATCACTTTGCGTGACCATGTTGTCCCCGAAGCCGGCGGCGCCGCCATACACCGGGTCGAAGACGTCGATGGGCGTGATCGGGGCGGTGACGCCATATCGCGCGTGGGTCCAGTCGGTATGCAGGTAGTCCACGCCGATGATGGTGTTATGCCGAATCTCGCCGGTATCGAAGTCGGCGATGAACTGGTTGTCCAGCGCATAGCTGTCCAGATCGCCCTCGCCTTTCACACCCCGGCGGTTGATGGTGCGGTTATCCGCATTGAGCCCACCGTTGGTGAAGGTGGCGGACACCACGGTTTTGAATAACGAGTCCACATGATTGTATTTGGCGTTCTGGCGGAACGACCAAACGTCATTGAACCGGTGATTGAGATCGTAGCCGAGCGCCCATTGCTCCCGCTCGTAGACATTCCAATCCGGTTCGCCGAGGAACGTATCGCGGTCGATGTAGCCCCCCAGGGCCGGATACAGCAGCCCCTTCAGGGGCAAAAACTGGAACGTGGAACCGCCGTCGTCCTTTTGGTAATAGCTGAGGAAAGTGATCTCGGTGTTGTCGGAGGGGAACCAGGTAACACTGGGCGCCAGATAGGTGCGGCTCAGTTCCGTCTCGTCCACCTGGGAGTCGCCGTCGTTATAGCTGCCGACCAGCCGGCCGAGCCAATTGCCGGCTTCATCCAGCGGTGCGCCCAGATCGAAAGCCCCTTCGGTCTGATCAAAACTGCCACGGGTCAGCACCACCTCATTGCGATGGTCGAAGGACGGCCGTTTGGCCACCATGTTGACGAGCCCGCCGGGCGCCACCTGGCCGTACAGCACCGCCGCGGGCCCCTTGACGATCTCCACCCGCTCCAGCCCGTAAGCGTCAACCTGTGGCGTGGTCCACTGCCCGCCCTTGGGCATGCGCAGGCCGTCCAGGTACATGTTGTTGGACCAGCTGCCGGCACTGAAGCCGCGAATGTAGATGTCGTCCACACGGCTGTCGATGCCTTCCATCTCGGTGCTGACACCGGCGGTGTAGCGCACCGCGTCCATCACGCTATCGGCGCCGCGATCGTCCATCTCCTGGCGGGTCACCACCGACACGGATTGCGGCACCTCGATCACGGCCGCGTCGGTCTTGGTGGCGGACGCGCTGTGCGTGGCGATGTAGCCCTGGCTGGCCGCGCCCCAGGCGTACTCTTCCAGGCCCGTGCCGGCGTTCACCTGCACCGCTTCAATGGTGTGGGTTTCGTCGGCGGCATCGATTTCCACGCCCTCGGCATTGAAGCGATAACTCAGACCGGTGCCGGCCAGCAGCGTGCTGAGCACCTGTTCCAACGGCAAGGTGCCGTTCACCGCGTTGCCGGTACGCTCCCCCACCGACGATGAATACTGAATCGCGGTACCGGTCTGCCTCGACAACGCGGCCAGTGACCGCCCCAGGCTTTGCGCCGGCAGCGCAACACGCACGCGCTGATGTTGATGGCTGTAACTGGTGGCGGTCTGTGCCAACGCACCCGACACCAACCCGAACTGGCAAAGCAACGACAAACACAACGCTCCGGGGAGCGCCGTAAAAACACCCTTCACAAACATGTCGCGACCCTTGATCAAAGAGAAAAAGACACAATTGCATTTGCAAATAATTATTATTCATAATTCTATCTTCTCTCTTGACCTACATCAACCGCGCCCTCGGGGTCGGACCGCGGCAACTCACTGATATCGGATGTCTTTTTTTGTGAAACAGGGCCCAGTCCGCGCTTAGTGCATGGTTTTTACTAGTCAAAAATCAGCATAAAGAAAGGAGGAACGGATGCCTCGCGCCAACCGTCATTACACGTCGGGTCATGTCTGGCACATTACCCATCGCTGCCACGATCAGACCTTTTTGCTCAAATTCAAACACGACCGCCGCCTGTGGGAGCGCTGGCTGTACGAAGCGCGGCACCGCTACGGTCTGCGGATTCTCAATTACATCGCCACCAGCAATCATGTGCACCTTCTGGTCCACGACCAGGGCGATGACGAGATCCGGCGCTCCATTCAACTGGTGGCCGGACGGACCGCCCAGCATTTCAATGGCCGCCGGCGTCGCCGCGGGGCGTTCTGGGAGGGTCGCTACCACGCCACCGCCGTGGAGACCGGCGAACATTTGCGCCGCTGCCTGGTGTACATCGACCTCAATATGGTCCGCGCCGGCCGGGTGCGACACCCTCGCGAATGGGATACCTGTGGCTACAAGGAAATCCAGCTGCCGCGCTCCCGCTACCGCATCATCAACACCGGGGCACTGATGAACGTGCTCGGCATCTCCGACCTGGGAGTGCTGCGCCGAGCACACCGGGACTGGGTGGAGGAAGCCCTGGAAAGGGGCGACCACGGGCGTGATCCGGCCTGGACCGAAGCGCTGGCCGTGGGCAGCCGGGACTTCGTGGAGCAGTTTCGGGACGCCCAGGGCCCGATTGCCAGGAACCGGCCGATCGAAACCGCCGGCCAGACTTGCCATCTGCGCGACGAGCCGGAGGCTTATCTGCCCTATTTGACCACCGAAAAGAGCCCTTCAAGCGCCTGATGGCGCTCTTCGGGATAGTTTTTTATAGCAGAAACAAGGGGTTATGGTGGTCCGACCCCGTCAGGGGAGTGGGCGGAGGTGTTCGAAGAGCATTTGGGGGGCGCGGCGGCCGCGGAATTCGTTGACCTCCAGGCGGTAGACGCCCTCCACGCGCTTGAGGCGGGCGCCCAGCAGGGCCGGGTCGGCGTTGAACAGGATGCCGTCCACCACGCCGCTCACCGCCGGCAGGCCCAGGGTCAGCTTCAGGTGGCGTTCGCCCACCACCCGGTGGTTGAGCACCTCGAATTCGCCGTCGAAACGGGGCGGCGGAAAGCCCTGCCCCCAGGGGAACCGGTGGGACAGCAGCTCGGCGGTGGCCAGGCAGATGTCGCGATCGTCCAGGCCGCCGTCGCTGTCCACCACCGGGTCGAACAGATCATCGCTGGCCGCCTCGCTCACCGCCTTCTGAAAGGCCTCGCGAAACGCCTCCAGGTCCGCCGCCTTCAGGGTCATGCCGGCGGCCATGGCATGGCCGCCGAACTTGTGCAGCATCTCTGGATGACGGGTGGCCACCGCGTCCAGCACGTCGCGCAAATGCAGCCCTGGTATCGAGCGCCCGGAGCCTTTCAGCAGCCCGGCCTCCTGGGCCGGGGCGAAGGCGATCACCGGCCGATGCACCGCTTCCTTGACCCGCGACGCCAGAATTCCCACCACCCCTTCGTGCCAGTCCCGGCCGTGCAGGCACAGCGCCGCCGGCAATGTCTGCTCGCGCAGCCGCGCCACCTCCGCCATGGCGGCGTCGCGCATGCCCTGCTCGATGCCGCGCCGCTCCCGGTTGATGCCGTCCAGCTCCTCGGCGTACTGACGCGCCTCGGAAACGCTGTCCGCCAACAGGCAGTCGATGCCATGGGACATGTCCGCCAGCCGCCCGGCGGCGTTGAGCCGCGGTCCCACCGCGAACCCCAGATCCGCCGCCAGCGCCCGCGACGGGTCGCGCCCGGCCACCTGCAGCAGCGCACGGATGCCCGGGTTGCCCTTGCCGGCGCGCAGCCGCCGCAGCCCCTGCTCCACCAGGATGCGGTTGGCGTCGTCCAGGCGCACCACGTCCGCCACCGTGCCCAAGGCCACCAGGTCGAGCAGATCCACCACCGCGCCTTTCAGGCCCAGCCGCCGCTGCACCGCCATCAGCAGATAGAAGGCCACGCCCACGCCGGCCAGGTTGGCGGCGGGGAATTCGTCGCCCTCCAACCGTGGATTGGCGATGGCGTCCGCCTCCGGCAGGTGCTCGCCGGGCAAGTGGTGGTCGGTGATCAGCACGCGCATGCCGGCCGCCCGCGCGGCGGCCACGCCGTCCACGCTGGCGATGCCGTTGTCCACGGTGATGATCAGGTCCGGCTCGAACGACACCCGTGCCAGCTCGACGATGGCCGGCGACAGGCCGTAGCCGTACTCGAACCGGTTGGGCACCAGAAAATCCGGACGGGGGAAGCCCAGTGCCTGCAGCCCGCGCACCATCAGCGCGGTGGCGGTGGCGCCGTCGGCGTCATAATCACCGACGATGCAGATACGCCAATGCTGCTCGCGGGCGGTCACCAGCAGTGCCACCGCCGCCGCCAGCCCCTGGAAGTGGTCCGGATGCGGCAGCCGCCCCAGGGTCAGCTCCAACTGATCCGCGGCGGTGAGCCCGCGGCCGGCGAGAATGCGCGCCAGCAGCGGCGGCACGCCCGGCCAGTCCACGGACACCGGCGGGCGGCGGCGAATACGGGGGTACGAACTTACGGTCATGACATCCGTCAGTGGGGGCAATCGCGGCAAGCGTCCGGGTATCCACCCCTTGCGTCAAGGGAAACGACCCATAAGTCACACAGGGGGGCTAACATCAAGCGCCCGTGCTTCTTATACTTGGCGACCCTGAGCGGGCTCGACCGGAAATGTGAGCAAACACTCACATGAAACGGCGGGTCACGCCCGCGGCCCCTCCGCGTACTTTGGGACTGGAGAGCAATCGTTATGATTTACCAAGGCAACGCCGTAAGCGTAGAACTGCTTGACGACGGCATCGCCGAACTGAAGTTCGACCTTCAGGGCGAGTCCGTGAACAAGTTCAACCGTGCCACTCTGGAAGACCTGAGCAAGGCCACCGAGGCCCTCAAGGGCAACGACCAGGTCAAGGGCATCGTGGTCACCTCCGGCAAGAAAGTGTTCATTGTCGGCGCCGACATCACCGAATTCACCGAAATGTTCGCCAACGACGAGGCGGAAATCGCCCAGTGGTCCCGTCAGGCGAACGACATCTTCAACGCCTTCGAAGATCTGGACGTGCCCAAGGTGGCGGCCATCAACGGCTTCGCCCTGGGCGGCGGCCTGGAAATGTGCCTGGCCTGCGAATTCCGCGTCATGGGCGAAGCCGCCCAGGTGGGCTTCCCGGAAGTGAAGCTGGGCATCTACCCGGGCTTCGGCGGCACCGTGCGCACCCCGCGCATCATCGGCGTGGACAACGCCGTGGAGTGGATCGCCACCGGCAGCCAGAACAAAGCGGACAAGGCCCTGAAAGTGGGCATCGTCGACGCCGTGGTCAAAGCCGGCGACGAACGTGACGCCGCCCTCGACCTGGTCAAGCAGTGCCTGGCCGGCAAGATCGACTTCCGCGCCAAGCGCCAGGAAAAACTGGACCCCTTGCCGATGCCGCCGATGGAACAGATGATGGCGTTCCAGACCGGCATGGCCATGGTTCAGCAGCAGGCCGGCAAGAACTACCCGGCCCCGGTGGAAGCCGTGAAGTCCATGCAGAAGGCCGCCGGCATGCAGCGCGACGAAGCCCTGGACGTGGAATCCAAAGGCTTCGCCAAGCTCGCCAAGACCCAGCAGGCCACCGCCATGGTGGGCCTGTTCCTGGCCGACCAGCAGGTCAAGAAAGTGAACGGCAAGACCGCCAAGGCCTCCCGCGAAGTGAAGCACGCCGCCGTACTCGGCGCCGGCATCATGGGCGGCGGCATCGCCTTCCAGTCCGCCCTCAAGGGCACGCCCATCGTGATGAAGGACATCAACGACAAGGCGCTGGACCTGGGCATGAACGAAGCCTCCAAACTGCTCTCCAAACGCGTCAGCAAAGGCAAGATGGACGCCGCCGGCATGGGCAAGGTGCTCTCCGCCATCCGCCCCACCCTCAGCTATGAGGACTTCAAGGACATCGACGTGATCGTCGAGGCGGTGGTCGAGAACCCCAAGATCAAGCAATCCGTGCTGGCCGAGACCGAAGAGAAAGTGGACGGCGCCATTCTCGCCTCCAACACCTCCACCATCTCCATCAACCGGCTCGCCGAAGCGCTCAAGAAACCGGAGAACTTCGCCGGCATGCACTTCTTCAACCCGGTGCACATGATGCCCCTGGTGGAAGTGATTCGCGGTGAAAAAACCTCCGACGAAACCGTTGCCACCCTGGTCAACTACGCCCAGAAAATGGGCAAGAACCCGGTGGTGGTGAACGACTGCCCCGGCTTCCTGGTGAACCGGGTGCTGTTCCCCTACTTCGCCGGCTTCAGCATGCTGGTCCGTGACGGCGCCGACTTCCAGCAGGTCGACAAGGTCATGCAGAAATTCGGCTGGCCCATGGGCCCCGCCTATCTGCTCGACGTGGTCGGCATCGACACCGGCGTGCACGCCGCCAAGGTGATGGCGGAAGGCTTCCCGGACCGTATGGACCACGACTTCAAGGACCCGACCGAGATCATGTTCGAAAACGAACGCTATGGTCAGAAGAACGGCATCGGCTTCTACAAGTACGAGGAAGACAAGAAGGGCAAGCCCAAGAAAGTGGTCGACGAAAAGACCTATGAGCTGATCAAGCCCGCCGTCACCAGCGAGCCGAAGGACTACGACGCCGACGAGATCATCGCCCGCATGATGATCCCGATGTGCACCGAAACCGTCCGCTGCCTGGAAGACAACATCGTTGGCTCCCCCGCCGAAGCGGACATGGCGATGATCTACGGCATCGGCTTCCCCCCGTTCCGCGGCGGCCCGCTGCGCTACATCGACAGCATCGGCACCCAGGCCTTCGTGGAACTGTGTGACAAGTACGCCCACCTGGGCGCGCTGTACGAAGCGCCGCAAATGCTCAAGGACAAAGCCGCCAAGGGCGAGTCCTTCTTCGGCTAAGGCACGGGCAAAGGAGATTTTGAAATGAGTTTGAATCCGAAAGACGTGGTCATCGTCGATGCCGTGCGCACCCCGATGGGCAAAAGCAAGAACGGTATGTTCCGCAATGTGCGCGCGGAAAAACTCTCCGCGCTGCTGATCCAGGCCCTGATGGAACGCAACGCCGGCTGGGACACCGCCACCACCGAGGACGTGATCTGGGGCTGCGTGAACCAGACCAAGGAACAGGGCATGAACATCGCCCGCAACATCGCCATGCTGGCCGGCGTGCCCCGCACCACCGCGGCGCAAACCGTCAACCGCCTGTGCGGCTCCTCCATGCAGGCCCTGCACAGCGCCGCCCAGGCGATCATGACCGGTAACGGCGACGTGTTCGTGATCGGCGGCGTGGAACACATGGGCCATGTGGCCATGGACCACGGCGTGGACCTGAACCCGGAACTGTCCAAGTACACCGCCCGGGCCTCCAACATGATGGGCCTGACCGCGGAAATGCTCGGCCGCATGCACGGCATCACCCGTGAACAGCAGGACGAATTCGGCGTGCGCTCCCACAAGAAAGCCTGGGAAGCCACCGAACAAGGCCGCTGGAAAAACGAAATCGTGCCCATCGAAGGACACGACGCCGACGGCCGCAAAGTGCTGTGCGAAATCGACGAAACCATCCGTCCCAACGCCAGCCTCGAAGACATGCAGAAACTGCGCCCCGTCTTCGACCCGGTCAGCGGCACCGTCACCGCCGGCACCTCCTCCGCCCTCTCCGACGGCGCGGCGGCGATGCTGGTGATGACCGCCGAAAAAGCCCAGGCCATGGGCCTCAAGCCCCGCGCCAAGATCCGCAGCATGGCCGTGGCCGGCTGCGACGCGGCTATCATGGGCTACGGCCCGGTACCGGCCACCGAGAAAGCCCTGGCCCGCGCCGGCCTGACCATCGACGACATCGACTACGTGGAGCTCAACGAAGCCTTCGCCGCGCAATCCCTGCCGGTCCTGAAGGACCTCAAACTGCTCGACAAGATGAACGAGAAGGTCAACCTCAACGGCGGCGCCATCGCCCTGGGCCACCCCCTGGGCTGCTCCGGCGCCCGCATCACCGGCACCCTGCTGAACGTACTGGAAGGCAACGACGGCCAGATCGGCCTCGCCACCATGTGCATCGGCCTGGGTCAGGGGATTGCCACGGTGATCGAGCGGGTTTAACCACCCTTCTCTTCACCGTTGCCGAGAGCTGAAAAGCCCCGGCGGGTTCGCCCGCCGGGGCTTTTTCATGGATTCAGCGCGCCGGAGCAAACCGGCGCCGACGTGAATCTGTTTTGGGGTCTGCTTCGTTGACTCGTCCGCATGGCAACGACAACCTTTCGCCATGAACAAATCAGCGGCCAGTCTCACCCCGATCCCGCCACGCATCTGGAAAATCGCCGCCGTCGCCGGGGCCGGCGCCTTTATGGCGATGCTGGATTCCACCGTCGCGAATCTGGCGCTGGACGCCATTCGTGACGACCTGAACAGCCCACTGGCCACCATTCAATGGGTAGTCACCGGCTACCTGATCGCCCTGGCGGTGTCCCTGCCGCTGGCGGCCTGGCTGGGCCACCGCTTCGGCTACGGACGAGTATGGTGGTGGTCACTGGCCGGGTTCGTGGGCGGTTCAGTGGTCTGCGCCCTGGCGCCGGACCCGGGCTCCCTGATTGCCGCCCGTTTTCTGCAGGGCCTGGCCGCCGGCATCATGGTGCCCGCCGGGCAAGCGGTGATCGGCGCCACTGCCAAGCGCCACCAGCTCGGTCGGCTGATGGGTACCCTAGGATTGGTGATCGCCCTCGGCCCCGCGTTGGGGCCGGGCCTCGGCGGCGCGCTTCTGGAAATGACCTCCTGGCGCGGACTGTTCTGGCTTAACGTTCCGGTGGGCTTGCTCGCGCTGCTGGCCGGCCGCCGCCTGATTCCCTCCGGCGAACGAGACCCGCGCCGAACTCTGGACTGGCCCGGCCTGATCCTGCTGATGCTCGGCCTGCCCGCCGCGCTGTATGGAGCCACCCGCCTCGGCACCGAAAAGATCGACGCACCAGCCATCACCACACTGGTTGTCGGGCTGACGCTGATCCTCGTCTTCACGCTCTCCGCCACTCGCAAACAACGCCCGCCGATTCTCGACCTGCGTCTGCTGGCGATCCGGCGCTTCCGCGCCGCCAGCGCCACCTGCGGACTGACCGGCGCCAACCTGTATGCCGGCCTTCTGCTGTTACCGCTGTACTTTCAAACCGGCTCCGGTTTCGACGCCACCACCACCGGTCTGCTCCTGCTGGCCCTGGGCCTCGGCAGCGCCCTGATCCTGCCGATCGCCGGCGCCCTCACCGACCGCCACGGCCCCGCCGCCGTCAGCCTGGCCGGGGTGGCTCTGCTGGCCTTGACCACACTCCCCTTCCTGGCCACCGGAACCCTGCCGCCGAACGCGCTCGCCGTGCTTCTGATATTGCGTGGCGCAGGCCTGGCCCTGGCGCAAATGCCCGCCATGACCGGCGCCTACATGGTGGTCTCTACCCGGCAAATGGGCGACGCCACAACCCTGGTGAACATCGTCCAGCGCATCGGCGGTGCGCTCGGCGCCATCACCGTGGTAGTCGTGCTGACAAAGACAGGGGACAGCTATCAGTGGGCGTTCGCGGGATTGCTGGTGCTCGCTCTGCTGAATGTGCTTTCCGCGCTCGGCATGCTCTCGCGGCGGAAAATATAATTCACTCGATCCGCTTCATGGATTCACGACCTTTTTCGATCACGTATCCATGAGGAAATCATGGACCTCTACGTCCGCCTATCCCTCAAAAATTGCGTGATTTTTTTATATCCATCAAGACTTATATTTTGCGTTTCCGGGGATTGGTACGGCCAATGGGATCCCCGAATGACGAGCTTTGAGCCAGACACTAACTGTTTATTCAAAGCAGATGAAAGCAACACACATCCATTCTCATTGGTCTTCATCGGTTTTGCACTATCCACTCTTATCATCGCGGTCAAGCCTGAATAGTCATGCCCTGCAACACACAACATCTCCCTGGACGCCCTTCTTAAATTAATCCACAAATAGATATCGCTATTAAATTCTATTTCACCAAATTCCTCGCTTATTTCATGTGGCTTCCTCGTAAGCGTGATTGTTTTTTCATCACTCATCGCGTCTTTTTTTATTTGAAATGACCAGGTGTCCCTAAAAGTTGTTCTAGAGTCCGCATTTTTCCTTTTGTACTCACAATAGGCTGATTTACAGCTCATTGTCGCCTTGGGATCAAACTGCCTTCCAAGAGACCCGGAACCATCGGAAAAAATTTCCAGAACATAACCATCTTCTATGATTAAATCTGGCTCCTCCGCCATCGCACCACAAGCAATCCCCACCAGAAGCAACCTCAACACCCACCCTTTAAAATTATTCATAATTCTTCTCCTTCATATCCGCCGGAATTATCGCCATGCAGCACACCTTAATAAGCCAGCACCCGTCACCTCATGCTCCGACCACACCCAAGCGGCCCAAAAACCAATTCTCTCCACTTCCCGCCAGCAACAATCGCTGCCGAGCTCGAGTCATCCCCACATAAAGCAGCCTGACTTCGTGCTCTAATTGCTCTTCGTCATCCTGCAAACCACCCAGTCCCGCCAGCACCACGGTGTCGAACTCCAGCCCCTTACTACTTTGCCGGGTGAGTAGCGCGACACTGTTTGCATTGGCGTCATAGCGTTTTTTGTCGGCGGGGCTCTTCAGCCAAGCGCAAGGTACGCCGACGTCTCTCAGTGCGCGTTGAAGGGTGCTGGCCTGCCAATGGTGGCCGTAAATGACCGCGATATTGTTGAGCGGCTGGCCATTGGCTTGCCATTTTCTGACGCACCGGGCGATGTAGTTGGCTTCGTCGTTAAAGTTTTCAAACTTACGGAACTGTGGCAGAGGGCCGCTGGTGCCGGCCATTTCCGGGGCGATCAACGGAATGTGATCATCGTCCGCATCCTGAGCCTTCAGGAAATCCTTTGCGAAGTCATAGGCAAAACGGAGGATTTCCCGAGTATTGCGGTAATTCAGCTTAAGGATGGTCGTGCGCCCACGCGCCTCAATACCGACACTGGACAGCGGAAACTTCAGGCTACGCTTTTTATAGATGGACTGGGCATCGTCGTAGAGCAGCAGCAGCGAGTTGGTGTCCGGGTCGATCATCTGCACGATAAGCTTGAGCCATTCCTGCTCAAAGTCGTGGCCTTCGTCGATCATCACGGCGCTGTATTGCGCGCGGGGAATCCGGTTTTTGTCCACGGCCTGGATGACGCTTTCCACTTCCCGCTCCCAATAGGGGGCGTCGCCGTCTATCAGGTCCACGTTGTAGGTTCGGCGTTGCTGGCCGCACCATTCGTGGAAGTGGTGGACGTGCACTTTGTCTTCGATGCCTTTCTCGGCGATAAAGCCGTGCAGGCGCGCGGCCAGGGTGATGTTGAAGCAGAGCACCAGGATCGGTTTGGTGACGGCCTGGGCCAGGTGCAGGCAGCGGTAACCGAGGATCAGGGTTTTGCCGGAGCCGGCGACGCCGTGGATGACGCGGTGGCCTTCGCCCATGCTGCGGGCCAGTTGCTCCTGCTGCAGGTCCATGACCCGGACGATGTCGGGGATAACCGGTTCGTTGATTGTCGCGGTGCTGTCTTCGTCCTGGTCTGGTTCATCAAACAGGGTTTGCTGCGGGGCGTTGATGCGAATCTCGGGAAAGAGCTGCCAGCGGATGCGGTCGATTTGCGGGAGGGTGAGTTTGTCGCCGAAGGCGTATTCAAACATGCCCCAGAGTTTTTCCTGGAAGGCTTCCGGGTCCACGGTGGCGACCATTTCGTCCTTGCAGATCAGGCGGTGTGGGGGCAGCACCAGGTCCTGCTCCGCTTCACCGATCATTTCGTTCCATTGCTTGCGGGTGATATTGGGAAACACCACGCCGTAGCCCCAGGGGAAACAGAGCCGGCCTTGGAAGGGGCCGCTGGTTTGCTTGAGATGGTCGTCACGCTGCAGTCGGTTGATCGCGACCAAGCCGTATTGGCGGGCCTGCTCCAGGGGGTTGCTGACGGTTTTCAGGCCGGTGGGGGTGTGAATGTCCGCGTGCGTCGGAGTAAGACGCCGGAGCGTATCCGGTTTCCAGTCCTTTACTTCCAGGAACAGCAGACCTCGCCCGGGGTGCAGGACGATAAAATCCGGGTAGCGGCGTTGGCGGCCGAGGGGGATGTCGTACCAGACGGTGTAGTCGTCTTCGAGCAGCGTTTCCAGGCGCTGGCCCAGGCGGCGTTCGCCAGGCGTCATGCGTCGAAGGGTACCGAGGCTGGGAATGATGGTCGCCATTATGGCCCCACGCACCCTGGAAAATCAGGCATGCCGCCCTTTGCGGCGAGTAATACAATAAACGCGCAGGCGCTCTTACCATCCAGCATCCCTTCCCCTCCAGAATCCCATTCCGGCGATATACCGCTCAGACTGGCGGCTTGTTTTTGTGATCTGATTCCGAATTTACACAAGACGGTGGCATGAATAAATAGCGTGAGGGAAAGGTGAGGAAGCGATTCGCGGTTGAAACCGCTCCTACAAGGAGGATTGGGGGTGGGCTCGACAAACGATTTCGCGGCCGGACGTCCGCTCCCACACGCCCACAGCCAGCCCCGGATAAAACATCAGGGAATTCGATTGCTATTCGGCAATCAGGCCCGTTTTTTATCTCTCGATCTGATTATACAGTAGACCTCATCAATGGCCGGGCATTCGGGTTCGGCCCACGGAGGCAACCATGATCGAGCTGCGTCAATTCAACCAACTGGGCGGTGCCAACCACGGCTGGCTGGACACCAAACATCACTTTTCCTTCGCCGGCTACCACGATGCGAAACGAATGCATTGGGGCGATCTGCGAGTCTGGAACGATGACACCATCGCGCCGCAGACCGGGTTCGCGCCGCATTCCCATCGCGATATGGAGATCATCACCTATGTGCGTGAGGGAGCGATCACTCACCAGGACAACCTGGGTAATAAAGGCCGTACCGAGGCCGGCGATGTGCAGGTGATGTCCGCGGGCACCGGGATCACGCACAGCGAGTACAACCGGGAGGACACGCCGACGCGGATTTTCCAGATCTGGATTATCCCCAACGCCACCGGGTTGCCACCCACCTGGGGCAGCCGGCCTTTTCCTAAAGCGGGCCGGGACGGTGGCTTCAAGGTACTGGCCAGCGGCTACGACGACGGCGACGCCCTGCCGATCCAGGCGGACGGCCGGGTGGCGGCGGCGGCGCTGGGCGCCGGGCAGGAGGCCACCTATGCGCTGGCGCCGGGCCGCAAGGCCTATCTGGTGCCGGCCAAGGGGCGCGTGCGGGTCAACGGTGTGCTGGCCGAAGCCGGTGATGGCCTGGCCATCGAGGATGAGACCACGCTGGTGGTCAGCGCCGAGGCCGATAGCGAAGTGGTGCTGGTGGACGTGGCCTGATCAGGTGGGGCGCAATGCCCCACCCATCTTTGCATCGCGGCCCGAGGGCCGCTCCTACCGTTTATTACCGATGTCGGCCACTGCCCGGGCGTAGGCCTGAACCGCCAACGCCACATCGTCCGTGGTGACCGATTCCCCAGGATGGTGGCTGATCCCGCCCTTGCAGCGCACGAACAGCATGGCCACCGGCCAGTGGTCGGCCAGGGCGATGGCGTCGTGGCCGGCGCCGCTGGGCAGGTGCGGGGCGTGGCCCTGCACGGCCGAAACGGCCTCGGCCAGGTGGTGTTGCAGGCCGGTGTCGCAGGCGGTGGCGGCGATGCGGTAGAACTCGTCCGCGTCGAAGGTCAGCTGGCGGCGTTCGGCGATGGCGCGGGCGCGGGCCAGCAGGTCGTCGAGCAGGGTTTCCAGCGGCTCTTCCTCCGGGCCACGAATGTCCAGGGTCAGACGCGCCTGGCCGGGAATCACGTTCACCGCCCCCGGCCGGCATTGCAGCGCACCCACGGTGGCCACCAGGTCCGGGCCGGCTTGGCGCGTGACCTGTTCAATTTCCGTCATCCATTCGGCGGCGCCGGCCAGGGCGTCGCGGCGCTGGCCCATGGGCACGGTGCCGGCGTGGCCGGCCTGCCCGGTGAACGTGCAGTTCAGCCGGCGCGCGCCGTTGATGGCGGTGACCACGCCCAGGGCCCGGTCGGCCTGCTCCAGGCAGGGGCCCTGCTCGATGTGCAGTTCCAGGTAGGCGGCGATGTCGTCCACCGGGCGGGCGGCGTCCGCCACCCGGTGCGGGTCCAGGCCGAACTCGCGCAGGGCGTCGGCGAGGCGGATGCCCTGGCCGTCCTCCTGGTCCAGCCAGCCTTGCGGCCAGGTGCCGGCCAGGGCCCGGCTGCCCAACAGGGTAATGCCGAAGCGGACGCCCTCCTCGTCGCCGAACCCCACCACCTCGATGGCCAGCGGCAGGCGGACATTTTGCCGGTGCAGGTGGTGCACGGTTTCAATGGCGGTGAGCACGCCGAGCGGGCCGTCGTAGCGGCCGGCGTCGCGGACCGAGTCCAGGTGCGAGCCCAGCAGCAGGGCCCGTGCGCCCGCCGTGGCGCCTTCATAGCGGCCGCAGATATTGCCGGCGCCGTCCTGGTGGACGGTCATGCCCGCCTGGCGCATCCAATCCCCGGCGAGGGCGTTGGCGCGCTTGTGCTCCGGCGACAGATAGACGCGGGTGAGCGCGTCCGGGGTTTCGCTGATGGCGGCCAGCTGGTCACAGCGGGCCATTACCC
Source organism: Alcanivorax sp. (assembly GCA_022449455.1). Lineage (GTDB taxonomy): Bacteria > Pseudomonadota > Gammaproteobacteria > Pseudomonadales > Alcanivoracaceae > Alloalcanivorax. The sequence goes on along the minus strand of JAKUPL010000007.1, from coordinate 83,992 downwards.
TCTCGGCGGCGGCGCGGGCCTGGTCCGGGGTCATGGCGGCCGCGGTCATGAGGCGTCCGCCGCTTGCTGGTCGTAGTAGTCCCAGGCGGCCTGGGCACCGCCGCCGTCGGCGGTGCGGAAGCCAAGGCGCCGCAGCACCGCTTCCAGGGCGGTGAGCGTCTGCAACACGCAGTCCTTACGGGCGTTGTAGCCCATGGTGCCGATGCGCCAGATCTTGCCCTGCAAGGGGCCGAAGGAGGTGCCGATTTCGATGCCGAAGTCGTTGAGCAGCAGGCCGCGCACCGGCTCGCCGGGGATGCCGTCGGGGATCCTGACGCACAGCACGTTGTTCATCTTGTGTTCCAGGTCGCCGAAGGTCTCCAGGCCCATTCCCTGAATTCCCCGCAGCAAGGCGGTGCCGTGCAGAGCGTGGCGGGCGATGGTCTGGTCCAGGCCTTCCTGAAGGATCAACCGGGCGCATTCGCGGGCGGCGAACAGCATGCTGGTGGCCTCGGTGTGGTGGTTGAGGCGTTCCGGGCCCCAGTAGTCCATCACCATGCCCAGGTCGAAATAGTTGGAGGCGACCCGCTCGTCGTCACCGTCCCGGTGGGCCTCGGTGCGAATACCCTCCTCCACGTGCTGGCGACGACGGATCACTTCTTCCATGTTCGGGCCCAGGGTAACCGGGGCGCTGCCGGACGGGCCGCCCAGGCACTTCTGCAGGCCGGCGGACACCGCGTCCAGGCCCCAGGCGTCGGTTTCCAGAGTATTGCCGCCGAAGGAGGCGGTGGCGTCGGTGTAGAACAGCACGCCGTGGCGGCGGCAGATGTCGCCCAGCTCCGCCAGCGGTTGCAACTGGCCGGTGGAGGTATCGCCCTGCACGGTGAGCAGCAGGCGGGGTTTGACGCGCCTGATGGCGTCCTCGATGGCCTGGGGTTCAAACACCTCCCCCCAGGGCACCTCGATGCTGTGCACCTCCGCCCGGCAGCGGCGGGCGATCTCGCAGAGCAGATGGCCGAAGCGCCCGAACACCGGCACCAGCACCCGGTCACCGGGGCGGATCGCCGACACCAGAATCGCCTCGATGCCGGCCCGGGAGGTGCCGTCCACCAGCATGGTCCAGCGGTTATCGGTGCGGAACAGGGCCCGGTAGAGCGCCATCACCTCGTTCATGTAGCCGGTCATGGACGGGTCGTACTGGCCCACCAGCTGGGCGGCCATGGCACGCAGCACCCGGGGGTCCGCGTTGATCGGGCCGGGCCCCATCAGCAGACGGGCCGGTGGGTTGATCTGGTCGAACTGGTTGATGTCCAGCATGGCGTCCTCTGTGGCGGTAACGGCATCGCGGCTGAAGCCGCTCCTACAGCAAGTTGGGGGGACGGCTTGGATTAAGGAACAATAGTTTCAATAATACACACAAGAAACAATTGTTCCAATGCCTGTGACAGGAAGGTCATCGAGCCGCCGGGGCGCCGCTAGCGGGAGGGCTTTTCCAGTTCGTCGAGTTCGCCGTAGAGGTCGGTGATGCCATGGATGCGCCGGCGACCGGCGGCCAGTGCCTGGTGCAGCACCGCGTTGGCCAGCAGGCTGGCCAGGCTCATGGCGGCGGCGTAGCTGTCGAAGGCGGACAGGCTGTCCAGCGGCACCGGGAAGGGCCAGCGGGCCAGGGCCGTGAGCTCCCGGGCTTCCGGCTCGCACAGCAGCAGCACCGGAACCTGCCGCTGCTTCAGGCTTTTCAGCAGCGGCGCGGTCAGCCGGGGCCGGCGGCGGAACGCCGCCACCACCACCACGTCGTCCGGGGTCAGGTCCGCCAGTTCTTCCGCCAGGGTCTGCCCCGGCTGCGGCGCCAAGCGCACCCGCCCGCGGGCCTGAATCAGCTGCTGGCGTAGGTGCAGCGCCACCGGATAAGCGTTGCGCTGGCCGACGATCAGCACCTGGCCGGCGGTGGCCAGGGCCGCCGCCGCCTCCCCCAAGCGAGTGGCGTCCAGCCCGGCCAGGCAGCGGTTCAGGTTGGCCAGCTCCTGCTGAAAATGGCGGGCCGGCAGGGTGTCGCCGTCCGCCAGGGTGCGGGCGTCCGCCAGCGGCACACCGCTCTGGCGCAGGGCGCGCAGCTCGTCGCGCAGGGCTTTGTAGCCGCTGTAGCCGAGCCGCTTGAACAGGCGGCTGACGGTGGGCTTGGACGCCCCGCTCAGCCGCGCCAGCTCGGCGCTGTTGTAGCTGATCAGGTCGTCGTAGTGGTCGAGGATAAAGTCCGCCACCCGCCGTTCCTGGGGGGACAGCTCCGGGTAGCGGGCGCGCAGACGCTCATCCAGTGATTGCATCGGGTTCCCTGAAACGGTGGGCGTGAAACCTTTGTTTCAGGGACCATACCACAAGTGTCCGCCGGGAGCGCTGCACGGCAACGCTATCGGGTTCCATGCGCTATCAAAGACGGAAGTCCTTGTGGAGCGCGCGCCAATGGGCCCGCAGCATCTGCTTGTGTCCCTGGTCCATGGGCAGGTCATCCAGCGCCGCCGGCCAGAGAGTTCGCGCCTTCTCCATAACGTCCAGCAAGACCGGCCGGATCGCGCGCCAGGGCACACCGGCTCTCAATGCCCAGGCCTGAAAATGCACCAGCGTCAGCTCATACCAGGATTTGGTCTTGCCCAGGTTCAAGGCGAACTCTCGCTCGTTGGCGATATAGGCACGGGTGGCGACGATGTCATAGGCAGGGGCCAGAGTGGGGGTCAGCCGGTCCTGGTACAACAGGCTCCAGTTCTTCAGGTGGGCATCACCATTTGCCAGAAGCGCATTGCTTAACAAGCGCCGGGCCAGCTGTTGAACATCCGTCAGCGCCTGCCCGGAATACTGATACACGATACGACCAATCTGTTCGTAGTTGGCGGATCCGTGTTTTTCGTGGGCGTACTTGACCAGAACCTGGGCGAAGTCCTCCATGTGGATTCGCTCCGCGCCGTCGCGGTCGAAACGGCGGATGGCGAACGCCAGTTCTTCGTCGGGCAGGTTGATATCGGGAAGGTTGTCCAGTTTATCCAGCGACACCAGTCGAATGTCCGGAATCTCCACGCCAACCATCGCGGCCAGCATCATGGCGCTGTATTCATTCTCGGGAACCCGACGATGGGCGGTCGAGGGTGTCTTGATAATCCAATCACCCAGTTCATCGCCGACCGCCACGTTGAAGCGGCCATCCCGCTCCCTCATGGAAAATTTCATTTGCACGCCGGCCAGCGAGAATTTCTTTTCGCCCTTCCCCGGCACCAGCGTCAAAGGAACGACCTTGCCCAACTCCGCTTTCAGACCCGGCGGCAGATCATCCGGATCCACCGGTTGGGCGACAAGGGCGCCGGGCAGATCACCGCCGAGATAAGCCATCATCTCGAATTCATTGTTCTCGTGAATCTTGAGCGATTGCGCGATAAACGCCCGCAACGCCCCTTCCGGGAGCAGGTTGGACAACACCGGGTGAAGCCTCTGCCGGGTCACCCAGGGTGTGGACAGTAATGGCTGCGAGTTTGGGAAGACAGGGCTGGTGATCAAGCTAAGGGTCGGGCGAAGCGGATCGTCCCGGAAGCCGGCATCGAAGGCCAGGATATTGCGACCGTCCCTGGCCCCCACCAGATAACCCACCAGGTGACCGTGCAACGAAAGCGCGAGAACCCGGGCCTCGTTCATGGGTCGTCGTCCAGAAGCCCGGCCCACGGGTCCTCGACGATGGACGGGGTGGGCTTGCCGACTTGGCCGTACGCCTCGCTTTGGGTCAACCGCCCCTTGCCGTCCAGCAACGCCCGCACCTCAAGGAGTTTTTCCCTGGGAATAAGCATCACTTCGCTGTCCAACCCTTTGGCCACCAGCTCCAGGGTGTCCAGGCGGGGGTTACCCTTGGCTTCCAGGTACTGATATTGCTGCCGGAGCATGCCAATCCGTTGGCCCATGTCCTCCTGGCGCAAGCCGAGCGCCTTACGGCGCTGTTTGATCTGCTGACGAAGAGAAGCCATGAAAGCATCTCCTGAGTTGCTTTCTGCTTAATAAGAAATATATAGATTTCTTATTACATATCAAGCAATTTACTTGTTGCTTTCCAAAAAGCAGAGAGGCAAGAATCGCCGAAAGCAATTCATGAATTGCCTATCAAACGCTTTCCAGCCGCTTACGCCACGCCCTGGCTCTTCAGGTAGTCCTCGTAGCTGCCGTGGAAATCGACGATGCCGGTGGGGGTCAGCTCGATGATGCGGGTGGCCAGGGACGATACGAACTCCCGGTCGTGGCTGACGAACAGCAGCGTGCCGGGGTAATTTTCCAGGGCCAGGTTGAGCGACTCGATGGACTCCATGTCCAGGTGGTTGGTGGGCTCGTCCAGCAGCATGATGTTGGGGCGCTGCAGCATGATCTTGCCGAACAGCATGCGGCCCTGCTCGCCCCCGGAGATCACGTTGACGGTTTTGTTGATCTCCGTGGAGGAGAACAGCAGGCGGCCCAGGGTGCCGCGAATCACCTGCTCGTCGTCGCTGGGTTTGCCCCATTGGCTCATCCAGTCGAACAGGTTCAGCTTCTTCTCGAAATCCGCGGCGTGGTCCTGGGCGTAGTAGCCGAGGGTGGCGTTCTCGGACCATTTGACCTCGCCGGCGCTGGGATCCAGGTCACCCACCAGGCAGCGCAGAAGGGTGGATTTGCCGACGCCGTTGGGGCCGATGATGGCGATGCGCTCGCCCACTTCCACGCGCAGGTCCAGGCCGGAGAACAGCTCTTCTTCGTCGAAGGATTTGGCCAGGCTCTTCACTTCCAGGGCGTTGCGGAACAGCTTCTTGTCCTGCTCGAACACGATGTAGGGGTTCTGGCGGCTGGAGGGTTTGATCTCTTCCAGCTTGATCTTGTCGATCTGCTTGGCGCGGGACGTGGCCTGCTTGGATTTCGACGCATTGGCGGAGAAGCGGCTGACGAACTGCTGCAGGTCGGCGATCTGCGCCTTCTTCTTGGCGTTGTCGGCGCGCTTGCGCTCCAGGGCCTGGGTGGCGGCGGTCATGTACTCGTCGTAGTTGCCCGGATAGACGCGCAGCTCGCCGTAGTCCAGATCCGCCATGTGCGTGCACACGCTGTTCAGGAAGTGGCGGTCGTGGGAAATGATGATCATGGTGCACTGGCGCTGGTTGAGCACGTCTTCCAGCCAGCGGATGGTGTTGATGTCCAGGTTGTTGGTGGGCTCGTCCAGCAACATGATGTCCGGGTCCGAGAACAGCACCTGGGCCAGCAGCACGCGCAGTTTCCAGCCCGGCGCCACTTCGCTCATCGGCCCGAAATGCTGCTCCACGGGAATGCCCACGCCGAGCAGCAGATCGCCGGCGCGGGACTCGGCGGTGTAGCCGTCCAGCTCGGCGAATTCCGCTTCCAGCTCGCCGGCGCGGATGCCGTCCTCCTCGCTCATCTCCGCCTTGGCGTAGATGGCGTCGCGCTCTTCCTTCACCGCCCACAGTTCTTCATGGCCCATGATCACGGTGTCCACCACCGAATACTGCTCGTAGGCGAACTGGTCCTGGCGCAGCTTGCCGATGCGCTCGTTGGCTTCCTTGGACACGTTGCCGGCGGACGGTTCCAGATCGCGGCCGAGAATCTTCATGAAGGTGGATTTGCCGCAGCCGTTGGCGCCGATCAGGCCGTAACGGTTGCCGTCCCCGAATTTCACGGACACGTTCTCGAACAACGGCTTGGCGCCGAACTGCATGGTGATGTTGGCGGTGGTGAGCAAGGTTGGAGTCCAGCCAAGTAAGGAATGGGGGTCGAAAAGCCGGCGGAGTATGGCACAGCGGCCGCCCCGGGTCACACCGGTCGGGCCGTATACCCCATATGGGGCATGCCGGCGATGCGCGGCCTGTCTAGCATTCCGCCTGACCCTTCCCCCAACACGAAGACGACGAGAGGCGGAGCATGACGATCCGGACCCTGAGCGCGGCGGCGGTGGCCGTGGCCCTGCTGGCGGGCTGCGCGCCCAGCCAGGTGGACAATGTACGTGGCCAGGCCACGGTGTACGAGGACCCGCAGTCCACCGGCCGGGTGCAAGGCGTGGGCATCGAATCCCAGGACGTGGTGGCGATGACCGACGAGATGATGCGCGACATGCTCGCCAACCGGATTCTGGCGGCCCGCGCCACGCCGCCGCGCATCATCATCGACAATGAATACTTCCGCAACGAGAGCAGCTCGATCATCAACACCAACCTGCTTACCGACCGGCTGCGGGTAGAGCTGAACCGGGCCGCCAACGGCCGCATGGTGTTCGTGGGCCGCCACTACGCGGACATGGTGGAGAAGGAACGCCAGCTCAAGCGTGACGGCGCCGTGGACGGCGGCACCATCCGCAAGACCCAGGCCACCGCCGGCGGCGATTACCGGCTGGGCGGACGCATCGCCTCCCTGGACGCCATCGACCGGAACACCCAGACCCGCTCCCGCTACCACCAGGTGACCTTCGAGATGGTGGATCTGGAGCTCGGCACCATCGTCTGGAGCGGCGCCTACGAAATGCGCAAGGCGGCCCAGGACAATGTGCTCTATCGCTAAACGGGGCGCGGCGGCACTGGTGGCGGCCTCGCTGCTGGGCGGCTGCGCCACCGGCCCCACCCAGTACCAGACCCGTGACCTGTCCGCCGGGCAGCGGGACCTGGTGGCGGACAAGCCCGCCGAACTCCAGCCCCTGTACCGGGAGCTGTTCGAGGAAGGCCGCCGCAACGAAGTGCTCAACCTGATGGAAATCGGCGCCGCCGCCTGGCGCACCGGCCATTACGATCTGGCCCGCGCCGCCCTGGACGAGGCGATCCTCAATATCGAAAGCGTCTACGCCGACAACGACGCGGCGCGGCGTGCCCGCAGCCTGTGGTACGAGGAAGGCGAGAAGGACTTCAAGGGCGAGCCCTATGAACGGGCCATGGTGTTCTATTACCGGGGGCTGCTGTTCCTGCGCGACGGCGATTACGGCAACGCCCGGGCCAGCTTCCTGAGCGGGCTGCTGCAGGACGCCTTCGCCGAGGAAGAACAGCACACCACGGATTTCGCCTCGCTGATCTTCCTGGCCGGCTGGGCGGCGCGGCTGGACGGTAACCCGACCCTGGCCGAACAGCATTTTCAGGAGTACCGGTTGTTCCGCCCGGACGGGCCGATTCCGGAGGCCGGCGACAACCTGCTGGTGGTGGTGGAAACCGGCAGCGCCCCACGCAAGCTGGCCGACGGCGTCGGCCACTACCAGTTGGTGTACCGGCGCGGCAAGAACATTCGCGCCCACGGCGCCCGCCTGGCCGGCGACAACGCCCAGCCGCTGTTCCCGGCGGAGGACGTGTTCTTCCAGGCCTCCACCCGGGGCGGCCGCACCGTGGACCGCATCATCGAGGGCCAGGTGCGCTTCAAGAAAAACACCCAGGCCACCGGCGACGTGCTCACCGCCGCCAGCCAGAACAGCGCCGTGGCCGGCCTGAGCGCCGCCGCCGGCGGCGCGGTGGCCGCCGGCTTCCACACCATCACCGCCATCGGCGTGGCGGCGGAAGGGCTGTCCGCCCGTTCGCGCACCCGCGCCGATACCCGTTACTGGCACCGCCTGCCGGACGGCCTGCACCTGGCCACCGTGCACCATGCACCGGCGGACGGCCCGCTGCGGATACGCTTCCTCGACCAGCAGGCCCAGCCCCTGGCCGGCGCCGACCAGGAAGTTCCCGTGCATTTCGATGACCACGGCAACGGCCTGGCCTTCGCCAGCCATCGCCCCCCGGAGGAAGGAACCGCGCCATGACCGCGAAGCCCCTGTCTATGTCCGACCTGCTGATCTCCGCCCTGTTGATGGGCGTCGTTCTCGTCGCCGGCTGCCAGCCGGGCATGAGCAAGAAGGAGTACCAGCAGCGCACCGAGGACCACGGCTACAACACCGTGCTGTTCACCGACTACGACCTGAACCGCAACTTCAAGGACGGCCTGATCGGCCCCAACAAGGTGATCCGCCTGACCAGCACCGGCCACGGCATCCAGCGCACCGACACCGGCACCTCCCAGGTATGGGTGGAGCTGCGTAACCACACCGATTACGACTACCGGGTGGAAGCGCGCACCCGGTTCTACACCGAGGGCGGCATGCCCACGGACGCGGAGCCGGTGTGGCGGCGGCTGACGGTGCCCGCCAACGGCAGCGCCGTATACCGGGAAAAATCCGTCGGCACCGAGCGGCTTCAATACGTCGTGGAAGTGAGGCAGACCCGATGAAAGCGCCCGGTCTGCTGGCCCTGGTGCTGATCAGTGGCCCCGCCCTCGCCGCTTCGGACCATGACGCCGCGCCCATGATGGCCCCCGCCCAGGCACCGCTCACCGAAGAGGCCTACCGCGAAGGCCAGGGGCCGGAAGGCCGCCAGGGGCAGCCCGAAGCCATCCTCGCCGCCTTTCGCCAGCGCTTCGACGCGCCCCGCATCGCGGTGCTGTGGAATCGCGCCCTGCCGGACCGGGTCAGTGACTGGTACGGCCACTACCGCGCCAGCCTCGGCCAGAGCGCCTCGATCAGCGGCCAGGCCAACGGCGGGACCGTGGACCTGAAAGGCCGGGCCAGCGCCGGCGCCCAGGCGGAAACCCGTGGCCCGCGCCCGGCGGACGCCGGCCCCGGCGCCGCCTTCGAACTTCAGGACGGCCTGATCAGCGCCTTCCAGGAAGGCGGCGCGCGGGTGATCGATCAGAGCCTCGCCCAACGCCTCACCGACAACGCCCTGGAGGACGGCACCTTCTCGCGGCTGTCGCCGGACCGGGCGCGGCTGGAAATGCGCGCCCTGGCGGAGCACGCCGACTACGTGCTGGAACTCACCGCCGGCCCGCGCTTCGAGGACCAGCCCAGCTACCGGGTGCGGGTGCTGGCCACCGACGACGCCCGGGTACTGGCCACCTTCGTGACCAGTGGCCGGCCCCCGGAGGAACGGCGCGACTACCAGTGGGTGGCCACCGCCAACGGGTATCAGAAGCGGGACAAGCCACTGGCCCTGGCTGAAGTGGGCCGGGAGCTGGCCCTGCGCACCATGGAAAAAATGAACAAATAAATGAACCACCAAGGAACGACGAGATGACCGCACGCCTTTTCCGATTGCTCCATTGCCTGCCGGCTGTCCTCCTGCTCGCCCAGTTGAGCGGTTGCGCCACCACCCCGCCGATGGCGCCGGGCGCCATCGGCGCCAGCCTCCATGCCCAGGACGGTTACCCGACCATCACGGCGATTTTCTCCGGCTCGGTGGCGGAACAGAACGGCGAACTCAAACCCGGTGACCGGATTCTGGCGGTGGCCTCGCCGCCGGAGGCGGAACCGGTATCCTTGCACGGCTACGGGCCCACCCAGGCGGCCAGCGTTATTCGTGGCCAGCCGGGCACCCCGGTGCGGCTGCGGGTGCGGAGTGGAAACGACGGCCCGGTGCGCGACCTGGTGATGATTCGCGGCTACCAGGGCCGCGCCAGCGCCGAGACGCTGATGGCGGCCCGGGCCACGCCGGCCCGACAGGACCAACCCGCGCCGCCCGTGGCCGGCCAGACCGTGCCGGCGACGCCGAGCCTGGTGATCACCGGTAACGGCGGCGCCTACCTGAGCCCCTACACCAGCGACGGCGTCGCCGCCGAATGGGTGGACAAGGCCATCAACGCGCGCATGGGCGCCGCCACCGGTTCCGCCCTGGGCACCGCCGCCGGTGCCTACGCCGGCCGCAAGCTGATGGAAAAGGTCCCCGGTGGTGGTCTGCTGGGCAGTTTCTTTGGCGGCAGCGCCGGTTCCAAGATCGGTAAAAGCACCGGTCGCGACACCGCCATCCAGGCCTCCGGCGGCTGGGACTACATCCGCGCCACCTCGGACCTGTCGTTCCGCTCGGTGGACGACATGGCCCGCTGGCTGATCAGCGAACACGGCGACAGCGCCACCTTCGCCGAGGTGATCAAGGCCACCTCGGCGGTGTATCCGGACCTGCAGCCGGCCCTGGCCCGGGCGCGCTAACGCGCCCCGGACCGGGCCGCCACCGCCGCCAGACAGCGGTCCACGATCAGCACCAGCAACAGGCTGAGCCCCGCCAACGGCAGCAGCGCGAGCACCACCACCAGCAGCGGCACCAGGGTACGGGCGCGCACCGGCGGCGCGTCGGGGGCGCCGAAACCGCCCGCCGGGCGCCGCCGCCACCACATCACCAACCCGGTGATCACCAGGGCGACGATGGCCACGCACGCCAGCAGCATGACGACCTGGTTGGCGCGCCCGAAGTAATTGCCCATGTGCAGGGCGACGCCGTATTCCACCGCCTTGGCGATGGCGCCGTATTCCGCGAAGCCGGTATCCACCAGCACCCTCCCCTCGCTGTCCAGGTGCAGGGTGCGCTGCCCCTGGGGACGCGCCGGGTAGGTGTAGGCGCTATAGGGTTCGCCGGCCTCGGCGGGAATGGACAACCGGTAGGCCAGCGGCAAACCCTGTTCGGCCAGAGCCCGGTGCACCCGGTTGATGGTCGCCACGGAGGTGTCCGGCGCCGCGCCCAGGGTGTGATGATGATGATCGTGGGCGGGCTCGGGCACCGCCGGCAGCGGCGCCTGCAGAAGCGCCCAGGGCGCTTCCCCCAGCGTATCCAGCAGCGTCTTGCCACTGCCACCGTCGTGATGCCGCAGTTGTGGCGGGTACCCCATCCCCAGGGCATTGCTCACCGGTGTCAGCACACGGTCGCCCCAGAAACCGGCCCAGGGCAGCCCGGTGACGATCAGGAACACGATCAGCAACGCGGCGTACACGCCGGTGAGGCGGTGCACCTCCCGCCACCGGGCCCGGCCCCGGCGGCGGCGAAAGCGGAACCCGCCGCCACGACCGCGCGGCCACCAGAGATACAGGCCGGTCACCACCAGAATCAGCGCCCAGCTGGCGGCCAGCTCCACCAGGGCATCGCCGCCCTTCGCCAGCAGCAACGAGCCGTGCATCCGGTCGGCGAAGCCCACCAGGGTATGGCTGTACACGTAGTCGCCCAGCACGGCACCGTCGGAGGGGTCCACGAACACGCGCAGCGGCTCGCCTTGCTTCGGGGTTACGAACAGCTCGGCGCTGCGGCCCGGTTGCACCGGCATGTCGATGCGGGTAACGGTGGCGTCCGGGTAGCGGGCACGCACCGCCGCCACCAGATTCCCGGCGGGCTGAATCAGGGTGCCGCCGGGCGCGAAACGCAGTTGCGGGTAGAGCCAGTCGTTCAGTTCATCATTGAACAGGTAGATGGCGCCGGTGACCGAAAGGATCAGCAGGAACGGGGCCGTGAACAGCCCCGCATGGAAATGCCAGCGCCACGCCGTGGCGTAGCCATTGGCCGCCATCAGAAGCGCCCGGTCCAGCCGATCTCAACGGTGCGCGGCTCGCCAATGTAGACCTGGGTGGCGCTGTAGCCGGACCAGTCCGCGTAGAACTCGTCGGTGAGATTGCGGCCGCGCAGGGTCAGGGTGCCGTCGGCCACCGGGTAACTGATCCAGGCGTCCACCAAGGTGCGCTCGTCGATCCGGTATTCATTGGCGGTGCCGGTAAAGAAGTCGCCGGTGTAACGCACCGCGCCGCCCAGGGTCAGCGGCAGGGCCGCCAGCGTATAGGCGCTGCTCAGGTTGGCGGTTTTCTCCGGCACATTGGTGAGCCGGTTGCCGGACAGATCCACGCCGCCGGCGCCCAGCAGCTCGTCGTATTCCGCGTCGTTGTAGGCGCCGTTGAGATTCACCCACCAGCGCTCGTGGGGCCGCAGGGTCAGGTCCACTTCCACACCCTCGGCGCGCAGGCTGCCGCCCTGCACGGACAAGGCCGGATTGGCCGGGTCGCGAGTAAGAATGTCGTCCTGATCCAGGCGATACAGCGATACCGTCAGGGTAGCTCGGTCATCCAGCAAGGCCGCGCGGCTGCCCACTTCCACGGCCCGCCCCTTGCTCAGATCAAACTCCGCGTTGCTGGCCCGGCTCAGCAGCAGGCCGCTCACCGGCGCCGCCGCCCGGTTGTATTGGGCGAACACCTGCACCTGGTTGTTCAGGTCATGGACCGTGCCCAGCCGCCAGGACAGATCCTCGTAGGTCTGCCCGAAGGTCTCACGGGTGCCGGCGGCCAGGTCGTCGATGCCGCGATCCAGATCCAGGTATTCGTAGCGCAGGCCGCTGACCACCACCCAGTTGGGCGTCAGGTTGAGCGCGTCTTCCACGAACAACGCGCCACCGGAAACCCGGCTGTCGTAATCCGCCCGGGAGCCATAATTGGCCGGGCTGTTGGGCGGCAGGTAGCCGCGGTCCGGATCGAACGGGTCCACCGAGGTGGTGGTGCCGAATCGGCGACGGCTGTCGAAGTCGGTGTACTGGTATTCCGCGCCCACCGCCAGGCGGTGGCGGCGCTCGCCGAGCTGGCCGTCGTAGACCCCGTAGAAGCGATCGGTGGCGAACCGGTGATGGTGGTTGATGCGCGTGGTGCCGCGATCCAGTTCGCCGGTGACGTCGTTGTAGGTGAAGTCCTCGGAATTAGCCCAGTCCCGGTTGGCGTTGTAGAGGCTCAGTTCGTTGACCAGCCGCCACCGCTCGCTGAGCTGGTAATCCGCCTTGGTGCGCAACCACTGGCTGTCGGCGGTCATCTTGCCGTCGCGCACGTTGTAGTTGTTGTCCCGCATCGATTCATCCAGCACCAGCCCGCCACCGGACACCACGTCGCTGGGGTCGCGGGCCACGCTGGCCGGCACCAGCGGCGTACCCTGGTAGGGGGTGGCGTAGCGGTCGCTGTACAGATCCACGGCGGCGCTCAGGGTCAACCGGTCAGTGGCCTGGACCAGAATGCCGGTGGTCAGCGCGGTGGTTTCCGAGTCGGTGTCGTCCACATAGCCGCTGCTCCGGCCGTGGCTCAGGTCGGCGCGCACCGCCACGTTCGGATTGACCACCCGGTTGGCGCCGACGCCCAGACGCAGGCTGTCGTGGCTGCCGTACTCGATCCGGCCGTCGTTGCGGTCGCCACTCAGGTCGGGCTTGCGGGTCACCAGATTAATAGTGCCGCCCAGGGCGCCGCTACCGTGCAATACCGACGCCGGCCCCTTGAGAATCTCCACCTTCTCCAGATTCCAGGTATCCAGGTTGCGCGACACCATGGACGGGTCCGCCACGCGCACCCCGTCGAACAGGTAGCCCACATCGGTGAGGCCGCGCATGGACACCGACGCCGGCGAGCCGGGAATGTTGCCGGCGGCCACCCCGGGGGCGCTGCGGTACAGCTCGATCAGATTGCGCAGGCCCAGCTGCTCGATGTCCTGGCGGTCCACGGTGTTCATCGTGGCCGGTGTCTCCCGCTCGCTCAGGCCCAGGCGACCGTCGGTGGTGGTGGGCGTGGCGGGTTGGTCCACCGGGTCGGCCACTTCCACCGCCTCCAGGCGGTGCGTGGGCGTTTGCGCCCAGGCGGCGGGCATCAACAGGGACAGGGCGAACAGCGGGCCGACTCGATCGGCGCGGGCGGGCAGGCGCAACACGGTGTACTCCGGATGGAAAGATCGCGCGCCAGCCTAGCGATCCGGCCGGGAAAGGGAATGCGGCGTTTTGTCGCACATCCTGATCGGCGGCATCGAACGCCCAAAGGCCTATCTCGCTCATGCCCCTCCCGTCGCGGGCTCCCGGGCCGGTGGCTACCGACTAGTCATACCCACATCAAATTCGATATCCAGCGTCAGCGTATCGCTGCCGTTGGGCGCCTGCCCGACCCCTTCCAGGCGCACCAGCATGCCCTGGTAACGGCCCCTCAGTTGCGTTTGGTTGCCATGGTTATCCAACGCCTTGATGGTCAGGTCGCCGGCACCTTCATTGCTGTACACCGGGAACAGTTTGTCGCTGGGAAAATAGGACACTTCGGGCGCTCCCAGCAGTTGCCCGTTCATTACCGTGAAGGCGAGGCTCAGCGAGCCACGCGTGGCGAACGTTCTTTCGAGGTGCCCCTGCAGGCTGTAACGCACCATACCAGGCCCGAGCACGGCGAAGGTGGCAGTGCCCTGCGCGCCATCCTCGCCGGACAGTACGTACCAGCGCTGGGGTTCGCCCCCCAAGGTGCCTGCCAGTTGGTCGGCTCGGGCGCCGCCGACCAGGACCAGCGAGCCGAGCATCAGCGCCGCCAGCAGCGGGCGGGGCAGAATGGGGATACGCTGTGCGTTCATGGTTGAGTCCCCCGAATACGGAATCGGTATGGCGCGGATGACGGGCTCAGACCCGACACGCGCTGGTAATCGGCGTGCACACGCAGGTAGTAGAGGCCCGCCTGGCCAGCTTCGAAGTCATGGCGGAAGCCCTCACAGCGGCGCACCGAACGTTCGCTGACCACTTCGGTGTCCCTGCCCAACAGCTTGACCAGCAGTATCCGGGTGCTGTGGCCCGGCGGCAGGATGGCGTCGCCGCAGAGAAACTGGTCCACCACCAGGGTGCGTCCGGCGGTTTTGCCCAGGTACAGGAAGTAATGGGCGTGGCTGTTGGCGGTTTCCGCCGCGTAATCGGAGGGCGCCAGGCTGCCGTCGCGGCTGCCCACCTGGCCCTGGTGCGGTGCCAGGAAGGGCTCAATGATTACCGGCTCCAGCCAGTGGCCGTCGCTGAGCGGTATCGCTTCCACCGACACGGAACGCTCACTGCCACTGTTGGCGATGGCGCGCAGATACACCCGTTCGCCCTTGCGCAGTGACATGGACGCCACCGTGCAGGCGCTGCGGGTACTGCACTCTTCCAGCAGGGTGCCCGGGCCACTGCTGCCGGCGCGGCGGTACTGGAAGATGGTGTCGGAGTCCGGCGCCTGGCCGTCGTGGCTGAGGCGCACGGTGAAGGAGCCGCCATAGGGTGCCTCCAGGTAAAAGTCCCGGGCGTTGGCGGCGCCGGAAGCGAGGCTGGTGGTTTGCGGCCCGGCGTCCACGCAGACGCGCCGGTAGCCTTCCTCGCCGCCGTCGGGGCCCTGGGAACAGGCGGGCGCGAACCCCACTGCTTCCGAGAGCGCCCCCAGGGACGCCGGCGGAAACCCTTCACCTTCATTGAGCGGGTACTGGCCCGACAGGTTTTGCTGGATGTCGGCCACCAGGGATTCTTCATCCGGGTATTCGGCCAGCAGGGTGCCATAGCCGGTTTTCATCGCGTCCCAGAACGCCACGGCATCCTCGTCATCGGCGCCGCCCCGGGCAAAGCCGGCGCGCCCCGCTTCCAGGGCGGGCAGCCCGTTTTCCGCCACCGCCGCGCTGAGCAGCGGTAGCACCCGCACCTCCTGGTAGAAACCCACGTCCAGCGTCTCGCCGGGGATAAAGCCGGCCAGCATGTCCAGCTGACCCGGCGTCCGGCGCAGGCCGGTGAGTTCCCGGTAGTCCGGCATCAGCGACGCCAGGGCGGCGGCATAGTCGTCGTTGTGATCCGCCAGTTCCGCCATCAGCCGCTCACTGATCAGGTCGGAGAGCACATTGACGTTGGCGTCGGCGGCCGGTTCGCCCTCTTCAAGGAAGACCACCGCGCTCAAGGTCACCGGTTCACCGCTGAACTGGCCCTCGCCCTCGTCGAACCAGAACCCGCTAACCGTCAGCAACGCCGGCCCGACGAAGCCGGTTTCCGGGAACGCATAGCGGCCGCGTTCGTCCACGGTGGTTTCCAGCGCCGCGGTGTCGCTGTCCACGGCGCCGTTCACCAGCCTTTGCAGCCGCGCGGTGGCGCCGGCCTGGAACGGGCCTTTCTGCGCCGCGCCACTCAGCGCGCCGCCGCCCTCGGGGGTGCCGGGGCCGGGCTGTTCCGGCCCCGGTTGTTCGGCCGCCGGTCCGGCGGCGGTGGTGCCGCCGGAGGAGGAAGAGTCGCCGCCGCAGCCGGCAAGCACGGCCAGCAGAGAGAACAGAACGAGAGTCGAGTTTTTCATCAGAAGCCCTTCACCGGACGTTGGTCGGCGTCGCCGCTGGACTGCTCGCTGATCACCCGCAGCGAATCCTCTTCGCGGGTGTTCACGTACAGCACGTCAAGGGTTTCCGGCGCGCCGGAGCTGACCGCCTGCAACAGACGGTGGGGGCCGGGGGCCAGGCCGTACATCCGCACTTCGTCCGCGGCTCCAGGCAGCTGACCCAGACGTACCGCCCCGACGTCCGGGTTGGCGGCATTCACGGCCGCCAGCTCGGAGCCGCCGCGCAGCATGAAGACTTCCGACACTTCCATGGCGTCGAGCTGGGTGCTGGAAGGCGCGGTGCCGGTAGACGAGGCGCCCACCCAGGAGGCGTCGGCGATCACCACCTGGTCGCTGCCGTCCAGCCGGTTGGCCACCGCGAAGCGGTCGGCGCCGCCGATGCCGGTGTCGCGGTTATAGAAAATCCAGCCGTTGCGCGCGCCCAACACCGGCGTGGAGATGTCCTGGCCGAACATGGAATCGTCGCTGTCGATCACGCGTCGGTCGGAACCGTCCAGCGCGAAGCTGAGCACCTGATCTTCACTGTGCACCGCCACTCGGTCGCCGCTGGCGATGACGAACTCACCCAGGCCGGTTTCCGTGGCCACCAGACGCCATTCCGCGCTTTCCACGCGCACCAGATCGAAATCCCCAACGCCGAGCACGTTGCCCTGCATGGCGAAAAACAGAACTTCACCGCTACGCGTAAGATGCCGCGGCGCCGGCAGCGCCGGGGTCGGCGGCGGGAACAGGGATTCGTTGAAAATAAGCGGGTCACCCTCCCCGTCGACCACCTGCTCGAGCGTGCCCACGTCGCCCTGACCCGGGTGGTACAGGAACAACCCGCCGGTACCGGGGCTGTCCTCGCCGCTGATCACCAGATACTGAGCGCCGTCGTTGAGCGGGCCGCCCAACGGCAACACCCGGGCGGTCTCGGCGGGCGCCACCCCTTCGATGGTGACCTGGCCGGGCTCCAGTTGCAGGTCCATGCCGACCCGTTTAATGCGGTTGTCGTCGTCGCTGTCGATCACCAGATAGCCGGCGCCCCGCGTCAGGTCCGGGTCGAGCACCGGCGCCACCGGCGTAAAGCGCTCCGCCAGTTGCAACGGGTCGGTGTTTTCATCGTCGCTGAGCAGGAACTGGTACCAGCCCTGGTCGCTGAGTTCATAGAGCACCGAGGTGTGGTCCGCGTCGTCCAGGGCGTACTGGATGATGGCGTTGGTCAGCAGAATCAGGTCCTCGGAGGACACCGGATCGGGCTGCGGGTCAGCGGCATCGGTGACCGCGGTATGAAAGCCGTTAGTGTCCAGCAGGGAGCGATTGTCGAAGTAGAGCACCCGATCGACGCGGAAATCGGACAGCGAACCGTCCTCGTTGAGGGTGGCTTCGTGGATCGGCAGGAAGCTGCGATCGTAGGAAAGCGAAAAGGCGTTTTCATCCAGTAGCACCCGATCATCCACCAGGATAGAAGTCTCCGGCGCCGCCGGGTCCACCGCGTACAACCCCGGATCGGCGCCTTCGGGCTGGGTGAAATACAGCAGGTCCTGGTTGTCGGCGTCGCCTTCCAGCCCGGCCAGGGCTGGCAGCTCGGTGGGCTCAACGCCGCCACCCCCGCCGCCGGGGTCGGACGGGCCTGCCGCCGAGCCCTTGCTGGAGCTGCTGTCTCCACCGCAACCGGCCAGCAAAGCGCCGAGTGCCACCGCCAGCACGCCCGCGCGTGCCCCCGAGAATTGGTTACGGGTTTTCATGTTGTTCCCCTATTATCCGCTGCGTCGTTCCATGGAGCCCTGTGGACCAGGGCAAGCGGAGTCAGCATAGGCGGAGGGGAGCAGCCGCCCCATCCCCCAAACGGGGTCACTCGGTCTCAGGGACTGGCGGGCAGGAAGGACTCAGTCGCCGTCCAAGCGAATCACGGCATCGACGGTGGCCGCCTTGCCACGGATATCGAACGCGAATCGGCCGCCCAATTCTTCGCAGCGGGTTCGCATGTTATTGAGGCCACGCCGGGCGATACTTTCCGTCAAGGAAGGGTTACCAGCGACACCGTCATTGGTGACATTCATACGGAGCATTGAGCTATCAACCGTCAAATGGACCTTGATGTAGTCCGGGCGAGCGTGCTTGAAGGCGTTGGTCAGCGCTTCATGGATAATGCGGCTGACATTGATGCGCTGGCGCACGGTGATTGCCTGATCCTGGTCGATGTCTCCGGTGAAGAACCACTGTAACTGTGCCCCCATTTCATGACAGCGCTGGGAACAGAGTTCATGCCAATCCTGAATGCAATCGGCCAGCCAGCTCGAGGAGTCCAGATCGAGGGCTTGTAGTGCGTCCCGCAGCGATTGCAGCGCATTTCGGGCCAGAGAGACTTGGCGTTCATCGCCGGCATTGTGAAGCACGCTCAGGAGCCGGCCTCCCACATCGTCGTGCAGATCGCGCATAATACGCCGGCGCTCCGCTTCGGCGCCGTCTTCGCGTGCTCTTACGGTGAACAGAGCCTGCTTGCTGATCGCCCTGAGCAGAGTGGCGATACGCAAATCCTCGGGGCTGAAGAGACGCCGCCCGCCATCCGCGAACTCCAGCTTCAGCACCGCCTGGCCAGCCTCCAGGGCACTGATGGTGAGTTGTACGCCGTCCCTGGAAACCGCCACCGGCTTTCCGCCGGTCCCCTGGCTGGTCTCCGTGATGGAAAGCGGCGCGAAGGTCTGCGCCAGCAGATCCGGCCAGGCGGCGAGAATGCGCCCGGCGCTGTTGGCTGAGAAAAGATTATCGACCAGATTTTTCAGTGCCAGATCAAAGTTGTTGTCACGGTTTCGCCCCAGTCGGCGCATCAGCGCCTGCCTCAGCGGGAAATACAGCCAGCCTGCCAAGGCCAGGGACAGAGCCAGGGCCATCTCCCCCGCCAGCCCGAGACCAAAGATCAGCGCCAGGTCCAGCAGCACGACCAGGACACCACCGAAAAACCATATCCAGGTCTTGAACCACCACCTCTCCAGGTCGAACAGCCGATAGCGGGTCAGGCCGGCCGCCATCCCCAGATACAGCACCAGCACGGAAATCAGGCTGAGCGATAAGGGGATACCCCGATTGGCCCCGAGTGCGGGCGGCAGCATAATCAAGGAAGTCAGTAACAGGCAGCCGGAAAAAACGGACAATGCGCACCACTTCAGGGACGCTCTCTCCAGCGGAGAATTGCGGGTAAGCCACCATTGTCGCCCCAGCACCAACACACCGAAAATAAAGCCGGCCACGATCACGGAATAGACCGTATAGCGGGATCCCGCGGTCAGTTGCAGTTGATCACTGAGCCAGGCCAGCCCCCCCGCCCCAAGAATCACATAATGCAGAGGGAAACGGCCTTGGCGGATCGGATAGACCCAGAACAAAGCCGACAGCGAGGCACAGACCTGTAACACCGAAAGGTGGTTGATCGACATCAGGAAGGCGAACACATCGCCATCAATGGCGATTTCACGCCCGCCGTAGGTGCCCAGCGTCAGGGTGGTGAGAAAAATGCTGATGCCTGACAAACAGAACAGCCGTGTCTCGATTCTTCCCGGGCTGTAAGCCCAGATGCCCACCGCCACCAAAAGCGCCACCCACCCGTAACCGGCTTTCATTAGGAAGTAGCCAAGGGCGTCGGAGTCAACCAGGGTGGCGGCGGTAAGCGTTACGACCCTGTCTTGCGATGTGATGAAGGTGATTTCACCCTTCTCAAGCTCCTCGACTATCCGGCTCTGTTGCTCCAGGAGCGCGTTATAGGCCTGATAGGAGAGCAAATCCGGATCTTCGTGGACGGTCTCCGCCGACAGCGGAGTGAGACCGCCCCCCTCCCGCTGGACAGCCACCACGCCCTCGCCGGGAATCAGCTTGCCACTGTTGGGCCCCTCCTCGGAGACGCTTTCGACCACCAACTGATCGCGCGCCGCGTCGGGCTGCCAGTTGACGCCAAGCTGCGGGACACTGATCACGTACCCCGCCGCCAAAGCAGTAACGAACAGCGCGATCAGGGTCACGAAAAGCAAACGTTGTTGTGGCGCAACCGGTCCCAGCCGAACCATTACTGATGATTCCCCGGGTCAGCCATCCCGTCTTACCACCCCCAAACGCACGGCCTCCAGCGCCGCCTCGGCCCGGCCGGACACCCCCAGCTTTCGGTAGATACTCTTGGTATAGGTGGCGACGGTATTGGCGGCGATACCCAGGGCGGCGGAAATATCCGTGCGAGTGAAACCCCGCGCCAGCAATCCAAGCACTTCACGCTCCCGCTCGGTGAGCAACGTATCGTCGCGTTCGGGCTCATGACTCTGGCGAAAATGCCGCATCATGCGACGGGCAATGCTGGCGGAGAGCGGCGGCTCACCACGCAGAATCCCGCACAACTGCTCGATCAGCCTTTCCCGGGGCTGGTCCTTGAGAAGGTAACCATGGGCACCGGCGCGCAAGGCGGTAAACAGATGATCGTCGTCGTCGAAGATCGTGGCCATCACGATATAAGTATCAGGGGCGCGATGGCGCAACCACTCAACCAGAGTCACGCCATTGCCATCCGGAAGGCTGATGTCCAACAAGGCAAGGCTGAAGGTGTCCTTTTGCAAGGCAGCCAGCCCGCCAGCGACCGTACTGGCGGTGGTCACGCTGATATTCGGAAAGGCATCGCCCAGAAGGGTCGTCATCCATTCCCTGGTATCGTCATGATCTTCCACGATGATCGCGGCCTTCATGCCTCTCCTCCCCCAGCGCTTTCTTTCCAGCAGTGTCCCATTGGGACACAACGTGCCTGCAAGCTCCACTTTACCGTGTAAAGTTGGGAAAGCGGGCACACGAGCCGTGAACATTACCCGGCACTCGATGGCAGCACCAGTTCCACCAACTGACGCCGCACCGGCTTGCCCGGCTCGGTGAAGCGGAAACCTCCGATCTCGGTGCGGCCGGCTTCCAGCTGCAACCGTGTATGCATATTGCGCCGTATGGGCGGGTCGATCCGATTCTCTAACAAGGTAATGTCCAGCTCGTACAGCGTGGGACCTCGACGGCGAATGTCGATGCGATGGTCCTCGCCCTCGCTGTGCCAGCGGGTGCGGGTGTCGGTGTTGCGCAGCTCGATCACCATCACCCGGGTGCCGTCCCGGTCTTCATGCAGGATACGCAGGTCGTCGTGCCAGGGGGCCGGCACGCCGGGCAGCAGGCCGCCGCGCCAGGCGGCGACCAGGGACAGGATCAACAGGCCGACGATGGCCAGGAATCGGAAGGGGCGTTTCATGCCGGCAAGCTTCCCGGTTCCCGGCCATCGATGCAAGTGGCGACGGGCCGGATCAGCCCTCCTTCACCAGCCGCGACCGGGCCGCCGAGCGCAGCGCCTCGTCGTAATCGCCCAGCTCCGGCGGCGCGGTCACGGTGAGCGGCGGCTGGTGGTCGAAGCTCACCGGCGAGCGCACCGTGCGCCATTCGCCGCCGGCCGGGTGAGGCGCGTTGATCTCCAGCTGCAGGTGGCGGGCCTGGGGGTCGCGTAGCGCCTCGCTGCTGTCGTACATGGGCGCGTGGGGCACATCCTCCTGTTCCAACCGCTGGCACCAGGTGGCCCGGTCCCGTTGCTTGAAGCGCTCCCCCAACAGCTCGATCAACTGCTCCTGATGCTCGATGCGCTTCTCCCGGCTGCTGAAGCGTTCATCGCGCAGCAGGTCCGGCTGGTCGATGGCGTTGGCCAGGCCCTGCCAGAATTTTTCCGGCGAGGACATGTGCAGCGCGATCCACTTACCGTCCGCGCACTCCAGCACATAGGACTGGGACACGCTGGGGCGGCTGTAGGGCGTCATCACCTCGCCCTCGGCGAAGTAGTGGGTAAAGGCATCCAGGTTGAAATGGCACATGGCTTCCAGCATGGACACATCCACCGCCCGGCCCCGACCGGTACGATGACGCTCATGGAGCGCCCCGAGAATGCCGTAGGCGGCGTAGAAACCGGTCAGCGAATCAGCCATGGCCGGACCCACCACCCGCGGATTCTCCGGGTTGATCAGCAGCCCCAGGAAGCCGCTGGCGGCCTGGGCCACGGTGTCGTAGGCCGGTCGGCCGGCGGCGGGGCCATCCTGGCCGAAGCCGCTGATCGAGCAGTAGATCAGCTTCGGGTTGATGGCACGCAGACGTTCTTCGCCGGCGCCCAGGCGCTCGGCGGTACCGGGGCGGAAATTCTGAATGTAAACGTCGGCGTCGGCGATCAGCTGATCGAACAGCGCCAGGTCCTCCGGCTCCTTGGTGTTGAGCGTGACGCTGCGCTTATTGCGGTTGTAGGTCTGGAAATGGGGACTGTAGAGGCCGCCCTTGAAAGCGCGGAACGGATCGCCGCTGCCCGGCCTTTCCACCTTGATCACTTCCGCGCCCAGGTCCGCCAGCAACATGCCCGCGTTGGGCCCGGTGATAAAGGTGCCCTGCTCGATCACCCGTACTCCTTCGAGAACCTTGATCATGAGCCTTGCTCCTCGAAACCGGCGGGCACCTCGCCCTGGTATTCCACTTCCCGGGACGCCTGATAGGACAGCGCGAAGCCGATGGAGTGGTTCATTTCCTCGAACAGGTGGGCGATCAGGCCGGCGCTGCGCGCCAGAATCGGCACCCCGCGCAAAGCCTTGAGCGGGAAGTCCGCGCCCAGCAGCACCGCCGGAATCGCCGCCGATACGTTCAGCCGCAGGTCCTTGCCCACCACGTCCGGAATCACCCTCTCCACCGCCTCGGCGATCTCCACGTAACGCTGGCCGGCGCCGGCCTCGCTGGAGGTTTTGAACAACGCCGCCACGCGCGGGTCGCGGGCCTTGTGCAGCGGGTGGCCGTAGCCGGGGATGGCACGCTTGGCGGCGCGGTACTCGGACACCACCGCATGGGCGGCGCGGTCCAGGTCCTCGCCCTGCTCCCGGGCGCGCCGGTCGATGGCGTCGAACAGTTCACCGGCCTGCTGGGCAGCGCCCAGGATCACCGAGCCGCAGCCCAGCAAACCGGCGGCCACCGCGCCTTGCACCGCCTCCGGCGCCGCCGCGTAGGTCATGCGCGCCGCCTGCACGCTGGGCACCAGGCCATGCTCGGCGATCGCCACCAGGGTGGCGTCCAGCACCGCGCGGGTGGCCATAGTGGCCTGGCGGCCGGTGAGCAGCAGATAGAAATAATCGGTGAAGGACAGCTTGCCGATGGCGTCCTGGCACAGGTCCAGGCCGCGCACCACGATGGTGTCCTGGTTGGAGGTGCAGATGGCGGTTTTGGGAACCGTTTCCTTACCAATCTTCATTATTCTGATCCATCCGATGAGTGACATTTCAACAAAGCGTAGAAGGGGGCTATAGTTGTTGAAAGTGATAAATATCCATAAAAATGATCGATAACATCACTGGTCCAAACCGACGGTAGAAACTCCCATGGAACTCCGACACCTGCGCTATTTCGCCGCCCTGGCGGAAACCCTCAACTTCACCCGCGCCGCGGAGAAGTGCCATGTCACGCAATCGACCCTCTCGCACCAGATCAAGCAGATGGAAGAAGAACTCGACACCCGGCTGTTTGACCGGGTCGGCAAGAAAGTGGTGATCACCGAGGCCGGCGACACCTTCCTGAGCCGCATCATGCCGGCGCTGCAACAGATCGACGGCGCCGTCAGCACCCTCCACCAGCCCACCGACGCGGTGCAGGGCGAAGTGCGCGTGGCGGTGATCCAGAGCTTCAATACCCGCCTGGTACCGGCCTGCATTTCCGCCTTCCTTGATCGCTACCCGGCCCTGCGCATCAAGGTCGAGGAACTGCCGCAGCACCGCATCGTCGAGCGCCTGAAGTCCGGCGATCTGGATCTCGGTATCGCCTACCGGCCACCGGACGACCAGGACCTCTGGTTCGAACCGCTCTACAACGAGGAAATGGTGCTGGTGGTGGCCGACTGGCACCCCTTCGCCAGTCGCAAGCGGGTGCGCATGGTGGAACTGAACAACCTGCGCATGACCCTGTTGCCGCCGCAGTACTCCACCCGTCAGCTGATCGACGAGCACTTCCGCTCCGCCAACGCCCAGCCCCAGGTGGTGGTGGAACTGGACTCCATCGGCGCCATGATCCAGCTGATCCGCAAATCCGAGCTGGCCGGCATCGTCGGCGAGATCGCCATCGCCGACACCGACGGCGTCAGCGTGGTGCCCTTGGAGAACCCCACGCCGATCCGCACGCCGGGGCTGCTGTGGATGCGTGGCGGCGGCGTGCCCGCCGCCAGCCAGGCGTTCGCCAAGCAGATCCGCCGGGTGCTGAAGGAGGAGTGATGCGGCAATCTCCGGCCCGCCGGCGCTAGCCTCCCAGCGGCAAAATGAAGTTCAGCCAGACTTTTTCACCCTGGGGCCGGTTCTCGGCGTCGACCTCCTTCTGGAACGAAGCGGAGAAAATCGCTGTCTTGGAGCGATACTGAATCGACGGGCCAATGGCCAGCACCTCGCCCCGATTGCCGTCGGGGTCCACCGTTCTGCCGGAAACGCGATCATCCGTGACCTGCTTGTTGTAATACCCCGATACGCCGGCGGACCACTTTCCAAATCGCCACCCCGCCGCGTAATCCATATGGACCTCATCGCCGGATTCGTAGCTGGTTTTATTGTTCTCGAAGCTGATGTCGTACATGAACTTACCGGACAGCTCGAGCCCGCTGGGATGCAGATAGGTGACGGCCAGCGCCGGCTCGATAGTGTAGTAATTTCTGCCGATATTGGCTAAACGCTGACTGTCGTAGCGCCCGGTTGGCAGGATGAAATCGACGCCGGCCACGACATGCAGATCATCAAAGTGCCAGCCGAGAATAAAAGGATCGACAATGATGTCGCCCAAACCGGCGCGGCTGTCCCTTTGCCCAAGCGCCTCGACCTCAAGGTCGACCACCGGCATCAGAACCTGGAATGCGTAACTGGCTCCCCACAGTCGTTTGTCCGTGACTTTCACATAACGAAAGACGTTCGCCTTGGCCTCGATGCTGAAATCGTCGATTTGCGTTTTACCGTCGGGACCATTAAGACGGTCCGCGGAGTAGTAATTCAGATAGTTCAAATAATAGTCGCCCGGGGGCGGCAGCATCCCGGTCATCCAGCCCTCCGCGCCATGGGCGTAGGCGGAGCCACCGGATTCGGTGGCGTGACCAAACGAGGCCGCCACCATCAAAGCCATGCCCATTGAAACTCGGGCCTTTGATCTTGTTGTTTTCATATTCATTCCTCAAAAAAAGCCGCCCGGAAGGCGGCTAAGGGAAGCATTATTCGGAGAGGACAAAATCCTTGGGATTCTTTCGGTTGTGTTCCACGTACTCGACCAGAAGCCCGTCCGGGTGACGAATCAGAGCGTATTGTCCGGTTTCAATGGTGGTGATTGCCTCGACCAGCCGGGCGCCTTGGGCGACGACGTCGCGCACCACATCCTCGAGCTTGTCCACCAGAAACGCCGAGCGGACATCCGGCATCTCGCCGGCCATATCCGCACCGACGCCAACCAGAAGGACCGAGGCGACCTGGGCCACGTGCAGCGCCCCTTCAACCGGCGTCAGCCGAAGCCGGGCCTTTTCGTTGAAGAGACCCTCGTAGAAACGCACGCTTTCCTCGAAACGGGGCAGATCGACGTGCTGACGGACAAGGACGTGATGAATCTTCATGGTCTCAACCAACCGTCTCGCCAAGGCGTTCCTCGGCACCCGCATCCGCCGTATCGCCGGCCTGGGCCCGCACCGGAAACCACTGTTCCATGTATTCGCCGATCAGGTTGCCGTCCTTCGGCAGACAGGTCAGACCAATGAACAGGTCCGGCCGGATGACGACCAGGCGGCCTTCGTCGCCAATCCCGTATCGTTCCAGCACCTCTCCGGTTTCATCCGCGCAGCAATGATCCATATCGAAGCCGGCCCGCTCATCCTCGGCGATCAGAAAAACGGACACGGAAGCACCGAACTTCGCTTCCAGCTCCTGGCTCAGCCTCGAGAAGGAAGCCAGATCCTGCTCACGCGCCTTGCCCGGAATCGCAAGAACGGTGAAACCGGGATGCCGGCAAAGGTCATACACCCGCTTCCGCGGCTCGCGAAGCAGCTTGGCATCCGGGGCCCGATCCCCCGCCTCCGGGCCGGCCACCGCCGAGAGCCCCTCGGGCAGACGCACCACGTCCCGGTAGGTGTGCGATAAGCCGGATACCAGATTCACGGTCCGCTCCTCCCAGCCCGGCACCTTGGTCAGGTGCAACCGGTCCGCCGGCTCAACGCCGAAGCCCATGACGATCTCGTGGGTCGCCATGGCCCCCTCGCTGATCTGCTCGCCAATGGGCTTTCGTTCAACTTCGTAGGTATCCAGGATCCGTTCCGGCGCCTGCCCCTTGTAGACCGCGGCCAGCTTCCAGCCCAGGTTGAACGCATCCTGCATACAGCCGTTCATTCCCTGCCCGCCGGAGGGCGAATGGACGTGCGATGCATCGCCGCATATCAACATGCGGTTATTGCGGTACTTCTCGGCGATGTTGTTCCTAATTTTCCAAGAAGTGGCCCATTGCGGTTCTCCCACCTTGAAACCGATGCCGATCTGGTCGGCCACATCCTGAAAAGCCTGTCTCTTGTCCTCGGCGTTCACGTATTTTCCGGTGGGCTCACTCATGTAGATCCGCCAGTACTTGCCTGGCAGCTTGGTGCAGTTCATGAACAGGTCTTTATTGAAGTAGTAGTTCATCCAGCGATCATCGAAAGTGACGTTCTCCAGCTCAACATCCATCATCGCCATGACCGCCACATCCTCGCCGACAAACTCAATGCCGGCGGCCTCGCGGACAAAACTGCGTACGCCGTCGCAACCGACCACCCAGGGGTAATCCTGCTTTTCCAGGCTGCCGTCGGGGCGTTTGATCGAAGCATGAACACGGTCGCCACCCTGACTCAGGCCCACCAGCTCCGTTTGGTACTCCGGCCGAATGCTGTAATGCGAATAAAGGTGCTCCCGCAGAACCTGCTCGAAGTCGTTCTGGTTGATCTTGTAGTAGAAAGGAAAACGGGTGGGAAGATTCCGGTAATCGGTACGCGGATGCTGATGATCTTCCAGGAAGGGAAAATGGTAGATATTGCCGGGGCACTCCAGACACACTTCCTCGAGCCGGTGCGCCAGGCCCATGTGTTCGAACATTTCCATGGAACGGGCATGCACCGTCATCGCTCGCGTGGTGTGGGACGGCCCCTGCCTTTTCTCCACAATTCTTACCGGCACCCGGCGACGCAGCAGTTCGTGCGCCATGATCAAACCGCTCGGGCCGCCACCCACGATCAGCACTGTTTCAGTATTCATTTCAGATCTCCTGGTTCTTGATTCTTGTCTTTGTTTTTATGCGCGCACCCAGCCGTCGCCGCGCTCGGTGTTGTTGGTGGCCATATCCTCTTCCTTGAGCCAGGTGGCCAGGGTCTCATGGGCGGTGCCGGCGGCTTCGCTCATCAAACGGTCGGTGGCCGGTACCAGGGTGGTCAGTTCCACCTGAAGGCCGTTGGGATCATGGAAATAGATCGAGTAGCAATAGCCATGGTCGGTTTCAAAGGCGGATACACCGGCGTCGGCCAGCTTCTGCTTGAAATGGCGCACCGTGTCCTTGCCTTCCACGGTGAGCGCGATGTGGTGGGCGAAGGGGTTGATGTCCTCGAACTTGTTCACCGACGTGTCTTGGCTCGTCCGGTCGGATTTGAACTGGAAGAACGCCAGGCAGCTGCCGTCGTTGAGTTCGAAGAAGGTGTGCACGTAGTTGTCCGGCTCGCCGGTGACCGGGTTGACCCGCTCCACCCAGGTGCCCACCAGCGGCAGGCCGAGGATGTCCTCGTAGAAGCGGCGGGTTTCTTCCATGTCCCGGGCCATGAAGGCGTGGTGATGCAGCCTGCCCACGCGATTGGCCTGGCGCAGGGCGGCGATGCGTTCCGGGTTGCCGTTAACGGTAGTGGCTTCGGTCATCGTCATGTCCTCTTGTTTTTAGTCGACATTGACGGGGCGGGCCGGGGTAGGCGCCGCCCCTCGGGAACAAAACGGCCGACACGCCGCGACCCATTCATCCAGGGCGGCGTTGACGGCCTCGGGGTTTTCCATGGTGAGCATGTGCCCGGCGCCGGGGATCTCCACCAGCCGGGCACCGGGAATCAGGTCGGCCATTTCCCGGTGGGCAGCCGACGGCCGCAGCCGGTCCTCGGCGCCCGCCAACAGCAAGGTAGGCGCGGTGATGGAACACAGCACCGCGCGCGAATCCGGGCGCACCGCGCCGGCGGCGATGTGGGCTTCCAACTGGTCCGGGGAGTGCTCGGAGATCATGGCGAGGATTTCCTCCACCAGGGGCTCGTCCGCGAGCCGCGCCTCGGGGAGCAGCGCCGGCAGCCAGCGGCGCGCCATGGCGGGCATGCCCTGCTCCCGGGCCAGGGCTAGCAGGCCGTTGCGGGTCTCGGTTTCCCTTCGTCCGGCCTCGCCAGCCGGGCAAGGGCCGTATTCGGTGCCGGCGAAACACAGCCCGATAATACGGTGCGGCGCCAGACGCTGTACTTCCATGGCCACCCGGGCGCCCATGGAATGGCCGGCCAGCAGAAAGCGCTCCGGGGCCTGGGCGAGCACGGCCCGGGCCATGTCGGTCATATGGCGGGCGTCGCCGTAGTCGGCGACGCGCGGTTCGCAGCGGCCCGCCAGGTGGCGGGCCTGGTGACGCCAGGCGCGACCGTTGCACACCATGCCGGGCAGCAGCATGAGAACCGGCCGGTCGTTTTCGGAGTGATCAGCGCCCGAGGCGGGGATCGTTGTTGCCTTCATCGTGTCGCGCTCCTCTTTTGTTGTGTGATGGGAACCGATGAAGAGGGCCTGAAAACGAATATAGAGGGGCGTAACGATGCTTGAAAATGATTAAGCTGCATGAAAACCATCGACATGGTCGATTCTTTCCTGCGACCTGGGAAAGGAGCCGGTACGCCCTCACCGGTGCCCCCCTCCGGACGTATCAAACAGCAAAAAAAAACGGGCCGAAGCCCGTTTTTTCCAGCGCGCGGTGCGCTTAGAGGTGAATGCCGCACTCGGTCTTGCTGGAACCCTGCCAGCGGCCTTCGCGGCCCTCACCCTTCCAGGTGCAGTGGCTGCAGCCGATGGAGTGGTAGCCTTCCTCGACCAGCGGGTGGAACGGCAGGTCGTGGTCGGCGATGTAGGCGTCGCGCTGCTCCCGGGTGACGTCGATCATCGGGTTGAATTTGATCATGCCGCGACGCTCCTCGAAGATTTCCAGGCCGGCGCGGTGCTCGGTCTGCCAGCCCATCAGGCTGGAAATCCACAGGTCGTAGTTTTCCTTGGCGTCTTCCAGGGGCTGCACCTTGTTGACCTGGCAGCACAGGTCCGGGTCGGTGCGCCACATCTGTTCATCCTGGGTGATCTGATGCTGGCGCGGGTCGGCGCGCAGGTCGATCACATCCAGCTTGAAGCGCTCGATCAGGTATTCCTTGTAGTCCAGCGTTTGCTGGAAGTGGTAGCCGGTGTCGATAAAGTGGATCTTCTGCTGCGGCCGGATACTGGAAATGATGTGCAGGAAATAGGCCGAGGTGGCGGCGAAGGACGAGGTCACCATGACCTTGTCCGGAGCAAAGTCCTGATACACCCGGCGAATGCGCGCCTCGAAGTCCAGCGGGCGGTAGGCCTGGTTGAGGGCGTCGATGGCGTCCCGGGAGAGGCCGGCGCTGTTGTCGCCCACGCGTGTGATCAACTCTGCTGCGTTACCCATGACGTTGCCTGTCCTTATCGCGATGCGAATAGCGTATGAGCGGCCATGATACGGGGCACCCAAACATTTAAAAGAAATA
Organism: Alcanivorax sp.; assembly: GCA_022449455.1. Taxonomy (GTDB): domain Bacteria; phylum Pseudomonadota; class Gammaproteobacteria; order Pseudomonadales; family Alcanivoracaceae; genus Alloalcanivorax. The sequence goes on along the minus strand of JAKUPL010000007.1, from coordinate 54,290 downwards.
TCTGGTGCTATTTTTATGCCCAAAATGAATATGCCGCTTTACACCATTTGACGCTTTGGGAGTGAAACTCCCGGCGCCGGGCCGGTCTTATCTGGTGGACGCGGGAGACGCGTTCCGCTGACCACCGAGAAGGAGTTTGACGACCATGAAGAAGCCCGTTCTGTCCCTGTCCGCCCTGTTCCTCGCCGTTGGCCTGAGCGGCAATGCCGTGGCCCAGCCGTCGCAGGGCCAGCAAACCCCGCCCGGCCAGGCTCCCGCCGCCGAGACGCCGCGTCCGGCGCAGCCGGCCCTGGGCGACTCCTCGGACATTTCCGACGATGAGGTGGCGCGCTTCGCCGACGCCCAGCAGCGGGTGGAAGAGATCAAAGGCGCCTACCGGGTCAAGGTGCAGGAAAGCACCGAGCAGCCCCGGCAGGCCATGGAGGTGCAGCGCGAGGCGCAGCAGAAGATGGTCCAGGCGGTGAAGGATTCCGGTCTGGAGGTGCGCAAGTACAACCAGATCGCCCAGCTGGCCCAGTACGACGCCGATCTGCGCGAGCGCATTGAGAAGCGGCGCTAGCCCACGGGTTCAATGAGGGATGGGGAGGGGCACTCCTTGGCGTCCAGCCCCGCCGCCGGCCCATCGGCGGCGGGGTCGCCCCTCCCCGTTTCCCTCGCCCTTCTAACGATCAGAACGTGACTTTCATGCCCAGCCAGTAACGGCGGCCGTCTTCCACGTAGCCGTATTCATCCTGAAAGATCTCCTTGTCCGCCAGGTTGTACACGCCGGTGTTCAGGGTGGTGGTGGGGTTGAGCCGGAATGCCAGGCCCGCGTCCACCAGGGTGTTGGAGGGTGCCACGATGCTGCTGCTGGAGGGTCCGGTGACCGGCTGGCTTTCCTCGCCCCGATAACGCACCGTCAGCCAGGGTGACAGGGCGTCGGTGGCGCGCCAGTCCATCTGCAGGCTGGCCAGGTGCTTGGGAATCTGGTTGAGCGGCTCACCTTTGTACTCACCGGATTTCTGTTCGGAGTCCGTGTAGCTGTAGCTCAGCGTCACGTCCAGCACCCGGGCGATGTTGGTGGACAGCGCCGCTTCCACGCCGCGGGTCATGGCCTCGTCCACATTGACCCGGTAGGTGGGGTCGGAGCCGAACTGGTTCTCGCCGTCGGTGCATACCGTCACCGGGCAGGCGATGCGGGTGATCTTGTCCTCGAAGTCGTTATGGAACACGGTGACGCTGGCCTGCAGCGGCCGGCCGGCGTTGAAATACAGGCCAACTTCCTTGTTCACCGAGGTCTCCGGCTCCAGGTCCGGGTTGCCGTAGATGTTGCCGCCGCGGCTCACCTGGCCCCAGCCCGGGGTGATCTCACGCAGCGCCGGCGAGCGGAAACCGGTGGACACGCCGCCCTTCAGGGTCCAGCGCGGCGCGAAGCCCCACACCGCGTAAAGGCGCGGGCTCACGTGGCTGCCGTAGTTCTCGTCGTCGTCCAGGCGCAGGCCGCCGGTGAGGCTGACGTTACCCGGGAGCATCCATTCATCCTCCACGAAGGCCGCCCATTTGGAGGCGTCCACCTCGGTCAGATCGGAGATCTGGTTGGAGGTGTGGTCCGACAGTTCCTCTTTTTCAAACTGCCCGCCCAAGGTCAGCAGGTGGTTACCCAGCGGCAGCATCAGGCTGCTCTTGGCGGTGGTGTTGATGATGGTCATCTCGCGGGTTTCGTTCTCCGCGTCCTCGCGCTGGATATAGGTATCGGTGGTGCCGAAGTCCCAGCGGCCCACATGGCTCAACGAGAGGATTTCATTGCTGAATCCATTGTCGGAATCGGTGCAGCCGCCCCGGCAGCCTTCGGCGGGGGCGCTGTAGCCGATCAGGGAGCGACGGCGCTGGTCGATGCGGCGCGCCTCCAGGGTCCAGTCCTGGTTATCGGTGGGCGTGAACGACAGGCGCGCGGCCAGGCTGTTCAGCTTCTTCTCTTCGTAGCCGTCCACGAAACGGTCTTCTTCGCGATTGTAGGCGCTGCCGTAGAGCTGCAGGCCCAGGCGGTCTTCCACCAGCGGGCCGCTGACGTTGAAGTTGCCTTTCTGAATGTCGCCGGACCGGGGGTGATCCTGAAAAATGGTATCCAGCTGGATACCGCCGCCCCACTCATCGGCCACCTTGCGGGTAATCACGTTGATCACGCCACCGATGGCGTCGGAGCCGTAGAGTGTGGACATGGGGCCGCGCACCACCTCGATGCGCTCGATGGCCTGCAACGGCGGCAGCCAGTCCTGCTCGAAGCCGGCGCTGCCGTTGGGGCGGGTCTCGCGGGTGGAGATCGGGCGCCCGTCCACCAGAATCAGGGTGTAGGAAGACGGCATCCCGCGCATCACGATGTCGGTGCCGTTGTCGCCGGCGCCGCCACCGGTGATGGTGACCCCGGGGATGTCGCGCAGAGCGTCGGTGGCGTCCTGGTAATAGCGCTGCTCAAGCTGCTCGCGGCTGATCACGCTGATCGACGCCGGTGCGTCCTCGAGCTGCTGCGCGTGACCGGATGCGGTCACCGTCACCGCCCCCAGTTGATGATCATTGCCGCTGTCGTCGGCCAGGGCCGCCCCCGCGGCCGCCACCAGAGCAAGCGCGCCGACCCGGGTCAGAGCAACCCGCAAGATGCTTCCCATCCCAGTACTCCTCTTTATTTGCGATCAGACGTAAGTCTCGAAACGGCACGAATGATATTCATTACTATTTGCAAATAAAGAGGATTTACATTCTATACAACCGTCTCCGAAAGCGGCTGCTCCGCCGGCAGACGCAGGTGCAGCCGCAGCCCCGGGTGGCCGTTCTCCGCCCAGAGCGTGCCGCCCTGGCGGGCCACCGCGCGGCGGGCGATGCTCAACCCCAGGCCGAATCCACCGTCCGCCGGGCGGGCGCCGTCGAGTCTGACGAAGGGATCGAAAATGGCTTCCAGCCGGTCCTCCGGCACCCCGGGCCCCTGGTCGGCCACCCACAGGTGCCAGTGCTCCCCCTCCCGGCGGCCCTCCAGAGCCACCCGGCCGCCGACGGGAGAGTGACGCACCGCGTTGCGGACCAGATTTTCCAGCGCCTGGGCCAGGTCATTGAGGTTACCGCGCAGGCGGGCTTCCGCGGGCACCCGGCAGGGGAAGCGTTCCGGCGACCAGCCGCTTTCAAAGGCGGCGTTCTCCGCCACCAGGTCCCACACCGCCGCCGGTGCCAGCGGCTCGGTGGCGGTGGTGCGCTGCTCGGTGTCATGCCAGCCCAGCGCCAGGGTATCCCCCACCAGGGTGCGCATGGCATTGACCTCCCGGGCCACCCGCCGGCGCAGATCAGTCTCGTTGAGGTCACTTTCCAGGGCCACGGTAAGACGGCTGAGCGGCGTGCGCAGTTCATGGGACAGGTCATTGAGCAGCCGCCGTTGGGTCCCCAGCACCCCGGCCACCCGCTCGGCCATGTGGTTGAAGCGGCGACCCAGCTCGCCGAATTCGTCGCCGCGCCTGGCCAGATCGACATCCACCCGCGCCGCCGGGTCGTCCTGGAAGGCCCGCACCCGCCCCTGCAGTTGCCGCAGCGGCACCATCATGCGCCAGTACAGCAGCCCGCCGGCAAGCAGCGCGATCAATGCCGGCATCACGCCCAACAGCAGCGCTTTCCAAAGGGGCCAGCGGGCGCCGGGCATATAGCGGGGCGGCAGTTGCATCACCAGGCCGCCGGCCTCCGGGTCCTGGGGAAACGGTACGCCGATGTAAGGCATGGCGGTCATGCGGAAACTCATGCGCCAATCCAACTGACGTTGAAAACGCAGCCCCGCCCGCTGCGCCTCGGTGAGCGGCCGGCCACTCAGGGACGCATCCGCTCCGTCCACCACCATGGCGTCGCCGGGCTCGCGGGTACTCAGGGTGTCCAACCAACGGGACACTCCGGCCTCGCCGTCGCGCCGCCAGGCCTGGTAGGCCTCACCGGCGTAGCCACGCAGCACGGTCTTGGCCTCGTCACCCAGCAGCACCACCCGGTCCGCCACCTCCCGGGTCAGGGTCCAGCTCAGCGCCACCGTGAGCACCGCGCTCAGGCTCAGCAACAGCGCCAGCTTCCAGAACACCGAGCGGTGGCCGGGCATCACAGCGCCTCGGTCACGAAGGTGTAGCCCTGAGCCCATACCGTGCGCAGCGGCTGGCCGGGGATACCGGCATCACGCAACTTGCGGCGCAAATGGCTGACGTGCAGGTCCAGGCTGCGATCATGACGGCCGTAGCCGCGGTGCAGCACACTTTGATAAAGGAAGGCTTTGCTGAGCACTTGATCGGGCTGTTCCAGCAGCAGCTGCAGCAGACGGAATTCGCTGGTGGTGAGCGCCAGGGGCGTGCCGTGATAGAAAGCGCGCTGTTCGCTGCCGTCCAGGGTCAGCCCCCCTGCTCGCTGGTCACCCGGCGGCGCGCGACGCTCCAGGGCGACCCGGCGCAGCACCGCGTCCACGCGCACCGCCAGTTCCGCCATGCTGAACGGCTTCGGCAGGTAATCGTCGGCGCCACGCACCAGCCCGGTGATGCGGTCCTGCTCATCGCCGAGGGCGGACAGCAGAATCACCGGCACCGGATTGTCGCGGCGCAGTTCCGCCAGCACCTCCAGCCCGTTCAGACCGGGCAGCAGAATGTCCAGCATCACCAGATCAAAACGCTCGGCGCGGGCGGCGGCCAGGCCGGCGGCACCGTCCCGGTGCAGCGCCACCTGATGGCGGCGCTGGCGAAAATAGGCGAGCAGGTCCGCCGACAGCACGGGATCGTCTTCGATCACCAGCAGCCGGGCCGGACAGCCAAAGGTCTGAGCGTTCATTCGCGAATAATAGGCATTATCATCGCGGCGCACTAGACCGGCTCTTACATTCCTTACATCCACGGACAAGTCGGAATATTGTTATCCGGGAACGATTCTTATTATCATGCCCAGGTTTCGGGGGCTGCTGGCGGTGGATCAAGGGCGTTTTGGATAAGAAAGCGAAGGCTCGCTGGTTGAAGCGGTTTCACCAGTGGCACTGGATCAGTTCGGCGGTTTGCCTGGTCAGCATGGTGCTGTTCAGCGTTACCGGCATCACCCTGAATCACGCCGACGCCATCGGCGCCACACCCAAGGTCCGGGACATCGAGCTGAACCTGCCACCGGCCCTGCTGGCCGGGCTGGAGAACCGCGAAAGCGGGCCACTGCCGGCGCCGCTGCGTGCCTGGCTGAAACAGGAGAGCGGGCTGGCGGTGGACCAGCGTGCCGCGGAATGGTCCGACGCGGAGGTCTATCTGGCCCTGCCCCGCCCCGGCGGCGACGCCTGGCTGGCCATCGACCGGGCCGACGGCACGGTGCTGGCCGAGGACACCGACCGGGGCTGGGTGGCCCTGTTCAATGACCTGCACAAGGGCCGTCATGCCGGCGTGGTGTGGCGCTGGTTCATCGATATTTTCGCGGTCGCCACCCTGGTATTCGCCGCCACCGGCCTGGTGCTGATGGCGCTGCACGCCAAACGGCGCCCGGCCACCTGGCCGGTGACCGCGCTGGGGCTGATCCTGCCCTGGCTGCTGATCGCCTTTTTCGTTCACTGAACATCGCTGTTGCAAGGAGCTCCCATGCGTTTAGGAGTTATGCGTTTCGCCATTATGCGTTTCGCCATTACGCGTTTCGGTATCGCCGCCGCCCTGTGCGCCCTCACCGCCGGTGCCTGGGGCGCCGGGTTCAAGGTGGAATTGCAGGTGCCGCGCCTGCAGGTGGCCGAGTACCACGCTCCCTATGTGGCGTTCTGGGTCCGCCAGGCGGATTCCGGCGCGGTGACGCCGCTGGGGCTGTGGTACGACGACCAGGAAAAATGGCTCAAGGATCTGCGCCTGTGGTGGCGCCGCACCGGCCGTGGCCAGAGCGCGCCCTACGACGGCCTGACCGGCGCCACCCGCCGACCGGGCACCCACACGGTGGACTTTTCCGAACTGCCGGCCCTGGCCGACCTGCCCAAGGGCGATTACGAACTGGTGGTGGAGGCGGCCCGCGAAGTGGGCGGCCGCGAGGTGGTGCGGCTGCCGTTCCACTGGCCCGTCACCGACGCCACCACGGTGCGCGCCGACGGCGAACAGGAACTGGGTGCCGTGGAACTGTATCTGGCGCCCTGATCGCGCCGCCCCCGAACAACCACCGTCTTCAAGGAGAACGACATGAAACTGCTGCCCTTCGCCGGCGCCGCCCTGTCCGCGCTGATGCTGCTGAGCCCCGCCGCCCAGGCCCATAAACGCTGGCTGCTGCCCAGCCACACGGTGGTCTCCGACACCCAGTGGATCACCCTGGACACCAGCGCCTCCAACGACATTTTCTTTGTCGACAAGGCCTTTCCCCTGGACGGCGTGCGGGTGACCGGCCCGGACGGCAAGGACGGCGAGATCGACAACCGCCTGGAAGGCCATCGCCGCAGCGTGTTCGATGTGCATCTGAACCAGCAGGGCAGCTACCGGATCAGCCTGTTCCGCCCCCTGTACGTGGCGCTCTATGAACAGGACGGCGAGCGGCACCATCAGCGCGGCGACTCGCCGGAGGCACTGCTCAAGGCGATCCCGGAAGGCGCCGGCGAGGTGCGCATTTCCGAGGTGATCAGCCACCTGGAAACCTTCGCCACCGTGGGCGCGCCCACCACCGAGGGCCTGGCACCCACCGGCAAGGGCCTGGAGCTGGCTCCGGTGACCCACCCCAACGACCTGTACGCCGGTGAAACCGCGCGCTTCCGCTTCCTGGTGGACGGCCAGCCGGTGTCCGGCCTGGAAGTGGAAGTGATGCCCGCCGGCACCCGCTACCGGGACAGCCAGGACGCCTGGACCGTGACCAGCAACGATCAGGGCGAGGTCTCTCTGGAATGGCCGGGCCCGGGCCGCTATTACCTGGAAGCCAGCCACGGTGACGACCGGGCGGACCACCCCAAGGCCGACGGCCGCCGGCTGCAGTACATGGGCACGTTCGAGGTGCTGCCGCTGTAGCCCCCGTTCCCATCGAAAAATCCGAACAAACCGTGCCGGTGAGGCGGTGGCTCCCGCCCCCGTCCACCGGCTAGGCTTGCAGACTCATTCCAACGGCTTTCGTAAGGAGACGTTATGCGATCCGTCCTCGCCGGCCTGTTTGCCACCGCCCTGCTCGCCACCGCCGCCCCGGCGCTGGCCGCGCCCACCGAGTACACCCTGGACCCGGGCCACACCCAGGTACGTTTCTCCTGGAACCACTTCGGCTTTTCCGTGCCCGAGGCCAACTTCAACGACATCAGCGGCACCCTCACCGCCGATCCGGACGACCCCACCGCGGCCCGCGTGGACGTGACCATTCCGGTGGACAGCGTGGACACCCACGTGCCGGCGCTCAACGATCACCTGCTCAACAAGCCGGAGTTCTTCAAGGCCAAGGAACACCCCACCATCACCTTCAAGAGCACCGGGGTGCGCAATGTGGCCGGGGACCGTCAGTCCTTTGAGCTGGTGGGCGACCTGACCGTCAACGGCATCACCAAACAGGTGGTGCTGGATACCACCGTCAATAAAGTGGGCAAACACCCCATGTACGACGGCGCGGCGGCGGCCGGCTTCAATGCCACCACCACCCTGAAGCGCTCCGATTTCGGCATGGACGCCTACGTGCCGGCGGTCAGCGACGAGCTGGACGTGCGCATCACCGTGGAAGCGGTGGAAGCGGACGCCTTCGCCAAGAAGCAGGAAGGGTAATTCCATACCCTGTCGCGACTGGGCGGCACTCCGCTTCAGTCGCGATACCCTCCCCACCATCACACGCCAACCCCAGAAAAAGCGTGCATTTCCGCCACGCCTCACGTATAGTCCGCCTCCCTCATTTCAGGGCCACGCCGGCACCGCACTGATCGACACGCCCGGCCCAGCGCCCGTCCACCGAAAGGTCTGTGCATGTCGTTCGATACCCTGGGCCTGCCCGAGTCCCTGCTCGGCGCAATCGCCCGTCTTGGCTTTGAAACTCCGTCCCCGATTCAGGAACGCAGCATTCCCGCCCTGCTGGAAGGCCGCGATCTGCTCGGCCAGGCGCAAACCGGCACCGGCAAAACCGCTGCCTTCGGCCTGCCGCTGCTGGCCCGCCTGGATCCGCAATTGAAAGCACCGCAAATGCTGGTGCTGGCGCCCACCCGCGAGCTCGCGCTGCAGGTGGCCGAGGCCCTGGAAACCTTCGCCTACGGCCTGCCCGGCATCACCGTCACGCCGATCTACGGCGGCGGCGGCTACCGGGATCAGCTGCGCGCCCTGAAAAGCGGCTCCCAGGTGATCGTCGGCACCCCCGGCCGGGTGATGGACCATATGGAACGCGGCAGCCTGCGCCTGGACCAGCTGCGCGCCCTGGTGCTCGACGAAGCGGATGAAATGCTGCGCATGGGCTTTATCGACGACGTGCGCTGGGTGCTGGAGCGCACCCCGGCCGCCTGTCAGCTGGCGTTGTTCTCCGCCACCATGCCGCCGGCCATCAAGACCATCGCCGACCAGCATCTGAAGTCCCCGGAGTGGATCCGCATCGACGGCGGCGCCGCCAGCACCGGCGAGCGCATCCGCCAACGCTACTGGCCGGTGGCCGGCATCAATAAGCTGGATGCCCTGTGCCGGATTCTGGAAGCGGAGCGCCACGACGGCGTCATCGTATTCGCGCGCACCAAGCAGGCCACCATCAATCTGGCCGAGCAGCTGCAGGGCCGTGGTTTCCGGGCCGAAGCGCTCAACGGCGACATGCCCCAGGCACAGCGCGAAACCACCGTGGCGCGGCTGCGCGAGCACCGCATCGACCTGCTGGTGGCCACCGACGTGGTGGCGCGGGGCCTGGACGTGCCGCGCATCACCCATGTGTTCAACTACGACATGCCCACCGACCCGGAAGCCTACGTGCACCGCATCGGCCGCACTGGCCGGGCCGGCCGTGACGGCGAGGCGATCCTGTTCGTGGCCCGCCGCGAACAGGGCCTGCTGCGTGGCATCGAGCGCACCACCGGCCAGCGTCTGACGATGATGGACCTGCCCTCGGTGGAAGACCTGAACCAGCGCCGTCGGGACGCCTTCCGGGATCGCCTTAGCGGCGCTTTAAAGCATGCCGAAACGGACGCTAACCGGGCGCTTCTGGCGGAACTGTCCCAGGAGCTGGAACTGCCGGCGGAAGATCTGGCGGTGGCCCTGGCCACCCTGATGTTCGAGAAGGAACCCCTGTTCCTGAAAGCCGTGCCAGTGCGTGCCCACCGGGAAATGCGCGAAGCCCGCGAGCCGCGTGCCAAGCACGGCGACCGCAAACCGGCCGGCAAGCGCGAGCGCAAAGCCGGCAAGGCGGCCCGCCCCGCCGGCCCCATGAAAATCTACCGCGTCGCAGTCGGCGAGACGCACGGGGTCAGACCCGGAAATCTGGTCGGGGCGATTGCCAATGAGGCGGGGTTGAGCAGCGCGCAGATCGGCGCGATCCGCATTCATCAGGATCACAGCACGGTGCAGCTGCCGGAGGCGCTGAGCGCCAAGCAACTGCACCAGCTGCGCACCGCGCGGGTGTGTCAGAAAATGCTGGAACTGGAAGTGGTATAAGCCGTTCGGGGCGGCGGCGCCCGCCGCTGCCCCTTTTGCATCAACCCGATGATTCAGTCCACCCGGAAACCGACGTTCACGACCACCTGGAAGTGAGCGACCTGGCCGTTTTCCACATGGCCGCGGGTCTCCTTGACCTCGAACCATTCCACGTTATCCACGGTCTTGCTGGCCGCCGCCACGGCGTTGCGCACCGCGTCCTGGATGCTGTCCTTGGATGAGCCGACCAGCTCCAGCTTCTTGTAAACGTGCTCGCTCATGTTTGCCTCCTTTCGTGACTGTCCCTCCAGGTTTGATTGCCGGGCGCCCCGGTTGCAAGAGCACCGGCGCGGGTTTTACGGTTATTTCGCAAATCACGCGACCCTGACGCCGGTCAAAGGGTGGCGCCGGCGGGGCTTGAATCGCCGACCGCCGGCCTTACTCTGAAAGTGGAAAGGCTGTCAGAAGGAGTTGCACCATGAGCACTCAAGGCAAACTGCACCCCTGGAACTGGCTGAGCAAGGAATCCAGCCGCGATCGGCCGCTGCCCCAGCGGCGCCCGTCCCATCCGCTGCTGCGCTGGGATCGGGAATTCGACAATTGGTTCGAGCAGATGCTCGGCGATATGGCCTGGACCACCCCGGCACCCCACGCGGAGCCGTCGGCCCCGTTCCGTCCCAATATCGACATCGTGGAGAAACCGGACCGCTATGTGATCACCGTGGAGGTGCCCGGCCTCGGTCGCGACGATCTGTCGGTGGAACTGGATGGCGACGCCCTGGTGATCAGCGGCCGCAAGCAAGAAACCCGCCTTAACGACGAGGACGGCTATCACTACAGCGAGCGCCGCTTCGGCCGCTTCCAACGGTTGCTGACGCTGCCCGCGGACGCCGACGGCGACGCCCTCAGCGCCGCTTTCGACAACGGGCTGCTGACCCTGGACGTGCCGCGCCACGAAAACCATCCACGCAGCACCCGCAGCATCGATATCCACTAGGGCCTGTTCACGCTATTTGCATCGCGCCAGGGTCAATGCCTCCGCCGGCAACTTGTCCGGCTGGAAGCCGTTGACCGGCGCGTCCGGGTCCGGGTAGCCCAGCGAGAGGCCGCACAGCAGCTGATAGTGCGCGGGAATCTCGAAGTGGCGCTCCAGCGGCGAGCGCCACAGCCCCAGGGCACCCTGGGCACAGCTGCCCAACCCCTCATCCACGGCGGCCAGCATCAGTGTCTGCAGGAAGATACCGGCGTCGAGTACGCTGTAGACATCCAGGCCCCGGTGCACGAACAGGAAAAGCGCCGCCGGCGCGCCGAAAAAGTGGAAGTTGGCGGCCATCTGCCGGTGCCGGGCCTGATGATCCTCCCGGCCGATGCCCAACCGCTGGTACAGCCCGCGGCCAGTGGCCACGCGCCGCGGCTGCAGGTCGTCCGGATAGCGCTGCACCGGCCGGAAATCCCCGTCCGGCAGGCCCGGATCCCGGCGCAAGGCCGCCAGGGCCTTTTTCCAGGCCGGCGCGCGCTGCAGCCGGGCCAGCCGCTCAAAGCGGCGGCTCAATTCACCGCCGAGTTCCTCCAGCACCGGGCCAGTGGCCACGGCGATCTGGTACGGCTGGGTATTGGACCAGCTCGGCGATGTGGCCGCCCGCGCCAGCAAGCGCTCCAGCAGCGGCCCGGGCACCGGCCGGTCGCTGAAGGCGCGTACGCTGTGGCGCGCGTTCAGAGCTTCGATAAATTCCATGGTGGTTCCCGTTTCCGTCAGTGAGACTGGCGGCATTCTGGCAAATCCGTACACTGGCCCGCCATGACCCGACGCGACGCCACCCCCTCCGTTTCGATCACCCCCACGCTCCAGCGCGGTGCCAATTTCTCCCGCTGTCGCCGCTACCGCTACGCCCTGTGGCGCCGCTGGGGCGACGGTGAGGATTACGTGCTGCTGGTGGGCCTCAACCCGTCCACCGCGGACCACCGCCAGGACGATCCCACCATCCGCCGCTGCATCGGGTTCGCCCGGGACTGGGGCTATTCCGGTCTGTGCGTGGCCAACCTGTTCGCGTTCCGGGCCACCTACCCCCGCGACCTGTTCGCCGCCGACGATCCAGTGGGCCCGCGCAACGACTGGTGGCTGCGGCGTCTGGCCGGCGATGCCGCCCTGGTGGTGGCCGGCTGGGGCAATTATGGCACCCATGGCGACCGCGCCGCCCGGGTTCGGCGCACCCTGGGCGATCTGCACTGCCTGCGCCTGAACGGCTCCGGTGAGCCCGCCCATCCGCTTTATCTGCCAAAAACCCTGACGCCGTTCCCGCTGCCGCCGGGCTGAGGCGCCGGCGCGCCATTCTTTGCATCGCCTTCACGCCACCTTGGCGAAAATCCGCCGTCTGTTACCAGGGGTGTCGTACCAGGGAGTGAACCGGTGACCGACCGATTCCAGACACGCAATATCCTGGCCGCGCGGGTGATGGGGATCGCCGGCCTGATTCCGTTCTATACGTTCGCTCTGCTGGCCTGGCAAGACGGCCTGCGGACCGGCGCGCTGACCGCGGTGGTCAGCTACGCCGCCGTGATCCTGTCGTTTCTCGGCGCCGTGCACTGGGGGCGGGCGCTGGCGCGGCTGGAAAGCCGCAACCACATCGGCACGCTGGTGTTCGGCGTGGTGCCGGCGCTGCTCGGCTGGGTGGCGCTGCTGCTGCCAGTGGAGTTCTCCCTGCCGATGCTGACCGCCGGGCTGGTGTTCGTCTGGGGCACCGAACAGATGATGTTCTTCGACGTTCTTCCGTCCTGGTACCGCCACCTGCGGCACCTGCTCACCGCCGGCTCGGTGCTGGCGCTGATGATCGCCTGGGCGGCGGCCATGATGCCCATGTTTTAATCGGCGCGTTCCAGAACCGGTCATTTTCCCCGCTCCCGCGCTCCGCTAGACTCTGCTCAACGTTACTGGAGGGATCCATGGCCGCCGTTCCCCGTTTGCCCCTGATCGGGGGCCGATCACTGGTGCTGTTCGCGCTGTCCCTGGCGCTGCTGGGCGGTTGCGATGACACCGCCCGGGCCGCGCCGCCGCCGCCCGCCGCGCCGGTGACCTTCCAGAACGACGTGCGCCCGATCCTGGAAACCAAATGCATCGCCTGCCACGGCTGCTACGACGCGCCCTGCCAGCTGAAGCTGGAAACCGCCGCCGGGCTGGACCGTGGCGCCTCCACCGAGCCGGTCTACAAGCAGCGCACCAAGGCCGCCGACCCTTCCCGCCTGTTCATTGACGCCACCACCACCGCTGATTGGCGGGAACGAGGCTTCTTCTCGGTGATCGACAGCACCGAGGGGCTGGAGGCGTCGCTGCTGTATCGCATGCTGGAACTGGGCCGCGCCCATGAGTTCACCCCCGGCGAGCCGCTGCCGGATGACGTCCAACTGGGCCTGAAGCGGGAAAACCAGTGCCCCGCGCCGGAGCGCATGGACGAGTACGCCGAGGCGCACCCGCTGGGTGGCATGCCGCTGGGCACGCCGGCGCTGACCGACCAGGAGTTCGCCACCCTCCGCGCCTGGCTGGCCGCCGGCGCGCCGCCGGGCAGCGACGACGTGCACCTCTCCGCGGACGAACAGCGCCAGATCCGCGCCTGGGAAACCTGGCTCAACCGGGACGGCAAGCGCCAGCAACTGGTGGCGCGCTGGGTGTTCGAGCACCTGTTTCTGGCGCATCTGTATTTCGACGACGGCAGCGGTACCCGACCGGACCATTTCTTCACCCTGGAGCGCTCCCGCACCGCCCCTGGCAAGGCGCTGGTGCCGGTGGCCACGCCGCGCCCCAACGATCCGCCCGGCGGCGAGTTCTGGTACCGCCTGCGGCCGGTGAAGGGCACCCTGGTGCACAAGACCCACATTACCTACGCGCTCAGCGACGCCAAGCGGCAGCGCATGGAGACGCTGTTCTTCGCCGAGCCGTGGACGGTGAGCAAGCTGCCCGGCTATGGCGAGGACGAGCGCGCCAACCCGTTCACCACCTTCGCCGCCCTGCCCGCCCGCGCCCGCTACCAGCTGATGCTGGACGACGCCGAGTACTTCGTACGCACCTTTATCCGGGGCCCTGTGTGCCGGGGCCAGATCGCCACCGACGTGATCCGCGACCATTTCTGGGCGGTGTTCCAGGACCCGGACCGGGATCTCTTTATCACCGACCCGGACTATCGCGCCAAGGCCTCGCCGCTGCTCGGCCTGCCCGGCCAGGAGGGCAAACTGATCGACCTGGGTCCGGAGTGGCTCCGTTATACCCACCGGCGCAACGACTACCTGCGTCAGCGGCACGACGCCTATGCCCTCGCCCAGCCCGGCGGCCCCGGCTGGGACAGCGTCTGGGACGGCGACGGCGACAACGGCAATGCCCTGCTGACCATCTTCCGGCACCACGACAATTCGTCGGTGCGCCAGGGGCTGATCGGCGATTACCCGCTGACCACCTGGGTAATGGACTACCCCCTGTTCGAGCGGTCCTATTACAACCTGGTGGTGAATTTCGACGTGTTCGGGTCGGTGTCCCACCAGGCGCAGACGCGGCTCTACTTCGACCTGATCCGCAACGGCGCCGAGCAGAACACCCTGCGTTTTCTGCCGGCGGCGGCCCGCAAGAGCATCCTCGACGACTGGTATCAGAAAACCGGCAAGCTGAAGCTGCTGATCAGCTACGCCGACGCGGACGGTAAGACGCCCACCGCCATCGACTACCACAGCGCCACGCCCATGGACGAATTCAACGCCGGTCTGCTGTCGCGGTTCGCCGGCGTCAATGCCCGCCCGGACCCGATCAACCGGTGCGGCGACGGCGATTGCGTGCGCGAGACGGCCAGCGCTTTGGAGCGCCGGGTGGAGACCGCCCTGGCGCCGCTGGCGTCGCGAACCGCCGCCGACCTGCCGGTGATCAACTGGATGCCGGAGGCCAGCCTGCTGATGGTGGACGGCGACCAGGACAGCACCGTCTATTCCTTGCTGCGCAACCGCGCCCACTCCAACGTGGCGTTCATGTTCGGCGAGTCGCTGCGTTATCAGCCGGAAAAGGACACGCTGACGATCTATCCGGGGGTGCTGCTCAGCTACCCCAATTTCATGTTCCAGGTATCGGCGGCGGACCTGCCGGCGTTCGCCACGGCGATGAAGAACGCCACCAGCCAGGCGGACTTCACCGCCCTGGTGGAACGCTTCGGCCTGCGCCGCACGGAAAGCGATTTCTGGCAACGGGTGCAGGCGCCGCTGCGCTATATGGAGCAACACGAACCGATCCAGGCCGGCATCCTCGACCTCAACCGCTACGGCAATTTCTGAATGGGGACCGCCAGGGACGGCTTGAGCGATCCCGGAAGGCACCCACACAGATCCGCGTCCCGGATAGAGACCCCTCGCATCGATTTCCCGCTAAAGCGCGATGAACCAAAAAAAAGCCCCGCTAAGAAGCGGGGCTTGAACACTACCGTCATAGCATGCCTGCCGGAGCAGGCTCCCGAGCCTGATGACGATATCTCATGCGTTCCAGTGTGGCCGATAGGATGGCAGCCAGCGCCCCGGACTGGTATTGTCGCCCGTGACTAATTCATGGTCATTCGCGACAACCCCGCCCTGGCCCCGGAAGCAAAGACGATATGTATCAAGTCAGTGTACTTGCCTACGACGGCGTATTCGCCTCGGCCCTCACCGGGGTCATGGACCTCCTCAACCTGACCGGCGTGACCTGGAACCGGATTCACGGCCAGCCCCTCAACCGCCAGTTCAAGGTGCAGGTGGTGTCCCGGGGCGGCCAGCCGGTGCGCTGCACCGCCGGCATGCGCATCGCCGTGGACAATGCTCTGGAGCGGGTGGACCAGTGTGACCTGGTGATCGTGCCGACCATCGGCAATGAGATCACCCAGGTGCTGCGCCAGGAGCAGGAAAGCCTGGAATGGCTGCGCTTCCTGCACGCCGGCGGCGCCGACCTGGCCAGCAACTGCACCGGCGCCTTCCTGCTCGCGGAAGCGGGCCTGCTGGACGGCCGCCGCGCCACCACCCACTGGGGCTACAGCCGGCTGTTCCGGGAGCGCTATCCGCAGGTCAATCTGGACGAACGCGAGCTGATCACCCGCGATGGCAATATTTTCTGCGCCGGCGGCGGCACCGCCTGGCGGGACCTGACGATTCTGCTGGTGGAGCGCTATTGCGGCGCCGATCTGGCCCGGGAGCTGGCCAAGGCGTTCGTGATCGATGTGCGTAACGACCCGCAAAGCGTCTACGCCGGCCTGCCCGCCAAGACCTACCACCGCGACGAGCAGGTGCAGCAGGTGCAAGCCTGGCTGCACGAGCATTTCGCCGAGGGCACCACCCTGGCGGACCTGGCGGAGCGGGTGCATCTCAGCCCGCGGCAGCTGCAGCGGCGCTTCACCAATGCCCTGGGCGAACCGCCGTTGCAATATTTGCAGCGGGTGCGCATCGAGGCGGCCCGCAAGATGCTGGAGCGGGGCGCCACCAATCTGAGCCATCTGGCCGAGCAGGTGGGTTATCAGGACGTGAGCAGCTTCTCACGGCTGTTCAAGCGCCACACGGGTCTGTCGCCGAGCCATTACCGGCAGCGCTTCGCCCGGGTCGGCGCGCTGCGCGATTAAGCCCCGCCGCGCGGTGACGGGCCCCGGCGACCCTGCTACCGTACATCGCCATGGACGACTTTTACGAACGGCTCGATAGCGCCCTGGGGGCGGTGGTGGGGTTTCTATGGGGCCCCCCGTTGGTGACGCTGCTGGTGGGCGGCGGTGTGTTTTTTCTGCTCTATTCCCGGTTGCTGCCCTATCGCCATCTGCCCGATGGCGTGCGGCTGCTGTTCAGCGGCCCGGACCGGGACGACGAGGGCACCCTGTCCCATTTCCAGGCGCTCAGCACGGCTCTGTCCGGCACCTTGGGCATGGGCAACGTGGCCGGCGTGGCGGTGGCGATCTCAGTGGGCGGCCCCGGCGCCATTTTCTGGATGTGGGTGAGCGCCCTGGTGGGCATCGCCACCAAGTTCTACACCTGCACCCTGGCGGTGATGTACCGTGGCCGCGACAGCGAGGGCGCCCTGCAGGGCGGGCCCATGTACATCATCCGCGAGGCCCTGGGGCCGCGCTGGCGCCCACTGGCCTATTTCTTCGCCCTGGCCGGGCTGCTCGGCACCATGCCGATCTTCCAGATCAACCAGCTCACCGAGGTGGTACGGGTGGCCATCGCCATCCCCGCCGGCTGGACCACCGAGGGCGCTCATTTCGGCTTCGATCTGCTGTTCGGGCTGGTCCTGGCGGCCCTGGTGCTGGTGGTGGTGGCCGGCAAGCTGCCGCGCATCGGCAAGGTCACCGGCGTGCTGGTGCCGGCCATGATCGTCGGCTATCTGCTGCTCACCGCCGTGACCCTGGTCAGCCACGCGGACCAGGTGGGCCCGGCGCTGATGCTGATCGTGCGCGACGCCTTCACCGGCGAGGCCGCCGCCGGCGGCGTGCTGGGCGCGGTGATCATCACCGGCATCCGGCGCGCGGCGTTTTCCAATGAAGCCGGTATCGGCACCGAGGCCATGGCGCACGGTGCCGCGCGCACCGGGGAACCGGTGCGCGAGGGCCTGGTGGCCATGCTCGGCCCTATTATCGATACCCTGATCGTCTGTACCTGCACCGCTCTGGTGATCCTGATCAGCGGCGCCTGGGAAAGCGGCGACGACAATGGCGTCAGCCTCACCCTGGCCGCCTTCGAGGCGTTGTTCGTCGATTACAGCGGCATCATGGTGGCGGTGTTGGTGGGCGTGCTGAGCCTGAGCACGGTGGTCACCTTCTGGTATTACGGCGCCAAATGCCTGGGCTTTCTGATCGGCGCCCGGCATCAGCACCATTATGTCTGGTTCTATCTGTGCCTGGTGGTGATCGGCTCGGTGGCCTCCCTGGATCTGGTGATCAAGGTGCTCGACAGCATGTACGCATTGATGGCGCTGCCCACCATGCTGGCGGCGTTGCGGCTGGCGCCACGGGTCAACCAGGCGGCCAGGGCCTATTTCCGGCAACCACCACGTGAGCAAAATTGACAGCGCCTTGACGCACCGCGCCCAATAATAAAATGTGAATTAAAGGAGAGGGAACCGTGCAGAATCTGTCCGTGTTGCTGGTGGAAGACCACCGTCAACTGGCCCAAACCGTGGTGGAATTCCTGGAACAGGAAGGCGCCATGGTGGATTACGCCAGTGACACCATGCTGGCCCGCTCGCTGGTCCAGGAACATCATTATGACATCCTGATTCTGGACGTCATGCTACCCGGCGAGGACGGCTTTACCTTTTGCCAGGCCCTGCGCAAGGAAATGGCCAAGGACATGCCGGTGATTTTCATGACCGCCCGCGATCAGCTGGACGACAAGCTGGAAGGCTTCGCCCGCGGCGGCGACGATTACATCGTCAAACCCTTCGCTCTGCCGGAGCTGGTGGCACGGGTGCGTGCCCTGGTTCGCCGGGAACGTCGTGAAGTGGCCGCCAATCTGCTCACGGTGGCCGACCTGGAACTGGATCCGGCCCGTCAGGAAGTGCGCCGCGACGGCCAATTATTGAAGCTTTCGCCCACCGCGTTTCGTATTTTACGAATTTTGATGCGCGAGTCTCCGAAGGTAGTCAGCCGTGAGCAACTCGAGCAGGAACTGTGGGGCGACCTGGTGCCGGACTCCGACGCCCTGCGTAGTCACTTGTATAACCTGAGAAAAGCCGTCGACAAGCCGTTCGATACCGCTTTATTGGAAACGCAGCCCGGCGTCGGTTTCAGCATTCGGCCGCCACGGGAAGACTGAGCGGGCCCCTTGCGGTGTGGCGTTCACGAGCACAGAATGATGCCCTCATTCACCGACCAAATACGATAACGAATATGAATTGGGGGAAAAGCCACTCCTTCTCGGAATTCGTCGATACCCAACTGCTGGATCTGCAATCACGGTTCGGCATGGCGATGTGGTTTCTGACGAGACAACGCGGTGAGGAATGGCTGCTTTTGAACGCCTGTGGCCAGGGCTACGACCTGGGACGCGGCGATATGCTGCGCTGGCGCGACAGCATTTGTCATCGCCGGGTCAGTGAACAGGGGCCGCTGATCTGCCCCGACGTGGACGATGAGCCGCTTTACAACGACGCGCCCATCACCCGCCGGCTTTCGATCCGTGCCTACATCGGCCTGCCGTTGCGCGACCAGAACGATCGCCTGTTCGGCACGCTGTGCGCCATGGACCCCGCGCCGCAACCGCTGCTCGACCAGAGCGATATCCGCGAGGCGCTGCGCCGCCAGAGTCACCTGTTGGAAACCGCCCTGATCTGGAATCTGGCCGGCCTGGACCAGCGCCGCATCGCCGAGTTTCTGGAAGAAGAAAGCCGTGATCCGGATACCGATTTACTGGATCGCATCGGCTGGGGCCGCATTCTCGACCAGGAGCGCCGGCGCTGCGAGGTTTACGGCCTGGAAGCGGTGGTACTGCGCCTGCACGGCGCCATGCTGTGCGCCGAGCAGCGCCAGATGGTGGCGGACTCCATCGCCGCCATGATCCGCCACCAGGACATGGCCGCCTATCTGGGCCATGATCAATTCGCGGTGCTGCTTACCGAAAGCAATCTGGCTTACGCCGAAGAGGTCCGCCAGCGCATGCTGGATGCGCTCAACGCCAAAGGGGTACTGATGCGTTGCGACGCGGAATCCCTGTCCCTGATGCGCGGTCTGATGCAGCCACAAATGCTGTTCGACGGCGCCATGCACTGAGCTTCGGCGTCAATCGCCGAAGCGAACCCGCACTTCGGTCCCCTTGCCCGGCTGGCTGGCCACATCCAGTGACCACTGGAAGCGCTCACACAGACGCTGCACGATGGCCAGGCCCAGACCGTGCCCGCCTTCGCTGCTGGTGCCACGCTCGAACGGCTTGAGAAAACGGGCCAGTTCCTCGGCGTCCATACCGGCGCCGGTGTCCTCCACATGGATGGCGTTGTCGGCGACGACGATGGTGACGTGCCCGGAACCGCTGTAATTGATGGCGTTTCGCACCAGGTTGGTGAGCACGATATTAAGCACCGTCTCCGAAGCGTGCAGGGTCAGCAGCGCGGTCTGGCGCACCTGCAGGCGGATTTGCTTGCGTTCCGCCAGCGGCTGCAGACGATCCAGCAGGTTCACCGCCACGTCGTTGACCACCAGCTCCTCTTCCTGCACCGGCTGCTGCTCGGTGCGCGCCAGCAACAGCAGGGTTTCCACCAGGGATTCCATATCGTCCACGGTGTCGCTCATGCGACCGATAATGGGCCGGTCGCCGACCTGCCGGGCCAGCAGTTCCAGGTTGGCCCGGAATACCGCCAGGGGCGTGCGCAGTTCATGGCTGGCGTCACGGGTAAACTGCCGCTCCCGCTCCACGAACCGCAGCAGCCGGTCGGCGTAGGCGTCCAGCGCGGCCAGCAGCACGGCGGCCTCGCTGCCGGGCTCCGCCTCCACCGCTTCCAGATCCGGCCGGGCCTGGGAAGGGTCATCCACGTCGGTGTGGCGCAGAATTTCCGACAGCTTGACCAGCGGCGACACCAGCGCGCGGGATTTGCGCCAGCCCAGGAACGAGGTGAGATAAATCACCAGCAGCACGGCGGTGAGCGGCAGAATACCGAACAGGAACGCCAGCACCGACACCCGCTGCTCGTCGAAAATCAAATACAGGCGGGCCTCACCGTGGTGTTCGATGTAGACAATGGGGTTTTCGCCGTCCAGATGAACCCGCTGATAGCCGTCCGGCAAATTGGCCAGCACCGGCGGCACCGGATCGTGGGTATCGGCGTCTTCCAGCAACCCGAGCAGGTGGCGGGTATTGGGGCGGGGAAAATCGTCGTCGCGATCGTGCAGGCTCCAATAATGCTCCGCCTCCTTGATCAGCGCTTCCTTGACCAACACCTGCTCGATGATCTGGGCGGTGGCCCAGACCCCGAACACCGTGGCCATGCTGATAAACAGAATCTGGATCAGGAAAACCCTGGTCAGACGGTGCTGAACGCCCTTTCTCGCCATGCCCTTCTCGTATCCCCACTGCCCGCCGGCGGCTTCACGGATCGCGGCGAAACAGGTAGTGCCCCACGAACCATTCCTCGCCGTCACCATAATTGAACAGCTCGGCGCAGGCCATGAAAAACATGCGCCAGCGCTGCAACCACAGGGCCCCTTCGCCGGCGCCATAGCCTTCATCCAGCAGCGCCACCAGTTCATCACGGCGCTGATCGGTGTTGTCCAGCCAGGCCTCCAGGGTGCGCCCATAGTGGCGGCCGTTGACCGCCCAGCGATGCTCTTCCATCAGCGCTCCGGCGCAACGGGGCAGCCAGTCGTAGGCGGGCATTACGCCGCCGGTGAAGAAATAGCGCCCCATCCAGTTGCTGGCCCCTTCGGTCTCGAACAGATAGGTCAGCGAGCGGTGGCAGAAAATGTGCACGAACAGCTTGCCGCCCGGGTTCAGCCAGTCGTACACGCGGCGCATCAGCTCGCTGTGGTTGCGCATGTGCTCGAACATTTCCACCGACACCACCCGGTCGAAGCGCTGGTCCGGCTGAAATTGCGTCACATCGGCGGTGAGTACACGCAGGTTGGTGAGCCCCAGGCGGGCGGCCCGGGCGGTGATCCAGGCGCGCTGGGTGGCGGAATTGCTGATCGAAGTGATGCGGCTGTCCGGGTAGTGTTCGGCCATCCACAGGGACAGGGAGCCCCAACCGCAGCCCAGTTCGAGAATGTCCTGGCCGTCATCCAGCCCGGCCCGTTCGCAGGTCAGCGTCAACATCGACTTTTCCGCTTCGGCCAGGGTCGACGAGGGGCTGTCCCAGTAGCCGCTGGAATATTTCAGATGGGGGCCGAGCACTTTCTCGTAAAAGCGGGAATCCACCTCGTAGTGCTGTTCATTGGCCTCGTCCTGGGCCACCGCGATCGGCCCCCGGGACAGTTCCTCCAACAGCCGCGGCTGCTGATCCCCGCGTCGCTCTTCCTGGTGCAGGCGTTTGCGCAGCAAACGATGAATGCCGGCGCGAATCAGCCGGTCTGGCAGCAGGCCGGACTCCGCCATGCGAATGATCATTGACGCGGTCTCCAGGGGATAAAGGGGCTGGTGGTGCGTTGGTACTCACGGTAATCGTCGCCACGGGATTTGAGCGCCTGCTTCTCCGTATAGGGAATGCCGGTGACGAACCAGAGGAACAGGAACATGGCCACCGGCAGCAGCCACAGCCAGGGCCAGTACGGCGCGGTGGCGGCGGCGATCAACGGGTAGCTGAACCAGTGCAGCCATTCGAAGAAATAGTTGGGATGACGGGAATAGCGCCACAGGCCTTCCCGGCAGGTCTTGCCCTTGCTGTCCGGACGCGCCTTGAAACGCGCCAGTTGCCGGTCCGCCAGGGCTTCGCCGACGATAGCCACCACCCCGACCACCAGGCCCAGATTGACGAACAGAGGAATAAAATCCGGTTGCTGGCTGATTGCCCACATCGGCAGGGAAAACAGCCAGGCTAGACCGGCCTGCAGCCAGAACACCAGTAGGAACACCGGCTGAGCGGCGCCGCCCAGACGTTCGCGCATGGCCGCGTAGCGCCCGTCCTCGCTGCCTTCGCCGACCACGCGCTTAAGGATGTGGCTGCCCAGGCGCAGTGACCAGGCCAGCAGCAGCACGCCGGCCATCAGGCGCGGCACGCTTTCGCCCTCGCCCACCAGCAGATAGGCCAGGCCGGTGATGCCGGTGCCAAAACTCCAGGCCACGTCCACATAGCCGGCGTTGCCGTTGAGCCATTGCACCGCCCAGGCCAGGCTGAACGCCATCAGCAGCAGCGCCAGGCTGAACCAGAGTATTTCAGGCATAGTCGTGTACCTCCTTGTCCGAACCACGGGCCAATCGGCGGGCCCCGAACGCCAGTGCCGGCACCACCAGGGCCCAGGCCACGCAATAGGTCATCGCCAGCGGCCACCAGCCATGGGGTGTGGTGGCCGCGCCCAGATGGATGCCGACGGTCACCGAAAACACCCCGCCCACGCCGCCGAACAGGGCCGCCAGCGCCAGCCTCGGCCGCAACCAGGCCAGGCTGTAATTGAAGCTGACCGCGAAACCCAGCCACAGCGCCCAGATCCAGGCCGGCGCCAGCCAGCTCATGGACCAGTCCTGATAGCGGATCAGCCCGGGCGCCAGCCAGGCGGGCTCACACAGCGCACAGGCCAGCGCACCGACGGCGAGCAGCGGCAGATCCCGGCGCCAACCCCGGTTAAGGGCCCACACCAGCACCTGCATCACTACCAATACCATCAACGCCCAGCCACCCCAACCCCGGGCGCCGCCGTAGACGGCGACGAACCAGAGCAGTTGAAAACCCACGAAGTTGACCGCCAGCGCGGCGAATGATCGGTTCATGCGACGGAGCTTGGGCCCGCCACCGTCAAAGGCCTGTGAACCGGCTTCACAGCGGTTTCACCGCGTTGCGGAGACAGTAGCGGCCGGGTAACAGGAAGCTTTGTCATGACACACCATTCATTTTCCGCGCGCGCACTGCTGGCCACCCTGACCCTGGCGCTAATGCTGACCGGCTGCGCCAGCCGTGCCGCCGATCAAAAGCAGGGCTATTCGCACCTCTATGAGCAGGGCCTGCGCTCCCAGCAAGGCGCCAGCCGGGTGTCCGATCAGGCCCTGCAAAGGTTCATCGATTTGTACTCACCCATCGACGCGGACTACATCGAAGCCCATCTGGACGAGGTGTACGCGCCGGAGCTGTATTTCAACGACACCCTGGCCACCATTTACGATCGCGACACGCTCAAGGCGCACATGCTGAAAACCGCCGAGCGTCTCGATTACATGAATCTGGATGTGCAGCAGACCTGGCGGGACGGCGAGGACGTGTTTCTGCGCTGGATCATGGAGACCCATTTTTCAATCATGGGCAGCGAACGCGAGGCACGAACCATCGGCATCTCGCAACTGCGTTTCGACGACCAGGGCCGGGTCATTTTCCACCAGGATTTCTGGGACAGCAGCCAGGGCCTGGACCAGCATTTGCCGATTCTCGGCACGGTGACACGATGGTTAAGAGAGCATCCCTGATCGCGCTCCTGGCCTGGGTCTCCCACGCCGGCGCCGCCGATTTCGAGGCCATGGCGCGCTGTTCCACCGGCGACGTCAAGGCGCTGAAATTCTTCGATGTGGGCCAGGCCTCGCTGTACCGGCGGGACTGCGCCGCCGCCGACCCGCTGGCGCCGCCCCTGCGATTGGCGTTCGGCTATAACCGGGAGGTGCCCGGCGATGCCTTCGCCAAGGCCGCTCGTAAAATGATCGAACGCAACCTGGACGAGGCCCGCTTCCAGGCCCTGCTGCCACGCCTCGAAGCGTTCAATCAGCATTACCGCACCACCCGCGATGGCGACCGTTACACGCTCGATTACGACACCGACGGCTCGCTGGTATTGCGCCTCAACGGCGATCCCCTGGCCCGGGAAAAAGGCCGCGATTTCGCCCAGGCCTACTTCACCATCTGGTTCGGCGACCGACCTTATTCCAACGATCTCAAGGAAGCGCTGCTGAATACCGGCGGCTGAGCCCTTGCGCCTGCGGCGGCGACGCCGGATACTTTCCGCAAAACGTCCGTCAACACGGGCAAAAACCGGACAGGCGCAAACGCCGAAACGGCCGAAAAAGCATGATCTGTGGGGGTTGACCATGGCCAGTGCACCGCAAGGGCACCTCAGCCAGACCAAGCCGGTACTGAATCGGGATCGGTTCCATGCGTTGCGGCTCACCACCCTGTGCACCCTGATCGCCATGGTGGCCTCGCTGCTGCTGACCACCGTGGGCGTGCTGCTCACCGGCCAGCGGGACTGGCTGGCGGCCATCACCCTGGCCCTGCTGATTCCCCTGCTGCTGGCACCGGCCTTCTGCTACCCGGTATTCAGCCGCCTGTCGGCCCTGGCGAGGGAAAACCGGCAGCTGCGCCGGCAGGCCCGGGAGGACCACCTGACCGGCCTGTTCAACCGTCCCCATCTGTTCAGCATGCTGGAGCGCGAACTGTCGCTCAGCCAGCGCCACGATTACGCGGTGTCCATCCTGCTGGTGGAGATCGTGGACTTCACCGACCTGATCGACCGGCACGGCCGGCGCCTCTCCGATCAACTCCTGCGGCTGTTTTCCGAGCGCATTCGCGACAAGATCCGGGAGAGTGACCTGTTCGGTCGCATCGATGGCGCCCAGTTTCTGCTGGTGTTGCCGCACACCGACTACCAGGATGCCCAGCACATGGCCGAGGGGTTACGCGCCCTGAGTGCCACCATCGAGCTCCACCAGAACGATCAGTGCGTCGATTTCGGTATCCGCATCGGCGCCGCCTGCACCGAAAACAGCGGCCGTCAGCTCAATGCCCTGCTCAATGAGGCCGACTACGCGCTCTACCAGAACCGCAACGATCACCGCACTCAGGAAAGCGCCTGACTCCCACCGCGAGTCAGTCTTTTTTCTCATAAAAATAAATTACTTTTTTACAAAAAATTCTTTTTATTGTTTTTGCCGACATCTCTTTGTAAATTTTTTTATTAACCCGACAGCGGCCATTTACAGTTCTGCCCCTTAAGGCAAAACTGCAAAAGCTGTTTTTTTCTGCCTACCAAGAAAACAAGGAAGGAGTTATGGACGCCAAACGTTTTCTCGCATCCAGCATCGCGTGCGCCTCACTGGGAATGGCCTGCGCTGCCAACGCCGCTGACATCCCCGATCGCTATTTCTATCTGGGTGGTCACATCAGCCAGCAGTGGCTGGATATCGGTGATCACTACGAAGGTGACGGCTACATCAGCGATGATTTCTACCAGCAGGACACCGTGACCCTGCCGGGCGGCCAGATCGGCTACCGGTTCAACCACGACTGGTCCGTACAAGCCTCCTACGAGCGCAACAACATGGCGACCAGCGACGGCCAGGTTTACCTGCGCAACAACTTCGCCAGCCTGCGCCGCCACTTCGGCGACCAGGATTCCGCGTTCGAGACCTATCTGGGTATCGGTGGTGGTGAAACCCGCACCGAGTTCACCAGCGACAGCGGCGATGACTTCAAGGAAGGCATCGGTGGCCTGGAAGCCGGCATGCAGGCCGGTCTGGCCAACAACCTGCTGCTCGACGTGGGCGTGCGCCCGACCTACAGCTTCCGCAGCGAACGCTGGGACGGTGAAGTCTACGCCGGCCTGAACCTGCTGGTCGGTACCCACCACGACAGCAAGCAGGAGCCGGTGACCGAGACCGCCACCGATTCCGACGGCGACGGCGTTCCCGACAGCCGCGACCGCTGCCCCGGCACCCCCGCCGGCGCCCAGGTGGACGCCCAGGGCTGTGAGCTGGACGACGACGGCGACGGCGTGGTCAACAGCAAGGACCAGTGCCCGGACACCCCGGCTCGCGCCAAGGTGGACGAGAAAGGTTGTCAGGAGTACCTGACCAAGGACGTTAAGGAAACCCTGTACGTTCAGTTCGGCCTGGACAAGTCCGAAGTGCGCAAGACCTCCTACCCGGAGCTGGAAGACCTGTCCAACCGCATGTACGAATACCCGTCCGCCAACCTGGTGCTTGAAGGTCACACCGACAGCACCGGTTCCGCCGCCTACAACAAGAAGCTGTCCAACGAGCGTGCCGACGCCGTTAAGCGGGTTCTTGTCGGCGAGTTCGGCATCGACGGCAACCGCATCACCACCGAAGGTTATGGTGAGGAACGTCCGATCGCTGACAACAGCACCCGTGACGGCCGCGCTCAGAACCGTCGCGTGGAAGCGATCATGAAAGCGAAAACCGAAGAAGCCCAGTACAAGAACTAAGTTCACGTACTGACGCTGATCGGGGAAGGGGCCGGCATTCGCCGGCCCCTTTTTTTGTACGGCTGGCTCTGCCGACAGGCCCTTCAGGCAAGGCAGCCAAACGGCCCCTCCCTCCCCTCACCCATAATCGGTCCATCGTTGAATCGACAAAGGACCCGACCATGGCGAAAGACGCGATCGGCTTCGCCCTGAGCACCCTCAACCGGCTTGCCGGCTCGGAATTACTGGACCGCCTCGGCCTGCGCCACGGCGCGGAGCGGCTGGCCTACCGCCTTACCAAAAGCGGCTTTCAGGTGATCACCACCAGCGCCCGCGCGTTCAAGGCCAGCGGCAAGCCCGACCGGCCCGCGCGCCTGCACGCCCCCGGCCAGACCACGGATCTGTTCGACCTGGGCATCACCGAAGAGCAGCGGATGATCCGCGACAGCGTGCGCGGCTTCGCCGACCAGGTGCTGCGCCCGGGCGCCGAGGACGCGGACGCGGCCCAACGCACCGACCCCTCGGTGCAGGAGCAGGCCCGCGAACTGGGACTGAACTTCTTCGCCGTGCCGGAAAGCCTGGGCGGCGCCGCCGCCGAGCGTTCCACCGTTACCAGCCTGCTGGTGGCCGAGGAGCTGGGCCGCGGCGACATGGGCCAGGCGGTGGCGATTCTGGCGCCGATGGGCGTGGCCAACGCCCTCACCCGGTGGGGCACCGCCCTGCAGCAGGACAAGTACCTGACGCCGTTCGCCGGCGAAGACGCGCCGCTGGCCACCATCGCGGTGTGCGAGCCGCGCCCGCTGTTCGACCCCTGCGTGCTGCGCACCACCGCCACCCGTGACGGCGATCACTGGGTGCTCAACGGCGAGAAATCGCTGGTGCCGCTGGCCGCCGAAGCGGAGTTGTTTCTGGTCGCCGCGGAAACCGGCGAAGGCCCCGCCGTGTTCATCGTCGAGGGTGGCAGTGACGGCCTGAGCGCCGGCGAGGACCCGGCCATGGGCGTGCGCGCCAGCGGTCAGCGCCCGCTGAAACTGGACAACGTGCGGGTACCCGCCGACCAGCGCCTGGGCAACGAGGACTTCGATTACCGCGCCTTCGTGGACCTGGGCACCCTGGCCTGGTGCGCCCTGGCCATCGGTACCGGCCAGGCGGTGCTCGACTACGTGGTGCCCTACTGCAACGAACGCCAGGCGTTCGGTGAGCCGATCAGTCATCGCCAGGCGGTGGCCTTCATGATCGCCGACATCGCCATCGAGCTGGACGCCATGCGCATGCTCACTTACCGCGCCGCCTGCCGCGCAGAACAGGACAAATCGTTTCAGCGGGAGGCCCATCTGGCGCGCACCCTGGTCAAGGACAAAGCCATGAAGATCGGCACCGACGGCGTGCAGCTGCTCGGCGGTCACGGCTTCACTCATGAATACCCGGTGGAGCGCTGGTACCGGGATCTTCGCGCCATTGGCGTGGCCTTCGGCGGACTGCATCTGTAAGGGGACGGCACATGAACATCGAGATTCCGAAGAAATTCAAACCGGTGATCCACAACGCCCGCCAGGTGGCGCTGAACAGCTTCCGGCCGATTTCGCGCAAGTACGACCGCGCCGAACACGCCCGCCCCAAGGAGCTGGACATGGTGGCGTCGGTGCTGGACGGCTTCAATGAAGGCGACCCGGCCAATTCCGCCGGCGCCAGCCAGACCGGCAAGGGCAAGGTGAAGGACGACGGCTCCGTGAAAAACGGCGCCAACATGATGACCTGCCTGGGCGCCCTGGAATTCTGCTACGGCGATACCGGCTTCCTGCTCGGCATGCCGCGCCAGGGCCTGGGCAACGCGGCCATCGCCGCGGTGGCCACCGACGAGCAGTTGGAACGTTTCAAGGGCAAGTGGGCGGCGATGGCGATCACCGAGCCCGGCGCCGGTTCCGACTCGGCGGCGATCCGCACCACCGCCAAGGAAGACGGCGACCATTATGTGCTCAACGGCGAGAAGATTTACGTCACCTCCGGCGAACGCGCCGACTGCGTGGTGGTGTGGGCCAGCCTGGATCCGAAGCTGGGCCGGGCGGCGATCAAATCCTTCGTGGTCGAGTGGGGCACGCCGGGCATGGAGCTGGCGCGCCTGGAGAAGAAGCTGGGCATTCGCGCCTCGGACACCGCCGCCATCAGTTTCAATGATTGCCGGGTGCCGAAGGAAAACCTGCTCGGTAATCCGGAGGTGGACACCCAAGGCTTCGGCGGCGTCATGGAGACCTTCGACAACACCCGCCCGTTGGTGGCCTGCTTCGCCCTGGGCGTGGCCAAGGCGTCCCTGGAGCGCACCCGGGAGCTGCTGGCCGACGCCATCGACTACGACTACGGCAAACCGGTGGACACGGTCAGTGCCGCGGAGGCGGAGCTGTACCGCATGGAAGCGGACTGGGAAGCGGCCTACTGGCTGGCCATGAAGGCGGCCTGGATGGCCGACAACAAAAAATCCAACTCCCTGGAAGCCTCGATCTCCAAGGCCAAGGCCGGCCGGGTGGGTAACCGGATCACCCTGCGCTGCGTGGAGCTGGCCGGCTCGGTGGGCTACACCGAGGACGAGTTGCTGGAGAAGTGGGCGCGGGATTCGAAGATTCTCGACATCTTCGAAGGCACCCAGCAGATTCAGCAGTTGATCATCGCCCGGCGGGTGCTGGGGCTGAGCTCGAAAGAGCTGAAATAAAGACCGCGCGGCTACAGCCGCGCGGCAAGTTCCGAGCCCTGCTTGATGGCGCGCTTGGCGTCCAGTTCCGCGGCCACGTCGGCGCCGCCGATCAGGTGGTAACGGGCGTCGTCGTCGCGGTGCAGCTCCCGCAGCGGGTCCTGCCCCGCGCAGATCACCACGTGATCGACTTCCAGCAGACCCTGCTTCTCGTCCTGGGTGATGTGCAGGCCGTGGTCGTCGATGCGGTCGTACTGACAGCCGGGCAGCATTTCCACGTTGCGATGCTTGAGCGTGGCGCGATGCACCCAGCCGCTGGTCTTGCCGAGGCCCTTGCCGAGAGCGCTGGTCTTACGCTGCAGCAGGTAGAGAGTGCGCGCCGGCGCCTCCGGGTGACCTTCCACCAGACCGCCACGGGTTTCCGCCTGGAAATCCACGCCCCATTCGCGCAACCACTCCGGCAGCGGCTGGGCGCCGTCGCGGGGCGCTTCGGCGAGGAACTCGGCCACGTCGAAGCCAATGCCGCCGGCGCCGATGATCGCCACCTTGTTGCCCACCGTGACCTTGCCGGTGAGCACGTCCACGTAGGACACCACCTTGGCATGGTCGATGCCGGGAATGGAGGGGAGCCGGGGGCTGACCCCGGTGGCCACCACGATGTCGTCGAAACCTTCCGCTTCCAGTTCGCCCACCGCCACGCGCCGGCCCAGCGCCAGCTTGACGCCGGTGCGCTCGATGCGGCGGCTGAAGTAGCGCAGGGTTTCGTGGAACTCTTCCTTGCCGGGGATCACCTTGGCCATGTTGAACTGGCCGCCGATGCGGTCCGCCTGGTCGAACAGGGTGACGTCATGGCCGCGCTCGGCGGCCACCGTGGCGCAGGCCAGCCCGGCCGGCCCGGCGCCCACCACCGCCACCTTCTTCGGGTGGGCGGTGCGCAGATAGACCAGCTCGGTTTCGTGGCAGGCGCGCGGGTTGACCAGGCAGGAGGCGCGCTTGAGCTCGAAGGTGTGGTCCAGGCAGGCCTGGTTGCAGGCGATGCAGGTGTTGATCTCGTCGGCGCGGCCTTCGGCGGCCTTGTTGACGAACTCCGGGTCCGCCAGCAACGGCCGCGCCATGGACACCGCGTCCGCCAGATCGCCGGCCAGGATGTCCTCGGCCACCTGGGGATCGTTGATGCGATTGGAGGCCACCACCGGAATCGACACCACCTCACGCACCTGCCGGGTGGCTTCCACGAAGGCCGCCCTGGGCACCGAGGTGACGATGGTGGGAATGCGCGCCTCGTGCCAGCCGATACCACTGTTGATCAGGCTGGCGCCGGCGGCTTCCACGGCGCGGGCCAGGTCCAGCACTTCGTCGCGGGTGCAGCCGTCCGGCACCAGGTCGATCACCGACAGGCGGTACATGATGATGAAATCCGGACCGCAGCGGCGCCGGGTTTCCTCCACGATCTCCACCGGAAAACGACGTCGGTTCTCGGCGCTGCCGCCGTAGACGTCGGTGCGCCGATTGGTACGCGGCGCGGTGAACTGGTTGATCAGGTAACCCTCGGAACCCATGATCTCGACGCCGTCGTAGCCGGCCTGTTTGGCCAGTTCCGCGGTGTGCGCGAAATCACGCACCGTCTTCTTCACCTCGCGGGTGCTCATGGCCTTGGGTTTGAACGGGTTGATCGGGCTCTTGATCGCCGAGGCCGACCGGGAGAAGGGGTGATAGCTGTAGCGACCGGCGTGCAGAATCTGCAGCGCGATTTTGCCGCCTTCCTTGTGCACCGCCTCGGTGATCTTGCGGTGGTTACGGATATCCAGCTTGCGGTTGAAGGTGCCCGCCAGGGGATAGAACCAGCCGTGCCGGTTGGGGTTGATGCCGCCGGTGACCGACAGGGCCACGCCACCGCGGGCGCGTTCGGCGAAATAGGCGGCCATCTTCGGATAGTGCCAGAAGCGGTCTTCCAGGCCGGTGTGCATGGACCCCATGATCACCCGGTTTTTCAGCTGCGTATGGCCGAGATCCAGCGGCGACAGCAGGTGCGGATAGGCGTTGGCCACCATGTCGTTCTCCTTCCCGAATACGGGTGTGGCTGGGCCGGCGTACCGGCCTGGCTAATCTGGACGCCGTCAAGATACGGTGCTATTTTGACGCCGTCAAGATTCACCCGGTCGCGGCTGACGCCGCGCTCGGCGACCGAGGAGTGCCATGTCCCGCCCCGCCCGCTATCACCACGGCGACCTCCACGACACCCTGCTGCGCGAGGCCGGTATCCTGCTCCGCGAGCAGGGCGTGGAAGGTCTGTCCCTGCGCCGTCTGGCGGAACGGGCCGGGGTGTCGCGCACCGCGCCCTACCACCATTTCGCGGACAAGAACGCCCTGCTCTGCGCCCTGGCGGAACAGGGATTCCGGCGTCTGGATACGATGATGGGCGAAGTGGAGCTGGACCCGGCGGACCCGGAGCCGGGTCTGCGGCGTTTCGTGCGCGCCTACCTGCGCTTCGCCAGCGACGACCCGGAACAGTACGAACTGATGTTCGGCCGCACGCTGTGGAAAAGCGGCCGCCCCGGCGACGAGCTCAAGGGCGTGGCCTACGGGTGTTTCCGGCATTACCTGGTGCGGCTGCGGCCCCTGGTGAGCCAGGGTGAAAACGAGGGCGCCGAGCCCCTGCGTCTGGCCCAGGCCAGTTGGGCCACCCTGCACGGCCTGTGCCGGCTGTTGCTGGACGGCATCTATCTGCGCCGCGAAGACATGGAGGCGGTCAGCGATCAGGCGGTGGGCCTGATGCTGGCCGCCCTGCGGCCGGCTTGGGGCTGATCAGTCGGGCCGGTTGTTTTCCAGAAAGTTCTCCAGGGCGTCCCGGTAGCGGTCGAAGGCCTCGAACTGCGGCACATGGCCCACCTCCGCCAGCTCCACCAGATGCGCGTCGGGGATGCGCTCGGCGACCCGGTCGCCCAGTTCGTCGTAGCGGCCTAGTTGCCCGCGTACCGCTTGCGGCGCCCGGTCCTTGCCCAGGGCGGTGCGGTCGCGGGTACCGATGATCAGCAGCGTGGGCATGCTCAGTTGCTCGAAGTCGCCGACCACCGGCTGGGTAAAGATCATGTCGTAGGTGAGCGCCGAGTTCCACGCCACCCGCGGGTAATCCGGCCCCCGGATCCAGCCTTGCTGCAGCGTCAGCAGCGGCTCATAGGCCGGCCGCCACTGGCCGTCAAAATAGCTGGCGGTCATGTATTTCTTGACGCCCTCGGGCTGCTTCTTCAGCTCCGCCTGGTACCAGGCCTCCACCGGCTGCCAGGGCACGCCCTTGGCCGCCCAGTCCTCCAGCCCGATGGGATTGACCAGCACCAGGGACTCGGTGCGTTGTGGGAACATCAACGCGAAGCGGGTGGCCAGCATGCCGCCCATGGAATGGCCCACCACCGTGGCCCGCTCCACCTCCAGGTGGTCCAGCAACCGGCGGGTATTGTCCGCCAGGGTCTGGAAGGTGAACTGATAACGTGCCGGCTTGCTGGACTTGCCGAACCCGATCTGGTCCGGGGCCACCACCCGATAGCCCTCGCCGGTGAGCAGATCGATGGTGCGGTCCCAATAGGCGCCGGAGAAATTCTTGCCGTGCAGCAGCACCACCGTGTGACCGTTGGGCTGCTCCGGCCGCACATCCATATAGGCCATTTCCAGCGACTGATCCTGGCTGTCCAGATCCAGGGTGTGCACCGGATGGGGATAGTCATAGCCGCTCAGGCGGGCGTCGAAGGCGGGCGGCTCGGCGGCCACGGCCAGCGGGCTCAGGACCAGCGGCAGGGCCGCCAGCAGACTCCATAACGGTCGCATTGGGTTCCTCCTCGGGCGTTCGGTTTCGCAGCGGGTTCCCAGGTGGGAGGAACGTCAGGGACGAAAGTTCCAGATCGGCGCCGGGATCAACCGGGGAACGGCAGGCCCACGCTGACCCGCAGGCCGCCCAGCGGCGACCGGTCCAGGGTCAGGGTGCCGCCGTAGGCCTCCACGGTGTCGTTGACGATGGCCAGGCCCAGGCCGTGGCCGGGCATCCGCTGGTCCAGGCGGCCACCGCGCTGCAGCACGTCCTCGTGGCGCTCCGGCTCGATCCCCGGGCCGTCGTCATCCACCGTCACCTGGAGCCGGTTTGCCTGGCGATGGAGACGCAGCTCCACGCGCCCGGCGGCCCACTTGCAGCCGTTGTCCATCAGGTTGCCGAGCAGTTCCAGCATGTCGTCCCGTTCCAGGGGCAGCGCCGGCAACCGGTAACCCTGGGCGGTGAGTTTGAGCGGCCGATCGTAGGCGCGGCGCAGGGTATCGAGCAGCACCGGCACGTCCCGGGCCGGCTCGAAGCGGGTGGCGGCGGTGGCGCCGGCGGCCACCCGTGCCCGCCCCAGGGCGCGGCCCACGGTGTTCTCGATCTGGTCGAGCTGATCGTTGAGCAGCCGATACAGCTCCGGGGATTGGCGCCGCAAATCCTCGTTGCAGCGGTTGCGCAGCACCGACAGGGGGGTTTTGAGGGCGTGACCCAGATCGCCCAGGGCATGGCGGGAGCGGGCCAACTGCTGTTCGGTGTGGTGCTGCAGACGGCTGATTTCCTCCACCAGCGGGCGCAGTTCGGCGACCACGTTCTGGTCCAGTTCGGCGCGTTCGCCGCCGCGCAACTGGCCGATCTGACGCCGCACTTTCTGCAGCGGTCGCAGGCCGCGCCGGATCAGGTATTGCTGCACCAGAGCCAGCACCGCCAGCAGCAGCACCCAGGCGATCAGGGCGGCGGTTTTCAGTTCCTGGAATTTGGCCAGCTGCGGCGCGTAGTTCTGCGCCACCACCACGGTCAGCGCCTGCCCGTCGCGGCGAAACTCCGCCCGGTAACGCAGCAGGCTCTGGCCGCCGGGCCCGGGCCGCAGGTCGGTGTCCATGCCGGTGCGCGCGGGCAGCGGCAGACGTGCGTCCCACAGCGACCGCGAGCGCCAGCGCTGATCACCGATCAGCACCACGAAATAGCGCCCGGACAAAGGTTTGCGATAGGCCGGATCCAGCCGGTCCTCGTCCAGTATCAAACCGTCGCGACCGCGTACGATGGCGGCCAGCACGCTGCTGGTCTCGTCACGCAGCTGACGGCCGCTGAGCAGCCGCTGTTCCCGGTCCAGCCACCACAGGGCCGCCTGGCCGGCCAGCAGCCCGGCCAGTAACAGGCTGACGAACAGACTGACGCCCAGACGGCGGCCGATGGAGCCCATCTCAGTCCCCGTCGCGGCCGACGAACAGGTAACCCTGGCCGCGCCGGGTCTGGATCACGCTGCTGCCGAGCTTGCGGCGCAGGCGGTTGATGTGCACTTCCACCACATTGGAGTCGCGCTCGCTCTCGCCGTCGTAGAGGTGCTCGTTGAGGGCGGCCTTGGACAGCAGCCGGCGCGGGTTGAGCATGAAATAGCGCAGCATGCGGAACTCGGCGCCGGTCAGCTCCACCTCCTGGTCGTCCAGCCACACGGTCTGCCGATCCTCTTCCAGTTCCAGGCCGCCGACGGCCAGCCGGCTCTGGT
This sequence comes from Alcanivorax sp., assembly GCA_022449455.1. Lineage (GTDB taxonomy): Bacteria > Pseudomonadota > Gammaproteobacteria > Pseudomonadales > Alcanivoracaceae > Alloalcanivorax. The sequence goes on along the minus strand of JAKUPL010000007.1, from coordinate 19,750 downwards.
TGGTGCCGCCATGGCTACGGCGCAGCACCGCCTGGATACGCAGCAGCAGCTCTTCCGGATGAAACGGCTTGGTCAGGTAATCGTCGGCGCCGGCGCGCAGGCCATCGACGCGCTCCGCCCAGCTGTCCCGGGCGGTCAGAATCAGCACCGGCAAGGTGAGGCCGCCATCACGCCAGTGTTTCAGCACTTGCAGGCCGTCCAGGCCCGGCAGCCCCAGATCCAGGATCGCCAGATCAAAGGGCTCGTCGTGGGCGCGCACCGCCGCGTCGCGACCGTCCGCCAGCCAGTCCACCGCATAGCCGTTGTCGCGCAGCATCGGCATCAGCTGGTCGGCCAGATCCACGCTGTCTTCCACCAGCAGCAGGCGCATCAGTCGTCCACTTCGTCTTCGAGGACGCGACCGGTGCGGGCGTCGATTTCCAGTTCCCAGACCACGCCATCGCCGGTGAGCACTTCCAGCTCGTAGATCAGGGCGCCGTCGTCGCGTTCCAGCTCCGCCTCCAGCAGGCTGGCGCCCGGGTGGCGCTCCATGGCCACCGCCATGATCTTCTCGAACGGCTGCACCTCGCCGCTCTGACGCAGGCGCAAGGCCTCGTCCTGGCTCAGGTCCAGGGCCCCCGCCGGCGCCATCAGACACGCCAGAAAGGCGGCCAGGGCCGCCTTTCCGAGGGGGTTAAATAAAGAGTGCGGGTGCATCAGTCGTCGCGTTCCTCACGCAGGATTTCACCGTTGGTGGCGTCCAGCTCGACGTCCCATTGCTGACCCTGGGCATCGCGCAGTTCCACCTGGTAGATGTAGCGGCCGTACTCGTCTTCCAGCTCGGTTTCCTCGATCTTGGCGTCCGGGTGATTGGCCAGGGCCGCCTCGTTCAGCTTATCGAAAGACTGAATGGTGCCGTCGTTGACCAGCTTGACCACCTGATCGGGGCGCACATCATCGGCGTGAGCCACGGCGGTGGCGCCGGTGAAGGTGATCATCGCGGCAAGCAGCGTGGTTTTGGTGGCGTTCATGAGTCGTCTCCTTTGCTCATCGGGCAACGCCGGGGGCGCGCCGTTGGTCATGTGTCCCGTCTGGGTACGGTTCTCACAATACGACGGCCCGCTTAATTGTGGCTGAAGCCACCCTGAACGCAACCTTAACCGGCCGGATCACTGCCCTGGCCCTCTCGCGGCGCGCCTCGCACGCCCGTTGTCGGGATCGCCCCTTGCAAAGCACCGGCGTCTGGGTGAAGTTACGTTTTCGGAACGCATTTCCATTTTCGCCACGAATTCGTGACCCCGAACGCCATAACAAGGACAAGCCATGCACACTGATCTGCCCGACCTGCTCGCCCTGCTCGACCTGACCCCCCTGGATGAAGATCACTTTCAGGGCGAGAGCCGCAATATCGTCGGGCCACGCATCTTCGGCGGACAGGTCATCAGCCAGGCCCTGGTGGCCGCCTCCCGCACCGTGGAAGGCCGCCCCGCCCACTCCCTGCAGGCGTACTTTCTGCGCCCCGGCGACGTGCGCGAGCCGATTCAATTCCGGGTCGAACGGGTCCGCGATGGCGGCACCTTCTCCACCCGCCGGGTGGTGGCCGAGCAACGGGGCCGGCCGATCTTCGACATGGCCCTGTCGTTCCACAACGCGGAGGACGGCCCGGCCCACCAGACCGCCACCTTCGAAGCGCCGGACCCGGACGGGCTGCTCACCGAGCACGATATGAACGCGCGCTTTCTGGAAGGCGAAGAGATCTCCGACAACTTCCGCGCCGCCCTGCTGCGCCGCAAACCCATCGAAATCCGCCCGGTCACCCAGCGCCACCCGCTGCGCCCGGAGAAGACCGCGCCGGTGCGCCAGACCTGGCTCCGCGCCACCGGCCTGGACAGCGACGACCCGTTATTGCATCAGGCGCTGCTCGCCTACGTCTCCGACCACAGCCTGATGGGCGCCGCCCTGCTGCCCCACGGCGTCACCTTTCTGAGCCGCGAGATGCAGGTCGCCAGCCTGGACCACACGCTCTGGTTCCATCGGCCGGTGCGCTTCGACGACTGGCTGTTCTACGACATGGAGAGCCCCATCGCCCAGGGCGGACGGGGCTTTACGCGGGGAAGGATTTTCAATCGCGCCGGCGAGCTGGTGGCGTCGGTGGCGCAGGAAGGATTGATCAGACGGCAAAGTTGAAAGTTGAAAGTTGAAACGCGGCGCAGAGCCTCACCTTTTCAGCAAGGCCGTGCCCGCGCTTTCTCCTTTTAACTTTTCACTTTCAAGTTATTTTTCCAGGATGGCGACCACGCCCTGGCCGCCGGCGGCGCAGATCGAGATCAGGCAGCGGCCGGAGCCTTTCTGGTTGAGCAGCTTGGCGGCGTTGGCCAGGATCCGGCCGCCGGTGGCGGCGAACGGGTGGCCGGCGGCCAGGGACGAGCCCTTCACGTTGAGCTTGCTGGTGTCGATTTCACCCAGCGGGCGGTCACGGCCCAGACGCTCCTTGCAGAAGGTGTCATCGGTCCATGCCTTCAGGGTGCTCAGCACCTGGGAGGCGAACGCCTCGTGGATTTCGTAGAAGTCGAAGTCCTGCAAGGTCAGACCGGCCCGGTCCAGCATACGCGGCACCGCGTAGGCGGGCGCCATCAGCAGCCCCTCCTTCTTGCCGACGAAATCCACCGCCGCCACTTCGCAATGGGTCATGTAGGCCTGCACCGGCAGCCCGCGCTGCTCGGCCCATTCCTCGCTGGCCAGCAGCACCGCGGAGGCGCCGTCGGTGAGCGGCGTGGAGTTGGCGGCGGTCATGGTGCCGTCGGCGCCACCGAACACCGGCTTCAGGGTGCTCAGTTTCTCGATGGTGGAGTCGCCGCGCATGTTGTTGTCGCGCTCCAATCCATGGAACGGGGTCATCAGATCCTGTTGCCAGCCTTCCTCGTAGGATTTGGCCAGGTTCTGGTGAGAACGCCAGGCCAGTTCGTCCTGGGCTTCACGGCTGATGCCCCACTCGGCGGCGGTGATCGCCTGGTGTTCGCCCATGGACAAGCCGGTGCGCGGCTCGCCGTTCTTGGGAATGTCCGGAATCATCAGCTTGGGATTGATCAGCTTGACCGCCTGCTTGAGCTTGTCGCCGGTGGTCTTGGCGCGGTTGATCTCCATGAAGATCTTGCGGGCCTGCTCGTTAACGCCCAGCGGGGCATCGGAGGTGGTGTCCACGCCGCCGGCCACGGCGCAGTCGATCTGGCCGAGGGCGATTTTGTTGGCCACCAGAATGGCCGCTTCCAAACCGGTACCGCAGGCCTGCTGCAGGTCGTAGGCCGGCGTTTCCGGCGCCAGCTTGGAGCCCAGCACGCATTCGCGCACCAGGTTGAAGTCCTTGGCGTGTTTCATCACCGCGCCGGCGGCCACTTCACCCATCCGTTCGCCGTGGAGTTTGAAACGATCCACCAGGCCGTTCAAGGCGGCGGTGAGCATTTCCTGGTTGCCGACCTCGAAGTAGGCGGTGTTGGAACGGGCAAAGGGAATGCGGTTGCCACCGACAATGGCCACCTTGCGTGCGTTGTCGCCTGCCAGCATAGTTGAATTCCTCCACAGGGGCGTTTCCGGATCGGTTCGCCCAGGTTAACAGATGAGCGCAGTCTATCTCCCCACCCGCCGGCCTCATTGGCTTCGGCGCCTACCGGCTTTTCCGACCGGTCAATACACCTTTTACAGGCCGGTGCTTCAATACGCAGCCTCATTCTTCGTATAGTGCCTTTCTCGCACTGTACATTGCACGGCAAAGGACAGGATCATGAGCGATACCTACCAGGCGATTGCCAATTCCCCCATGGGCAAGGCCCTTTTCAGCGCCATCAATCTGCCCATTCCGGTGATACTCGAACGCTGGCAGCCCGGCCAGACCTCCTTTATCAGCGGTCGGGTACTGGTCGGCGCCGCGCCCGGATCCAGCGCCGTGGACACCGTTTTCGCCAGCCTCCAGGGCGCGCCGGAAGCGCGCCCGGCGGTGCTCGCCAACACCGGTAACGCCAGCGATCTGCAGAAGCAGGCGGCGGCGGCCGGCGTCAGCGCCGACAACTACACCGCCACCAAGGAAGACGAGACCCGCTTCAAGGCGCTGGTGTTCGACGCCACCGGCATCGAGACCCCGGACCAGCTCAAGGCGCTGTGGGAATTCTTCCATCCGGTCATCAAGAAACTGGACAAGTGCGCGCGGGTGATCGTGATCGGGCGCACCCCGGAAACCCTGGGCGGCGCCGCCCGGGTCGCCCAGCGCGGTCTGGAAGGCTTCACCCGGTCGGTGGGCAAGGAGATCAAACGGGGCTCCACCGTGCAGCTGGTGTATTGCGAGGCCGGCGCCGAGAGCCAGCTGGCCGCGCCGCTGCATTTCTTTCTATCGCCCAAGTCCGCCTATGTGTCCGCCCAGGTGGTGCGCGTGAGCGCCGCCGGCTTCGACGCCCAAAGCTTTGACTGGGACAAGCCGCTGGCCGGCAAGAAAGCGTTGGTCACCGGCGGCTCGCGCGGCATCGGCGCCTCCATCGCCCGGGTGCTGGCCCGGGACGGCGCCCAGGTCACGGTGTTGGACATCCCGCCCATGGCCGAGGACCTGAACAAGGTGGCCGAGGAAATCCAGGGCCAGACCCTGGAGCTGGACATCACCAGCGACGAAGCGCCCCGGGTGATCGCCGACGCCGCCCGCAAGATGGGTGGCCTGGACATTCTGGTGCACAACGCCGGCGTGACCCGTGACAAGATGCTGGGCAACATGCCGGAGAATTTCTGGGACATGGTGTTGAACATCAACATCGCCAGCCAGCTGCGCATCAATGAGCAACTGGTGGCCGAGGACGGCATGGGCGACGGCGGCCGCATCATTTCGATCAGCTCCATCGCCGGCATCGCCGGCAACCTGGGTCAGACCAACTACGGCACCTCCAAGGCCGCGGTGATCGGCATGATCGACACCTACTCCGAGGAGTACGCCGACAAGGGCATCACCGTGAACGCGGTGGCGCCGGGCTTTATCGAAACCCAGATGACCGCCGCCATCCCCTTCACCATCCGTGAAGCAGGCCGCCGCATGAACGCCATGAACCAGGGCGGCCAGCCGGTGGACGTGGCGGAAACCATCGCCTTCTTCGCCAGCCCCGCCTCCCAGGGCCTGACCGGCAACGTGGTGCGGGTGTGCGGCCAGATGATGCTGGGCGCCTGATCCCCTGGGCCCTTCGGGCCCGATACAGGGTGCAGGATACAGGATGAAGGGAAGGCACCATGCCACCCGCCTGTATCCTGCATCCTGAATCCTGTATCCCGGCCGGCAGGCCGCCCCCTTGAATCCCCCCTTCCCCGCCGCCACCTCTGAACCAATATCGAACGTTTTTGAGGTGCCCATGGGCTTCGGCCGTGTTTTTCTGACCCTTCTGGTGTTCGCGCTGATCGAGGTGATGGTGCTCGCCGCGGTGGCCGATGTGATCGGCTGGCCGGTGACCATCGTCGCCGTGGTGGCCACCGCGCTGATTGGCAGCGCCCTGTTCCGTCGGCAGGGGCTGGACACCTGGACGCGACTTAACGAGCGTATGAACCGGGGCGAAATGCCCGGGCGGGAACTGGTGGAAGGGATGATGCTGCTGCTCGGCGGTGCCTTCCTGATCACCCCCGGATTCATCAGTGATGCCGTGGGTTTCGCCCTGCTGCTGCCGCAGAGCCGGCGCGCCCTGGCGGACCGTATGATCCGCCGGGGCACGGTGCAGGCGTTCGCTTCACGGGGCGGTGGCGTGTTCTTCTACCAGCGCGGGCCGGGCCAGGGTGGCGCCGGCAACACGTACGAGGGCAGCGCCCGGGAGAATGGCGGCGCGGAGAACGGCGCGGCGCCGGGCGACGCGGCCGGCAGCGAGCGGCGCCGGCCGCTCACTCTGGATCAGGACTCGCCGCGCGACCGGAGCTAGCCGCCAGGCGGCGCGCTTCGGCGGCGTCTTCCTCGGCCTTCATGCGACGGTATTCGATGGGCGTCATGCCCACCCAGCGCTTGAAGGCCCGATAGAAGGTGGACGGTTCCGAGAAGCCAGTGAGGTAGACGATCTCGTCGATGGATTCGTCGGTGCCCGCCAGCAGCCGCTTGGCCAACTTGCAGCGGTAGTCCGCCACCAATTGGTTGAAGTTGGTGCCGGCGTCCGCCAGCCGGGTGCGCAATTGCCGGGCCTTGATGCCCAGCCGCTCGGCCACTTCTTCCAGGTTGGCGTGGCCGGATTCCAGTAGCTCGGCGATCAGCCGGTTGACCTGGGCCACCAGATCCTGCTTCTCCAGCCGGGCCACCTGCTCGCTGGCCAGCTGTTCGTGCAGGCGCAGCAATTCGGGCTCGTGGTGGGCGGACGGCAGGGTCAGCAGCTCGGCGTCGAAATACACCCCCACCGACGGCATATCGAACTTCACCGGGCAGCCGAAGGCGCGCTGATACTCCTCCAGCTCACCCTGGTTGGCGTGACCGAAATGAATCTCCAGCGGTTCAAAGGCGTCATCGGTGACGAAGCGGAAGAACTTGATCAGGCCCATCATCACGCATTCGTTGAGATGGGCCAGACGGCGCCCCCAGAACGGCTGGCGCAGGAACACCCGGTCGCCCTCGTCGAACAGCTCGGCGCGGGCCGCGTCCGAGAGCAGCCGCTGGTAGCTCAACGCCCGGTCCAGGCCCTCACCGAAGTTGGGGCTGGACAGGAACAGGTACTCCAGCACCTGCCCCTTGTACACCGGCATGTGTTTGCCGAGGTGCAGGCCCACGTGCGGGTCGTCGGAGACTTTCTCCAGTGCCTGCCAGAACCACTCCTGGCCATCGTGGGGCGTGCGCAGATCGGGCACGTCCAGTATCGAGGCGTCCAGGCCCAGCTCGGCCAGCACCGCGTCGGCGTCGATACCCGCATTCTGCATGGCGCGGTACGCCATGCGCAGGAGCACGCCGGAATCGGTCAGTTCTGCCATCCTTCTGCAACTTCCCCAAACGGTAAACACCAAATCCGGAGACTAGCATACCGTTACGGGCCCCGGAACCGCATCACATTGGTGCGGAATTCGCACGGCGCCCGGGACGGCGGCTCAACCGATCCGGCAGCGCCATCCGATTGATGCGTTTGAGCACCGTGCCGAACTGGCGGCCCAGCCGACCGGTGTTGTAGTGCAGCCCGTAACGGCCGGCGATTTCCCGCACCCTCGGCGCCACCTCCCGGTAGCGGTTGGACGGCATGTCCGGGAACAGGTGGTGCTCGATCTGGTGGCTCAGATTGCCGCTCATGATGTGAAACAGCGGGCCGCCCTCCAGGTTCGAGGAACCCAGCAGCTGGCGCAGGTACCACTGCCCGCGGCTCTCGTTCTCGATGTCCTGCTCGGTGAACATCTCCGCGTGCTCGGTGAAGTGACCGCAGAAGATGATCAGATAGGACCACAGATTACGTGTCAGATTGGCGCTCAGGTTGCCGGCGAACACCAGCGGAAAGAACGGCCCGGCCAGGGCCGGAAACAGCAGGTAGTCCTTGAGCACCTGGCGGCGCACTTTCTTCATGATCTTGCGCCGCTGCACGCGGTATTCCGCCCAGCTTTTCTCGCCCTTGAGCAGCTTCTCGTACTCCAGGTCGTGGAACGCCACGCCCCACTGGAACAACGCCGCCAGCACCCAGTTGTAGGCGGGCTGGGCCAGGTACAGGGGATTCCAACGCTGGTCGTCGGACAGCCGCAGAATGCCGTAGCCCACATCCCGGTCCTTACCCACCACATTGGTGAAGGTGTGGTGCATATAGTTGTGCGAGTGCTTCCACTGCTCCGCCGGGCAGGTGTTGTCCCAGTCGTAGGTGGAGGAATCCAGGCCCGGGTCGTTGAGCCAGTCCCACTGGCCGTGCATCACGTTGTGGCCGATCTCCATGTTCTCGAGAATCTTGGACACCGACAGCAGCGCGGTGCCGGCCAGCCAGGCCGGCGGCAGCACGCCCAGGAACAGCAGGCCACGGCCGGCCAGCTCCAGGCTTTTCTGGGTTTTCACCAGGCGGCGAATGTAGCGCGCATCCCGTTCGCCGAGATCGTTCATCACCTCATCGCGCAGCGCCTCGATCTCGCGACCGAAGGCCTCCACCTGGGAACGGGTCAGCCGCACGCCCTGGCGTTCGAAAATCACCGGATCGAGATTATTTACCTTGGCGTTCATCGCGAACCTCCTTACGCAACCGGTTCGTTACAAGTCCAGTTCCACGTCGCCGTCGGCGCCGTGAACACAAAGTCGGATTTCCTGATCCACCACTTCCCGGCTTTCGCCGTTCTGCAGGTCGCGCACCCGGCCACGGGCCACCCGGCATTTGCAGGTGTGACAGATGCCCATGCGGCAGCCGTGGCGGGGGCTCAGACCGGCGGCCTCGGCGGCCTCCAGCAGTGATTGGCCGGGCTCGGCGGGCGCCTCGCCCCCGCTGTGCGCGAAGCGCATCCGGCCGCCCTCGCCGCCGCCGGCGGGGGTGGTCTGAAAACGTTCATGGAACAGCGGGCCGGCACCGTGGCGGCCATGCCAGTCGATCACCGTATCGAGAAAGCCCTGGGGGCCGCAGGCGAACACCGCCTGTTGCCGGCCGCTGCCGGCACGTTCCGTGAGCCCGCTTTCCGTGAGGCCATTGCCCGTGAGCCAGTGTTCATCAAGGCGCCCGGCCAGATCGCCGTCCCGGGGCGCCTCGGCGCTGAGCACGAGACGGAAATCGAGACGACCGTCCAATGCCAGCTCGCGCAGGCTCTCGCCCAGCAGCAGGCTGGAATAATTCCGTTCGAAGTGCCGCCACACCAGGCGTCCCGTCTGGCCGGACGACAACCAGGACTTCACAATGCTGTGAACAGGTGTTACTCCTGAACCGGCGGAAAGGAGCAGAATGCGCTCTGGCGCCGGATCGGGCAGCACGAAATCGCCGGCCGCCGGTGACAGGGTGAGCAGATCGCCGGCCCGACAGCGATGCACCAGATGGTCGCTGACGCCGCCGCCACCATTGGCCTTGACCGTGACGGTGAGCACCGGGTCATGGGGCGCCGAGGACAGCGAGAAGCAACGCTGCCGACGCGCCCCGTCGATGTCCACGCCGAGCATCACGTATTGTCCGGCGCGATGCGGCTTCCAAAGGCGGTTGGGCGCCAGCTCCAGGGTCACGGCCCGGTCGGTTTCGCGGCGCACGCGCATCACCCGGGCACGGATTTCCCGGGCCGAATGGCGGGCGTCGAACAGGGCCAGATAGTCCTCCGGATCGAAGGGCGTGGTCAGGGCCCGGCCCAGCCGGCGCATCAGGCCGTGCCGGGATGAAGCAACCTGGGACTGCATGGCGAACTCCGAAAGTTTACACTTGTGCACTTTTTACGCCGACGCCACTTCATAGTCAACACCTGTTCACAAATATTTTTTTACATAGGAAAATCAACCAGTTGTATGTATCCGGGAGAGAAAATTGAATAACATGGCGCCGTTGGGCTGTATAAATAATCATCAACGGGGAGCAAAACCATGAGCAGAGAGACGGCGGCCCGCGGACGGCGCCCCAAACGCGGGCGCACGCGACAGGCGCTCATGGACGCCGCCCTGGATCTGGTCGCCAAGAAGGCCCCGTTCTCCTCCCTGAGTCTGCGCGAGGTGACCAAGCGCGCCGGCGTGGTGCCCACCGCCTTCTATCGGCACTTTCCGGACATGAGCGCCCTGGGCCTGACGTTGCTGGACGAGTCCTTTCGCACCCTGCGCCAGATGATGCGCGAGGTGCGCCAGCACGAGCTGCCCAACGAGCGCATGATCCGCGGCTCCATGGAGACTTTCTTCACCTACGTGCGCAACAACCGCACCCATTTCCTGTTCGTCTCCAAGGAGCTGTACGGCGGCTCACCCACCATGCGCCAGGCGATTCGCCGGGAAATCCGACTGTTCGTCAGTGAACTGGCCATGGACATGGCCCGCTTCCCGTTTCTCACCCAGGTCAGCGCCCAGGATCTGCAGATGATGGCGTCGCTGGTGGTCAACGGCGTGGTGGCCTTGACCCAGGAGATGCTGGAGCTGGACGAGGACGACGAGGCCGGCCAGCACGAGATGCTGATCCTGGCGGAGAAGCAGGTGCGTCTGATCTATTTCGGCGTCGCTCAGTGGCGTTCCGACAGCGACCAGCCGGCGGAGCCTCTCGGCCTGGAGCGCGTGCCTCCGGGCGTCGAATGAACGGCGCCCGCCGATAGGCTCTTGCAGCAACCTTTCAGGCGGCACGGCCAATCAGGGCCCCTGGCCGCCTGCCTATACTGTCCCCATTGTTTTCCGTCCCTTTTTAAAGGCAGGTAGAAGGACACTGTTATGAGTGATGTCCAGTTCCGCGAACTGCGCCACGCCCCGGCCATGCCGGTCAATTTCGCCAAGGCGGTGATGCGTGCCGGCGTCAAGCCCGGCAAGAATCCGACCCTGCCGAACGTGGGATTGCGCCTCAATGACGTGGGTCTGGACAGCAAACATCTGAAGGCTTACCGCAAGGTGTGCGGCTTCAGCGCCGACGGTCGTTTGCCGATCACCTACCCGCATATCCACGCTTTCCCGCTGCACATGGCGCTGATGATGGAAGACGGCTTTCCGTTCCCGGCCATGGGTCTGGTGCACGTCCGCAACCGCATCACCCAGTACCGGCCCATCGCCGAGCGCGAGCAGCTCAATATCAAATGCTCCCTGGGCAACCTGAACCAGGTGGAGAAAGGCTGGGAGTTTTCCATCTTCACGGTGATCACCACCGCCGGCGAGCGGGTCTGGTCCAGCGAATCGATTAACTTCTTCCGGGGCGGCGGCCACGGTCGCAAGGATGAGAAAAAAGCCTCCGGCGAACCGACCCCGGCCACCGACACCATCGAGTGGAAAGTGCCCGGCAACACCGGCCGCCGCTACGGCGCCGTGTCCGGGGACCGCAACCCGATTCATCTGTATCCGCTGACCGCGAAGCTGTTTGGCTTCAAACGGCAGATCGCCCATGGCATGTGGTCCAAGGCCCGGGCACTGGCGCAGCTGCAGTCGCAGCTGCCGGAGGAGGCCTTCCGGGTGGACGTGCAGTTCAAGCTGCCGATGTTCATCCCCGCCACCGTCAAGTTCGAACAGCAGCCGGCGGACGACGGCCTGGATTTCCGGGTACTCGCCCGGGACGGCGTCAAACCCCATCTCACCGGTCAACTGCGCCGTCTTGGTGAATGACCGGCCGCCGGCGCGAGCTATCGCCTTGCGCCGGCGGCATCCGTAGAATCCGGCCTGATGGCCAACGATACCCGAGACTTTGCCTCCCTTTTTCTCACCGACACGCCCCTGATGGACGTGCGAGCACCCGTGGAATTCGCCAAGGGTGCCTTTCCCGCCGCCACCAACCGGCCGTTGCTGGACGACGATCAGCGTCATCGCATCGGGATCCGCTATAAGGAAGCCGGCCAGGAGGCCGCCATCGAGCTGGGCAATCAGTTGGTCAGCGGCAGCATAAAACGCCGGCGTCTGGAGAGCTGGCGGCGATGGCGCGAGGCGCACCCGGACGGTTACCTGTATTGCTTCCGGGGCGGTCTGCGCAGCCGCACCACCCAGGCCTGGCTGGAAAGGGAAGGGCTGTCCGTACCGCTCGTGATCGGCGGTTACAAAGCGATGCGCCGTTTTCTGCTGGAAAACCTCGACCGGCAACTGGCGTGCCAGCCGCTGTGGGTGCTGGCCGGGCCCACCGGCAGTGGCAAGACCCGGGTGATCGAGCGCTTGGCGCGGGCGGTGGACCTGGAGGGTCTGGCCCATCATCGCGGCTCCGCCTTCGGTCGGCGCCCCGGCGGCCAGCCCACCCAGATTGATTTCGAGAACGCCCTCAGCATCGCCCTGCTCAAGCAGGCCGCCCTCGACCCCGGCCCGGTGGTGATGGAGGATGAGAGCAAACTGATCGGCCGCTGTTTTCTGCCGCCGCGTCTGCAAGCGCGGTTGCGCCAGGCCCCCAGGGTGGTGATCGAGGAACCGCTGGAGGAGCGGGTGCGGGTCACCCTGGAAGACTATGTGCAGGCGCCCTTGAAGGAATACGCCGCCTGCTATGGTGCCGACCAGGCGTTCGAGCGTCTGGCCGCCGACCTGCAGGCGGCCATGGACCGCATCCGCCGCCGGCTGGGCGGCGCCCGCCACCAGCAATGTCGCCAGGCCCTGGATCAGGCCCTGGCGCACCAGCGCCGGCACGGAGAGGGCGACGCCCACCGGGGCTGGATCCGCGAGCTGCTGGCCGGCTACTACGATCCGCTGTACGAATACACCATGCGCACCCACCGCCAAGGGGAAATCCTGTTTCGCGGCGACCGGAAAGCGGCACTGGCCTTTCTCCGTTCCCGCACCGAGCCGGAGTGAAGGAGACGCTGACATGATGATCAGTCCGGCCGAGCAGGATCTGGTGCTGGTGGGTGGCGGGCACAGCCACGCTCTGGTGCTGCGCCGGCTGGCCATGAAACCGGTGCCCGGCCTGCGAGTGACACTGGTTTCACCGGACAGCCTTGCGGCCTATTCCGGCATGTTGCCCGGGCTGGTGGCCGGGCACTATGACGTGGCGCGGACCCATGTGGACCTGCGCCGGCTGTGCCAGGCCACCGGCGCCCGCTACGTGCGTGCCCGGGTCACCGGGCTGACGCCGGCGACGCGAGGCCTGCGGCTCAGCGACGGAGGCACGCTGACCTACGATTGGCTGAGCCTGGACGTGGGCGCCACGCCGGACCTGACGGCCGTCCCCGGCGCCGCCGAGCACGCCGTGCCGGTGAAGCCGGTGAGCGATTTCCACCGGCGCTGGAAAACGCTGCTCGACCGCCTGGAATCCCGCTCGGGTCCGGTAGCGGTAACGGTGGTGGGCGGCGGTGCCGGGGGCACGGAAATGGTGCTGGCGGTGGCCCACGCCCTGCGGCACCGTGACCGGCCGGCGGCGCTGACACTGGTCACCGCCGGCAAGCTGCTGCCCGGTTATTCCGAGGGCGTGCGGCGGCGCCTGGCGCGGCGTCTGGCGGACGCCGGCGTTACCCTGCGCGAACACGCGCGGGCACGGCGGGTGGACGCCGACCACCTGCAGCTGGCCGGGGGAGAACGGTCGGACCCGATCCCCCACGACTTTCTGCTCTGGTGCACCGGCGTGCGGGCGCCGGCCTGGCTGGCCGAAAGCGGGCTGCCCTGCGACGCCGGCGGTTTTCTCCAGGTGGCGCCGACCCTGCGCAGCCCGGCGGACCCACGGGTGTTCGCCGCCGGCGACTGTGCCGCCTTTCCTGGCGGCCTGCCCAAGGCCGGTGTCTACGCGGTGCGCGAAGCCGCCACCCTGGCCCGTAATCTGGCCGCTTCGGTGCGCGGCCACCCCTTGAAAGCCTATCGCCCACAGCGGCGTTTCCTGTCGCTGCTGTCCGCCGGCGGCCGCGACGCGGTGGGCAGTCGAGGCCCGGGGCCCACCCTGTCCGGCGGCTGGGTGTGGCGTTGGAAGGACCACATTGATCGTGCCTTCATGGCGCGCTTCGACGAACGCCTGCCGGCCATGAAGCCGGCGCCGGCGCCCGCCGCTGACCCGCGCTGCGCCGGCTGCGGCGCCAAGGTAGGCGCCGGGGCGCTGGCCGAGGCCCTGGCCGACCTTCATCCATGGATACGCGAAGGCATCGAGGCCGGTGTCGACCAGGCCGACGACGCCGCCGTGCTGCGCTGGCCCGCGTCCCACAGGCTGGTGCAAAGCCTGGATTACTTCCCCGCCTTCATCGATGAACCTGATCTGTTCGGTCGGGTCGCCGCCCTGCACAGCCTGAGTGACCTGTATGCCATGAACGCGACGCCCCATTCGGCGCTGGCCACGGTGTGTCTGCCCCGCCATCACCCCCGGCTGCAGGGCCGCGATCTGAAGCGCCTGATGGCCGGCGCGGTGGCGGAGCTGGACCGGGCCCGTTGCACCCTGGTGGGCGGGCACACCATCGAGGGCCCGGAAATGGCCGCGGGCTTCACGGTGAACGGCGCCGCCCCCGCCGAGGCGCTGTGGCGCAAGGATGGCGCCCGCCCCGGCGACGCCCTGATTCTCACCAAGCCCCTGGGCACCGGCATCCAATTGGCGTCGCTGATGCAGGGCGTTGCCCGGGGGCCCTGGCTGGACGCCACCTTCGATACCATGCTGACGAGCAACGGCGACGCCCGGAACGCGCTGGCCGGGCTGCGCCCCCACGCCTGCACCGACGTCACCGGCTTCGGCCTGCTCGGGCATTTACTGGAAGTGTGCGAGCACAGCGACGTGGATGCGGAGCTGTGGGTGGACGCGGTGCCGCTGCTGCCCGGCACCCTGGCGCTGGTGGAACGGGGCATTACCAGCACCCTCAAGCCCGCCAACGATCAGGCGCTGGCGCGCTGCCGCCAGGACCTGAACGAAACGGACCCGCGGCGAGCGGCGCTTACCGACCCCCAGACCAGCGGCGGTTTGCTGTTCGCCTGCGCCGACGGTGACGCGGCCCTGGCGGCGTTGCAACGGGCCGGCGTGAACGCCGCCGTGATCGGGCGGGTGACTGTAAAAAATCACAAAGCTTTGGCGGGCGTGAGTTTGCGCGTCAGGGCTTCATGCTAGTGTTCTGGCATCTTCTTGAAGCGGAGCGATACCCAATGAAAAAGCAAATTACCGGCGTTCTGACCGCCTTTGTGATGCTGTTTACCCAAGGCCTGTTCGTGCCCGCCGCCCAAGCCGCCATGGTCACCACCGACGGCATGGTCGCCACCGAACAACGGGCCGCCATGGAACAGAAAGTGATGCGTCTGATGGAGCGCGACGCGGCCGCCAAGGTGCTGGCGCAGAACGGCGTGACCCCGGAAGACGTGCAGAAGCGTCTCGGTCGCCTGAGCAATCAGGAACTGCAGAAGCTGGCCACCAAGGCCGATCAGATGCCCGCCGGTGGCAGCGTGCTGGGCGTGATCCTGGCGGTGATCCTGATCCTGGTGCTGCTCGACCTGCTGGGCGCCACCAACATCTTCCCGGCTATCGGCTAATGTCGTTCGTCGGACGCGGCGGCCCCCGGGCCGCCGTTCTCTTCTGCCTTCCCCTTCTGACGTTATTGCTCAGCGCCTGCCAGAGCATGCCCCCGCCGCAACAGGCGCACACCCCGCCCCAGGAATTCCTCCAGGTGCCCTTTATCGCCCAGGACGCCTATCAATGTGGCCCGGCGGCCCTCGGCATGATGCTGCAATGGAACGGCCTGCCCGGCGACAAGGAAGAGCTGGTCCACGAAGTGTGGCTGCCGGAGCGCCAGGGCGCCCTGGGCATCGAATTGAAAGCCGCCGGCCGCGCCCGTGGCCTGCTGCCCTACCCGGTGGAAAACCCGGAAGCGCTGTTCAGCGAAATCCAGGCCGGCCATCCGGTGCTGGTGCTGCAGAACCTGGCGCTTAAACGCTGGCCCGTGTGGCACTTCGCGGTGGTGATCGGCTACCGCGACGACGGCAAGCGCATCGTCCTGCACAGCGGCACCGACGAAGCCACCACCAGTCATTGGAACCGCTTCGTGCGCACCTGGGCGCGAGCGGACTATTGGGGCTTCGTACTACTGCCCCCCGGTGAGCTGCCGGCCCGGGTGGAAGCGGAACCTCTGCTGCGGGCGCTGGCGCCGATGCAAACCGGCGCCCTGCACCACTGGCAGGCGGCGGTGGAGCGCTTCCCGGACAACGGCCGTCTGCGTTTCGGCCTGGCCAACGCCCTGTGGGCGGCGGATCGCCAGAACGAAGCACTGGCCGCCTATGAGCGCACCGTGACGCTGTCCCCGGAGCTGGCACCGGCCTGGAACAACCTGGCCTACGCACGCCGCGAGGCCGGCGATGACCCGGGCGCCCGTCAGGCGGTGTGCCGCGCCCGCGAGCTGGCGCCGGACAGCGACAACGTGCGCGACAGCGTGGCGGAGATCGCCGGCGCAAGCGGATGCTGACCGCGCGGCCAGCGGCCTGCTAAGCTTTCTGCTTGCGAGGAAAATGGAAGGCGACACACCCGTGTGGATTCGACTGCTGCTAGTGACGCTGCTGTGCGTGGCGGTGCAGGGCCAGGCCCAGACGGCCGGAAGCTTCACCCTGCCCGGCATCGGCGACCTGGAAAAACAACTGGCCGGCGGCGACGGTGGCGGTGATCAGGCCGGAAACGGCGAGGCCGCCGCCGACGGCAATGATGAACGCCGGGAGGTGCTGGAGCAGACCCTGGCGCTGCGCCGGGAGATCGACGCCAACCGGGAGCGCATCGAGGACCTGAAGAAGCAGCAGAATCAGGCACCGCAACAGCGCGGCCAACTGCAAAAGCAACTGGAAAGCGCCCGCCGCGAACAACAACAGGACTGGCGTCAGCGCTACCGTGATCTGTCCCTGGCGGCTCTCGCCAACGAGCTCACCGGGCAACTGGATGCGCTGGAGGAAAACCAGCAGACGCTGGCCCGGGTCAGCAGTGAACTGACCCGCGCCCAAACGCTGCCGGAGCGGGCCCAGACCACCATCAGCGACAGCCTGTCGCGCATGGACGAAATCCGCCAGACCCTCAACCGCCGCGACGAGAGTCTGGACGACGCGGAACGCACCCGGCTGCAGACCGAACTCACCGCCCTGGACACACGCATTCAGCTGCGCAATCAGGAGCTGTCCGTCGCCAGCGCCCTGGAAGAGCTGTCGCGGCTGCGCAAGCGGGTACTGGAGGCGGAAGAAGCGGTGATCCAGGCGCGTCTCGATGTGTTGCAGCCAATGATCAACGAGCGGCGCGATGAATCGTTGAACGCGGAGATCGACGAGGACGCCCCGGCCCTACCCGCCGGCCTGGCCGATCATCCGCGCCTGGAGGAAGCGCGCCAGCGTAACGACGCCCTGCGGGATCAACTCAAGACCACCAGCAACGACGTCAATGAGCTGATCCGCGAAGTGATCAACGCGGAGACGCGCCTGGACCGTGCCCGCTCCCTGTCGAGCACCGTCAACGATCAGATTCGCATGCTCGACGGCAGCCTGCTGCTGTCGCGGATTCTGTACGAACAGCAGAAAAGCCTGCCCGAATACAAGCCGCGTTCCGGCCTGGATAAGTTGATCAGTGATACGCGCCTGGCCCAGTTTGATATCCGCCAGTCGATGCAGACCCTGGAGACCGAAAAACCGGAGATCGATCAGGCCGATGAACTCGACGAGGACCAGCGCGGACAACTGCGCGGCGCCCTCACCCGCCTGCGCGACGCACGCCTGGAACTGCTCAATCAACTGGACCAGGAACTGGGCCGCAAACTCAACGTGCTGGTGCGTCTGAACCTGTCCCAGCAGCAGCTGCAGCGCATCACCGAGGATCTGCACGACACCATTTCCGAACAGACCTTCTGGATGCCGAGCACCCAGCCGTTGCCGTCCTGGGTCCGGGATTTTCCGACCCAGGCGCTGCAGGAGCTGAAGGACATTCCCTGGCAGCGCATGGGCAACGACGCCACCGATCTGGTGAAGGGCAAATGGCCGTGGCTGTTCGTGCCGCTGCTGCTGGCCGGCCTGCTGTGGCTGTGGCGGCGCAAGCTGCGCGCGCGCATCCGCGCCCTCAACGGCGACATCGGCTTTCTCAAACGCGACAGCCAGCGGCACACGCCGCTGGCCATCATCTACACCACCCTGCTCGCCGCGCCGGTACCACTGGTTCTGAGTCTGCTGGGCTGGGGCCTGTGGGCGCAGCCGGGCACCCTGAGCACGGTGCTGGGCGCCGCCCTGGCCAAGATCGCGCTGCTGTGGCTGGTGTTCGAGTTGTGCTACCGGCTGCTGGCCCGCAACGGCATCGCCCAGCGGCATTTCCGTTGGAGCGCCGACGCCAATCTGGTGCTGCGCCGCCGGCTGCTGGTGGTGGGCCTCGCCATGGTACCGATGACCCTGGTGATCGCCTTCGGCGAGGAATGGCCGGCGCAGCTCAGCAATGATCGCATCGGGCTGGTGATGATGATCGCCTGTCTGCTGATCATCAGCGCCACCCTCAGCCGTGCCGCCCTGGCCTACCAGGCCCACCGCTATTCCAAGGCGGTGAAAGGCGGCGCGGTGCTGCTGTGTTGCGCGGTGCCGCTGGTGCTGGTGGCGTTGATCGTGATCGGCTACTACTTCACCGCCGTGCGCCTGTCCGGGCGCATGATCGATACTTTCTACCTGTCGCTGCTGTGGCTGCTGCTGGACGCCACCGCCGTGCGTGGCCTGGCGGTGGCGGCCCAGCGCCTGGCCTATAAACGGGCGGTGGCGGAGCGCGAAGCGGAACCCAAGGAAAACGTGGAAGGCGTCGAAGTGGAGGAGCCCCAGCTGGACCTGCAACAGGTCAACCAGCAGTCCCTGCGGCTGATCCGGCTGGCGGTGCTGGGCCTGTTCGGCGTACTGCTGTACTGGGTCTGGGCGGACGTCATCAACGCCTTTTCCTACACCGACAACATCGTGCTCTGGCAAACCACCGAAGGCAGCGGCCTGAACGCCACCAACACGCCGATCAGTCTGGGCGACGTGATCACCTCCCTGGCCATCGGCATCGGTACCTTCATGCTGGTGGCCAACCTGCCCGGCCTGCTGGAGGTGTTGTTCCTGTCACGCATGAACCTGCGCCAGGGTTCCAGCTACGCGGTCACCACCTTGCTCTCCTATCTGGTGATCGTGGTCGGCGTGATGGTGGCGCTGGGTTCCCTGGGGCTGTCCTGGAGCAAGATGCAGTGGCTGGTGGCGGCCCTGGGCGTGGGGCTGGGGTTCGGCCTGCAGGAAATTTTCGCCAACTTCATTTCCGGCATCATCATTCTGTTCGAGCGGCCGATCCGCATCGGCGACGTGATCACCATCGGCAATTTGTCCGGCACCGTCAGCCGCATCCGTATCCGCGCCACCACCATCATCGATTTCGAACGCAAGGAGATCATCGTTCCCAACAAGGTGTTCGTCACCGAGCGGCTGATCAACTGGACGCTCAGCGACACCGTCACCCGGCTGACCCTGAAGGTGGGCTTCGCCTACGGCTCCGACCTGCAGGCCTGCCACGACCTGCTGGTGCAGGTGGCCAAGGACAATCGCCGGGTGCTGCGTGATCCGGAGCCGCTGATCCTGTTCATGGCGTTCGGCGCCAGCACCCTGGACCATGAACTGCGGGTTTATCTCGGTGAGATCGGCGACATTCTGTTCGCCACCGACGAGCTGAACCGCGCCATCGACAAACTGTGCCGGGAACGGGGCGTGGAAATCGCCTTCAACCAGATCGACGTGCACCTGCGCTCCACCACCGACGACGTGCGCATCGCCGGCGGCGACGGCGACGGCGACAACGAGCCGGCGCCGAAGCGCGGCAAAGGGGATGTGCGCGGCCACTACGGCAATACGCGTGGTCATTACAATGACCGCGAGGGGTCCGATTCCGAAGGGGAAGCGGGCGGCAAGCCACGGCCCAAGGGCACCGGCGAGGACGACTGACAACGGCGCCGGGTCAGCGGGCCTGGTCCGGCGCGTCCGGCGGCGGCGCCAGTTCCGGATAACGCTCACCGAGCTCCCGCCGGCGCGCCTTCAAACCCTCCAGTTTGCGTCGCCCCTCCGCCAGTTGTTCCGCCGGCAGGCCTTCCCGCTCGCCCCGCGCCACCAGCGTCTCCAGTTCCCGGATCTTGCGCTGCGAGGCGGCCAGAAAGGAGGCGTACACCGCCATTCGTTCGCCCTGCTCATAGCGCCGGTAGCGTACCGGATCGTCAAGCACCTCCGGCGGCGGCGCCTCCGGGGCCTCCCGGGCCGGAGCCAGAGGCGGCGTGCGCGGGTCGCCGTTCCGGCGGGCGCGGGCCAGGG
>JAKUPL010000069.1 GCA_022449455.1 Alcanivorax sp. | reverse complement strand
GAAATTGAATTGCCGGTCAAGATGCCGGCTTCCCGCGGTTAGACGGAAAGACCCCATGCACCTTTACTACAGCTTCACACTGGCATCAGGATTGCGATGTGCAGGATAGGTGGTAGGCTTTGAAGCAGGGGCGTCAGCTCTTGTGGAGCCACCCTTGAAATACCACCCTTGTCGTCAATGATATCTAACCGCGGTACAACAATATCCGGGACGGTGTGTGGCGGGTAGTTTGACTGGGGCGGTCGCCTCCCAAATGGTAACGGAGGCGCGCGAAGGTGGGCTCAGAGCGGTCGGAAATCGCTCGTTGAGTGCAATGGCATAAGCCTGCCTGACTGCGAGACTGACAAGTCGAGCAGAGTCGAAAGACGGCCATAGTGATCCGGTGGTCCCTCGTGGAAGGGCCATCGCTCAACGGATAAAAGGTACGCCGGGGATAACAGGCTGATGATGCCCAAGAGTCCATATCGACGGCATTGTTTGGCACCTCGATGTCGACTCATCACATCCTGGGGCTGGAGCAGGTCCCAAGGGTTTGGCTGTTCGCCAATTAAAGTGGTACGTGAGTTGGGTTCAGAACGTCGCGAGACAGTTCGGTCCCTATCTGCCGTGGGTGTAGGAGAATTGAGAGGATCTGTCCCTAGTACGAGAGGACCGGGATGGACGTACCTCTGGTGGACCTGTTGTGGCGCCAGCCGCATTGCAGGGTAGCTATGTACGGAAGGGATAACCGCTGAAAGCATCTAAGCGGGAAACCCACCTCAAAACCAGTTCTCCCTGAAGAGCCGTGGAAGACCACCACGTCGATAGGAAGCGTGTGGAAGTGCGGCAACGCATGAAGCTTAGCTTTACTAATAGCTCGTTCGGCTTGATCCTCTCATTAGTCAATGTTCATCTTTTGGATGCGCCCCTGGCGCATCAAAAAGATCATTTTAAGTGCGCTACCGCCCTTCGGGCTGCTTGAGCGCGTTTGAAATGATCCATACGGCCAACGTCCTGGAACCTTCGTCCCAGGCGAGGCCGACCAAAACATCAAAAAAATATATAGACCAGTTCACGCAAATTGCGCTTCGCCGGCCTGGTGGCCCTAGCGGGGAGCCCCCACCCGATCCCATCCCGAACTCGGCCGTGAAACTCCCCAGCGCCAATGGTACTGCATCTTAAGGTGTGGGAGAGTAGGTCGCCGCCAGGCCTGCAAATCGCAATTTGAACCTCTTCAACTTGTTTGCCGCTCACGCGCGCACCGCCCTGAAGGGCTGCGCTCCGCGCGGGCGGCCTGACCGGCCGGCGGCCACTCGGCCTTGCCTCCGCTGCGCTCCGGATCTCTTGTCCCATATCAGCGCAGTCTTCCGGTCAAACCGAAACATAAGGGTATCCCCAAAAGGGACCAAACCCACTTGGACCAAACGCGCAGCGCGCCAAGGACAAACAAAAAAACAACGCGGGATGGAGCAGCCCGGTAGCTCGTCAGGCTCATACCCTGAAGGTCGTAGGTTCAAATCCTGCCCCCGCTACCACTTGTCGGAACCGATCCGGTTCTGAACAACAAAAAGCCCCTC
>JAKUPL010000068.1 GCA_022449455.1 Alcanivorax sp. | reverse complement strand
TCCAGGGCGACGTCGACGATCATGTCTTCCTGGCCACCGACCATGCGGCGGCGGCCCAGCTCCACCAGGATGTCCACGGTCTTCAGGCCGTAGCGGGCGGCGGCGTTCTCGGCGTGGCGCAGGAAACTGGAGTAAACGCCGGCGTAGCCCAGCGCCAGGGTTTCCCGGTCCACCCGCACCGGCCGGTCCTGCAGCGGCCGCACGATGTCGTCGGCGGCGTCCATCAGGGTGTAGAGGTCGCAGCCGTGATCCCAGCCGAGCCGGTCGGCGGCGGCGATGAACACTTCCAGGGGCGCGTTGCCGGCGCCGGCGCCCATGCCGGCCAGGCTGGCGTCGATGCGGTCACAGCCCTCCTCCACCGCGACGATGGAGTTGGCCACGCCCAGGCTGAGATTGTGATGGGCGTGCATGCCGGTGCCGGTTTCCGGCTTGAGCACATCCTTGAAGGCACGGAAGCGCTCGCGCACGTCGTTCATGGTGAGCGCCCCGCCGGAGTCCACCACGTACACCGTGGTGGCGCCGTAGTCCTCCATCAGCTTGGCCTGGCGGGCCAGTTCCGCGGGCGTGGTCATGTGGCTCATCATCAGAAAGCCCACCGTGTCCATGCCCAGTTCCCGGGCCAGCTCGATGTGCTGTTTGGAGACATCCGCTTCGGTGCAATGGGTGGCCACCCGCACCACCGAGGCACCGGCGGCGTGGGCGTCGCGCAGGTCCTTGACGGTGCCGATGCCGGGCAGCAGCAGGGTCGCCACCTTGGCGTGGTGGACCGTGTCCGCCACCGCCTCGATCCATTCCAGGTCGGTGTGGGCGCCGAACCCGTAGTTGAACGAGGAGCCCCGCAGGCCGTCGCCGTGGGCCACTTCGATGGAGTCCACCCTGGCCTGATCCAGGGCGCCGGCGATCCGTTTCACGTCGTCCACGCTGTATTGGTGGCGAATGGCGTGGGAGCCGTCACGCAGGGTGACGTCGGAGATATAGAGTTTCGCGGTCATTGTTATTTCCCTCTGCAACCTAAGCCGGCGCGCCGATCAACCGGGACGCCATGCGTTCGCCGGTGGCCAGCGCCGCCGAGGTCATGATGTCCAGATTGCCGGCGTAGGCCGGCAGGTAATGGGCCGCGCCTTCCACTTCCAGGAACACGGAAATCTTCATGCCCACGCGGGAGCCCTCCCCGGGCATGTACAGCGGCCCGTCCTCGCCGTAGTGCTCGAACTGCACGTCCTGCTTGAGACGGTAGCCGGGCACGTAGGCGTTGACCTTGTCGACCATGGCCTCGATGGCGGCACGGATCGGTTCCGGGTCGCCCGGCTCGCAGAACACATAAACGGTGTCGCGCATCAGCAACGGCGGCTCCGCCGGGTTGAGCACGATGATCGCCTTGCCCTTCTCGGCCCCGCCTACCTTTTCCAGGGCCAGGGACGTGGTTTCGGTGAACTCATCGATGTTGGCGCGGGTGCCGGGGCCGGCGGATTTGCTGGAAATCGAGGCGACGATTTCCGCGTAGTGCACCTTGGCCAGGCTCGACACGGCATGGACGATAGGGATGGTGGCCTGGCCGCCGCAGGTGACCATGTTGACGTTGAGCGCGTCCAGGTGCTCGTCCAGGTTGGCCACCGGCACGCAGTAGGGGCCGAT
>JAKUPL010000067.1 GCA_022449455.1 Alcanivorax sp. | reverse complement strand
CCAGTGATTGAAAAGACTTAGAATTACTCCACACGCAACGATGGAGATCGCGACAACCGCTTTCATCTGTATCTCCTTCACATGGAACCAAAATAACCTACGGAGTGCCAAGCCACGAAGGATACTACGTGCCTAACAGCCCGTTGATAAAGTGCTGCTCATGAAAGAAATCAAAAGAAATCGTTTGCCTGCCCGTACAGCGCATGTCTAGATTTGGTGTAGCGCTAACTTTCACGTTGGAGCAGATCCTATGGCCATGGGCAAACGGCAGCGCGCGACGCAGGACAGCTTGTTCATTCCGACAGCGTCTCTGGCTCGTTCGGCGAGCCACACATTCTATGAGCGCCTCAATGGTGTGCTGACGAAGGCCGGGTTCGATGACTTTGCCGAGGGGCTTTGTGCGCCCTATTACGTGGAGGGAAAGGGGCGTCCTGGTATTCCGCCCGGGACCTATTTCAGGATGCACCTGGCGGGTTATTTCGAAGGCCTTGAATCGGAGCGACTCATCTGCTGGCGCGTGGCCGATTCGCTGGCGCTGCGGCCGTTCCTGGGGTACGACCTGACCCAGCGCACGCCGGATCACTCGACTTTGTCTCGCATCCGTCAACGGCTGCCGGTGGAGGTGCACCTGGAGGTTTTCACCTGGATCCTGCGAGTACTGGCCAAAGCCGACTTGCTGAAAGGCAAGACACTGGCCGTGGACGCCACCACGCTGGAAGCCAACGCGGCGTTGCGCAGCTTGTGTCGCACGGACACGGGTGAGCCGTATCAGGACTACCTCACGGAGCTGGCCAAAGAGTCGGGTATCGATACACCAACTCGAGAGGATCTGGCCAAGCTGGACAAGGCCCGCAAGAAGAAGACGTCCAACGACGACTGGGAGCACCCACATGACCCGGACGCCAAGGTTACGAGAATGAAGGACAAGCGCACGCATCTGGCGCACAAAGCCGAGCATGTGGTCGATCTGGACACGCAGGCCATCGTCGCGGTGAATCTGGGAGATGCCAACGAAGGTGACACCTCGTCGATAACCTGGAGTCTGCTGCGCGCCGA
This sequence comes from Alcanivorax sp., assembly GCA_022449455.1. GTDB lineage: Bacteria > Pseudomonadota > Gammaproteobacteria > Pseudomonadales > Alcanivoracaceae > Alloalcanivorax. The sequence continues at coordinate 698 of JAKUPL010000067.1, read as the reverse complement.
AGCGAATCTGGCAACCGTGAGTGAAGACCCGCAAGCGGCACGCAAACTGCATGAGCGCCGCATGGCAGAGGTGGTTGCCGACAAAGGGTATCATAGCAACGAGGTCCTGGTCGATCTACGGGCATCGGATATTCGCAGCCATGTTTCGGAGCCCAGTCGCGGCCGACGGAAGTGGAAGGACAAGGAAGAGGCCCGGGTGGCAGTATATGGGAATCGTCGTCGTATCAAGAGTCCTCGTGGCCAGGATCTACAGAAACTTCGCGCCGAGATCGTTGAGCGCGGCTTCGCCCACACCTACGACAGCGGCGGCATGAGGCGTCTGCATCTTCGAGGGCGAGGCAACATCCTCAAGCGTCTGCTGATTCACGTCGCTGGATTCAACCTGAGTCTGATCATGCGAAAACTAGTGGGTGCGGGCACCCCGCGGGGGGTTGCCGCCCTCTTTAATGGCCTCAGAAAGCTGTTTCAGGCCCTATTATCGGCCGCCAGCGCCGGAGAGACCCGTTTCATGCGATATCGCTTCACTTGTCTTGCCCAATGGCGCTTTCGCCTCCAAACTCGCCGAGCGGCCTAAACCCTCCTAAATCAACGGGCTGTTAGGGGTGTTGAAGGCTCGCGTTGACCGCCGCAGCCCAGCGCCGCCGCGCCTTTCAGCCCACCCTCACGGATTTTCCCGCTTCCGCCTTGTAAACGGCGTC
>JAKUPL010000066.1 GCA_022449455.1 Alcanivorax sp. | reverse complement strand
ATGAGGCGCCGGAGGAACGGCGGGGGATAACTGGTCAAGGGGCAACATTCATGACGGTTCAACAAACCATCGAACAGAAAGTCCAGGCCGCGCTGACGCCGAGCCATCTTGACGTCATCAACGAAAGCCACATGCACAGCGTACCGTCCGGTTCCGAGTCGCATTTCAAGCTGGTGATCGTATCGAAGGCGTTTGAAAAACTGTCTCTGGTTCAACGTCACCAGAAGGTCAACGGGATTCTGGCGGAAGAACTGAAGCACGGCATTCACGCGCTATCCATGGAAACCCTGACCGGCCTGGAATGGGAAGACCGCGGCGGCAAAACCATGGCCTCGCCCCAGTGCCCCGGCGGCGGCAAGGCGGAAAAGGCGGGCTGATTTAGTCCCCTGTGAAAAACCAGGATGCCTTTGATTTGCCTATCGTTTCCGCTGATTTGAAGTAACGGAATTTGCAAGAAAGCGTTGTTTTTCCAGTCGTTTTCTTGCGATTTTGGATTCATTTTTCGGCCCATATGTGATTCCCTGAACGCACATGATTCGGGGGTTCCCATGCGACCGAAACAGCAGCCGAAAGCGCGCCACGACGATCTTTTCCGCGCCCATCTCGACCAAATCATCAACATGAAGCACGAACTCGTCGTCCTGGCCGACAAGATCGACTGGGCCTGGCTTGACGACGCGTTGGCGGCGTGTTTCTCCGACCAGGGCCGCCCGGCGGAATCGGTGCGCTTCATGATCGGCATGTTCTTGTTGAAGCACACCTACGCTTTATCCGACGAGCAGGTCTGGGAGCGCTGGGTGCGGGATCCCTATTTCCAGTACTTCACCGGCGAGGCGTTCTTCCAACACGCGCTGCCGCACGAGCGCTCCGGCATGAGCCACTGGCGGGAGCGCATCGGCGATCATCTGGATAGTCTTTTGGCCGAGACCTTGCGCCTGGCCCATGACACCGGCGCCCTGAAGAAGAGCGACCTGGCCCGGGTCACGGTGGACACCACGGTGCAGCCCAAGAACGTCACCTTCCCTACCGACGCCAAGCTTCTGGAAACCGCGATCCAGCAGTTGGGCAAGCTGGCCAGGGCGCACGGCGTGCCGCTCCGGCAATCCTACAGCCGTCTCGCCAAGCGCGCCGCGATGATGGCCGGACGCTACGCCCACGCCAAACAATTCAAGCGCATGGGCCGGGAGCTCCGCTTCCTGCGCACCCGGCTGGGCCGCCTGATCCGCGACATCCGGCGTAAAACCCGGGATGATACGGACCTGGAGGAAGCCTTTGCCGTTGCCTTGGGCCGGGCGTCTCAAATCCGCTCACAGAAGCAGCGCCAGCGCGGCTGGAAACTCTATTCCTGGCACGCCCCGGAGACCGAATGCATCGGTAAGGGCAAGGCACACAGGCCTTATGAGTTCGGCTGCAAGGTGTCGCTCACCACCACCAACCGGCGCTGCAAGGGCGGCCAGTTCATTCTCCACGCCAAGGCCTTCCACGGCAATCCCTATGACGGCCACACGCTCCGCGAGGTCATCGAGGAGACCCAAGCCCTCACCGGCCGCGAGATTGAACGGGCGTATGTGGACAAGGGATATGTGGGCCACGATGCGCCGAAGCCATACCGGGTCTTCCGCTCAGGCCAAAAGCGCGGCGTCCACGGCCAGATTAAAAAGGAACTGCGGCGGCGCTCCGCCATCGAAGCGGTGATCGGCCATTGCAAAACCGACGGCCATCTGGGCCGCAACTTCCTCAAGGGCCGCAAGGGCGACCAGTTCAACGCCGTCATGAGCGCCGTAGGCTACAACCTGCGCCTCATCCTCAAATGGTTGAAAAAGCTTTTGTGCAAAATCATCGCCACAATATGGGGCCTGATTATCCAACCATCAGCCCTCAAATGGGCTTCTTAACAGTCAACTAATTCGGCCCCTGATATTTGGCCACGGATCTTTGGACCAGAACACCGTCTCCGTTCTATACTGCGGCCATGGATTTAATCGTTAAACCCGATGGCTGGCTGGTCCACGGCGAGGCCAGGTTCCGGTGCGCCCTTGGCCGCGCCGGCATCGCCGCCGAAAAACGGGAAGGCGACGGCGCCACCCCGGCGGGCCGCTTTCCGCTGCGGCGTCTGTATTACCGGGCCGACCGCCTGCCGCCGCCAACCACCGGTCTGCCGGTTTCGGTGATAACCGAACGCGATGGCTGGTGCGACTATGGGACTTGCGAAAATTACAACAGCCTTGTGTCCCTGCCCCACGA
>JAKUPL010000065.1 GCA_022449455.1 Alcanivorax sp. | reverse complement strand
CAATATATCATCACCAACCCAGCCGATTTCCTGTTTCAGACCGAGGCGCCCGAGAAACTGTTCGGCCGGCTGGCGCAATCTGTGCTAACTCAAGCGGTGATCGCCATGCCGGTGGACGAGGTGCTGACGGTGGGCCGCCTGGCGATCCAGGAGCGGGTCAAGAGCCGCACCCAGGCGATGCTCGACGAATACCGCGCCGGCATCCAGATCACCTCGGCCAGTATCATGACCATCACCCTGGACGGGTCGGTGGCCGAAGCGTTCCAGAACGTGGCCAACGCCCTGGCCGACCGCGAAAAGAAGAGCAACGAGGCCAGGGCCTACGCCAACAACACCATTCCGAAGGCGCGCGGCGCGGCGCGCAAGGTGGTGCTCGAGGCGCGCAGCTACCGCGAGCGCCGCGTCGCCGAGGCCATCGGCACCACCGACGCCTTCCTGGCGCTGCTCAAGGAATACGAAAAGGCGCCCGACATCACGCGCACCCGCCTCTACCTGGAGGCCATGGAAAAAATCCTGCCCAAGGTGAAGAAGTATAACATCGACTCCGAGGACGGCCGCGTGCCGTTCAATCTCAGGATAACCAGGCCTTAACAGCCCGTTGAAAAAGGCGTCATTGACCGGGTTTCACCGTACGGCGAAACATAAGGCGGCGAAGGTGGTTTCGCGATCCTCCGAGACGATGAGGACGATCTGAGCGACCAGAACGGCTCCAGCGGGCGTAACAAGCACGAAAATATAGCCATATCCGCCCGCCACGGCCTCCCTCGGGGTGCCGGCGCCGATCAGATGGCGCATCAGGAGACTCAGATTGTGGCCGGCGACATGGAGCAGGTATCGCTTGTGCACGTTCTCCCGCCCGCGCAGCCAGGTTCGTCGCATGCCGCCACGATCGAGGTTGTGGGCAAAGGAGCGCTCGACGATCTCGGCGCGCAGCTTGAAGGCCTCGCGGGCAACCCCGGAGGAGAGCCGCGCGCGGTTGTTGATGACTGCCCGCCGCGCCGCCTCGTCACCGCGCCAGCGCGAAAAGCCCTTCTGCTTGGGCTCGGATATCCGCGTCTTCCAGGGGCCGTCGTCCAGGGCCTTCAAGACCGCCCGCGAGTGGTAGCCCTTGTCGGCGACGCATTCGGCCGGGTCTTCGGCCGTCGGCGCCGCATCCACCGCCTCGAGATTCTCCTTGGCCGCCGCCAGCGTCTTCTCCAGCGTCGTCGTGTCGCCCTCGTCGGCCGGGTGTAGCTCGGCGGCCACCACCGCGCCGGTGTCCAGATCCACCGCGTGCTCGGGCTTGTAGGCCAGGTGCGTGGTGCCGTCCTTCATTCTGGCGATCTTGGCCTCGGGGTCGCTCTTGGAAACCCAGTCCTGGTTCGAGAGCTTCTTGCCCTTGCGCTTGCGGTCCAGACGCGCCAGGTCCTCGGCCGTCGGTGTCTCGATGCCGCTCTCCTGGGCCAGGTGCTCCAGCATCTCCCGGTAGCCCTCGCCCGTGTCCCTCCGCACGATGTTGCGCAGCGCCGCGTTGGCCTCCATGGTCGAGGCATCCACCCCGATGCGGTCGCCCTTCACCAGACCCGCCTCGGCGATCAGCGCCAGAACCCAGTCGAAGACCGCCGCGTGCACCTCGTGGGGCAGGCGCGCGCGGGTCTTCGACAGCCAGGAATGGTCCGGCACACGATCCCGCCCCTCCAACAGCAGGAATTCCCGCAGCGACAGGGAATCCGAGCAGCGCCATTCCAGCCCGCGCTCAGAGTCGATGCCCTCGAAGTAACCCACCAGGTGCATGCGAAAATAGCGCCCCGGCGGCACCGAAGGTGCCCCCAGCCTGGCCGCGTAATAGGGCCGACAGCTCGCCTCGGCGAAGCCGTCAAAGCCGCCCTCGATCAGCACCGACTGCAGACGGTCGTAAAACACGTGACCCGGCGAGCGCGGCATCTCCGCCCAGCCCACCATCAAGTCCCCCTGACGATCCTTCTGCTGTCCCATCGCCATCGCCGACTCCTCGCGTCTAATCAGGACGTCAAGGAATCAGATCAGACACCTCACGTCCAGAGCTGACTTCGTCAACGGGCTGTTAAGGTGTATTCCGGTGTCTGATCAAGCCGCCAAATCCTTGTTTATCACATCCTGTTTCTGCTGTTGAGCCTGTGGGGATGTGGGCAAGGCGCTAGCCTTGTCCATCATATCCACGGGCTGTCCGGCCCCATAAGCCTCGGCCGGCGTCGCGCTGCCGAGGGCGGAATGGGGCCGTTCGGTGTTGTAGAAATCGATCCACTCGCCGATGACCCGTTCGGCCCTGAAGCCGTCGGTCAGTTCGTG
>JAKUPL010000064.1 GCA_022449455.1 Alcanivorax sp. | reverse complement strand
TTCCACATGTCCATGCTGACGATCTCGACCTTCTGCCGGTCTTTCAGCTTCATCAGGTAGTTGGTCACCACGTCCTGACGGCGGGTGGCCAGCAGGTCGAGCAGGGTTCGCTCCTCGATGTTGGTCAGGATGCAGCGGTAGCGCTTGTTCAGGTACAGCTCGTCGATGCCCAGAATGCGGGGCGTCTCGAAGCGGTGCCAGCGCCCCAGAAACTCGGCGCGGGCGTTGAAGATGTCACGTACCGTCTTCTCGTCCAAGCCGGTCTGTGCCGCCACAAAGGTGTAGGGGTGGTTGAAGGATTCCTTCTCCACGTATTCATGCAGCCGCAGCGTCATGCGGAAGCCGTCCACCATCTCCGGTAGCTGGGGCCTGAAGGTGGTCTTGCAGGCCCGGCAGGTGTACCGGCGGCGGACCACCCAGAGGGTGACCCGCTTGCCGTGGATGGGCAGATCACGATAGGGAACATCACGCTTGCCGAACCGCACGAACTCACCCTGCACGCCGCATTCCTCGCAGGCGATGGGATCGGGCGCGTCCACCTGGAAGTGCATTTCGTCGTCGGTGGATTTGCAGCCCAGCACCTGGTACTCAGGCAGGTGCAGGATGTTGTCGGGCATTTCGGTCATGCGGCGTGCTCCTTACGGCTGGCGAGTGTCACGTTGGTGAGCTTCACCTACCTCTCCTCTCTTGCAAACAAGCATACTACCCCCTAGTATTTATATACTACCCTCCAGTATAGTTTTTGGGCCACTAAAGAGACGACTGCATGCACACGATCAAAGACAAAGCGAAGCTATTAACCCGCGTTCGGCGCATTCAGGGGCAGACGGCCGCACTGGAAAGGCAGCTTGACGAGGAGGGCGACTGCACGGCCGTGCTGCAACAGATCGCCGCGATTCGTGGGGCGGTGAATGGACTGATGGCAGCCATCATTGAGGGGCACTTGACTGATCACGTCGTCAGGGAACCCGAGTTGGAGCAGCGGCAACAAGACTTGGAAGCGGTGCTGCAGGTCATCAAGTCCTACCTCAAGTAGAACATCACGAGCTACAGCGTGGGTACCCTAGCTGTAAGAGGCGAACTTTGGCAGTGATTTAATATCCGCGCCCCTGAAGTTCTTGCGGAACCGGAGCTGTTAGCAGGGCTTCGCCATCAATCGCCACCACTTTCATTGGTCTTGCTGACCATAATTTTTATCAACTCGGAGTATTACAGTATGCATGGTCACAGGCTCGAAGAATGGCAACACAATCATGTTTTTGGTCAAGATCGTAAAAAATCCGGTGAAATACGCTCACTGATCGTCGTCGCTCTAACTGTCGTCATGATGGTTTGGGAAATTCTGGCCGGTGTCTTATACGGTTCGATGGCCCTCCTGGCCGATGGCCTTCATATGGGCTCTCATGCTGTCGCTCTGGGTATTGCAGCCTTCGCCTATGCATACGCTCGCCGCAACGCAGGCAATACACAGTTCTCATTTGGCACCGGGAAGGTCAATGCGCTAGGCGGGTTCACCGGCGCGGTCCTGCTGGCAGGCTTCGCCCTGTATATGGTGATCGAAAGCATCGACCGCTTCATCCACCCGGTAGAAATTTCGTTCAATGGAGCTATTTTCGTCGCCGTCATCGGCTTGATCGTCAATGGAGTATCGGCCTGGATACTGGGCGGGGAAGACCACGACCACGGGCATGGGCATGGGCATGGGCATGGGCATGGGCATCATGATCATAACCGTCGAGCTGCCTACTTCCACGTACTCGCCGATGCCTTAACTTCTGTATTGGCGATTGCTGCCTTGCTGGCCGGAAAGTATGCGGGCTGGGACTGGATGGACCCGATCATGGGTATCGTCGGCGCGTTACTTATCACTCGCTGGTCATGGCATCTGTTGAAAGACACCTCCCGCGTGCTGCTTGATCAACAGCGCAGTGACTTGGAGCACGACGTCAGACATGCCATTGAGAGTGACGATGCACGAATCAGCGATCTGCACCTCTGGGCCATTGGTCCGAATATTCACGCCGCCATCGTCTCGGTCGTGTCGCATGACCCGGAGGCGCCTGCCGTCTACAAGCAGCGTATCCAGGCTCAGTGCCCGTCATTAGTACACATTACAGTCGAGCCACAGCGCTGTCTCACTGGTCCGGAGAATACCGGCTCCAGGATACGATGAGCTGATTGAGCGGGCTGGGCCGAAATAGTCGGTTTTGGTACGGGCGAGGGAGTTGCTCTGCATTCAGCTTGGCCTCGCCCTCTCTCCAAGCCATGTAAGTGTCATTGTCCATACACGTTCCAGGCTTTGTAGGTACCTTAATGGCCTGAGTGACATATCAACCAAGGAATCCGATGAAGTGGGGAGTTGTTACCTCCCCATGATACCCAGAGATCAACCAGATATTCCGGATACCCAATTATTACAAGGTCGCACCCTGCGTCAAACTCGATGACCGTAACCTCCAGCCCGGCCCGATGACCAAACGCGCACAGGAACTTTACTGGGCGTTTGCTGAAAACAGCTGATCTGGCCAATACAAAATATGAAACGCCCGGAGAGATGAAAATCTTTCCGGGCGCTTTATTTTGACAAACTTTGCCAAAAAATGGGATAATCACGCCAATTGAGGATAACATGGCGACGATG
>JAKUPL010000063.1 GCA_022449455.1 Alcanivorax sp. | reverse complement strand
ACTTATCGCTTTTTCAAATTCATTTAATTCGTTAAATGCTATTCCGAGATTGTAATGTGCATTTGCAAAATTAGGTTGAATTTCAATTGCTTTTTGAAAATAACTCATTCCTTTTTGAAATTCTCCTAATTCTTTAAATACCATTCCAAGATTATTATGCGCTCTTGCAAAATTTGGTTGAATTTTGATTGCTTTTTGAAGTAATGGTTTCGCTTGATCAAAATTTTTAGTCTGCAGTGATAATGATCCTAAATAGAAAATTGATTCAAAATGATCGGGATTTATCTTTAATATTTTCTTATAAAGATTTCTGGCAACTTGAAGATTATTTTTTTGATGATTTTGAACGGCTAAGGCAAAAGTTTCTTCTGTAGTTAGATTTTTTTTTTCATTCATTTCAATTCTTTGAATTGTAAAACATTAAATCCAGACCAAACAATATTACGACTAGAACTTTCTTCATGTCCCTAAATCCTACACCTTAATTAACGTTGAGTCAGTCGTGTAGAATTGTAGGATTTTAAGGGATCAAACTGGACCATGACTGGACCATAAGGAGATAAATAAAGTTTTGTTTGTATAAAATTCTTAAAAACAGTGGATTTATTGGCGCGCCCTACAAGATTCGAACTTGTGACCCTCGGTTTAGAAATGCGAGGGATTGAGTTTACGAATTGTATCGAGTTATATCGTTTTGTTACTTTGCAATAGTTATTTTATAAGATGTCTATGAAAATGGCTTAAAGACTCGTTCGCCTAAGCTACAAGACTGGACCATAAGGAGGATAAATTTTTATTTTATAAATTATTTTGCGTCAAAAGCTACAGTTAATCTATTCTCATTACTTTGAAATGGTTCTGTTCCGTGCCAAAAGTAAGAAGGAAATAGAACCAATAATCCTACTTTTGGTTGGACCCATTTATCGGGTAATAAATTGTATTTATTATGTGTTGGTTCTCCAAATTTAAGCCAACCTTGTTTTGATTTACCTTTTTTATCCAATGTATCAGGAAGTGAAACATAATATACAGAACTTAACCATCCTTCCGGATGAAAATGATTGATATGAAAACCACCATTATTTAAGCTAATAGACCAGCTACCAGAAATGTTGATTGATGATGGAATATATTTAAGAAAAGGATGCTCGTCATTATAATTTAATTTTTTTATATATTTTTGAATAGCTTTATCAAATAAATTTTTTAATTCAAAAATACATTTATATTTATAGTTTTTGTTCGCAAATAAACTACCCAGTGTCTGAGTGCCATTTCGAAGAGTTTGATCATAAGGATGTTTTTTGTGCACATGTAACTTTTCAAGCTCTTTAGCTAAGTCCAAATTAAAAGAATTCAAATTTTTCCATCTATTTGGCGCTTGCAATTCTTGTGCAAATAAAAACCTATCATAATCACAAAGATTAAAATAATCATCGTCTTTAAGATATTTAAGAACATGTGCTTTGAAAGATAATATTTCTTGTAAAAAATTATGGTCGTTAGTCTTACTAAGTCTATTAAGAAAAATTAAAGCTTCTTTTGCCTTACCAACATAAAAATGCATTTTTGATATTTTAAATTCCAATCTTTCGGTGTCTATTATTGTATTGTTCGGAGATTTGCTGATTTCAGTTAAAATTTTTAATGCATCTTCATAATTTCCAATTAATTCTGTTGAGTCAATAGTCGCCTGACGTAATTTGTAACCTAAATTATGTGGAGTTTTTTTTTTTAATATATTTTTTAAATTTATTAATAAATCTTTTTGACTAGTTTGTATCAATCCATCCAAAAGTAAATCAACTAAATCAAGCGGAGGTTCATTAATTTCTTCAATGTAGTTAAATAAATCAATAAAAGATTTATTTCCATAATTATTTTCCCATTTAATATTAATAATTGCGTCATGGGTCTTAAAATTTTGGGGCTGAATTTGTAGCGCTTTTTCACAACAACCTATTGCTTTTTGATGTTCACCTAATTCATCAAATACTACTCCAAGATTATTATATGCATTTATATAATTGGGATTAATTTGAATTGCTTTTTCATAACAACCTATTGCTTTTTGATGTTCACCTAATTCATCAAATACTACTCCAAGATTATTATACGCATCTGCATAATTAGGTTGGATTTGAATTGCTTTTTCATAACAGCTTTTTGCTTTTTGATATTCTCCCAGTTCTTTAAACACTAGTCCAAGACCGACATGTGCATCTTCTACACGATCAGGCTGAATTTGAATTACTTTTTGATAGCAATCTGCCGCTTTTTGAAGCTCTCCTAATCCTGTAAATATTAATCCTAGGTTATAATGAGCATAAGCATCCTCTGGCTGGATTTGAATTGCTTTTTGATGGCAATCCACCGCTTTTTGAAGTTCTCCTAATTCTTTAAATATTATTCCAAGATTGTTATATGCATCTACATAATTAGGATTAATTTGAATTGCTTTTTCATAACAACTTATTGCTTTTTGATGTTCCTTTAATTCTCTAAATACTGCTCCAAGATTATTATACGCGGCTACATAATTAGGACTAATTTGAATTGCTTTTTCATAAAGACTTATCGCTTTTTCAAATTCATTTAATTCGTTAAATGCTATTCCGAGATTGTAATGTGCATTTGCAAAATTAGGTT
>JAKUPL010000062.1 GCA_022449455.1 Alcanivorax sp. | reverse complement strand
CGCATCAAAGGAGTTCGAAACCTGTAAGATGTCATCTTTCTGCATCAAGATCCTTGAGTAATGTAAAGTCTTCGTATGCTACATCTGCCAAACTCGCGAGAAGACTTTCGTCAGAATTATCCAAAGGAAGACCTGTTACACGCGAATAGGAGGGATCTGTTCTGCTTGGAGTAAACCTTGCTACCAAAGGGCAGTCGTGGTCACTCCCAATCTTCAAAAGTCGTTCGACTTCAATAACCGAAACCCCGGATCGTGGACTCAGAGTAGTCGTCTGTGAAAAACTCTGAAAGCCTTTTCGCGCGTATGGTTTTGGCTGATTTGAAGTATTCATAATTGCAAGAAAGTGCCTGTTTTGCGGTCGTTTCCTTGCGATTTTGATTCACTTTTTAGGCTATTTATGATTCCCTCAAGACATTGCTTTTGGGGGTTTTGATGCGACCGAAACAGCAGAAAAAAGCCGATCACGACGACCTGTTCAAGGCCCGTCTCGATCAAATCATCAACATGAGGCATGAACTCGTCACCCTGGCGGACAAGATCGATTGGGCCTGGCTGGATGAGCAGATCGCGCCCTGTTTTTCCGAGCACGGACGGCCAGGGGAGCCGGTTCGCTTTATGATCGGCATGTTCATCCTGAAGCACACCTACGGCCTGTCGGACGAGGGAATTTGGAACCGCTGGGTGAATGATCCCTATTTCCAATATTTTACCGGCGAGGAATTCTTCCAGCACGACCTCCCCCACGAGCGTTCCGGGATGACCCATTGGCGCAACCGCATCGGCGATAAGCTGGACATTCTGTTGGCCGAAAGCCTGCGCCTCGCCCATGACACGGGCGCCTTGAAGAAGAGCGACTTGGCCCGCGTCACCGTGGATACTACCGTGCAGCCCAAGAACATCACCTTCCCGACCGACGCCAAGCTTCTTCTGGTGGCGATCCAGCAGCTCGGCAAGCTGGCCAAGGAAGAGGGCGTGGAGCTGCGCCAATCCTATGCCAGGGTGGCCAAGACCGCCGCCATGATGGCCGGGCGTTACGCCCACGCCAAACAGTTCAAGCGCATGAATGGACGGATCAAGTTCCTGCGCACCCGTCTGGGCCGCGTGATCAGAGACATCTGGCGCAAGATCGAAGGTAACGAGGGCTTGCGGGCGGTCTTCACCGCGCCCTTGATCAAGGCCAGTCAGATCAAAGGCCAAAAGCAACGCCAGCGCGGCCCGAAGCTGTATTCATGGCACGCGCCCGAGACCGAGTGCATCGCCAAGGGCAAGGCCCATAAGCCCTATGAGTTCGGCGTCAAGGTCTCCCTGACCACGACCAACAAACGCTGCAAGGGCGGCCAGTTCATCCTGCATGCCAAGGCCTTGCCGGGAAATCCCTACGACGGCCACACCTTGGCGGAGGTGCTGGAAGAGACCGAGGCCCTGACCGGCCGGGAGATCGAGCGGGTCTACGTGGACAAGGGATACGTCGGCCACAAGGCGCCAAGGCCCATGCGGGTCTTCCGCTCCGGGCAGAAGCGCGGGGTGTACGGCCAGATCAAGAAGGAACTCCGGCGCCGCTCCGCAATCGAACCGGTGATCGGCCACTGCAAGGAAGACGGCCATCTCGACCGCAATTACCTGAAAGGCCGCCATGGTGACCGGATCAACGCCGTGATGAGCGCCGTCGGCTACAACTTCCGCCTCATCCTCAAGTGGCTGAAGGCTTTGTTGGGCAAAATCATCGCCGCCATTTGGGCCGCCATGATACCGTTCTCAGCACTCAGAGCCGCTTCTTAACAGACGACTAAATAAACTCATCTGCCACAGTACCCGACTTAATAGGATAAAGCCCTGAAGTGATTCATACTTTGAGACTCACCGATCAAAGAAAGTCTCACAAGATGCAGGAATTACTTACCAAGGCCTTATCCATGGCGCTAGAAAATCACATCGCGCTTTGGCGGACAAGACGGGAAACACTGGTCTGGTTGGTGCTTGCGATCATTCGAACGGGGACGGTCAGCCTGTGGCGACTTGCCGGGCATATTGATACGCGGGCCCAGACCCTGTCCGTGCACCGCCGCTTTGAACGGTTCTTTCAACATATCCGTCTTGACGACGGCTGTACCGCCCGCCTGATTGTCGACATCATGGGGCTGAGCGGCACGCCGTGGCATCTGGCTCTGGATCGCACGAACTGGAAGTTCGGCCGCCGCCATGTCAACATATTGATGCTCGGCGTCGTGCATGGAAACGTCTGCATTCCGCTGTTCTGGGTGTTGCTCGGCAAGGCGGGGAACTCCAATGCCCGCGAACGTATTGACTTGATGGCGCGGCTGCGCGAGGTCTTCCCGGAGCAGCCGCTCGCTTCCCTGAGCGGGGACCGGGAATTCATTGGCGAGCGCTGGATGAACTGGTTGCACAAGCAGGGTATTCCCTTTGTTTTACGCCTGAAAGAGAACATGTTTGTCTGCAATGAGGAGCATGTTCCGGTCAAGCTGTCGGCCCATGCGAGGCACTTGAAAAAACGCCAGAGCCGGATCCTGAAAGGCACCTGGTATCTGGGCCGTGACCCGGCGAAACCCGCAACCCCGGTTAAGATCGCCATGCTGCGTTTGAAAACCGGCGAGATGCTGATTGTCGCGGCGAGCGGTATCAGGATCAAGGCGGCACTGGCGATATACCGCAACCGCTGGAGCATCGAAACGCTGTTTTCCTGCCTGAAAACACGCGGCCTGGGATTGGAAGACACCCACATGACCGATCCCCTCAAACTGGCCACCCTGCTGGCCGTTCTGGCGCTCGCCTTTTGTCTGGCCTACAAGGCCGGTCTGTGGGCCGCGCGCCTGAAGCCGCCCCGGCACAAAGCCCATGGCCGCTTGCAGCGTTCCATCTTCGCCCTTGGACTGAATGTTTTGAGAAAAGCCATGGTCAAATCGAGTGAACCCGAATCTGGCCATCTCATGGCCGCCCTACTCACCTCCAAAATCCCTCGAAGTCCGCAGATAGGTTGGGTTTTATGAAAAGAGTCGGGTACTGTGCGTTTTTTGAGTCATCGTATACCAAAATGACTCTGATATTTTTCTTTGTATAGAGAATATTGTATTCAATATTCTCTTTGGCATGGGCATTATTTGAAAACATC
>JAKUPL010000061.1 GCA_022449455.1 Alcanivorax sp. | reverse complement strand
AATAGGAAATCAAATGAGGATAATTTGGGATTAAATTAATGCAGTTATAATACTTTTGAAAAAGAACAAGTGAATGTTACTCTTCCTAATGGGACTGGATATGTAGGGGAATACATGGATGGATTACTAAATGGTCAAGGGACCTAAACTTTTCATTATGGAAACAAGTATCAATGGGAATGGAAGGATGGTTAACCTTGGAATCTTACAGAAATCGTCAAGCGCTATCAAATACTCATCGGGAAAACGGGAGCACAACCTGAACATGAATTTGGAGATCGTCAATGAAAATACGAGCACTTGCCAACACTGGGATTGAACTCAGCTGTGTGGGCCTAGGAGAGATGCCTCTTTCCCTGAGCACTCGCCCGGATGAAGCCCAGGCTATCTCCGTGGTCCACGCGGCCGTCGACGCTGGGATGACGTGGATAGACACCGCGGATGTCTATTGTGCGGACCATCGGGATATTGGGCATGGCGAGCGTTTGGTCACTACAGCGCTCAAAGCCATGGGAGATTCTGGAAAAGATATCGTGGTTGCCACCAAAGGAGGGCTTGAGCGCCCTGGCGGTAATTGGACCGTCAACGGACATCCCGACCATCTGCACAGCGCCTGTGCGGCAAGTCTTCGGTCTCTGGAGACGGATTGCATCACCTGGTATCAGTTGCACGCTACCGACCCGAAGGTCCACTTTACCGAAAGTGTGGGCGCTCTGGCACGGTTGCAGGAGGAGGGGAAAATTCAGCACGTGGGGCTTTCCAATGTGGGGGTGGCGGAGATTCAGGCGGCCAGGGAAATTGTGAATGTGGTGAGCGTTCAGAACCGTTGCAATCCCTTTGATCGTGATTCGTTCAACAGCGGTGTGGTTGCATTTTGTACTCGGGAAAATATTGCGTTTTTACCCCACAGCCCTGTGGGCGGTCACAAGGGACATATACGCACTCCGGAGGATTCTGTATTGTGTGCTGTAGGCGCTCGCCATGGAATAAGCCCCTACCAGGTTTGCATAGCCTGGCTTTTAGCCTTATCGCCCAAGATGCTCCCCATCCCCGGCGCGAGCCGCATTGAGAGCGCCCGATCCAGTGCTGCGGCCGCAGCAACTTCGCTCACCCAACGGGACATGGAAGACCTCGCCCTCGCATTCCCCACAGTTTAGGCCGAGTTCGGGGGTTCCTCTTCATCCGGCAGGACAATGACCTCGACTCGATTGTTGCGTCGTCGCCAGGTTGGAGATTCGTTGTTGAACTTGGGACAGGTCTGACCAGGTGAGAAAAAATGAGGAAATAGAATATCAGATAGTACAATTAGGATGATTGTGATTCACTAACTATGAAGAATTTACCCCGGGATAATTTCACCATTGGCTCACGCTTGTTCCTAAGCGGTATCGCCCTGGTCTATCTCATCGCCTTTGCCTCCCTCTGGCTGCAGGTGGAGGGACTGTTTGGCTCAGAAGGAATCATGCCGATCGAACGCTACTTCGACCGGCTGGCCAGCCAGGAAAATCACTGGAGTTACATCCTGCACTATCCCTCCCTCTTATGGCTGGACCATTTCCTGAAATTGGGGAATACCGCACTGCATTTAATCTGCGGAACCGGCCTGATATGTTCCCTTCTGGCCCTGTTCAATTTCTACCGGGGTATCAGTCTTCTGCTGTGCTGGCTTCTCTATCTATCCCTGGTTACCCTGGGCTCCCCTTTCCTAAGTTTTCAGTGGGATAACCTATTACTGGAAAGCGGTTTCCTGGCAATCTGGCTGGCAGGGTTTAGAAGGCAGGATCAGCAGCTATCGTCTTTCATTCTATTTCTCTTGTACTTGCTGCTGTTCCGACTCATGTTTTTTTCCGGTTATGTTAAACTTGCCAGCAATGACCCGGTCTGGTGGAACCTCACGTCCCTCAGCCTACATTTTGAGACTCAGCCATTGCCCCATGCCCTGAGTTGGTATTTCCATCAGCTCCCGATTTGGTTTTTAAAAGTGAGCACAGCTATCATGTTTTTTATCGAACTGGTAGTGCCATTTTTCATTTTCCTGGGGCCCCGTCTGCGTCACACAGCTGGGATTTTGTTTATTGGTTTTATGGTAATGATCACCCTCTCAGGGAATTACACCTTTTTCAATCTACTGACCATTGTCCTCTGCCTGCCGCTCTTTGATAACAGTTTATATAAGCTGCGGCTTCCCGGTGGGTGGCTGACATTTCTGCAGAAACAGAACTACTCCATTCCTGGGAAATATACTGGACTCATCCAAAAGGTGATATGTGGGGTGATGGTGACACTGGCGCTCATCACCGAAGGCCACCGCTGGCTTCCCTTCGGTCAGTACCCTGTGGTTTCCCAGGTGTACAGTTTTGTCAGGCCTTTCCGGTCAGTAAACACCTACGGCCTGTTTTCGGTGATGACCAAGACCCGCCCAGAAATTATCTTTGAGTTGAGTACCGATGGCAAGGACTGGGAAGAACTGAAATTCAAATGGAAACCGGTACGCCTGAATGAAACACCCGGCTGGATACAACCCCATCAACCGCGGCTGGACTGGCAGCTCTGGTTTGCCGGTCTGTATTACGAACAGGTCCTGAATGTCTTTCAGGGTATGTATGGCCGGATACCGGAATCGTATGACGAAATTCACCACTTTATCTATGGTAATTTACGCCAGACCTACCACCAACATGTCTGGGTCCATAAACTTATGGAAAGTATCCTTTATGAAAGCCCCCCAGTGCTTAAGTTAATTTCCACTGAGGAATGGCCCACTGGTCGCACTACCATCAGGGCCTGGCTCTATGATTACCGCTTTACTCGGAACAACAGTACAAATTGGTGGGTTAGGAATAATAAACGGCTGTTGTTTCCTTCCTTTAGAGTAGACTGATATCGTTTTGCAACGATTTTGTGTTGCAGTTCATAATAAAAATGTTTGCGCTCATTTGGGTGCGGCAGGTGGGTGATTATGATTCCCTCTCACAGGTATTGGGAAGCAAGAAGATTATGTTCCCAGTTCAAAAAAATAGTCCCTTTTGCAATGGATAAACGTAGAGGCAGTGGTCCAAGAGAATACGAATTTCCTTCACTCAATGAGTGCAAATTGTATTTTGCAGATAAGTACTCACTTGACAGTAATGTATTCGAAATTAACTAATTCCCCAATTGCTCCACGTCTAGCTAATCTAAGTGGAGCATCATGAGGACAGGGTTTAACTTGGGTTACAGAGAAAATTCACTTGCTCCACGTTGGTTTTATATTTGCACAGAATATTACAA
>JAKUPL010000060.1 GCA_022449455.1 Alcanivorax sp. | reverse complement strand
ATGACGCTGGGCGGACTCACCCCCAACGCCTATGCGGCGACTTTACAACCCGTGTCTACTTAAGTGGGGCCAGTCCAGGGTTTTGGCACCTTGGCCCGGGCATTGCTGGTTTTCCCCTGAGCGCGGGCACGGCCATGACCGCTGGCAAGGCCATGGTCGCGTTTCAACTTTTAACTTTTAACTTTCAACTTCTTCTTTTTTCTTCTTAAGAATCTTCCCGGATCCAGCGCCTCCAGCAATGGCCCGTCCGCCGGGGGCGGCGCGTCGCTGATGCGGTCGGCCAGGATCTCCGCGCACAGCGGCGTGCCGGTGAGGCCGCGGCTGCCGTGGGCGATGTTCAGCCACAGCCCGGGCAGGGCGGTGGAACCGTCCCCGTCCGGGTCCGGCAGGGGCCCGGTCAGGGGCAGAAAGTCGGTGCTCTGGCAGCGGAAGCCCACGCGCCGTTCGACCACCTGGATGGCGTCGCCGCCCAGTTCCGCCCAGCGGTCCGGCAGATACTGGCGCAGCTGGGCCAGGTTGGCCCGGTCGTCGTGGTCCCGGGGCGCCGGGTCCCCATCGTGCAGATCGAAGGTGGCGCCCACGCAGTGCAGCCCGTCCAGGGCCGGTGTCAGGTAACCGCCGTGGCAGCGTGCCCGCTCCCAGGCGGCGCTGGCGGCGGTGGCCCGGCAATAGCTGACCTGGCCGCGAATCCGTTTGAGCGGCAGATCGCCCAGTTCGCGGCCCGACACCTCCAGGTCGCGGGCGGCGCCGGCGGTGGCGATGACGATGGCATCGGCGGTCCGCTCACTGCCATCGTCGAGCACCGCCACGGCGGGGGTGCCGGGGCGTAGCCCGCGCAGTGTACGGCGCTCTACGGTAATGGCCGGGTGGTCGAGCAGGGCGGCGCACCAGGCCGGTGGGTTCAGGTAGCCACCGCCGCGCAGTTCGGCGCTGTGTTCGCCGGCCACCAGCAGGGTGTCCGGCCAGGCGCCGCTGTCGGCGGCGGCGCGGATCTTGGCGCTTTGCTTGTCGTCCACGTAGTGCTGGACCACGCCGTTCAGAGCGCCCTGGCCGTGGCCCGGGAAGCGGTACCGGCGCAGCCAGCGCAGGGCGTGGCCGTAGCTCAACTGATAGAACCGGTTCTGGGCGGTGAGGTGGGGGCTGGGGGTGCTGTAGACCACGCCGGCCCGGTTGCCGGAGGCGCCCCGGGCGATGCCCGCCGGGTCCAGCACCGTCACCTGCCAGCCCCGTTCCGCCAGGGCCCGGGCGCTGGTGGCGCCGGCCAGTCCGGCCCCGGCCACCAGGGCGGTGCCCCGTCGCAAGGTGGCGGGCCGCCACGCAGAATCGTCGAGCTCGCCCACCACCATGTGCCGTTTGTGGCCGAAACCGTCGATCCGGCGCACCTGGAAGCCGGCCTCCCGCAGGCCCCGGCGCACGGCGCCGGCGGCGGTGAAGGTGGCCAGGGTGGCGCCGGGGCGGCTGTGGGCCGCCAGCGCCCGGAACAGGGCCGGCTGCCACATGTCCGCGTTGCGGGCCGGCGCGAAGCCGTCCAGAAACCAGGCATCCACCCGGGCCGGGCACAGCCGCCACAGCGGCTCCGCCTCGCCCAGCATCAGGGTCAGGCTGACGTTGTCCGCCAGCCACAGCCGGTGGCAGCCCGGCGATGCCGGCGGGTACTGGTCGCGCAGGGCGTCGCACAAGGTCGCCCAGCGGGACTCACCGTCGGGCGCCGGCCAGGCGGCCAGGGCCCGCGCGAGGTCGTCGGCGCCGAGCGGGTGCTTTTCCACCGAGAACAGGTCCAGCCGCGCCCCCGCCGGCGCCCGGGCCAGGAACAGGTCGGCGGCCAGCAGCATGTTCAGGCCGGTGCCGAAGCCGGTCTCGCCGATCACGAACAGGTCGCCGTCGGTGAGGGCGGCGAAGCGTTCCGGCAGCCGGTTGCCGTCGAGAAACACATAGTGGCTTTCGGCGCGGCCGTCCTGGCGCGAGAAATAGGGGTCGTCGTAGTCGGTGGCCACCGGCGTGCGGTCCTGCCAGTGCAGGCGCGCGGGGCGGATCGGGGCGAAATCGCCGATGGACATGATGGGGCGGTCTCCTCACACTACGCCGCTCGATGGGGCGGGCCGGCGGTGCCGGGCGCGCCGGGGCGGAGATAGTAGCATGCTGGTAAAAATCTGGGCGGTGATGGCACCGGTGCTGGCCTGCGCCGGCATCGGCTTTTTCTGGGGCCGCAGCGGCCGGCCCTTCGACATGCGCATGGTCACCGCCCTGGTGACTACCGTGGCCACCCCCTGTCTGATCGTCGCCACCCTGGGCAAGAGCGATCTGGATCTGGCCGCCCTGGCGCGGGTCACCGGCCTGTTCCTGGCGGTGCTTACGGTCACCGGGCTGGTGGCCTGGCTGGCGCTGCGGCTGTCCGGTCGTCCCCTGCGCGTGTTCCTGCCGTCGATGATGTTCCCCAACACCGGCAATATGGGTTTGCCGCTGTCCATGCTGGCGTTCGGCGACCACGGCCTGGCCCTGGGGCTGGCCTGGATGATGCTGACCTCGGTGGTGCAATTCTCCTTCGGCCTGGCCGTGGTCAGTGGCCAGGGCCTGTCCTGGAAGCTGTTCCGGCACCCGATTCTGGTGTCGGTGGTGATTGCCGTGGCCATGGTGCTGTTCCGGGTGCGCCTGCCGGAGTGGCTGTTCAACAGCGTGCAACTGATCGGCGACCTGACCATTCCGCTGATGCTGATTACCCTGGGCGTGTCGCTGTCGCAGTTGCGGGTGCGTCACGCCGGACCCGGCGCCGCTTTCTCGGTGCTGCGGCTGGTGCTGGGGTTCGCCGCCGCCTGGCTGGTTTGCGAACTGGCCGGGGTGGAGGGCGTGCTGCGCGGTGTGATTCTGATCCAGTCCACCATGCCGGTGGCGGTGTTCAACTATCTGCTGGCGCAGACCTACCGTCAGGGCCCGGAGGAAGTGGCCGCCATGGTGGTGTTTTCCACGCTGCTGTCGTTCCTGACACTGCCGCTGCTGCTGGCGGTGGCCTTGCCCTGATAGGCGCGGAATTCCGCCAGCGCCCGCTTGCTCAGCCGCAGTAGCGCGG
The DNA here is from genome assembly GCA_022449455.1 of Alcanivorax sp. Lineage (GTDB taxonomy): Bacteria > Pseudomonadota > Gammaproteobacteria > Pseudomonadales > Alcanivoracaceae > Alloalcanivorax. Next base: position 495 of record JAKUPL010000060.1, on the reverse strand, counting down.
TGGTGTCCCGGTCCCGGGACGCCGCTTCCAGCCGGATGAAATGCCCCGGCCCGCTGGTCAGCAGCAGCGTCTCGTAGAGCGGCCGGCGGTCCGGCCGGTTGATCAGCCAGGCGCCGCTGGCGGTGACGTGCCCTTCCAGATCGAACAGGCGCTCGCCGACGAAGCGGATCGACTGATCGGCGCTGTTGTAGACCCGGTTGACGCGCTGCTGGCGGAGCTGGCCGTAATGGCCGCTGACGATGCGCGTGTCGCTGAGGTCCTGCCAGCCGCCGGGCAGGCCATAGAGCGTCAGTCGCAGGCGGGTATCGGCGTTGGCGAACCGCCACTGCCGCCAGCCGTCCTCGCCGGGGCGGCTGACGGTGCCGTCGCCGTCCAGCCCGGCCAGCCGCGCCGGGGCCCGGTAGCCGTCCAGCCGCGCCGGCGGCGGGCCGCAGGTCCTGGAATGCAAGACCTACCGCTGGCGTGAGCATGTCGGCCCCGGCGAGGATTACGACG
>JAKUPL010000006.1 GCA_022449455.1 Alcanivorax sp. | reverse complement strand
GCTGTATGTGGCGGTGATCCTGGATCTGTGCGGCCGCCAGGTGGTGGGGCGAGCGCTGGGGCGGGTCAACGACTCAGGCTTGGTATTGCGAGCCCTGGAGCAAGCCTGGGAGCGCCGTCAGCCCTGCGGGGAAGCGCTGCTGTTCCACTCAGATCAGGGGGCTCAGTACCGCAACGAAGCGGTCATGAGCTGGCTGAATGACCGAGGTGTCACGATCAGCATGTCTCGCCTGGGTAACTGCTGGGACAACGCCTGTGCGGAGAGCTTCTTCGCCTTGTTGAAGAAGGAGTGGACGACGCGTCTGGGGGTGATCGGCCGGGACGAAATGAGCGATGAAATTCAGTACTATACGGACCACTTCTACCCCAAGGTACGGCGCCACATGACGCTGGGCGGACTCACCCCCAACGCCTATGCGGCGACTTTACAACCCGTGTCTACTTAAGTGGGGCCAGTCCACCCGAGCCGGAGCCGCCCTTTCAACGTTTCACTTTCAACTCTCAACTCGCCCGAAGGGCGATTATTCGCTGTCGATCTGTTCCTGGTACTGGTCGGCGGTGAGCATTTCCTTGAGCTCGCCGTCGTCGGCCATTTTGATCTTGAACAGCCAGCCGCCGGCGTAGGGGTCGTTGTTGACCAGCTCGGGTTCGTCGTCCAGGGCTTCGTTGATTTCGGTGATTTCGCCGGAGACCGGGGCGTAGATGTCGGAGGCGGCTTTCACGGATTCGACCACGCCGGCTTCGTCGCCGGCGGCGAACACCTGGCCCACGTCGGGCAGTTCCACGTAGACCAGGTCGCCCATGGCGTCCTGGGCGTGGTCGGTGATGCCCACCACGGCCACGTCGCCGTCGACGCGGACCCATTCATGGCTTTGGCGGTAACGCAGTTCGGCAGGAATCTCGCTCATTGTTTTCTCCCTCGGGGCGGACTCAGATCGTTTTATAGGCTGCTTTGCCGTTCTTGACGAACGGGGGTTTCACCACGTGCGCCTTGAGGCGCTTGTTGCGGATTTCCACTTCCACGGTGCCGGTGGTGCCGGCGGGCAGGCGCGCGAAGGCGATGGCCTGGCCCAGGGTCGGCGAGAAGGTGCCGCTGGTGGTCTCGCCATCCGGGCCGATGCTGCCGCCGGCTACGTGCACGCCCTGGTGGGGGCGCAGCACGCCCTTCCCTTCCAGCACCAGGCCGCGCAGCACCGGGTGGTCTTTCTGTTTTTGCGTTTCCAGGGCGGCGCGGCCGACGAAGTCCCGGTCCGGGTCGTCCAGGGCCACGGTCCAGCCCAGGTTGGCTTCCCAGGGGGTAACGCCGTCGTCCATGTCGTTGCCGTACAGGTTGAGGCCGGCTTCCAGGCGCAGGGTGTCGCGGGCGCCCAGGCCCGCCGGGCGGGCGCCGGCGTCGGTGAGCCGCTGCCACAGTTCCGGGGCTTTGTCGCCGGGCAGGATGATCTCGGCGCCGTCCTCGCCGGTGTAGCCGGTGCGGGCGATCAGCCAGCTGCCCACCTGGGCGAAGCCGAAGAACGGCAGCTCACCCAGGGCGGCGCGGGCGTCGTCACACACCAGGTCCTGGAGAAAAGCACGGGCCTTGGGGCCCTGCACCGCGAGCATGGCCAGGTCCGGGCGTTCCTGGATGTCCACGGCGAAGCCGCCGGCCTGCTTTTCCATCCAGTCCAGGTCCTTGTCGCGGGTGGCGCAGTTGACCACCAGGCGCGCCTGGTCGGCGGCGATTTTGTAGACGATCAAATCGTCCACCACGCCACCGCGTTCGTTGAGCATACAGGTGTAGAGGGCGCGGCCCTCGCCCACCTTGTCCAGGTCGTTGGCGAGCAGGCGGCGCAAGTAGGCGCGGGTGTCCTTACCGGCCACGTCCACCACGGTCATGTGCGAGACGTCGAACAGGCCGACGCCCTGACGCACGGCGTGGTGCTCCTCCAGTTGGGAGCCGTAGTGGATGGGCATGTCCCAGCCACCGAAGTCCACCATCTTGGCACCGGCGGCGAGATGGGCGTCGTATAAAGGTGTGCGCTGACCCATGGGAAGGCGGGCTCCAGGTCCGTGGGCCGGGGCGGCGGGGCGCCGAATCCGACCCATTGATTGTCAGGGGTGAAGGATAACGGACGCGGGCCACGGCGCCTAGGCGGGGACTGACCGGCGGGTTCTGCCGGCCGGGCGCCGGGGTAAAACGCGGGGTGGCGTGGGATCGCGGCTGAAGCCGCTCCTACGGCGGGGAACAGCCCTCCGTAGGAGCGGGCAGGCGGCGTTCCGCTTTAGCCGCGATGCCGGGCCGATCAGTTCTTGATCGGCGCGGAGACGTAGTTGAGGAACACCCCGCCTTCGGGGATGCCGAGGGTCATGCTGGCGGCCCGCAGCACACCGTCGTCGTCCAGGCTGATGCCCACTTCCACGTCCTGCTCGACCTGATTGCGTTGCTCGATCTGCAGGCGGCCGTCTTCCAGGAAGGTGACGTCACCGACCAGATGCAGGCTCAGCGGATAGCTGTAGAGGTCGTGGGAGAGCGGCAAACCGGCGGCCGTGGGCTGCAGGTATGGCGCCGACAGGTAAATGTCCAGGTTGGTCTCGAAAATCGGACCGTCCGGGGTTTCGCGAATCCAACCCGTGACCGGCTGGGTACGGTTGCCGTTGCCGTCGTCTTCATAGCGGATACGCATGATCTGCGGCCCCGTGGCGATGGTTTCCTTGATCGGGACAATCGCCAGCAGGATTTGCGCATAGACGTCCACGGTGGAGGTCTTGAGCAGCGTCGGGTAGATGTTCACCTTCACCGCGTCCTCGTCCGCGTCGTAGCCGAGCACCTGCACGTCCAGGTCGGCGGTGACGTGGATGAACTTGTCCGCCGGGCAATCGTCATCGCTGTAGTCGCAACCGACCCGCGCCTGTAGCAGCAGCCCACCGGTGTCCTTCACGAACAACTCGGTGCTGTTCGCTGGCGGCGGAAATTCGCCGGAGCCGGCCGGGCTTTCCTGGGCCTGGGGCTCGCTGTCCTGGTGCACGAAGTCGTGGTTGGTGTCATTCACCGGCAGGTTGCGCAGTTCCTGGAAGACGTTGTCGTCCGCCGGGGCGCCGGTGAAGTAGAGCTCCAGGTTGGGCCCGCCCATGTCGTCGTCCGGGGCTTCCAGGACGGCGGTCTGCAGGGGGCCGTTGTCCACCGTGCAGATGGCTTCGCCGCTGGTGCAGTCGTCGACGGTGAAGTCCTGGTTTTCGGACATCAGCACGTAGCGGTAGGTGGCGCCTTCCTGCCAGGGTTGCTCGGGCACGAAGGTGACCTTGCGGCCGCCGTATTGCAGCTGGCCGGGCACCACGCTCTGGCAGGCGTACTGGGTGCGGCCTTCGCCGTCCACGCTGCCCGCCGGGGCCTGGCCGGCGTCGGCGATTTTTTCCACGCGGAAGCTGCCGGTGTCACAGGTCTGACCGACCTGCAGGCTGTCCTCGGCGATCACCTGGGAGAACTGCACCACGATGGGCCGGCGGCCGGGCATCGGCGTCACCGGCAGGTGGTCGTCGTCGCTTTCGCCGCCCCGGCAGATGCCGTGGTCGCCGGCGGCGATGTCCCAGGTGGTTTTGTCCGCCGCGCAGGGGAAGCCCGGGTAGGTGGTGGTGGCGATGGCCGGGTGGCCGGCGCCCAGGTATTCCGGCAGGGCGAAGCGAACCTCGTCCGGTGTGGCCGCATTGCCAGCCACGTCGGTGATGCCATCGGTGAAGCCGGCCACGTACTCGGTGCCGTAACGCAGCGGCTGCGCCGGCTGGATCACGATATTGACGCCGTCGAGATAGTAATCGAACGGTTCGGCGGCGCCGCCGGCGGTGAGCGTCAGGCTGGTGCCCGGTTCGATGGAGTTGGGGTCCAGCGGCTCATCGAAGGTGAGGATGATGGGGTCGCCGGGACGCTGTTTGTCCACGTTGTCGCCGGGCATGGAGGCCACCAGGGACGGGTTGGTCATGTCCTCCGGGCGCTGCGGCGCGTTCTCTTGATCCTTGTAGGATTCCATGTGGAAGCTGAGCACCCCGTAGGCGTTTTCCACGCCCAGCACTTCCGGCTCCACCACGCCCACCGCGTCGGCCACCAGGCGGCCGGTTTCGGTGTTGGTGAGGGCGTAGCCCACCAGCTCCACCTGCAGCAGGTTCTGGTTGAAGGCGCCGTTGGCTTTCTGGGTTTTGGTGTCGAAGGCCACGTCCATGGTCACGCGCAGTTGCTTGGGCGCGCCCGGATCGTCGGAGTAGGGATTGGGCAGCAGGTAGCCGTTGGCGTCGGACAGGAAGGTCACGGTGACCTCGCCGGAGTCGAAGCCCGCCGGCACCGCGCCGCCGATGTTCACGTCCAGCGGGTCGCCCTTGAGCAGCGAGCCGCGCGGAATGCGCAGCGGGGTTTTGTCCGGGAAGTTGGGCGCGAAGGCCAGTTCGGCGAACACATTGCCCTGCTGTTTGGAGGCGGTGTTGTCGCCCAGCAGTTTGGCGATCAGCGGCACGCAGTTGATGCCGTCGCCGGTGATCGGCGACGTCTGGATGCCCTGGTCCAGGCAACCCAGCTGGGTGTCCGCCGGGGCGGCTTCCTGCACCAGCACCGAACGGGGCGTGGTGTCGCGGGGCATGAACTCCCGGGTGTAGGCCGGCAGGGTGTCGCCGCGCAGATTGCGCACCGTGTTATTGAGAGTCAGCGTCAGGGTGGCGCCGGCTTCCACGGCGTCCACCGGCTCGCCCTGGCCGTCCACGCCGTCGCGGGGATCCAGGGTGATGTGGCGGCCGTCCACCAGCAGGGTGGCGGGCACCAGTTCGCCGTTCTGGGTCAGCGAGATGGACTGGCCGTAGACCAGGCTGTCCGCGTCCACCGGCTGGGACATCAGCAGGTTCACCGAGGAGAAGTCCAGGAACGGCACGTCGTCGCCGGGGGTGACGCGCAACACCTGGAAGTCCTCGGTGCTTTCGCGCAGCTCGAACGGGCCTTTCAGGGCCGGACGGGTGGTGAAGTGGAGCGCGTCGCCGGGCAGGGAAGGCTCGCCGTTGTCGGTGCGAATATCGTTGAGGGTCAGGGTGTAGTCGCTTTTCACCGCCAGGGCGTCATCCGGGGTGAGCACCGCGCTGAGGCCGCCGTCCACCTGCTCGACGGTGAACGTTACCGGGCCGTCCGGGCCTTCCAGGGTGAAATTGCCGGCGTCCACCTCCACCGGTTCGGAGAAGCGCACGATCACCGGCGCCCGGGGCGCCACGTCCTGCTGCCCTTCATAGGGATAGGTGTAGAACACCTCGGCTTCCACCCAGGTGCTGAAGTCCACGGTCTGTTCGCTGCCGCCACCGCCGCCGCAGGCGGCCAGGGCCAGGGCGGCGCCGGCCAGCAATAAAGTACGCAGTTTCATGGTCCGCCTCCTCAGAACTTGAGCGTCACGGCGCCGGTGATGACGTTCACGTCACCGTCCGCTTCCACGGTTTCGTAGGGCTGGGGGTAGCTGGGCGAGCGGGTGTCATAGAGGTCGAAGGTGCGCGGGTCCAGCTTCTGGTACTGGTAGGCGATGTCGAAGCGTACCGGGAAGGAGAAGAAGCGGGTGCGCTCGTACTTGGCGGTCAGGCCCAGACCGAAGATCCACTTGTCGGTGTCCAGGTAGTTCACGTTCAGGGAGGCGTTGGATTTCAGCGGGCTTTCGCTGTAGGCCACGCCACCGGTCACCGCGAAGTTCTTGTTGAGCTGGTATTCGGCGCCGATGCGCGGAATCACCACGTCCTGGAATTCCAGGATGCCGACGCCGTCGTCGTTGGCCACCGCCTGGTCCTTGATGGTGTCACCGTCGAATTCGTCTTCCAAGTCGGACCACTGCTGCAGTTCCAGGCTGGCGCCCAGGCGCAGGCGCTCGGTGCGGTAGAGCACGCCGGCGGAGTAGATGTTGGGCTGGTAGGAATCCAGGGTGGTCACCGCCAGGGACAGGCCGGGCTCGTCGATCACGCCAGGGATCACGGTGTTGGCGTCCACGGTGGTGTTGGTGTTGGAGTAGCCACGGAACGCGAAGGCGGTTTCAAAGCCGTCCAGCCAGCAGTTGCCGTCCGGGCAGAAGGTCTCGCCCAGGTCCATGGTGACACTGAGGGTGGGGCGGATTTCCGGTTTGGCGGAGACATCCAGCTTTTCGTATTCGGTTTCGCCGGCCAGGTTGGTGTAGGCGCGCAGTTCCGCTTCGGACTGCAGGGTGATGCGCGCGGAGGCGCCCACGTCGATGCCGCGCCACAGCTGGGTGGCGCCACCCAGGCTCAGGAACAGGGGCTGGCGGCCGTATTCAAAGTACTGGCCGGTGCGCGAGGTTTGCGATTCGAAGGCGAGCATTTCCTCGCCGTACTTCTCGATGCCGATCATCACGCCCAGGTAGAGCGGATGGTTGAAGCGGGTCAGGTTGGAGAGGTTGGACTTGAGGCCGATCAGGGTGTGCTGGGAGGGCGAGTCCTGCAGCACGTCACCCCGCCGGATCGGCGCCGCCGCGCCCCCCAGGCTGTTCACGCGCAGTTCGTGTTCGGCGTGCAGCAGACCCACGGTGAGCTCGCCGCGCGGGTCCTTGGCCAGGTAGGCCGGGTTGTAATAGACCGAGGATACCTTGGTATTGAACATGGACAGGGCTTGAGCGGAGGCCACATCGGTGGGCAACACCCCGTAGGTGGTGCCGATGTTGCCCATGCTGGCGAAAGCGGTGCTGCCGGTTCCCATGACAAGCGCCAGGGCCAGGCCCCGGGCGATCTTGTTGTTTTTCATGTTCGAATTCTCCGAGTGGGCCGTTCGAGCATAACGGCACTTTATTATCGAATTCGCCCAGTACAGGCGTTCACATTCAGGCGGCGCAGTATGCGCTACCGAAATTGCACGAAACACTGTGTTACGCCACATTTCGTGCACTTTTGTTAACCAATTCCGGTAGACAAACCTTTTTACTGATTCTGCTTTTATACGTTAATAATTAAGTATCGTTTTTGGCGCGCCGGTCGGTGGTACCCTGGCGGAAAGCCCGCCAAGCGCGGCTTTCAAGGGCTCCTGCCCGGCCCGCGGCCGTTCGGCGGCCTTTGCTTGATTGTGAAAAACCGTCACCCGTCGTTAAACACAAAGATTGTAAAAATGCAGTGAAGACGGGAACCGGCCGGGTGTTGTCAAGCGCTTTGGCGAGGACAAGCGTTAACCGCCAGGCGCACCGGCGCGGTGCGGCACCGGCCTCATCTATGAACCCGGCGTCATAAGACTTTTGGATAATTTCCGAACACAACGCTTTTCTCTTTAAGAGCCGGTTCGGTATAACGCTTGGGTAACGTCACTTCCCGTAATAGGATCCGCACTTCATAACCGCGGCCGATAAGAGCAAGAAGCACCCAATAAGAAGAGAGGAAGGTTTATGGACGGCATTACCGACGGCGCCCGCTCCTCGGGCTCCACTCCGGGCATCCTGTCCCGCGAACGCACCATCGCGGGCCCCAATTTCAACCGCTGGCTGGTGCCCACCGCGGCGCTGGCCATCCATCTGTGTATCGGCATGGCCTACGGGTTCTCCGTGTTCTGGCTGCCGATGAGCAACGAGATCGCCAATCCGCCGGCCAGCTGTGGCGACATCGGCCTGATGCAGGCGCTCACCACCACCACCTGCAACTGGACCGTTACCCAGGTGACCTACACCTTCGGCATCTTCATCGCCATGCTCGGTGTGTCGGCGGCGATCTGGGGTGCCTGGCTGGAGCACGCCGGGCCCCGCAAGGCCGGCTTTATCGCCGCCCTGTGCTGGGGTGGCGGCATGATCGTCGGCGGCATCGGCGTGATGATGCATCAGCTGTGGCTGGTGTATCTGGGCGCCGGGGTGCTGGGCGGCGTGGGCCAGGGCCTGGGCTACATCACCCCGGTGTCCACCCTGATCAAATGGTTCCCGGACCGGCGCGGCATGGCCACCGGCTTCGCGATCATGGGCTACGGCGGCGGCGCCATGATCGGCGCGCCGCTGGCGGTGGCGCTGATGAGCCACTTCTCCGCCGACGGCGGCACCGGCGTGGCGCGCACCCTGATCACCATGGGCGTGATCTACGCCATCGTGATGAGCTGCGGCGCCTTCGGGTTCCGGGTGCCGCCCAACGGCTGGAAGCCGCGCGGCTGGCAGCCCAAGGAAGAAAACGGCAGCGCCATGATCACCGCCGGCCACGTGCACCTGAACCGGGCCTGGAAGACCAAGCAGTTCTGGCTGATCTGGGCGGTATTGTTCCTCAACGTGACCGCCGGCATCGCGGTGATCTCCATGGCCAGCCCGATGCTGCAGGAAGTGTTCGGCGGCATCCTGGTGGGCGTGGACGACCCCAACGCCACGCTGACCGAGGCGCAGCTGGCGGCGGTGGCCGCGGCGGCGGCGGGCCTGGTGGGGCTGATCAGCCTGTTCAACAGCCTGGGGCGGCTGTTCTGGGCGTCGCTGTCCGACAAGATCGGCCGCAAGAACACCTACTACTGCTTCTTCGTGATCGGCATCGTCGTCTACAGCCTGCTGCCCACCTGGGGCCACCTGGGCATGGCCGGGCTGTTCGTGATTTCCATCTGCGTGATTCTGAGCATGTACGGCGGCGGCTTCGCCACCGTGCCCGCCTATCTGGCGGACATCTTCGGCACCCAGATGGTGGGCGCCATCCACGGCCGCCTGCTCACCGCCTGGAGCGCCGCCGGCCTGGTCGGACCGCTGATCATCGGCGCCCTGCGTGACGCCCAGTTGGCCTCGGGCGTCGACCAGGCGCTGGTTTACGACCGCACCCTCTACATCATGGCCGGGCTGCTGTTCGTCGGGCTGATCTGCAACGCCCTGGTGCGGCCGGTGCACGAAGACCACCACATGAGCGAAGAGGAAGTGGCCCGCGAGCGGGCTCTGCAGCACGACAGCGGCGTGGCCGCCAACGCCGACACCGCCGCGCGCGGCAGCTTCGGTGTGGGCGGCGTGCTGTGCTGGCTGGGCGTCGGCGTGCCCTTCCTGATCGGCCTGTACATCGCCATCGCCAAGGCGGCGGCGCTGTTCTGATCCGGGCCCGGCCGGGCGGCCGCTCAGGTAGCCCGGTCGCTGGCCAGCAACTGGGCGAAGGTGCACACCTCGCCGCAGCGGTCCGGCGCGTAACCGGGCAACCGCTCGATTTCGGCGAGGAACTCCGGCGCCCGCATCAGGGCCAGCAGCTGCTTCATGTTGCCCTGGCCGAGGGAGTCCTTATGGCAAACCAGCAGATAGTGCTCGGTGGCCAGGTCGATGAAGTCGAGCCCGAACTGGCGCGCCGCCGCTTCCACGCCGAAGCCGGCGTCGGCCATGCCGGCAGCCACGTAGGCGGCCACCGCGGTGTGGGTGAACTCCTCCTGGTCGGCGCCCTGGATACGCTCGGCGTCGATGCCCTCCTCGTCCAGCAGCAGATTGAACAGGATGCGCGTGCCGGCGTGCCGGTCCCGGTTGATAAAACGCACGTCCGGGCGTGTCAGGTCCGCCAGCCCGCGCACCCGGGCGCGGGTGTCGGCGCGCAGGATCAGGCCCTGCTCGCGGGTGACGAAGCGGATCACCCGCAGGTCGTTCAGGTTCATCCGCTCCCGGTACAGCGCCATCACCCGGTCCGCCAGCCTCGGGCTGGCGGGAAAGTGGAAGCTGGCCAGGTCGGACTCGCCCCGCGCCAGGATGCTCAGGGCGTTAGCCGGATTGGTGTACTGCAGGTCCAGCTCCACCCAATCGGAAAACTCCGGCAGCAGCGCCACCGCGTAGCCGTGGCTGGCGTGCAGGCGCAGCACCGGGTGCTCGCCGGCCAGCAACTGCTGCAGTTGGGTATTCAGCTCCGAGGCCATGCTGTCGATCTGCGGCCCGAGTCGTGCCTTGAGGCGCTGCTCGGACCACAGCAGGGCCTCGCCCAGGGGCGACAGGGCGGTGCCGTGGCCCTTGCGCATGTCCACCAGGGGCGCGCCGAAAAAGTCGCCTCCGCGGTTCAGCAGATTCCAGGCGTGCCGGTAGGAGATGCCGGCCTCCGCGGAGGCGGCGGTGAGCTTGCCCGCGTCGCGGATGCCCTTGAGCAGCCGGAAGATCACCGGGTCGAACAGTTCGCCCTCCTCGCTGCGGAACACCCAGGCCGGGGCGATGTGGAGTTTCTTCTTATTTGTCATCTTTTAGGCATTGCCCTTCATATTTATATGGGTATTGGGCGGTGATACCTTTCCCGGAAACGCGGCAAACAGGCTGTTCAAGCCAGTTGACCGACAAACAATTAGGATTGGTTATTCATATGTATAAGCACAATAACCAGAGTGGGCAGGCGCTGTCCACCGCGCTTTCGCCGGCGCAGCAGGCGATCCAGGACGAGGTGGACGCCCTCAAGCACACGCCCGGCGCCATGCTGCCGATCCTGCATGCGATTCAGGATCGGTTCGGCTATATCCCCGACGAGGCGGTGCCGATCATCGCCGAGACCCTGCGCCATACCCGCGCCGAGGTGCACGGCATCATCAGTTTCTACCATCACTTCCGCACCCGGCCGGCGGGCCGTCATGTGGTGCAGATCTGCCGCGCCGAGGCCTGCCAGGCGGTGGGCGGCCGGCAGCTGGAGCAGCACGCCAAGAACGCCCTGGGCGTGGACTACCACGGCACCACCCTGGACCGGCAGTTCACCTTGGAGGCGGTCTATTGCCTGGGCAACTGCGCCTGCGGACCGTCCATCCGGGTGGGCGACGAAATTCATGGGCGGGTCGATCCGGCGCGCTTCGATGCCCTAATGGACGACCTGTCCGCCACCGTGGTGGAGGTGAAGTGATGAGCGTGACTCTGTACGTTCCCGCCGACACCACCGCCCGCGCCCTGGGCGCCGACCGGGTGGCCGATGCCCTGCGCCAGGCCGCCGCGGAGCGGGGCCTGGACCTGACGCTGATCCGCAACGGCTCCCGGGGCCTGTTCTGGCTGGAGCCGCTGGTGGAAGTGGCCACGCCGAAAGGCCGCGTGGCCTACGGCCCGGTGACGCCCGAGGCGGTACCGGCGCTGGTGGAAGCCGGCCTGTTCGACGGCGGCCAGGACCACGATCTGGCCCTGGGCCTTACCGAGGACATCCCCTACCTGAAGAATCAGCAGCGCCTGACCTTCTCGCGCATCGGCGTCACCGATCCGCTGTCCCTGGACGACTACACCGGCCTGCGCGGCTTCGAGGGCTTGAAGAAAGCGCTCAGCCTGGACGGCCAGGGCATCATCGACGAGGTGAAAGCCTCCGGCCTGCGCGGCCGGGGCGGCGCCGCCTTCCCCACCGCCATCAAATGGCAGACGGTGCACGACGAACCGCCGGGCCAGAAGTACATCGTCTGCAACGCCGACGAGGGCGACTCCGGCACCTTCGCCGACCGGCTGGTGATGGAGTGCGACCCGTACATGCTGATCGAGGGCATGACCATCGCCGGCCTGGCGGTGGGCGCCCCCCAGGGCTACATCTATCTGCGCTCGGAATACCCGCTGGCACAGAAAATCTTCAATGAAGCCCTGCGGCGCGCCTACGCGGCGGGCTATCTGGGCGAGGACATTCTCGGCAGCGGCCGGCACTTCGATCTGGAAGTGCGGCTGGGCGCCGGCGCCTACATCTGCGGCGAGGAAACTTCCCTGCTGGACAGCCTGGAAGGCAAACGCGGCATGGTGCGCGCCAAGCCGCCGCTGCCCGCCATCCAGGGCCTGTTCGGCCGGCCCACGGTGGTCAACAACGTGCTGTCCCTGGCGGCGGTGCCGTTCATCCTCGACCAGGGCGGCCAGGCCTACGCCGATTACGGGCTGGGCCGCTCCCGGGGCACCCTGGCCATTCAACTGGCCGGCAACGTGAAGCGCGGCGGCCTGGTGGAACTGGCGTTCGGCACCACCCTGCGCGCGCTGATGGAGGACTTCGGCGGCGGCACGCGCAGTGGCCGACCGCTGAAAGCCGTGCAGGTGGGCGGCCCGCTGGGCGCCTACCTGCCGGAGAGCCAGTGGGACAGCCCCATCGATTACGAAGCCTTCGCCGCCTTCGGCGGGGTGGTGGGCCACGGTGGCGTGGTGATGTTCGACGACAGCGTGGACATGGGCGAGCAGGCCCGCTTCGCCATGGAATTCTGCACCGTGGAGTCCTGCGGCAAGTGCACGCCCTGCCGGATCGGCTCGGTGCGCGGCGTGGAGGTGATCGACCGCATCCGCGCCGGCGAGAACCGCGACGCCAATCTGGAACTGCTTTCCGAGCTCTGCGACACCATGGTGGACGGTTCCCTGTGCGCCATGGGCGGCATGACGCCGTTCCCGGTGCAGAGCGTACTCAAACATTTCCCGGACGACCTGACCCGCTCCCGTGGAGGTGCGCCATGTTGAATTATTACGACCCCAGCCAGCATCGCCCCGATCCCAACCAGGATCTGGGCACGCCAGCCCGGCTGTCCGAAAAACAGATCGCCCTGACCATCGACGGCCTGGAGATCAGCGTGCCGGAAGGCACCTCGGTGATGCGCGCCGCCGCCCTGGCCGGCATCACCATCCCCAAGCTGTGCGCCACCGATAACCTGGAGGCGTTCGGCTCCTGCCGGCTGTGCGCGGTGCAGATCGAGGGCCGGCGCGGTTACCCGGCCTCTTGCACCACGCCGGTGTCGGAAGGCATGGACGTGACCACCCAGAATGGCAAGCTGGCCAAACTGCGCCGCAACATCATGGAGCTGTACATCTCCGACCACCCGCTGGACTGCCTGACCTGCCCGGCCAACGGCGACTGCGAGCTGCAGGACATGGCCGGCGCGGTGGGCCTGCGCGAGGTGCGCTACGGCTTCGAGGGCGCCAACCATCTGGACGCCCCCACCGACGACTCCAACCCCTATTTCAGCTTCGACGCCAGCAAGTGCATCGTCTGCTCGCGCTGCGTGCGCGCCTGCGAGGAAGTGCAGGGCACCTTCGCCCTGACCATCGACGGCCGCGGCTTCGACTCCAAGGTGGCCGCCGGGCAGGACGAGGACTTCATGGACTCCGAGTGCGTGTCCTGCGGCGCCTGCGTGCAGGCCTGCCCCACCTCCACACTGATGGAGAAAAGCGTCATCGACCAGGGCGTGCCGGAGCACAGCGTGGTCACCACCTGCGCCTACTGCGGCGTGGGCTGCTCGTTCAAGGCGGAGATGAAAGGCGACCAGCTGGTGCGCATGGTGCCCTACAAGGGCGGCGACGCGAACCACGGCCACTCCTGCGTGAAAGGCCGCTTCGCGTTCGGCTACGCCACCCACAAGGACCGCATCAAGACGCCGATGATCCGCGACTCCATCAACGAGCCGTGGCGGGAAGTGTCCTGGGAAGAGGCGATTCAATTCTCCGCCCGGCGCCTCAAGGAGATCCAGGCGAAGTACGGCCGCGAAAGCATCGGCGGCATCACCTCCTCGCGCTGCACCAACGAGGAAACCTATCTGGTGCAGAAGCTGATCCGCGCCGCCTTCGGCAACAACAACACCGACACCTGCGCGCGGGTGTGCCATTCGCCCACCGGCTTCGGCCTGAAAACCACCCTGGGCGAATCCGCCGGCACCCAGACCTTCGATTCGGTGATGAAGGCGGACACCATTCTGGTGATCGGCGCCAACCCCACCGACGCCCACCCGGTGTTCGGCTCGCAGATGCGCCGCCGGCTGCGCCAGGGCGCCACCCTGATCGTCGCCGACCCGCGCCGCATCGACCTGCTGAAAACGCCCCACGGCGGCCACATGCTGCACCTGCCGCTGCGCCCGGGCACCAACGTGGCGCTGATCAATTCCCTGGCCCACGTGGTGGTGTCCGAGGGCCTGGAAGACCAGGCCTTTATCGAGGCGCGCTGCGAGTCCGGCGCCTACCAGGCCTGGCGCGACTTCATTCTGGAAGAGCGCAATTCGCCGGAAGCCCTGGAAGCGGTCACCGGCGTGGCCGCCGAAAAAGTCCGCGAGGCGGCCCGCGCCTACGCCGAGGTGCACAACGGCGCCATCTACTACGGCCTGGGCGTCACCGAGCACAGCCAGGGTTCCACCATGGTGATGGGCATCGCCAACCTGGCCATGGCCACCGGCAACATCGGCCGCGAAGGCGTGGGCGTGAACCCGCTGCGCGGCCAGAACAATGTGCAGGGCTCCTGCGACATGGGCTCCTTCCCCCACGAACTGCCGGGCTACCAGCACGTGGCCGACCCGGCGGTGCGCGACCGCTTCGAGGCGGTGTGGAAGGTGAAGATCGATGACGAGCCGGGCCTGCGCATTCCCAACATGTTCGACTCGGCCATCGCCGGCACCTTCAAGGCGCTGTACGTGCAGGGCGAGGACATCGCCCAGTCCGACCCCAACACCCAGCATGTGCAGGCGGCGCTGACCAGCCTGGACTGCCTGATCGTGCAGGACATCTTCCTCAACGAAACCGCCAAGTACGCCCACGTGCTGCTGCCGGGCTCCACCTTCCTGGAGAAGAACGGCACCTTCACCAACGCGGAACGGCGCATCAACCGGGTACGCAAGGTGATGCCGCCGGTGGCCGGCAAGGAAGACTGGGAAGTGACCCAGGATCTGGCCAACGCCCTGGGCTACCCGATGAACTACTCGCACCCGTCCGAGATCATGGACGAGATCGCCCTGCTGACGCCCACCTTCACCGGCGTCAACTACGCCAAGCTGGAACAGCAGGGCAGCATCCAATGGCCCTGCAACGACAGCCACCCGGACGGCACCCCGACCATGCACGAGGTGGATTTCCCGATCGGCAAGGGCCACTTCGCGGTCACCGAGTACGTGCCCACCGAGGAACGCACCACCCGGCGCTTCCCGCTGCTGCTCACCACCGGCCGCATTCTCAGCCAGTACAACGTGGGCGCGCAGACCCGGCGCACCGCCAACAGCCAGTGGCACGACGAGGACGTGCTGGAGATCCATCCCAGCGACGCCGAGCTGCGCGGCATCCGCGACGGCGACTGGCTGGGCGTGTCCAGCCGCGTGGGCCACACGGTGCTGCGCTGCCGCATCAGCGACCGCATGCAGCCCGGCGTGGTCTACACCACCTTCCACCATCCCGGCAGCGGCGCCAACGTGATCACCACGGACAGCTCCGACTGGGCCACCAACTGCCCCGAGTACAAGGTCACCGCGGTGCAGGTGGAGAAGGTGTCGCAGCCGTCCCGGTGGCAGCAAAACTTCCAGGACTTCGACCGCCGTCAGAAGGACTACCTGGAAAACGCCAGCGCCGACGAACCGGCGCCGATGGGCAAGTGAGGACACAGCGATGAGCGGACAGGGTCTCGACCAGCTGGTGAAGATGGTCAACCAGATCAGCGCCAATATGCACGGCGCCACCGACGAACAGGCCGCCGACAAGGTGGCCACGCACCTGCAGAAGTTCTGGGCGCGCAGCATGAAGGCGCAGATCCTCGCCTACGCCGACGACGGCGGCGAGGATCTGACGCCGATCTCGCGGAAGGCGGTGGAGAAGCTGCGGGAAGTGCGCGCGGCGGGGTGAGGTTGGGCGCTTACACGCTTGCACGCTTGCACGCTTGCACGCAACACGCTAAACCCGGCGCGGAAAGGCATGGCGTGTTTTCTGCCGGGCAGGAAACACCCCGACGCGCCCAGCCAAAGGGTTTAGCGTGCAAGCGTGTTGCGTGTAAGCGTGTTACGCGCAAGCGCGCTGTGCCGCCTGTCAGCGCGTCCCCGCCACCGTCGCGCTGCGGGGCAAATCCCCGGCCCGACCCAGGGCCCGGTGCATGAACGCCTGCCGGGCCGGCGCCAGCCGGTTGACCAGGTTCAGCCCGCTGTTGCGCAGCCAGCGCACCGGCAGTTCCCGGCGTTCGAACAGCAGCTTGAAGCCGCGCATGGCGTTCTGCATCAGCAGGTTGTCGGCGCGACGACGGCGCTCGTAGCGCGCCAGCACCGCCGGGTTGTCCACCGCCACGCCCGCCTCACGGGCGCGGCCCAGTTCCTCCGCCAGCACCGCCGCGTCCAGCAGGCCCAGGTTGATGCCCTGTCCGGCCAGCGGATGCACCACATGGGCGGCGTCGCCGATCAATGCCAGGCCCGGCGCCACATAGGTGCTGGCGTGGCGCTCCTGAATCGGAAACACGAACCGCCGGCTCACCGGCCGGGCCGCGCCCAGGGCGTTGCCGCTGGCCTGTGAGAGCGCCACGCCGAAGGCGTCGTCGTCCAGGGCCATCAGTTGTTCCGCCCGCCGGGGCCACGCGGACCAGACGATGGAGCACTGGTGACCGTCTCCGCCTCTTTCTTCCGGGAACAGCGGCAGCAACGCCAGCGGCCCGGAATCCATGAACACCTGACGGGCGCAGGCGCCGTGGGGCCGTTCGGTGTCGATGGTGCAGACGATGGCCTGGTGGCCGGTGTCGCGCAGGCCGTCCGGAATGCCGGCCTGCTCGCGCACCCGGGAGCGGGCGCCGTCGGCGCCGATCAACAGGTCGGCGGTAAAGGTCTCGCCGCCGGCCGCCACCCGCCACTGGCGGCCTTGCCGCTCGAGGGCGGTGGCCGCCCGGTCGCATTGCCAATCCAGCGCGTCCCGCTCCCGGGCGGCGTCATAAAGGGCGGCGGTGAGATGGTCGTTTTCCAGCAGCCAGCCCAGGTGTTCGGCGCCGACGTCCGCCGCGTCAAACGCCACCTCGCCGGTGCCGTCCTGGTCCCACACCCGCATGGCGGTGTAGCCCTGGACCCGCTCCGCGCGCAGTCGCTCCCACACGCCGGTGTGTCGCAGCAGCCAATGGCTGGCCTCGCTCAGCGTCGACACCCGCGCCGCCGCCGGCCCCTCCGGCCAGGCCGGCGGCGCCGCCCCGTCCAGCACCCGCACGCTGAAGCCCAGGTCCGCCAGCAGCAGTGCCTGCAGCCCGCCGGCCATGCCGCCGCCGATGATCAGGATGTCGGTGTGGGAGGGTTCTTTCATGGCGTGTGCGCCTTTGCGGAAGGAATGGTGTGCTTGGTCAGCGAAGGACGCAGTTGAAAGTTCAAAGTTAAAAGTTGAAACGCGGGCAACGCCCGCGCCTTGGAAAGCATCGTGCCCGCGCCGGTTTTCCTTTTAACTTTTAACTTGTAACTTTCAACTGACACTTTCACAACCCCATGGCCCGACGGGCGAAGCGCTTACGGACACCGGGCAGCAGATCCAGCCCCAGCAGGCCAAGCTGGCGGGTGTGGGCGAACAGCGGATGGCGCACGCGGAACAGTTCCGGCAGCCAGCGCGACGCCTGGCCGATGTCGGTCTGGTCGCGGCGGCGTTCGGCGGCCCAGGCGGAGAGCCGATCCAGGCGGCCCGGGTCCGGCTGGCCGCCGACCCGCTCGGCGAGCAGGGCCAGATCCCGAAAGGTCAGATTGAACCCCTGGCCGGCCACCGGATGCAGGGTGTGGGCGGCGTTGCCCACCACCGCGCCGAACGGCACCGCCTGGCCGCAGGCCTCGGTGAGAATCAGCGGGTAGCGGTGCCGCTCGCCGACCCGCGCCAGCCGTGGCATGGCGCCGCCGACCCGCTGACGCAGGGCGGCCAGGAAGGCGTCGTCGTCCAGGGCCATCCAGGCGTCCACCTGATCCCGGGGGCCGGTCCAGACCAGCGCCTGGCGCTGGTCCGGCAGCGGCAGCAGCGCCAGGGGGCCGTCATCGAGAAAGCGCTCGAACGCCACGTTACCGTGGGGCTCCGCCAGCCCCAGATTGGCGATCAGAGCGTCCTGGCCCAGGTCCTGATGGCGGGCGGTGATGCCCATCCAGTCGCGGGTCTGGGAGCGGGCGCCGTCGGCGGCGATCAGCAGCGGCGTGTCCAGGGTGGCGCCGTCGTCGAAGGTGGCGGTGTAGCCGTGTTCATGGCGGCGGATGCCGGTGACCCGGGCCGGCGCGCGCAGGCTGATGGCCGGGTCCGCTTCCACCGCGCGCAGCAGCACATGGCCAAACCAGCGGTTCTCGACCACCGCGCCGAGCCGTGGCAGGGCGTGCTCCTCGGCGTGCAGCCGGGTGATGCCCAGCCGCTCCCGCCGCGACACGTGCACGGTCTCGATGCTCGCCGCCCGCTCCAGCACCGCTTCCAGCAGCCCGAGCCGCGCCAACGTCGCCAGACTGCCGGCGGACAGCGCCGTGCTGCGGGCGTCGAAGCTGGGCGTATCCGGCGGTTCGCCGGCGGTGATGGCATGGCTCTCCACCAACGTCACCGCCGGGGTGCCGTGGTGGCGCAGCAACAACGCCAACGCCGCCCCGGCCATGCCTCCGCCGATGATCAGCGGCGCCCCGGAAACGCGGGTGTTGTCGGAAAGCACTGTCATGGCGGCTCGTATCTCGTGTCCGGAAAGAATGAGTTGAAAGTTACAAGTTAAAAGTTGAAAGGAAAATCGGCGCGGGCACGATGATTTCGAAGGCACGGGCCCGGACCGCGTTTTAACTTTTCACTTTCAACTTTTAACTTCCTTCATCAATGCCTCGATGTCGTCAATGTCCTTCGGCACATCCCCGGTCAGCACCTCACAGCCGTCCTTGGTGACCAGCACATCGTCCTCGATGCGGATGCCGATGCCGCGCCAGCGTTCCTCCACGGTGTCGTCGTCCGGGGCGATGTAGAGGCCCGGTTCCACGGTGAGGGTCATGCCCGGTTCCAGCTGGCGCCATTCGCCGCCGATCCGGTAGTCGCCCACGTCATGCACGTCCAGGCCCAGCCAGTGGCCGGTGCGGTGCATGTAGAAGCGCTGGTAGGCCATCTCCTCGATCAGGTCGTCCACCTTGCCCTTGAGCAGGCCGAGATCCACCAGACCCTCGGTGAGAATGCGCACCACGGTTTCGTGGGGCACGTTCCAGTGGTGGCCCGGGTGGGTGTCGGCGATGGCGGCGTACTGGGAGCGCAGCACCAGCTCGTAGAGGGCGCGCTGCTCGCCACTGAAAGTGCCGTTCACCGGGAAGGTGCGGGTGATGTCCGAGGCGTAGTTTTCCAGCTCGCAGCCGGCGTCGACCAGCACCAGGTCACCGTCCTTCAGCGCGGCGCTGTTTTCGATGTAGTGCAGCACGCAGCCGTTGGCGCCGCCGCCGACGATGCTCGGGTAGGCCGGGCTGCGGGCGCCGTGGCGCATGAATTCGTGCAGGTATTCCGCTTCCAGCTGGTACTCGTACAGGCCCGGGCGCACCGCCTTCATGGCGCGCACATGGGCGCCGGCGGAGATTTGGCCGGCGCGGCGCATCAGGTCCGCTTCGGCCTTGCTCTTGAACAGCCGCATATCATGCAGCAGATGGGACAGCGCCACGAACTCGCCGGGGGGCTGGGCGCCGGTGCGCACCCGCTCGCGGATGGCGTTGACCCAGCCCATCAGGCGGCGGTCGAAGTCGGCGTCGCGGCCCAGGTCGTAATAGACCCGGTTACGGCCTTCCACCAGGCCCGGCAGGATGTCGTCGATGTCGTTGATCGGGAAGGCGTCGTCGGCGCCGTACTCGGCCACCGCGCCTTCCTGGCCGGCGCGGTAACCGTCCCAGATTTCCCGGGCGCGGTCGCGCTCGCGGCAGAACAGCACGTACTCGCCGTGCTCGCGGCCGGGCAGCAGCACCATCACCGCTTCCGGCTCGGGGAAGCCGCTCAGGTACCAGAAGTCACTGTCCTGCCGGTAGGGGTGCTCCACGTCCCGGTTGCGGGTGCGTTCCGGGGCGGCGGCCAGAATGGCGATGCTGTTGGGCTCCATCTGCGCCATCAGTTCGGCGCGGCGCTGCTGGAATTCCTCGGGGCGAATGCTCATGGGGCTCCTTTCAACGGTGGCGAGCAACGGTGGCCGGGCGCGACTCAGTGCCGGGTGGGTTTGGAGGGGGCGTCGTCCTGTTTGGACGCCGGCTTCATCACCAGGTCGGTGTAGATCATCAACGCCGACACCCGGCAGTGCTCGGTGACGTGCTCGAGCAGTTGTTCCTGCTCTTCGTCGTCCTCCTCCGGGGTGCTCACCTGGCTGATCGCGGACAGGTCGGAGAGTGCTTCCTGGACGCCGGGGGACAGCTGGCTGTCGTTGATGCCGGCGGCGCCGGTGCCGAAGCCCACCAGAAAGCCCTCGGCCCACTGGCCCAGGGCGGCCACCCGCAGGCCCAGCTCTTCCTCGTCGCCGGGCAGCAGCAGCACCAGATCCAGGCCGGTGCCGGCGAACCCGTCGCGGGCGGCGTCGCGCCACAGGATCAGGTCGCCGCCCAGGTCCGCGCCCAGGCCCTGGGGTTGTTCCGCGTGGGCGGAGAGGATGCCCAGCAGGCTGGCGTCCTCCTGGCCGTGGCCGGTGGCGAGCAGGCCGCAGATGACCCCGTGCAGCTCGCTGGGGGAGGTGGCCAGACCGGCGGCGGAGGCGGCCTGGGCGAGGCGTTCAAAATCAGGCAGATCGGACATCGGATTCTTCAGTAACTCTTTGCAAAAAGGCGCTAAGTGTCTCTCGCACCTTGGAATTTCGTTGACCCTTACAGGGGGCCCACCTATAGTACAAAAAGCCGTCAATAGGCGGTAAACGGGGCCCGGATCGGGGGCTTAACCCAGGGGCGTAACATTAGGCGAACAGCGACCAATTTGCCATGACGACGGATCAACAACTCCGGCAACTGGAAGCCCGCGTGGACGAGCTGCTGCGGATTTCCGCGCACCTGCGTCAGGAGAATCGCCTGCTGCGCGAACGGGAAACCCGTCTGCTCGACGAGCGTACCCAGCTGATCAAGAAAAACGATCTGGCGAAAAGCCGCGTGGAAGCCATCATAACCCGCCTTCGGTCCCTGGAGCAGGAGGATTCATGAGCGGCAGCTCCCTGGTGATTCATCTGCTGGACAAGGAATACCGCGTGGCCTGCCCGCCCGGCGAACAGGACAACCTGCTGCGCGCCGCCCGCTATCTGGACGAGCAGATGCGCGAGGTGCGCCAGGCCAATGTGATCGGGCTGGAGCGCATCGCCATCATGGCGGCGCTGAACATGAGCCATGAGCTGCTGGAAGCCCGCGAGCACCTGGACAGCGACGCGGACAGCGATGCCCGGGTGGAAGGGCTGCTGAGCCGGCTGGAAAACGAAATCCGCGCCTTCGAGGAAAGCCAGACACCCACGTCTGTCAAGCCCTGACCGTTCACGTCCTCCCTGTTATACTCCTTCCCAAGTGCTTCCTGGACCGTGCGCCAGACGGGTTATGTCCCTGAGCCGATGCTTTACCCCAAGGGGATCGAATTGGCGTGCCTGTGCGCATGTCCGCCTTCGAGCGGAAAGCCTGAGGGCATTAGCCTGAGGTCTCCGCCTTGAACCTTTCGGTTCAAGGGCCACACCCGCAGCGGCGGTTCGGGAGGCACGCTTTATTCATGCGGCCATTCGGCCGCGATACAGGGTGCAGGATTCAGGATACAGGGCGACAGCCCCCGAAGCCCACGCTCCTTCATCCTGTATCCTGCATCCTGTATCGTCTTTCCATGCCCAACATTCCTCCTTCCCGTTCCGTTCTTCGGCGAAGCCTTCGCGCGCGGCGGCGTGCCGTGCCCGCCGGCGAGCGGCGGCGGGCGGAGCGGCGTCTGGCGGAGAATCTGCGGCGGGCGCCGGGGCCACGGCGATGGCGGCATGTGGCGCTGTATCTGGCCGGGGATGGCGAGCTGGATCCGCTGCCGGCGCTGGCGCAGGCGCGCTTCCAGGGGGCGCGACTGTATCTGCCGGCGCTGGACCGGGTGCACCGGGGCCACATGCATTTCCGGCTGTGGCGGCGGGAGCGGCGGCTGCGCGCCAACCGCTTCGGCATCGGCGAGCCGCCACGGCGGGAACGGGCCCGGGCCGCCTGGGCGCTGGACGCGCTGCTGGTGCCGCTGGTGGGATTCGATGACCGGGGGCATCGGTTGGGCATGGGCGGCGGCTTTTACGACCGCGCACTCGGTGACCTGGCTCGCCGGCCCCGGCGTCCCCTGCTGATCGGTGTGGCGTTTGAGTTCCAGCGGCTGCCCCGTGTCGACGAAGCGGAGTGGGACCGGCCGCTGGATCAGGTGGTCACGGACTCGAGACGCTGACCTTCACGCCCGCCGAATTGGCGAACCGTTCCAGATCGGCGTCGTTGCCGCCGTGGGTCAGCGTGCTGACCAGAACCCCAAGAGCAAAAACAAAAGCAAGAACGACGAGGGCGTCGGGCTTTTTCTTCATTACGCTGCGAATCCCCAAATGATGATGCCGGCGACCGGAACGGTCCCGCGGCGCGGTACTGTATTCAACGGAACCCGCTTTGTGTGGCGCCGGCCGGCAGCCGCCGTGACGCCGTTGCGGTGTTTCCCGTATCCCCGTGCCCTACAAGGGCGAAAGACTTGAAATGGTACGACATTTTTTTCGTAACACAATGAGACGTAGGTCAAAATTCAACAGCAAAAGCCCCTGAGGTCAAGCAGTTACAGGGCAATGCTCACGCTTCTTAACAAAACTACCGGCCAACTCACAAGTTTCACGGCGCCGCATACGCACATCGCTGCGCACCGTCTCATCCTTGAAAAGGCATCGGAAGTTGGGACCCGCCCTGCCCCGTTTTAGTTCAAAAACAGGCGATAGGCCGGATTGTCGCTCTCTTCCACCATGGGGTAAGGCACCTTTTTCAGGTCCTTGCGCAGGTTGCCCCGGTCCCCGAACGGCACCTGGAAACCCACCAGCACCCGTCCGTAGGCGGCCCCGTGGTTGCGATAGTGGAACAGGCTGATGTTCCACTTCTGGCCCAGGGACAGAAGGAATTTCAACAGGGCGCCCGGGCGCTCCGGAAACTCCACCCGGAACAGCATCTCGTCCAGGTCCTGCCGCGAGGTGTGGCCGCCCACCATATGGCGGATGTGCAGCTTGGCCATCTCGTTGCCGGTCATGTCCACCACCGGATAGCCGGCTTCGCGCAACTCCTCCAGCAGAGGAGCAAGGTCCGTGCCACCCGGGCGGATCTGGATGCCGACGAAGATGTTGGCTTCGTGGTCGCCGGCGTAGCGGTAGTTGAACTCGGTGATGCCGCGGCGCCCCACCACCTGCAGGAAATTCCGGTAAGCGCCGGGCTTCTCCGGAATCGTCACCGCCAGGATCGCCTCGCGCTGCTCGCCCACTTCGGAGCGCTCGGAGATGTGGCGCAGGCGATCGAAGTTCACATTGGCGCCGGACTGGATCGCCACCAGGGTCTGGTTCTCCACCCCGTGTTTGTGCACCCAGTTCTTGAGGCCGGCCAGGGCCAGGGCACCGGCGGGCTCGCACACCGCCCGGGTATCCTCGAAGGAATCCTTGATGGCGGCGCAGATTTCATCGGTGGTGGCGGTGACCACCTCGTCCACGGTGTCCTTCAGCACCCGGTAGGTTTCCTTGCCGATCTGCTTGACCGCCACGCCGTCGGCGAACAGGCCCACCTCGGACAGGGTGACCCGGCGCTTGCGCTCCAGGGCGGCCTTCAGACAGGCGGCGTCCTCCGGCTCCACGGCGATGATTTTCACGTCCGGGCGCACGTACTTCACGTAGGCGGCCACGCCGGCGGCCAGGCCGCCGCCGCCCACCGGAATGAAGATGGCGTCCAGCTCGCGGCTCTGCTGGCGCAGGATCTCCATGCCCACGGTGCCCTGGCCGGCGATCACGTCCGGGTCATCGTAGGGGTGCACGAAGGTCAGGCCTTCCTTCTCTTCCAGCTTGCGGGCGTGGGCCAGGGCTTCGTCGAAGCCGTCGCCGTGCAGCACCACCTTGCCGCCGCGCTGGCGCACCGACTTCACCTTGATCTCCGGGGTGGTGCGCGGCATCACGATCACCGCGCGCACGCCCATGGCACTGGCGGCCAGGGCCAGGCCCTGGGCGTGGTTGCCGGCGGAGGCGCAGATCACACCGCGCTCGCGCTGGGCGTCGGTGAGCGCCGCCAGCTTGTTGTAGGCGCCGCGCAGCTTGAACGAAAACACCGGCTGCAGATCCTCGCGCTTGAGCAACACCCGGTTGCCGATGCGCTTGGAAATCAGCGGCGCGGCATGGATCGGGGTTTCGTGGGCCACGTCGTAGACGCGGGATTGGAGAATCCGTTTCACGTATTGGTCAAGCATCGCAGGCATGGAATTTCCGGAAGGGTAAAACCGCTAGTTTACGGGGCCAGGGGCGGGAGCGTCCATTGGAGCGGCGGCTCCCGGGCCGTATAATCCCGCCCTCGCAACGAGGATGGATCGCATGGATCAGGACGCGCTCAAGAAACAGGTGGCCGAAGCGGCGCTGCGCTACGTGCCCGAGGGCGAGGTGGTGGGCGTGGGCACCGGCTCCACCGCCAATCATTTCATCGACGGCCTGGCCGCGCTCAAGGACCGTATTCGCGGCGCCGTGGCCAGTTCCGAGGCCACCGCCGAGCGGCTGCGCGGTCACGGCATTCCGGTGCTGGAGCTCAACGACGTGGACCGCCTGCCGGTCTATGTGGACGGCGCCGATGAGGTCAACGAACACCGGGAGATGATCAAGGGCGGCGGCGGCGCCCTCACCCGCGAGAAGATCGTGGCGGCGGTGGCCCGGGAGTTCATCTGCATCGTCGACGCCTCCAAGAAGGTGAAGCGGCTGGGCCGCTTTCCGCTGCCGGTGGAGGTGATCCCCATGGCCCGCTCCCATGTGGCGCGCAAGCTGGTGGCTCTGGGTGGCCGGCCGGAGTACCGGGAGGGTTTCGTCACCGACAACGGCAACCTGATCCTGGACGTGCACAACCTGGATATCCTCAATCCCATTGAGCTGGAAACCACCCTCAACAACATCACCGGCGTGGTCACCAACGGCCTGTTCGCCCGCCGCCCGGCGGACGTGGTGCTGGTGGGCGAAGGCGGCGGCGTCTCCGTTTACTGAACCGGTGCCGGGCCCGGCGGGGCCCGGTTTGACCGCCCGCGACCGGGCGGTTTGACCCTTCAATACTTCCTCCCGGGTTTTCACCCGCCCGCTTTTACCGTGCGGTAACGTTGTGCTACCGGGCCGCTACGTTCCGCAACCTTGCTCCGCTTCCGCGTACGGTTTCCAACCTTTTTCATACGGCAAAGGCCACCGCTTTTGTTTTATGAATTGCATATGAAGTAATCAGAGATAAGTCCAATAACGAGGTGCTCTCATGCGTCCTACCCTGACAGTAGCCACTCTCGGCGCCGCCCTGGCGCTGGCCGCCTGTGGCGGCGGCGGAGGCGGCGGCGGCGGCGAACTGACGCCGCGCTCGCCCACCAGCAGCGAAGCGCTGTATTACTCCTACCCTCTCGACCAGCAGCAGGACGTGGCGCCGAACGCCCCGGTGGTGCTGCGCTTCGGCGCGCCGGTGAACGCCGCCAAGGCCAACTTCCGCTTCACCGACGCCGACGGCAACCCGGTGGACTTCGACCTGCGTGCCGTGGACGACGGCCGCGGGGTGGTGCTGCAACCCACCGAGGCCCTGCAGCCGATCACCGAGTATGGGGTGGCGCTGCGCGACGTGACGC
This sequence comes from Alcanivorax sp., assembly GCA_022449455.1. GTDB lineage: Bacteria > Pseudomonadota > Gammaproteobacteria > Pseudomonadales > Alcanivoracaceae > Alloalcanivorax. The sequence continues at coordinate 176,189 of JAKUPL010000006.1, read as the reverse complement.
TCAACGGCGACCAGGTGGTGTTCCCCAATGACGGCGTGCTGGAATTCACCACCCGCCCGGCCCTGGAAGGCCCGGTGACGCTGCAGCAGGAAAGCCCGGCGTTCGAGGTGGCCAGTATTTTCCCGGACGACGAGCAGTTCATGACCGTGGACTTTTCCTCGTTCCGGCTGCGCACCAGTCATCCGCTGGACGAGAGCAGCGCGGTGTACGGCGACACCGTCAAACTGATGCGCGGTGATGAGCTGGTGCCGGCGCTGCTGATCGCCAAGGGCAACGCCTTGACCGTGGACCCGCTGCAGGACATGACGCCGGGGGACACCTACCGGCTCACCGTGGAGGGCCTGCGCAGCCGCTTCGACGAAACCATCGAGCCGTTCCAACGGGAGGTGCAGCCGCGCAATACCGCCTCGCCCACCGGCGAGCGAGCCACGCTGGTCACCGAGGTACCGGCGGCGGACCCGACCCTGGGCTGCCTGGACGAGAATGTGCGCCTGTCGCCGCTCACTGGCGAACCGATCAACTGCGTGCCGGTGAAGGGCACCGTGCTGCAGGACCAGACCGCCTCCAAGCAGACCGGCAATGTGTTCGGCGAGCTGGCGTTCCAGCCCAATTTCCCCCAGGTCACGCCGCTGCGCGTGGCGCGCGGGTCGCGCCTGGTGGGTGACGCCCTGGAAGTGTTCATCGGCGGTCAGGTGCCGGTGGGCTTCGATTCCGGCGCGGTGACCGTGGAGATGATCACCGACGCCACCGGCTACCTGTTCCCCAACCCCAATTCCAACGACGTCAGCGCGCCGCGCAACCTGCGGCTGTTCATGGACGTGGCCACCACCACCGCCGACGCCCGCGCCAACGGCGCCTTTACCCAGCATCTGGTGCATCTGGAACTGATCGGCCAGGCCAGCGTCAGCGACGGCCGGCTGCGCGCCGACGCGCTGACCGTGGTGGAGCCCCGGGTGCTCGGCATCGAGGACCATTACGGCCTGCTCAGTTTCCGCATGGAGTCCTACGAGGACCAGGTCAACGCCCCGGAACCGGAGCAGGACAACACCGGCCCGCAACTGCAGGCGGTAACCCAGAACGGCCAGCTGCGCCTGTCCTGGCAGCCCGGCGATTTCGCCGACCGCATGGTGCCCGGCGAGCCCATCGTGCTGCAGTTCGACGAGACCCTGGACCCGCTCAGCATCACCGAGAACGGCACCCTGCGCCTCACCAAGGGCGGCGCCACCGAGCCGTTCTCCTGGCGGCTGAACGGCAACGCCGTGATCATTCACCCGGATGATCCGGTGAACTTCGGCGTCCAGTACGCCGTGACCGCCACCTCCGGCATCACCGATCTGGCCGGCAATGCCCTGCAGCCCATCGACCGGGTCAACGGCGGCGACACCCTGACCTTCTCCCTGCCGGAGTACGTGGAAACCGAGGGCGGCGACAGCGTGGTGCGCGGCCCCTTCGCCATGGTGGTCTACCCCGGCTTCCCCTGCGCCAGCAGCGATGAAATCGACCTGGGCGACTTCAACGGCCAGGGCAGCCAGGGCGTGTGCCTGTCCTCCAGCTCCGACAGCGAGCAGGTGGCCCTGGACCGGCTGCCCATCGACGCCATGCCCGCCAACCGGCCGATCCGCGTGCGCTTCTCGCAGAACATGGACCCGGCCACCCTGACCCTGGGCGAAAGCTGTGGCACCGGCGGCGTGCGCGTGGAGCGCATCGACCAGAGCGGCGTCTGCCAGGGCACCGTGCCCGGCGTGCTGCAGATCGAGCCGCGCGCCATCAGCTTCGTACCCGACCAGCCCTGGGAAGAGGGCGCGCTGTATCGCTACACCCTGGCCTCCGAGACCAGCGGCTGCACCGGCGACGCCCTCTGTTCGGAAGCGGGCCTGCCGCTGCAGACCGCCCTGCTGCTGGGCGGCGACCGCACCGCCGGCGGGCCGGATATGGACATCGTGTTCCGCGGCGCGGCGGCCAACCTGGATGTGTTCCAGGAGCTGAGCAACCTGCCCAGCGTGGACGTGAACACCAACTTCGCCGTCGATGAGGGCGAATCACCGATCACCGACGATGACGCCCCCACGCCCTCCAACGCCACCCGCATCCTGCCCCGGGAAGGCGACAGCGGTGACGGCCTGATCGTGGCCGCCAACACAGGCTGTGGCTTTGGCGGCGCGCCGCCCTACGGCGAAGGCCAGCAGGAGGACTGCAACGCCCAGCGCCTGCTGTACATCGCCGGCGCCCTCAACACCGACATCCTCGGCTACGAGGAAGAGCCCGACCTGCCGCCGGAACTGAGCCGCGGCCAGGGTGGCGTGGCGGTGCGCATCTACCCGACCACGGTGGCGCTCACCAATCTGGACACCACCGCCATCATCGGCGTGGAAGTGGACACCACCAACGGCGACACCTCGCTGAGCGATCTGCCGCTGCTGGGCGGGGTACTGGACGGCGTGCTCAACACCCTGGGCGATGTGCTCGATTTGTTGGGCCTGGAGGATCCGGTGCTCGGACAGCTCGGCGAGTTGGGCCTGATTCCGCTGCCCACCGCCACCGGCCCCAACATCATGCGCGTGCGCTATGAGCCGGATGAAAACGGCAACCGTACCCGGGCACCGGTGGGCTATATCCTGCCCGGCGACAACCCGGCGGCCGGTGATCCGCCGCGCTTCGTGATCCAGTTCGACCTGCTGTTCGACGCGCCGGCTCTGAGCCTGCCGCCGACGCTGGACCACAACGTGAAAAGCCTGCCTATCGACCAGATCACCCTGGAGGGAACCCTGGACTTCCTGCCCGACGGCCGGCTGTTCATCGCTCTGGAGAACCAGCAGGCCAAGGACGTGACCCTGGACATCACCGCCGCGGAGGTATTGCCCGGCGGCAAGGTGAACCTGACCATTCCGGTGGGCGGGATCAACCTGAGCTACCAGAGCACGTCGATTCAGAAATAACGTCAGGCAACAAAAGAGGGGCCCCGCTCGGGGCCCCTCTTTTTACGAGAAGAAGAGGCGTTATTTCTTCTTCTCATTCTCCATCGCCTTGCGATATTCCTCGCTGATGTTTTCCTGGGAGTCGATGTTCTTACGCTCTTCCAGGTGCTCACGGGCGTCGTTCTGCATGCCCGAGCCTTTGCGCTCGGCGGCCTCACGCTCGTTTTCCATGGCCTTGCGGTACTCCTCGCCGATGTTTTCCTGCGAGTCGATGTTCTTGCGCTCCTGGCGGTATTCCGGATCGCCCGCCTTGTTCATTTCCTGGGCCTGGCGCTCATTCTCCATGGCCTTCTGGTATTCCTTGCTGATGTGTTCCTGACGGTCGATATTGGTGTTCTGCGCCAGCGCGGCCGGCGCCATCAGCGCGCCGGAAATGGACAAGATAGCGGAAACAAGCAACGTCTTTTTCATGGTCCTCTCCTTAGCCTCGGCTTTAAGAAGCCTGAATAGTTTCTTCCGATATTCCGAAGGCAATTCGTCGTTCCCTCGGCTACTGCACGGCGGTGTCACGATTTTTGTCGTGCCCGGATCAGTATAAGTGACCGGGCCATGACAATGTATCGCATAACATGGTGTGGAATACGCAATTTTTAAGTGAAAGCGGGCTCCGGGCCCGCCGAAATTAATGTTCTTTTACAGACCCCGGGGGACTAAACGGCCGTTGCGACTGGTCACGGAGCCGGTCGTTGCGCTGGCGGGCGTCCTGATCGAGGCGGTCGATGCGCTCGCGCATCATCTGCCGGTGCTCCCGGGTCTGGTCGCGGGTGCGCCCGCGCAGGTCCTCGACCCGCTCCCGCTCGAACTGCTGACGCTGTCGCACATTGTCGTCGAGGGCCTCGTCGGCGGCCGGGGCCGGCGCCCACAGCGTGGTGGCGGCCAGCAAGGCGGCGGCCAGGGCGGTTCCGGTGATCGTTTTCATGGCGCTCTCCCGTTGGCGGTTCAGCCCAGGTAACGGTCGATGATGGCGAAGATCTTGCGCCGGAATTCATCCCGCTCGTTGGCCAGATGATGGCGCGCGCCGGGCAGCATATGAATGTCCGGATCCTCGAATTTGGCACGAATCACCTTGAGGTTATAGCGCCAATCCACGGTTTCGTCCTGGTCGCCCTGAATCACCACCGGCGAAATTTTGACCCGGTCCGCCGCTTCGAAGCCGGGCAGCCAGCGTTTCAGGGCGGTGACCCAGCGGGCCGGCAGCCGCCGGTCCTGGAGCGGATCCTTGTTCTCCAGGAAATCGAGGAAATCCGGGTCGCCGGAGTTGACCGTGAACACCCGCTTGATGGAACGGGCGAAGGGCTTCACCAGGGTGTGCAGCCAGCGGGCGGTGCCCCATTTGAACGGCCGCACCAGCGGCGCCAGCAGGATGATGTTGGCGAACGGGTTGTCGTCCCGCTCAAAACCGTGGTGCACCAGGTAATCCATGACGATGGCGCCGCCGGTGCTCTGCCCGATCACGTTCCAGGGGCGGGGAAAGTGGTTGGCCGCCAGCGACAGGCACTGTTCCAGCACCTCCCGGTAGATGCGGAAGTCGTCGATGGCGGCGCGCGGCCCGGAACTGAGGCCATGCCCCGGCAGGTCATAGGCCAGCACCGCGTAGCCCAGTTGCAGCACATGCCCGATGATGTGCCGGTAGAGCCCCACGTGGTCGAAGTAGCCGTGGCAGATCAGCACCGTGCCCCGTGGCGCCGGCGGCCGCCAGGCGTGCACGCTGATGGTGTGCCCGGCGGCCTCGAAGTACCCGAACCCGTGCTGCAGCTCCGGCAGGCGGGCGTCGAAATCGATGCCATAGTAGCGGGCATAGCGCCGCGAACTCTCATCCAGGGGGTCGAAGGCCTCCCAGTTGAGGGGCTGCCAGTGCTGCAGGATTTCGTCGCGGGTAAAGGGAAACGGCATGAGGGCTTCAGTCAATCAATCGGACCCTGATCATAGGCGCACGACGCCGGGAAGAAAAAGGCCGGCCCGTGATCCCTGAACCCGGATCGATAAAAAAAAGCCCCGGCGGGGGGCCGGGGCGAGGGGGGGGGTAAAACCCGGAGGCGCAATCCGCCTCGAAGTCGCGTATTCGAATCAGCGCACTCGAATCAGCTTTGACCGAACAGCACCCGCTGGATGTGATCCTGGTTGTCCAGGCTGCGGCGCTCGTTCAGGTAGTCGTCGCGGGTGCCTTCCGGATTGCCTTCCGCTTTCACCACGGCCTGCTGGGCCTGGAGATCGCGGTAGGCGTCGGCGATGGCGGCACCCTGGTCCAGATCCTGGCGCTCGGCCAGGTAATCGCGGGCCTGGCCCTGGGTGTGGCCCTGGATCTGACTATTGGCGCGGGCCTGTTCGCCCTGGGCGATGGCCTGCCGGGCGACAGCCTGGATGTGCGCCGGGCTGTCCAGGTTCTGGCGCTGGGCCAGGTAGTCGTTGGCCTGGGCGAAGGTCAGGGGGGCGGCGCTCAGGGCGGCAACGGCGAACGGAATCATCAGTGCTTTCTTCATGGTCCTTACCTCGCAAATTCGGGAGTTTCCCTTCGCGTGGCGGGACCGCTCTGTGTCTGGCCTCCCACGCTTGATGGTGCCAGTATGGTTACAAGTTACAGTTCTGTCAACTTATAACCTTCCAGGGAAAACCTATCGCCGCCATAGCCGGCCGGTATCGGCTCAGGGCGCCAGGCTGCGCAGGATCAGATTGGTGACCGCCGCCAGTTTCGCTTCCATCTCGTCACTGTTGCCGAGCCGGCTGAGCAGCACCGGGTGAGCGTAGGCGGCGGCGGTGACACGGATCGCCGTGCACACTTCGTCGAGGGGGGTCTTGCGTTCGAACTCGCCGCTTTCGCGGCCATCGGACACGATGCGCTGGATGGCGTCGTACACCACCTGGTTGTGTTCCTCGGTGACCGCCCACTGGTTTTCAATGGACACCACCACGATGTCGTGCATGCGCCGCTCCTTCAGGAACAGCCGCAGCCCCTCCTGCAGCAGCGTCTGCAGCAGATCACGGAGCCGCCGGGTGGCGGGTTGGTCGCGTTCGACCACCGCGCGCAGGGCGTCGTCCATGGACGCCAGGGCACGGGCGCACACCGCCTCGCCGATGGCCTGCTTGGAGTTGAAGAACTTGTACAGATAGGCACCGGACACACCGATCTCGCGGGCGATGTCGGTGACCGAGGTCTTACGGTAACCGTGCGCTTTGAACAGGTCGTCGGCGACCGCCAGAATCTGCTCGCGGCGTTCGTGGTCCACGGGGCCGCGCTGGCCGGGGGTGTCGGCGCCGGTGGGGTCGGTTGTTCTGCTCATCCTGATACTCCTGGGTCCGCCGTGATCGGGGGCAAAGAGTTACAGATTGGCAGAGTAATAACAAGAGAGGGCCCGGCGGTCGCCGGGCCCTCTCTTGTTATGTGAGGCGGGATTTACTTGACGCGGGGATCCAGTTCGCCGGTTTCGTAGCGGCCGAACATGTCTTCCAGGTTGATCGGCTTGATCTTGTCCGCGTTGCCGGCGGTGCCGAAGGCTTCATAGCGGGCCACGCAGATATCGCGCATGGCGGCCACCGATTCCTTCAGGTATTTGCGCGGGTCGAACTCGGCGGTGTTGTTGGCCAGGAAGCGGCGGATGGCGCCGGTGGAGGCCAAGCGCAGGTCGGTGTCGATGTTGACCTTGCGCACGCCGTGCTTGATGCCTTCCTGGATCTCTTCCACGGGCACACCGTAGGTCTCCGGGATCTCGCCGCCGTATTCGTTGATGATCTTCAGCCAGTCCTGGGGCACCGAGGAGGAGCCGTGCATCACCAGATGGGTGTCCGGGATGCGCGCGTGGATCGCCTTGATCTGCTCGATGGCGAGAATGTCGCCGGTGGGCGGCCGGGTGAACTTGTAGGCGCCGTGGCTGGTGCCGATGGCGATGGCCAGGGCGTCCACCTTGGTGGCCTTGACGAACTCCGCCGCTTCTTCCGGGTCGGTGAGCATCTGTTCGTGGGTCAGGGTGCCGGAAGCGCCGATGCCGTCTTCCTCACCGGCCTGGCCGGATTCCAGGGAGCCCAGGCAGCCCAGCTCGCCTTCCACGGACACGCCGCAGGCGTGCGCCATTTCAACGGTGCGGCGGGTCACTTCCACGTTGTAGTCGTACTCGGTGGGGGTTTTGCCGTCCTCGCCCAGGGAGCCGTCCATCATCACCGAGGAGAAGCCCAGCTGGATGGAGCGCTGGCACACCGAGGGGCTGGTGCCGTGGTCCTGGTGCATCACCACGGGGATGTGCGGAAATTCCTCCACGGCGGCCAGGATCAGGTGGCGCAGGAAGGGCGCGCCGGCGTATTTGCGGGCGCCGGCGCTGGCCTGCACGATCACCGGGGAATTGGTCTGGTCGGCGGCCTCCATGATGGCGCGCATCTGTTCCAGGTTGTTCACGTTGAACGCCGGCACGCCGTAGCCTTGCTCGGCGGCGTGGTCCAGCAATTGACGCATGCTGATCAGAGCCATGATGTTTTCCCTCTGGTTGTCCGTTTGGATTTCAGTCCCGGGCCCGTTCCTCGAGGACCGCCACCGCCGGCAGGGTCTTGCCTTCCACGAATTCCAGGAAGGCGCCGCCGCCGGTGGAAATGTAGCTGATGCGGTCGGCGATGCCGTACTTGTCCACCGCCGCCAGGGTATCGCCGCCGCCGGCGATGGAAAACGCCTCGCTGTCGGCGATGGCTTCCGCCAGTTCCTTGGTGCCTTCACCGAACTGGTCGAATTCGAACACGCCCACCGGGCCGTTCCAGACGATGGTGCGGGCTTCCTTCATCAGGGCCGCGAACACATGGGCGGTCTGCGGGCCCACGTCCAGAATCAGGTCGTCGTCGGCTACCTCGTTCACCGCCTTGGTGGTGGCTTCGGCGGATTCCGCGAATTCCTTGGCCACCACCACATCCACCGGCAGCGGAATGTGGACCTTCTCGGCCAGCTTTTTCGCCGCCGGGATCAGGTCGTGCTCACACAGCGACTTGCCCACCGGATGGCCGGCGGCGGCCAGGAAGGTGTTGGCGATGCCGCCGCCGACGATCAACTGGTCCACCTTGTCAGCCAGGGCGTCCAGCACCTCCAGCTTGGTGGACACCTTGGAGCCGCCAACGATGGCCACCAGCGGCTTGGCCGGTTCCAGCAGCGCCTTACTGAGCGCGTCCAGCTCATTGGCCAGCAGCGGGCCGGCCGCGGCCACCGGCGCGAACCGGGCCACACCGTGGGTGGAGGCCTGGGCGCGGTGGGCGGTGCCGAAGGCGTCCATCACGTAGACGTCGCACAGGGCGGCCATCTTTTTGGCCAGCGCCTCGTCGTCCTTCTTCTCGCCCTTGATAAAGCGCACGTTCTCGCACAGCACCACCTGGCCCGGCTCCACGTCCACGCCGTCGAGCCAGTCCTTGACCAGGGGCACCGGGCGGCCCAGCAGTTCGCTCAGGTGCTCGGCCACCGGCTTCAGCGAGTACTGCTCTTCGTACTCACCCTCGGTGGGGCGGCCCAGGTGGGAGAGCAGCATGACCCGGGCGCCGGCGTTCAGCGCCTGCTCGATGGTCGGCAACGAGGCGCGGATGCGGGCATCGCTGGTCACCTTGCCGTCCTTGACCGGCACGTTCAGGTCTTCGCGGATCAGCACCCGTTTCCCTTGCAGATCCAGGTCGGTCATGCGTTTGAAATTCATGATTCCTCTTACCTCGTTGGAAAAACGCTGGCACGCTCCACGCAACACGCTTGCACGCCAAAATTTTAACCCGTACCCCGGCGGCGCTCCCGCGTGTCAGCGTGAAGCGTGTTGCGTGCCAGCGGCAATATAAGCCACCCAATCGAGCAGGCGGTTGGCGTACCCCCACTCGTTGTCGTACCAAGCCACCACCTGCACCATGTCGCCCTGCACCCGGGTCTGGGTGGCGTCGATCACGGCGGATTCCGGCCGATGGTTGAAGTCCACGCTGACCAGCGGCTCGTCATTGTAACCAATCAGTTCCGGTTGTTCCTGGGACAGGCCCCGCAGCCAGGGGTTCAGGTCGCCGGGGGTCGGGGTGCGCTCCAGCAGCAGGGTCAGCTCCACCATCGCCACGTTGAGCGTGGGCACGCGAATGGAGTGACCGTCGATGCGGCCCGCCAGCGCCGGCAGCACCGCCTGCACCGCCTTGATGGCGCTGCTGGTGGTGGGAATGATGTTCTGCGCCCCGGCCCGGCCCCGGCGCGGGTCCCGGTGCACGTGGTCGAGCAGGGTCTGGTCCGAGGTATAGGCGTGGATTTCCTTCATCAGCGCCTGGCGCACGCCGAACTCCCGGTCCAGGGCCGCCAGCAACGGCGCGACGCAATGGGTGGTGCAGGAGGCCGCCGACAGCACCCGGCTGCCCTGGTCCAGGTCCCGGTGATTGACGCCGTAGACGATGGTCTGGTCGGCCCGGTCGAAGGGCACCGCGCCGATGATCACCCGGCCGGCGCCGGCGCTCAGGTGGCGGCCGGCGTCGGCATGGCCACGGAAATGGCCGGAGCATTCCAGCACCAGGTCCACGCCCAGCTCGCCCCAGGGCAGGTCTTCCGGGCGCCTCTCGCTGAACAGCCGGGGCGCCTGCCCGCCGATGCGCAGGCAGCCGTCCTCCAGGGTCACCGGCGCCGCCAGGCGACCGTGGGTAGTGTCATAGCGGGTCAGATACAGCAGGTCCTCGGCGCGGCCCGGGTCGTTGATCGCCACCAGGCGAAACGGCGGCCGCTCGCCGGCGGCCTCGCGCTCGGCCAGGGCACGCACGAACGACCGGCCGATACGGCCGTAGCCGTTGATTGCCACGTTGATCATGGGCCCCGCCTCCGCGGTGCGGTTCAGAAGAGACTGTCCACCGCCTGCTGCACGGCCTCGGCGGTGATGTTGAAGTGCTTGTAGAGGTCACCGGCGGGCGCCGAGGCGCCGTAGCCGTGCATGCCGACCACCTTGCCGTCCAGACCCACGAAGCGGTACCAGTAATCGACGATGGCCGCTTCCACCGCCACCCGGGCACGCACCGCCGACGGCAGCACCTGTTCCTGGTAGTCGGCGGTTTGCGACAGGAAGGCATCGACGCTGGGCATGGACACCACCCGTACATTACGGCCCTGCTCGCCCAGGGCGCGGGCGGCGTCCACCGCCAGCTCCACCTCGGAGCCGGTGGCGATGATGATCGCCTCCGGCTGGCCCTCGCCGGTCTGCAGCAGGGTATAGCCGCCCTTGGCCACATTGCCGAGCACGGCATCGTCGCGCTCCTGGCAGGGCAGGCCCTGGCGGGAGAAGATCAGCGCCGTGGGGCCGTCGTCACGCTGGATGGCGTGTTTCCAGGCCACCGCGGTTTCCACCGTGTCGCAGGGCCGCCAGGTGCTCAGGTTCGGCGTCATGCGCAGGTTGGCGATCTGCTCGATGGGCTGGTGGGTGGGGCCGTCCTCGCCCAGGCCGATGGAGTCGTGGGTGTAGACCAGAATGTTCGGCTGGTGCATCAGCGCCGCCATGCGCACCGCGTTGCGAGCGTATTCCATGAAGGTCAGGAAGGTGCCGCCATAGGGGCGCACGCCGCCGTGCAGGCACAGGCCGTTCATGATCGCGGTCATGCCGAACTCGCGCACGCCGTAATGGATGTAGTTGCCGTTGGCGTCGCCGGCGGTGATTGATTTACAGCCTTTCCACACGGTGTTGTTGGAACCGCCCAGGTCGGCGGAGCCGCCGGTCAGTTCCGGCAGACCGGGCCCGTAGGCGTTGAGGGCCTGCTCACTGGCCTTGCGGGTGGCCACCTTGTCCATGGCCTGCTGGCATTGGGCGATGAAATCGTCGGCCTGCTGCTCGAAGCGGGCCGGCAGCTCACCGGCCAGGCGGCGCTGGAACTCGTCGGCCAGCTCCGGGTGCTCGGCCCGGTAGGCCTCGAAGCGGGCCTGCCAGTCGGCCTCCGCCTGGGCACCGGCGGCGCGGGCGTTCCAGGCCTGGTAGATATCGTCCGGCACCTCGAAGGCGCCGTGGTGCCAGCCCAGGGCGTCCCGGGTCAGGGTGATTTCCTCTTCGCCCAGGGCGGCGCCGTGGGAGTCTTCCTTGCCCTGCTTGTTGGGGCTGCCGAAGCCGATCACGGTTTTGCAGCAGATCAGGGTCGGCTGATCGCTCTTCTTCAGCGCGTTCTCCACCGCCAGTTTCACTTCCTGGGGGCTGTGGCCGTCCACATTGGGGATCACGTGCCAGCCGTAGGCCCGGAAGCGGGCCACGGTATCGTCGGTGAACCAGCCTTCCACCTCGCCGTCGATGGAGATGCCGTTGTCGTCGTAGAAGGCCACCAGCTTGCCCAGGCCCAGGGTGCCGGCCAGGGACGCCGCTTCGTGGGAGATGCCCTCCATCATGCAACCGTCACCCAGGAAGCAGAAGGTGTTGTGGTCGACGATCTCATGGCCGTCGCGGTTGAACTGGGCCGCCAGCATCTTTTCCGCCAGGGCCATGCCCACGGCGTTGGCGAAGCCCTGGCCCAGCGGGCCGGTGGTGGTCTCGATGCCCGGTGCGTCGCCGTATTCCGGGTGGCCGGCGGTGGGGCTGCCGAGCTGACGGAAGTTCTTGATGTCGTCCAGGCTGACGTCGTAACCGGTCAGGTGCAGCAGGCTGTAGAGCAGCATGGACCCGTGGCCGTTGGACAGCACGAAACGGTCCCGGTCGGCCCACTGCGGGTTGGCCGGGTTGTGCTTCAGGAACCCGCGCCAGAGGACCTCGGCGATGTCCGCCATACCCATGGGCGCACCGGGGTGGCCACTGTTGGCTTTCTGAACCGCGTCCATGCTGAGGGCACGGATGGCGTTGGCGAGATCACGGGCAGCGGGAGCAGAGGACATGCACGTCTCCTGGATGATTTTTGAACAGCGCTGGGAAAAGGGGGCGCTATTGTCGCCGAAGCCCGGGATGGGGGCAAACCCTGGCCGTTCCAGGCGGCCTTCACGCTGCGACCATACCTATATCAATAAACTTTGATGCAGACTTCCGCTTCCATTAGACTCGCGCTTTATGACCACCGATGCGGCACCGCTGGAACAGCCCCTGGACACCCTGGCCGCCTTCCTCAAGGCGGCCGGCGATCCGTTGCGTCTGGAGGTGCTGCGAGTGCTGGGGCAGAACAGCTTCGGCGTGCTGGAGCTGGGCGAGATCATGGCCATCAAGCAGTCCGGCATGAGCCATCACCTCAAGGTGCTGGCCCAGGCCGGGCTGGTGGAGAAGCGTCGCGAGGGCAACTCGATTTTCTACCGGCGGCGGCTGCCGCCGCCCCAGGCGCCCACCGAAAAGCTGCACGGCGCCCTGTTCGAGGAGCTGGATGAGACGCTGCTGGATACCGGCACCGCCGAGCGACTGGCCGGGGTGCAGGCCCAGCGGGCGGCGCAGAGCCGGGCCTTTTTCGCCCGCCACGCCGACGACCTGCCGCGCCAGCAGGAACTGATCGCCGACTACGATCAGTACGCCGAACAGGCCTGCGAGCTGCTCGACCGGGCCCTGGCCGGCGCTCCGGCGCGGCGCGCCCTGGAGATCGGCCCCGGCGACGGCCGCTTTCTGACGCCCCTGGCGGCCCGTTTCGAGCAGGTGCTGGCGCTGGACAACAGCGAGGCCATGCTGGCCCTGGCCCGGCGCCGGGTGCGCGAGGCGCAATTGGACAATGTGACCCTGGTGGCCGGCGAGTGGCCCCAGGACGGCGAGCGCTTACCGACGGTGGACGCGGTGGTGCTGAACATGGTGCTGCACCACCTGCCCTCGCCGGCCAGCGCCCTCAAGGCGGCGGCGGCGCAACTGAACGAGGCGGGCGTGCTGGTGGTCACTGAGTTATGCCGTCACGATCAACGCTGGGCGGTGGACGCCTGCGGCGATTTCTGGCTCGGCTTCGACGAAGCCGATCTGGTGGCCTGGGCCGGCCGGGCCGGTCTGGGCCTGCGCGAGAGCCTGTTTCTGGCCATGCGCAATGGTTTTCAGGTGCAGGTAAGAAGTTTTGAAAAGAGCAGTTGAAAGTTACAAGTTAAAAGTTAAAACGCGAGCGACGCCTTGCCAGCCCTGTGCCGTGCCCGCGCTCGAAGCCGCCCTTTCAACTTTTAACTTTCAACTTGCAACTCGTGGCCACAAGGTCAAAAACGCTCAATCGAATCACGGGAGACCCCTTTATGAGTGAGTATTCCATCTTTACCTCCGAGTCGGTCTCCGAAGGCCATCCGGACAAAATGGCCGACCAGATCTCGGACGCGGTGCTGGACGCCATCATCGCCGACGACCCCCACGCCCGCGTGGCGGTGGAGACGCTGGTCAAAACCGGCATGGCGATCGTCGCCGGTGAAGTCCGCACCAACACCTACGTGGAACTGGAAGACATCGTCCGCAAGGTGATCCTGGACATCGGCTACGACAGCTCCGACGTGGGCTTCGACGGCGCCAGCTGCGCGGTGCTCAACGGCATCGGCAAACAGTCCGCGGACATCGCCATGGGCGTGGACGAGGCGGACGACAAGGAACAGGGCGCCGGGGACCAGGGCCTGATGTTCGGCTACGCCACCGACGAGACCGACACCCTGATGCCGGCCCCGATCTATTTCTCCCACCGGCTGGTGGAGCGCCAGGCGGAACTGCGCAAGAACGGCCGCCTCGGCTGGCTGCGCCCGGACGCCAAGAGCCAGGTGACCTTGCGCTACGAAAACGGCAAGCCGGTGGCGGTGGACGCGGTGGTGCTGTCCACCCAGCATTCCCCGGACATCAAACTGCCGGAACTGCGCGAAGCGGTGATGGAAGAGATCATCAAACCGGTGCTGCCCGCCGAGTGGCTGCACGACAAGACCCTCTACCACATCAACCCCACCGGTAATTTCGTGATCGGCGGCCCGATGGGCGATTGCGGTCTCACCGGCCGCAAGATCATCGTCGACACCTACGGCGGCATGGCCCGCCACGGCGGCGGCGCCTTCTCCGGCAAGGACCCGTCCAAGGTGGACCGCTCGGCGGCCTACGCCGGCCGCTACGTGGCCAAGAACATCGTCGCCGCCGGCCTGGCCAGCAAGTGCGAGATTCAGGTGAGCTATGCCATCGGCGTGGCCGAACCCACCTCCATTTCGGTGAACACCTTCGGCACCGGCAAGCTGCCCGATGACCAGATCGCCGCCCTGGTGCGCGAACACTTCGACCTGCGCCCGCGCGGCATCATCGAGATGCTCGACCTGCGCCGGCCGATCTACCGGCCCACCGCCAGCTACGGTCACTTCGGCCGGGAAGGCTTCAGCTGGGAAAACACCGACAAGGCCGAGGCGCTGAAAAGCGCGCTGTAAAGCCGCTCCTACAAGAACCTATACCCCAACGTCATCGAGGGGCGCTGCAGCGGACATCCGCGAGGCTCGATGAAACGGGGTCGAAACGAACAACGGCGCCCATTCGCTGACCACGAATGGAGAAAGCAATGAACGCAAAAGCAGACGCGTTGCAGGACTACAAAGTCGCGGACATTTCCCTGGCCAAATGGGGCCGTTCGGAAATCGAAATCGCGGAAACCGAAATGCCGGCGCTGATGGCGATCCGCGAAAAATACCGCGCCGAACAGCCGCTGAAAGGCGCCCGCATCATCGGCTGCATCCACATGACCATCCAGACCGCGGTGCTGATCGAAACCCTCAAGGCCCTGGGCGCGGAAGTGCGCTGGTCCTCCTGCAACATCTTCTCCACCCAGGACCATGCCGCCGCCGCCATCGCCGCCGCCGGCGTGCCGGTGTTCGCCTGGAAGGGCGAGACCGAGGAAGAGTACATGTGGTGCATCGAACAGACCTGCCGCGACGGCGACGGCAAGCTGTGGGACGCCAACATGATCCTGGACGACGGCGGCGACCTGACCGCCTACATCCACGACACTTACCCGGAAATGCTGGACAACATCCACGGCATCACCGAGGAAACCACCACCGGCGTGCATCGTCTCTACGACATGCTCAAGAAAGGCACCCTGAAAGTGCCGGCGGTGAACGTCAACGACTCGGTGACCAAGAGCAAGAACGACAACAAATACGGTTGCCGGCACTCGCTCAACGACGCCATCAAGCGCGCCACCGACCACCTGCTGTCCGGCAAGAAAGCGCTGGTGGTGGGCTACGGCGACGTGGGCAAGGGTTCCGCCCAGTCCCTGCGCCAGGAAGGCATGATCGTGAAGATCACCGAGATCGACCCAATCTGCGCCATGCAGGCGTGCATGGACGGCTTCGAGGTGGTCAGCGCCTACAAGGACGGCATCAACGACGGCAGCGAAGCCTCCGTGGACAAGGCGCTGCTGGGCAACACCGACCTGCTGGTGACCACCACCGGCAACCTGAACGTGTGCGACGCGAACATGCTCAAGGCGCTGAAGAAAGGCGCCGTGGTCTGCAACATCGGCCACTTCGACAACGAAGTGGACACCGCCTTCATGCGCAACACCTGGGAATGGGAAGAAGTGAAGCCGCAGGTGCATAAAGTGTGGCGCGACAAGAAAAACGCCGACTTCCTGCTGCTGCTTTCCGAGGGCCGCCTGGTCAACCTGGGCAACGCCACCGGCCACCCCAGCCGCATCATGGACGGCTCCTTCGCCAACCAGGTGCTGGCGCAGATGTACCTGTTCGACCAGGGTTTCGCCGGCCATTCCGACACGGTGAAGGAGAAGATGCTCAAGGTGGAAGTGCTGCCCAAGCATCTCGACGAGGAAGTGGCCAAGTACATGGTGCAGGGCTTCGGTGGCGTGATCACCAAACTGACCCAGGACCAGGCCGACTACATCGGCGTGGGCACCGACGGCCCGTTCAAGCCGGACCACTATAAGTACTGAATATCGTTCCGGTGCGCCGGAACCGTTGTCATCTGTAAAGGCACGGGGCCCCGCAAGGGGCCCGTGTATTGCCATGTCCAAACGCATCAGCTTCGAATTCTTTCCGCCCAAAACCGAACAGGGCCGGGAGAAACTGCTGAACACCCAGCAAAAATTGATGGTCAAGAAACCGGAATTCTTTTCCTGCACCTTCGGCGCCGGCGGCTCCACCCGGGATTACACCCGGCAAATGGTGGATCTGCTGCGCGAACAGCACCCGGACACCGCGCCGCACCTGAGCTGCATCGGCCAGAGCCGTGACGAAATCATGGAACTGGTGAACGGCTACAAGGACAAAGGCGTGACCCGCATCGTCGCCCTGCGCGGCGACCTGCCCTCCGGCATGGGCTACGCGCAAAGCGAAGTGAAGTACGCCGACGATCTGGTGGCGCTGATCCGCGCCGAGACCGGCGATCACTTCCATCTGGAAGTGGCCGCCTACCCGGAGAACCACCCGCAATCGCGCAGCTTCGGCGACGACATCGATCACTTCAAACGGAAAGTGGCGGCCGGCGCCGACAGCGGCATCACCCAGTACTTCTATAATGCCGACGCCTACGGCTACTACATGGACGAGCTGCGTCGGCGCGGCTGCGACGCGCCGGTGTACCCGGGCATCATGCCGATCCTCAACGTGGCCAACCTGTTCCGCTTCTCGGACAACTGCGGCGCCGACATCCCGCGCTGGCTGCGCGGCCGCCTCGTCGACCTGCAGGACGACGAGGCGGCGGTGAAGGCGTTCGGCGAGGAGGTGGTCACCCGCCTGTGCGAGCGGCTGCTCGCCATGGGCGCGCCGGGCCTGCACTTCTACACCATGAATCAGGCCACGCCGATCCTGCGCGTACTCGACAACCTCGGTCTTTGATACCCGGCGGCGCGCTTCGGCGCGCCGTGCGTTTGCCGCAAGTCAGTTGCAGCCCCCCGCTTTTTCGTTAGACTCATTTCAAACACCTCGGGGGATAATAACGATGAGAATCGGCCTGGTGGTGGACTCCGGCTGCGATCTGCCCAAGTCCTTTATCGACGAATACGGTTTGCTGGTGTTGCCGGTCTCGATCCGGCTGGGCGATCAGGTGATCGTCGATGACCGGGATCCACAACGTACCCGCCAGTTCTACGCCACCGAAGTCGCGGAGAAGGCGCATGGCGCCGAATCGGTACCGTTCACCATGGAGCAGATCAAGGCGCTGTTCCTGGAGCAGGTGGTACTGGATTTCGACTATGCGCTGGTGCAGACCGTGCCGAAAAGCCGCAGCCCGATTTTCGCCAACGCCACCGAGGCGTCCCACGCCATCCTTCGCGAGTACAAACCGATCCGCAAGCGCGCCGGTGTGGAAGGCCCGTTCGCGCTGCGCGTCACCGACAGCCAGACGTTGTTCGCCGGCCAGGGCGCCCTGGCGGCGGAAACCGTGCGCCTGATCGAGTCCGGCATGAAGATCACCGAGATTCGCCAGAGCGTGGAGGTGCTGGCCAGCCAGGCCACCGGTTACGCGGTGGTACCGGACATCTACTACCTGCACAAGCGGGCCAGGAAGCGCGGCGATAAAAGCGTGAGCTGGGCCGGCGCCATTCTCGGCAACGCCCTGGATATCAAACCGGTGTTGTGCGCGCGTCAGGACGAAACCTTCCCGGTGGCCAAGATGCGCGGTTTCGACGCCGGGGTGGAGGCGATCTTCCGCCACGCGGTACGCTGCATCGAGCGCGGCCTCACCGCGCCGGTGATCTGCGTGAGCTACGCCGGGGATGAAAGCCGCATCCGCCAGATGCCCGGCTTCGACAAGCTGGCGGCGGCGGCCCGTGAGCACGACGTGGCGCTGCTGCTCAGTACCATGGGACTCACCGGCGCGGTGAACATCGGCCCGGGGGCGCTCAGCCTGGGCATGATCGTGGACGACCCCACCTTCCTGGACTGACCGTCACCCGGTCTTGATCCGGGGCGGGCCAGCATGGCGTTTTGCCCACGGCCGGAAACGCCAAGGATAAGCGCCATGCGTCTGTTGCTCCCCGTTTTGCTGTTATTGGCACTGGGCGGCTGTGTCCGTCATCTCGGCGCCCCCGCCGGTGAGCCGGCGGCGCTGCCCGACAGCGCTCCGATCACCGTGGTGCGCGACCGTGTCTATACCCCGGACGACTGGCCCCGGGCCCTGCACGCCAGCGTCTACCGGCCCCGGGCCGAGGGGCGCTATCCGGCGGTGCTGGTGGTGCACGGCGGTGGCTGGGCGCGGCGCTCGCCGGCGGACATGGCGGATCTGTCCCGCTGGCTGGCGGAGCACGGCCTGGTGGCGGTGAACATCGAATACCGCTTCGCCCCGGCCTACACTTTCCCGGCGCAATTGCAGGACCTGCAGAGGGCGATGCGCTGGCTGCACGTGCACGCCGACGAGTACGCCATCGACCGCGCCCGGGTGGGCGCCTGGGGCTATTCCTCCGGCGCCCATCTGGTGGCGCTGCTGGCCACCGTGGCCGGCGATGCGGACAACCCGCTGAACCACCCCTACGGTGGTCCGGTGACGCGGCCCAAGGCGGTGGTGGCCGGCGGCACGCCCAGCGACCTGCGCAAGTTCGAGGGCGGCGAGCTGGTGCCGCAATTTCTGGGCGGCGAACGCGAGGCCATCCCGGCGGTCTACGCCGACGCCTCGCCGGTGACCTCGGTGACGCCAAACACGCCGCCGGTATTTCTGTATCACGGCACCTGGGACCGCACCGTACCGGAGGATCACGCGGTGGATTTTTATAACGCCCTGCGGGCCAACGGCGTGGACACGGAACTGTATCTGCTGAAAGGGCGGGGCCATGTGGCCACCTTCCTGTTCGGGGGCGGCGCGGAGAAGGCGGGGCTGCGGTTCCTGGAGCGGCACCTGTCGGCGCCCGGCGCGGACTGAGCGGCGATCGGTCCGGCCGCCCGCCACGCCGCCCTCCCCCCGGTGGGCGACGCGACGGTTAAGCGGTGCCGGCGCCGGTGACCACCTCAACGTCGCGTAGCCTTGCTCACAACCCCTGCGGCTTCAACGGCGGTCACATCACCATTTTGCACAGGCCCCGACCGCGGCGCTTGCCCGAACGTCCCGAATCCGTTGACCGTGCGTCCCGATCACAGATGACGCAGCCAATGATGGAAGGCGGGACTGGCCAGCCCCGCCAGGTCGACCCCGCCGGCGGGCTGCGCCAGGGCCTGGTCGATCACGTCACTGGGGGTCATGGCGA
Source organism: Alcanivorax sp. (assembly GCA_022449455.1). GTDB lineage: Bacteria > Pseudomonadota > Gammaproteobacteria > Pseudomonadales > Alcanivoracaceae > Alloalcanivorax. Next base: position 157,194 of record JAKUPL010000006.1, on the reverse strand, counting down.
AGGCCCGTCGGAACAACCGGCAAAAGTGGCTCTGACTGTCGAACCCCCAGCGCACCGCCACATCCACCACTTTTTCGCCGGTCACCGCCGCGCGGCGCAGGTCCCGATAGCAGCGCAGCAGGCGCTGCTCGCGCACGTAAGCGGCGACGCCGCCCAGAGGCTGGAACAGGCGATAGAGCGCGGTGCGCGAGCAGCCGAACCGGCGGCACAGCCGCTCCGGCGTCAGATCCTGGTCCAGGTGATCGCGAATCCAGGCGAGCATGGCGTCCAGGCCGGCCCGGGCCAGCGCCTCCCGGGACGCTTCCCCCGCGCCGGCGCCGGCGAAGGCCCCGGCCACCGCGCCCACCAGGGTGCGGTTGACCCCCTCCAGGTCCTCCACGGTCAGCTCGGGCAGGCTGTTCCAGACCGTGGTCAGGTGGTGGGTCAGGATGGTGGTCACCGGGCGGCCGGCGGCCAGCACCGTGCCGTGCCGGGGCGTGGCGGTGGGCACCAGGGCACGGAATACGTCCCGCGGGATCACCACCGACAGCACCTGGGAGGCCGGCGCCCGGGTCTCCAGGGCGCGCCCCAGGTCCAGCAGACCGATGTCGCCGCGCCCGACCCGCACCGGACGACCGCCGTTGTGACCGAGGTAACCGCCCTGCAGATAGAGCTGCACCAGCCAGTGGTCGCCGCCGTCGGCGGTGTCACCGGCAGGGCGCTGGAAGGTGAGCGGCGAAAAGCCGCAGCGGGCCATGAACACTTCGCGCAGGTCGTAGCTTTCCACCCAGGCGTCGAACCGTTCCGGCGTGGCCGGCAGGGAATCGAACAGCGGGCGCACGCTCTCCCGCCAGACCGGAAAACGGTCCGCCTCGGGCAGCTGGTCGGCGCGAAACAGGTCGTGGGGCAAGGTAGCGGCGCGATCCGTGGGGGTCGCCATCCCGTGGTCTCCTGAAAACCCGGACATAGGCAAAAACAGGTACCACGGCGTGGGCCCGCGCACAAGTTTTGGACCGGGTTCACACTTTTTGCGTGAACCCGGCCAGGGAGGTCGATGCGGAGCGGGTTACCCGGGCGGGCTCAGTCCCAGGCGGGCGCGAAGTCCGGATCCGCGATGCGCTCACCCCGGTCCAGGCTTTCGATGGTGGCGATGTCGTCGTCGTCCAGGGTCAGGTCCAGGGCCGCCTTGTTGGCCTTCAGGTGCGTTTCCTGGGTGGACGACGGGATCACCACGATGTCCTTCTGGTGCAGCCAGGCCAGCACCAACTGAGCCGGGGTCACGTCGTACTTGCCGGCCAGCCGTTTCAGGGTGTCGTCCTCCATCACCTTGCCCACCGCCAGCGGCATGTAGGCGGTGACGGTCAGGTTGGCGCGTTTCACCGCGTCCACCACCTTGCGGTTGGTCAGGAACGGGTGCACCTCGATCTGGTTGGTGACGATGTGCTCGCCGCCGGGCACGCTGAGGGCCTTTTCCAGCTGGTCCACGGTGAAGTTGGACACGCCGATATGGCGCGCCAGACCGCTCGCCTTGGCTTCCGCCAGGGCACCGATGTATTCGTCCATGGGCACTTCGTCGTCGGGGCTGGGCCAGTGGATCAGGGCCAGATCCACGGCGTCGGTGCGCAGCCGGTTGACGCTTTGCTGCAGGCTTTTCAGCAGGTCGTCATGGCGCAGCCGGTCGTGCCAGATCTTGGTGGTGAGAAACACCTCGTCCCGGGGTACGTCGTGGGCGTCCAGGGCGGCGCCCACGGTTTCCTCGTTGTCGTACATCTGGGCGGTGTCGATGTGCCGATAGCCCAGGTCCAGGGCGGTGTGGATGCTGCCCATCAACTCCTCGCCCTTGAGCCGGAAGGTGCCCAGCCCCAGGGCTGGAATGTTCGCCTTAGCCATGATCTCTCCTTGCTAATCGGGTTAATCCGTCAACACCGTTGTACCTGACGGCGGGTGAAGCGGCTTTCAAGGCCCGCCAGCGTCAGCCGCGATCCGCCATGGCCGCCACCAGAAAGTCCACGAACTGCCGCACCTTCGGCGACAGATGCCGGTGGCGCGGATAGACCACCCAGACGGCGGTATGGCCACAGCCGTACTGGTCCAGCACCGACACCAGGCTGCCGTCCGCCAGGCCCGGCGCCACGTAATAATCCGGTAATTGCACCAGCCCCAGCCCCTTGGCGGCGGCGTCCAGCAGCGCCAGCCCGGAGTTGGCCCGCCAGTTGCCCTGCACCCGCCAGGTGCGGTGCTGGCCGTCGATGTCGAACGCCCAGTGCTCGGTGGACCCGAGTAGGCAGTTGTGGCCGACCAGTTCCCCCAGGGTGTGTGGGCGCGGGTGGCGCTCGAAGTAGGCCGGCGAGCCCACCACGTATTCCCGGCGCGGGCAGAGCTTGCGGGCGATCAACGTGGAATCGGGCAGGGCGCCGGTGCGGATCGCCACGTCGAAGCCTTCGTCGACGATGTCCACCCGGCGGTTGGTGAAGTCCATGCGTACCGACAGCTGTGGGTGGGCGACCAGGAAATCGTTGACCACCGGCGCGATGAATTTCTCGCCGAAGGTGGTGGCGCAGGTCAGCTTGAGCACGCCCTTGGGCTGCTGTTGATAGTCGCTGATGGCGGTCAGCGCTTCCTGGAAGCCGTCGAACAGCTGGGCACAGTGCTCGTAATAGACCGCGCCGGCGTCGGTGAGGCCGAGCCGCCGGGTGGTGCGGTAGAGCAGCTGGGTGCCCAGCTCCGTTTCCAGCCGCGCCACCAGCCGGCTCACATGGGAACTGGAGACGCCCAGGGCGCGGGCGGCCCCGGCGAAGGATTCGTGCCGTACCACCTCCACGAAGGCCTCGATCCGGTCCCAATGCTGCATTGTTGCTCCTGAGCAATAATCTATTGCGCCATGATGCCTTAATCCGGGCCCCGGCGCTGCTCTACCATGGGCACCGACGCGATATGGACACAAACGGAGAACACCATGAAATCAAGAGCCGCCGTGGCCTGGGAAGCGGGCAAACCGCTGGTCATCGAGGAAGTGGACGTGGCCGGCCCCAAGGCCGGTGAAGTGCTGGTGCAGATCGTCGCCACCGGCGTCTGCCACACCGACGCCTACACCCTCTCCGGCAAGGACCCGGAAGGGCTGTTCCCGTCCATCTTCGGTCACGAAGGCGCCGGCATCGTGCAGGAAGTGGGCGAGGGCGTCACCAGCGTCAAGCCCGGCGACCACGTGATCCCGCTGTACACCGCCGAGTGCGGCAAGTGCAAGTTCTGCCTGTCCGGCAAAACCAACCTGTGCTCCGCGGTGCGCGCCACCCAGGGCCAGGGCCTGATGCCCGACGGCACCCGTCGTTTTTCCCTGAACGGTACCGAACTGAACCATTACATGGGCACCAGCACCTTCTCCGAGTACACCGTGGTGCCGGAAGTGTCCCTGGCCAAGGTCAGCAAGGAAGCGCCGCTGGACAAGATCTGCCTGCTCGGCTGCGGCGTTACCACCGGCATCGGCGCGGTGCTGAACACAGCAAAGGTGGAGCCGGGCTCCACGGTGGCGGTGTTTGGCCTAGGTGGCATCGGTTTGTCGGTGATCCAGGGCGCGGTGATGGCCAAGGCGGAGCGCATCATCGCCATCGATGTGAACAAGGATAAGGAAAAAATCGCCCGTCAGTTCGGTGCCACCGACTTCATCAATCCCAAGGATTACAGCAATTCGATCCAGGAAGTGATCGTCGAGCTCACCGACGGCGGCGTGGACTATTCCTTCGAGTGCATCGGCAACGTCAACGTGATGCGATCCGCTCTGGAGTGCTGCCACAAGGGCTGGGGCGAATCCATCATCATCGGCGTGGCCGGCGCCGGCGAGGAAATCTCCACCCGCCCGTTCCAGCTGGTCACCGGCCGGGTCTGGAAAGGCTCCGCCTTCGGCGGCGTGAAGGGCCGCACCGAGCTGCCCGGCTACGTGGATCGTTACATGAAGGGCGAGATCAAGATCGACGAATTCGTCACCCACACCATGCCGTTGGATGACATCAACAAGGCGTTCGAGTTGATGCACGAAGGCAAGAGCATCCGGTCGGTTATTTTGTACTGAAGCTGCAAGCTGCAAGCGAGGGCGAGGTGGCGGCGGGGCCGTGCCGGTCAACGGCCGGTTGAAAGTTAAAAGTTGAAAGTTAAAAGGTCGTGGCTGCGCGGCTTCCCCGCGGCCTTCGGCCGGTTAGGGGCCTGCATCCGTCAGCACGCGGGCACGACCTTCCAGCCCCCAAGGCCCCCACCCGCGTTTCAACTTTTAACTTTTAACTTTCAACTGGCCAGACTTGAAGCTTGTAGCTTGTAGCTTGCGGCTTGCAGCCCGCCCATCGAACACGACAAAAGGATTCGCCATGACAACCCCCGACGAACTCGAACTCATCTCGGCCAACAAATCCTTCGGCGGCTGGTTGAAGCGCTACAAACACCGGAGCAAGACGCTGGGCTGCGAGATGGTGTTCGCCATTTTCCTGCCGGCGGCGGCGGAGGAACGGGACGTGCCGCTGCTGTGGTGGCTGTCCGGCCTGACCTGCACCGACGAGAACTTCACCCAGAAGGCCGGCGCCCAGCGGGTGGCGGCGGAGCTGGGGCTGGCGTTCGTGTGCCCGGACACCAGCCCGCGCGGCACCGACCTGCCCGGCGAGCACGACAGCTACGATTTCGGCTCCGGCGCCGGCTTCTACCTAAACGCGGAACAGGCGCCCTGGAACAAGCACTACCGGATGTACGACTACGTCACCGAGGAGTTGCCGGCGTTGGTGCGCGAACACTTCCCGCTGAATGGCCGCGAGGCGATCAGCGGGCATTCCATGGGCGGCCACGGCGCTCTGATCTGCGCGCTCAAGAATCCGGACCGTTATACCTCGGTGTCCGCGTTCGCGCCCATCGCCAACCCCACCCAATGCCCCTGGGGCGAGAAGGCGTTCGGCGGCTACCTGGGCGACGACCGGGAAAGCTGGAAGGCATGGGACGCCTGCGAGCTGATCGCCGCCGGGGCCCGGGTGGACGAGATCAAGGTGGACCAGGGCGACGCGGACAACTTCTACCAGGACGGCCAGCTGCGTCCGGAGGCCCTGGAAGCGGCCTGCCAGGACGCCGGCATCGGCCTGACCCTGCAGATGCGGCCGGGTTACGACCACTCCTATTTCTTTATCGCCAGCTTTATCGACGACCACCTGCGCTACCACGCGCATCACCTGCGCAGCGCCTGAATGGCATCGCGGTCGTTCGGCCGCGATCAGGCCGCCGGCAGATGCCGGCGCAGGCCCTTCTTATAGAACGTCCAGGCCATCACGCCGGCCAGCAGATTGCCGCAGCCGGCGCCGATGGCCAGGCCGGTGAGGCCGCCCAGCCAGGCGCCCAGCCACAGCAGCGGCAAATAACAGGCGAACAGCCGCAGGAAGGAAATCATCATGGCTCGCCACGGCCAGCCCAGGGCATTGCTGGCCGAGACCACCAGCATGCACACCCCCAGCAGCCCGTAGCTGGGCGGCAGAAAGCGGATCAGCTGGGTGAGCGCTTCGCGCACCGCCGGGCTCTCCACCAGCAGCGCCGCCAGCGGCGCGGCGAACAGGGCCGCCAGCAGGCCCAACACCACCTGCCAGATCACCACCATGCGCGCGGCGGCGGCCATCACCCGCTGCACCTCCTGCCAGCGCCCGGCGCCGTAGCAGCGGCCCAGCCAGGGCGGCAGCGCCATGGTCATGCCCAGCACCAGCACGATGGAGAAGCTTTCCAAACGACTGGTCAGCCCCCAGGCGGCCACCGCCGATTCGCCCAGCCGCGCCACCAGACCGGTGGCCAGCATGGCCGCCAGCGGCGGCATCAACTGGCTGACCATGGCCGGCCCGGCGATGTGCGCGAAGGGCCCGGCGGAGGCCCGCACCTCCGCCAGCACGCCGTCCCGCTCCAGCCAGCTGCGGCCGCGCAGGTACACCGCGGTGATCACGCCGCCGGTGGCGAACGCCGCCAGCGAGGCCCAGGCGGCCCCTTCCAGGCCCAGGGCCGGCACCGGGCCCAGGCCGAAGATCAGCAGCGGGTCCAGCACCAGGTTCACCAGGCTGGTGATCACCATCATGGAGCCGGGGAAGCGGGTGTTGCCGTGGGCGCGGAACAGGCTGTAGCCGAAGTAGGCCATGGCGCCGGTCCAGGAGGCGAGCACCTGCACGTTCCAGAACGGCCGGATCACCTCGCGGATGCGCTCACTGGCGCCGAGCAGCGCGAAGGCCGGGTCCTGCAGGGCCCACAGCAGAAACAGCAGCACCGCCATCACCGCGCCGCCGCCGGTGAGCACCAGCACGCCCAGCCGCCCGGCCCGGTGTTCCTGGCCGGCGCCGATGGCCCGCGAGATCAGTGCCGCGATGGCGATGCCCATGCCCACCTGCACGCCGATGGTGAGAAACACCAACGGGAAGGTAAACGACTGAGCGGCCAGGGGCTCGGTGCCCAACCGGGCCACGAACACGCTGTCCACCAGATTGAAGCCCAGCAGCGACATCACGCCCAGGGTCATGGGCCAGATCTGCTGCCAGATTTGACGGGTCAGGGAAGAGTTGTCGGACTGCACGGCTCGCATTGCCATCGGCGGACCGGCGCGCCAACGGGCAACCGGCCCCGGGTGAAAAGGGTGCGCCAGGGTAGCACACCCTTACCCCGGATAATCCGGGTGGACGGGCTCAGCGCGACTCGGCCAAGGGGTCGCGGGCCGGCCACCACCGGGACAGCAGCGCGTGGGCGGCGAACGCCACCGCCACGCCCACCACCGGCGGCAGCACCGGCGAGGCCCAGGCGGCCAGGGCGCCGAGACCGTAGGCACACAATCCGGACCACTGGAACGCCGGCAGCTCGGTCCGTCCCAGATCCGGATAGCGGCCGCGAAAGCGCACCCAGAAGTCGGCCATGATCACGCCGCCCAGGGGCGGCAGAAAGGTGCCCAGCAAAATCAGGAACGGCACCAGCAGGTCGTACATGCCGAACACCGCCAGCAGGGTGCCGATGGCCGCCCCGGACAGGGTCACCAGCCGGCGCCGCTCGGTGCGCAGCAGATTGCAGCCGGCCACCGAGAAGTTGTAGATGGTGTTGTCCTGAGTGGTCCAGATGTTGAGGAACAGCATCAGCAGGGCCAGCACCAGGAAGCCCTGGGTGATCATCACGTCGACGATGTCGGATTGCTGATAGATCAGCGTGCCGACGGCGCCCACCAGCACCATCAGGCCGTTGCCGAGAAAGAACGCCGCCAGGGTGGCGATCACCGCCACCCGGCCGCTGCGGGCGAAGCGGCTCCAGTTGGTGGCCATGGTGCCGCCGCTGACGAAGGTGCCGATCACCACGGTGATGGCGGCGGCGAAGCCCATGTCGCCGCCGCCGGCGCGCTCGCTCAGGGCGGTCAGGCCGCCCACGTCCACCAGCCCCTGATAGAGGCTGACACCGATGAACAGCAGCATGGCCGGCACCGCGAACCGGGACAGCCAGTCCAGCCCCCGGTAGCCGACCAGGGCGGTGAGGCAGAAGCCGAACCCGAAGACCACCATCAGCGGCAGCTCCAACCAGGCCGGCAGCGGTGTCATCCGCACCAGGGCGATGGCGATGGTGGCGGTGCCCCAGGCGTACCAGCCGATCTGGGTGAAGCCGAGCAGGCAGTCGGACAGCTTGCTGCCCTTCTCACCGAAGCAATAGCGCCCCATCAGCACGGTGTTCAGGCCGCTGCGGCAGGCGATAAAGGCCAATGCCGCCGCGTAGGCGCCCAGCAGCAGGTTGCCGACCAGGATCACCAGCAGCAGATCCGGGAACGAGAACGCCGTGCCCAGGTTGCCGCCGGCCCACATGGTGGCGGTGAAGAAGGTAAAGCCGAGCAACACCACCGAGGTGGACAGCAGGCCCTTGCGCTGGGACGCCGGCACCGCGCTGAGCGGGTAATCGTCGTCTTGGGAAGACATAGCGGGCTCCTGGGTTATTGGAAAACGGCGGGGTCCGGGAGACCGACGATGCAACCTCCAGGCCAGTCTCGCCTCAGCGGCGCCGGTCACCGGCCAACGGCAGCAATCGGTCGCCCACGCCCTTTTCCACCAGTTCGAGGAATTCGTCACCGAGCCGGCGGCTTTCGTCGATGGCCCGGCGCCAGGTGCGCTCGCGGCCCGGGTCGTCGCCCTGGTAACGCTTGAAATCGGTGCGGTCCGGCAGCTTGCCGTGGGGCAGGCGGGCCAGATAGTCCGCCGACGGCGCCACCAGCAGGGTGCGCGCCAGCCGGCCCGGGTCGCCGTTGCGCCAGCGCAGCGGCTTGTCGAACCAGCCCGGGATCACCCGGTCGGTGAAATGCGGATAGAGCACCAGCCCGTCGCTGCGGTAGGGCAGGTCCAGATGGTAGTCGAGCAGGCCACCGTCCCGGTACACCCCAGGCGGCGCGCCGGGAATGTCGCGCACCCCTTCCAGCACCATGGGGATGGCGGCGCTGGCCAGCAGCAGGGCACGCAGGTTCTGAACGTCCAGCGGGATGGCGTGGGTGGCGAAGTCGCGCAGGGCCTCCAGGGGCAGTTGCGGCTCGCCGGTGTAGGCCAGCCCGCGCTCCATGAAAGCAGCCAGGGCCCGGCGACTGAGCAGATTGCCGCCGATCACCCCGGCCAACCCCAGGCCCAGACCCAGGGGCCGGTCGCCACTGATCAGCCGGCGGCTGCGGATCACCACCACCACCAGCCGGTAGTCCGGGTTGGTGAGAATGCGGTCGTCGCTGTCGGCCAGCAGGTCCGCCAGCATCTTTTCGCAACGGCGGGACACCTCCCGGGGCGTGACGCCCTTGGGAAACCGCTGGGAGGTATAGAGATCGGCCAACCGCGCCAGGCGGTGGGCGGCGTCGCGGCCGTCCCGCGCGCCGGCCACGGCGGCGAACCGCCAGCTGCCGATGGAGGCGCCGATCAGGGTGCGCGGGCGCGGCGCCCGGGGCAGGAAATCACCGAACACGGCGCGGTCCAGGCCGGCCAGGCCCACCGCCTTGGGCCCGCCGGCGGCGCCGGGCACGATGTCCACGTCGTCGGCGCGCAGGCCATGATCGAGCAGATGCTGTCGCGCCTGGGCGCCGGCGCGCAGCACCAGCGCCGGCTCACGGGTATGGATGGCGGGCAAGACGGTTCCCCCGGCTAACGGATCCGGGCCATGCTAACCGCTGGCGCGGGAAACACAATGACGGGCAGGGTGTGCTCCGTTCCGTTACTTTCAGTTCCTTTCCTGGGGATGGCAGTACAGCACCAGGGCGCCGTCCGCCTCACTCTCGCTGAGTGGCGGATTCAGCGGGTCCTCGGAAGCCAGGATCACATCATAGGTTCGGGAGCCGCTGAGCGAGCAATCCACCCGGGCGAACCGCTCTTCCGGATTGACGCCGGTACGCGCCACCACCAGATTGAGGCTGCCGGCATTGGTGCTCTGGTATTCGGTGGCCTGCCCCAGCCGCAAACCGGTGGAGAAGTAATTCCCGGTGCCGGCGTCGTTGTAGCGCAAATCGAAACCGCTGGCGTTCAGATCTTCCGGGTCCACCGTATTGATGACCCGGAAGCGCGCACCGGAATCCACGTCGCTGCCGTCCTGCTCGAAAATCGCCACGCCGGTGGAGTTGAAGCTGGTGTCGCCGTACGACACCGCCGTGTAGTTACTGTTGTTGGCCAGGTTTACCCGGGCACGGAACAGGCGGCCGCCGCTGCCGTTCACGCCCTCCAGGGAAACGCTGTTGTCGTCGTTGTCGTTGCCCTCGTCGATACGAACCCTTAACTCCGGCCCCTCATCATCCCGGGAGTAGCCCACGCCGGTGGCACTGTCACTGTCATCGCCGGAGAGCGTCACATCGGCGGTGAGGGTGCTCTGGTCGGCGGCGCCATTGCTGGTGATCTGGTTGTAATAGAACACCGAGGCGTCGGAACGCAGTGAGCCTCCGAAGCCACCGTCCTCGTCGTCGCCACAGCTGCTGGCCACGGCGGCCGCCACCACGATGGGCATGACATAGAACAGATTCATGGTTGTTCTCCCGGGATTGCGTCCCTGTTCTTACTGTTTTTCGTTGGGCTGTTGTTCATTGGGACCGGCGTCTTCCGGCGCCGGTTCCGTGTTGAATTCCTGGATGAAGATCTGCCAGAACGCCACGAACAGGCCGGCCATCAGCGGGCCCAGGGCGAAGCCGGTGATGCCGAACAGCGCCAGGCCGCCCAGCGTCGAATAGAGCACCACATAATCGGGCAATTTGGTATCCCGGCCGACCAGAATTGGCCGCAGAAGATTGTCCACCAGGCCGATCACCAGGGCGCCGAACAGGGTCAGGATCACCGCGTCGGCGGTTTCCCCGACGGCGTACAGGTACAGCGCCACCGGCAGCCAGATCAGGCCGGCGCCCACCGCCGGGATCAGCGACAGCAGCGCCATGGCCACCCCCCACAGCAGCGCCGCCGGGATACCCAGAATCCAGAAGATCAGACCGCCCAGGGCGCCCTGCACCGCCGCCACCACCAGATTGCCCTTGATGGTGGCGCGGGTGATCTCGGCGAACTTGTCGAACAGCAGCCGCTCGCGGTCATCGCCCAGGGGCAAGGCGCGGATCAGCATATTGACCAGACGCGGGCCGTCGCGCAGCAGGAAAAAGGTCAGGTAGAGCATCAGCCCCAGGTCGATAAAGAACTGGAAGGTGTTCTGGCCCACCGCCAGGGCGCGTTTACCGAGGAACTGGCCGGCACTCTTGAGACCGTCGATCAGCTGCTGCCCGAGGTTGCCGAACTCCACCCCGGCGCGCTCCAGCAGATGATAGGCGGAGGGAAAACCGGTGCGCAGGGTGTCGATGTATTTCTGCGGGTCCAGGTCGCCCTGTTGCAGCTTCTGGTACATGGCCACGCCTTCGGTGACGAAGGACGCGGCCACCGCCAGCACCGGAATCACCACCACCACGGTGCACACCAGCAGGGTCACCGCCGCCGCCAGGCTGGGCCGGTTCGGCCATTTGGCGAGCATTTTCTTCTGCATGGGAAAGAAGATCAGCGCCACCGCGCAGGCCCAGAAAATGGGCGCGTAGAACGGCTTCAAAACCCACAGAAAGCCGACGCTCACCACCAGCAGCAGGGCCAGGAAGGACTTCTGTTCGAGCGGCGAGCGCATCGACTCTCCTTATCAGTGCAACCGTGTCGGGGCGGCTTCGTCCGTGCCGGCCACCGCTCAGGCGGCGACGCCCGGGGCGGTCACCAGGGTGGAAATCAGATAGCCGGTATAGCCCAGGTAAGCGGCCAGCAGCAGGCTCCCTTCCAGACGGTTGATGCGGCCCTTGCCGGCACCCCGGAAACCGTAACCGAACAGAAACAGCACCACCGTCAACGCCGCCATCACCGTCCAGTCCCGGTACAGCACCGCCGGTTCGGTGGGCACGGTGCTGATGGCGCCGGCGATGCCCACCACCGCCAGGGTGTTGAACAGGTTCGAGCCTAGCACATTGCCCAGGGCCAGATCGTGCTCGTTCTTGCGGATCGCCGCCAGGCTGGAGGCCAGTTCCGGCAGCGAGGTGCCCACCGCCACCACGGTCAGGCCGATGATCAGATCGCTGACGCCCAGGGACTCGGCGATGGTCACCGCCCCCCACACCAGCAGGCGCGAACTGACCACCAGCAGCACCAGCCCCAGCAGCAGCCAGAACAGCGCCCTGCCCAGGGGCATGGGCTGGCTGTCCAGATCGGTTTCCACCTCGCCGCCCAGCGGGTCGCCCTTGCCGCGCATGCCCTGGTACACGGACCAGCCCATCAGCCCGGCGAACGCCGCCAGTAACACCACCGCATCGCCGGTATCCACCTGGCCGTCGAGCAGCTGATAACCGGACACCAGGGTGATGACGGTGAGCACCGGCAGCTCACGGCGCAGCACCGAGGAATGCACGGCGATCGGGCTGATCACGGCGGTGAGGCCGAGGATCAGCGCGATATTGGTGATGTTGGAGCCGTACGCATTACCCAGGGCCAGGCCCGGGTTGCCGTCCAGGGAGGCCAGCGCCGACACCACCATCTCCGGCGCGGAGGTACCGAAGCCGATCACCAGCATGCCGATCAGCAGGGTCGGCATACCGGCGTGGCGGGCGGTGGCGGACGCCCCGTCCACGAAACGATCGGCGCTCCAGATCAGCAACACCAGGCCGACGATCACCGCGCCTATGGCAAGACTCAAGATGGACCTCCAAAAAACAGTTCAAAGTTTAAAGTTAAAAGTTAAAAGGGCGGCTTCGGACGCGAGCACGGCAGTGACCCGGCACGGCGTTACCCGCGTTTTAACTTTTAACTTTCAACTTTTAACTTGTCGTCGTTTGCTTTCTATACAGCCGCGCACGCACGTCGCCGCCGTCTTTTTCCCGTATCAGCTCCCAGCTTTCCGGCGCCGCCGGGGCGTCCGCCTGACGGCGGGATTCCACGTAGATCAGGGCGTCGTCGGCGAGCAGGCCCAGGTCTTCCAGGGCCGCGCAGGCCGGCGCCGCCAGCCCCAGATCATAGGGCGGGTCGATGAACACCAGGTCAAACCGTTCCGCGCAACGCGGCAGCCATTTGAGCGCGTCGGCGCACTGCACCCGCAGGCGTTCGCCGAACAGCGGCTCCAACTGCCGGCTCAGGTCGGCGCAGCGCTCGCGTTTGCGCTCCACCAGCACCGCCCGTTGCGCGCCCCGGCTGAGGGCCTCGGCGCCCAGGGCGCCGGAGCCGGCGAACAGGTCCAGCACCCGGGCGCCGGGCACGTCCGCCTGCAGCCAGTTGAACAGGGTTTCCCGCATGCGGTCCGAGGACGGCCGCAGGTCGCCGCGCTGATCCACGAAGTGCAGCCGGTGCCCGCGGTGCTCGCCACCGATGATGCGAACCTGGCCCTTACTGGTTTTGCCCCTGGGTTTCATCCTGTGCGCCTTGCGGCACGTCCGGCGCGCGCGGGCCGATGCTGACGATGGCCAGCTTGTCGGCGTCCAGGGCACGCTGAAACGCGTTGCGAATGTCCGCCACCGTGACCGCTTCGACCTGCTCGTTGAAGCGCTGGAGGTAATCCAGCGGCAGGTCGTAGAAACCGATGGCGCCAAGCTGGCCGATGATATCGCTGTTGTCGGCGGTTTCCAGTGCCCGGCGGCCAAGAATGTTGGCCTTGGCGTTGTCCAGCTGTTCCTGGGTGGGGCCGTCGGCGATGAAGTCGCGCAGGATGCCCATGGTCAGCGCCAGGGCCTGGTCGGCGTTGTCGTTGGCGGTCTGCAGCTGCAGGCGGAACGGTCCGCCGCCGGCCATCGGCTGGAAGTAACTGGACACGCCGTACACATAACCGTGCTCCTCGCGCACCTGCTGGGTGAGCAGGGAGGCGAAACCGCCGCCGCCGAGGATGTAGTTGCCCACGTACAGCGCCACATGGTCCGGGTTACCCCGCCAGGTGGCCTGGTTACCGATCAGAATGTGGGTCTGGTTGGAAGGGAAGTCGATGTGCTCCACGGTGCGCTCGGTGAGGCGTTCGGCGCGGGGCAGCGGCGTCGCCGGGCCGCCTTCCGGCAGCGCCTCGCTGAGACGCGCGGCGATGGCTTCCGCCTGCTGGCGGCGGACGTCGCCGACCAGGGCGATGACCGCGTTGCCGGCGGCGTAATAGCGCTGGTAGAAGCGGCTCACGTCGTCGCGGGTGATGCCCGGCAGGCTCTCCAGGGTGCCGTCGTCCGCGTGGCCGTAGGGGTGGTCACCGAACACCACCCGCTGAAAGGCTTTTTCCACCTGGGGCCCGGGCACCTGGCGATCCATCTTCAGCCCCTGCAGGGCGCGGGTGCGAACCCGGTCCAGAGCGCCCTGGGGAAAACTGGGGGCGCCGATCACCCGGGCCAGCAGGTTCACCGCGTCGTCCCGCCATTCCGGCCGCGACAGGGTGCGCAGGCTGATCACGCCCATGTCCTGGTAGCTGCCGGTGGAGAAGCTGGCGCCCCGGTCCTCGAAGCCCCGGGCGATGTCGTCCACGCTCAGGCCCTCGGCGCCTTCGCCGAGCAGCGCGCTGGTCATGGACGCCAGCCCCGGCTGGTCGCCGTCGCGGGCGCCGCCGGCGTTCATCACCAGGCGCACGTCCAGCATGGGCAGGGCGTCGGAGGGCACGAACAGGACTTTCGCGCCCTGCGCGGTGGTCCAGGACTGAATGGTCAGTTCCGGGGCCGCCGGCTTGGCCTGATCGACCCGGGCGGCGGTAGTGGGAAAGCTGGCGCAGCCGGCCAGGGCCAGGGCGCACAGAGCGGCGGCGAAGGGTTTCCAGACGATCATTGCGACGCCTCCTGGCGAGTGGATTGCGGCGCCTCGGCGGGCGCGTCCGGCGGGAACACCCGGGCCACGGCACCGCGCTCGGCCACCAGCCAGTCGCGGGCGGCCTGTTGCACCTGCTCCGGGGTGACTTTCTCCAGGTTTTCGTCGAAGCGTTCGGCCAGGCGCCAGTCCACGCCCAGCACCGACAGCCGGCCCAGTTCCATGGCCTGGCCCATCACCGAATCGCGCTGGAACACCTGCCCGGCCAGCACACCGGCGCGCACCCGGTCCATTTCCTCGGCGCTGGGCGGCTGCTCGGCGATCTTGCTCACTTCCGCCAGGAAGCCCTGTTCGAGCTGCTCCAGACTGACGCCCGGGTTGGGCGAGGCGGAGAAACTGAAGGTACCGTTGCCGCGCTGCAGGCCGTCGTAACTGGCGCCGGCGCCGGCGGCCAGGCGCTGGCCGCGCACCAGGTGGCTTTCCACCCGGGCGCTGAGACCACCGTCCAGCACCCCGGCCAACATGGTCAGGGCGTAGAAGGTGGCCGGGTCCTCGGCGGTGGTCAGCGACGGCACGTTGTATTGCATGAACAGAGCCGGCACCCGCACCGGCAGGTGCAGGGTCATGCGGCGTTCGCCGGCGGGCGGATTCAGGGTCGGCTTGGGACGGGGCGGCGTTTCTCCGGCGGGCATGTCGCCGAAGAATTTTTCCACCAGCGGCCGCGCCTGGGCTTCGGTCACATCACCGGCGATCACCAGGGTGGCGTTGCCGGGCACGTAGAAGCGCTGGTACCAGCTGCGCGCTTGCTCCGGCTTGAGCTGGGCCAGTTGATCGCGCCAGCCGATGATCGGGTGGGCGTAACCGGTGCCGGGCCGCGCCACCGCCTGGAATTTCTCCTGGGCCAGGGCGAACGGCTGGTCGTCGGTGCGCTGGCGGCGCTCTTCCATCACCACCTGCAGCTCGCGATAAAAGTCGTCGTCCTCGATGCGCAGATTCTTGAGCCGCTCGGCTTCCAGCTCCAGGGCCAGGGGCAGGCGCGACGCCTCGTACTGCTGGAAATAGGCGGTGTAATCGTAGCTGGTGAAGGCGTTGTTGGCGCCGCCATAGCGCGCCACCAGCCGGGCGAATTCCCCCGGGGCCAGGTGCTTGCTGTTGCGGAACATCATGTGCTCGAGCAGATGGGCGACGCCGGTTTCGTAGGGCGCCTCGTCGATGCTGCCGGCCTTGAACCAGATCATCACGGTGATCACCGGCGCGCGGTGGTCTTCGCGCACCAGCACCTTCAAGCCATTGTCGAGTTGAAATTCATGGGTGGGCAGGTCGGCCCGCGCGGCCATCGCGACCAGGCTCAATGCCAGGGCGATCCACAGTTTTTTCATGCGCTTTCCTCTGAACGACCGGGGTCAGGGAACCGGCGATTATGATGGTTAGCCCCCGCCAACGCGAGCCGTCGGCGGCCATAACCCGGTAGGACTGACCGCACGCCGGTAAGGTTCCGGCGTCGGTGGCTTAGAGGTCGGTGGCTTAGAGAAAGCGCCCGCGGCTCAAGACAAAGGGAACTGACGCAGCAGGGTTTCACGCACCACCCGGGTGATGCGCGCCAGGTGATCGTCGTCCAGGCGCTTCACCCCCAGGCGACGGATCAGGGTGGTGCGGTGCACGCCGAAGACGATGGCCTCGCCGTACAACGCCTGCACTTCGATGATCACATCCGGGTCGGTTTCCGGCTTGCCGCGCAGCGGCCCCACCAAACGCGCCAGCAGTTCGTGCACCGGCAGGATCAGTTCGTCGTAGAGGATGTCCATGGCGGCGGTGGGCTGCATCTGTTCGCGCAACAGAAAGTAGCCGACCTCGTATTTGTCACGCTGAGTGAGGATCTTCTCGAGCAGGGCCCCCACCAGCAACGCTACGTCCTCCCGGGCCCGGGCCAGGTCGGTGACGCCGCCGGCGTGGCGGGCGCGCACCTCCAGCACGGCGGGCTCCATGGCCGGGCGCACGGTTTCCACGATGCGCCAGGCCACCGCCCGGTAGAGCCCTTCCTTGGATTGAAAGTGGTAAGGAATGGCGGCCTGGTTGGCCTTGGCGGCATTCGCCAGGGCCCGGGTACTGACCGCGTCGAAGCCCTGGCGGCTGAACAGGCGCAGGCCGGCGTCGACCAGCCGCTTGCGGGTGGCTTCGCTGCGCGCGGATTCGCCGCGGGCAGACCCCGCGGAGGGGGCGGATTCAGGGCCCGGGGCGGGCCCGGTGCCGGGCTTGGCCATGCTCGGTTCCGGTGGCGTGAAAAGGCCAATATTAATTCAATCGATTGATTTTGTCATTGGACTATTCAAGAATGTTGCCCGACTTCATTGGGAGGCGTTCCATGCCCCGATCCCTTATCCCCGTTCGCCGCTGGCGGCGCCCGACGCTGGTCGCGCTGCTGGCGCTGACGCTGGGCGCCTGCGCGGTGGGCCCGGACTTCCAATCGCCGGCGGACGAGCTGGCCGACGATTACCAGGTGCGCGCGCCGGCCGGCGAGACCGCCCACACCGACGGCCCCGGCGGCGGCGCCCAGCGGTTCAACGAGGGCGCGCCCATCGCCGCCGACTGGTACCGGCTGTTCGGATCCCCGGCGCTGGACGCGCTGATCCGCCAGGCGATGGAGAACAGCCCGTCGCTGCGCGCCAGTCAGGCCAGCCTGCGCCAGGCCGCCCATCAACTGGAGGCGGTGTCCGGCTCGGACCTGCCCGACCTGGACCTGTCCGGCGGTGCCACCCGCCAGCGCTCCAACGGCGCGCAGATCGGCCAGGACAACCCCATGTTCAACAACGTCTTCAACCTCTACGAAGCGCGCTTGGCGTTGAGCTACGACCTGGACCTGTTCGGCGCCTCGGACCGGGAGACCGAAGCCCAGGCGGCCCAGGTGGCGTACGCGCAAAACCTGCTGCGCGGCAGCATGCTGACTCTGGTGGACAATGTGGTGGTGACCACGGTGCGGCTGGCCGCCCTGCGCGACCGGCTCGCCGCCAGCGAGGCCATCGTGCGCCTGCAGCGAGACCAGACGCAGCTGCTGAGCGAGCAGGAACAGGCCGGCTCGGTGGCCTTTGCCGACGTGTTGCGCGCCCGCGCGCAACTGGCCGACAGCCAGGCGCAACTGCCCACCCTGCGCCACGATCTGGCCACCACCGAGCATGCCCTGGCCCGGCTGGTGGGCGCCGACCCGGCCACCTTCCGGGCACCGCCGCTGTCACTGGCGGACCTGAATCTGCCGGCGGAGTTGCCGGTCAGCCTGCCCTCGGAACTGGTGCGCCAGCGCCCCGACATCCTGGCGGCGGAAGAACAACTGCACGCCGCCAACGCCCAGGTGGGCCTGGCCACCGCGCGCCTCTATCCCAACCTGAATCTCACCGCCAGCCTGGGCTCCGTGGCCAACCACGGCGACGCCCTATTCGAGCCCGCCGCCAAGGTCTGGAGCCTGGGCGCCGATCTCACCGCGCCGCTGTTCCATGGCGGCACCCTGCGCGCCAATAAAAAGGCCGCCCAGGCCGCCTGGGAAGCGGAATACGCCCGTTACCGGGACACCGTGCTGGGCGCCTTCGTGCAGGTGGCCGACGTGCTCGACGCGATCCAGCGCGACGCCGAAGGCCTCAGCGCCCGCGACCACTCCCTGGAAGCCAACCGCGACAGCCTGGCGCTGGTGCGCAAGCAGTACCGGGCCGGCGCCGCCGGCTATCTGGACGTGCTCAGCGCCGAGCAACGCTACAACCAGGCGCTGTTGTCGCGCATCGACGCGGTGCGCCAGCGCTACGTGGACACCGCCGCGCTCTACCACGCCCTGGGCGGCGGCTGGTGGAGCGCCACCCCCGAACGGAACGACCGGACGGCCGCCGCGCCGACCGCCCCCTGAACGCCGGAGACCTTCCATGGCCGAGCACGACACCTCCACCCACCCGGACCACACCGCGCCTCAACCGTCCGGCGACAGCCCCGCCAACAACGACAACCCCGCCGACAATAACGGCGGCAAACGCAAACGCCTGCTCCTGATTCTCGCTCTGGTGGTGGTGATCGCCGCCGCCGGCTACCTGGCCTACTGGCTGCTGTGGGGCCGCTTCCACATCACCACCGAGGACGCCTACGTGGGCGGCAACGTGGTCAGCGTCTCGCCCCAGGTGAACGGCACCGTGGTGTCGATCCACGCCGAGGACACCGACCGGGTGGCCGCCGGCGATCTGCTGGTCACCCTGGATGACACCGACGCCCGCGTGGCCCTGGAACAGGCCAAGGCCAACCTGGCGCAGACCGTGCGCGAGGTGCGCCGGCTGTTCGACCAGGCCGACCAGCTGGACGCCACCGTGACCCTGCGCAAGGCCTCCCTGGAGCAGGCCCGCCGCGACTATCAGCGGGCCCGGGAGCTCAAGCAGGTGCGCGGCATCTCCACCCAGGACTTCCAGCACGCGGAGACCGAGCTGGAAACCGCCCGCGCCTCCTATCAGGAAGCCCTCCATCAACTGGCCGCCAGCCGCGCCGCGGTGGCCGGCACCACCCTGGAGGATCATCCCCAGGTGCTGCGCGCGGAAGCGGAGCTGCGCCAGGCCTGGCTGCGCCTGCAGCGCACCCGCATTCTGGCGCCCACCGACGGCTACGTGGCCCAGCGCGGCGTACAGGTGGGCCAGGAGGTGCAGCCCGGCGGCAAGCTGATGGCGGTGGTGCCCCTGGACCAGGTGTGGGTGGACGCCAACTACAAGGAAACCGAGCTCACCCACGTGCGCATCGGCCAGCCGGTGGAACTGACCGCCGACCTGTACGGCGACGACCACGTCTACCACGGCAAGGTGGCCGGGCTGGCCGCCGGCACCGGCAATGCCTTCGCGCTGCTGCCGGCGCAGAACGCCACCGGCAACTGGATCAAGGTGGTGCAGCGGGTGCCGGTGCGCATCCGCCTGGACGGCGACGACCTGCGCGATTTCCCGCTGCGGGTGGGGCTGTCCATGGAAGCCACCGTGGAAACCCGCGACCGGGACGGCCGCACCCTGGCCGAGGCGCCGGTGTCCGGCGCCCGCTTCGAAACCGGCGTGTACCGGCGCGACCAGAGCGAGGTGGACGCGCTGATCGCCGAGATCGTGGCCGCCAACCGGGGCGGCGATGACCGCGCCTCCTGAGTCCGGCGCCCACTAGGAGAACCGTCATGGCCGTTGATTCCGCCCGCGCCGGCACCCCGGGGGCGCGCAAGAACGTGAGCCCCTGGGTGATCGCCCCGGTGGTGGCCATCGCCGCCTTCATGGAGGTGCTCGACATCTCCATCGCCAACGTGGCCCTGCTGCACATCGCCGGCGGGCTGTCCGCCACCCAGGATGAAGCCACCTGGGTGCTTACTTCCTACACCGTGACCAACGCGGTGGTGCTGCCGATCAGCGGCTGGCTGTCCAACGTACTCGGCCGCAAGCGCTTCTTCATGATCTGCATCGCCGGCTTCACGCTCACCTCCCTGGCCTGCGGGCTGGCGCCCACCCTGGGCACGCTGATCCTGTTCCGCTGCTTGCAGGGCATCACCGGCGGCGGCCTGCAGCCGGTGTCCCAGGCGATCCTGTCGGACGCCTTTCCGCCGGCCAAGCGCGGCATGGCCTTCGCCATGTACGGCATCGCCGTGGTGTTCGCGCCGGCCATCGGGCCCACCCTGGGCGGCTGGATCACCGACCATTTCTCCTGGCGCTGGGTGTTTCTGATCAACCTGCCGGTGGGGCTGATTCTGATTCCCCTGGTGCAGGCGCTGATCCGCGACCCGGATTACATGAAGGAAGCCCGCCATAAGTGTGGCGGCAAACGGCCCCGGGTGGATCTGATCGGCTTCAGCCTGCTGGTGGTGGGCCTGGGCGCCCTGCAGATCATGCTCGATCGGGGCCAGCAGGACGACTGGTGGCATTCCGGCTTTATTCTGGCCATGACCTGCCTGGCGGCGGTGGGGCTGATCGCCTTCCTGATCTGGGAGTGGTACGACAAGGACCCGATCGTCGATGTGCACCTGTTCCGCAACCGCAACTTCGCGGTGGCCAACCTGTTCATGATGATCCTGGGCTTCGTGCTGCTGGCCAGCACCGCGGTGCTGCCGCTCTATGTGCAGGAACTGATGGGCTACACCGCCACCCAGGCGGGCCTGGTACTGACCCCCGGCGGCATCGCCATCATCTGCCTGATGCCTCTGGTGGGGCGGCTGGTGGGCAAGGTGCAGACCCGCTACCTGATCGGCTTCGGCTTCCTGGTCAGCGGCATCGGGCTGTACACCATGACCGGCTTCAGTCTGGAGGCGGACTACAACACCATCATGCTGGCCCGGGTGCTGCAGGCCTCGGCGCTGGGTTTCCTGTTCATTCCGATCAGTACCGCCGCCTACGACGGCCTGCCCATGGAGAAATCCAACGACGCCTCGGCGATCATCAATCTGGCCCGTAACCTGGGCGGCAGCATCGGCATCTCGCTGGCCACCACCCTGCTGGCCCGGCGCAGCCAGTTCCATCAGTCGCGGCTGGCGGAGGAGATCACGCCCTACAACCCGGCCTACCAGGACCAGATTCATCAAATCGGCCGGGCCACCGGCGCCGGCGACCTGGCCAGCCACGGCATCCTGTATCAGGACCTGCTCAACCAGGCCAGCATGCTGGGCTACCTGGACGTGTTCAAATTCATGGCGATTCTGTTCCTGTGCATGGTGCCGCTGGTGTTCATTATCCGCCGTGGCGTGGCCGGCCAGGGGGCGCCGGCCGGGGCGCATTGAGGGGAGCGCTTGCACGCTTACACGCAACACGCTTGCACGCTAAACCCTGACCTGAAAGGTAAGGTGTGTTTATGCATGCGCGGCAGAAAACACGCCATGGATCTCCGCAACGGGTCTAGCGTGTAAGCGTGCAGGCGTGCCAGCGTGCAAGCGTGCAAGCGTATCGCGTGCCCCCGGCGTTTTTTGCCCGGCCCCATGGTGGTAGCATACCGACCGCCCCGCATTCGACCCCACAGGATCCGACCCGATGAACGACGACGATCGCAACGAAGAAGCGCAGAAAGGCGGCTTCTTCTCGCGCATGTTCCGGCGCAAGCCCGAGGACAAGCCGGAGCCGGCGCCGTCCAGCGACCGCGCGGAGCCCGATAACGACACGCCGGCGCAACCCGGGTCACCGGAACCGGCCCCCGCCGAGCCCGCGTCCTCCGAGCCGGCCCCGCCCGAACCCGTGCGCGCCGAACCGGCCACCCCGCCGGCGCCCGCCGGCGAAGGCGGCGGCTTCTGGTCGCGGATGAAGCAGGGCATGAGCAAGACCAGCAAGAACCTGGGCAAGGGCCTGGCGGACCTGCTGGTGGGCGCCAAGGAGATCGACGACGAGATCTTCGAGGAGATCGAAACCCAGCTGCTGGTGGCGGACGTGGGCGTGGAAGCCACCGACACCATCATCGGCAATCTCACCGAACGGGTGGGCCGCCAGGAACTGGTGGACGCCGACGCCCTCTACGAAGCCCTGCAGGAAGAACTGCGCAATCTGCTGGTGCCGGTGGACCGCCCGCTGGAAATCGACACCTCGAAAAAGCCCTATGTGATTCTGATGGTGGGCGTGAACGGGGTCGGCAAGACCACCACCATCGGCAAGCTGGCCTGCCGCTTCAAGGCCGAGGGCCGCGGCGTGATGCTGGCCGCCGGCGATACCTTCCGCGCCGCCGCCGTGGAGCAATTGCAGGTGTGGGGCGAGCGCAACGACATTCCGGTGGTGGCCCAGCACACCGGCGCCGACTCCGCCAGCGTGGTCTACGACGCGGTGCAGGCGGCCCAGTCGCGGGGCGCCGACGTGCTGATCGCCGACACCGCCGGACGCCTGCACACCCGCGGCAACCTGATGGAGGAACTCTCCAAGGTGACCCGGGTGATGAAGAAGCTGTCCCCGGAGGCGCCCCACGAGGTGCTGCTGGTGCTGGACGCCGGCACCGGCCAGAACGCCATCAACCAGGCCCAGGAATTCCGCGACACCGCCGGTGTGACCGGGTTGGTGCTGACCAAGCTCGACGGCACCGCCAAAGGCGGTATCCTGTTCGCTCTGGCCAAGCGCACCGGCCTGCCGATCCGCTTTATCGGCGTCGGCGAACGGCTGGAGGACCTGCGCCCGTTCAATGCCGAGGAGTTCGTGCAGGCGCTGTTCGAAGACGTGGCCGGGTGAGTTACAAGTTGAAAGTTAAAAGTTACAACACGGGGGAAGCCTGGCGGCATGTGACAGGCACGCGCTCCGCGCTGCAAGCCGTGTGGTGCGCGGGCATGGCATAACCGCCCGGAGGGCCGTAATCCGCGCCTTTCAACTTTTAACTTGCAACTTTCAACTGTCCAAAGGACCTACATGATCAAATTCGACCGGGTCGGCAAACGCTACCCGAACGGCAAGGACGCCCTGCGGCAGATCAGCTTCGAGCTGCCCGCCGGGCAATTGACCTTCCTGACCGGGCACTCCGGGGCGGGCAAGTCCACCTTGCTGAAGCTGATCATGATGATCGAGCGCCCCACCCAGGGTCAGGTGTTCGTGGAAGGCCAGAACCTGACCGGCGTGGGCAGCCGCCACATTCCCTTCCTGCGCCGCAAGATCGGCATGGTGCACCAGAACCATCAGCTGCTGTTCGACCGCAGTGTGTTCGACAACGTGGCCCTGCCGCTGGTGATCGCCGGCTTCGCCCGCGCCGACATCGGCAAGCGGGTGCGCGCCGCCCTGGACAAGGTCGGCCTGCTGGACAAGGAAAAACTGAACCCGATCATGCTCTCCGGCGGTGAACAGCAGCGCATCGGCATCGCCCGGGCGGTGGTCAACAAGCCGCCGCTGCTGCTCGCCGACGAGCCCACCGGCAACCTGGACCCGGCACTCAGCGCCGAGATCATGGACCTGTTCCATGACTTCGCCCGGGTCGGCGTGGCGGTGCTGATCGCCACCCACGACCTGTCGCTGATCGCCCGCTACCGGCACCGCCTGCTGACCCTGCGCGAGGGCCGGCTGATTCACGACGGCGAGGAAGGGGTCTCCCAGCGCGACCAGGACCTGGCCCTTTACGCCCGCCCCCGGGAGGACCGCCGTGGCCCGTAATTCCCGCCAACGCCGCCCCGCCGGCGCGCGCAGCGCGCGCACCTCCGTGGGCGACCGCCTTACCGCCTGGCGCCAGCATCACCGGGATTCCCTGCGCGACGCCCTGGGCCGCATGGCCCGGGCACCCACCGCCGCGCTGATGACGGTGCTGGTGATCGCCATCGCCCTGGCGCTGCCCGCCGGGCTGGCGGTACTGATGGACAACGCCCGCGCCATCACCAAAGGGTGGGACGGCCAGGCCCACCTGTCCGTGTTCCTGAAACTGGACACCGCCGAGGACCGCCAGCGCGCCCTGGCCCGGGAGTGGGACGGCTTCGACACGGTGGCGCGCACCGAGGTGATTACCCGGGGCCAGGCCCTGGAGGAATTCAAAACCCTGTCCGGCTTCGGCGACGTGCTGGAGGCGCTGCCGGACAACCCGCTGCCGCCGCTGATCGTGGTGTATCCGAAAGACGTGGCGCCGGGTCAGGTGGAGGCCCTGCAGCGCCGCCTCGACAACCTGCCCGAGGTGGACAATGCCCAATTGGACGTGGCCTGGGTACGGCGTCTGCACGCCATCATCGAGCTGGGCGACCGCATGATCAGCGTACTCACCCTGGGCCTGGCCCTGGCGGTGGTGCTGGTGGTGGTGAACACCGTTCGGCTGGCCATCGAAAGTCGCCGGGAGGAGATCGTGGTGATCAAGATCGTCGGCGGTACCGACGGTTTCGTGCGGCGGCCTTTCCTGTACAGCGGGTTCTGCGTCGGCTTCGCCGGCGGTGTGCTGGCGCTGATTCTGATCAGCCTGGCCCTGTGGTGGCTGGGCGGCCCTATCGACGAGCTGCTGCGCCTCTATGAGAGTGAGCACTCGCTCACCGGCATGGACCCGTCCACCGTGCTGGTGCTGCCCCTGTTCAGCGGCACTCTGGGGCTGCTCGGCGCCTGGCTGGCGGTCAGCCGGCATCTGGGAGACATCGAGCCCCAGTTCTGACGCCGCCCGGGCGGGCGGCTTTTTCGTTTCTTTACCCTTTCCCTCCCCGCTTTTCCCCTACAGTGGGAATTCCTCCCGGGATCCAGAGTCCATTCTTGACGGGCATCAACCCGACCGCGCCCGCAACGGTCGATGCTGGTCCCCGGCGCCGTTCCCTTGACCAGCCGTGCTCCTGAACGGCGATTGGCAAAACGAATGGCGGGGAACTATCAGGGCTATTAGCACTCCTATAACCCGAGTGCTAATATCCATCCCATTCCAAACAGGGAGAAGGGAAATGAACACCCAACAACTGCAACAGGTCCAGGCGTTGCCGCTGGCGGTTCCGGGCGACGACCTGGATGCGTATATCCGCGCGGTCAACACGGTGCCGGTGCTCAGCGTCGACGAGGAACGTCAGCTGGCCGAGCGGTTGTATTTTGAAGAGGACCTGGACGCCGCCCGTAACATGGTGCTGGCCCATCTCCGCTTCGTGGTGCACATCGCCCGCAGTTACACCGGCTACGGCCTGCCCCTGGGCGACCTGATCCAGGAAGGCAACGTGGGCCTGATG
This sequence comes from Alcanivorax sp., assembly GCA_022449455.1. Classification (GTDB taxonomy): domain Bacteria; phylum Pseudomonadota; class Gammaproteobacteria; order Pseudomonadales; family Alcanivoracaceae; genus Alloalcanivorax. The sequence continues at coordinate 132,378 of JAKUPL010000006.1, read as the reverse complement.
AAGGCGGTGAAACGGTTTGATCCGAACAAAGGCGTGCGCCTGGTGAGCTTCGCGGTGCACTGGATCAAGGCCGAGATTCACGAGTACGTGATCAAGAACTGGCGCATCGTCAAGGTCGCCACCACCAAGGCCCAGCGCAAGCTGTTCTTCAACCTGCGCGGCCAGAAAAAGCGCCTCGGCCGTCTGACCACCGAGGAAGCGCAGCGGGTGGCCGACGATCTGGGCGTGACCCCGGCCCAGGTGAAGGAAATGGAAGGCCGCCTCGGCGCCTTCGACGCCAGCTTCGACGGCCCCACCAACGACGACGAGGACAACGCCATTCCGTCGCCGGCGGCCTACCTGCACAGCGACAACAGCGACCCGGCGGATCTGGTCGCCGAGGAAGATTACCAGGAACGCAGCTCCCGCCAGCTGGGTTCCGCGATCATGACCCTGGACGAACGCAGCCGCGACATTCTCGAGCGTCGCTGGCTGGCCGACCAGAAGGCCACCCTGCAGGAACTGGCCGATGAATATGGCGTTTCCGCCGAGCGGATCCGCCAGCTTGAAAACAACGCGCTGAAGAAACTTCGCAACGCCATCGCCGCCTGAGGCGATACCGCGAAGCCGACTACCCCTTGCCCTGGCACCCCCCTGCCGGGGCTTTTTTTTGGTTCATCGCGGATTCCCGGGAAAGGCGGCTTTGATCTTGAGGAAGAAGTAATCGCTGTCCCGGTAGCCATAGGCCATGCGTTTGATGACCTTGATGCGGTTGTTCATGCCCTCCAGGACGCTGGTGTTGAGGCGGTGAGCGGCACTGGCGATGATGCCCTCGGCGTAGGGCTTGAGCAGGCGGGCGAAGCGGATCAATGGGGCCAGGCCACTGGCCTGGGCCATGTTGAACCATCGTGTCCAGCGCCAGCGGGCGGCCCGTTCGGTGCGGGCGTACCAGAGCTCCTTAAGCTGGGCCTTCATCAGATACACCGTCATCAACGGCTGGTTCAGATCCAGCAGGGCCTTCAGTTCGCCGGCCTGCTCCCCCTTCAGGTTCTCCGGATTGCGCAGCAACAGCCAGCGAGAGCGCTTCACGGCGCGGCGTGCGGGCTTGTCGTGGCGCAGTTGGTTGGCCTGATCCACCCGAACCCGGTCGATCACCTCCCGACCGAACTTGGCGATCACATGGAACAGGTCGTAGACCACCCGGGCCCTGGGGCACCAGGCCTGTACCTCCAGGTCCATGGCGGTGTTCATGTCCATGGCCACTGCCTCGATGTGCTCGCAATGAGGGCCCAACCACTGGAAGCAGGGCCGGATCGCCTCCCGGGATCGGCCTTCGCCCACCCACAGCACCTGCCGGGTCTCGGCGTCGATCACCACGCTGGCGTAGCGGTGGCCCTTGAACAAGGCGAACTCATCCATCACCAGATAGCGGACCCGGCCGAGGTCCGGCTCGGGCAGGTCCCGGGCCAGCCGGGCCTTGTCCAGGCTCTTGAGGGTGTGCCAGTGCAGGCCCGTTAGCTCGGCGATCTGCTTGATCGGCAGGAGGGTCAGCAGGACCTCGACGTGCTGGCGCAGCCGGTGGGTGAGACGAGATCGGGGCGCCAGCCAGGACAGTGCTTCTCGCCCGACACCGCAGGTGACGCACCGTACCCGGCGTATCGGCACCGACAACCAGACCCGGTACTCGAACAGGTCCCGGTCGCGGATGCGGCGTACGGTGGTGTCGTGGATCAGGGAGCAGGGGCGCCGGCAGCGCGGGCAACGGGCCGGCACTTGAGGATCGGGAATCAGGTCAATCTGGCACTGGGAGTCGGAGAGCGGAACAAACCGGGTGGCGATAAAGCCTTCCCAGCCGGCCCCGGGGAACGTAGCATCGCCCATGGCGGCAGTGTCCTCGCGTGGTTGCTTGGTCGCACAAACAACGTAACTCGGTTCACTGTCCGCCCCTACCTATTTACTCCTTCTGGTTCCTGAATCCGTCTTGGTCCGTGGCACCCTGAACCGCTGAACCTCAGCGCTGCGGGCCACTTCAAACGCTTGGCGGAGCGAAAAACGGAGCCTGCCGGCTCAAAGATGGGCTCTACGGAGCCGCCACCTCTACCCCCCTGGTTCATCGTTGTTCGGACCCGGAACGGTTCCGCTACCTCGGAGCGGAGCTGTGTGGGTGCCTTCCGGGACCCTTTTTGGCAGGGATGCCAAAAACGGGAGCGCCCAGGGACGGCTTGAGCGATCCCGGAAGGCACCCACACAGATCCGCGTCCCGGATAGAGACCCCTCGCATCGATTTCCCGCTAAAGCGCGATGAACCTTTTTTTATACACTTTTTCTATTTATTAACTTAAAGTGTTTTCGATTGCGCTAAACCAGTAGTAACTACGGTTGACAGGTTTGTCGATATTAAAGGTTGATTGATTTCTTGATATTGACGACAACGAAGATGGTTGATGCCACAGCGGATCAATCTGAATAATCACAGCCCGACGTCGATGGCGCTAGGCCGAAGGATGGGGCACTGAACAAAAAAGTTTTAAGAAGTTGATCTATAAGCGCATAATTTCGTATTGCCATAGTCGGAACAAGAACCTGGTGCCCATGAGAGAAAAAAGCTACATATAGCTGCCTTACAGGAAAAGTCTCAATCGGAAAATTATCCGGAAAGACTAATTGCGTGAACCGAGCAAAAATTAGATGGTGATCGCCTCTTCCTGAACGCTTTAAATCCAAAGAAAACACCTATTCACAAAAATAGATAATAATGTTTGGGAGTTAAATGTTATATAATATTATATATCGCCAAACAAGGAAGATTTATCGTGGTTCTGGATGGGCATCAAATAAAAATTTGATCGTTTCACATTGAGGGGAAAATGTCTGGATTCTTTATTAAAGAAAAATCGTTAGATGACATCCTAAATGCTCTCTACCGAAAGCTTCTTTCAATTGAATTGGAGGTTAGTGCATCAAAGGGGGAGTTCAAGGAGCTTATCTGCACACATATCATTCTAACCAATCCTAGAATGAGAGTAAGCAGAAGTTATTCGCGAGGAAAAATATTTAGCCTTTTAGGTGAATTGCTCTGGTATTTTACCGGAGACAATGAGTTGGATTTCATTAAGTATTTTTTGCCCAATTATCCGGAAGCTGCCGATGAGAACGGGAAGGTGAATTCAGGGTATGGAGATCGCCTTTTTAGTTATAGCCACGGCACTGATAATAATAGCAAGATTAACCAGATCGATAACATTTTAAATTTACTAAAAAGAAAGCCCACTTCCAGACAAGCAGTAATTCAGCTCTTTTCCGCCGCCGACCTAGTCGTAGATAGAGATGGCCCGGTGCCTTGCACTAATACTTTGCAGTTTATTCTAAGAGAAAATAAATTGCACCTTTTAGTGAATATGCGCTCAAACGACGCCTTCAGAGGACTTGTTCACGACGTTTATGCTTTCACGATGATTCAGGAGCTTATAGCCACCGAGCTCCAGGTTGAAATGGGGTGTTATCAGCATTTTGTAGGAAGTATGCATTTGTATAATACGGATTACGAAGGAGCCCAGGAGTACCTTTCGGAGGGATACTTCACCCCAACCCCCATGCCGGCGATGCCTTCTGTACAGCCATTACAATCACTTCAGGAAGCCGTTAAATTTGCAGAGAGAGTGAGGCTCGAAGGCATCCGCACTTTTGATAATTTACCTGAAAGCAACTATTGGTCTGATATTTGGCGACTAATTCTCGCATTCGCGTTATTTGCCAAAGATCACAATGAAGAAATGGCATTCGCTGTAAGAGATGAACTCTCCAGCAAATTTTATCGGATATATCTAGACGATAGAGAGCTGCGGCGAAGACTTTAAGGGATGAGCTTTATACTTTCCAGTAGTTCGACCAAATTCTCAGCAATTCTCAGATGTTTGTTCGATTGACTCGCAAATTTGTCTATACGAGCGCCAAGTGTCGGCCTGGCGCAAATATCATATAGGTCAATTTGCAAATAATGGCAAAGTTTTTGCAAATTTTTTGAGGCTGTCTTAAACTTTCCGGCTTCGAACCTGGATAGTTGGCCACAATTAATTCCGGTGCAAGACTGAACGTAAACGAGGGTTTCCTGGCGTTCCTGTCTCGCGTTCCGGATCTGGGCTGCGAGCTCCGCAGCCTGATCATGTGTGATAGTTGGCTTTGTCATTTTGCATAATATGCATTATAGTGAAAAGAAAATAAAGGGTGTTCCGGGATGGCTGTTTACGTGGACAATGTGAGGATTCCTTGGCGCGGTAAAGAATGGTGCCATCTGCTAGCGGACTCTCTTGAGGAGTTGCACCAGTTTGCTGCGAAGATAGGACTAAGGAGGGCTTGGTTTCAGCGCGCTGCGTCTTACCCACATTACGACATTACGGTGTCAGTCCGAACCAAAGCCCTACGGCTGGGGGCTATCGCTGCTACGCGACCAGAAATCATTGCATCTGCGAAGCGCCTGAAGCAACAGTTACGAGTTGAAGCAACGTTGCATGAGCGTCAGTTGACGCTGTTTGAAGAGTGAAAGGGCGGGAGATGATTGTGCACAAACTTATTTCGAACCTTCTGCTGCAAATGGAAAGCAGAAATCTCGAAAGCTTCTCTGTGATACCTTGGGCTCAGCCCGTTTTATCATTTGGAAGTATCGCCCAGTCTAAAATGGCGACGCTGGGTCTAAATCCTAGCAATCGGGAGTTTGTCGATCAATACGGGAATGAGCTTACGGGGGGCGCTCGTCGATTTCATACGTTATCTTCCCTGGATATCCAAAGTTGGAGTGAAGCCGATCCGAGACATAAGAAAAGCCTCTTTGACGCGTGTGAAAATTACTTTAATGGAAACCCTTACGATAATTGGTTTCGCGCTTTAGAGCGGATATTTTCGGGGTCGAGTTTGAGCTACTATGGTATGTTTGCTGAGGTTTGTCACTTAGATATTGTTCCGTTTGCGACCTTCGAAAAGTGGGGCGAGCTTGGTCCGTCAAAGCGATCAGGGCTTATTGCCGCTACGGGAAATACTCTGGGAAATATATTGAGGCACTCAAATATAGAAGTCCTTATCCTCAATGGTCAGTCCGTCATTGAAGCTCTTCAAGAAGCTAGCGGCACTCACCTCAACCGCAAAAATGTTCCTGGGTGGAGTTTGCCGAGAAAGAATAGTGGCGGCGTTAAGGGCTTCTCTTACAAGGGCAAAATATCACAAGTAGGCGGGGTATGCCTAAAGCGTGATGTTAATGTTCTAGGCTTTAATCACAACATCCAAAGTAGCTTTGGTGTCACTTCGAAGGTTAAGTCCGGAATTACAACCTGGATCACCAAGAACACAAGAGAGGTGCTCTGTTGAACGCAAGAGATAAGGCAATCAAGGATGGAATTGAACGCGATCTTTTGAAGTATTCTCAGGAGCAGGGCCCTTTAATAGGCATATCTGGCTCAAATAAACTTAGCTCGCTCTCCTCACAATTCGTGGACAGCATTCGTCGCGTAAACTATGTCCGTCAGATAGGTTCTAGAGAAATTAGTCCAGGTAGGGCGGATCCCACTCATGATTTATTTGATCCTCTGAAAGCCGCTGAGCTATATCGTCGGCGGGGTGATCTGGATGAAGCTTGCTGGCTCGTATTTTTATCTACCCATTTTGGCAAGCATTATCCGACCGGATGGACCTTAATGCGGAATATCTACGGAGCATTGGGAGAAACTCCATGGAGGTGGGAGAACGCGGCCATCGACCCCGATATACTAGGCGATTGGATTGCGGTCAATTACGGCAGAATTCGAGTATTACCAGGCCAATTTGGGAATCATCGCAAATATGAATCGATAAGGCCAGGCGCCCGCTCGTTTACCGGAAAGGTAATTGCAAGCTATGTTCGGTGGGTAACAGAATATGAAGGCCATGATAAACTTATTGAAAGAGCATTGACTGAAGGAGAAAATCCTAAAGGAGCTTTTAGATGGCTTTATAGAGAAATGAATGTTGCGCGGTTTGGCAGGCTGGCGAAGTTTGATTTTCTTGCTATGCTGGGAAAGCTTGGGCTTGCTAATATTGAGCCTGACTCAACGTACCTAGTAGGAACAAAAGGTCCACTTAAGGGTGCCAGGCTATTATACGGAGGAAGTTCCAGCGCTAATATTTCTCCTTCCGAACTGGACAGAAAGCTTATAAATTTATCCGAGTTTATTGGTGTTGGCATGCAGGAGATGGAAGATGCCCTATGCAATTGGCAGAAATCTCCCAGCAAATATAAAAAATTTCGGGGGTAAAGGTAAATTGATTTATTCCCACCTATACCTTGTCTTCAACTTGTTTAGTCTATTTTGTGGACATATTTTTCTGAACTGAAGCTGCCCTACAACGATGCCAGGCGCTATTCTAATCTTTCGAGCAAATCTCATAACGGGCCGATACGTTAAAGGAAGGCTTTCGAGTTCTTGTAAAAACTCTTCGGGAATCAGCAGGTCAGAGGCATAGGCATTTGCCTCAATCTCCTTCCTGTCACGCGTTTCATTATCAAGCCCATCCAAAAACAAGCCAGACTCGCTATGAAGAATGAGATGCGCAGCCTCATGGAAAAAAGTAAACCAAAAGTGGTCATCCGATAGATGTCTGAAGCTGAGCAAAATTTGCGGATTGCCATTAGAAAGAAACCTCGCAGAACCACTGGCTCGACAGCCCGGAGGGGTCCTAATGATTGAAACTATCACCCCATTGTCAGCGCAAATCTTTTGCAATTTTGGGATAAATATCCCAGGATTTTTTTCTAATGTCAGATTCCTGATATTTTTGAGAGAGGATTCAAATCCTCTCAAGTTCCATTTAGAACAATCAATTTCATCCGCCGCATGCTCTCCCTGGCGAAGCCAAACTAAAGTGGCTCCTTCATCCGACTCTAACTTCGGTGAAGTACGAAACGCTGCGAGCCGGTTTTTTCCGGAGTGCTCAACCTTCCACTCATCGACAGATGAGGAGCCAAAAAAGTCAAGAAGTATAGATGCTCTTTCAGATAAATGCTTTCCCTTCCGAATGATACCCCGCCTCTGCATATAGGTTTCGGGTAGCGCAGAGAGCCATTCCCGAATTTCCTCAATATTGGCAAGAGACGCTCTATATTGGTTTTCTCTCGACAACCAAAAATCGGAAGAAGAGCTAAACACATAGGCCAGCTTGCTAGCGAGTTCATCTGTCAGAAGAGCTCTACCTGAAATGAGCTCTTCTACCAGCAAGGTTGTCTCACCAAGACGATCAGCAAAGTCCGACCTCGTCCAACTAAAAGTGGCCATTAGATCGCTTATAGTGGCGCCGGGAGGGCTAGCCCAGTCCGGCCTGAATTCAGAAGCATTCCTCATTTTGGCCCCCTTATTTCCAGTATCTTAATACGTGAAATTGCGTCCCAATCGATATCGTCGCTAGCGGGTGAGAGCGGCTTCCTTACACGGGTATGAGGCTCGCAGACCAAAGTTCCTTGGTCGTCTAGATCAACTAGAATAATAGCACCGTATTCAGCCGCTGTGACAGTTGAAATCCATGGCATGAAGAAAAGATCGCTAGCTCGCCGAGCTGCTGCCAGATCGGCAATCCTTTTCTGTATGGTGGCGGCTAAATGTGGACCTAAATGTGTCGCGGCAAAGCATTCGTTATTGCAAATTTCGCGCAATTTTTTATTAGAAAATGCAATTTCCATCCGGTTTAGATCCTGGCAAAGCGCGATGATAATTTCCAGTATAGCGTCAAGCATTTATATTTCAAAATTGAATAAGTCGAAAACAGACTCGTCCAGGAATAATCGCGCTTCAGAAGCGCCCATATGACTGCCGTCTTAAGTATTCATCGTTTTTATTATACTTAAGTATAAGCTTGCAATAATACTCAATGCCTACAGTGGAGTGCGGATCGCGGAGTTTCTTTAATGATTTTGTTTGAATTTTAACTCCGTTTTTGTAGATAAAAAAGAAAAGGGAAGTAAATAGGTCGGTTGACTTGGGTGTTCCTGAGGCTTAATTTAAGAAGCACTGCCTCCGGGTGCGGCAACACCCGAAGGCAGCTAACCATAACAGACTGTAGGAGAGTCCATCATGGCTGCTCGCAATCATAAGCCACGCGCCCGCGTGGGTAAAAGCGAAACCCCCAAAGCCAACCGCGAATTTCCCTATATCCGCCACCTCAAGGTCCACCCTGGGCAGTACTACTCATCCGGCGTCCCGCTCCACGTCCAGCTAAGCCGCCCACCCAAGCCGCCTGTGCCCTGGGTCCACGTGAAGGGCTACTGGCTCGCCGAGGCCGGCTTCGCCATCGGCACGCCGCTGGAGGTGGAAGTCAGCGAAGGCCGCCTGGTGATCTCGGCGGCACCAGAGCCTTCTGGCCCCTGACCGCTGCCCACGCCGCCGCCTTGGTGGGCGGCGGCTTTCCAGCAAGCTTGTGGTCGTAGGGCGTCCTCCTTCGAGGGTTGCGTTTACCGGCCAGTATGTTCTGCTGGGGTGGGTAAGGACATTGGTCTGGCTTTACTGCTGCCACCAATAAAGGCGATCAAAAACAATAGGATGCGAACTGGGGGAGCCAGGGATCGGCCCATAGGCAACGGGTATCCTGGCTTGTAACGTATATCGACACAGGGTACAATTCGTCGTGATCAATGAGTTCAGAGATCAGTGGTTGGATGACTATTACTTTGGTGGTCAATCAACACGGCATATTCCCAGCCACATAGAGAGTGCGTTAAGGCGAAAGCTTCAAATCATCCATGCCGCAGAGGGAGAGAAGGATCTTATGGTTCCTCCCGGCAATAAGTTTGAGCACTTGAGCGGTAAGTTGAAGGGATGGTGTTCAATCAGAGTCAACAAGCAATACCGGCTGGTCTTTCAGTGGGACCATGGTGAGGCCCGAGGTCTCTATCTGGACCCACATACCTACCGGTAATGAGAAAATGAGGTGCGTTATGGCTGAAGCATTGAGGATTCCGGCGCATCAACCCACGAGTGTTGGTTTGATGCTCAAAGAAGAGTTTCTTGAACCCTTGGGGATTACCCAAGGCGAACTTGCTAAGGCAATGGGCGTGGGTCGGAAAACGGTTAACGAGCTCTGTGGTAACCGCCGAGGTGTCACCGCCGAAACGGCTTTTTTGCTGGCTAAAGTACTGGGCACCACGCCGGAGTTCTGGCTCAACTTGCAGCTACTCAACGACATGTGGCTGGCCAAGCACAGCGAAACGCTGGCGGCCAAGGTCAGTGTGGCCCGTTCATTAGTCGCGGCTTGAAGCTCATACAGACCTGAACGGAGGAGGCTGGCCACTTCGTGGCCGCCTTCCCCTAAGCGCCAGTGAAGGGTCGCTCAGATACCCGCCTCGCTTTACGGCCGTTTTAACGCTCTCCTGTCACTCTGTACCCTTAGATCTGTTCATCGATCCCTTGATTTCTTCCCCTTGCGAGGCTGCAACCAAGAGCGCATACCCGTTATGATCCCTGGCGAACAATAATCGTCGACGCTCTGGCTTTGGCCTGCGCGTCTAGGCAGTCCGATTGGCTTGGGGAAGCACTGTGTTTGAAGTGGGGAAGGAGTATCACCGCCGTTCGCAGATTCATGAGGTGTATGGCGGGCAGCAGCAGGGCGGTATCTCCACACCAAAGAACGCGCCCTCTGTGTTCCTGTTTGTCTCAGAGACCGGCGGTCGGCACGGGTACACGGACGAGTTCAAAGAGGGCGTCTTCTTCTACACCGGGGCGGGGCAAGTCGGGGGTATGGCGCTTACTGCTGGTAATCGTGCCATTGCCCATCATCAGCAAGATGGCAAGACGTTGCACCTCTTCGAATACACGCGCCGTGGGTACGTTCGTTATATCGGGCAGGCGGACTGTATTGGTTACCACCAGGAAGAGCGGCCTGACCGGGATGGTGAGCTGCGTCAGGCCTTGGTGTTCCATCTCGATGTGAATTCGTCGCCTCCTTCCTCGCCGGTGCGGGAGGCTCGGCCGCTCTACGACCCTGGCGATACAGATAGGCTGAAGCGCTATTCGCTGGCGCAGCTTCGGGATGCGGCGCTCCCGAAGGCCGTTAGCACTGTCGAGCCACAAACTCGAATGCGAGTTGCCTACTACCGGGCGGAGGCTATTCGACGCTATGCATTGGGGCGTGCCAAAGGCTATTGCGAGGGCTGTGCCCAGCCGGCGCCGTTTTCCTCGTCACAAGGTCCTTATCTTGAGTGCCACCATCTTCACCGTGTGGCCGATGGTGGGCCGGACCACCCCGAGAACGTGATTGCGCTGTGCCCGAACTGCCATCGGCGGGCCCATTACGCCAAGGATGCGGTGAGCTTTAATGCCCGTCTGGTACAGATTGCAAAAGCTGCTGAGGGTGCCTCGTAAACTTCGCATAGTCTCGGCTCCCCGGCTTGTGAGCGTTAATATCAGGCGGCTTGCGGGGTAAGAGATCGGACATGGACAGGAGCTGTTGGCCCATGGACAATGCTCTGCCAGAAGTGCTGTCATTTCGCAGGTAAATACTATGTTGCTCTACACCGCCGGTTATGAAGGCGTTGATATCGAGGCCTTCGTGCAGGGCCTCAGAGAGGCCGGTGTCGACCAGATCATTGATGTGCGCCAGTATCCGATTTCCCGTAAGCGGGGCTTTTCTAAGACGGCTTTCTCCGAGAAGCTGGCTGAGGCCGGTATCGCCTACCGCCATATCCGGGAGCTTGGGTGCCCCAAGCCGATCCGGGAGCAATACAAGCTTGATGGCGACTGGTCCAGGTATGAGAAGGACTTTCTGCGTTACATCCAGAGTCAGGAGACAGCCCTGAATCAGGTGGTGGATCAGTCGCGTGCTACGTATTCCTGCCTGATCTGTTTCGAGGCGGACGCCACTTTCTGCCATCGTCGCCTGGTGGCAGAGGCGAGCCAGAAGATTCAGCCTCGCCTCACTATCGATCATCTGTCGATCAGAAAAGAGCCTGCTGCGGCTCTTTAGGTGGATAGATCAGGCTGACGATCAGCCACTGATGCCTGTGCCGGTGCATGTTGCCCATTAGAAAGAGCAAGTCGGTTTCACCCAATTGGCGCATTAACTTATCCCGGAACGGTGCTTGCCAGCCTTGCGGCCCGTGTTGCGCGATGAGTTTTCGATACAGGGCGCAGACTTCCCAGTCCACGATTTTGTTCTTATAAATTTGTGGTCCCGCCGGGGTTTCGCACTCGTAGTGGTAATGAAAATCAAAGGGGATCTTCTGGAGAACACGAACGCTGCTTCGGGTCTCTTGAAAAAGCTCACCTTGTTTCTGGAGCTGCATCAATTTATCCAGCTCCTCCTGGGTCCAGTCCTTTTCCTTGGTGGGGTTAATTTCCAACTCCACCAATTTCTTGGGGCGGAGTAAGCCGAGCGAGATGTCTTGTTCTACTCGGGCGCGCTCCAGATCATCGAAGCTGCTAAAGATAGGGATTGATTGTATCGCTTGCCGGCGTTCTAGCCAGCCTTGCCGTGTAGAAAGCGGCTCTTGACGCTCCAGGTCGTCGACGTAGATGCGATGACTTTCCGGGCGATGATCGTCCCTGGCCTTTTCGATCCTTGCGTTGATCCATTGCCATTTTCTGAATTTCTGCTCCTCGGTAAGAAACCGGAAAGGAACGGGATAAAGCCGGATCAGGCGCCCGGTCTCTTCCATGCCGGCCACGCAGGATGTTTCAGCGTATCGCTTGCTCGGTGATGGGTAGGTCTTGCACAGAATAAGAATATTGGCCCTTCGAGTAGCCATAACATCCCCCAACTTCTCCTTGTCAGTGTTGTTTTTATCCCTTTTACGATATCGCTATTGGGTAAGCAATAATTTGTGTCTCTTCCGCAATAATCGCCTCGCCAAGGAAATCGGCGTACCTGCGCAGCACATCGGCGATATCGTCGCCGGCAAGTGCGCCATCACCGCGGATACGGATCTGCGGCTGTGTCGTTTCTTCGGCCTGTCCCGTGGTTATTGGCTGCGGGCGGAGGTGGCGCACGATACCGAGGCGACCGAGCGTGAGCCGATTGTCCTTTGTACTGGAAGTAGGCGGGGCGGTGTTTGAGCGCTGTTGTTGGCTGGGTACCCAGTTTGGGGTTCTGGGGACTCAATATGAGTTTTCCCATATCAGAATACTCATATTGGGTTTATAGTTACCCATTATGGGTATAAATCACGGTATCGAAACCCGTCCCGGCCGCCTCTCCCTGGCCGACGCCTTGTTCTCCAGCACCCAGCAGCGGGTGCTGGGGCTGCTGTTCGGCCAGCCGGAGCGGAGCTTCTTCGGCGCCGAGGTGATCGGCCTGCTGGGCATGGGGTCCGGCGGGGTGCAGCGGGAGCTGAAGAAGCTGGCCGATAGTGGGCTGGTCCGGGTGTTTCGGGTGGGCAACCAGAAGCACTACCAGGCCAATCCGGAATCGCCGATCCATGCCGAGCTGGTGGCTCTGATCCGCAAGACGGTGGGCTTGGTCGAACCGCTGCGGGGGGCGCTGGCAGCCTCTCCGGAGGCCATTGATCTGGCGCTGGTCTACGGCTCGGTGGCGAAGGGCGGGGCGACGGCGGCGAGCGATATTGACCTGCTGCTGGTGTCCGATACCCTGACTCTTGAATCGGCCTACGGGATGCTGGTCGATGTGGAGAGCGCCTTGGGGCGGCCGATCAATCCGACGTTGTACACCAACGCGGAGTTCGAGAAGCGGCTGCGGGACGGCAATCCGTTCCTGCATAAGGTGCTTTCGGGGGACACCATACTGTTGCAAGGACGCTTACCCGATGACTTCCGATCCTCTGGAGAATCTGGCCTGCACCGGCCAGCTCAAACCTGAACCGCCCGCCGAGGCCGAACTCAACGGCCTGTTCCTCTCCGGCCAGAGCCGACTGGCCGACGCCGAGCAGGAAAGCCTGAGCCTGGAGAGCCGTTTCGATCTGGCTTACAACGCGGCCCATGCCCTGGCGCTTACCGCCCTTCGCTTGCAGGGCTACCGCTCGGAAAGCCGCTATCTGGTCTTTCTATGTCTCAAGCACACGGCGGATTTGCCGAACGCTCAGTGGCGGGTGCTGGACCAGGCACACCGGAGACGCAATCTGGCTGAGTACGAAGGCCATCTGGAAGTTGACGAATCGCTGGTGGCCGCGATGATTCGGGTGGCCCGCGATGTCGAGGCTTCGGTGCGGTTGCGCCTGCGAGGTTGACGACTGGCAGGAATCAGGTTGAACGGCTCAGAACACAGAAAGCGAGAAGCCCCGGTGCATCCACCGAGGCTTTAACGCCGAACTCGTCCGGCGTCCCACTCCATGGCCAGTTATGTCGCCGGCCCAAGTCGCCCGCGCCGCTGCCTTGCCGGGCGGCGGCTTTAGCGTTTGGTGTGAGTGTGTGGTTACTCAGGTCTGCAGCTCTACTTAGGGGGTGTGATAGGCTGACGGTCTGCTTAGGAGGTGCTTCACGATGGCAACGATACTGAGCCCTGAAGATTGGCAAGAGTGTGCGAAAGCCGCTGGTACGAGCGGTGCTATGAGTGTTCGCGAGGAGACGGCGAAGTACCCAGCGGGCAAGGAAGAAGAGTCGCTGGTTAAAACCACTCTTCCTTTGGAGCGCCGTACCGTCAGCGATGAAGCGTATCGCAGGATCTATGAGCAAGCCGCTCGCGATCTAGAGCTGATTCGTCACGGTCAACGTGGATGATTTCGCACGTCTGAGCGATGACCTCACGATCGTGGCACTTCCCGCCCCGCGCTAACCCTCATCCCCGGCCGCCCCCGCCAACCGCTCCTTCAACGCCCCCTCCACCGCCTCGATAAAATGCCGCACCCGCGGCGAGAGCAAACGGCTGTGCGGAAACACGAACTGCACGGGCATGGGCGGCGGGTTGTAGGCGGTGAGCACTGGCATCAGGGTGCCGCGTTCGAAGTCCTGTTGGGCCTGGTAGCTGAGCACGCGGCAGAGGCCGAGGCCGTCGCGGGCGGCGGCGAGTTGGGTGTCGACCTGGTTGGCGCGGATGAGTGGGTCGATGCGTTGGGGCCAGGGTTTGCCGTCCACCTGGAAGCGCCAGGTGCTGCCGGCGGGGGCGAAGCAGACGGTGGGCCAGTGGGCGAGGTCTTTGGGGTGTTGGGGTTGGCCGCGTTCTAGGAGGTCGGGGCTGGCGCAGAGGACGTAGCCGGTGTGGCCGAGGGGGCGGGCGATGAGGGTGCTGTCGGCGAGGTGGCCGATGCGCAGGGCGAGGTCGAAGCCTTCTTCGAGCAGGTCGGTGACGCGGTCGAGGAGGGTGAGTTCGGCGCGCATGTGCGGGTGTTGTTTGAGCCACTGGTTGAGCAGGGGGGTGAGGTGGAGGTGGCCGAACATCACCGGGGCGGTGATGGAGAGGGTGCCGGCGGGTTCGCTGCGGTGGCTGTCGAGGCGGGTTTCGGCGGCGTGTATATCGGCGAGGATCTGCCGGCAGTGTTGCAGGTAGTCGCGGCCTTCGTCGGTGAGGGCGAGGCGGCGGGTGCTGCGGTTGAGCAGGCGCACGCCAAGATGGTGTTCCAGGCCGGCGAGGGTGCGGACGATGGCGGCGGGGGAGCGGTCCAGTTTGCCGCCGGCGGCGGAGAGGCTGCCCTGGTCGACGATGGCGACGAAGGTGCTCATGGCTTTGAGTTTGTCCATGGGAGGCGCGCGGCTCCATCGTTGCGAAAAGCTGAATAAAGCTAACAGGTTGGCGCCATTTATTGAAATCAAAGAACGGCGTGTACTGGGCTTCCGTTTCACAGAGGGAGCCAGTGATGAAACAGCCGCAGCCCATTCGTGAGTACGACCACGTGGGCATCCGCGTCAGTGATCGCCAGGAGGCGGTGGCGTTCTACGAGCAGCTCGGGTTCACGGAGGTGCGCCGCTTCGAGCGGTTCGAGGCCAACGAAATGGAGACGCCGGGTGGTGTGCGCATCAATCTGATTTTCAACGGCACGCGGTTGCCCCATGGCCGCAACGTGCTGCTGGACGAGCCGGTGAAGCTGCCGGGCGTGACCCATCCGGCGTTCGTGGTGGACGACCTGTATGCCTTGAAGGAGTGGCTGGATCAGGCGGGCATCGAGATCACCGAGGGCATCCATCGCCTGGGCCCGCGCCGCATCACCCTGTTTATCCGCGACCCGGATCGCAACGTGCTGGAGTTCAACCAGCTGCTTCCGGAAACCGAATAAGGAGTCTCGCCATGAAACTGTACGATATGGAATTGTCCGGTAATTGCTACAAGGTGCGCCTGTTCGCCGCTCTGGTGGGCATCGAGCTGGAACGCGTGCCGGTGGATCTGGCCGCCGGCGAGCACAAGCAATCGCCGTTCATCGATCTGAACCCCTGGGCCCAGGTGCCGGTGCTGGAGGACGGCGATGTCGTGTTGCGCGATTTCCAGGCGATCCTGGTTTATCTGGCGCGCCGGTACGGCGGCCATCAATGGTGGCCGGACAGCCCGGCCCATCAGGGCGAGGTGATGCAGTGGCTCTCCACTGCCGCCAACGAGATCCACGCGGGCCCCAACGCGGCGAGGCTGATCGACAAGTTCGGTTACCCGCTGGATAAGGCGCGGGCCCTGGCGGTGAGCGACCAGGTGTTGCCGCTGATCGAGCGGTACCTGAGCGAGCATCGCTGGCTGGCCCTGGGCCGGCCGACCCTGGCCGAGTGCGCGGTGTTTCCTTACATCGCCCTGGGCTGGGAAGGCGGCGTGAGCCTGGAGCCGTACCCGGCCATCCGCGCCTGGATCGAGCGCATCAAGGCGTTGCCGGGGTTCGTGGCGATGCCTGGTGTGTAACAAAGGGCGATAGCCGAAAAGCACCTTTATGTTTATTCACTAACGTTCGAGTGAATATAGTCGCCGGCCGTCCTATGATGCCAGAACACCGTGCCCGCGCCGGGCACGGTGCCAAGACAGACAACCCGACCAATAACGACAACACCGGGAGAGCATCATGAAAACAACAAACGGCCTGCAACGGCTGGGCATCACTCTGTGCGGTTTGTCCGCCCTGGCCCTGGTGGGCTGCGGTGGCGATAGCGACCACGATGACGTCGAACAACCCCAACCCCAATCCTTGAGCTGCGAGCAGTTGCCCGGGCTGGCGATTCCCGCCGATGCGTTCGCGCTGGCGACCTCCGGCGGTGAGGTGACGGCGGCCACGGTGGTGGCCGCCAGCGGCAGCGGCGCGGCGGCGTTGCCGGAGCACTGCCTGGTGGAGGGGCGCATCGCGCCGGTGGACCCGGCGGCGCCGGACATTTTGTTCAAGGTGGCGTTGCCCGCCGACTGGAACAAGAAAGCGCTGATGTTCGGCGGCGGCGGTTTCAACGGTTCCATCCCCAATATCACCGGCAATATCGCCCAGGGTGCGGTGGACCAGCCGCTGCCGGTGGCGCGCGGCTACGCCACCTTCGCCAGCGACTCCGGGCACCAGGCCAATGCGCTCGGGTCCCAGGACGGCCGCTGGGGGTTGAATGACGAGGCGGTGGACAACTTCGCCGGCGATGCGCTGAAGAAAACCCGCGATGCTTCCATGTTCATCATCAACAAGCGTTACGGCAGCGCGCCGGCGCACAGCTATTTCGCCGGCGGTTCCACCGGCGGCCGCGAGGCGCTGACCAGCATCCAGCGCTGGCCGGACGATTGGGACGGGGCCATCGCCTGGTACCCGGCCTGGAACGACGCGGAAGCGCTGCTGGCCGGCCAGCATTACAGCCGCGCCCTGTCCCAGCCCGGCGCCTACCCGAGTTTCGCCAAGCGGCAGTTGCTGCTGGACGCGGCCCTGGAAGCCTGCGACGAGCTGGACGGGCTGGCGGACGAGCTGATCAATGACCAGCGCCAGTGCAATGCGATCTTCGATCCGTCCACGGCCATGGTGAACGGTAATCCGCTGCGCTGCCCCGGCGGTGGTGACGACGGCGACAGCTGTTTGTCCGACGCGCAGATCAACGCCCTGAAAACCATGGACCAGGGCGTGACCTTCAACTTTCCGCTGGCCAGCGGAGAGACCGGCTACCCGGGCTCCAACGTGTGGGGCGCGGATCTGGGCATCGACACCAGCACCCCGGTAGGCAACACCATCACCTTCCTGAACTTCGGTTACACCGCGCCGGTGTTTCCGAACATGCCGCAGTACGCGCCCTACCTGAGCGTGCTGGTGGATCAGTGGGTGAAGTACTCCGTGGCCCGGGACGCCTCCTTCAACTCCTACAACCTGGACCCGATCAATCCGGCGCCCCAGTACGCGCAGCGCATCAGCGAGCTGAGCGTGGGCCTGAACGCGGGCACCAATATTTCCGCGTTCGAGGCGCGCGGCGGCAAGCTGCTGCTGGCCCACGGTATGTCCGACGTGCTGGTGAGCACCCGTGCCACCGAGATGTACTACGGCCGGCTGCTGAATCAGATGGGCGCGGAAAAAGTGGATTCGTTCGTGCGCTTCTATGAAGTGGCGGGCTTCGGCCACGCGGCCAGCCTCAGCTTCAACGCCACCTGGGATTCGTTGACCGCGCTGGAGGACTGGGTGGAAGACGGCACCGCGCCGGAGAATCAGGTGACCACGGACACCGTGGGCGCACCGGGCCGCACCCGGCCGCTGTGCGACTATCCGGCCTGGCCGCGCTATATCGACGGCGGCGACCCGATGGAAGCGGCCTCGTTCGAGTGCGCGCAGGAGTAACGGCCCGGCGCGGACCCGCCTGACCCCGGGCCCGCCCTGGCGTTGTGGCGGGGCGCGGCTGGTCCGTGACCGGCGGCTTCCGCCATCTGTAACACCGTACTCAGGTCAGCGGCGTCATCACCGCGGTCTGGAAGGCCGGCCGTTCGGTCAGGCGCTGATACCAAGCGGCCAGGTGGGGCAGGTCCGGGCGCTCGATGGGCATGGACAACCAGGCGTAGGCAAAACACCCCAAAGGGAGATCGGCCACGGTGAGGGTGTCACCGGCCAGAAACGGCCGGTGACGGAGGGCGTCATCGGCGATGCGCATCAGCTTTTCGCACACCTGCCGGCCCTGCTCCATGGCGGCGTCATCCCGTTCCTCCGGCGGGCGGCGCACCCGATTGAGAAACAGCTGCTTGAACGGCTCGGCGAACGAAATCGCCGCCCAGTCCATCCATTTTTCCGCCTCGGCCCAGGCCTCGATGCCCTCGGGCGTGAACGGCGGCTGGCCATAGCGGCGGGCCAGGTAGCGCACGATGGTGTTGGATTCCCACAGCACCAGCCCGTCGTCCTCCAGGCAGGGCACCAGGCCGTTGGGGTTCATGGCCCGGTATTCCGGCGTGTCCACGCCGCCAAAGGCGCCGCCGACTTCAATGAGTTCCGGGTTCAGGTTGAGTTCCGCCGCGCACCAGCGCGCCTTGCGCACGTTGGTGGAGTTGGCGCGTCCCCAGAGTTTCATGGTGCTCTCTCCTTCACGAAAGGTCCCCACCGAAGCGGGGACCTGATTTCAGTATTGCGATCGTTTAGTGCGGCGTGCCGGTGAGGCGGTGGAAGATCACCTCCAGGCCCGGCGCGAAGCAGCCGTCACCGCCGTAGTGGTCATGTTCATGAGCATGAGCGGCCAGGGCCGGCGCCAGGCCCAGGGCCGGCGGCGCGCCAGCGCTATCGTCGGCGGCGCGGTGGTAAATGTTTGCGCCTTCCTTGATGGTTTCTTCCACGTGCAGGTCGATCAGCGTGGCCGGCGGCACGGTCAGCGGGTTGTCCGAGAGCACCACGAAGTCCGCCAGTTTGCCCACTTCGATGGAGCCTTTGCGGTCTTCCTCGAAGTGCTGCCAGGCGGACCACAGGGTCATCGCTTTCAGCGCCGTCATCACGTCCACTTTCTGGTTCTCGCCGAGCACCCGGCCGCTGCGGGTGGTGCGGTTCACGGTCGCGTCGAGCACGCGCATGGAATCCGGCAGCGCCACCGGGGCGTCGTGGTGGGTGGTGAAGCGCATGTCCCGCTCGCGCAGCCAGCCGGTGGGGGAGATGTTTTCCGCCCGCTCCGGGCCGAGCACGGAATCCCGGTGCCAGTCGCCCCAGTAGAACGTGTGCATGGGGAACAGGGACGGGAAGATGCCCAGCTCCTGCAGTGCCGGAATCTGGTCCTTGCGCAGGGTCTGGCCGTGGATCAGCACCGGGCGCACGTCCACGCCGGGCACCCGCGCCTCCGCTTCCCGCCAGCCCATGATCGTCTGGTCGATGGCCCGGTCGCCGTTGGCGTGGGTCAGCGTTTGCCAGCGGTTCTCCAGGGCCTGGGTGTAGACCTCCACCACCTTGTCGTCGTCCACCACGCCGTAGCCGGCGTAGTCCGCGCCCTTGCCTTCCGGCGGCTGGTAGTAGGGTTCGGTGAGCCAGGCGGTCTTGCCCTGGGGGGAGCCGTCCAGGGTCAGCTTGATGCCGCCGATGCGGAAGTGATTGTGGTATTGCGGCGTGCTCTCCACGTTGTGATAGAACGGCGGCACCATCAGGTCCGCCACGCCCGGGTTGAGAATGTCCGGGTAGGAGACGATGTCCGCCCGCAGGGCTCCGGCATTGGCCGCCGCTTCGGCGATCTTTACGTGCATCGGCGCGCTGCGGCCGTCCTGCAGCGTGGTGTAGCCGTAGCGCGTGTAGAGCTTCTCGCCCTCCCGCAGCATGGCGATGGCTTGCCGCGGGTTCATTTTCGGGAACAGCTTGCCCAGGGCCATGAAGAAGGCGTTCTCCTCCAGCAGGCCGTTGGGTTCGCCGGTGGCCGGGTCCTTGCCGATCACGCCGCCCTTGGGGTTGTCGCTGTCGGCGGTGATGCCCAGTTGCTTAAGACCGGCGCTGTTGACCACGCCGAAGTGGGCGGACTGATGAATCACCAGCACCGGCTGATCGGTGCTCACCCGGTCCAGCTCTTCCCGGGTGGGATGGCGTTGTTCGGTCAGTTGCGAATCGTCGTAGCCGAAGCCGTAGATCAGGCCGAACTGTTCGCGCAGCACGGAGTCCTTTGAGAAGGTTTTCAGTGTGTCGACCATGGACGCCACATCGGTGACGCCGCCGTCCGGCGGCGGCAGCAGGTTGGCGCTCATCGCCTGGAAGCCGACGAAGAACACATGGCCGTGGGCGTCCACGAAGCCGGGCAGCAGGGCGCGGCCTTGCAGGTCGTGCATGACGGTGGTCTCGCCCTGGTAGCGCAACACCGCCTTGCGCTTGCCCACGGCGACGATGCGCCCGTCGCGCACCGCCACGGCTTCGGCGTCCGGGTGCGCGTCGTCGATGGTGATGATCGGTCCGTTCAGCCAGATGGCGTCCGCCGGTTCAACCGGCGGTGCGTGCTGGCACCCCACCAGGGCCGCCAGGCCGATCGCCGGCAGCAGTCGTTTGAAGAAAGTCATGGCTCTCCCTCTTTCGTTATCGTTGTTGTTCGGTCAGGCAGCATTACCGCCCGACCTCATCATACCCGCTCGCGCCGGGTTGCGGGCGGCTTCACGAACCTCGGTGGCTTGGATTGCGTGCGCCGGCTGGCTCCGCTAGTTTGACCGGCCGATTCAGGAGACACCAAGGATGATCGCATCGTTGGGCCGCGGGCTGGGCCTGATGGTGGTGGGCGCCGCCGCTCTGCTTCTGGGGGCGTCCCGCTGGGACCAGCCGGCGCGGGCGGAAGAGCGCACCGGCTGGCTGTATCAGCAGTTCGGCGACCAGGGCGTGGGCCTGGGCGCCTGGCTGTCCGCCCAGGCCGAAGCCCACGGGTACTTCGGCTAGCGACAATGACCGGGTCCGGCTCGGTCATTGTCGCGGGTGCCGGGGTACTGTTAGCCGGTCTGTGCTAGATTCAAACGGATGCAGGTCGCCCGTTCAGAGGCGACCGCCCATTCATTGGAGTCTGATTTTCAGGGAGGGACGCCTTATGGCGCGGAACGGTTTTCGGGTTTTTCCTTTGGTGATCGGTGTCGGTGCCGCTTTCGTCGCGGGCGTGAGCGCGGCCTCGGTGCTGGACGACGGAGAGCCGATCAATCTGTACGCCGCTGACGCGGGTGTGCGGTTCGTGGGCTTCGATGTGGCGGCGCTGCCGGACAACCACTTCGCGGTGACCTGGCTGGAGCGTAATGCCGCCGACCAGACCGAGTCCTTGCGGGTCGCCCGCTTCGATCAGAATGGCGAGCCTCTGGGCGATGCCTTGGTCATAAGCGAGACCTTCGAAACTGAGAACTATCCCAACCTCTCTGATCCGGTTATCGCCGCCAGCCCCGCCGGTAATAGTGTCGTGGTTTGGAATAGCGGTAACAACGGAGGAACGTCGGAATGTCGAACCTCCGTTCTGTTCCAATTGATCAACAGCGATGGCACCGCCTCGTCCAGCGGATTGTCCGAGCATGCCGCTGGTGGCAGTAACTGCTATCTTGATGTGGCGATGAACGAGCAGGGTTTGTTCTCACTGAGCATGTTGCAGTGGCCTATCACTCAGTATGTGGTGCAGGTGTTCGGTCAGGACGGCATGGGGATAAGTGCTCCCCTTGCTTTCAGGCGCGCGCCCGGCCCGGAAATACCTCTGGCCGTGGCTCTCCAGGAAAGCTCGGGAATGGCGGTCTGGTCCCAACAAGAGGAGCAGGGCACGGTGTTGTTGGCTCACCGTTATGACCTGGCCGGCTATAGCCTCGGCGACGGCGACTTCCGCTTCGACAACAACGCCCACGATGCCGATGGCCTGTACCAGGGCTCGGTGAGCCTGGACGCCACCGCGAACGGCGGCTACCTGGGCGCCTGGCTACAAAGCGAAGACGATGGTCAGCAGCTGGTCTACAGCCAGCATATACAGCGCTGGCGCGCGGACGGCACGGCGGCGGGTTCGGCCCGGGTCGGCGGTACCGCGTTTGAATCGTCCACGGATCGGATGGACCTGGATGCGGGCGCCGGCGACAGCGCCATCCTGGCGTGGACGCACAGTCGTGACGATGGCGCCCGCGAGCGTTATGCCACGGTGGTCTACGGTCATCGGGCCGTTCGTGACAACCCGACGGTGATCGCGCAAAGCGAAGCCGGGCTGTTCGAAAGCTCCGCATTGACCAAGGTGGCGCTGGCGGACGATACCGCCATGGTGCTTTGGTATGAGCAGGACGATGAAGACAGCGGTCCGGTTCTCAAGGCACGTATCGGCACGCTGCTGGATAAAACCGTCGATTCGGGGGGCGGTGGTGGTGGCTCAACGGGGCCCATGGTTCTGTTGGCGGCGCTTGCCATGCTGTTCAGAAAGAAAAAGCCGGGCGGAAATATCCGCCCGGCTTGATCGTTCCGGCGACTAGCGCAGGTCGGTGACGGACTTGAGGCTGTACTGGTTCGGGTCCAGCGCCGGCAGGGTCTGATCGGGCAGTTCTTCGCGGAAGTACTCCAGCAGGGGCACCACGTAGGTGACGTTGGAGTTTTCGAAGGCGTCCGGGTTTGCCGCCTGCACCTCACCGAAGGTGACGTAGCCGTCCTTGCCCTGGCCGGTGAAGGAGTTGGTGGCCACCGAGTAGGTTTCGCTTTCCACGATGGGCGCCCAGTTGCCGTTGTCGTCGCGCACTTCCACGTTCTCGATGCCGGTGCCTTCCGGGGCGCCCAGCGTCACGTCGTAGCGCAGGCCGGCGGAGTAGGGGAAGGCGCCGGTGGAGGCGGAGATGCCCTGGGCGTAGTCCAGGCCTTCGTTAAGCACCTTGACGATCTCGGCGCCGGTCATATCGATGGTGACCACGGTGTTGGAGAACGGCAGGATGTCGTAAGCGTTGGCCACGGTGAAGGTGCCGTCGTTCAGTGGCGCGCGCACGCCGCCGGCGTTCTGGATCGCCACGTCGGCCTTGGGCAGATACTTCAGGAAGGCGTCGGCCACCACCCAGGCGGCGTAGCTGCCGGTGGGCGTGTCGCCGGCGTTGAACGGCGCCGGGATGCGCTCGAAGGGCATCGGCTCGGTGACCTGGCCCAGGGTTTCCTGCTTGAAGCTTTCCATCTGCTCTTTATAGGGCGCCAGGATGTCCAGGATTTGCTGGGATTCCTCGGCGGTGCGGATGGTGGTGAGATCGTCGATCACGCCGTTGATGCGGGCGGTCTGGTCCGCGTCGGCGGTGACCCAGGCGCCGCCGGCGTCCTGCACCTGGTAGGGCCCGCCCACCAGCAGTTCCATGTTGCCGTCGATGTCGGTGACCACGCCATCCGCGTCGAAGTCGATGTTCAGCCGCCCGAGACCCTTGGCGTATTCCCAGGCCTGCACGATGTACACCGGCTTGCCGTCCGGGTCCTGAACCACGGTGGGGTAGTCGCCGTCCACCTCCAGGCCCATGGCGGCCAGTTCGCCAGTGGAGTCCAGTACGTTGTGGGTGTCGCCGCCGATGATCACGTCGATGTCGCGCACATTTTCGGCGAGCACTTGATCGAACTCATAGCCCAGGTGGCTGAGCACGATGAACTTGTTGATGCCCTGATCCTTCAGCGCATAGATGTGGTCGCGCACGGACAGGATTTCGTCGTCGAATTCCACCGCGTCGGTGACCAGCGAGGATTCCCGGGTTTTCTCCACTTTCAGCACGCCGATCACGGCCACCTTCTCGCCGTCGATTTCCTTGACCACGTAGGGCTTGATGTCGCTGTTGAACAGCGGGCTGTCCACGGTGGGACGGATGTTGCCGGTGATCACCGGGAAGTTGGCGGTTTCCAGCAGGTCGCGCAGATGTGCTTCGCCTTCGTCGAACTCATGGTTGCCGAGCTGGTAGGCGTCCAGGCCCAGGGTATTGAATACCTTGAAGTCCACCTCGCCCTTGAACAGGCTGAAATAGAGGGTGCCGTTCAGCTCGCCGTTGTTGAGCACCAGGGTGTGGTCGTCCCGGTAGTCGTTCATGGCGGTGATGATGCGGGGGAAGCCGCCGAGGCTCAGGCGTACGGTTTCGCCGCCAGGCTGGTTGGCGTCGTAGTCCAGGTTCAGGTCGAAGCTCTGGCCTTCGAAGTAAGAGTGATGGTCGTTGGTGTAAAGCACCTGCAGGTTCAGTGGTTTGGCGGCGTCGGAGGCATCGCCATGGTGGTCATCATCGCCACCGCAGGCGGCGAGGAAAAGTGACAAACCGGTGACGGCTAGGGCGGAAAAACGGAGTTGGAAAGGCACGGTCGGCTCCCATGGCTTCTGCGTAAAGGATCAGCGCGGGAGAGTAGTGGAACCGTGTGACACACCGGTGGCACTTTCTTTGCCGTGGATTCCGGGTCCTGCTTTACGGCGCGTTTTCGTGCGTTGCCGCTCGGCATCCCGCGGGGTAAGCCGGTAAGGTGCCGCGCTCGAACCACCAGGGCAACGATACGAAACAAGGCATGAATCGGGGAGAGCATTCCGTATGAAAGTAACCACCGTGGC
The DNA here is from genome assembly GCA_022449455.1 of Alcanivorax sp. GTDB lineage: Bacteria > Pseudomonadota > Gammaproteobacteria > Pseudomonadales > Alcanivoracaceae > Alloalcanivorax. The sequence continues at coordinate 108,112 of JAKUPL010000006.1, read as the reverse complement.
GGGCGCCGGGCTGCTCGCGTTCGGCGTGCTGGCATTGGCCGGCGGCGGCACCGCCGCCTGGAACAGCGCGCGCTTTCTGGAGACCGCGGTGACCGCCGCCGGCGTGGTCACCGATCTGGTGCCCAAGCGGGACAGTGAAGGGAGCGTGCTGTACAGCCCCAAGGTGCATTTTCGGGATCGGGATGGTCGGAGCGTGGTGTTCGTGCCCAATATGAGCAGCCGCCCGCCAGCCTATGATGTGGGCGAGCGGGTGGAGGTGCTGTACGCACCGGGGCACAGCGAGGATGCTCGTCTTCAAGGTTTCTTTTCGCAATGGGGCGCGCCGTTGATCGCCGGCGTATTGGGCGTGATTCTGTGCCTTGTCGGCGGCGGCCTGCTGCTGTGGCCGAGATGGAAGGCGCGCAAGGTGGCCTGGTTGCGCAAGCATGGCCGGAAGGTGGCCGCCGAGCCGGTGGAGGTGGTGCTGGATCATTCCATCAGTATCAACCATCGCCATCCTTACCGGATCGTGTGCCAATGGCGGGACCCGGCGAGTGGCGAGACCCATCTGTTTCGCAGTGATGCGCTGTGGGCCGACCCGGGCCCGATGCTCGGTAATCAACCGCTCACCGTGTGGGTGGCACCGGATGATCCGCGCCGCTACCACGTGGAGCTGCCGTTCCTGAAAGAATCCTGAAAAAACGCCGCGACGGTTAAGGCAAACGTCGCGGCGGTGAAAACGGCGCCCGGGCGGGCGCCGGTGGAGTCGTTCCCGTAAGGGAAAGAATCAGCGCACTTCGATCAATACTTCCCCGGGGGTCACCCGGTCGCCCTTGGCGACGAAGATGCCCTGCACGGTGCCGCCGCTGGGGGCCTGTACCTCGGATTCCATTTTCATTGCTTCGATCACCAGCACCGGTTGGCCGGCTTTCACTTCGTCGCCTTCCGCCACCAGCACATCGACGATGTTGCCGGGCATGTTGGTGGTCACGTCGCCGGGGCCGCCGGCCTGCTTGCGGCCGCCTTCCCCGTCGCCTTTCTGGTAGGCGTTGAGCGGCTCGAAGATCACTTCCTCGGGCATGCCGTCCAGGGTCAGGAAGAAGCGGCGCTTGTCGCTGCCCTTCAGGCCCACCCCGGTGATCGCCACCTGATAGGTTTCGCCGTGCACGTCGATCATGAACTCGGTGGGCTGGCCGGCCACTTCGGCGGCCGCCTGGCCGCTGTCCGGCGGCAGCAGCGGCTCGGGCTTGAGGGTGCCGGCGGCGCGTTCTTCCAGGAAGGCACGGCCGATGTCCGGGAACATGGCGAAGGTGAGCACGTCCTCCTCGTTGCCGGCCAGCTCGCCGATGTCCCGGCGCAGCTTGTCCAGTTCCCGGGGCAGCAGGTCCGCCGGGCGCTGGTCGATGACCTCCTCGTTGCCCACGGCGCGCCGTTGCAGGGTGGTGTCCACCGGCGCCGGCGCGGCGCCGTAGTGGCCCAGCAAATAACGCTTCACTTCGTTGGTGATGGTCTTGTAGCGCTCGCCGGCGAGCACGTTCATCACCGCCTGGGTGCCGACGATCTGCGAGGTGGGCGTGACCAGTGGCGGGTAACCCAGGTCCTGGCGCACCCGGGGGATTTCCGCGAACACCTGGTCGATCTTGTCCAGGGCGCCCTGTTCCTTCAGCTGGTTGGCCAGGTTGGACATCATACCGCCGGGCACCTGGTTGACCTGCACACCGATGTCCTCGCGGGTGTAGTCGCTTTCAAACTGATGGTACTTCTTGCGCACCTCGCGGAAGTAGTCGGCGATCGGCTGCAGCTTCTCCAGATCGAGCCCGGTGTCGTAAGGCGTGCCTTTCAGGGCCGCCACCATGGACTCCGTGGCTGGGTGGCTGGTGTCGCCGGCGAACGGCGACATGGCCGTATCGATGTGGTCCACGCCGTTCTCGATGGCCTTCAGCTGGCACATCGGCGCCAGCCCGGAGGTGTTGTGCGAATGCAGGAACAGGGGCAGGTCCACCGCGTCCTTGAGGGCGGCCACCAGTTCACCGGTGGCATAAGGGGTCAGCAGGCCGGCCATGTCCTTGATGGCGATGGAGTCACTGCCCATGTCGGCGAGGCGCCGGGCGAGAGCCACGAAACGCTCCGGGGTGTGCACCGGGCCGGTGGTGTAGCAGAGCGTACCCTGGGCGTGCTTGCCGTTGGCCTTCACCGCGCGCAGGGCGGTTTCCAGGTTGCGCGGGTCGTTCATGGCGTCGAACACCCGGAATACGTCGATGCCGTTGGCGGCGGCGCGTTCCACGAAGGCGTCCACCACGTCGTCGCCGTAGTGGCGGTAGCCGAGCAGGTTCTGGCCGCGCAGCAGCATTTGCAGGCGGCTGTTGGGCAGTGCCTGGCGCAGTTGCCGCAGCCGTTCCCAAGGGTCTTCCTTGAGAAACCGCACGCAGGCGTCGAAGGTGGCGCCGCCCCACACCTCCAGGGACCAGAAGCCGGCCGCGTCCAGTTGTTCGCAGATCGGCAACATGTCCTCGGTGCGCAGGCGCGTGGCGATCAGGGATTGGTGACCGTCGCGCAGGACCACGTCGGTGACTTCGATTTTCTTGCTGTTTTTCGCGTTGGTATTCATGGCGAATCTCCTGCGCTTAAAGCCCGGTATGAGCGGCAATCGCGGTGGCGATGGCCAGCGCGATTTCTTCGGGTTTGGTCTTCTCGGAGTAGTCGAGCTGTTCCGGGTGGGTGTCCACGTAGCTGGTGTCGAACTGGCCGCTACGGAAACCGGGATCGTCGAGAATCTTCAGGTAATAGGGGGCGGTGGTTTTCACCCCTTGCAGGCGCATGTCGTTGATCGCCCGCTTGGCCCGCTCCAGCGCGTCCTCCCAGGTCAGGCTCCAGGCAATCAGCTTCAGGCACATGGAATCGAAGTGCGGCGGGATGGTGTAGCCGGTGTAGATGGCGGTATCCACCCGCACCCCCGGGCCGCCCGGCGCGTAATAGCGGCTGATGCGGCCGAAGCTGGGCAGAAAGTTGTTCTTCGGGTCTTCCGCGTTGATCCGGAACTGCAACGCGAAGCCCTGATGGCGCACGTCGCTTTGCCGGTAGGCAAGTTGTTCCCCGGCGGCGATGCGGATCTGTTCGCGCACGATGTCCACGCCGGTGATCTGCTCGGTGATGGTGTGCTCCACCTGCACCCGGGTGTTCATCTCCATGAAAAACACCTGGTTGCCGGTGAACAGAAATTCCACGGTGCCGGCATTGGTGTAGCCCACCGCCTCGGCGGCGCGCACCGCCAGATCGCCCACGTAGGTACGCTGCTCCGGGGTGAGCTGCGGGGAAGGCGCGATCTCAATCAGTTTCTGATTGCGGCGCTGGATCGAGCAGTCGCGCTCGAACAGGTGGATGGTATTGCCGTGGTCGTCGGCGAGGATCTGCACTTCGATATGGCGCGGGTCGACGATGCATTTTTCCAGGAACACATCGGCGCTGCCGAACGCCTTGGTGGCTTCCGAGACCACCCGTTCGTAGTTGCGCGCCAGCTCGTCCTCGTTGTCGCAGCGGCGGATGCCGCGACCGCCGCCGCCGGAGGTGGCCTTGAGCATCACCGGGTAGCCGACCCGTTCGGCTTCGGCGCGGGCTTCGTCCAGGCCGCTCAGGTTGTTCTCCGAGCCCGGCGTCACCGGCACGCCGGCCTCGATCATCGCCTGGCGGGCGCGAGTCTTGTCGCCCATGCGCCGGATCACCTCCGCCGAGGGCCCGATAAAGGTCACGCCGCGCTGGGCGCAGATCTCGGCCAACTCCGCGTTCTCGGAGAGAAAGCCGTAGCCGGGGTGCAGGGCGTCGCAGCCGGTTTGCACCGCCATATTGACGATATGGTGCGGGTTCAGATAGCCGGCGAGCGGGTCGTCGCCCAGGCTGTAGGCTTCGTCGGCGCGCTTTACGTGCAGGGCGTAGCGGTCCGGCTCGGTGAACACCGCCACCGAGCGGATGCCCAGCTCGGCGCAGGCGCGCACGATGCGCACCGCGATCTCGCCGCGGTTGGCGATGAGGATTTTTCTTATCGGCATGCTGCGTCTCCCGAGGGCCCCTGGGGGCGTCAGTGACCGCACGGTACCGGGAAAATGGCGGGATAAAGAAATTGATATTACTATGTCACAACATAACCAATTACTTATAAGTAAGTGCACGCTTACCTTCTGGCCCTGATTTATTGATCCTATGAGTACCGCCTACCTCAGCCGCCTGACCCTGCGCCAGTTGCGCATTTTCCTGACCGTGTGCCAGCAGGAGAGCTATTCCCGCGCCGCCGAGGAACTGGCCCTGACCCAGCCGGCGGTGAGCGCCCAGGTGCGCAATCTGGAGGATCTGATCGGCGAGCCCCTGTTCGATTACCTGGGTCGCCGGCTGTCGCTGACACCGGCGGGCCAGGCCATGCGGCGCGCCGGCCAGGATCTGATGCAGCGCCTGGGGCAGGCGGAAATGGAGCTGGCGGAACTGCGTGGGGTGATGCAGGGCACCCTGACCCTGGCGGTGGAGACCAGCGCCCAGTACTTCATGCCCGACCAGATCGCCGCTTTCTGCCGGCACCATGCGGAGGTGGAGGTTCGCATGAAGGTGATGAACCACGGCGAGGCCCTGAAAAGCCTGCGCGAGGATCGCTACGACCTGACCATCATGGGGCTGGTGCCGGACGACCGGCGCCTGAGCTTCGTGCCGTTCCGGCAAAACCGGCTGGTGGCGGTGGCGCCGCCGGACCATCCGCTGGCCGGAGTGGGGGATGTGTCCCTGAACCGCTTTCTGGAGTTTCCGCTGCTGGTCCGCGAGCCCGGCTCCGGCAGCCGCCGTGTGTTCGAGGCGCTGTTCCAAAGCCGTGGGCTGCGCCCGCGCCGCTGCCAGCAACTGGGCTCCCTGGAAGCCATCAAAGCCGGCGTGCGCGCCGGCCTGGGGCTGGCGGTGCTGCCCCGGGAAGCCTGCGCCGACGACCTGGAAGCCGGCCGGCTGGTGACGCTGATCGTGGAGGGGCTGCCCCTGAAGCGCTCCTGGTGCGTGGTGCACCCCCGCGCCCGGCAGCTTACTCCGGTGGCGGAGGCGTTTTTCAGGGCGCTGACCGCGTCTTGATCGGTGTAGGGGCGGCCGGGCGGCGGGTCAGCCGCCCAGGTAGGCGGCCTTGACGCTGTCGTCGTTGAGCAGGGTTTCGCCGCTGCCGGTGGCGACGATGTCGCCGGTCTCCAGCACATAACCCCGGTCGGCGATGGCCAGGGCTTCCGAGGCGTTCTGTTCGACCACGAAGATGGTGATGCCCTCGCGTTTCAGCTCGGTGATGATGCCGAAGATCTCCTCGATGATCAGCGGCGCCAGGCCCATGCTCGGTTCGTCCAGCAACAGCAGGCGCGGTTTCGCCATCAGCGCGCGGCCCATGGCCAGCATCTGCTGCTGGCCGCCGGACAGATTGCCGGCGTGCAGGCGGCGCTTTTCCTTGAGGATCGGGAAGCGCCGGTACATGGCTTCCAGGTCGTCGGCCACGCCCTTGTCCCGGCGCCGGCTGAAGGCGCCCAGCATCAGGTTGTCCTCCACGGACAGACCGGCGAACACCTGGCGGCCCTCCGGCACCTGGACGATGCCGCGGTGGACGCGGTCGGCGGCCTTGCGCCGGTTCAGGTTCTCGCCATCGAAGGTCACGGTGCCACCGGTGAGCGGCTGCAGGCCGGAGATCACCTTGAGCAGGGTGGACTTGCCGGCGCCGTTGGCGCCCACCAGGGCCACGGTTTCGCCAGGGTGAATGGCCACGTCCAGGCCGTGCAGGGCCTCGATGCGGCCATAGCCGGTGCGGATACCCTTCAGATCCAGCAGCGGTGTGCCACGGGCGGCGTCGGTGCCGTCCGCGCGCTCGCCGGCGGGCCGCGGGTCGTCGGTCGGGCGCGCCCGTTGCTGGGTCTGCGGGTCGGCGGTCACGGTGGTGATCATGCGGTGGCCTCCTCGCGGGAATGACGGTTGCCCAGGTAGGCGTCGATGACGTCCGGGTTGGCGCGGATCTCCTCCGGGGTGCCCTCGGCCAGCTTGCGGCCGTAGCAGAGCACCAGCACCTGGTCGGAAATGCTCATCACCAGTTTCATGTCGTGCTCCACCAGCACCACGGTGATGCCCTTGTCGGCGATCCGGCGGATCACGTCGCGCAGGGCGTCGGTCTCGGTGCGGTTGAGGCCGGCGGCGGGCTCGTCGAGCAATAGAATATCCGGCGAGGCCGCCAGCGCGCGGGCGATTTCCAGGCGCTTGAGCGCGCCGTAGGGCATCGCCGAGGCGTGGTGCTTGATGTATTGCCCGCAACCCACGAAGTCCATCAGTTCGGCGCATTCTTCGCGGCACTGCTGGTCCGCCCGCCGCAGGGCGGGCAGCTTGAACAGGGAGGTGAAGGTGCCCTGTTTGAGGTGCCGGTGGCGGCCCAGCATCACGTTTTCCAGGGCCGTCATGTTCATGCAGATTTGCAGGTTCTGGAAGGTGCGGCACATGCCCAGCGGCGCCAGCTCATGGGGCTGGTGGCCGGCCAGGCTGCGGCCATTGAGATGCACGCTGCCGCTGCTGGGCTGATAAAGCCCGGTGATCAGATTGAACAGCGTGGTCTTGCCGGCGCCGTTGGGGCCGATGATGGAATGGATGCGGCCTTTCTCCACCTGGAAGCTCAGGTCTTCCACGGCGTGCACGCCGCCGAATTCCTTGCCCAGCTTGTCCACGGAAAGCAATGCGGTCATGAGGCCTCCTTCTGGAAGCGGCGGGCGATGGTCGGCACCAGGCCGCGCGGCATGAAGATCATCACCACCATCAGGATGGCGCCGAACAGCACCATCTCCAGCTCCTGGAAGCCGGTCAGAAACTGCGGAATCAGCAGCAGGATCACGGTGCCCAGGATCACGCCGTAGGTGGACGCCATGCCGCCCAGCACGACGATGGTGATCAGTTCGATGGAGTGGGTGAACGAGGCGATGTTAGGGGTGATGAAGCCGCCGTAGTAGCCGTACAGGCTGCCCGCCAGGCTGGCGTAGACGGCGGAGATCACGAACACGCGCAGCTTGAATTTGCCGGTGTCCACGCCGGCCACCTGGGCGGCGATTTCCGAGCCGTGCAGGGCGCGCAGGGCGCGGCCCAGGGGCGAGTCGATCAGGTTGAGCGCGAACAGCACCGACAGAAACAGGAAGCCGGCGGCGATGCCGTACCACACCTGGGTGCCGGTAATGGCGACACCGAACAGGTCGTAGCTGCCGAACACGCTGAGTTCATGGCCGAACAGGCTCAGCGGCGCCACCGGCAGGCCGTCCGGCCCGCCGGTGAGCTGGTCCTCGTTGTTAATGACGATGGCGGCGATCACGCCCAGGCCCAGGGTGGCCATGGACAGATAGTGGCCCTTCAGGTGCAGGATCGGTTTGCCCACCAGCCAGGCGAGCACGGCCACGCCCGCCGCGGCCAGCACCATGGCCGGCACCGGGGTAAGCTCGAATTGTTGCACCAGCAGGGCACTGCCGTAGGCGCCGGCGGCGTAGAACGCCGCGTGGCCCAGGCTGATCTGGCCGGCGTAGCCCACCAGCAGATTGAGCCCCACCGCCACGCCGGCGGTCAGGGCGATCTTGATCATCAGGTCGTAGTGGTAGTCGTTGCCGGCCAGAAACGGCAGCACCAGCAGCACCACGGCGAGCACCGTCAGCCCCGGCCATTTGGCGGTGGCGCGGACCCGGGACGGGCTTTGCGGAATCGCTTCGCTCATTACACTCGCTCCACGGCGCGGCTGCCCAGCAGACCGTTGGGCAGGAAGAACAAAATCGCCAGGATAATCACGAAGGGCACCGCGTCCTTGTAGTCCGACGAGATGTAGCCAGCGGTGTAGGCCTCGGCCAGGCCCAGCAACAGGCCGCCGAGAATGGCGCCGGTGCTGCTGCCCAGCCCGCCGATGGCGGCGGCGATAAAGCCTTTGAGGCCGAGCATGATGCCGATGTCGTAGGAGGTCAGAGTGATGGGCGCCACGATCACGCCGGCGGCGGCGCCGATCACCGCGGAGATGCCAAACGCCATCATCAGAATGGCGCCGGTTTTAATCCCCATCAGGCTGGCCGCCTCCTTGTTCATGGAGGTGGCCAGCAGCGCCTTGCCCAGGGCGGTGCGGGTAAAAAACAGCCCCAGCGCGGTGACCAGCACGGCGGCGATGCCCAGAATCCACAGGCTCTGGGTAAGCAGAATGGCGCCGCCCAGGTTGATTGATTCGGTGGCGCTGAAATTCGGCAGGGCGTGGTATTCCTTGCCCCAGAACACCTGCGCCAGCCCGCGCAGAAAAATGGACGCGCCGATGGTGATGATGATCAGCGTGACCACGTCGGCGTTCTTGGCCGGGGCGATGGCCAGGCGGTGCAGCAGGATGCCGGCCACGCCGGCCATGGCGATGGCCAGGGGAATGGCGAAATAGATCGGCACGCCGGCGTCCATCAGGACCACGGTGCCCATGCCGCCGATCATCAGGAATTCGCCCTGGGCGAAGTTGATCACATGGCTGGCGTTGTAGATCAGGGTGAAACCCAGGGCCACCAACGCGTAGATGGCGCCCAGGGTGACCCCCGAGAAGGTGAACTGGAAAAACTCGCTGAACATGATTCTGCCCGGGAAGGTCGTGGGGGAAGGGCGGGGAAGATCGCGGCGGCGGCGCCGCCGCGATCAGGCGTGAGGACTTATTCCGTCAGCGCCCAGCCGCCGTCCTTCACCTCGAGAATGCGGAAGGATTCGGCGGTGAGGCCCATATGGTCCTCGGCGCTCATGCGGTAGGTGCCGGTCACGCCCACGGCGCCGTCGATGTTCTCGAGGGCGTCGCGCACCTTGGCTTTATCGGTGCCGCCAGCCTTCATCAGAGCCTGGACCGCCAGTTGCAGGCCGTCGTAGGCGTAGGCGCCGAAGGTGGATACCGACTCGTTGTAGTGGCTTTCGTAGTCGCTCTTATAGCGGTTCAGTACGTCGTGCTGCGGGTCGGACTTCGGCAGCTTGTCCGCCACCAGCAGCGCGGAGGCGGGCAGGCGCAGGCCTTCGGCGGCGTCACCGGCCAGCTCCAGGAAGCTGTCGGAGGCCACGCCGTGGGACTGATAGAAGGGGATCTCGATGCCCAGCTGCGCGTAGTTGCGGGTCACGATGGCCGGGCCCTGGCCGAAGTCGAAATTCAGGATCGCCTGCACGCCGTCGGTGTTGCGGATACGGGTAAGCTGGGCGGTGGTGTCGGTGTCCTTCGGGTTGTAGGTCTCGTCGGCGACGATCTCAATGTCGAAGTTGCCGGCCTCTTCCTTGGTCACGTTGCGGCCGGACGCGCCGAAGCCGCCGGTGCCGGAAATCAGGCCGATCTTGGTGAAGCCACGGTCCTTCATGTCCATCAGGATCCGGCGCGCGGCTTGGCGGTCGGACTGCGGGGTCTTGAACACCCACTTTCTCACCGGTGTGGTGATGGTCTCGGCGCCGGCCAGGGAGATGAACGGCACGCCGGCCTGTTGGATCAGCGGCACCGCCGCCATGGTGGCGCCGGTGGTGGAGCCGCCCACGATCAGATCGACCCGGTCCTGGCGCAGCAGGCGGTTGGCGAAGGTACGGGCCTTGGAGGCGTCACCGGCGTCGTCGTAGTGGATCAACTCCAGCTTCTTGCCCAGCACGCCACCGCTGCCGTTGATTTTGTCGATGTAGAGTTCCAGGGTTTTCAATTCCGGATCGCCCAGGAAGGAGGCCGGTCCGGTAACAGAAAGGAAGGAACCGATTCGGATGGTATCGGCGGCCTGGGCCGGCACGGTGGCCAGGGTCAGACCGAGAGCGGTGACCGCGCCGGCGGCCAGCTGTTTCAGCATTCTTTTCATTATCGCACCTTTAAACGTATGCCAGTTGTTCTTATGGCGGGCCTCCGATGTCCCATCCGGGCCCGACGATAGGCACAGGTATAAAGCGATACGCCATGCAAGTCAATAAGGTGTTTAATGTGTCATAAAAGTGGACCTATGCCGCCAAGTGCCCGATTTAGCGTGGAATTCGTGTGTTGTTTGTGTCATATAGAGGGGCCGTTTGGTAGTATGTCGAATCTTTTCGAGGGCCCGTTGGCGCATAAGGGGATAGGGTTTTGGACCTGCAGTCCGAGCATCTGGAAACGCTGATCAAACGCTTTCAGCAGCGCCGTCCGCTGCGCACCGGCTCGCTGATTATCACCGTGTTCGGTGATGCGATCGTGCCCCGCGGGGGCACCGTCTGGCTGGGCAGCCTGATCGAATTGCTGGCCCCCATGGGCGTTAACCAGCGCCTGGTGCGCACCTCCGTGTTCCGGCTCACCCGCGAGGGCTGGCTGATCGCCGAGAAGGTCGGCCGGCGCAGTTATTACGGCCTCACCGGCGCCGGTCGGCGGCGCTTCGAAAAAGCCTTCAAGCGCGTGTACTCCGGTGGTCAGCCGGCCTGGGATGGCGCCTGGACCCTGGTGATCCTCAATCAACTGGACGCCGACCGTCGCCGGGACGTGCGCCAGGAACTGGAGTGGATGGGCTTTGGCGCCTTCGCGCCCACGGTGCTGGCGCACCCGGGCGTGGACCGCGCCGAACTGAACGCCTCCCTTCAGGAGCTGGGCGCTCTGGACGACGTCATTCTGTTCCAGACCGATACCGTGGATCAATTCGCCACCCGGCCCCTGCGCCGTCTGGTACGCGAAGCCTGGAATCTGGATCACCTGGCCGAGGGCTATCGGGGCTTTCTCGATCAGTTCCGGCCGCTGTGGAATCAGATGCGCAAGGAGCGGACCCTGCCGCCCCGGGAGTGCTTTCTGGCGCGCACCCTGCTGATTCACGAATACCGGAAGCTGCTGCTGCGCGATCCGCTGCTGCCCGATGAACTGCTGCCCGCCGATTGGGAGGGGCGCGCTGCCCGGCAGCTGGCCCGCAACCTCTACCGGCTCACCGGCCAGGGCGCGGAAACCTGGGTCAGCCAGCACGCGGAAACCGCCCAGGGCCCGCTGCCGGAAGCCGGCGACGGGTTCTATCAGCGTTTCGGTGGGCTGGAATAGGGGCAGTTGAAAGTTCAAAGTGAAAAGTTGAAACGCGGGTTGGGTTGTGGGGGCTGAAAAGCCGTGCCCGCGGGGAAGAGCGGCAGCCACAAGCTTCAAGCCGCAAGCCCCTAACCGGCCGAAGGCCGCGGGAAAGCCGCGCGGCCACGGCCTTTCAACTTTTCACTTTGAACTTTCAACTGGCCATTGACCGGCACGGCCCCATCGCCACCTTGTTGCAGCTTGCTACCCCGCCGCTTCCTCGCCTTTCGGCGCGATCTTGTTGGTCTGCATGCGGGGGCGGTCCGCTTCCTGCTCGGTGAGCGGGTCGCAGAGCTTCATCGCCCGCTGGTAGCGACGCGCCAGCTCCTGGTATTCCAGGGTTCCCTCGTATTTCCAGCGCACTTCTTCCTCGCTGAGTTCGCGTTTCACCACCGCCGGGGCGCCGATCACCATGGAGCGCGGCGGGCAGGTGAAGCGGCCCTTGACCAGGGCGCCGGCGGCGACGATGGAGGATTCGCCGATTTCCGCGTAGTCCAGGATCACCGCGTTCATCCCCACCATCGCGTTGCGGCCGATGCGGCAGCCATGCAGCACCGCGCCGTGGCCGATGTGGCCGTCTTCCTCGACGATGGTGTCGGTGCCGGGGAAGCCGTGCATCACGCAGGTGTCCTGCAAGTTGGCGCCGCGTTCCAGGATCAGGCGGCCGAAGTCGCCGCGCAGGCTGGCGCAGGGGCCCACGTAACAGTCCGGGCCGACGATCACGTCGCCGATCAGGACCGCGGTGGGGTCCACATAGGCGTCCGGGTGCACCACCGGGGTGATGCCTTCAAGCTGATAACAGGGCATGGCGGGTCTCCAGGAAAGCGGGGCCGGGGCCGTAAAGGTAGGCCGAATAAGCTACATGACCTGTAATGCTCGATCAAAGGACTAATCGTGTAACATGAAGGGGTGGGGCGAGGGCGTTGTTACAAGTAATTGTTTTAAAATAAAAAAATTCCCAAAAAAGATGGCGATGGAATCCTTTTGATCGCAAATGCGATACACGAATATGTGTCTTATGTATTGACTGGTGTCATGTTTGAGCTATGCTCGGAAACTCCTCACACGTCATCTGTCACGAGAGATAAGAGACGCACCATGGCCTACGACACCCTCGAATTTTCGCTTCGCGACGGCGTGGCCACTCTGGTTCTCAATCGGCCGGATCGCCTCAACAGTTTCAACGAAGCCATGCACCAGGAGGTGCGCCAGGCACTCACCGAAGTGCAGACGGCGGTGGAGGCCGGCGACTGCCGGGCCTTGCTGCTCACTGGCAACGGCCGCGGCTTCTGCGCGGGCCAGGATCTGTCCGACCGCAACGTGGCGCCCGGCGCCGACATGCCGGACCTGGGCTATTCCATCGAAACCTATTACAACCCGCTGATTCGCACCCTGACCGCCCTGCCGGTGCCGGTGGTGTGCGCGGTCAACGGCGTGGCCGCCGGCGCCGGCGCCAATATCGCCCTGGCCTGCGACATCGTGCTGGCGGCGCGCTCCGCCAGCTTTACCCAGGCGTTCGCCAAGATCGGGCTGGTGCCGGATTCCGGTGGCACCTGGCAGCTGCCCCGCCAGGTGGGGCTGGCCCGCGCCAAGGGTCTGGCCATGTTGGGCGATAAGCTCAGCGCCGAGCAGGCCGAGGCCTGGGGCCTGATCTGGCAAGTGGTGGACGACGAGGCCCTGCGTGACACCGCCGTCAGCCTGGCCGCCCATCTTGCCACCCAGCCCACCCGTGGGCTGGCGCTGATCAAGCAGGCGCTCAACGAAAGCGGCACCAACGACCTGGACACCCAGCTCGACCTGGAGCGCGACCTGCAGCGTCAGGCCGGCCGCACCGCCGATTACCGCGAAGGTGTCGCCGCCTTCATGGAAAAACGCAGCCCGAAATTCTCGGGCCAATAAGTCAATAAATACATACGCAGAGGGGCCTTGGCGGTTCTGGCGCCGGGGTCCCCAGGGAGAGCAGTACCATGCCCGAATCCTCCGCCACGGTGGATGCCGGCGCCCTGGCGCGGCAATGCGCCGACGCCATGTTTGCCCGTGACCGCGCCAGCCAGGCCCTGAACATGCAAGTGCAGAGCGTGGCGCCCGGCCGCGCCGTGCTCACCATGCCGATCACCGAGACCATGATTCAGGGGCACGACTCCTGCCACGGTGGCTATATCTTCACGCTGGCGGATTCGGCCTTCGCCTTCGCCTGTAATTCCTATAACGAAGCCACCGTGGCCTCCGGCTGCTCCATTGAATACGTGGCGCCAGGCAAGCTGGGCGACACCCTCACTGCCGACGCCCGGGAGCAGACTCGTAAAGGGCGCACCGGCGTTTACGACGTGCGCGTCACCAACGGCGATGGTGAGCTGGTCGCCCTGTTCCGCGGCAAGTCCTACAAAATCCGTGGCCCGGTGATTCATGAACAGGAGGGCGACGCATGAGCGACGCGCTGATTTTCGATGCCATCCGTACCCCGGTGGGCCGCTACGGCGGCGCCCTGGCCGCCGTGCGCGCCGATGACCTGGGCGCGATTCCCATGAAGGCGCTGATGGAGCGTCACGCCGACGTGGACTGGAGCGCCGTGGACGATGTGTTCTACGGCTGCGCCAACCAGGCCGGCGAGGACAACCGCAACGTGGCGCGCATGAGCGCGCTGCTGGCGGGCCTGCCGGTGGATGTGCCCGGCGTTACCCTGAACCGCCTGTGCGGCTCCGGCATGGACGCGGTGGGCAGCGCCGCCCGCGCCCTGCGTTGTGGCGAAGGGCAGCTGATGATCGCCGGCGGCGTGGAGTCCATGTCCCGGGCGCCGTTCGTGATGGGCAAGGCGGAGCAGGCGTTTTCCCGCCAGGCGGACCTCTTCGATACCACCATCGGCTGGCGCTTCGTCAATAAAATGATGAAAGAGCAGTACGGCATCGACTCCATGCCGGAAACCGCCGAGAACGTGGCCGAGCAATTCAAGGTCAGCCGCGAGGACCAGGACGCCTTCGCCTTCCGCAGCCAGCAGAAGGCCGGCCGGGCGATGGCCGACGGCACCTTCGCCGACGAGATCGTACCGGTGAGCGTGCCACGCCGTAAGCAGGACCCGCTGGTCGTGCGCGACGACGAACACCCGCGCCCGCAGACCACCCTGGAGGCGCTGGCCAAACTGCCGACGCCGTTCCGTCGCGAAGGTGGCAGCGTCACCGCCGGCAACGCCTCCGGCGTCAACGACGGCGCCTGCGCCCTGCTGATGGGCAGCGAGGCGGCGGCCAAACGCTGGGGCCTGAAGCCTCGCGCCCGGGTACTGGGTATGGCCACCGCCGGGGTGGAACCGCGCATCATGGGCATCGGCCCGGCGCCGGCCACGCAAAAAGTGCTGGCCACCACCGGCCTGAAGCTGGCGGACATGGATGTGATCGAGCTGAACGAAGCGTTCGCCTCCCAGTCCCTGGCGGTGCTCCGTGAGCTGGGCCTGCCGGACGACGCCGAACATGTGAACCCCAATGGTGGCGCCATTGCCCTGGGGCATCCTCTGGGCATGAGCGGCGCGCGCCTGATCACCACCGCCCTCCACGAGCTGGAGCGTCGCCAGGGTCGCTACGCGCTGTGCACCATGTGCATTGGCGTCGGCCAGGGCATCGCGGTCATCATCGAAAGAATCTGAAGCAACGCAGCCGGGCGCGGCGCGCCCGGCCATTAGAGAATAAAGAGAGGCGGAGATGGATATGCCATTCAACCTTGAGAACCGTTTCGACTCGGTGGAGATGAGCGACGTCGCCCAGCTCCGCGAACTGCAGCTCGATCGCATGCGCTGGAGCCTCACCCACGCTTACAACAACGTGCCCTTCTATCGGAAGAGCTTCGATGACGCCGGCGTGCACCCTTACGATCTGCGCAGCCTGGACGACCTGCGGCACTTCCCGTTCACGGTGAAGAACGACCTGCGCGACAACTACCCGTTCGGCATGGTGGCGGTGCCCATGCGCGACGTGGTGCGCGTGCACGCCTCCAGCGGCACCACCGGCAAACCCACTGTGGTGGCCTACACCCAGAATGACATCGACGTGTGGTCCGACGTGATGGCGCGCTCGATCCGCGCCGGCGGCGGCCATGCCGGTGACAAGGTGCACGTGGCCTACGGCTACGGCCTGTTCACCGGCGGCCTGGGGGCTCACTACGGCGCCGAGCGTCTGGGTTGCACCGTGATCCCCATGTCCGGCGGACAGACCGAGAAACAAGTCCAGCTGATCAACGACTTCAAGCCGGACATCATCATGGTCACGCCCTCCTACATGCTCAACATCGCCGATGAGATGGAGCGCCAGGGCCTGGACCCGAAAGCCTCCAGCCTGCGGGTGGGCATCTTCGGCGCCGAGCCCTGGACCCAGACCATGCGCGAGGAGCTGGAGGCGCGTCTCGGCATCCATGCCCTGGACATCTACGGCCTCTCCGAAGTGATGGGCCCCGGCGTCGGCATGGAATGCATCGAAACCAAGGACGGCCCGACCATCTGGGAAGACCACTTCTATCCGGAGATCATCAACCCGGAAACCGGCGAAGTGCTGCCCGACGGCGAATACGGCGAGCTGGTATTCACCTCGCTCAGCAAGGAAGCGCTGCCGATCATCCGCTACCGCACCCGCGACCTGACCCGGCTGCTGCCCGGCCAGGCCCGCCCCATGCGCCGCATCGACAAGATCACCGGCCGCAGCGACGACATGCTGATCATCCGCGGCGTGAACGTGTTCCCCACCCAGGTGGAAGAGCAGATTCTCAAGATCGAGGCCCTGGCCCCGCACTACGAGATTCACGTGGAAAAGGAAGGCAACCTGGATCACGTCACCGTGCGCGTGGAGCTGAAACCGGAAGCCGCGCTCCAGGCCGAGACTCTCACCGTGGAAGTGGTCAAGGAGCTGCAGCACCGGGTCAAAACCCACATCGGCATCAGCACCAAAGTGGACCTGGCCGCCCCCGGCACCCTGGCCCGCTCCGAAGGCAAAGCCAAACACGTCTTCGACAACCGCCCCAAATAATCACGTCCCAACGCGCGCTCACCGCGCTACCGGCCGCGCCGCCCGGCGCCGGCCGGCCCCTCCGGGGGCGGGGTCGGACCTCGCCAACCCCTTGATTTAATGAATATCGATGCCCCGATAGGCCGTTTTTTTTGCCTTATAGGGCTGCTTTTGGCGGCAAATCCGTGCTTCTAGGGGCATCCATTTCGCGTTGTTTTCTTAATCGCCGCTTTCGGGCCCCATATCGGCGGTTTAAGGACAAAAAAGCCGCTTAAAAGCCGGGAAGGCACTTATAAATCAATAAGTAACTGTGGTCCGACCCCGGTGAGATCTGGTCTGCGCCGCTGTCCGTGGCTACTCTGTATGAGAAGTCTTGCAACGCGGTGTATGGCGATGAGTTCAACCGAGGACATTATCAATCAGGCGCTGGACGATCTTTGGGCGGAAGAGGCGGAAGCCCGTCTTGATGCCTATGAGCACGGTGATCTTTGTACATTGACCTTGCACTCGTGATCACGCCCTTCTTGTATGTCGCCGCCGCCCTGGCGGAGATCGCCGGTTGTTTCTCCGTGTGGGCCTGGTGGCGGCTGGAGAAGTCGCCGCTGTGGCTGGTGCCGGGCCTGCTGAGTCTGGCGCTGTTCGCTTGGCTGCTCAGCCTGGTGGACACCGATTACGCCGGTCGTGCTTATGCCGCCTATGGCGGGGTCTACATCGTGATGTCGCTGCTCTGGCTGTGGGTCGTGGAGCACCGGGCGCCGGATCGCTGGGATCTGCTGGGGGCCGGGATCTGTTTGGTCGGCGCCGGTGTCATTCTTTTAGGGCCCAGAACTGCATAACGGGTGTTTTGCTTCAGCGGTGCAGACCCAGCACCCAATCCCGCACCGCCTGGATGGCCGGTTCCTTGAGCCGTTCCGGCGGGCAGACCAGGTGGAAGGGCTCGCCGGGCAGTTCCGGGCCGAAGGGTTCCACCAGCCGGCCGTCGGCCAGTTCCTCGGCGATCAGGGTGCGGCTCATCAGCGCGATGCCCTGGCCGCCCAGGGCGGCGGCGATGGTGTGGGTTTCGTCGGAAAAGACCAGTCCCTTGCTGATGTCCAGGCCGGGCACCCGGGCGAGCTTTTGCCAGGCCGGCCAGCTGAGCAGGGCGCCTTTGTGGTTGGGGGGTTCGTAGTGGATCAAGGTGGCGAGGGGCAGGTCCTCATGGGTGCGCACGCCCAGGGTCGGGCTGCAGGCGGGCACGAAGGTGTTGTCGAACAGCTTCTCCGCTCGCAGGCCGGGCCAGTGGCCGGCGCCGTAGCGGATCGCCAGGTCCGCGGCCACGCCGTCCAGGGGCACCAGGTGATGGGATATCTGCAGATTGAGGTTCAGGTCCGGGTGGGCGTCGCGCAGTTCGCAGACCCGCGGCAGCAGCCAGCGCGCCGCCACCGCCGGGATGGTGGAAAGGGTGACGGTGTGTTGTTCCGGCGCCGGGCGCAGGCGCGCCACGGTGTCCGCCAGGGCGTCGAAGGCGTCGCTGGCGGTGGCCAGCAGTTCCCGGCCCTGCACCGTCAGTTCCAGTTGGCGGGGCTTGCGGATGAACAGAGCCAGGCCGAGTTGTTCTTCCAACTGGCGGATCTGGTGGCTGATGGCGGTGGGCGTTACCGACAGTTCCTCGGCGGCGCGTTTGGCGCTGCGGTGTCGGGCCGCTGCCTCGAAGGCGCGCAGGGCGGAGAGAGAGGGCAGTTTTCGGGCGGTCATCTCGATCCTGATGGGTGAATTTTATTTTGCCGTTCCGGCAAAAAAAGGTCGTTTGTCGCCGAAATGAGCGTCGGGTTTCATGGTGCGGGTGTCAAGCATGGGTGAGGCAGTTTCACTCAGCAACAACCCGAACCAAGGAGAGAACCGATGACCCGTTTGCTGCATCTCGACGCCAGCCCCCGCCCTGGGCGGGCCGGTACCCATGAGCACGGCTCCCTGAGCCGCCGCCTCAGCCATCATTTCATCGAGCAGTGGAAGGCCGCCCGCCCGGAGGACCCGGTGACGCGCCGGGATCTGGGGGCGCGGCCGCCGTCGCTGCTGACGGTGGACTGGATCGAAGCCGCGTTCACGCCCACGGAGAGCCGTTCCGCGCGCATGGCGGCGGCCCTGGCGGAGAGCGATACCCTGGTGGACGAGGTGATCGCCGCGGATGTGCTGGTGTTGGGCGTGCCGCTCTATAACTTCAGTTATCCGGCGGCCTTCAAGGCCTGGATCGACCAGATCGTGCGCCTGGAGCGCACCGTGAGTTTCGATGCGGAGAACACCGAGGAGCCCTTCGTGCCGCTGCTTGCGGATCGCCCTCGTCACGCGGTGATTCTGGCGTCCCGGGGCGGCCACGGGCAGAGCGCCGGCGGCCCCATGGCGCACATGAATTTTCTGGAAGACAGCGTGCGCACGGCGATGACGTTCATGGGCATCGAGAATACCCACGAAGTGGCCATTGAGTATCAGGAAGAAGGCGGCAAACGGTTACAGCGCTCCATCCGCGATGCCTTGTCGGAGGTGGAGAACCTGGTGGCCCGTCTGCAATCGGCGGGCGATGCGCTCAACCAAGGCCATTATCAATGTCACGCTCGAATCGCATCAGGCGTACATCCACGGTGACGTTGAGCGTTTCAAGCGCCGCCGCTCGCGCCCGGCCTTCGGCACTGGCGCGGTAGAGATGCGGTGTCATGGTTAATAGGTCGGCGATGGGTTGCGCGCCGGCCAGCTTGAGCGGATAGCGGATCGTCTCGGTCCCCAGCAGGGTAAAGCCCGGCGGCGTTTCCGGGTTGCCCGCGCGCTCAGGCTTTAGTGTCGGATAGATGATCTCGCGCAGCTCACGCAAATGATCGGGCCCGGCATCGACTTGCAACAGCAAGCCGCCGGCCTTGAGCGCGCGGGCAAACTCGTCGTACATGGGAAAGCCGAACAGGCACAGCAGCCGGTCGAGCGTCGCCGATAGCACGGGCAACCTGGCGTTGCTGCCCACGACCCAGCGGGCGCGTTTATCCTGTTTCGCGGCGGCCAGCACCGCGGGTTTGGAAATATCCACCCCGAGTAACGCCAGGGGCGGCGTTCCATCGGCGAAACGGGCCAGCTCACGCAGGTAATGGCCCTCGCCGCAACCGGCATCGAGACAGTGAGCCGTCGCATCGGCGGATAGACCGGCCAGCG
The DNA here is from genome assembly GCA_022449455.1 of Alcanivorax sp. Lineage (GTDB taxonomy): Bacteria > Pseudomonadota > Gammaproteobacteria > Pseudomonadales > Alcanivoracaceae > Alloalcanivorax. The sequence goes on along the minus strand of JAKUPL010000006.1, from coordinate 88,936 downwards.
CCGCGTGGCTCACCGCTTCGGCAATCGGCCGATAATGACCCGCGGCGAGAAAACGCTGACGGGCCGCCACCATTTCCGTACTGTCGCCCGGGTCCCGTGAACGCTTGAGCTGCACGGGCAGCAGGTGGACGTAGCCCTGGCGGGCGATATCGAAACTGTGCCCACCGGCGCAGTGCCAGATGCGGTCACCTTGCCGCAGCGGCTCGCCATCCAACGGGCAGGCCAGCGCCTGAAAAGGGGTAATGTTCATGGTTGGCCATGCCTTGTTTGGTGGGGTCGGACCTCGGCAACCCTTTGATCTAACAGAGGTTGACGCCTTGGTTGGCCCGCAGTTTCTGCCTTGAAAGGCTATTTTGGGGGAGCGAATCGGTACTTTAGCCGACATCCGCTCCTGGCTGCTTTCTTAAACGCCATTTTTCCGGCCCCCTATACACGGTCTAAGGGTCCAGAACCCTCTTAAGAATCGGAAAAGCATTTATAAATCAATAAGTAGCCGAGGTCCGACCCCGTCTAGGGGAGGGCGATCCAGATCATCAGCAGGCCGGCGGCGAGGCCGAGAAAGAACAGGCCCCAGAGGGTGCCGATGTTGGTTTCGTCGCCGAATTTGTCGGAGAGTTTGATGGCGCGGGCGAACAGGGCGATGCCGGATACCGCGCCCAGGATCAGCAGCGCCAGGCCGACGATCAGCAGAATAATGTCGAAGGTGGTCATGGCGATCCCTATTCCACGTCGAACTCGCGCACGCCTTTGGCGGTGCGGCACTCTTCCACGTACTGGCGCAGTTTCTCGCGCAGCTCCTCGCCGTTCTCGATGGCTTTTATGGTGACCACCGGGCTGGTGCGATCAGAGGTGCGCAGGATCACGTTGCCCAGCGAGAACAGACGCAGGAAGAAGGGTTCTTCAAGCTGGTAGTCGCGGACCCGGTACAGTTCCAGTTCGTTGGTCTTTCGGTTGAGCACCCCGTAACGGGTGCGCAGCCGCTGGGTGGTGAGTTCGTACTTGGTGTACTTCACCTCCAGCCAGCGCCACAGGGCGATAAACAGCGGAATCACCAGAAAAAACAGCAGCCCGCACACAATGAAGGTGCCCAGGTTGACCACCTGGGAGGGGGTGCCGTACCAGACGTCTCTTTCTTCGCGCATGGCCATCTCTTTGTCTTCGATAGCCGGTTTGTACCATTGACGGGCGCCGGACTCGACCGGTGTTTCGCTTTTTTCGCAGAAATTTTGCCGGATTTGACGTCGGAACCCGCCGGTCAGCTTCGCGCGCCGCGATGAAACAGCAAGGTGCCGCCGGCCACCAGCAATACCGCCAGCCCCAGGAACGGCGGCGGCGCTTCGCCCAGGGCGAGAATGGCGATCAGGGTGCCGACCAGGGCGGCCACGGTACCGATCTGGCTCAGGTACACCGGGCCGGCCATTTTCTGCAGCACGAAATAGAACGAATACAGCACCGCGAACACGCCCACTTCGATCCACAGCAACCGCACGGTGTCGCGGGTGGCCAGCAGCTCGCCACCGCGGCCGGGTTCCAGCAGCAGCACACAGGGCATCAGCATCAGAGCGGCGCCGATTTCCATCAGGCCGGCGAGAAACAGGGGCGAGGTATTGGCCGGCCAGCGCAGCGAGCGGTACACATTGCCGGCGGCCAGCATCATCGGCATGGCCAGCACCAGCAGCGCCCAGCCCGGCGACGCGCTGGCGTTGCCGGCCTTGGCGGCAGCCAGCAGCAGCCCCCCGGCGAGCCCCAGGGCGACGCCGGTGAGCCGCAGCAGCCGCACCTTTTCCAGCCGCATCACGGTGGCGATGATCCAGGTAAACAGCACCGGGAAGGCGAAGCTCATGGACAGGTAGCCGGCGCCCACATGGCGCACCGCCAGAAAGCCCAGGGCGGTGGGCGCCGCCAGCAGAAAGCCGGAGACCAGGCCGTATTCCAGAGTGCGCCGGTTGATCGGCATGGGCTGGCGGGCCAGGGCGGTGAGGCCGATCAGGATCAGGCCGGCGCCGCCGATGCCCACCATCAGAAAGGTGAGCCGGGGCGCGCCGGCCTGATCCGCCAGCTTGGCCAGGATCAGAGACAGGCCGAGGAAAGTGCCCACCAAAAGCAGGCAGCCGAAGGCGGCCAGTCCGGCCTTGCCGGTGCCGGTCAGGTTGGACATGACCCTCTCCATGGCGTTAGAGAATAAAGTGGCGTTAGAGAATAAAAAAGGCGCGCCACCGGGGCGCGCCGAGAGGGTTACACGGGATACACCAGGTCATTGTTCAGCAAAAGGTTGTCGTAGATGGCCCGCCGTTCCTGGAGCTTCAGTTCGCCGTTTTCGAACACGAAGCGGTCCAGGTAGCAGCCTACCTGGTGCAGGGTGGCGGTGGGCTGGTCCATCAGTACCTGGGTGAGCATATAGTTGGCGCCGGCGACGATGGTGCCGTCGTCCTGGGGCTCGGCGTAGGTGTTGGTGACGAAGTGGCGCAGGTAGCGCGGCGCGAACATGGAGGTCTCCAGGATCGCCAGGGCGCGGTCCTTGAGCATGCCCTTGCCTTCGCAATAGACCAGGCCCACCGGCAGATTGGCGGTGTGGTTCTCCCGGCCGGACACCACGTAGTAGGCGTCCTCGGTGAAGAACTCCACCCAGTCGTGCAGGCGCCCGTCGTCCAGGGCGCGGCAGTAGTCGGTGTTGAAGCGCTCGATGGCGTGCACCAGTTGTCCCTGATCGAGCCCGGGAGCGGCTTGGTCTTTCTTGATGGCTTCCATAAACGTCTCCCTTATTCGATGTCCAGGGCCTGGCGCCAGCTCTGGTACATGGCGCGGATGGCGGATTCAGAGATCAGCGTGTCGGCGGTGCCGGCGGGGGTGTCCGGATCCAGCGCCACCAGATGTTCGCCAGGCTGGGTGCGCTTCATGCCGTCCTGGACGAACTTGATCGCTTCGTTGTCCTCCAGGCCGAGGAAGCCGGCCGGGCCCATCAGGTTGCCCTGGCGCAGACGGTGGCGGGTCATTTCCTCGTCGTCGTCGGCGAAGCCGAACATGGTCCAGTTCATCACGAACTCGTCGGGGCCGCTGGGTACGATCTGGCGCACGCCCAGGGTGTTCATTTCCCGTTGAACGATCAGGTTCGGCCAGACGGTGAGCATGGTCACGCTCCACTCCGAGTCGAATTCGGGAATGAAGTTGAGCATGTCCTCCCGCTCCAGCTGGAACTCCGGGCGGTAGGCGCGCATCTCCTTCTGGTTTTCCTCGCTCACGGTGCCGCCGTCGCTTTTCGCCGACGCCATGGCACCGTGCAGGCCGGTCTCGTCGCAGATCATCTGCGACTTGTTGCCGGCCACCAGCAACCCGAAGCTCACCAGGAAGGTGTGCAGCAGGGTGGCGTGGTAGGGGTCCTTCAGGTTTTCGTGGTACAGCTTCCAGTTGCCGGGCAGGGAATTGCGGTAGTAGCCCAGCAGCTTCAGTTCGCGGCCGTCGAAGGTGGCGTCGAATTCACGCAGCATGTCCGGGCCCAGATAGTCCTCCAGCGGTTTCATGTCGTGATCGAAGGACGCGAACACCACGCCGTGGCGGGTGGTGACCTTGAGCTTGGTGGGGCCATGGTCACAGGTCTTGAAGTCCTTGGGCATGCCGCCCTTGCCGTCCACGCCGCGCCGGAACGGTACGCCGGCCAGGTTGCCCTTCAGATCGTAGGACCACTGGTGGTAGGGGCAGACGAATTCTTCGGTATTGCCGCGCAGGTCGCGGCAGAACTGGGCGGCCCGGTGCGAGCAGCGGTTGACGAACACGTTGATGTCGCCGTCTTCGTCGCGGCTGACCACCACCGGCGTCGGGCCCACGTTGCTCTGCTTGAAATCGCCGGCGTTGGGGATTTCCACTTCCAGGGCCACGTAATTCCAGGTCGGGCCGTGGAAGATGCGTTCCACTTCCAGTTCGAAAATGTAGGGGTCGGTGTACACCCAGTCCGGCACGCGGGTCAGACCTTCCCGGGGCCAGACGTAGTAGTTGGACAGATCGCTCATCGTTCCTCTCCGGAGTGGGGCGGGCAGTCGGGCATCACCGGCGGCGCCGGCGGTGTTTTCCAGAAGGCGGTTCAGGGCGTCCACGGACAGGCCCCGGCGCAGCCATTCGCGACCCCGGCGGATGGCGCCGGGATCGTTGAAGGCGATCACCCCGGTGAGGCGCTCGCCATTGTGAAAGTACAGCGTTTCGGCACCGTTCGAGCCGGGCTTGGCGACCATCTGGTCGTCCGCCGTGGGCAGGCCCAGCATCTGGATGTTGTGCGCGAACTGGTCGCTCCAGAACCAGGGTACGGCGTCGTGGGCGGTGTCCTGGCCAGCCATGGTGCGGGCGGCGGCGGCGGCCTGTTCCTGGGCGTTTTGCCAGGATTCCAGCCGCAGCAGGGTGCCGTCGTCGCGACGGGTGACGGCGGCATCGCCGGCGGCGAATACGCCCTCCAGGCCGGTGCGGCCGAAACGGTCCACCACGATGCCGTTTTCGATTTCCAGGCCCAGGCTCTCCGCCAGGGCGGTTTCCGGAATCACGCCGATGCCGACCAGGACGCTGTCCGCCTGGAGGGTGTCGCCGTTATTCAGTTTGAGGGCCACGCCGCCGTCGGCGGCTTCAAAAGCGGTGGTCTGCACATCGGTGAGGATGCGCACGCCGTTCCGTTCGGCCAGCTTGTGCACGCGCAGCGCCGCCATCGGATGCAGCGCCCGGCTGCAGATGCGCGGCGCGGCCTCCACGAGGGTCACTTCGCAGCCCCGTTGGCGGGCGGCGGAGGCCACCTCCAGGCCGATAAAGCCGCTGCCGATAATGGCGATATGGCGACCGGGTTGCAGGGCGCGTTTGAAGGCGATGGCGTCTTCCAGGGTGCGCAGGCTATGCACCGCGGACAGGTCGGCCCCCGGGATCGGCAGTGGTCTCGGCGAGGCGCCGGTGGCCAGCAGCAGTTGGTCGTAGGCGTGGGTTTCGCCGTCGCTGGCGGTCAGTGTTTTTCGTTCCACGTCGATGGCGGTCACGGTCACACCCAGGTGCAGCTCGATGTTCAGCTGTTGCGCCGTCGGCGCGTCCAGCAGGGTCGGGCCGTGCAGCGGGGCTTCGCCCAGCAGGATCGCCTTGGACAGCGGCGGGCGCTCGTAGGGCAGCGCCTGCTCGCGCGCAAACAGTTTCACGGTGCCGGTAAAGCCGGCGTCGCGCAGGGCACGGGCGGCGCTGGCCGCGGCCTGGCCGCCGCCGACGATGGCGAAACATCGCCCGTCGCGTTCCTCGGCCATGGCGATGCGGTTGTCGGCGGGCGCCTCGCTGATCTCGGCGGGGCGGGTCACGTCCACGAACACCTGGCCGTCTTCCACCTTCACCGCGTAGGTCTCCAGATCCTTGCTCACCGGGCCGGACAGGGCTTTACCGGTGCGCACGTCGAACACCGCCTGATGCAGGGGGCATTCCACGCAGCCGTCCTCCACGAAGCCGTCGCTGAGCAGCGCGTACTGGTGGGTGCAGATATTGCCAGTGGCCAGATAGTCCTCGCCGAACCGGTAGAGCGCCACCGCGACTTTGTCGATGGTGACGGCCATGACGCCGCCGTCCGGGGACAGTGCGTCGGCGCCCTTCACTGGAGTCCAGGCCATGGTGATCAACCTCGCAATTTAATCAGTATACTTCCTAATAGTACAAAAAAATCCACCTCCCCACCAAGGTCTTTAATTGAGCAGGCCGGGCAGGAAGGTGGAAACGGACGGAAACAGGGTAACCAGCAGCAACACCGTCAGGTTAACGAGCAGGAACGGCCACACACCGGAGATGATCTCCGTGACCGGCACGCGCAGCGCACTGGAGGCGACGAACAGATCCAGGCCGAACGGCGGCGTGATGGTGCCGATGGCCACGTTCAGGACCACGATGATGCCGAACTGCACCGGGTCCACGCCCAGGGCCATGGCCACCGGCGCGAGCACGGGCACCAGCACGATCTGCATGGACACCGGGTCCATGAACATGCCGGCGATCAGAAACACCACATTGACGATCAGCAAAAACTGCAGCGCGCTGATGTCGGCGCCAGCGATAAAGGCGCCGATCGCCGCCGGCACGCCGGCCACGGTAACCAGATAGCTGGCGAAGCTGCCCACCGCGAGAATGATGAACAGCGTGGTGGTGATCAGCGCCGAGGACTCGGCCACCTGCGCCACGCCTTTCCAGCTTAGCGCCCGGGTGATCAGGGTCTCCACCAGCAGGGCGTAGAGCGCGGCCACGGCGGCGGCCTCGGTGGTGGTGAACAGGCCACTGTAGATGCCGCCGAGAATAATGATCGGCATACCGATGGGCAGCAGTGCCGCTTTCACCGCTTTGCAGCGTTGTTCGCGGGTGGCTTTTTCGCCGAGCTGCGATGCTTCCTTGCGGCTCTTCAGGTGCACGTAAACGGTAAAGGCGGCGGCCAGTACGGTGCCTACCGCCAGGCCGGCGGCGAACAGGTCGATGATTGAGGTGCCGGTGAGCCAGCCGTAGATGATCAGGGTGATACTGGGCGGCACCAGCAGGGAAATTTCCGCGGTGGCGACGATCAGCCCCACCGCGAAAGAGCGGCTGGCGCCGGTGGCGATCAGTCGCGGAAACAGAATCTTGCCCAGGCCGGCCACGGTGGCCGGCGCCGATCCGCTCACCGCACCGAACGCGAAACAGGCGCCGGTGGTGGTGTGGCTGAGGCCGCCGCGGCGGTGGCCGATAAACGCTTCGACCATGCCGGTCAGCCGCGCGGCGATGCTGCCGCGCGCCATCAGTTCGGCGGCGAACACAAACAGCGGAATCGCCAGCAAGGTGGATTGATTGATGCCGCCGATCATCTTCTGGACCATGACGATGTCCGGCAGGTTTTCCAGGAACAGGTGCTTGCCCACCAGCCCGGACACGCCCAGCACCAGAAAAATTTCCGCGCCGGCCACGAACAGGGCCACGGCGACGACGGTGATCAGAACAGACTTCATGAAGGAATCCTTGGCCGTCGGGCGTCAGTCGGTGCTGTCGAGCGCCGGCCGGTGCGTGGGGAACAGAACGTAGCGCACATAGCGCAGCGTCAGCAGCACCATGCCCAGGGGCAGGGCGGCGTACAGCCAGCCCATGGACACGTCCAGGGTGTTGCTGATCTGGCCGGTGGCGATGATGCGCTGCAGGAACTGCCAGCCGAGCACGGTCATATAGGTGCAGAACAGCGCGCCGATCAGGTCCAGAACGCGCTGTATCCAGACCAGTAGCGAGGCGCCGATAAAGCGCTGCAGCAGGTTCATGGACACATGGCGGCCTTTGTCCATGGTGTAGCCGAGGCTGACGCACACCAGCCACACCAGGATGAACCGCGACAGCTCATCCACGCCGTCCAGGTGCCGGGCCAGGCCGGGGGCCAGGTTGTGCAGCAGTACGTTGATGCCGTAAAGAATTGGCAGGGCCAGCATCAGACACACCAGCAACACGCGCTCCACGCCGGCCAGGGCGCTCCAGAGTTTCGTCCACATTATTTTGTCCACATCGTCCCGCTCCAGCGCGCCGTTATTCAGTGATGTCGCTGTACGTGGTTTCGTACAGGTCGATCAGCGTCTGGCCTTTGTCGTCGGCCTGATCCAGGAAGGTATCGCGGGCGGCGGGGTACATTTTTTCACGCAGCGCCTGCTGTTCGGCGTCGTCCAGCTCGTTGATGGTGAGGCCGGCGGCTTTGATCTCTTCCAGGGCCTGCTTCTGGTTCTCGCCTTTGACCTTGGCCAGTTCCAGGGCGTTATCGACGAACACCTGGCGCACGGTTTTCTTGTCCTCGTCGGACAGGCCGGCCCAGAAGGTCGGGCTGAACAGCACCACGTTCTCCACCACGCCGTGGGCGGACAGCAGCAGGTACTTCTGCACCTCGTGGAATTTCATGCGGGCGATGGAATCGAGCGGATTTTCCTGGCCGTCCACCACGCCGGTTTGCAGGGAGGTGTACACATCACCGAACGGAATCGGCATGGCCTGGGCACCCACCGCTTCAAACTGGGCGCGCAGCACACGGGAATCCATGATGCGGAATTTCTGACCCTTGAAATCGTCGATGCCTTCCAGCTTCTTGTTGGAGGTGAAGTGCTTGAAGCCGCCGGGCCACAGAGCCACCGCCTCGAAGCCTTTTTCCTTGAAGGAGTCCAGCAGGGCGCGGCCGAAGTCGCTCTTGCGCAGGGCGTTGGCCTGGTCGTCGCTGGTGGGGATCAGGTAGGGGATGTCGAGGATCGACACCAGCGGGTTGAAGCCGCCGATGAACGCGGCGGGCACCACCACGGCGTCCTGCATGCCCAGTTGAACCGCCTCGGTCATGGCGCGGGCGTTGCCGAGCTGGGAGGAGGGGAACACGGAGAATTCCACCCGTCCGTCGGTGCGCTCGGCGATCTGCTTGGCGCTCAGTTTAAGCACCTGGTCCAGGGGCTGGCCAGAGGCTTCCACGTGGCCGACGCGGGCGGCGGCGTGGCCGAGACCTGGCAGAGTGAGAGCCAGGGTGGTGGCGAGCAGAAGGGCGTGGCGTATGGCTGCGTATGCTTTCATTTTTCAGTACCTGTACAGAGTGCGATTCGGGCGGAGTCCGCGGTCGGACTCCGGTTCATCCCTGAACGCCATTTGTTAATAGTCAGTATGCTGACCTATTGGCGGAGGCTGACTGCTCCAAGAAAAGTTAAGAGCAATTGTTGTGCCACCCCCAGGGCCGCCGATATCCGACTTTTTTGTATACTAGAGCACTTTATTGGTGCTATTGCACCGGTTTGAATCATATGGCGGGTCGGTTTTCCGCCTTTTTGCGGTGCCGGCAGCCCGGCTGCGCTTAAAGTTTCAGAAGCCGCTTGGCGTTGTCGCGGCACACCTTGGCGCGCACTTCGTCGCTCATCGGCGCGTCGTCGATAAAACGGGTGGCCAGTTCCGTGGATTCGTAGGGGTAGTCCACGGAGAACAGCACGCCGTCCTCGCCCATTTCACCGATGGCCGCCATCAGGGTCGGCGCCGAGCACACGCCGGAGGTGGTGATCACGATATTGCGGCCGAAATACTCGGACGGCGCCCGCTCCAGGGTCACGCCCTGGGCGTACACCGGGAAACGGCTGTCGAAGCGCCAGCGCATGAACGGCAGACCCTCGCCCATATGGCCAAGGATGATTTTCAGGTTCGGGAAGCGGTCAAAGACGCCGCCGAACAGCAGCCGCAGAGCATGGGTGCCGGTTTCCACGCCCCAGCCCCACACGGCGCCGGCCAGTTCCGGGTGGCCGCGCATGGAATCCAGTTCCTTCCAGGGATTGATCGGGTGCAGATACAGGGGCACGTCCAGGTCCTGCATGCGTTCCCAGAAGGCGTCGTAGGCCGGGTCGTCGTAATAGACGCCATTGGTGTGGCCGTTCACCAGTGACCCCTTGAAGCCCAGCTCGCGCACCGCGTATTCCAGTTCATCGGCGGCGGCGGCCGGGTCCTGCATGGCCAGGGTGGCGAAGCCGGCGTAGCGGTCGCCGTGGGGGGCGATGCGATCAGCCAGATAGTCGTTGTTTTCCCGGGCACGACGAATCGCCCGTTGGGTATCGGCTTCCGCCTGCACGCTCGGGCCGGACTGGGACAGCACCACGGTTTCGATGCCGTGGCGATCCATTTCTTCCAGGCGCAGCTGGTCGAAGTCGTCGAGCCGGGCGGCCAGGTCTTGCTGATCCGCCGATTCGATCTTATCGAAGAACATGGCGGTGTATTCCTGAAAGCCCGGCGCCATGAAATGTTCTTCCAGGGCGATTTTCTTGATCGTGGTCATGAGGTCGTTCCCGCTTGCTTGAGATGATCGAGGAAGTCGGCGGTGTCGATCACGTCGCCGTACTTGCCGTTGATGTCGAACAGATTGGCCTCGTGGGGCGCCGGGTGCCGATCGCCGACGCCGTCGCGCAATACCATCACGCGGAAGCCGTGCTGCAGGCCGTCCACCGCCGAGGCGCGAATGCAGCCGCTGGTGGAACAACCCACCAGCACCAGGGTGTCGACTCCGAGGGCGGTGAGAGTGGCGGCCAGGGAGGTGCCGAAGAAGGCGCTGGCGTATTGCTTGGTGATCACCAGCTCGTCGTCGAGGGGGCGCACTTCATCGCAGAATTCCGCCAGCGGGTTGCCGTCCACCATGGCTTTCATCACCGGCGCTTTTTTTACCCAGACGCCGCCGTCCAGAAACCGGCCGGGCTGATAGCGGATGTTGGTGTGAATCACCGGCACGCCGGCGTCGCGGGCGGCGGCCAGGGCGCGGGCGGCGTGGGGCAGGGCGGCCACCACGCCGGGCGCGTACAGGTCGGCGCCGTCGCTGGTGTAGGCTTTCATAAAATCGATGCTGATGAGCGCCGGGCGCTGGCCGAAACCGATGCGCGTGTCCCAGACGCCGGCGTAGTTGTCGCTGGCGGTGCTCATGGCGACTTTGCCTCCGGGGTCGGGTAACGACCGCTGAGCAGCGCGCCGGCACCGGGCACCACCGGCTCCAGGCCAAGCCGGTCGAGCATGCCGCGCACGGTGCACACGGCGGTGGACACCACCGGAATACCGAGCGCGTCCTCCACGGTCTGTATCGCCGGCAGTGACGGCATCTGCACGCAGGCGGACAGCACCACCGCGTCCACGCCACTGGTCTTCAGGTCGGCCACGTCCTCGATCAGTTTAAGCGGGTCGCGGCGGCCTACTTCCAGGTTGTCGGGGATTTCAAAACAGCGCCAATCAGTGACCTGCACGCCTTCATGCTCGATGTAGGCGACTACCTTTTCGGTGAGCGGTTTCATGTAAGGCGCCAGCAGCGCCACTTTCTTCGCTCCCAGAATGTGCAGCCCTTCGACCAGCGCGCCGGCGGAGGTCATCACCGGCGCCTCGCAGTGGTTTTCCCGGGCCGCCTGGCGCAGCTCTTCCTCGGTCTGGCGGTGGTAGCCCAGTCCCTGCGCCATGATCGCCACCAGGCAGGCGGTGCTCATCACGTCCACCCGCGCGTCGGCCAGCTCGGCGGCGCAGCGCGCGCCCTGGGCATTCATGGCTTTCAGTTCCTCCGGCGTCACCTTGTGCATGCGCATGCGGCTGGAGTGGAAAGTGAAGCGTTCCGGAAAGCGGCTTTCCCGGGCGCGCAGCATGGCGGGGATTTCCGTTTCCATGGTGGTGTTGGAACTGGGGACGATCTGTCCGATGCGATAGGTGGTCATGGCGTGGGTCCTTTTCTTATACGAGGCCGTTTACCGGGGCGGTCAAAGCGGCTGATCGAGCAAGTCGGAGAGGGCGCGGAAGAAACCTTCCAGATCGTCCCAGGGAATCATGTGCCCGGCGTCCGGAGTGCGGCTGATGCGCAAATCCGGCAGTTGCTCGCGCAACTCCGCTTCGTCCTCGGGCAGGATCACGTCGCCGCGGCCGGCCACCATCAGGCCGGTGCGGATGCCGGTCAGGGCCGGCAGATCGGCGTGCACGTCGTCCTGGTGAAAGCCGTCGTAGCTGGCGCGGATGGCGCGCAGGTCGCAGGTGTGCAGCCATTCGGCGCGCAGGCTCAGCTGCTCTTCGCTCCAGGTGGCGCAATAGTGGCGCATGCGCTCCGCGTCGATGCCCTGCTGGCATTCGCGAATGGAATCCTCGTACCAGGGCCAGGCGCTGGGGTAGGCCCGACGGCCAGGGCCGGAGACTGGCGGGTCCACCATGATCAGATGGGCGATGCGGCCGTCGGCGCCGCCCCGTTTCACGGCGCGGATACCGTGGCGGCCGCCCATGGAGTGACCGACCAGGATCACTTCGTGCATATCCAGGGCGGCGATCAGGGCGAGCACGTCGTCGGCGCAGGCATCCAGGCCGTAGTCCAGATGCTCGCCGCTCTCCGACAGACCACGGCCGCGCACGTCCAGCACCCAGGTGTCGAAGTGCCGGCCGAGCCGTTCCGCCACGAAGCCCCAGGTCACCGCCGGGCTGGTGATGCCGGGCACCAGCAGCAGGGTCGGGCCCTGGCCGCCGTAACGCAGCACGTGCTGGCGGATCCCGTTGGCGTGGACGTGGCGCCCGTACAGAAAAGTGGTGCCGGTCATGGGCTGCTCCTGATCATTCTGCGATTTCTCGCAATATATATCAGTATGCTTCCTAATTTCAAGGAAGCGGCCTTCGACCTTTTTTTCTATAAGTTCATGTATTTAATAGGTTTATTTGTGGTGACTGGGCTTTTCTCCTGGATTAATAGTCAGTGTGCTTCCCAAATGACAAGGCCAAAGGGCAAAACGAGGCGGCGTGGATCAGGTGGGATGAAACACGGCGCGGCCCAGGTGGTTGTTGGCGCTCACCAGACGCATCAGCATCATGATGAAGGCGTTCTGGTCTTCCGGCGGCAGCGGTGCCAGCAGCTTGTCCTGGGCGCGGCGCATACTGTCGTACATCCGCTGCGTAATGCGCTCGCCTTCCTCGGTGAGGCGGCTGAGCTTCATGCGGCGGTCCCGCTGGCTGGGGTGACGACTGACCAGGCCGCGCTTCTCCAGGCGACGCAGAATGTCGGCGGCGTTGCTGCGGTCGATGCCTACTTCCTGGGCCAGGGAGATCTGGTCGATATCCGGATGCTCGCGCAGCTCCGTGAGCACGCCGTATTGCACCGGGGTGAGGTCGAATTCCTCGCATTCGCTGAGGAACATGGCGTAGTGGATCTGATTGAGCCGACGGATCAGAAAACCGGCCCGGCTCCAAAGCGGCATGGTTTCCGAATCCAGTGGCAACGGATTCATGGGTGCGCTGTCTTGCTTCTTCATTACCCGGATTTCCTCCGATGATCGTGGCCGGCGGATACGCCGGCAGGGGCGGTCAGGCGGACCGCCAAGTCTCTGGGCTTGCAAATATTGCCTATTTTTCAATCCGCCGTCGAACCGCCGGCCCGGGCGCCGCCGTGATCGCCCATTTGGCCCGCCGCCCCGGGACGTTTATCATAGGCGCCCCTTTCTCCCCCGCACGCTTTCGCAGGAGCGGCTGACCATGTTCACAGGCATCATTGAGGCCCAAGGCCACATCGTGGCGCTGGTGCCCGACAACGGCGACGTGACCTTGCGCATTCAAAGCGCGGACCTGGACTTCGGCGACGTCAAGCTGGGCGATTCCATCGCCGTCAACGGCGTCTGTCTGACGGTCACCGCCTTGAGCGGCGGCGACACCTTCAGCGCCGATGTGTCCGGTGAGACCCTGTCGCTGACCTCCCTGAAACAGCTCAAGGCCGGCAGCCGGGTGAACCTGGAGAAGGCGATGACGCCGTCCACCCGCATGGGCGGCCACCTGGTCAGCGGCCACGTGGACGGGCTCGGTACGGTCAGATCCCTGACCCCGGACGCGCGCTCGGTGCGCATCGACATCGAGGCACCGGCGGAACTGGCCCGTTATATCGCCCAGAAGGGCTCGATCACCGTGGACGGCATCAGCCTGACGGTGAACAGCGTGGACGGCGCGGTGTTCTCCCTGAACATCATTCCCCACACCCAGCAGGTCACCACCATCCAGGATTGGGCGGTGGGGACGCCAGTGAATCTGGAAGTTGATATTATTGCGCGCTATCTGGAGCGGTTGCTGCTCGGCGAGCGCGCCGCCCAGGCCGGCTCCCAGGGCATTTCCATGGCGTTTCTGGCCGAGCACGGTTTTCTGAACGGCGTCTGACCGGCGGTTGGACGCGGATAAAGGCAGTCACATGCAACTGAACAGTATCGAAGAACTGATCGAGGATATCCGTCAGGGCAAGATGGTGATCCTGATGGACGACGAGGACCGGGAGAACGAGGGCGACCTGGTGATGGCCGCCGAGCACGTCACCCCGGAGGCGATCAATTTCATGGCCCGCTACGCCTGCGGTCTGATTTGCATGCCGATGTCGAAGGAGCGCTGCGAGCAGCTTGACCTGCCGCTGATGGTGCGTGCCAACGGCAGTGGTTTCGGCACCAAGTTCACGGTCTCCATCGAAGCCCGGGAAGGCGTTTCCACCGGCATTTCCGCCGCCGACCGGGCGCGCACCGTGCAGGCCGCCGTGGCCCGGGACGCGAAACCGTCGGATATCGTTCAGCCCGGCCACATCTTCCCGCTGATGGCCGAACCGGGCGGTGTGTTGCGCCGGGCCGGCCACACCGAAGCGGCCTGCGACCTGGCCACCATGGCCGGTTGCGAGCCGGCCGGGGTGATCTGCGAGGTGATGAACCAGGACGGTTCCATGGCACGGCGCCCGGATCTGGAAACCTTCGCCAAGGAACACGGCATTAAAATTGGCACCATCGCCGACCTGATTCAGTATCGGGCACTGAACGAACAGACCATCGAAAAGGTGTCCGAGCATCCGCTGGATACCTGGTACGGACAGTTCCGTCTGGTGGCGTTCAATGACACCGTGGACGGCCATCTGCACGTGGCCTTGGTGAAAGGCGAGATCAGCGAGGACAAGGAAGTGGTGGTGCGGGTGCATCAGGTGGACCCGCTGCGCGATTTGATGAGCGCCAAGCTGGACGGGCGCACCGGCTGGAACATGCATCGGGTGCTGGAGGCGCTTTCCGGCGCCGATGCCGGCGTGGTCATCATCCTCGGCCAGGACGAGGATTCCGAGCCCAGCCTCAACCGGCTGCGCGCCTTCTTCGAAGGCACCGCTCCGCAAGCCAAGGGCGAATCCCGGGCCTACCGCAATATCGGTACCGGCTCGCAGATTCTCAAGGCGCTGGGTGTGCGCAAGATGCGCCTGCTCAGCTCGCCGATGCGCTTCAATGCGCTCTCCGGCTTCGGCCTGGAAATTACCGAATACGTGGAAGCGGACAGCTGACAGAGACGGCACTCGCGCGCCGCGCGGGCCAACAAAGGAAACACGACATGCACGACATCAAGACCTTCGAAGGCACTTTGAACAATGTGGGCGGCCGTTACGCCCTGGTGGTGACCCGTTTCAACAGCTTCGTGGTGGAAGCCCTGCTGGCCGGCGCGGTGGACGCTCTGGTGCGCCATGGGGTGAGCCGCGACGACATCGAGATCATCCGCGTACCCGGCGCCTGGGAACTGCCGGTGGCGGTGAAGAACCTGCTGGCCAAGCGCGACTATGACGCGGTGGTGGCGCTGGGCGCGGTGATCCGTGGCGGCACCGCCCATTTCGAGTACGTGGCCGGTGAAGCGGCCAAGGGCCTGGCCGCGGTCCAGAACGACTCCGGCGTGCCGGTGGCGTTCGGCGTGCTGACCGTGGACAGCATCGAACAGGCCATCGAGCGCAGCGGCACCAAAGCCGGCAACAAGGGGGCCGAGGCCGCCCTGTCCGCGCTGGAAATGGTCTCCCTGCTCAAGGCGCTTTGATGACCGTTCCGTCTTCCCCCGCCGCGCGCCGCAAGGCGCGCCGTTACGCTCTCCAGGCGCTGTACCAGTGGCAGCTGGCCGGCAGCGCGCTGAGCGATATCGAGGCGCAGTTCCTGGCCAGCAACGACATGGAAAAGGTGGACCGCATCTACTTCCATGATCTGCTGCACGGTGTACCCGGCCAGGTCGGCGAGCTGGACGAAGCGCTGCGGCCGTTTCTGGACCGCCGCGTGGAGGAGCTCTCCCAGGTGGAGAAGGCGCTGCTGCGACTCGGCGCCTTCGAGCTCAAGGAGCGTCTGGACGTGCCCTACCGGGTGGTGATCAACGAAGGCATCGAGCTGGCCAAGGTGTTCGGCGCCGAGGATTCCTTCAAGTACGTCAACGGCGTGCTCGACAAGCTGGCGCGGCGCCTGCGCTCCGCGGAAACCGCCCATCGCCGCCGTGAACCGGACAATGCGGATCAGGACAGCGGCGACCGGGACGGCGGCGACGCCTGAGTTGCCCCGGAGCGGGCCATGGACGAATTCTCCCTGATCGAACGCTACTTTCGCCGTTCCGGTGGCCCGGACGGCGACGGCGTGCTGCTGGGCCCCGGCGACGACGCCGCCCTGCTGGCCCCGCCCGCCGGCGAACAGCTGGTGATGACCTTGGACACCAGCATCGCCGGCCGCCACTTTCCCGAGGATCTGCCCGCCTTCGAGACCGGTCATCGCTGTTTGGCGGTGAACCTGTCCGATCTGTACGCCATGGGTGCCCGCCCGCTCTGGTTTCTGCTGTCGTTGACCCTGCCCGAGGTGGAGCAAGCCTGGCTGGCCGATTTCAGCCGGGGCATGTTCGAGCTGGCGGACCGGGCCGGTATCGCGCTGGTGGGCGGGGACGTGACCCGGGGCCCGCTGAGCGTGGCGATCCAGGCCACCGGCGCGGTGCGCGCCGAGCGGGTGCTGCGCCGGGACGGCGCCCTGCCGGGGCAGGTACTGGCGGTGGGCGGCGTGCCCGGCCTGGGCGGGTTGGGGTTGCGTCACTGGCAGGCGGGCCAACGGCAGAGCGCCAGCGCCCGTCATTTCGCCGCCCCGGACCTGGACCTGACCCTGGGCCAACGCCTGGCCGGCCGCGCCGGCGCCTGCATCGACATCTCCGACGGCCTGCTCCAGGACCTGGGCCATGTGCTCAAGGCCAGCGGCGGCCTGGGCGCGGTGATCGACACCGGCGCTCTGCCGGTGAACGACGAACTGGCCGCCCTGGATGAGGACGATCGGCTGGCCCTGCAGTTGTCCGGCGGCGACGACTACCGGCTGCTGTTCACCTGGCCCGGCGACGACCCGCTGCCCGAGGGCACCGTTGCCATCGGTCGCATCACCGGCCCCGGTTCGGTGCGCCTGCACGACCCGGACGGCACCGAGCGCCCCGCCGACGTCCCCGGCTGGCGCCATTTTTCGTAGGCGCCGTTCAGTCTGACTTCAGCCGCGTCCGGCACGCTGTGATGGGCGTACCCGGCGTCTCGCCGCCACCAGCGCCGGCCCCGATGTCCGCACCCATGCTCGCCGCAATGCCTGCCCCGATGGCCACCACGAAAGGAGCCCCACTTGCCGCCTGATTCGATCCTTGTCTTACTGGCCCAGGGCCTGGGTGCCGGTCTTTCCCCCTGGGCGCCGGGCACGCTGGCCTCGTTGCTGTTTCTGCTGCTCTGGTGGCCGTTGGCGAGGCTTTCCCGGCCGCGCTATCTGCTGGTGGTGTTGCTGGTGGCGGCGGCCGGTGTGCCGCTTTGCGGGTTGGCCTCCCAAGCGCTGGGCGTTCATGACGCGGGTTCGGTGGTCTGGGATGAACTGGGCGGGCTGTTGCTGGCCCTGGCGGTGGTGCCCCGGCACCTGGCCTGGGGGCTGGCCGGGTTCGCCGTGTTCCGTTTTTTCGATGTACTCAAGCCGGGGCCGGTGGGTTGGGTGGACCTGCACCTGAACGGCGGCCTCGGCATCGTCCTGGACGATCTGGTGGCCGGCGCCCTGGCACTGGCGGTGCTGCTGCTGGTGCGCGCCGCCTGGCGCCGGCGCGCTTCCAGGCCGCTGTAGGCGTGGGAGCGGCGCCCGGCCTCAGGCCCGGTGGGGCAGGGCGCTCTCCAGACGCTGGAGGCGTTCGCGCACGCTGGCCTCGATGCCGGCGGCATCCAGACCATGCTGGGCCAGCAGCTCGTCGCGTTTGCCGTGGTGAATAAAGTGATCCGGCAGCCCCAGATTGAGCACCGGCACCGCCAGACCCTCTTCCAGCACCAGTTCGTTCACCGCCGAGCCGGCGCCGCCCATGCGCTGGTGGTCTTCCACGGTCACCAGCAGGCGATGGCGGGCGGCGGCATCCAGCACCGCCTGGCGGTCCAGCGGTTTTACCCAACGCATGTCGATGACGGTGGCGTCCAGCTTTTCCGCCGCTTCCCGGGCCGCCGGCACCAGTGCGCCGAAGGCGAGCAGGGCGGCCGGGCCCTTGCCCTGGCGCAGGGTGCGGCTCTCGCCCACCGGCAGGGCGTTCATGGCGTATTGAATGGCGGCGCCGGGGCCGGTGCCGCGCGGGTAGCGCACCGCCGCCGGGCCGTCGTGCAGCCAGGCGGTGTAGAGCAATTGGCGGCACTCGTTCTCGTCGGAGGGCGCCGCCACGATCATATTGGGCACGGTGCGCAAATAGGCCAGGTCGAACACGCCGCCGTGGGTGGCGCCGTCCTCGCCCACCAGGCCGGCCCGGTCCAGGCCGAAGGTCACGTCCAGGTTCTGCAGGGCCACGTCGTGGATCAATTGATCGTAGGCGCGCTGCAGGAAGGTGGAATAGATCGCCACCACCGGCTTGCGGCCCTCGCAGGCCATGCCGCCGGCCAGGGTCACCGCGTGCTGCTCGCAGATCGCCACATCGTGGTAGCGGTCCGGGAAACGGCGGGCGAAGTCCACCATGCCGGAGCCTTCGCACATGGCCGGGGTGATGCCGATCAGGCGCTCATCGCGCTCCGCCAGGTCGCACAGCCAGTCGCCGAACACCTGCTGGTACTTGGGCCCCTTGGCCGGCGCCGGCTTGGCCACCGCCACCTTGGGTTTGGGCTCGATCTTGTTGATCGCGTGGTAACCCACCGGGTCCGCCTCGGCGGGGCCGAACCCCTTGCCCTTGGTGGTGTAGACGTGCAGCAGCTGCGGGCCTTCCAGGTCGCGCATGGTGGCCAGGGTGGCGGTGAGCTCGTCCAGATCGTGACCGTCGATGGGGCCGATGTAGTTGAAGCCGATGGCCTCGAACAGCATGTCCGGGCTCACCATGTTCTTCATGCTTTCCTCGGTGCGGCGCACGAAGTCCCAGGCTGCCGGCATGGCGGAGAGCACCTTCTTGCCGCCCTCGCGCAGGGCGATGTAGGTCTTGGAGGCCCAGATGCGGGCGAAGTAGTTGGCCAGCCCGCCCACGTTGTGGCCGATGGACATGGTGTTGTCGTTGAGCACCACCAGCAGGTTGGCGCGGGTGTGGGCGGCGTGGCTGAGCGCCTCGAAGGCCTGGCCGGCGGTCATGGCGCCGTCGCCGATCACCGCCACCGTGCGGCGCTTCTCGCCGGCGTTCTCGGCGCCCAGGGCCATGCCCAGGGCGGCGCTGATGGAGGTGGAGGAGTGGCCCACGCCGAAGGTGTCGTACTCGGATTCACCGCGCTTGGGGAAGCCGGACGGGCCGCCCTGCTGGCGCACCTTGAGCAGGTCGTCGCGGCGGCCGGTGAGGATCTTGTGCGGGTAGCACTGATGGCCCACGTCCCACACCAGCCGGTCATGGGGTGTCTCGAACAGGTAATGCAGCGCCAGGGTCAGTTCCACCACGCCCAGGCCGGCGCCAAAGTGGCCGCCGCTGCGGCCCACCGCGTACAGCAGATAGGCGCGTAATTCGTCGGCCAGCCGCTCCAGTTGCGCCTCCGGCAGCTGGCGCAGGTCCGCCGGCACCGCGATGCGGTCCAGCAGTGGCGTGTTCGGGCGGGTCAACGGAATGTCGGTGAACGTCTTTGGCATGGATTCGAGCCTGAATCAGTCAGCGGCGGCATGACAAGGGCGAAGTATAACGGTCACGGCCGGGGTGCGTCAGTGGCCGCGCCGTCAGTGCGTGCGCTGCACGATAAAGTCCGCCAATTGTTGCAGAGGCCGGGCGGCGGCGCCGTAGCCCCGCAGGGCGCCGCGGGCCTGCTCGCACAGGGCCTGGGCCCGTTGTCGGCTGGCGTCCAGGCCGAGCAGGGCCGGGAAGGTGCTTTTACCGTGTTTTTCATCGGAGCGGCTGGGCTTGCCCAACTGATCGGTATCGGCGGTGACGTCGAGAATGTCGTCCTGAATCTGGAAGGCCAGGCCGATGGCGTCGCCGAAGGCGATCAGGGCGGCTTCCAGGTCGGCGTCGGCGCGCTCCGCCGCGTGGTAGCCGAGCAACAGGCTGGCGGTGATCAGCCGGCCGGTCTTCAGGTAGTGCATGCGTTCCAGGGCGGCCACGTCCTGCAGGCGGCCGTGGGCGGCCATGTCCAGCATCTGGCCGGCGGCCATGCCGGTGCCGCCGGCGGCCCGGCACAGCACCCGCACCATGGCCACCCGGGCGGCGTCGGAGTAGTCGCCGGCGCCGGCCAGCAGGTCGAAGGCCAGAGTGTGCAGGGTATCGCCGGCGAGGATCGCGGTGGCCTCGTCGAAGGCCCGGTGGCAGGTGGGCTGGCCGCGCCGCAGGTCGTCGTCGTCCATGGCGGGCAGGTCGTCATGGACCAGGGAGTAGGCGTGGATCGCCTCCACCGCCACCGCCGCCACGTCGGCCCGTTCCGGCTCGCCGCCGGCCAGCCGGCAGGCGGCGTACACCAGCATCGGACGGATGCGTTTGCCCCCGTTCAGCGCCGCGTAACGCATCGCCTCGGCGAGGCGAGGGCTGGCGCTGGTGGCCGGGTCCGGCAGCAGGCGATGGAGCGCCGCCTGGAGCCGGGCGCGGGCTTCGTCGGCGAACGGCTCGAGCCGGTTCGGGTCACTGTTCATCGCGGTCTTCGAACGGCGCGGGCTCCGCGTTCGGGTCCTGGTCGAGCAGGATGCGTACTTTCTGCTCGGCGCGGGTCAGAGCCTGCTGGCATTCGCGGGTCAGCTTGACCCCCTGTTCGAAGGCCGCCAGCGATTCTTCCAGGGTCAAGTCACCGGATTCCATCCGCTCCACCAGGGCTTCCAGGCTGTCCAGGGCTTCTTCCAACTGCGGGGTTTTACTGGCCATGGGTCTCTCTCTCGGAATGCGGCGCAACAGTACTGGAGCGCCGTGGGGCGGTCAATCCGGGGGCGCGCCCGGCTCAGCCGCCCGGCGGGCCGGCGTACTTCTTGGCGCCGATACCGGGCTCGTACCATTCGGCCCGGTCTTCCCAGAAAATGTGGTCATTGGGGTCCAGATCGGGGGACTGGTCCAGGCCGCCGGCGGGGATCACCGCCAGGTCGCCGCTGCGGCGCAAGTGGGGCACCATGCTGCCGCACTCACCGCAGAAGGCCCGGGCGAAGGCCTTCGCTTCGGGCAGGTCGAAACGCCGCACCAACTCCTCGCCGCCGAGCCACTCCAGGCTGTCCGCGGGGGCCATCAGGTTGGCGGCGTGGGCGGTGCCGCTGAAGCGCCGGCAGCGGGAGCAGTGACAGAGGTGAAACTGGTGAAAAGGGCCGTGAATCCGGTAACGCACCTTGCCGCACAGGCAGCCGCCGTCGTGGGTACTCATGGGCAAATTCCTCATTCCAAAAGGGTCTAACCACGGCCTTCCGCCGGGTCACCGCGCCACCTATAGTGAAATGCCCGCCGGGTCGTCGCAAGCGGCTTCTTCCTCTGATCTCCTTATATCTATGGCGTTTCGCTTGCGGTGCCGGCGGGGGTCTCAATGCTGCATTGTTTTACCTTTGCGCGCTTGGCGTCCGCCCCGCGCCCTTCCTAGACTGACTCCGAACGTTGCAATACGTGGCCGCAGGACGCGGCCCGCCCGTCGACGACGAAGGAGTGCATCATGAGCGACGAACATTTCCCGCCGCAGCATCAACAGCACCAGCCGGGCCAGGAACACCGCATGGACCCGGAACCGAACTACATCCGCGACGATTACCGGGGCGCCGACAAGCTGGCCGGCCGGGTGGCGCTGATCACCGGCGGCGACAGCGGCATCGGTCGCGCCGTGGCGCTGCATTTTGCCCGCGAGGGCGCGGACTGCGCGCTGGTCTATCTGGACGAGGAAACCGACGCCGAGGACACCGCCCGGCTGGTCCGCGAGGAAGGCCGCCGTTGCCTGGCCCTGCGCGGTGACGTGGGCGACCCGGACTTTTGTGAAGAGTCGGTGCGGCGCACGGTGGAGGCGTTGGGCGGCCTCAACGTGCTGGTTCTCAATGCCGCCGAACAGTACGACTGGAAGCGCATCACCGAACTGGAAAACGACCAGCTGGAACGTACCTTCCGCACCAATGTGTTCAGCCATTTCTACCTGATCAAGGCGGCGCTGCCTCACCTGGAGGAAGGCGACAGCATCATTTCCACCTCGTCGATCAATGCCTTCAAGGGCAACGACACCCTGCTGGACTACACCGCCACCAAGGGGGCGGTGCAGGCGCTGGTGCGGTCGTTTTCCGGTGCCTTGCTGGAGCGCGGCGTGCGCGTCAACGCGGTGGCCCCAGGGCCGATCTGGACGCCGCTGATCCCGGCCAGTTTCGACGCCGAGAAGGTGGCCCGGTTTGGTGGGCAGGTGCCGATGAACCGGGCCGGCCAGCCCTGTGAGGTGGCGCCGGCTTATGTGTACCTGGCCAGCAATGACGCCAGTTACATCACCGGCCAGACCATCCATGTCAACGGCGGTGTCATTCTCAACACCTGAGTCGGGCCCCTGCCCGGAAGCGGTGCTAGAATGCGCGCCCATGAAACTGATCCTCGCCCCCATGGAGGGTCTGGCGGACTATTGGGTCCGCCAGGCCCTCACCGCCTCCGCCCGGTACGACTGGTGCGTCAGCGAGTTCGTGCGCGTCAGCGGCGAAGTGCTGCCGCCGCGCGTCTTCTATCGCTGGTGCCCGGAGCTGCGCCACGGCGCCCGCACTCTGGCCGGGACGCCGGTGCATCTGCAATTGCTCGGCTCCGACCCGGCCTGCGTGGCGGACAACGCGGCGCGGGCGGTGGAGCTGGGGGCGCCGGCCATTGATCTGAACTTCGGCTGCCCGGCGAAAACCGTGAACCGCCATCGCGGCGGTGCCGTGCTGCTGGACGAACCGGAGCTGGTGCACGCGGTCACCGCCGCCGTGCGTGCCACCGTGCCGGCGGCGGTGCCGGTGTCGGTGAAGATGCGCCTGGGCAATGCCGATGACGGCCGGGCCCTGGACAACGCCGTTGCCGTGCAGGCCGCCGGCGCCGCCTGGCTGACCGTGCACGGGCGCACCAAGCGCCAGGGCTACCGGCCACCGGCTTACTGGGACCGCATCGGCGACATCCGCCGGGCGGTGGCCCTGCCGGTGATCGCCAATGGCGAGATCTGGACCCGCGAGGACGCCCTTCGCTGCCAGCGCGAGAGCGGCTGTGACGATCTGATGCTGGGCCGTGGCGCGGTGGCCGACCCGCTGCTGTGCCGGGAAGTGCGCGGTGGCCCGCCGGCGGGGTGGGACGAGGTGCTGGCGGTGCTTTGCCGGTTCGCCGATGCGATCGTCGACACCGGCACCGACGCGCAGCTGTGCGGTCGGGCCAAACAATGGCTGAGCTATTCCCGGCGCCGCTGGCCGGAAGCCGGCCCCCTGCTGGAGTCGGTAAAACGGGAAACCCGTCTTGCCCCTCTGACCGCTACCCTGTACCGCGCCGCCGGCGCCCAGCCGGCCTGAGCCCGCGCCGCCCCTCCTCTACGTTCGACTAAAGTCATACTGTGGCCGCTTGCGCCTTTGTTTAGTCTCTGCGGCAAGACTCGCAAGAGTTTTCCAGTCAGTACGCAGAGGGGTAGACCAATGAAAGAAGAAAATGCCCGCGCCTACTGGGCCGCCAATGTCCGGTTGATTCTGAGTTACCTGGTTGTCTGGTTCGTCGTGTCCTACGGTTGCGGCATCCTGCTCGCGGATGCGCTCAACAACATTCAGTTCTTCGGTTTCAAGCTGGGCTTCTGGTTCGCTCAACAAGGCTCGATCTATGTGTTCCTGGCGCTGATCGTTATGTACGCGCGCTCCATGAACAAACTGGATCGTAAATTCGACGTCCACGAAGAGTAATAAAAAGAGGACCGGAAAAATGGATGTTCAACTTCTGACTTATCTGTTTGTGGGCGGGTCGTTCGCGCTGTACATCGGCATTGCGATCTGGTCCCGGGCGGGTTCCACCAAAGAGTTCTATGTGGCCGGCGGTGGCGTGTCGCCGCTGGCCAACGGCGCGGCCACCGCCGCGGACTGGATGTCGGCCGCTTCCTTTATCTCCATGGCGGGGATCATCGCGTTCTCGGGCTACGACGCGTCGGTTTACCTGATGGGGTGGACCGGCGGCTATGTGTTGCTGGCCATGCTGCTGGCGCCCTATCTGCGTAAATTCGGCAAGTTCACCGTGCCCGACTTTATCGGCGACCGTTACTATTCCAACGTGGCCCGTACCGTGGCGGTGATCTGCGTGATCTTCGTTTCGTTCACCTATGTGGCCGGGCAGATGCGCGGCGTCGGCATCGTGTTCGCCCGCTTCCTGGAAGTAGATGTGAACGTGGGCGTGATCATCGGCATGGCGATCGTGTTCTTCTACGCGGTGCTGGGTGGCATGAAGGGCATCACCTACACCCAGGTGGCGCAGTACTGCGTGCTGATCTTCGCCTTCCTGGTGCCGGCGGTGTTCCTGTCCATCATGATGACCGGGCACGTACTGCCGCAGACCGGTTTCGGCGCCACCGTGCTCGATGCCGCCGGCAACGACACCGGCGTGTACCTGCTCGACCGGCTCGACCAGATCGTTCAGGATCTGGGCTTCGGCGCCTATACCGACGGTTCCAAGAGCACCATCGATGTGTTCTTCATCACCGCCGCCCTGATGTGCGGCACCGCCGGTTTGCCCCACGTGATCGTGCGCTTCTTCACCGTGCCGACGGTGCGCGATGCACGGATCAGCGCCGGCTGGGCTCTGTTCTTTATCGCTCTGCTGTACACCACCGCGCCGGCGGTGGGCGCCTTCGCGCGCACCAATCTGATCGAGACCGTCAACAACACCGAATACCAGGAACTGCCCGGCTGGTTCTATAACTGGGAAAACTCCGGTTTGATCGGCTGGCTGGACAAGAACAACGACGGGCGCGTGCAGATGGCCGCCGGCGACCCCTTCAAGGGCGCCCCGGCGTTCGCGGGCAGCCGTGAGGAAGCCACCGGCGGCGTGGGTCAGCGGGTAATCACCAACGCGCCCACCGACAATGCCTCCGAGATCTACGTGGACCGGGACATCATGGTGCTGGCCAACCCGGAAATCGGCAACCTGCCGGCCTGGGTGATCGCCCTGGTGGCCGCCGGTGGCGTGGCCGCGGCGCTGTCCACCGCGGCCGGGTTGTTGCTGGTGATCTCCTCGGCAGTGTCCCACGACCTGCTCAAGAAGACGCTCAAGCCGGACATCAGCGAGAAACAGGAGCTGTTGGCCGCGCGGCTGGCGGCGGTGGTGGCGATCATCATCGCCGGCTACTTCGGCATCAATCCACCGGGCTTCGTGGCGCAGGTGGTCGCCTTCGCGTTCGGTCTGGCGGCGGCCAGCTTCTTCCCGGTGATTCTCATGGGCATCTTCTACAAGCGCATGAACAAGGAAGGGGCGATCGCCGGCATGGCCGTGGGGCTGGCGTTCACCTTCTGCTACATCGTTTACTTCAAGTTCGTGTCGCCGGAGCTGAACACCGCGGACAACTGGCTGTTCGGTGTGTCGCCGGAGGGCATCGGCACCGTCGGCATGGTCCTCAACTTTATCGTTGCCCTGGTGGTGTCCCGCGTGACCGCGCCGCCGCCGGAGCACATCCAGCATATCGTCGAGGACATCCGCGTACCGCGTGGCGCCGGAGCGGCCCAGGCCCACTGACGCCCGCCACGGTAAACGGAGTAAACTGAAATCGGGGTGGCGCGTGGCGCCGCCCCGATTGCCGTTATGACACCGGTGCATCGCCATGATCGACGTGGATTTCGAGCAACTGCCGTTCTCCCTGTTGGAGGAGGACCGCCGCGAGCGTCTCAAGGCGGCCATGGAAATGGCCTTCTTCGAGGCCGGGCAGGTGTTGCTGGAAGCACGCCGGCCCGCCGACTACGTGTACGTGGTGCACAAAGGCGCGGTGCTGGAGCTGGACCCCACCCTGCCGGCGGACGCCGGTCGCCTCGGGGTCTACACCGCCGGCGATGTGTTTGGCGCGCTCAGCGTGCTGAACGGCCGCAGCCGGTACCGGTTCGTCACCGAGGAAGAAACCCTCTGCTATCTGATTCCCGCCGCTCTGTTCAAAACGCTTTGTGATGAACAGCCGGCGTTCGCCGACTATTTTCGTCAGCGCCTGGCCAGCAAGAACCGACTGCTCGCCGAGCGCCGCGAGGGCGGCGTCACCATGGCCGGTTTCATGCTCGCCAAGGTGCACCAGTGCATGCGCGAGCCGCTGGTGCTGCCCTCCGGAGGCACCGTGCAGCAGGCGGTGGCGGCGCTCAACGAACGGCAGGCGGACAGCCTGCTGGTGGAACGGGACGGCCATGTCGGCGTGATCACCAAAACCGATCTGCTGCGGGGGCTGGTGGACGAGGGGCTGACGCCGGCCTCGCCGGCCCTGTCCCTGGCCACCTTCCGGCTGGTCAAGGTGCCGCCGGACGAATACCTGTTCGCCGCGCTGGTCAGCATGACCCGCCATGAGGTGGAGCGGGTGGTGGTCATGGAAGGGCGCAAGCCGGTCGGGGTGGTGGAGCTCACCGATGTGCTCAGCTTTTTCTCCAGCCGCTCCTACGTGGTGGGGCTGGAGGTGGAGCGTGCCGACAACCTGCAGGCGCTGTCGCTGGCCAGCGCGCGGCTGCCGGAACTGGTGCGGGCGCTGATGGCCCAGGGCGTGAAGATGCGTTTCGCCATGGATCTGCTGGCCGCGCTCAACGGCCGCATCATCAGCAAGGCCTTTCAATTCGTGGTGCCGGAGGCGCATCAGGAACACGGTTGCCTGCTGGTGCTGGGCAGCGAAGGGCGCGGCGAGCAGATTCTCAAGACCGACCAGGACAACGCCCTGATCCTCGATGACGCCGCGCACTGGCCGGAGCGCGACGAACACATGCGTCGTTTCACGGAAACCCTGCTGACCCTGGGCTACCCGCGCTGCCCCGGCAACATCATGGTGTCGAACCCGGAATGGGTGGGGTCGCTGTCGGACTGGCGCGAGAAAGTGTCGCGCTGGGCCGGCCAGGGCGATGACGCGGCGATGATGAACCTGGCGATTCTGATCGACGCTCATCCGGTGGCCGGCCGGGCGGAACTGGTGGAGGCGTTGCGCGAGACCCTGTTCCAGCGCTGCAGCGGCGACCAGATCCTGCTGTCCCGGTTCGCCCGGCCGTCACTGAAGTTCGCCACCCCCCTGAACTGGTTCGGCGCCCTGAAAAAGCCGGACCAGGGCATCGACATCAAAAAGGGCGGCCTGTTTCCGGTGGTGCACGGGGTACGGGCCATGAGCCTGGAGCATCGGGTGCGGGACACCGGCACCCTGGCGCGGCTCAACCGGCTGGTGGACGCGGGCCAGATGGACGCGGGCTTCGCCGAGGAACTGGGCGAGGCCATGGCCCTGTTCGCGGAACTGCGTCTGCGCCAGCAACTGGCCCGCCTGGAAGGCGAGGGCGGCCAGGATCCGGCGGGTTTGCCCGGCAATCAACTGCTGGTGGACCGGCTTTCCGCCCTGGAGCGGGATCTGCTGCGAGAATCCCTGCAGGTGGTCAACGAATTCAAGAAGCGTTTGTCCCGGCGCTTTCACCTTGAGTATTGAACGATCCGGAGTATCGATGTGCTGAAAAGGCTGGTACAGAAACGGCGCCATCGCAGCGGGCCCTACGGTCATCTGTTTCAGACGCCGGATGGCCAGGAGCTGATGGCCCTGGACTGCGAGACCACCGGGCTGGATCCGCGCCGGGCGGAGCTGGTGTCGGTGGCGGCGGTGCCGATTCGCGAAGGCCGGGTGCGCGCCGGCGCCGCCCTGGAGCTGCACCTGGCGCCGCCGGCCAGCCTCAGCGGCGAGTCGATCCGCATCCACCGTCTGCGTGGCGTGGACCTGGCCCAGGGCCTGGACGTGCACCAGGCCCTGGAACAATTGCTGGCGTTCATCGGCAACCGGCCGCTGGTGGGCTGGTGCCTGGACTTCGACCTGGCGGTGATCAATCGTTACCTGCGACCGGCTTTGGGCTTCGATCTGCCCAATCCGGTGGTGGAGCTGTCCGATCTGTACCGCAAGCGCGAGCGCTACCGCAGCCCGGACGCGCTGCCGGACCTGCGCTTCGAGCGCGTGGCCGGCAAACTGGGGGTGCCGGTGATCGGCCGGCACACCGCCCGCGGCGACGCCACCACGGCGGCGCTGATGTACCTGAAACTGAATCCCTCGGTCGTCGACCAATAAGGAGAATAATCATGGCATACCTGCAGGGCGTGCTGTTGCTGCTGGGCGTGACGCTGGTCCTGTTCGCCTACGCTCATTACATTCATCGCACCGGCGACTGGGGCGGCGTGTTGCGTTTTTGGACCCGCGGCATGACGCTCTCGGTGGTGGAATTCAAGATTCAGCGCGCCGGCCTGTTGGTGCTGATCCTGGCGGTGGTGGTACGGTTCTGTCAGGTTCTGTTTCAGTGGTGATCCCTTGCTGAGTCTATGGCAGCTTGGCCTGCTGGCCCTGTTGTATGTGATGGTGTTGTTCGTGATCGCCTGGTGGGGCGACCGTGCCGAGCGGCGCGGCCTGCCGGTGGTCAACAACGCCTGGACCTACAGCCTGGGGCTGGGGGTGTACTGCACCTCCTGGACCTTCTATGGGGCGGTGGGTGAGGCGGCCCACAGCGGCTGGACCTACCTGCCGATTTATCTCGGCCCGATTCTCACCATGCTGCTGGGTGGGGAGCTGATCTACAAATTGGTGTCGGTGGGCAAGCAGCATCACATCACCTCCATCGCCGACTTTCTGGCGGCACGCTACGGCAAATCCCGGCAGCTGGCGGTGCTGGTCACGGTGGTGGCCATCGTCGGCGTGCTGCCCTACATCGCTCTGCAGCTCAAGGCGGTGACTCTGTCCTTCGAACATGTGGTGGGCATCAACGCCACGCCGCCGCTGGACATCGCCCTGGCGGTGTCCGCTCTGATGGCGGTGTTCACCCTGCTGTTCGGCACCCGCCATATCGACGCCACCGAGCACCAGTCCGGATTGATGCTGGCGGTCAGTTTCGAGTCCTTTATCAAGCTGGTGGCGTTCGTGATCATCGGCCTGTTCTGTCTGTTCGTGGTGTTCAACGGCCCCCTGGATCTGTGGCGCAATATGATGGCCTCGCCACGCATCCGCAGCACCTTCGAGCCGGCGCTGTTCTCGCAGAACTTCGTCACCGCCCTGCTGCTGTCGATGCTGGCCATTCTCTGCCTGCCGCGCCAGTTCCACGCCGGCGTGGTGGAGAACAACGACCTGCAGCATCTGCGCAAGGCGCGCTGGCTGATGCCGCTCTATCTGGGTTTGTTCGCTCTGTTCGTACTGCCGATCGTGGCCGCCGGCCTGCTGACCCAGTCCCACGGCGGGCCGGCGGACATGTTCATGCTGTCGCTGCCGATGGCCATGGGCAATAACGGCATGATGCTGCTGGCCTTTATCGGCGGCATCGCCGCCGCCACCGGCATGGTGATCATGTCGACCATGGCCCTGGCCATCATGCTGACCAACGAGGTACTGATGCCGGCCTGGGTGCAGTATCGGATCCAGGGCGACGAGGAACTGTCCGACCTGAGCAATCAGGTGCGTCTGCTGCGGCGGCTGAGCATCGTGGTGCTGCTGGCGCTGGCCTTCCTGTTCCATATTCTGATCGACCGCTTCGAGGGTCTGGCACGCATCGGTTTGTTGTCGTTCGCGGCGGTGGCGCAGCTGGCGCCGGCGCTGCTGGGCGGTCTGTACTGGCGGCGCGGCCATCAGAGCGGCGCCTTCGTTGGCCTGATCCTGGGCTTCCTGGTCTGGTTCTATTGTCTGCTGCTGCCTCTGGTACTGCCGATGAGCTGGGTGGAGTATCTCAACCAGAGCGGGCTGCTGGGCCTGGGTATTCTGCGACCCTACGCCCTGTTCGGCATCGAGGGGCTGGAGCCCCTGACCCACGGGGTATTCTGGAGCCTGAGTCTGAACCTGCTGGCCTATGTGTCGTTCTCTCGCCGGGCCCGGCACAGCCCGCTGGACGAAACCCAGGCCACCCGCTTCGTCGATACCCCCACCGACTGGTGGCGGGAGGGCATGGGCCATCCGCTGATCACCACCGGCGAGCTGCTGCAAGTGTGCGAGCGGGGGTTGGGCCATCCCCGGGCCCGGCCACTGTTTTTCGATTATCTGCACCGGCGTCAGATCTCCGAGGACCCGTCGCTGCCCGCGCCCCTGCATTTGGTGCGCTATGTGGAGCGCCTGCTGGCCGGCGCCATGGGCGCCTCCACCGCGCGTATCGTGATGGGCTCGCTGCTCAGCAAGCAGAGTGTGCGCCGCGACGACATGGTGCGGATCATGGACGAAGCGTCCCAGCTGATTCAGTTCAACCATCAGCTGTTGCGCACCACCATCGAGACCATCAGCCAGGGTATCTGCGTGGTGGACCGGGACCTGAACATCGTCGCCTGGAACCAGGCCTATGTGGCCCTGTTCGGCTATCCGGAAGGCTTTATCCGGCTGGGCCGGCCCATCGAGGAGGTCTACCGGCACAACGCGGAGCGGGGCTTCTACGACGGTCGGGATCTGGATGAAGACGTGCGCAAGCGCGTGCAGCTGCTGCGCGAGGGCAGCGCCCACCGTTTCGAGCGGGAGCTGCCCAACGGGGTGATCGTCGAGGTACGTGGCAACCCCATGGAAGGCGGTGGTTTCGTCAGTACCTATATGGACATCACCGAGCGCAAGCGCGACGAGATCGCCCTGCGCCAGATCAACGAGAACCTGGAGCAGATGGTTTCCGAGCGCACCCGGCGCCTGTCCGAGGTGAACAGCCAGCTGGAGCAGGCCAACGAGGGCAAGACCCGCTTTCTGGCCGCCGCCGGCCACGACCTGATGCAGCCGCTCAACGCCGCCCAGCTGTTCGCCTCCTCGCTGGCCCAGCGGCTCGGTCAGCGCGGCGACGAATTCGGTTACGAGCGGCAGGTGCTGGGGCATATCGACAGCTCCCTGCGCGCCGCCGAGCAGATCATCTCGGCGCTGCTGGAAATCAGCCGCCTGGACACCGGCACCATGCAGGCGCACCCCTCGGTGGTGGCGGTGCGGCCACTGATGCAGCAGCTTGGCGAGGAATTCAGCGTGCTGGCCCGCGCCGAGGGGCTGGACCTGCACACCGTGTTCAGCGACCTGCGGGTATGTACCGACGAGGCGTTGCTGCGGCGGGTGCTGCAGAATCTGCTCTCCAACGCGGTGCGCTACACCGAGCGGGGCCGGGTGCTGTTCGGCTGCCGGCGGCGCGGCGATACCCTGCGCATTGAAATCTGGGACACCGGCCCGGGCATCCCCGAGGATCAGCACACCCGGGTGTTTCATGAGTTCATGCGGCTGCCCCAGCAGGGGCGCCGGCAGGTCAAGGGGCTGGGTCTGGGGCTGGCCATCGCCGACCGCATCTGCCGCCTGCTCGGGCATCGCATCACCGTGGATTCCTGGCCCGGCCGCGGCACGGTGTTTTCCGTTTATGTGCCGCTGGCCGGGGCGGAAGCGCCGCCGGCCACCCCGGCGCCGGCCCCGGCGGCGGTGGAAGACCGCCGCGATCTGGCCGGCACCCGGGTGTTCTGCGTGGACAACGACCCGGGGTTGCTGGCCAGCCTGGAGGCGCTGCTGCGTGCCCTGGGCTGCGACCCGGTCACTGCCCGCTCCCGGGACGAGGCCCTGCGCCAGGCCGCCGGCGCGCCGGAGCCGGATCTGCTGCTGGTGGATTATCAGCTGGATGACGGCGAGAACGGTTTCCAGGTGATCGAGGCGCTGGACGGTTACTGGGAAGAGGTGGTGCCGGCGGTGCTGATCACCGCCGACCGGCGCGCGGAGATCCGTGCCGAGGCCGAGGAGCGGGGGGTCGGTTTTCTGCAGAAGCCGGTCAGCGAGGAGGCCATTCTGCGCGTGCTGCGGGGGCTATAGGCCGCCGGTTACTCCAGGCCCTGTTAGTCCAGGCCCGGGGGTTCGATGGCCAGGTCCTTGAGCGCCAGCACCGCCTGGGTGCGGTTGCGCACGCCCAGCTTGCGGAAGATAGCGGTCATGTGCGCCTTGACGGTGGCTTCGGAGACCTCCAGTTCGTAGGCGATCACCTTGTTCTGCATGCCTTCCATCAGCATGCCCATGACGCGGAACTGTTGCGGTGTGAGCTGGGTGATGCGCTCGCGCATGCCGGCGAACTCTCCCGGGTCCGGCGGTGCATGGCGGCGGGCGTAGTCCGGCACCCAGCGTTCGCCGCCGATAATCCGCGACAGCGCGCGGGTCATGGCGTCCACCGAGGCGGATTTGGGAATGAAGCCGTCGGCGCCGAACTGCAGCGAGCGCTGCACCACTTCCACCGCTTCGTTGGCGGAGATCACCACCAGCGGCACCTTGCGATACAGTTCACGCAGGTAGATCAGGCCGGAAAAGCCGTGGGTGCCGGGCATGTGCAGGTCCAGCAGGATCAGGTCGAAGGGCACCTGGTCCTCGCCCAGTTTTTCCAGGGCGGCCAGGGAGTCCGCTTCGACGATATCGGCGCGCGCGAAACTGACTTCCACGGCCTGGCGCAGAGCGGCTCGAAACAGGGGATGGTCGTCGGCGATCAGTATTTTCATTATTGGGGCCTGTGACTCGTTATCCCGCCAGTATACACGGCCAGGACCCGGTTGCCGTGCCCCCGGTCGGCGCCCGGAATGGGCCGGGGCCGGGCAAAAACGGTTCAAAAAAAGAGGAGGGCCCCTCCCGTGGGAGGGGCACCGTGGAAACTCTCCAGAGCCGTTAAAACTGTCGGTGCAAGGCAGGACTCACCGGCGCGTGGCGGTTTCCCGGACCGCCGCGAAGTGGTTGTACTATCGCTAAAATCCAGGGACGCCTGAATTAGACCTTGGTCGACGCCCGCGGGCGCCATAAAAAAAGCGGAGCCCGGGGGCTCCGCTTTGGGTGTTCGCACCGGGCGAACCGGAGGGTCAGTCCAGGTCGGCGGGGTAGACACCGTTTTCGTCGTGCACTTCCTTGCCGCTCAGCGGCGGGGTGAAGGCGCAGGCCACCACCATGTCTTCGTTCTCGCCACCATACAGGTAGTGCTCGTCGTGCTGGTCGAGCAGGTAGATGGTGCCGGGAGTGAGTTCGTGCACATCGCCGCTCTCGATCATCTCGATTTTGCCCTTGCCGGAAATCACGTACACGGACTCGAAATGATTGGCGTATTTGATGTGGGTTTTGGTGCCCTTGAAGATGGTGGTGATGTTGAAGGAGTGGCCCATGCCATCTTCCTTCAGGGACAGGCGCACGGACTGCCAGTTGCCGTTCTCGGCGACCACGCGACGTTCCGTTTTTTCAGCTTCCGCCAGGGTACGAACAATCATCTGGACCTCCAAAGGATTGGAATAAGAGAAAGGGGAAAAACCGGCCGCCGGGGCGGCGGCCGGTGTCGGCGTTTTGAATCAGCCCGCCAGGCTGGAAACGGAGTGCGCGTCGCCGCGCTTGATCCGGTCCTTCATCACTTCAGCCACGCTTTCCTTGAGGATGTCCATGGCTTCGTTCAGCTCGTCCTCGGACACCGTCAGCGGGCACAGGGTCTTGATCACCTGGTCGTCGGCGCCGGAGGTTTCGATCACCAGCTTGCGGCGGAAGGCCGCCTTGGTGATTTCCTCGGCCAGCTGGCCGTCGCGGCACACCAGGCCCTGCATCATGCCGCGGCCGTTCAGGTAGAACCAATGGTCCTCGTAGGCGCCGGCGATGTCGCGGAAGCGCTCGGTGATCAGGTCGCCTTTCTTCTGCACTTCCTTGGCGAAGCTGTCGTCGGCCCAGAAGTGTTCCAGTGCCTTGGCGGCGGTGGCGAAGGCCAGGTTGTGGCCCCGGAAGGTGCCGTTGTGCTCGCCCGGCTTCCACAGGTCCAGTTCCGGCTTGAGCAGTACCACCGCGAACGGCAGGCCGTAGCCGCTGAGGGACTTGGACAGGGTGATGATGTCCGGCTTGATGCCCACGTTGTCGAAGCTGAAGAAGGTACCGGTACGACCGCAGCCGGCCTGGATGTCGTCCAGGATCAGCAGCATGTCGTGCTTGCGGCAGACCCGCTCCAGGTTGCGCAGCCACTCGAAGCTGGCCGCGTTGATGCCGCCCTCGCCCTGCACGGTTTCCACGATCACCGCGGCGGGATGGTCGACGCCGCTGGAGGAATCGCAGAGCACCTTGTCCAGGTATTCAGTGGTGTCGAAGGCGTCACCCAGGTAGCCGTCGTAGGGCATCACGCTGACGCCGCCCATGGTCACGCCGGCCACGCCACGGTGGTGGCTGTTACCGGTGGCGGACAACGCGCCCAGGCTGACGCCGTGGAAGCCGTTGGTGAAGCTGATGATGTTCTCGCGGCCCTTGATGTTGCGGGCGATCTTCAGCGCCGCTTCCACCGCGTTGGTGCCGGTGGGGCCGGTGAACTGCACCACGTGGTCCATTTCACGGGGTTTGAGAATGTACTCGTCCAGGGCTTCCAGGAAGTCACGCTTGGCCACGGTGTGCATGTCCAGGCCGTGCACGATCTTGTCGTTCTGGATGTACTCCAGCAGCACCTCTTTGAGCACCGGGTTGTTGTGCCCGTAGTTCAGAGTGCCGGCGCCGGCCAGGAAGTCCAGGTAGCGGGTACCGGCCTCGTCGTACAGATGGCTGCCCTGGGCCTTGTCGAAGACCACCGGGAAACTGCGCGCGTAACTCTGTACCTCGGATTCGATATTCTCAAAAATTTCCGTATCCATGGCTTGTCTACCTCTCTTTCGCTGTCTGGTCGGATTCAGTCGGTTCAGTGTTCGGATATTCCGTGCGTTCAGGCATCGTCCCGATTGAACGGGCCGATCCGCAGAAGGTGCTCATCGTTGTGCTGCCCGGCGAAGTGGAGGCGCGAGTCGAACAGGATGAACTCCTCGGTGGGCATCCGGCGCTCATAGGCGAAGCTGCGGAACATGCCCCAGGATGCTTCATTATCCGGGGTAATGGTGGTGTCGATGAACTGCACGTCCCGGGTTTCGTCCCGCTCGATCAGGTTGGCCAGCATGCGCTTCGCCAGACCATGGCCGCGCGCCTTGGCGTGCACCGCCACTTGCCAAACGAACAGGGTGTTCTGCTGCTTGGGCGGGATGTAGCCGGAAATGAAACCCACGAGTTCGCCGTCCATCTCGGCCGCCACGGAGGTGTCCGCGAAGTGCGTGCACTGCAGCAGGTTGCAGTACACGGAGTTCTCGTCCAGCGGCTTGCACTCGGCGATCAGCTTGTGCACGCGTGGGCCGTCCTGACTTTCAGGCTTGCGCAGAATGATCTCTTTTTTGATGTCGGCGGGGGTCGAAGCCCCTTTTTGATCGTCTGATGGCATTCGGTTCACTTCCGGTCAGGTTGAATGGATGAGGGGTCACGGCGCCGGCGCTGGCCGTCGCCGTTGGGCTGGATGCGGTCGATGGCGCCCAGGTCCAGCACCGGCGAGGCGTCGATGTCGCCGGCGTTCATCATCGCCGCGACGCGCTGCAGCGAGCTGAGAATCAACGACTGCTCCCAGTCCTCGAGCCGCTCGAAGCGGGCCATGAACTCGTCCTGAAGAGGGGTCGGGGCCCGCTCCATGATGTCGCGGCCGGCCGGGGTCAGATAAGCATAGACCCGCCGTTTGTCCCGTTCACCCCTTTTGCGCTCGATCAGACCACGTTTCTCGAGACGATCCAGGATGGTGGTTACGGTGGCCTGGCTGACCGACACCTCGGTGGCGATGTCGCCCATGGTCATCTCGCCCCGCGAGGCAATCGCCTGCAGGATCAGCAGCTGGGGCGCCGTGAGGCCGGCGACCTTGCTCAGCTTGCGCGAGTAAAGGTCGGTGGCGCGGATGATTTGGCGTAGAGCAATCAGCACTTCGTCGTGTCGGGCCATGGTCGTTAATTCTCTGGATAACAAACTAATATGACCGTGTCGCGTCAGCGTCATTTTGATGTAAAAACACGTTTTACATTTAAGTTTCGGCTGGAGACCAACGGCATGGCCGAGCGATTCCTGGCAAATAATGGTAGGCTAGTTTAGAGATATAATATTTAGATGTCAAAGTACTTTATCCGCTGGGGCAGTAGAGATTGATGAATAACGCCTTCAAGGGGCTGCTGACCGCGTTGGCCGCGTTTGATCGCGTCATCGGCGTGATTGAGCGGCTGATCATCGGTGGCACCGTGTTATTGATGGCGCTGCTGATGAGTGTCCATGTGGTGGGGCAACTGGTGTTCGACCGGGGCATTCCCGGCACCTACGAAGTCACCGAAATGCTGATCGTGGTGATGACCTTCGTGGGGGTCAGCTACGCCGCCCGCCACGCCCGTCATATTCGTATGTCCGCGCTTTACGAACAGTTGCGGGGCCGTGCCCGCAAGGGGCTGCTGATGCTGATCTGCCTCGGCACCGCGGCGCTGATGTTCTATTTCGCCTGGAAGTCCGGCCAGTACGTGGTCGCCATCCACGATCGGGGCCGGGTCAGCTCGTCCCTGGGGCTGCCCATGTGGATCGTCTATCTGGCGCTGCCCGCCGGGTTCGGGCTGGCTGGCATCCAGTACCTGCTGACCCTGGCCCGCAACGCTCTGTCGCCGGGCCTGTGGCGCTCGTTCAATGAGCGGGAAACCTATTCGGACGCGCCGGTGCACGGCGGGGAAATGGGAGGGACCGGCGATGACCGCGTCTGAACCGAAAGCGCGCCGGAGGGTCCCGTCATGCTGATCGTCCTGGCGCTGATCATGCTGGTCCTGCTGCTGCTGGGTTACCCGATGATGGTGCCGCTGGCGGTGGGCACCCTGTTCATGATGTTTTCCGGCCTGACCTTCTTCGGCCCCGATCAGGCGGTGACCTGGATGATCACCGGCGTGGGTAGCTGGGTGCTGGCGGCGGTGCCCATGTTCATCTTCGCCGCCGACATTCTCACCAAGGGGCACACCGCCAATCGCCTGCTGGACCTGGTGGACTCGTTCAGCCGCCATTGGCGCGGCGGGCTGCCGATCACCACGGCGGCGGGTTGCGCCGTGTTCGGCGCGGTGTCCGGCTCCACCCAGGCCACCGTGGTGGCCATGGGTGGCCCGATGCGGCCGCGCCTGCTGGCCAAGGGCTATTCGGACAGCTTCGCGCTGGCGCTGATCATCAATGCCAGCGACATCGCCCTGCTGATTCCGCCCAGCATCGGTTTCATCGTCTACGGTGTGGTGATGGGTACTTCCATCGGCGATCTGTTTCTGGCCGGTATCCTGCCGGGCATTCTGATTCTGCTGATGTTCGCCGCCTACTGCTGGGTCGGCGCCCGTGTCCAGGGCATCGACCCTGAGCCCCGCGCCAGCTGGGCGGAGCGCTTCAAGGCCCTGCGCGGGGCCATCCTGCCGCTGGGTTTCCCGGTGCTGGTGGTGGGCGGTATCTATCTGGGCTTTTTCAGTGCCGTGGAGGCGTCCGCCGTGGCGGTGGCCTACGCCCTGGTGCTGGAGGTGGTGATCTACCGCAAGGTCAGTATCCGTGATCTGGGTGGTTTGGCGTTGTCCTCGGGGATGATCACCGCGGTGGTGTTCATTCTGGTGGCCATCGGCGCCGCTTTCTCGCACACCCTGGGTACCGCCGGGATTCCGGAACAGGTGCTTGGTCCCGCCATCGAGGCGATCGGCGATAACAAGACCGCCGCCCTGGCGCTGATCGCGGTGGCGTTCTTTATCGGCTGCATGTTCGTGGATCCGATCGTGGTGATCCTGATTCTGGTACCGATCTTCAAACCGCTGGTGCAGTCCGCCGGCCTGGACCCGGTCCACGTGGGGGTGATCGTGACCCTGCAGGCGGCCATCGGCTCGGCCACGCCGCCGTTCGGCTGCGACATCTTCACCGCCATCGCGGTGTTCCGCCGGCCGTATCTGGAGGTGATCCGTGGCACGCCGCCGTTCATCCTGATTCTGATGCTGGCCACGGTGATCCTGATCGCCTACCCGCAGATTTCCCTGTGGCTGCCCTCCCTGGGCAGCCTGTGAGGGCGGTGCATCAAAAAGCCCGGCGCCAGGCCGGGCTTTTTGATGGAACGGTCGGGCCGGAGAATCAGGGCTTGTCGCCGGCCTGATCGAAGGCCTTGAGCAGGGTGTCGAGGGCCCGCTGGCCGCGCTCGCCCACCTCGTCGATGTAGGTCTGGCGCACCGGCCGCGCCTGTTCGCGGAACGCTTCGCGCTGGGCATCGCTCAGCTCGATGATCTCGATGTCGCTGTCCTTTCTGATCGCCTTGAGCCGTTTCTTGTTGAAGCCGGTCTGCATCTCATGGCCTTCGCGCACCAGTTTACCGACCACCTTGTCGACCATGGCCCGGCGCTCCTCGGAGAGGCCGTCGTACCATTGTTCGTTGCCCATCAGGGTGGCCACGAACTGCGACTGGCGGGCGAAGATCATGTACCGCTGCACCTCGTAGAACCCCATCTCCTGGTGGGCGAACACCGGCTGGATATTGGCCTCCGCCTGGCCCTGCTGCAGGGCGCTGTACAGCTCGCCGTAGGCGATGGTGGTGGGCGCCGCGCCGTAGGCCTGATAGGTGGCGCGCAGCAGGCTGTTGTCCATGACGCGGATTTTCAGACCCTTCATGTCCGACGGCTGGCGAATGGCCCGGTTGGCGGTCCACACTTGGTAGCCCTCCGGCAGCTCGGCCAGCGGTACCAGGTCACGCTGGCGGAACGATTGCTGCCAGGCGTCGCTTTTCAGGAAGGCGTCGGAGTTCAGCACCCGGGCGGTGCGCCACTCATCGGCGGGCATCACGAAGTTCAGGTTGAGCAGCTGACTTTCCGGCACCGTGCCGCCCAGGGCGCCGGAGCCGAACCCCATCTGGATGGCGCCGTTCTGCACCGCGTCGTAGAGGGCGGTGTAGGTGGAGCCCCAGGTGCCGTAGGGCAGCAGTTGCACGGTGATGTCGCCGTCGCTGCGTTTCTCGATCAGTTCCTTGAAGCGCTCCGCGTAGCGGTGCTGGACGCTGCCTTCGATCTCTTCCAGGCCGAGGCGCCAGGTTTCCGCCGTGGCGCCGGTGCTGAACGCCATCAGCAAGAGCGCCGCGGCGGCGCCCATGAGTCGTGGGATTCTCATGAAACTCCTTGGTGTTGGCATGCGGGATCAACTCACTACATGGCATCGCGGTAAGCCTGTCAAGCGCGCTCCGGTTCGCTTTTGCCCGCTTCAGGCTGGCGGAGGGCGGGTCTTAATGCCACCATACTCCCGGCGTCGGCCGGTGGCGCCGCCCGCGCGCCGGCCACCCCTGAAGAATCCGAATTGAAGATCTGAGAGAAAGAGGAAGCGGTCTTGTTCAAGCGTTGCCTGAAGGCGGGAATCTGGGTGCTGTTGCTGACCATGAGCGCCATGGCGGGGGCCCAGTCGGAGCCCGCCGACCCCCGGCCGGAATCGGAGAGCGAGATCGAAAAGGGCCCGGTGATCTCGCAGTTCCGGGAGAACTGGATTCTGGGTGAGCTGCGCTCCATCCGTCAGGACATGATGGAGTACCGCAACGACATGAACCGCATCGTCACCGACCGCGAGCTGGAGGTGGCGGACAAGGCCATGGGTTACGCCACCAACACGGTGACCTACTTCTTCTATCTGATCGCCGGCGCCGCCTCGATCCTGGCGCTGGTGGGCTGGTCCACGATCCGCGATCTGAAGGACAACATCCGGGTGTACGCCGAGAAGGAAATGTCCCGCCTGACGGTGGAGTACGAATCGCGGCTGGCGGACCTGGAGCAGGAGCTGCGCCAGAAGTCCCGCACCATCGCCGAGAACCAGGAAGAGATCGAGCGCACCAACGAGATTCACAGTTTGTGGCTGAAGGCCTCCAAGGAGACCAGCTACAAGGAGAAGATCGAGCTCTACGACCGCATCCTGGAGTTGCGCCCGGACGACCCGGAGGCGCTGGCCTGGAAAGCCGATGCCGCCCTGGAGCTGGGCGAGCAGCGCTGGGCCCTGAGCCTGTGCGACCGGGTGCTGGAGGTGGACGAGGACAACGCCCACGCCCTCTATCAACGGGCATGTGCCTGGGCCGGCCTGGGCGAGAACGACAACGCCCTGCGTGATCTGGAGCAGGCGGTGAGCATTTCCGAGGCCCTGCGGCGTCATGCCCGGGCGGAGGAGATGTTCGTGCCGCTGCGCGAGCAGGAGCGCTTCCAGGAGGTGGTGGGCCGCCCCGAGGACGACCCGGAGTCGTTGCTGTAAAGGCCGGGAACGCCCTGTTTACCTTGCTATGAGCGGGCCCGGCTTGATAGATCGGGCCTGTCGCCGCCATTGCCAAAGCCACCCCGCCGGAAGGTCTATTTGTGTGGGTGATTCTGCTACACTTCGCGTCCCTGTGTGATCGGGCGATGACAATCAGGTTGCCATTTCATTCACCTGATCGGCGTCATGATGCGCCGCCGTCGTCCCTACGGAGATTCCCATGAAGCGCGATAGTGGTGCAGATACCACCAAATCCATGCCCGATGTGGCGACCAATTCCATGGTGGACCATCTTCACAGCACCCTGGACTGGGTCGGCATGAGCGAGATACATCTGCCCGCCCGGATCAGCGACACCCTGGCCGGTGAACGGCCGGTGAGCACCTCCATCCAGGCCTACGTGAGCCTGTCCAATCCGGACGCCAAGGGCATCCACATGTCCCGGCTGTACCTGATGCTGGAGGAGACGTTCGGGGACCACTCGGTGAGCGCTCATTCCATCGAGACGCTGCTGGATAACTTCCTGGACACCCACGACGGCCTCAGCGACAAGGCCTTCGTGCAGTTCGACTTCGAGTACTCCATGCGCCGCCCGGCGCTGAAGAGCAGCTACGCCGGCTGGAAAAGCTACCCGGTGACCATCAAGGCCACCAAGGCGCCGGACGGCCTGCGCATCGAGCTGGCCGTGGAAGTGCCGTATTCCTCCACCTGTCCGTGCTCCGCGGCCCTGGCCCGGCAGTTGATTCAGGAACAGTTCCGCGAGGACTTCGGCAAGGACAGCCAGGTGGACGTGGACAAGGTGTTCGAATGGCTGGGCACCGAGGAAGGCATCATGGCCACGCCGCACAGTCAGCGCTCCGTGGCCCAGGTGCGGGTGCTGCTGGACGCCGGCTGTGACGAGGCATTCCCGATCACCGCCCTGATCGACACCATCGAGGGCGCCCTGAAGACGCCGGTGCAGACCGCCGTGAAGCGGGTGGACGAGCAGGAGTTCGCCAAGCTCAACGGTCAGAACCTGATGTTCTGCGAGGACGCCGCCCGGCGCCTCAAGCAGGCCCTGGACCCGCAGCCGTGCTATCAGGATTTCTGGCTGCGCGTGAACCATCTGGAAAGCCTGCACGCCCACAACGCGGTGGCGATCGTCACCAAACAGGTGGACGGCGGCTACCTGCCGATTCCTTGATTACGGCCTTCGGCCTCGATTCAGGATACAGGGCTCAGGATACAGGGGTTGGCACGGCGCCAGTCCTTCAACCTGTATCCTGCATCCTGTATCGCGACCTGCCGGTCGCTAGAACCTGCCGTTCAGGCCCACCCCGATGTTGTTGACCTCATCACCGCCGCTGTCCACCGCGCGCAGGTATTCCACGCTCAGAAACACCACCTCCGTGAGGCTGATGTCGGCGCCCAGGCCCAGGGACAGGCCGCTGTAGTTGTCGCCGCTGGAGCCGCCGTCGGGGTAGTCAACGGTGGTTTCCATGCGGGTCAGGCCGATCAGGCCATAGGGACGCACCGGCAGGGTGTTGGGGAATTGGCCACGGAAATAGGCGCCGTAGTAGCGGTCGATTTCCACGTCGGCGCCGCCGCCCAGACTGTCGTCGCCGATGCCCAGGCCCAGGCGCAGCTCGCCGCCCAGGGTTTCGTTGCGATTGATCCAGCTGCCGAACTTGAATTGCAGAGCGGAAGGATCGGCGCTGCCGCCGTGATCGGGATTGATGTCCGCGCTGACGTAATCCAGGCCGGCGTAACCCGCGGCCAGGGCCGGCGCGGAGAGAACGGAAAAGGGCAGGGCAAGGCCAGCGGCCAACAGCCATCGTTTCATGGGAGACTCCGAGTTCCACTGCTTTGAGGACGAACCTCATTGTAGTGAAAAGCCGTGCCCATGGCGACGTGGCGGGCAGCGGGAGCGGGATGCCCCGGCCGACGGCCGGGGCGGACCTCAATGCTCGTGATCGTGGTCGTCTTCTTCGTCGCCGTGATCGTGGGCCGCCACGGTGCCGGTCCAGGCCAGCCCGGTGGGGGCGAAGTCCAGCTCCACGGTTTCCACCGACAGCGCTTCCAGATCGACGATGTGCAGGGCCTGTGCCGCCGGGTCGCTGACGAACGCCTGGTCACCGCTGCCGCTCACCGCCAGCGTCGGCGACGGGCCGGCGCTGGGAACCGTGTCGAGCAAGGCCAGGGCGGCGCGATGGGACCAGTCGGCGGTCTCCAGTACGTGCAGGTCGCCCTCGCTGTCCAGCACCAGCAGATGCTCACCATGGGCGTCGAACGTCTGGGCCGCCGGTGCTACCGGGTCGCCGCCATCGTCCACGGCGCCGTCCCGCCAGTCCACCTCGGTGGCGGTGCCCGCCTCCGGGTCGATGGCGTACAGGTTGCCGCCCGGGTAGGACACGCCGATCAAT
Organism: Alcanivorax sp.; assembly: GCA_022449455.1. GTDB lineage: Bacteria > Pseudomonadota > Gammaproteobacteria > Pseudomonadales > Alcanivoracaceae > Alloalcanivorax. The sequence goes on along the minus strand of JAKUPL010000006.1, from coordinate 46,714 downwards.
GTCTCCACGTCCGGGTGGCCCAGCACCGTGGCGATCCGCTCCGGAACGGCGACCTTGGCGTCGTGGAAATGGTCGCCGTGCAGCTCCGCCACCAGCACGCCGTCCTGGCAACCGAACACACTGTAGACGCCGTGGGTGGCGGCGCCGTGCAGGCCCGGGCAGGCGGTGGCCAGCTCGCCTTCATCATGGAAATGGTCGTTGTGCGGCTCCAACACCGTGACGCCGTCCGCCGGGTCGCCGCTGGTGGGGGCGTGGCTGGCGAGTACCAGAACGTCCAGAGGCTCGGCCACGCCGTGGTGGGCGGTGTCCAGGGTCTGTGACGCCAGCACGCCACCGTCGGTGAGGCTCTCGTCGCTGAACAGCTGGAAGCTGCTCATCTGACCGGCGCCGTTGTCGCCGTCGAAGAAAACCGTGGCGTGTTCACCGTTGGCGCGGTAATGGGTCGGCGCCACGCCGTTCAGGGTGAAGCCGAGCATGGAGGGCGCGTCTTCGTGCACATGGTCGTCGTGCAGATGGATGCCGCTGTCGAGGAACTCCACCTGGTCATTGTCGCGCTGCACGATCACCGCGTAGCGGCCTTCCGGGCTGGTGTAGACGCCGGTGGCCGGATGCACCAGGGCGAAATCGTTGATCGTTTCGCCGCTTTCCAGGTCGTGCACATAGACCCGGGAATTGGCGCCGTCGGCGTGGGTGAACACCAGCCGGCCGGCGGCTTCGCCGTGTTCATGCTCGTGGTCATGGTCGTCGCCGGGCAGCTCGGTGCTGCCGGTGTCGTTGTTACAGGCGGCAAGCAGTACCGATGCCGCCAGCAGCGCGGCGCCGGTGGGAGAAAAATAGCGTTTCATCGTGGTCTCCGAATTTGTTTTTCAGTGGATCGCGTCAAAAGGTCATGCGCACGCCGGCGGTCAGGTTGCGACCAGGTTCCGGGACGGTGCGCGCCAGGAAGGACGCGTGGTTCCACACTTCCTCGCCGAGCAGATTGCTGGCCCGCAGGAAGACGTTGTATTGGGGTTTGCCGGTGAAGGTGTAGCTCACCGTGGCATTGAGCATGTCGTGGCCCGGGGTGCGGGTTTCGAAAGCGGCGATGTCGTCCTGGGCGAACACCCGGTAGAACTCCAGCTCGCCGTCGAAAGCCCGCCAGAAGGTGTTCACCCGCGCGCCCAGTCGGTGGGCGGGGATGCGCGGCAGGCTGTCGCCGCCGTCCTTGAACTCCCCGCGTACCGTGTCGCCGAACAGGGTGGTGGAGAAACGCTCGGTCCACTGGTAGGTGGCCTCGGCCTCGGCGCCGGTGAATTCCACGTCCGCCTGGCTGTACTTGATCAGTCGGAATTCCTCGATCTGATCCAGGGTGCGGGCATAGACGTAATCGTTCACGCGGTTGTGGAACAGGCCCAGGTCGAAGGTCAGGTCGCCGCTCACCTTGCGCAGATTGATGCCGGCGTTATAGGACGTCTCGGTTTCCAGGCCGGCGTCGTTGCCGGCGCCGCCGCAGGTGAAAGTGTCCGCCAGCAGGCCGCACTCGTAGGTGTTGGTGGCCAGATGCACGCCCTGGGCGTAGACCTCCTGGGCCTGGGGCAGCCGCTCGGAGCGGGCCAGCGATACCGATACGTTGTAGTCCGGGCGGAATGCCCAGGTCAGTGCCGTGGACAGGGAGGTGGCGGATTCGCTGTAGGAGGGCAGCGGCCGGTCGGCGTCGTCCGGGTCCAGCTTCTGGTGCTCAAAGCGGGCGCCGGCTTCCAGTTGCCAGCGTTCGTTGAAACGATAGCGTTCCACGGCGAACACCGCCGCGGTGCGGGTGTCGGTTTTCGGAACCACCGCTTCCTCACCGCTGGTTTCGATCTGGCCGTCGGTGACCTGGGTGCCGAAGGTACCGCGCCAGCCGAGGATCGACGCGTGCTCCGCTTCCACCCGGGCGTCCACGCCACGGTGGCGGAAGGTGGTGCCGATCGCGCCTTCCTCGATCTCGTGGTGGCGATAATCCGTGTGGCTGGCGCGCAGGCGTACCGCCTCGATGCCGGCCACCGGTTGCCGGTATTCGCCGCGTAGATCCACTCGGCGGCTGTCCAGGTCCACGAACGGGGCTTCATGCTCGCCATGCTCGTGGTCGTGCTCTTCCTCGGCGCACTCCAGGCTGGAGCCATTGGCGGTGCAGCCCTCGAACTCGTGGCTGTGGCCGGGCAGGCCGTACTCGTCCCCCCGATAGGAATACGCCAGGCCCAGGTAGCCCCGGTCGCCGATCCAGGACAGGCCGACGCTGCCGTTGTTGCTTTCCGCCCAGGTGCCGTCGATGGTCTTATCGGTGAAGCCGTTGACCTCGTAGTCGTCCGCGTCGCGGCGGGCGCCTTCCACGTGCAGGGCCAGGTTGTCGCCGGCGCGGGTGGTGAGCCCAAAGGCGGCGGCGCCCTCATCGGCCACGGTGTTGCCACGGCCCTCGAAGAACCCTTCCACCGGTCCGTCCGGCATGCGGGTGGGAATCTTGTTGTCGAGCACGTTGACCACGCCGCCGATGGCGCCGCCGCCATACAGCAGGGTGGACGGGCCGCGCAGCACTTCCACCTTGCGGCTGAGCATGGGCTCCACGGTGGTGGCGTGGTCCGGCGAGATGGCGGACATGTCGAACAATTGCGCGCCGTCGGACAGCACACTCACCCGGGGCGCGCTCTGGCCACGAATCACCGGCCGGCTGCTGCCGCCGCCAAAGGTGTCGGAATGCACGCCGGGGAGGCCGTTGAGGGTGTCGCCCAGGGTCGCTTCGCTTTGCTGGAACAGCAGCTCGTCTTCCAGCAGGTCGTAGGACGCCGGGGTCAGAGTGGCGTCGCTGCCCAGGGGCAGGGCGGATACTTCCACCGCGTCGAGGCGGTTTTCATTGGAATCAGCGGGTTGGGCGAACGCCACGGACCCGCCCATGGCGGCCAGGGTGGCGGCCGCCACGGGGAAAATTACGCGTTTCATGGTATCTCCTGGATACGGACACGACCGATCGCGGCGTCACGCCGGAACGGGTCATGGGAACAACGATTGAAAAGTCGGTATCAGGAGAAGACGGGTGGGGCGCGGGCAGGGTGAATCCGGGGCAGGGCCACGTCGGGGGCAGCGACGGTCCGGCCGGCTCCGGTCACCAGCGGGCAGGGGACAGGGGGGGCGATGAAAAGGGTGGGCGGCGTGGCCATGCCGTGGCCGTGCAGCGCCTCGCAATCGTGTTGGGCCACCGCGTCCCGGTGGCCGTCGAAAATATGGCTGGGGGCGTGCCAGGCAAGTACCGTCTGCGCCACCAGCAAAAGGGCGGCGAGCAGCAGATGACGACGCAGGCGGCGCTCAGTCATGGTCGGTCTCACGGCCGGGTACCGGGTCGAAGCCACCGGGGTGCCAGGGGTGGCATTTGCACAGCCGCTTTGCCGCCAGCGCGCTGCCGCGCAGGCTGCCATGGGTCTCCACCGCCTGCCGGGCGTACTCCGAACAGGTCGGATAGAAGCGGCACTGGTTGCCCACCCAGGGGCTGAGCACCAGTTGGTAGAACCGCAGACCGGCAAGCAGGACGGGTTTCAAAACGGCATCCGAGGCAGAAAATGAACTCAACGGCGCATCATAAAACGAACAATATGACAAAAACCACCACGCTTCCGGCGGTCGGTCCCGGCTAGTCGCGCGTCCAGCGGGTGCCCTCGCGGGTGTCCTCGAGCTGGATGCCGGCGTTCTTGAGCTGGTCGCGGATGTCGTCGGCGCGGGCGAAATCCCGGTCCTTCTTGGCCTGGTTGCGCTCTTCCACCAGGGCGTCGATGGTGGCGCTATCCAGCTCGTCCTCGCCGCCGCCCTGTTTGTTCTGGAACCAGCCGGTGGGGTCGGCCTCGAGCAGACCCAGCAGGCCGGCGCCGGCCAGCAGTTCCGCCTTCAGGGCCGGTTTGTCGTCCGGCTCCGCCTTGTTCAGACGGGCGGCCACCGCGTGCAGGGCGCTGATCGCCACGGAGGTGTTCAGGTCGTCGAGCAGGGCGGTGACCACCGGGTGGTCGTCGGGCAGCCGGTAGTCCGGGTCGGCGCGCACGATGCGGCCCCGGCCCAGCAGCGCGTAGTAGAGCGAATCCAGGCTGCCGCGGGCCTGCTCCAGCAGCTCCACGGAAAAATTCAGTGGCGAGCGGTAGTGGCTGGACAGCAGCGCGAAGCGCAGCACTTCGCCGGGGTAATGCTGGAGCAGATCGCGCACCAGCCGGAAGTTGCCCAGGGATTTGGACATCTTCTCGCCGTCGATATTGATGTAGCCGTTGTGCATCCAGTAGCGCACGTACTCGGTGCCGTGGGCGCAGCAGCCCTGGGCGATCTCGTTTTCGTGGTGCGGGAAGATCAGATCCTGGCCGCCACCGTGGATGTCGATCACATCGCCCAGGTGGCGGTGGATCATGGCCGAGCACTCGATGTGCCAGCCCGGGCGGCCGCGCCCCCAGGGCGAGTCCCAGCCGGGCTGGTCCGCCTCGCTGGGCTTCCACAGCACGAAGTCGCCGGGGTGGCGTTTGTAGTCCGCCACTTCCACCCGGGCGCCGGCCAGCATGTCTTCCAGGTTGCGCCCGGAGAGCTTGCCGTAGTCGGGCATGGACTGCACCGCGAACAGCACGTGGCCCTGGGACTCGTAGGCGTGGCCCTTGGCGATCAGCGTCTCGATCATGGCGATCATGTCGCCGATATGGTCGGTGGCCAGCGGGGTGATCGACGGCTCCAGCGCCCCCAGGGCGGCCATGTCCTCGCGGAAGGCGGCGGTGAATCGGCCGGTCAGGGTTTCCATGGATTCGCCGGTGTCGGCGCAGGCGTTGATGATCTTGTCGTCGATATCGGTGATGTTGCGGGCGTAGACCACCTTGGGATACAGCCGTGCCAGCAGCCGGTAGAGCACGTCGAACACCACCACCGGGCGGGCGTTGCCGATATGGACGTAGTTATAGACCGTGGGTCCGCACACATAGAGCGTCACGCGCTCCGGATCCAGCGGCTGGAAAACGTCCTTCTGCCCGGTGAGGGTGTTGTGCAGTGTCAGCATGGAACAGGCACTTCGTCCGTGGTCAGTTTTTATAAAGGTCCGCCGGGTCGATCAGCGGCGTTTTGTCGATGGTGGCGCGGTCGCCGTCGAGCTTCCAGTAGAAGCAATCACGGCGCCCGGTGTGGCAGGCCGGGCCGGTTTGCTCCACCCGCGCCAACAGCACGTCGCCGTCGCAGTCCGCGCGCAGTTCGCGCAGGGTCTGTACCTGGCCGGAGGATTCCCCCTTGCGCCACAGCGTGCCCCGCGAGCGCGAGTAATAACAGACCCGGCCGGTACGCAGGGTTTCCTCGATGGCCTCCCGGTTCATCCAGGCGAACATCAGCACCTCGCCGGTGTCGTGTTGCTGGGCGATCACCGGAATCAGGCCGGCGTCGTTGAACGCCAGATCGTCCAGCGCCTCGCCCAGCGATACGCTGAACCCTTCCGCCTGCTGCTCGTTCTCTTTGAACATGATGTGCCCCGGGGGCGATTCAGGATTCAGGATACAGGATGAAGGGAGGCGGAGATGCGATGGTCACTCTGCATCCTGAATCCTTCATCCTGTATCGATGTTTCAAATCGGCGCGCGGGTGGCCTGGGCCAGCTGTTCCACCGCCTCTTCCAGGCCCAGCTCCTCGGTATCCTTGGAGCCCAGGCTGCGAATCGCCACCTTGCGCTCCTCGGCTTCCTTCTCGCCGACCACCCAGATGCGCGGCGTCTTGGTGCGGGAATGCTCGCGCACCTTGAAGCCGATTTTCTCGTTGCGGGTATCCAGCTCCGCCGGAATGCCCTTGGCCTTGAGCAGCGCCACCGCCTCGGCGGCGTAATCGTCCACCGCGTTGGTGATGGTGCACACCGCCACCGGAGTGGGCGCCATCCACAGCGGCAGATGGCCGGCGGTGGATTCGATCAGAATGCCCAGGAAGCGCTCCAGGGAGCCCAGCACCGCCCGGTGCAGCATCACCGGACGCTGGCGGGAGCCGTCCTCGGCCACGTATTCCGCGTCCAGGCGCTCGGGCAGCACGAAGTCCACCTGCAGGGTGCCGCACTGCCAGTCCCGGCCGATGGCATCGCGCAGCACGAACTCCAGTTTGGGCCCGTAGAAGGCGCCTTCGCCCGGGTTCAGTTCGCATTCCAGGCCCAGGGATTCCACCGCGTCGCGCAGCGCCGCCTCGGCCTTGTCCCAGGTCTCGTCGGAACCGGCCCGCTTCTCCGGACGGTCGGAGAACTTGATGCGGAATTCCTGGAAGCCGAAGTCCGCGTAGACCTCGCGCAGCATCTGGATAAAGGTGGCGGTTTCCGGATTGACCTGGGCTTCGGTGCAGAAGATGTGGGCGTCGTCCTGGCTGAACGAACGCGCCCGCATCAACCCGTGCAGGGCGCCGTGGGCCTCGTTGCGGAACAGGGCGGTGAACTCGCCCAGGCGGATCGGCAGGTCCCGGTAGCTTTTGATGCCCTGGTTGAAGATCTGCACGTGGCCGGGGCAGTTCATCGGCTTGATGGCCATTTCCCGGTGGTCGTGGGTGCAGACGGTGAACATGTCATCGCCGTATTTGTCCCAGTGGCCGGACTTCTCCCACAGGATGCGGTCCATCATCTGCGGCGTGGACACTTCCTCGTAGCCGTATTTGACCATCTTGTCGCGGATGTAGTTTTCCAGGTTCTTGCGCAGCCGCCAGCCCTTGGGGTGCCAGAACATGCTGCCCACCGCTTCCTGCTGGATATGGAACAGGTCCATCTCCCGGGCCAGTTTGCGGTGGTCGCGCTTTTCCGCTTCCTCAAGCTGCTTGAGGTAGACGTTGAGTTCCTTCTTGTCCCGCCAGGCGGTGCCGTAGACACGCTGCAGCTGGGCGTTGTCGGCGTTGCCGCGCCAGTAGGCGCCGGCCACCTTCATCAGCTTGAAGCCGTCGCCGAGCTTGCTGGTGGAGGGCAGGTGCGGGCCCCGGCACAGGTCGATGAACTCGCCCTGGCGGTACAGGGAGACCTCCTGGTCGGCGGGCAGCTCGCGGATGATCTCCGCCTTGAAGTCCTCGCCTTTATCCAGGAAGAAACGAACCGCCTCGTCCCGGTCCCAGACCTCCCGGCGGATGTCCTCGTTGCGGCGGACGATCTCCTGCATGCGCTTCTCGATGGCCTGCAGGTCTTCCGGCGTGAACGGGGCTTCCCGGTGGAAGTCGTAATAAAAGCCGTTCTCGATGGTCGGGCCGATGGTCACCTGGGTGTCCGGGAACAGCTCCTGGACCGCCTCCGCCATCACGTGGGCGGCATCGTGGCGAATCAGCTCCAGGGCATCCTCGTGGTCCCGGGTGATGATTTCCACTTCGGTCCCGTCGGTGAGCGGCACATAGACGTCGGTGAGGCGCCCGTCGGCCTTCACGGCCAGCGCCTGCTTGGCGAGTTTCTTGCTGATCCGCTCGGCGATCTCCAGGGCGGAGGCCGGCTGATCAAACTCCAGGGTTGCCCCGTCGGGCAGTCGATATTGCGCGCTCATGAATGAAATGGGATCCGAGGCTGAGGGTTGCAGAACCGGAGAATGGTAGGCAATCGCCCCCCGCCGTTCAAGCGAGCGCGCTTTACCGTTACGACAGCCTGTGCCTATGCTTGGTGCCAACGTCCAAGGAATCGACGCGATGAGCAAGCTGGAACGGGTGCCCGGCACCCAGTTGCCGCCACTGCTGCGGGTGGCCCGTCAGATCAACGCGCAGAGCGATCTGGCGCCGCTCACCCGTACCGTTCTGGAAGAGGCTCTGGAGCTGGCCCGCGCCGAGGCCGGGGTGCTCTGGCTGCGGCGGGACGACAACCGGGAAGAGTGGTTGGAGTGCACCCGCCAGGCCACCGCCGGCGAGACCGGCAGCGTCGGGCCCGGCCCGGACCAGCCGCGCCTGCCGTTGGACGAGGCCCACCGGCGCCACCCGGCGGCGCGGGTGGTGCACGGCGGCGAAATGCTGCACCTGACCGACCCGGCGGGCTTGTCCGACGACGACCGGGCGCGGCTGGTGCCCGGTCTGGTGACCCGGGTGGTGTCCCTGTTGCTGGTGCCGCTGACCAACCACGAAGGCCGGGTGGTGGGGGTGCTGCAGCTGGTCAACGCTCGGGGCGAAAGCGGGCCGGGGCCGTTTCCGGAGCGCACTCGCACGCTGCTGGGGGCGCTCGGTGGCTACGCCGGCATCGCCCTCAATAATCTGTTGCTGGTACAGGAACTGAAGGACCTGCTGGACGCCTTCGTGCGGGTGTTCGCCCGCGCCATCGACGCCAAAAGCTCGCACACCAGCGCGCACTGCGAGCGGGTGCCACTTCTGACCGAATTGCTGGCCCGTGCCGCCTGCGACGACGGCGGCACCTTCGCGGATTTTCAGCTCGACGAGGACGAGTGGTACGAGCTGCGGGTGGCGGCCTGGCTGCACGATTGCGGCAAGCTGGCGATCCCCGACTCGGTGCTCGACAAGGCCACCAAGCTGCACGGCCTGCACGACCGCATCGAGCTGGTGGCGGCGCGTTTCTCGGCGCTGCGCGCCGACATCGAGCGTTGCTATGAGCGGGAATCGCTCAGCGACCCGGCCCGGGAGCCGGAGCACCGGCGCCGCCTGGAGGCGGACATCGCCGGGCTGGAGTCCGATCTGGCGTTTCTGGAGCGCATCAACAAAGGTGGCGAGGCCATGGCCGCCGACGACAAGGCGCGGGTGCGACGCATCGCCGAAAGGCCCTGGACCGATGCCCACGGCCAGGTGCGGCCGCTGCTGACCGAGGACGAAGTGGCCAACCTGTGCATCACCCGGGGCACCCTCACCGAGCGGGAGCGGGAGATCATCAACGGGCACATGGACGTGACCCTGGAGATGCTGGAGTCGCTGCCGTTCCCGCGCAATCTGCGGCGGGTGCCGGAGTACGCCGGCGGCCATCACGAACGCATGGACGGCAGCGGTTTTCCCCGCGGCCTGACCCGCGAGCAGATGTCGATCCCGGCGCGCATCATGGCCATCGCCGATGTGTTCGAGGCCCTCACCGCCCGTGAACGTCCCTACAAAATTCCCCTGAAAATTTCCGAGGCGCTGGGCATCATGCAGCGCATGCGCGACAATCGGCACCTCGATCCCGACCTCTACCGGCTGTTTCTTGACGCCGGGGTGTGGCGTGACTACGCCCGCGTCGCCCTGGACCCGGAACAACTGGACGTGGTCGATCCCGCGCCTTTCCGTTAACGGATCCGAACAGTAATGTCATCAAACGCTGAAACGGCGACCATGCCGGCGTGGCTGGTATGGATGCTGGCCACCGCCTGTGGTCTGATCGTCGCCAATATTTATTACACCCAGCCCCTGGTGGGCCCGATCGCTGAATCCCTGTCCCTGTCGCCGGGCGCCGCCGGCCTGATCGTGACCATGACCCAGGTGGGCTATGGCGTGGGCCTGCTGCTGATCGTGCCGCTGGGGGATCTGATCGAGAACCGCCGCCTGGTGATCTCGGTGATCCTGCTTGCCGCCGTGGCGCTGGTGGCCGCCCTGTTCGCCCGCCAGGGCGCCGAATTCCTGACCGCCGCCCTGTTTGTCGGCTTTGGCTCGGTGGCGGTGCAGATTCTGTTGCCCTATGCCGCCCACCTGGCCCCGCCGGCGCGCCGGGGGCAGGTGGTGGGCACGGTGATGAGCGGTCTGATGCTCGGCATCATGCTGGCGCGACCGGTGGCCAGCGCGCTCACCGAAGCGTTCGGCTGGCAGGCGGTGTTCGTGCTGTCCTCGCTGCTGATGGTGGTGCTGAGCCTGGTGCTGGCGCGGGTGATGCCGCAACGGCGTCCGACGGCGACGCTGGGCTACGGTGGTTTGCTGTTGTCCATGGGGCGGCTGGTCCGGACCACGCCGATCCTGCGCCGGCGGGCCCTCTACCAGGCCTTTCTGTTCGGCGCCTTCAGCGTCTTCTGGACGGCGGTACCGCTGCTGCTGGCCAGCCCGGTGTACGGATTTTCCCAGGGCGGCATCGCCCTGTTCGGCCTGGCCGGCGTGGCCGGGGCGGTGGCCGCGCCCATTGCCGGCCGGCTCGCCGACCGCGGGCTGACCCGCCCCGCCACGGTGATGGCGATGCTGATTTCCAGCGGCGCCTTCCTGCTCACCCTGCTCGCGGAGCCGGGCACGGCGCTGGCGGTGGCGCTGCTGGTGGTGGCGGCGGTGGTGCTCGATTTCGGCGTGTCCGCCAACGTGGTGCTGGGGCAGCGCGCCATCTACAGCCTGGGCGACAACTACCGGGGCCGGCTCAACGGCCTGTACATGGCCACCTTCTTTACCGGCGGGGCGATCGGTTCGGCCCTGGGCGGCTGGTCCCAGGCCCACGGCGGCTGGAATCTGACCGGCTGGATCGGCGTCGCCCTGCCGCTGCTGGCGTTGCTGTACTTCCTGACCGAACTGGCGTTCGGCGTGCCCGAGCCGCTATGGATGCAAGGCGGTGACGCGGAGGCCGGGGCCGGCCGCTAGAGCGTCGCCACCCGGCCCTGGTCGCTCATATAGGCGACCCGGTTGCGGCCGGCGCCCTTGGCCTGATAAAGCGCCTCGTCGGCGCACTTGATCAGGGTGGTGGCGTCGGCGGCGCGCTCACCGGCGCACACCACCCCGACGCTGATGGTGACCACCTGGCTGACCCGCGAGCCACTGTGCGGCAGCCCCAGCTGCTCGATGCGGGTGCGCATGCGCTCGGCGAACACCAGGGCATCCTTCAAGCTGGTGTTGGCCAGCACCACCATGAATTCCTCCCCGCCGTAGCGGGCCACGAAGTCCTTGTCGCCCTGGGTCAGGGCGCGCGGAATCGAGGCCACCGTCTTCAGGCATTCGTCGCCGGCCTGGTGCCCGTAGGTGTCGTTGTACTGCTTGAAAAAATCAATATCGAACAGCAGCACCGAGGCGCGCTCGCCGGCCCCGCCACGGCCGAAGCCGTGCAGCAGTTCGTCCAGCCGGCCCTCCATGCCGCGCCGATTGAGGCAGCCGGTGAGGCCGTCCACGGTGGCCTGGCTCTCCAGCACCCGGTTGGCGGAGTGCAGTTCGTCACGGTGCTGGAACAGCACGTTCTCGGACAGAAAGTGCTGCCGCAGCAGGCGCTCGTAAATGTACTGCCCGAACAGGCTCATGCTGGCGCTGGCCAGGGACAGCAGCAGCAACACCAGCGACAGTTCCAGGCCGATATGATGGCTGGTGCGCAGGCTGGCGGCCAGCGCCCCGATCAGCGCCACGCTGCCGGCCACCGCCCAGTAGAACGGCACCCGCAGCAGCACCGACATCAACAGGATCGCCAGCGGGGTCTGCAGGAACAGGCTGAATCCGAGAGGGTGGTTCACCGCCACGCCCATCCAGTCGCCGGTGAGGGCCACCGCGAAGGCCAGGGCCAGGCTCACGGTGTGCAGCCAGCGACGCCATTCGCCCCGGCGCGCCACCAGGATGGTGGCCACCGCCAGCATCGCGCACAGCAGTCGCGGCCGCCAGGTGCGCGCCGCCACCTCCGGCGAGATATAGAACTCCAGAGCCAGGGCCAGCACCAGCAGCAGGATCACATTGAGCGCCGCCCAGGGCGCCACGGTGGCGACGCTATTGCGGAAGAACTCGGCGAAATCCCGCTCCAGTGGACCAGGCAGGCGCAGATGCCAGGGCAGACGCAGATCGCTGCCGCTGGGCAAAACGCTGATCCGTTGCGATTCGTCCTTCAAGGTGTGTTCCATCCCCCCGACGCGGCCATGCGGCCCGTCGCGACAAGCGGGTAAAAAAGACGGAAATAGAGTAACAGCAAAGGGGCTCTGAATGCTCCCCTGAAGCGGCCCATGGACCGGGACCGGGAATCAGTCGAGCAGACCCAACAGGGCGCGCTGGCGCGCCGGAGTGAGCCGCCGGAAGCGTTGCAGAAGCACCTGTTCCTCGCGGCCCACCGGAATGGCGTGCTGGTCCGTGGCCTCGACGGTGGGCCAGTTGGCGAGACTGTGCTGCATGCGGGCAACGATTTCCGCGTTCATGCTGCGGTGGTTGCGCGCCGCGATCTCGGTGATGCGTCCGCGCATGCCCGACGGAAACCGCACCACGAATTTCTCCGCCTGCCTGATTGCGTCCTGCTTCATAATCCCTACCGGCCTGAAAAAACGAAGGGATCAAGATACGCACTTTTTTTCAAGCGGGCGAGTGGCAAAGCGCCATGATCTGTCGGGACAGTGACGGAGTTAACAGGGCGCGGTGCTATACTCCTCCGGTTTTCCGGTTTTCGTCGAGCTCCTTCATGAACGTCGCCAGCGCCGATCTCAATTTGCTCAAGTACCTGGATGTGCTCCTGCGCGAAAAGAACGTGACCCGCGCCGCCGAGCAATTGGGCATCACCCAGCCGGCCATGAGCAACAGCCTCAAGCGGCTGCGGTTGATGTTCGGCGACCCGTTGCTGATTCGCACCAGCGAAGGCATGACCGCCACCGACCGGGCCCAGGAGCTGCAGCCGCTGGTGCGTCAGCTGATCGCCCAGGCGGAGTCCCTGTTCACCCCCGAAGACGGCTTCAGGCCGGCGGAAAGCCGCCGGGTATTCCGCATCATGACCAGCGATTACGCCGAGGGCACGCTGGTGCCGCACATCGTGCGCCGGTTGCGCGAGGAGGCGCCGGAGGTGGTGCTGGATTTCGTCACGCCGTCGGACGTGAGCTACCCGGACATGGAGCAGGGGCGGGTGGACATGGCCATCAACCGCTTCAACGAGATCCCCGGTTCCTTCCACCAGGTAACGCTGTGGCGGGACGCTTTCTCCTGCCTGCTCAACCGGGACAACCCCATCGCCCGCCATTTCGACCTGGACAGCTACCTGTCCGCGCAGCACATCTGGGTGTCCAAGACCGGTTTCGGGGTGGGCTTCGGCATGAACCCGGAGAAGCTCGGCGGGCTGGGCTGGATTGACCACGCCCTGCAGCGGCTGGGTCGCAGCCGCAAGATCACCATCTTTACCCGCCACTACCAGATGCCGGGTCTGCTGGCCATGAACAACGATCTGGTGGCCACGCTACCCAGCCGGGTGGCGCGCATGCAGGCGCAGAACTCGCAGTTGATCATCAAACCGCCGCCGTTCGATATCCCCGAGTTCGAGCTGAAAATGGCCTGGTCGCCACTGCTGCACCACAACGCCGCCCACCGCTGGCTGCGCCGCCTGATTCAGGAAGAAGCGGAACGGATTCTGGCGGAAGACCCGTGACGGCCCGTCGGCTTTTTAAAAGACCGACGAGCCGGTGAGCCAGCCGCCCTTGGCCAGGCGCGGGTTGTCCTCGCCGGCCTCGGCGATGGCGCCCTTGCCGACGCCCTCGAAGGCGCGCACCCGGAAACGCTTGCCCGGTGCCTCGCGGGCCAGTTCCGCGGCGATGTGCCCGGCCAGGTTTTCCACCGTGGAATCGCAGTCCACCAGATAGCAGTGGTCCTCCGGGATCACCAGCTCGAAGTGACCCTGGGGAGCGTCGTAGCGGAACCGGTGATGGGGCGTTTCCTCCACGTAATAGGTGCCTTCCAGGTCTTCACGGGTGCCGATGTAGATGTCTTCCCAGCGGTCCGCCCAGAGTTTTTCCCAATAGCGGCTGCGGCGGCCGTTCTCGAAAATCTCGATGCCGGAACGGTGGCCATGGGCGATGCGCTGGCAGTTGCCGTCGTGCTTCTTGAGGCCGTGGGAATAGTGGTAGAAGGGCGCGGTGCCGGTGTCCTGCTCGCGCAGGATCACGTGGATCTCGCTGACGTTGTCCGGCACCGCGTCGCGGATCAGTTCCATCAGGTAGAGGGTGACGCCGGCCTTGCTGATTTCCACGCCGGGCAGTTCCAGCACGCCCCCGGCGGGGGTCACCATGCGGATTTCCCCGGCCAGATACCGCCAGGTCAGGGCCAGATGGCCATCGTCCCGGGCGTGAAGGTCGAGCTGGTCGTTGTCCGCGGGCACCAGCAGCCGGTGGTCAACGCGTTCGTCCACGGTGTGTTTGACGGTTTTCTTGATGCGTCCGAAGTCGAACACCATGCCCTGGGCATCCAGATCGCCGGACAGTTCCAGGTCGACGATCCAGGACTCCCCCACCATGCCGCGCTTGGCGTGCAGATAGGAAAAGTCCACCACGGTCAGGTTTTCGACGAACAGGGTGGCCATAAGCTCTTCATTGAAAGGGGTTGCAAGCAGGGCGGCCATTATAGTCGCAGCGGCGCCCGGGTCTCACCCCGGGTTTTGTAAATTGCCGTTCCCGCATGGCCGTGGTGTGACCCGGAACACGCATCGACGTGAAGGCCGCCTTGTTCTATGGTTGGGCCTTTCACGCCAGAGGCCGGAGAGCGAGCATGAGCGAGACCATCTTTTCCAAGATCATCGACCGGGAGATTCCCGCCGACATCGTCTACGAGGACGATCAGTGCCTGGCCTTCAAGGACATCAATCCCCAGGCGCCCACCCATTTCCTGGTGATTCCGCGCAAGCCGATCCCCAAGCTGTCCGACGCCGCCCAGGACGACAAGGAACTGCTCGGTCACCTGCTGCTGGTGGCCGGTCAGGTGGCCCGTGAGCAGGGGCTCGAGGATTTCCGGCTCAACGTCAACAATGGCGCCGGCGCCAGCCAGACCGTGTTCCACTTGCACGTGCACGTGCTGGGCGGCCGCCCGTTCTCCTGGCCCCCGGGCTGAACTCCCGAAGCGTCGACGGGTCTCAGAGCACGGCCCGGGTCGTCCCGCCCCGGGCCCGAAGGACGAACATCCCGAACAATAAAAAAGGAGTGTACCCATGAAACGCCTGCTGATTTCCGCCCTGGCCCTGTGTCTGACCGGCCCGGCCCTGGCCGTGGCGCCGGAAAACCCGGAACGGATCAACGGCATGATCGCCGAACTGGAGTCCCTGCACGCCAGCGGCCAGGCCCTCAAGAAGGGCTACGACCCGGCCGACGAGAGTGCGCTGAAAACCTGCCGCGCCGAGCACGGCGCGCTCCACGAGCAGGCGGTGGCCCTGCGCGACCGCGCCGCCAAGCTGCCGCAGCTGGCCTACCGGGTCAATCTGACCATGGCGGCCAGCGCCGCCGCCGGTTGCGTGGCCTGTGACCAGGGCGCCGACCAGTGCGACGCGGTGGCCCCGGCCCTGGCCCGCACCCGCCAGCAGATGGAAACCCCCGCCGCCAAGCCGGACGCCGCCAAGCCGGAGTAATTCACGGCCGGAGTAATTCACGAAAGGCGCCGCGCGGCCTGCGTCGCGCGGCGCCTTCCGTTATGCTCAAGCTTCTGCCATCACGCCGGGAGCCACCATGGCCCGTTGGATCGAACCGGTCATTCTGGAAGGTGATCGGGTCACGCTGGAGCCGCTGACGGCGGCCCACGCCGACGACCTGATCGACGCCTGCCAGGATGGCGAACTCTGGAAACTCTGGTTTACCTTCGCGCCGTCACCGGAGCGGGTGGCGGCCTATATCGATGCCGCCCTGGCCGGTCGTGACCAGGGCGATCTGCCGTTCGCGGTGCGCCACAAGGCGAGCGGCCGGGTGATCGGCAGCACCCGCTTTTTTCGCGTCGACGAGGGCAATCGCCGCCTGGAGTTGGGGCACACCTGGTACGCCGGCGCCCACCAGCGCACCGGCGTCAACACCGAGTGCAAATGGCTGCTGCTGCGCCACGCCTTTGAAACCCTGGACGCCATCGCGGTGGAGTTTCGTACTCACTGGCACAACCGCGCCTCCCGGGCGGCCATCGCCCGGCTCGGCGCCAAACAGGACGGCGTGCTGCGCAACCACACGGTAAGCGACGATGGCGTCTACCGGGACACGGTGGTGTTCTCGATCATCAATCAGGAATGGCCGGCGGTACGCCAGAATCTGCGCTTTCTGATGGCGCGGGGCGGGCCGTGAACTATTTCGCTCATCTGGCCCTGGCCCAGCCCACCGCCGAATCCAAGGTGGGCAACCTGCTCGGCGATTTCATGCGCGGCGTGCGCGAAGAGGAATTGCCCGACCCGGTGCGGCGCGGCCTGCTCAATCACCGGCTGGTGGACCGGGTCACCGACGATCACCCGCCGGTGCGCCACAGCCGGCGGTTGTTCGCCGCGCCCCGGCGGCGCTTCGCCGGGGTCGCCCTGGACGTGCTGTTCGATCATTTTCTGGTGCGCCACTGGGACCGTTTCCACGATGAGCCCCTGCACCGGGCCATCGACCGGGATTACCGCTTGCTGGGCGAGGGTCGGGCGCTGATGCCGGTGCCCATGCGGGCGGTGGTGGAGCGTATGGTGGCCCAGGACTGGGTGCGCCATTACGCTGAACTGGACACCGTCGGGCGGGCGCTGGACCGCATCGCCGCCCGGGTGCGCTTCGCCAACCGATTCCAGGGCTGCCAGGCGGACATCGAATGCCATTATGAGCGCCTGGAGGCGGTGTTTCTCGACCTCTACCCCGGCCTGCAGCGCACCGTGGCCGAGCAAGCCCTGGAGCGGGCGCCCTTTACAGCGGATTGATGCCCAGCAGCTTCATGCTTTCCCGATAGAGTTTTTCGCCGCTGGCCTTGTTGCGTGCCCGCGGTGACCGGGTGGCCGCGCCCTTGGCGTCGAAATAGCCGCCGGTGACGCCGTTGTAGCGGTCGTCCAGGGCCAGGCTCACCGGCAGGCGGGCGGCGTTTTCCGGGGTGGTCAGGGTGGGGCGGATGGCTTTCATCAGCAGTTCCGGCGTATACCGGAAGATCGGGGTGTCGACGCCGCCCGGGTGCAGCGCATTGCTGGTGATGTCCTGGGCGGCCAGCCGTTGCGCCAGCACGTCGCTGAACAGAATATTGGCGAGCTTGGATTGCCCGTAGGCGTCCAGCATCAGATAGGGCCGGCGTCCGCGCCAGGTGCCCGGGTTGATGCGTCCCAGCCAGTGGGCCACCGAAGCCACATGCACCACCCGCGCGCCGGGACGCTGCTGCAGCAGCGGCAGCAGCAGGTGGGTGAGCAGCACCGGTGCCAGATAATTCACCCCGAACTGCATCTCGAAGCCGTCGGCGGTGAACTGCTGGCGGCGCGGCACCACGCCGGCGTTGTTGATCAGCACGTCCAGCCCGTCCAGCTCGTCGTTGAGCTGGCCGGCCACGCCGCGCACCCGGTTCAGGTCCGCCAGATCCAGGCTCACCACTCGCACCCGGGCGTCCGGGCTGTTGTGCTTGATGCGCGCCAGGGCCGCCTGACCCTTGGCCTGGTCGCGGCAGGCGAGAATCACGTCCGCGCCGCGGGCCGCCAGTTGCTCGGCGGTGCACAAACCAATACCGGAATTGCCACCGGTGATCAGAACCCGTTTGCTCATGGTGCGGCTGTCTCCTGGAAAGAGGGATGTTCGATGCGCAATAGCCTAGCAAATTCGCGATGGTCGCCGGGGCTTGAACGCCGTTGGCATGCTGTCAGTGGGGCAAGGTGGCCAGCCACTGCTCGATGGCGTCCACCACCGCCGGCCAATGGCGGCCCTGCAAAAGCAGGTGCGGGCCGTCGGCGAAGTATCGATAATCGCCCCGTTCGCCCAGGTGCTGGTTCAGCCGCCGGATGCTGATGGCCGGCACCGAGGTGTCCTCGCCGCCGTACAGCACCAGGGTGGGGCGGGTCAGCTCCGGCGCCGCGTCGCTGGCGCTGTCCGCCAGCTTGATCAGCCCCCAGTAGGCGTCCAGGCGCACCCGGCGCATCACCTGGGGGTCGTCCGCCAGGCGCCGGGCGGCGGCGGGCGCCAGCCGGGGGTCGTCCGGTGGGCGCGAGACGTTCAGTTTGTAGCCCGGCGCCAGGGTGGCGGCGCCGGCGATCAGAACGTTCCAGCCGTAGCGCAGTCGAATGCCTTCGCGCACCGCCGGGGCGGCCAGGATCAGACCGTCCACCGGCAGCTCCGGGTGGCGCGCCGCCACCAGTATCGCCACGGCGCCGCCCAGGCTTTCGCCGAGCAGGTAAAGCGGCCGGTCCGGGTGCTGGCGGGCCGCCTGACGGACCAAATCGGCGGCGTCCGCCACCAGCCGCTCCTCGCCGGCCCAGCGGCCGCCCTTGAGGGTGCGGTCGCCGAAGCCGGCCTGGTCGAAGGCGTAGACGGTGTAGCCGGCCTCCGCCAGCGCCGGCGCCGCCAGATTGAAGGCGTCGTCGTGGTCGCCGAAACTGTGCAGGGCCACCAGCACCGCCCGTGGCGGGCCCTCGGCGGACCAGACCCGGGGTTCCGGCGGAGGCGGCGCGGGGACGGTGGCGCAGGCGGAAAGGGCGAACAGCATCAACAGGCAAACCAGGAATCGCGATGACATCGACAAACTATGCCGACATCGAGGTGAAGAGCGGGTTCAGAACCCAACCGGCGTGCCGGCTCCGGGCGGCGGCCATGCTGCTGGCCGTGCTGGCGGCGGCGCCGTGGCCGGCGATGGCGCAGCATCCCCCCGCCGAAGCGTTCAAGGAGACCACCACGGTCACCGCCACCGCCTACAATTCCCTGGAGGGCCAGGGCGCCGGCAACGACCACAGCGTGGCCGCCTGGGGCGATACCCTGGTGCCCGGCATGAAGGCCATCGCCGTGTCCCGGGACCTGATCGGCGCCGGCCTGGATTACGGCACCCCGGTGCGCATCGAGGGCCTGGACGGGGTCTGGTATGTGCGCGACAAGATGCACAGCCGCTGGCAGAACAAGATCGACATCTATATGGGCGAGGACCTGGACGCGGCCCGCGACTGGGGCCGCCGCCGGGTGGTGATCCACTGGGGCGAGGAGTAGCGGCGCCGGTCAGCGGCTCAGCCGGCGCATCAGCTCCCGGGTCACCCAGCGGGGCGCCAGTTTTTCCAGTAACACCGTGACCCGGAACGGCAGCCCCACCGGGGTGTGCACCCGCCCGCTCTCCAGCGCCTGCTCCGCCGCCCGGGCAATGTCGTCGGCGCTCAGTTTTACTCCCATGCGGTCCACCACCGCCGCCCGATAGCGCTGGCCGGTGACCATCGGTGTGTTCACGAACGGTGGCATCAGATCCTGCACCACGATGCCGTGCCGCTGCCATTCCAGGTTAAGGGCCTCGGTGAGACCGCGCACCGCGAACTTGGAGGCGGAATACACCGCCAGGTCCGGCACGCCGTACAGGGCCGAGGCGGAGCTCATGTTCAGCACCCGGGGCCGGGCGGATCGCTTGAGGTGGGGCAAGGACGCCAGGCTCATGTGCAGCACCCCTTTCACATTGATGTCCAGGGTGCGGTGGTGGTTCAGCAGAGGGACCTCTTCCACCGGCCCCATGTGCAGCAGCCCGGCGCTGTTGAACAGCACGTCCAGGCCGCCGGCCCGGGCGGCGAAGGCGTCGGCGGCGGCCCGGCAGGCGGCCGGATCGGTCACGTCCACCGCCTGGAACCAGGTATCGGCGCCCAGCTCCGCGTGCACCGAGCGCAGGGCGTTGTCGTTCACATCCACCAGCCCCACCCGCCAGCCCCGGGCGTGGAAGCGCCGGGCGGTGGCCAGGCCGATGCCGCTGGCGGCGCCGGTGATCAGAATGCGGTTCATGGGCGTGCCTCCCCGTGGAAACGGTCGGCCAGAAAATCGCGGATCGAGGCCAGCGCCCGGTCCGCGTCGGTCAGCACCCCGGCGTGCAGCTGGAACACGTGCCAGCGATCCGCGAACCGCTGGTAGCGGCCCTGGGTGTCCGCCCGGTCCAGGGCGTCGGCCAGCCGCTCGCTGTCGGCGCCGAGAATCTCGTCGCCGCCGCACTGGATCAGCAGCGGCGGCAGGCCGTTCAGATCGCCCAGCAGCGGTGATACCTCCGGCCGGTCCCGGCGCTCGCCGGCGTAGGCCCGGGCGGCGAAATCCAGCCAGGCGCGGCTGAGCATGGCCTCGCCGGCCACCTGCTCCGGCGTGTGCGCCAGGGTCAGATCCAGCCAGGGCGAGAGCAGCACGCCGGCCGCCGGCAATGGCAGGGTGCCGCCGTCGCGGAGGTGCTGCAGGAACGCCAGGCTCAGGCCGCCGCCGGCGGAGTCGCCGGCCACCGCCAGCCGTTCCGGCGGGTGGCCCTGATCCAGCAGTGCCCGGTACACCGCCAGGGTGTCGTCCAGGGCCGCCGGGCTCGGGTGTTCCGGCGCCAGCCGATAGTCCACCACCATCACGGTGGCGTCCAGCGCCTTCGCCAGCCGGGTGGTGAGGGCCCGGTGGGTGGCCGGGCCGCCGGCGATGTAGCCGCCGCCGTGCAGGTACAGCACGGTGCCGGCGCGGCCCTGGCCCACCACCTCCACCGGCACCCCGGCGAACCGGGTCGGGTGCCGGGGCACGCCCCGGGCGGGCAGGGTGGCCCGCGCCACGGTGGCCAGCCAGCGTCGCTGCAGCGATACCGGCGCCCGCGCCTGGAAGGCGGGGCTCAGCAGGCTTTTCAGGGCGCCGCGCAGGGTGGCGGCGATCAGGCGTTGCGACGGGCCCGGGGCCTCGCCGCCGGTTTCACGGGTACAACTCATAATCGCGGGGATCCAATCGTCGGGTGCGGCGCCGGTACTGGAAGGTAAAACCGGGCCAGTTGTTGGTGTTCTTGCCGCTGGCGGTCTTGTACCAGCTCTCGCAGCCGCGCTCCCAGACGGTGTCGCGCAGCCGCCGCTGCAGCTCCCGGTTGAAGCAGTCCTGCACCGAGGCGGCCACCTCCAGCCGCTCGACGCCGGGCCGTTCCAGGGTCTCCAGGGCGCTCAGCACATAGGCGATCTGCGATTCCAGCATGTAAACGATGGAGTTGTGCCCCAGGTTGGTGTTGGGGCCGTACAGCATGAACAGATTGGGAAAGCCGCTTACGCTGATCCCCAGGTAGGCCTCGGCGCCGTCCCGCCAGGCCTGGTTGAGGTCGCGCCCCTGGCGGCCGGTGATGGCCATGGGCGCCAGAAAGTCGGTGGCCTGGAAGCCGGTGCCCAGGATCAGCACCTGGGCGTCGTGATGCCGGCCGCCGGCGTCCACCACGCCGGTTTCGTCCACCGCCGTCACGCCGCCGTCGTACACCTCGATACCGTAGTGCTCGATGGCCTGGAAATAATCATTGGAGATCAGGATGCGTTTGCAGCCCACGGGGTAGTCCGGCGTCAGGGTGTCGCGCAGGGCCGGGTCGCTGACGGTGCGTCGCAGATAACGCCGGAACAGCCACTCGTAGACCCGCATCACGCCCTGCAGGGCGGTGAAGCCCAGTACCCGGCTCTCGTTCTGCGCGTAGATACGCGCTCGGTCGAGACGCTGTAGCACCGGAAAGCGCCGCATCAGGGTGTGCTCCAGGGCGGAATAGGGTCGGTCCGGCTTGGGAATCACATAGGCGGCGGAACGCTGGAACAGCTTCACCCGGGCCGCCACCCGTGCCACCTCCGGCACGAACTGGATGGCGCTGGCCCCGGTGCCCACCACCGCCACGGTCTTGCCGGCCAGGTCCACGTCGTGGTCCCAGCGGGCGCTGTGGAAGGCGGCGCCCTGAAAACGATCCAGGCCGGGCAGCCGCGGCCAGGCGGGCCGGTTCAACTGGCCGGTGGCGGTGATCAGGGCGCGGGCGGTGAGCGCGCCGTCGCCGGTGTCGATGTGCCAGAGATTGTCGCTTTCGTCGAAGCGGGCGCCGCGCACTTCACAGCGAAAACGCAGATGTGGCGTCAGGTCATGGTCGCGTACGCATTGCTCAACGTAGTCGAGGATTTCCGCCTGGGGCGCGAAACGCCGCGACCAGTCGAACTTGCGGGAGAACGAGAAGGAATACAGGTGCGAGGGCACGTCGCAGGCGGCGCCGGGGTAGGTGTTGTCCCGCCAGGCGCCGCCCACGCCGTCGGCTTTTTCGAGAATCACCAGGGAGTGGCGGCCGCGTTTTTTCAATTCGATGGCCATGCCCAGCCCGCCAAAGCCGGCGCCGATGATGGCCACCTGGAAGTCCGGTTGCATAAAAAGGGTCCCTGCCAGATAACAGGCTGCTGAGAAACCCCACTGTAGCCCGCCCGCCGGCGCCGGGGGATGACCGGAACGCTCGGCGCGCCGGCCGCCCGGGTCAGGTCGGGGCGTTTGGCCTTGGCGTGGCGGCTCTAGATCAGCGCAGCGGCTCTATATCAGCGCAGCGGCCCTCTATCAGCGCAGCGGCACCGTATCCGGCAGCCGGAATTCGCCGCGCTGGTCGAAGTTCAGCGGAAAGGCCAGGCCCTTGACCCGGGCGGTGCCCTTGATGCGGTAGTCCAGCGGCGCGCCGGGTTCCTGCTGCAGGGCCTTCAGTTTGCCCAGGGTCTGCATCAGGCTGGTGGTGATGCGGGTGCTGACCAGGGCGTCGCCCATGGCCGGCAGGGTCACGTCGTCGCCGGTCAGGCCCCGGGCCAGCTTCTCGCCGTTGACGAACAGTTCATAATCCAGACTCTTGAGCGTCAGGTCGCGGTCGTTGGGGTTGCGCGCGCGCAGCACCACCTGCCACTGTTGCTCAAACACGCTGACCTGTTCCAGGCGGAGACTGGACAGGTTCACCTCCGGGGCTTCCAGCCCGGTGAGGGTCTGGCAGGCGCCGAGCAGGGCAAGCAGGCCCAGCACGCCGATTCGCGCCAGAGTTCGCATAGTGTTCTCCCTTTCACGCTGTTTTAAACACACAGGCCCGCAGCGGATCATACCCGAGCCGGGCCGCGATGCCAGGAAGCCCGTCATGGCCCAGGTGAGCATTGAATGCCGGCAAGGGGACATCGCCGCGCAAACCGACATGGACGCGGTGGTCAACGCCGCCAACGCGCAATTGCGTACCGGCGGCGGCGTGGCCGGCGCCCTGCATCGGGCCGCCGGGCCCGGCCTGGCCAAGGAATGCGCGCCGATGGCGCCGATCCGCCCCGGGCAGGCCGTGATCAGCGGTGGCCATGGCCTGCCCAACCGTTATGTGATCCACTGCCTGGGGCCAGTGTACGGTCGGGACGAGCCCGCCGATCAATTGCTGGCGGACTGCTACCGCAACGCCCTGCGGCTGGCGGAGCGGGAGGGTCTGGAAAGCCTGGCCTTTCCGGCCTTGTCCACTGGCGCTTTTGGTTATCCGCTGGAGGACGCGGCGCGCTGCGCGGTGTCCACGGTGGTGGCGGAAAGCGCCGCCCTGACCCGGCTCAAACGGATCCGTTTCGTGCTGTTCGACGCCGCCGCCCTGGCGGCCCATCGCACCGTGCTCGACGCCCTGACCCGCTGAATGCCGCCCCGGGCCTTGAAAAGCGCCCGCCGCAGTGCAATCCATAGCGATGTTTGACACCACCAGCCGAAGGAAGCGCCGATGACCGCAGTCTGGCCGCGGGCGGACGAACTGGGTCTGCTCACCGATCTCTACGAACTGAACATGGCCCAGGCCTATCACCTGGACCACCGGCGGGGCAAGGCGGTGTTCAGCCTGTTCTACCGGGTGCTGCCCGGGCAGCGTAATTTCGCCGTGGCCTGTGGCCAGGAGCACGCCGCCCGGCTGATCAGCGAGCTGCGCTTTCCCGAGGAGCAGGTACGCCGCCTGGCGCCGCTGGGCTTCCGCGATGAATTCCTCGACTGGCTGGCCGGCTTCCGCTTCAGCGGCGAGGTGCGGGCGCTGCCGGAGGGCTCCCTGGTGTTCCCCCAGGAGCCGTTGCTGGAACTGCGCGCGCCGGTGGCCGAGGGGCAGTTGCTGGAAAGCCTGCTGATGAACTACGTGAACCTGGAGACCCTGCTCGCCTCCAAGGCGGCGCGGGTGGTGCTGGCCGCCGGCGACGCCCCGGTGCTGGATTTCGGCATGCGCCGCATGCACGGCCTGGAGGCCGCCTGGCGCAGCGTGCGCGCCTACCGGGTGGCGGGCATCCAGGCCACCAGCAATGTGCTGGGCGGGCTCACCTTCGACCTGCCGCTGCGCGGCACCATGGCCCATTCCTACATCCAGTCGTTCGACGACGAGACCGAGGCGTTCCGCCGCTATGCCCGCGACTACCCGGGCACCACCCTGCTGATCGACACCTACGACGCCCTGGCCGCCACCGACAAAGTGATCGGGCTGGTGCGCGATGAGGGCCTGGACGTGGGCGCGCTGCGCATCGATTCCGGCGATCTGGCGGCGCTGGCCCGGGCGGTGCGTGACAAGCTGGACGGCGCCGGCTTGTCGCGCATCCGCGTGGTGGTCAGCGGCGGCCTGGACGAGTGGAAGGTGGCCGATCTGGTGGCTGGCGGCGCTCCCATCGACGGCTTCGGCGTGGGCACCGAGATGGGGTCGGTGGCGGACGCGCCGTCCTTGGATTTTGCCTACAAGCTGACCGAATACGACGGTCGGCCGCGCCTCAAGGCGTCGCCGGGCAAGCCGGTCTACCCCGGCGCCAAGCAGGTGTGGCGGCAGTACGACGGCGAGGGCCGGCTGGTGGGCGACGAGATCACCGCCGCCGACGAGGAACGCCACGGCGAGCCGCTGCTGCGCACCGTGGTGGCGGACGGCGCGCCGGTGGTGCCGCCGCCGGACCCGGACGCCGCCCGCGAGCGCCTGCGCCGGGAACTGGCCTCCCTGCCGGCGGCGCTGCGCGACACCGCCCGCGCCGACGCGCCCTACCCGGTGAGCTTCAGCGACGCCCTGGAAGACCTGCGCAAGCGCACCCTGGACCGGTTGCCCTGAGCGCGCTTCACCGAGGGCTCCGGCGGCAGCGCTGCGAACAATAGATCACCCGGTCCCAGTCGCGGGCCCACTTGCGCCGCCAGCGGAACGGCCGGCCGCACACCGGGCAGGTTTTCTCGGGCAGGGTGGCTTTGTGGTGGCTCACCAGGGAATGTCCTTGCCGTCCCAGGCCAGGAAGCGGCCGCTGTCCGCCTCGCCGGCGCCGTCGATCAGGCCCAGCAGCCGCTCGGCGGCGAAGTCCGGAGTAAACAGCTTTCCCTCCGGCACGTTGCGCTGAAACGGGCGCGAGAGGGCGGTGTCCACGGTGCCCGGATGCAACGCCAGCACGACCAGGCCCGGTACCCGGCGCCGCGCTTCCACCGCGAAGGTGCGGATGAACTGGTTCTGGGCCGCCTTGGAGGCCCGATAGGCGTACCAGCCGCCGAGCCGGTTGTCGGCGATGCTGCCGACCCGCGCGGACAGAGAGGCGAACACCGCCCGTTGGCGCCGGCGCAGCAGCGGCAGACCGTGCTTGGCCAACAGCATGGGCGCGCTGGCGTTGAGCGCGAAGGCGTGCGCCAGGGCGGCGCCGTCCAGGTCTTCCAGACGTTTCTCCGGCGCCAGTCCGTGGGCCTCGTCGTGCAGCACGCCGGCGCAGTGAATCAGACTGTCCAGCGCCTCGCCGGCCCCGGCCACCCGCTCCATCAACGCGGCGATATCCGCTTCCCGGGTCAGATCCGCCGCCACCGGGATCAGCCGCTGCTCTTCATAAGCCGCCCGCGCCTCACCGGACACCGGCCGCCGGCTCACCGCGAACACGGTATCGCCGGCCTCCAGACAACGCCGCGTCAGCGCGCCACCAATGCCGCCGCTGGCACCGGTGATCAAACGGACTTTTCCCATACCGCTTCCCTCGCTCCATGGAAACCCGGCCAGCCTAACCACGCCCGCGCCCCAACCCCGTGAACACCCGCCCTACACACTCGACGGAGCCGCGCGGGACGCTACCTCGAAGCGTCTCGGCGTGGGCCCCCTTCCGGGACCCTTGAGAACAGGACGTTCGAAAGGGAGCCTACATGGACGTACTTGCGGCGTTCCCGGAAGGGGGCCCACGCCGAGACGCGGCCTCTACCGAGAGTTCAACCTTTCTTTGCAAAGCACCCCGAATTTTTTCACGACGGAATCACCATTCTCCGGGCACACTGACTCCATGACGAAGGACCAGTCCACGCCGCCGCTGATCGTGCCCACGGACCAGGGCCTGTACTGCGCCGCCGGCGATTTCCACATCGACCCCTGGCGCCCGGTGCCCCGGGCGGTGCTCACCCACGCCCACGCCGACCACGCGCGCGCCGGCAGCCAGCGCTACTTCGCCCAGGCCGACGGCGTGCCCTTGCTGCGCCACCGGCTCGGTAACCAGGACTTCGAACCCCTCGACTATGGCGAGCGGCGCCGCTTTGGCGCGGTGCGTGTCAGCCTGCATTCCGCCGGCCATGTGCTGGGCTCCTCCCAGGTGCGGGTGGAGCACGACGACGGCCGGGTGTGGTTGTTCACCGGCGACTTCAAACGGGACGCCGACCCCACCTGCGCCCCCTTCGAAGTGGTGCCCTGCGACACCCTCATCACCGAAGCCACCTTCGCGCTGCCCTGCTACCGCTGGCCGCCGGTGGAGCGGGTCGGCGAGCGCATTCACCAGTGGTGGTCAGGGCACCCGGACCGGCCCTGCATTCTGTTCGCCTATGCTCTGGGCAAGGCCCAGCGGGTGCTGGCGGCGCTGGCCGCGCACACCGACCGCACCGTGCATCTGCACGGCGCCATGGTGCCGCTCACCGAGCTCTACCGACGGGCCGGCGTGACCATGCTGCCCACCGAGCCGGTGTCCGCGCTGCCGCGCGGTCACGATTTCAGCGGCGCGCTGATCCTGGCGCCGCCCTCCGCCGCCGGCAGCCCCTGGATGCGACGTTTCAAGAGCGCCAGCACCGGTTTCGCCTCCGGCTGGATGCGGATTCGCGGCAACCGCCGCCGGCGCGGCTACGATTACGGCTTCGAACTGAGCGACCATGCCGACTGGTCGGCGCTGCTACGGACCGTCCGAGATTGCGGCGCGCGCACCGTGCTCACCACCCACGGTCGCAGCGACGAACTGGTGCGTTACCTCAATGAAGTCGAGGGCGTGGACGCCCGCGCCCTGAGCACCCTGTACGGCGGGGAGGACGACTGATGCAGGCTTTCGCCGCCCTGTTCGCCGAGCTGGACGCCACCACCCGCACCCGCGTCAAGCTGGACGCAATGAAAGACTACTTCGAGCAGGTCGAGCCCACGGACGGCGCCTGGGCGGTGTACGTGCTCACCGGCCGGCGCATGAAGCGCCTGATCGGCGCGCGCAAGCTGCGCGACTGGCTCGGCGAGGCCAGTGGCCTGCCGGACTGGCTGGTGGAGGAGACCTACCAGCACGTGGGCGATCTGGCGGAAACCGTCAGCCTGCTCATGGACGACGGCGAGGACCGCCCGGCGGTGGAAGGCTCACTGGCGGAGTGGGTGGAGCAGGGCGTGCTGGCCCTGCGCGGCCTGGACGAGGTGGACCAGAAGGCCCGGGTGCTGGGCCATTGGCGTCGGCTGCCCCGGTCCGCCTGTTTTCTCTACAACAAGCTGCTCACCGGCAGCCTGCGGGTGGGTGTGTCACGCGGCCTGGTGGAGCGCGCCCTGGCGGAACTGAGCGACCGGCCCCGGGCGCTGATCGCCCGCCGGCTGATGGGCGAGTTCGAACCGTCCGCCGATTTCTACCGGCATCTGCTCAGCGAGGAACGGCGCGAGGAGCGCGACGGCCAGCCCTATCCGTTTTTCCTCGCCTCGCCGCTGGAAAGCGAGCCGCACGGCCTGGGGCCGCTCACCGACTGGCAGGCGGAATGGAAGTGGGACGGCATCCGTGCCCAGCTGATCGCCCGGCCGGCGGACGCCGAGCCCAATCAGGTGTGGCTGTGGTCGCGGGGCGAGGAACCCATGGCCGGACGCTTCCCGGAGGTGGAGGCCGCCGCCGGGGCACTGCCGGAGGTGGTGCTGGACGGCGAACTGGTGGCCTGGAAGGACGGCGTGCTGCCGTTCTCCGAGATGCAGCGACGCATCCAGCGCAAGAAGATCGGTGACAAACTGCTTCGCGAGGTGCCGGTGGTGTTCCTGGCCTACGATCTGCTCGAGTACCGGGGCCGCGACTGGCGGTCGCGGCCACTCAGCGAACGGCGCGTCGCCCTGGAAGCGCTGATCGCCGACACCGACGCGCCGGCCCTCAAGCTCAGTCCCACGGTGGTGGCGGATGACTGGCCGGCGCTGGCGGCGCTGCGCGAGAACAGCCGCGAACACCGCGTCGAGGGCCTGATGCTGAAGCGCGCCGACAGCCCCTACCGCAGCGGCCGGGTGCGCGGCGACTGGTGGAAGTGGAAGCTCGATCCGCTGACCCTGGACGCGGTGCTGCTCTACGCCCAGCCCGGCCACGGCCGCCGCGCCAACCTGTACACCGACTACACCCTGGCGGTGCCGGACGGCGACACCTACGTGCCGATCGCCAAGGCGTATTCCGGGCTTACCGATAAGGAAATTGGTCAGTTGGACCGCTGGATCCGCCGCAACACGGTGGAGAAATTCGGCCCGGTGCGCTCCCTGCGCCCGCACCATGTGTTTGAGATTGCCTTCGAGGGCATCCAGCCGTCGTCGCGGCACAAGTCCGGCATCGCCCTGCGCTTCCCGCGCATCGCCCGCTGGCGCCAGGATCTGACCCCGGACCAGGCGGACAGCCTGACCCAGGTGAAGGAGCTGCTGAATGCCTTCGGCAGCTGACGGCCTGGCCCGCATCGACGCCTGGTTCGCGCAACAGGGCTGGACGCCGGCGCCGTTCCAGCGCCGCGCCTGGGCGGCGTTCCGCGAGGGGCGCTCCGGGCTGATCCATTCGCCCACCGGCTCCGGGAAATCCCTGGCCGCCTGGCTCGGGCCGGTATCGCAGGCACTGGATCGGGAGAGCGATTCAAGGGGCGATGGCCTGCGGGTGCTGTGGATCACGCCGCTGCGCGCCCTGGCCGCCGACACCGCCGAGAATCTGCGCGCCGCCCTGGACGGCGTGGGCCTGGACTGGCGGGTGGAAACCCGCACCGGCGACACCGGTGCCGCCGCCCGCGCCCGCCAGCGCAAACGTTTGCCCCAGGCGCTGATCACCACCCCGGAAAGCCTGTCGCTGTTGCTCTCCTACAAACAGGCGGCGGAGCGTTTCAAACACCTGGACGCGGTGATCGTGGACGAATGGCACGAGCTGCTGGGCAGCAAGCGCGGCGTGCAACTGGAGCTGGGCCTGGCCTGGCTGCGCGCGCGCCGGCCCGGCCTGCCGGTGTGGGGCCTGTCCGCGACGCTCGGCAATCTGGACGAGGCGATGGCGGTGTTGCTGGGCCCCGGCGCCCCGGCCGGCGAGCGCATCGCCGGCGACAGCGCCAAGACCCTCACCGTGCGCGGCCTGTGCCCGGAGCGGCTGGACCGCTTTCCCTGGGCCGGCCACCTGGGGCTCGCGCTGCTCAAGCCGGTGATCGACTACCTGGAGCAGGGCGAAAGCGCGCTGCTGTTCACCAACACTCGTTCCCAGGCGGAGCTGTGGTTCGAGGCCCTGGCGAAAAACAAGCTGGAGTGGATCACCGAGATCGGCCTGCACCATGGCTCCATCGATCGGCCGCTGCGGCAAAAGCTGGAGCAGGGCCTGCGCGAGGGCGCCTTCCGCTGCGTGGTGTGCACGTCCAGCCTGGATCTGGGTGTGGATTTCTCGCCGGTGGACCGGGTGGTGCAGGTGGGCAGCCCCAAGGGCGTGGCGCGGCTGATGCAGCGCGCCGGGCGCTCCGGCCACCGGCCCGGGGCCGACAGCGAAATCCTTTGTGTGCCCAGCCACGCCTTCGAGCTGGTGGAAATCGCCGCCGCCCGCCGCGCCTGGGCCGCCGGCCGGGTGGAGGAGCGCCGCCCGCTGACCCTGTGTCTGGATGTGCTGGTGCAGCATCTGGTGACCCTGGCGGTGGGCGACGGCTTCGAGCCCGGCGCCGCCCTGGCCGAGGCCCGCGCCACCCACGCCTTCGCCGGCCTCACCGATGAGCAATTCCAGTGGTGTCTGGACTTCATCACCCGGGGCGGGCCGGTGCTGGAACATTACCCCCAGTTCCAGCGGGTGGTGGAAGAGGGCGGCCGCTACCGGGTCACCGACCAGGGGCTGGCCCGGCGCCACCGGATGTCCGTGGGCACCATCACCAGCGACTATCAAATGCGGGTGAAATTCCTGCGCGGCCCGGGCCTGGGCACCATCGAGGAAAGCTTTATCGCCCGCCTCAAACCCGGCGACACCTTCCTGTTTTCCGGGCGCGCCCTGGAGCTGGTGAAGGTGCGCGACATGATCGCCTATGTGCGCGCCGCCAAGGGCCGGCGCTCTCTGGTGCCGCGCTGGCAGGGCGGGCGGCTGCCGCTGTCCACGGAACTGGCGGACACCGTGCTGGAGATCCTCGAGGAGGTGGCCGGCGGCGACTATCGTGATCCGGAGGTGCAGGCGATCCGGTCGATCCTGGAAGTTCAACTGGATCAGTCGGCGCTGCCGTCCCGGTATCGGTTGCTGATCGAGCGCAGCCGCTCCCGGGAGGGCACCCATCTGTTTCTGTTTCCGTTCGCCGGCCGCCTGGCCCACGAGGGGCTGGCGGCGCTGCTGGCCTGGCGCCTCGGTCAGCGGCTGCCGGCCACCTTCTCGATCTCGGTGAACGATTACGGCCTGGAACTGCTCACCGCCAGCGCGCTGCCGGCGCTGACCGACGCGGACTGGCGCGCGCTGCTGTCGCCGGAGCGGCTCACGGAGGACGTGCTCGCCGCGCTCAACGCCAGCGAACTGGCCCGGCGCCGGTTCCGCGACATCGCCCGCATCAGCGGCCTGGTGTTCCAGGGCTACCCGGGCAAGGGCAAAACCGGCAAGCAACTGCAGGCCTCCAGCGGCCTGCTCTACGACACCCTGGACCGCTACGACCCGAGCCACCGTCTGCTCGATCAGGCGCGCCGGGAAGTGCTGGAAAGCCAGCTGGAGCTCGGCCGCTTGCGCACCGTGCTCGAGCGGGTGGCGGACCAGACCCTGTGCCTCACCGAGCCGGAGCGCTTCACGCCGCTGGCGTTTCCACTGTGGGTGGAGCGCCTGCGCAACCGGCTCAGCACGGAAAGCTGGCGCGACCGGGTGGCGCGCATGACCGGGCGCCTGGAGCAACACGCCGACCGGCGCGCGGGGGGCGGATGAGCGACGTTTTGACGCTGCCCCTGGCCGGCGAAACCGTGCTGCTGCACGGCGATCGGGCGCTCTATTATCCGGCCGAGCGGGCGCTGCTGGTGGCCGACATTCATTTCGGCAAGGGCGCCTTTCTGCGCCGCCAGGGGTTGGCGGTGCCCGGCGGCGGCAGCGCCACCGACCTGGACCGGCTGAGCGCTCTGATCGGCCATTTCCGGCCAGAGCGGCTGATCGTGCTGGGGGATTTTTTCCATCACCGGCCGCGACCCGGCGAACCGTTTCTGGCGGCCTGGCCGCGCTGGCGGGCGGCGCACCCGTCGCTGACGCCGGAAGTGGTGATCGGCAACCATGACCGGCACGCGGAGGGCCTGGACCTGGATATGATCTGGCACGATGAGCTGGATCTGGGGCCGTTCCGATTGCGCCACGACCCGGAGCCGGTGGCCGGCCGCCATGTGCTGGGCGGCCACCTGCACCCGGCCTACCGGCTGCGCGGCGCCGGCGACGGGGTGCGCGCGCCGGTGTTCTGGCTGCGCGAGGCGGTCACCGTGCTGCCCGCGTTCGGCGGCCTCACCGGCGGCTGGGCGGTGCGCCCCGGCCGTGGCGAACGGGTGGTGCTGGCCCTGGACGGCGGGCTCTACCCGCTGCCCGCCGTGCCTCTATAGGGTGTCGGTAAGCAGGATGCCCAGACTGAAGCGGGTTTCGTAATCGTCGTAATTGATCAGCGAGTCGCCGTAGCCGGTGAACACCTGCACCAGCCCCTTGAAGCGCTCGTTGATGGGGAAGGAGTAATTGACGCGGCCGGCGCCCTTGTTGTCCGAGCGCAGGTTGTTGCGCACCATCAGCTCGACCACGTGGTTGCCGAAGGCCCGCGCCACTTCCAGCTCGAAATGTCCCATGTACTTTTCGATGTCCGGGTTGTTGTCGCCGCGCGGATCCAGCGGATAGTCCTTGTCGTCCTCCGGCAGCCGGTACCAGGGCATCAGCGACACATAGTACGGGCCGATCTGGGAGATATGCCGCAGATAAAGCCGGTTCCAGCTGCGCGAGGTGGGCTCGTCCTCACCGTTGGAATCGTGGCGGAAGCCGAACGCCAGCAGCTCGCTCTGCACCGGGCCCAGTTTCCAGTCCACCGGTTTGGCCAGGAAGATTTCCGGGGTGAAATTGATTTCCCGGAACGGGCTCGACTCGCTCTTGTTGTAGGCCTGCCAGAAGAACACCCCGGTAAACGCCATGTACAGGGTGCTGCCGTCCCAGAAATCGCTGTACAGCGGCGCCTTCAAGGAGATCTGGAACTTGACCTCCTTGGAATCCAGCTCCTGGCCCTGACGGTCCGGGTCGTTCCACTTGGGGTTGGACCAATGACTGTAGGGCAGCAGGTAATTGCGCCGGTGCGGCGTGATCACGAAGGGGTTGTCCTGGCTGGAGCGTTCCAGGGCCAGCCGGGAGCGCAGAGCGTCCTCGTGGGGCGAGCGTTGCTTGGGCCGGGGCTCGTTATCCAGGCACCAGGCGCGCAGTTGTTCGGCGGTAACGTCGTCGCCCACGGTGCGCGCGGCGCGCAGCAGGCATTCGTTCTGTTCCTGCAGACGGGCGGTGGCCGGGTCCTCCGCCGGGGTGGCCGGATCGGTGCTCTCGGCGGCGAAGGCCGGTACCGCCAGGCACCACAGCAAAGCGAGAAGCGGGCGGGGCATAGGAGGAATCCTTGGCAAGGGGTCAGAGCGCGCGCAGTTCGTCGTCGTTCAGGGTGCGCGCTTCTTCCTCCAGCATCACCGGAATGCCGTCGCGTACCGGGTAGGCCAGCCCGCTGGCCTTGCACTTCAATTCGGCGCGTTGCTCGTCGTAGATCAACGGCGCCTTGCTCACCGGACAGACCAGAATGTCCAGCAGATTGGGGTCGATCATGGGGCGGTACTCCTGTCGGGAGCCCGAGAATAACGGGGCTCTGGGGGCGGACTATACCAGTGTTGTCGGACAAAAGTGATTTCAAACGCTTGTTTGACTTGCGGGTCACAAATAGTTGTGGGCAGCGGCTCCGGGGCGCGGCTACCATTTCCTCCCTGACGATGGACCCGCCCCCGCCCGCTGCCTCTGTCACAGCCCGTTCCGGGGCCGGTTTTCCCACTTAACGACGACTCATTCCTGGGAGACCTGATCATGCCCGAGTACAAAGCTCCCCTGCGCGATATGCGCTTCGTGCTCAACGAAGTGCTGGACCTGGACGGCCACTACGCCAAGCTGGGTCTGGAAGAGGTGAACAGCGAGCTGCTCAATGCCTTTCTCGAGGAAGGCGCCAAATTCTCCGAGAACGAACTGGCTCCCCTGAACCGGTCCGGCGACGAGGAAGGCTGCTACTTCGAAGACGGCGTGGTGACCACGCCGAAAGGCTTCAAGGAAGCCTACGCCAAGTACGTGGAAGGTGGCTGGCCGGCCATCAACGGCGATCCGGAATTCGGCGGCCAGGGCCTGCCCGGCTCCGCCAGCATCGCCATTTCCGAAATGACCGGCACCGCCAACTGGTCCTGGAGCATGTATCCGGGCCTGTCCCACGGCGCCGTGGCCACCATCGAGGAACACGGCACCGACGAGCAGAAGAACGGCTACCTGCCGAAGCTGACCAGTGGTGAATGGACCGGCACCATGTGCCTCACCGAGCCGCACTGCGGCTCCGACCTGGGCATCCTGAAAACCAAGGCCGAGCCCAACGCCGACGGCAGCTACAGCATCACCGGCACCAAGATCTTCATCTCCGCCGGCGAACACGACATGGCCGAGAACATCGTGCACATCGTGCTGGCGCGTCTGCCCGATGCTCCCAAGGGGACCAAGGGTATTTCCCTGTTCATCGTGCCCAAGTTCCTCACCGACGGAAACGGCGGTGTGGGCGAGCGCAACGGCGTGACCTGCGGCTCCATCGAACACAAGATGGGCATCAAGGCCTCCGCCACCTGCGTGATGAACTTCGACGGCGCCACCGGCTACCTGATCGGCCCGGAAAATAAAGGTCTGAACTGCATGTTCACCTTTATGAACTTCGCCCGCCTGGGTACCGCCATCCAGGGTGTGGCCCACGCCGAGCTGGGCTTCCAGGGTGGTTTGAGCTACGCCAAGGAACGGCTCGCCATGCGCAGCCTGTCCGGCCCGAAAAACCCGGACGGCCCGGCGGACCCGATCATCGTGCACCCGGACGTGCGCCGCATGCTGCTCACCTCCAAGGCGTTCGCCGAAGGCGGCCGCGCGCTGGTCTACCTGTGCGCCCAGCTCGGCGACCAGGTGAAGCTGGCCCGCGACGACGCCGAGCGTGAACAGGCCCACGACCTGATGGCGCTGCTCACCCCGATCGCCAAGGCGTTCGTTACCGAAGTCGGTCTGGAAGCGGCCAACCACGGCGTGCAGATCTACGGCGGCCACGGTTTCATCCGCGAATGGGGCATGGAGCAGAACGTGCGTGACGCGCGCATCTCCACCCTGTACGAAGGCACCACCGGCATCCAGGCGCTGGATCTGCTGGGCCGCAAGGTGATGATGACCCAGGGCCAGGCGCTGCGGAACTTCACCAAGATCGTGCACAAATTCTGCGAAGCCCACGCCGACAACGGTGAGCTCAAGGAATTGATCGACCCGGTGGCCCACTACAACCGTGAGTGGGGCGAGCTGACCCAGGCGATCGCCATGCAGGCCATGCAGAACCCGGACTACGTGGGCGCCGCCTCGGTGGACTACCTGATGTACTCCGGCTATGTGACCCTCGCCTACCTGTGGGCGCGGATGGCCGCCAAGGCCCAGGAGCAACTGGCCGCCGGTGCCGGCGACGAGGACTTCTACAAGGCCAAGATCAGCACCGCCCGCTTCTATATGAAGCGCATCCTGCCGCGCGCGGCGGGTCACAAGGGCGCCATCGAAGGCGGTCTCGACTGCCTGATGGAACTGGACCAGGAACACTTCGCGTTCTGATCCGGACTGCTTCGGCATGACCCTGAAAAAGCCCCGCTTCGGCGGGGCTTTTTTGTGCGTGCGCCAGGCATGGCGCGAAGCGCCATAGATTGGTGCTGTCCCGGCCCGCCGTGGTGGCCGCCCGGGACGACTTGGAGGTGCAAGTCCTCTGTGGGCCCGGCAAGGGGAACCACTAGCTGAGCGGCAAGGGTGTCCATCGCGAGGTGGAATCTGAAGGAAGCCGAAGGCAAAGCACTGGCCTGACGAACAGAAATCGCCTACGAGGCGGCCACACCGGGTAAGACGGCGCATATCGTTGAAGCCCGGTACTTGCACGGAAGGTGTGGACGTAGAGGCGGCGGGCATAAGTGTGAAGGTCGCGCGTCTTACCCTGGGAGGTCTGCCGTCCTGCCACTGGGCTACCGACACCGTGAGGGGTCGGGATGGGGCGGCAGAAGTCAGCAGAGGTCGTAGTAGGCTGCCTGACCAGCAGTTGAAGGGCCGAACAAGGTCTGCCGTTAGTAGGCGGCGGGCACTCACCGAAGGTTATTGAAGGCAGGAGTGAACCGGATGGTTCAAGCGGACGAACGAGGAGCGGGACAGTATCCCGGGGTGCGTGCGACCGGTGCCGAGACGACGGTGGCGTCCCGCTCGCGGACGAACGCGGAGCCGAGCGCGCTGATGGAGGCCGTGCTGGAGCGCGGCAACCTGATGCGAGCGTATCAACGGGTGGTCCGTAACCAGGGAGCTGCGGGCGTGGACGCCATGACCGTGGGTGACCTGAAGGGCCACCTGCAACGACACTGGCCGGCGATCCGGGAACGGATACACGCCGGTTACTACCAACCGAGCGCGGTGCGCCGGGTGCGCATCCCGAAGCCGCAAGGCGGCGAGCGGTCGCTGGGCATCCCGACGGTCCAGGATCGCCTGATCCAACAGGCACTGCATCAGGTACTGAGCCCGCTGCTGGAGCCGACGTTCTCGGCGTCGAGTTACGGGTTCCGGCCAGGACGCAGTGCGCATCAGGCGGTGAGCGCGATGCGGGGTCACATCGAGGAAGGCCACCGGTGGGTGGTGGACATCGACCTGGAAGCGTTCTTCGACCGAGTGAACCACGACGTGCTGATGGGCCTGTTGGCGCGCCACGTTGCCGACCGGCGTGTTCTGAAGCTGGTCAGAGCTTACCTGGAAGCAGGGGTGATGGACGGGGGGCTGGTCAGCCCGAGGGGGGAAGGGGCGCCGCAAGGCGGCCCTCTATCGCCGTTACTGTCCAACCTGCTGCTGACGGAGCTGGACCGGGAACTGGAGCGCCGGGGTCACCGGTTCTGCCGTTATGCGGACGACTGCAATATCTACGTTCGCGGTAAGCAAGCGGGAGAACGGGTGATGGCGAGCGTCACGCGGTTCCTGGAGGAGCGTTTAAAGCTGCGGGTGAACCACCGGAAAAGTGCGGTGGATCGCCCGTGGCGCCGTCGCTTCCTGGGCTACAGCGTGACGTGGCACCGTCGGACGCGGCTGCGAGTGTCGCCGGAGAGCGTGCAACGGCTGCGGTCGACACTGCGCGATGTGCTCCGGCGAGGCCGAGGTCGCTCCCTGTCGCACACCCTCAATGTACTGGCCCCGATCCTGCGGGGCTGGGCGGCGTACTACCAGCTCACCGCGTCCAAGCGTGCCTTGGAGACGGTGGACGGCTGGTTGCGCCGCAAGCTGCGAGGGATCCTGTGGCGGCAGTGGAAGCGACCGGCGACGAGGGCGCGAGCGTTGATGAGGCTGGGGTTACCGGAAGCGCGAGCGTGTCACAGCGCGAGCAATGGTCGAGGGCCGTGGTGGAATAGCGGTGCCTCGCACCTGAAAGGGGCCTTGCCGAATCGGTACTTCGCGAGGTTGGGCCTGGTGTCGTTGGTGGAGACGGTCGTGAGGCTTCAGAGCCGACCTTGAACCGCCGTGGTACGGAACCGTATGCCCGGTGGTGTGAGAGGACGGGGGCGGTGACGCCCCCTCCTACTCGATCTTATACTGCGGTCATGTTGCGTACTTTTCTCTGGCGCAGTCTGGCACTGCTGTGCGTGGCCCTGGGGCTGATCGGCGTGGTGGTGCCGGGTATGCCGACCACCGTGTTCATGCTGATCGCCGCCTGGGCGGGCACCCGGGGCTGGCCGCGTCTGGAGCACTGGCTGCTCAACCATCCCCGCTTCGGCCCGCCCATCGTGCTGTGGCGGGAGCAGGGCGCCATGTCGCGCCGCGCCAAATGCGCCGCCTCCACGGTGATGCTGATCAGTGTGGTGCTGATCG
The DNA here is from genome assembly GCA_022449455.1 of Alcanivorax sp. Lineage (GTDB taxonomy): Bacteria > Pseudomonadota > Gammaproteobacteria > Pseudomonadales > Alcanivoracaceae > Alloalcanivorax. Next base: position 9,726 of record JAKUPL010000006.1, on the reverse strand, counting down.
CTCTTTCCGGCGCGCCGGGCAGCGTAAAAATCGGCGTGCCGTTGTTTCTGTGCGGGCTGCTGCTATGGATGTGGCGCCGTCCGGAACCCACCGCCGAGGATGAACGGCGGGTCACAAATAAACGTTTACGCCCCGTTCGCCGCGACTAAACTAGGCTCCCGCAACCGCCACGTTTCGGGAGATTTTTCATGGCTACCTACAAAGCGCCGTTGGAAGACATGCGTTTCATTTTGAACGATGTGTTTCAGGCTGACCGTTTGTGGGCGTCCATGCCCGCCACCGCCGAGGTCACCCGCGATCTGTCCGACGCCATTCTGGATGAAGCGGGCAAAATGGTGGAGAACCTACTCTTCCCGCTGAACCGCGACGGTGACGAAGAAGGCTGCCACTTCGACAACGGGCAGGTCACCACGCCGAAAGGTTTCAAGGACGCCTTTAAAACCTACGCCGAAAACGGCTGGACCGCGTTCTCCGGCAATCCGGAATTCGGCGGCCAGGGCATGCCCAAATCCCTGGCGGTGCTGTTCGAGGAAATGATGCACAGCGCCAACTCCTCGTTCGCCCTTTACCCGGCGCTGACCAACGGCGCCACCCTGTGCCTGGATGCCCACGCCAGCGACCAACTCAAGCAGGCTTATCTGCCCAAGCTGTACAGCGGCGAGTGGAGCGGCACCATGTGCCTCACCGAACCGCACAGCGGCACCGACCTGGGCATCATGCGCACCAAGGCCGTGCCCAATGACGACGGCTCCTACAATATTTCCGGCACCAAGATCTTCATCACCGGCGGTGAACACGACATGGTGGACAACATCATCCACCTGGTGCTCGCCAAGCTGCCCGACGCGCCGGCCGGTTCCAAGGGTATTTCCCTGTTCCTGGTGCCCAAGTTCCTGCCCGACGCCGACGGCAACCCGGGGGAACGCAACGGCGTGGCCGCCGGTTCCATCGAGCACAAGATGGGCATCAAGGGTTCCGCCACCTGCGTGATGAACTTCGACGACGCCAAGGGCTGGATCATCGGCGAAGCCAACCAGGGGCTGGCCGCCATGTTCACCATGATGAACTATGAGCGTCTGTCCATCGGCATCCAGGGCCTGGGCCTGGGCGAGGTGAGCTATCAGAGCGCCGCCGATTACGCCCGCGAGCGCCTGCAGGGCCGCGCCGCCACCGGGGTCCAGAACGAAGGCGGCAACGCCGACCCGATCATCGTGCACGGCGACGTGCGCCGGATGCTGCTGACCATGCGTGCCCTCAACGAAGGCGGTCGCGCCCTGTCCACCTACGTGGGCATGGAACTGGACAAGGCCAAGTTCTCCGAGAACGACGCGGAGAAGAAAGCGGCCCAGGACCGGGTGGCGCTGCTCACCCCCATCGCCAAGGCGTTTTTCACCGACCGCGGCTTCGACACCACGGTGATTGGCCAGCAGGTGTTCGGCGGCCACGGTTACGTGCGCGAGTGGGGCATGGAACAGTTCGTGCGCGATTGCCGCATCTCGCAAATCTACGAAGGCACCAACGGCATTCAGGCGCTGGATCTGGCGGGCCGCAAGGTGACCCGCAACGGCGGCAAGTACGTGGACGCCTTTCTGGCCGACGTGCGCGGCTGGATCGATGACAACGCCAACGAGCAGGGGCTGGACAGCATCCGAGAACGGCTGGTGGCCGCCGTGGATTTGCTGGAAAGCACCACCGCCGAACTGCTGCGCCAGGCCGGTGACGACCCGGATATGGTCAACGCCAGCGCGGTGGAGTATCTGGACCTGTTCGGCTATGTCACCTACGCCTGGCTGTGGGCGCGCATGATGGTCACCGCCGCGCAACGGGACGACGACTTCGGCCGCGCCAAGCTCACTGTGGGGCGTTTCTACTTCGAGCGTCTGTTGCCCCGTGCCGGCGCCCTGGCCGAACAGATCAAGGCCGGCCCGGCCACCCTGATGAGCCTGGACCAGGACCTGTTCTGAACCGACAACTCCGACCCTCTGAAGAAGCGGCCTCCGGGCCGCTTTTTTTTGTTCTTTATCCCGCCCCATGGGACGAAATCACTGACATAAACCCTGTCATCCCCGGGTCACCACTCTGCAACAGGCGGCCACTACCGTACCGGCTTCGTTTGGTCCCTTTACCGATAATGACCGGGAGAAAAAACGGTGAGCAGTCGTCCCAGGTGGCGCCACGCAGGCGTGGCCCCGTTGTGCTTGTTGGCCGTCGCCGCGTTGAGCGGCTGCGGCGGTGATACCGATACCGTCTACCGCGACCAGCCGGTGGATGTGCCCTATGTGGAGGATCTGTCCGGCGCGGAATCGTTCAGCGCCAACGTGATCGCGCCACCGGAGGACGCCGAGGCGCAATTCGCGCCGGCCACGCCGCCCACGGTGTCCGGCACCACCGCCCGGGAGACCGTGCCCACCGAGATCAGCGACTTCCACCGCTATGCCGTGAACCGGGATCTGACGATCACCGAGGGGCGGCTCAACCACACCCGCGACGAAGCCATCATCAGCGCCGAGTTCAATCTGGGCGACAGCCTGTCCCTGGTGCCGGTGACCCGCTCGCGGGGGCAGTTTTCCTTCGAGCGCACCACCACCTCGGCCAACCACGCCATCGACAACGGCGACAACCTGATCCTGGCGGTGAACGCGGATCCCTACAGCATGACCCAAGGCTGGAACACCGGCCTGATCAAGAAGGATGGCGTTACCTACACCGGCTTCTCCGACCGCAACGAAGACCTGATCGTGGTCTACCAGGATGGCCGCGCCGATATCCTGCGGGAGGTGCCCACTTTCACGCTCAACCTCTACCAGGACGGCAGCGCTCTGGGTGAGCTGGGTACCGTGCACTACTTCGACAACGCCACCCAGGTGAACACCGGCTTCAGCCGGGGCAACGGCGAGGTGGAACTGTACCTGGCGGAAAGTTACCGGGGCACCGTGGACCTGACCGGTCGCTCCGCCGCGCTGGTGAAGGCGGAAGCCAACGGCATCAGTGTGGTGACGCTGGAGCACGGCGGCATCAGTGCCCAGTTGCCGCCGCTGAGCGGCACCGTGGTGGCACGCGTCGAGGACCGCGACGGCTATGTGATCCCCGCCGGCCATGCCCTGCTGGTGGACGACGGCGCCCTGAACGCCGGCGCCCGGGTGGACATCCGCTATGAAACCGACGACCCGGACTGGGCCAATGTGAAAAGCGCCCTCGGCGCTGGCTTCGGTCGGGGCCTGCTGGTGGAGAACGGCCAGCTCGGCGACAACCAGAACGAGAACGCGATCAGCGGCCGCACCGCCTTCGGCGTGCGCGCCGACGGCAGCTATTTCTTCCTGGTGGTGGACAAGCCGGTGGGCTCGCTCACCGACGGCATCACCGAAACCAAGCTGGGGCAGTTGATGATCGCCTACGGCGCCGACCGCGCCATCAATCTGGACGGCGGCGGCTCCACCACGCTGGCGGCGCGCCTGCCCGGTGAACGCTACACCTATCTGCTCAATACCCCGTCCGACGGCGGCGAGCGGGTCACCGCCACCAAGTGGGGGTTGGCGCTCAACACCGAGCGGGCCCGCGCGGCCAGCGACGCGGTGGCGGTCTACCCGCGCACCATTACCCTGATGACCGGTTCCACCTACCGGCGCTTCAAGGGCGTGGGCTATGACGCCGCGTCCTGGGAGCGCGGCGGCGAGGTGCCGGAATACGGCATCAGCGAAGCCGGCCTGGGCCTGATCGACGCGCGCACCGGCGCCTTCCGGGCCGGTGACGGTAATCAGGAAGGCTATGTGGTGGTGAAAGTGGGGGACCGCAAAGGCGTGGCCCGGGTCCGTGTCACCGCGGAACTGGACGAGATCCGTTTCGCCAGCGCCGCCATCGCCGTGGACAGTGGCGCTACCGTGGCGCTGCAACCGCAACTGATCAGTCAGGGCGAGGCGGTGACTTTCTCCGCCGAGGCGCTGGCGTATCAGGTGGACGACGCCGCCCTGTGCCAGGTGAACGCCAACACCGGCGAGGTGACCACCGCCCCGGTTCAGGGCCGCCAGTGCACGGTCACCGTCAGCGCCGCCGGCAAGAGCGCCGCGCTCACCATCAATATCGGCGTGGCGCCGGAGATCGTCGCCGATTTCGAGGGCGACGTGAGCATGTTCCAGGCCGCCGGCGCGCGCCATCGCCGGGTGGAGATCGAGCGCGTCCAGGACCAGGTGTTCGACGGCACCCATTCCATGGCGCTGCGCTGGGAGGCCAACCCGGACCAGCCCGGCACCTTCGGTGCCTATCTCACCGACCCCGGCGGTGTCACCGAACTGCCGGGTTACCCGAAATACCTGGGCGTGAACGTGTACATTCCCGATGAACTGGCCGGCAAGGTCTGGTGGGTGCGGGGCAGCCTCAAGGACGCGGACGGCAAGACCGTCACCATCAACTACAACAACGACGGCGAGCAACTGCCGGAGCGCGGCTGGCACTTCATGAAGGCCAGCATCGGCAGCGGCTACCGCGAGCCGCTGACCTTCTACCAACCGTTCCGCTTCCTGGTGCTGAAGACCGCCGAGCGTATTGATTCCCAGGTGGTGCTGGACAACTTCACCGCCATCTACAGCGACGACACCGACCTGGCCGGCCCGGGCGTCACCGCCACGCCGGCGTCCGGCGATACCGTGGACAGCGCCGATCCGCTGATCGCCCTGCAGGTGAATGACGCGTCCGGCGTGGACTTCGCGGCCAGCCAGCTGACCCTGGACGGCCGTGACGTGTCCGCCGACCTCACCAACAACGGCAGCGACCGGATCCGCTATCAGGCCGCCGGCCTGGACGACGGCTGGCACCGGGTGGACTACCGTCTGTTCGACATCAACGGCAACGTCACCGCCGGCAACTACCTGTTCAATGTGGTCACCGGCGCGCCGCGTCTCTATATCGACAGCGACAACATTCAGCTCTACCCGGGCGGCACGTTCAGCATTCCGATCCGCGCGGTGGGCGCCGGCGCGTTCAATGATCTGTCCTTGACGCTGGACTACGACAGCACCAAAGCCACCATGACCGTGGACGACGGGGACCTCACCGCCACCGGCGTCAACGAGACCAGCGGCCGCTGGCAGGGTCGATTCACCGGCTTCAGCGACGCCACCGGCGTGGTCGCCTACCTGAACCTGAGGGTACGCGATTACATTCAGAACACCTTCGTGTCGGTGGTGGTGAACGGCACCCTGGACGGTGACGCCTTCCACCATCCGGTGGTGCGCAAGGAAGTGGGCAGCCGCTATCGCCTGCTCACCGACTGGGGCATCGAAGGCGAAAGCACGCGGATGCTGGTGGTGGATCAGGCCGGCAATCCGGCGCCCGGCGTGACCCTGGAAACCTTCCGCTACAACAGCGGCACCGATCAGATCAGCGATGTCACGGTGCTCGGCGACACCGATGCGGAGGGCCGGCTGAACGTCACCCTGCCGGCCGCCACCGATACCCAATCGCTGCTGTTCCGCGCCTACGACGGCCAGGGCTCCTCCCTGATGACCGACGTGCGGGCGCTGGTCGAGCGGCTCGGCGAGACGCCGCGTTATGTGTTCCTCACACCCGGCCGGGATGCCACCGCCATGAACGTGGCCTGGTTCACGGCCAGCACCGTGACCGATTCGCGGGTGCGCTTCGGCGTTGACGGCCTGGATCGGGAGATCACCGGCGAATCGCGCATCGTGCCGTTCTTCTACGGCAGCGAAGCCGGCGTGGTGCGCGTGCACCGGGCCACCCTGGAGGGTTTGCGGGCCGGCAGCGACTACCAGTATCGGGTGGGCGCCGACGGGGCCATGAGTGACACCTTCCGGTTCGCCACCGACGACGGCGACGACCGCGTGCGTATCCATCTGTTTGGCGACACCCAGACGGTGTCCAACGACAACCTGTTCAACGGCAGTGGCCTGGTCACCGAGCTGTACCGGAAAATGCAGGCCCAGTTGCCGGACGGCGATCTGATTCTGCACGTGGGCGACTTCACCGAGGACCTGACCGACTACCGGCTGGTGCGGCTGTTCTTCGAGGCGCTGGAAGGCGACGACATGCTGGCGTCCCATCCGTTCGTGCCGGCCCAGGGCAACCATGAGGTCTACAACGAAGGCGCTCGGAAGTTCGCCGATCTGATCCCGCTGCCCGGCAGCGACAGCGGCCTGCCGGCGCCCTACGACGATGCGGTCTACAGCTTTGATCGCGGACCGGCGCACATCGCGGTGATCACCTCGGAGCTGCAAAGCGAGGCGGACTGGCCGGTGATGATGGACTGGCTGCGCCGCGATATGAACGCCAGCGACGCCACCTGGAAAATCCTGATGGTGCACCGCCCGCCGTACAACGGCAACGCCGCCTCCGGCAACGGCCGTTCCCAGGCCCATATTCCGCCGGTGGTGGATGAAACCGGCATCGACCTGGTGCTCTCCGGCCACGATCACATGTACTCGCGCAGTCTGCCGCTGACCGCCGGCAAGCCGGCGCCGGGCGGCGCCACCTATCTGATCGCCGGCTCCGACTCCGCCAAGTACTACGACAACAACGGCGGCGGCATCGCCCTGATCGCCGACGTGCTGTTCGACGACAACGTCAACACCTACACCACCCTGGACATTCAGGGCGAGGCCCTGCGGGTACTGACCCGCACCCTGGACGGCACCGTGGTGGACGACGTCACCCTGCACCCGCGCACCGACCGCTGAGGAGAGCCGCGATGAAACTGAGAAACGCTTTGCCGATCACGCTGCTCGCCGCCGCCCTGGCGGCCTGCGGTGGCGACGACGAGACCCGCTACGTGGACCGGGACGACCCGACCCCGGTGGAATACATGCCGGTGGACGGCTACGTGCTGGGCTTCTGGGTAATGGACACGCAGGACGGCTGCGACGGCCCCTGCATCAACGACCACTCGCCCTACGGTGATCCGCTGTACGGGCTGGACGCCGACGATCAGCCGGCGGCGCCGACCCTGACCGACGGCGGAGAGGTGGGGCGCGTGGCGGCGTTCGCCAACGACTACCGCCTGGTCACCCGCGATACCGGCTCGCTGAACAACAGCGTGATCGGCGAGCGGTTCACCCTGCACTTGCGCGCCCGCACCGATCAGGCCGATGCGGTACCGGTGCTGGCGCTGGCCGGCGAGGGCGGCACCGCGCTGCGCATCAGCCTGGCCCGGGACCGCCTGCTGGTGGAGCTGCCGTCGCAGAGCCGCCGGCTGCTCACCGCTCTGGACGCGGGCGACGGCTGGCGGGAAATCCAGCTCGCCGCCGACGGCGAACGGGTGACGCTGGCGGTGGACTGCGACACCGTGGAAGGGTTCGACGTGGCGCCGGGCGTACCGGTGCTGAGCGGCAGCCCGCTGGGCGCAGTGGTCGGGGCCGGTTTTACCGGCGCGGTGGATCTGGTGCGGATCAGCCGCCGGGACGAGGGCAATCTGTTCTGCGCTGACTAGCCGCCGGCTGCTGAACACAAAACGCGGCCTTCGGGCCGCTTTTTTTTGTGCGGTAAAGCCGCTTACCGCCGGGTGGCTGTGGACAGGGAGGGGCTGTTGATTTAATTATCTCTCTTGTGAGTGAATGAAATGGTCGGCCACCCCGGGCGACCACATAAATAAAACAACCCGAGATTCACGGAGCACTTATGGTTTTCAAAACGCCGCCCCTGGCCAGAACGCTGTTGCTGGCGATGCTGATGGGCCCGTTGACCGCCTGCCTGGATTCCGATTCCTCCGACTCCGCGCCGCCCACGGCCCGGCCTGAAGTCCGCGTGGAGCAGGGGCGGCTGAGCGGTGTCCACGAGGCCGGCCTCGCGGTCTTCAAGGGCATCCCCTACGCGGCACCGCCGGTGGGTGAGGGGCGCTGGCGCGCGCCCCGCCCGGCGGCCCATTGGCAAGGCGTGCGCCGCGCCGAGGCCTTCGGCCCGAGCTGTGTGCAGCCGGATGTGGCCGAGACCAGCCTCTATCGGGACCCGCCGGCGTCGATGAGCGAGGACTGTCTGACGCTTAATGTCTGGGCCCCGGATGACGCCGGGCGTCTGCCGGTGATGGTATGGGTGCATGGTGGTTCCTTGCGCATCGGCGGCAGCAGCCAGCCGATTTTCGACGGCGCCCGGTTGGCGCGCAAAGGCGCCGTGGTGGTGTCGTTCAACTACCGCCTGGGCGTCCTTGGCTGGCTGGCTCTGGCGGGGTTGAGTGCCGAGTCCGAACAGGGCGTGTCGGGCAATTATGGTCTGCTTGACCAGATCCAGGCCCTGCGGTGGGTGCGCGACAACATCGGACAGTTTGGCGGTGACCCCGCGAATGTCACGATCATGGGCGAATCCGCCGGTGCCTTCAGCGTCACCTATTTGCTGACCAGTCCGCTGGCGCGTGACCTGTTCGACAAAGCCATCGCCCAGAGTGCCAATACCCGCTCCCTGCCCATGCTGAGCAGCGCGGCGAATGGCCTGCCATCCGCGGAACAGCTCGGCGCGGTGGTGATGGACGAAGCCGGCGCGGCCGGGCCGGAAGCGCTGCGCGCCATGGACGCGGAACAACTGGTGGCGATTGGCGAGCAGGTCGGCTTCCGCCCGGAGGGCACGGTGGACGGCTGGGCGCTGCCGGACCAGCTGGTGGCCACCTTCGATGCCGGCGAGCAGGCGCGGGTGCCGCTGCTGGCGGGCTTCAACGAGGGCGAGGTGCGCTCCCAGCGAGTTTTTATCGCCCCGGCGCCAGCGGATGGCGCCGCCTACGAAAGCCGGATCGGTGAATTGTACGGGGATCTGGCGGACGACTTTCTCACCGTCTATCCCGCCTCGGACCTGGAGTACAGCCTGATGGCCACCGCCCGCGACGCGCTCTATGGGTGGGCCGCGGAGCGCCTGGTTCGCAAGCAGACGGCGGCAGGCGTGCCCGCTTATCTGTATCGCTTCGATTACTGTTACCCGGCCGCCCAGGCGCTGGATCTCTGCGCGTTCCATGCCAGTGACGTGCCGTTCGTGTTCGGCCATGTCGGCGCGGACGCGACGCTCTCGGCGAATTGGCCCCGGCCGGAAGGCGAGACGTCTCGCCGGCTGTCGGCGGCGATGATGGACTATTGGGTGTCCTTCGCCCGCAGCGGCACGCCGGAGAGCGCCGGCCACGCGCAGTGGCGGCCTTACGGCACCGACGAAAACGTCATGCGTTTCGCCGACCGGCCGGAGGCCGATACCAACCTGCAGCCGGGCATGTTCGAGCTGGTGGAGGAAGTGGTCTGCCGCCGGCGGGCCGCCGGGCAGCAGTGGTTCTACAACGCCGGTTTGTACGCCGACCCGGTGCCGGCCACGCCGGGCTGCGCTCTGCCATGAAACGGTTGGGCTCAGGCCGGGACCAGGATCCAGCTGAGCAGGCCGGAGGCGTCTTCTTCCACGTCGAACCGCAAGCCGTGTCCGGCGCGCCAGTCCGTGGACAGATCGGTGAGCAGCCGGATGCGGTCGTCCTCCAGGGCGGCGTCCTGAAAATAGAAACGCCGGCCGGTGAGTGGGTAAAGCGCTTTAAACAGGCTCTCCTTCACCGAGAAGGTGAGGGTGACGCGGCGCGCCAGGGCGTCCTCGGACAGGCCGGTCAGGGTGTCGCGCTCCGCCGGGGTCAGCAGCTCGTCGCGCAGCCGCGCCGCCCGCGCCGGCGCCAGCCAGCGCTCCCGGTCCAGACCCAGGCCGCGCCACTGGCGGGCATCGCCGGTGAGCGCGGCGGCCTCGCCGTGGGAATGGGTGATGGCGCCCACCGCC
>JAKUPL010000059.1 GCA_022449455.1 Alcanivorax sp. | reverse complement strand
GTTCCCGCGCCGAGCGCGCCGATGAGACCGATCACGTCGCCGGGCCTGGCGATGCGCGCGAGGCGCCGGGCGAGATCGGCGGTCGCCGCGGGATCGGGCAGCGCGAGCCGGACCGGTGGGCTGGGCGATGCGGATACGGCCATCGCTTGCTTTTAGAGCACTATCCGACCAAATGGGATCAATTTGATGGCGGCAAATCGGTTTTCCGGGCAGGCGCGGCGTGCAGCGCGATGCCCGGTATCGGGCAAGCGCCGCAACGAACCCGGGGAGCCGATTTGCCCCACCGCAGGCCGGGTGATTTTTAACCGTGGGCATCGTTGCGCTCCTTTGCCGATGCACCACATCGCCATGGGTCGCGCGCCTCGCCACAGCCAAAAATCATCCCGGTCAAATGGTTCTATTTGGTCGGATAATGCTCTAGCAGGCTGCTGAAAAACCCACCACTTCCCGGCCTATGCTCCGGTTTTGTGTGTTTTGAACACGGGGCATTGGGTTTGTCCCCGGTTTTCGGGGTCGTTTCCTTGGAAATTCTTTGTTTTGGATGTTTTGGACAGATTCCTGGTGTCGTCATGGCGGTATCTCCGCCAGCAGTTTCGGCAGCCGGATCAAATTGTAGGCGGCCAGTGCCAGGGTGAAGGACGCATCGACCCGCTGGCGACCCCTGAACTTGGTCTTGTCCTGACCGCCCTGGACCTTGACCCAGCCGAAAATCTCCTCGATCCGTTTGCGGATACGCTGGCTGATCGCGTAGCCCGCATGCCGCGTCGTGCGGCCATCGATCCTGGTCTTGCGCCGCTTGCCGGTCTTGGTGAGGTGGTCTTGGACGGCGATATGGGGTGTCACCTTGCGCTCACGCAGATCATCAACAAAACCCGCCACGTCAAAACCCTTGTCGCCGGCCAAGGTGATCCGCCGCTTGCCTCCCTCACCATCCATGGGGCGGTACCTGTCGATCATCGCCAACGCCTCTTCGCGTTCCGCCATGCCCGTGGCCAGGCTGACGCCGCCGCCAACCGCCAAGCCGTTGCGGTTCTCCATAAAGGCATGGCCCATGAAACATATCTTGCTCTCACGGCCATTGCCCTTGCGGTAAAGCCGGGCGTCGGTATCGGTGGTGCTCTCGTGGGTCTCGTTGGAGCGCTTATCGCCGTGGAAATCCCGCTCTTGATTGCGTCCAGAACCAGAGCCAGTGTCGTCACCTCCACCACCCTTGGGCCGGAACGACTTCATCGACGCCCAAGCTTCAATGAGCGTGCCGTCCACCGAGAAATGATCCCGGCTTAAAAGCCGCCGCACTTTCTTGTGTTCGACCACGCCGTTCAGAAACTTCGCCGACACCTCGGCCTCCAGAAAACGATCCCGGTTATGGCAGAATACCGTCGCGTCCCAGACCGGATCATCCATGTCGAGCCCCACGAACCAGCGGAACAATATGTTGAAGTTAAGTTGCTCCATCAGTTGGCGCTCCGAGCGGATCGAATAGAACGCCTGCAACAACAATGCCCGCAGCAGCCTCTCCGGCGGGATCGACGGACGGCCCGTGTGCGAATAGGACGCTTCAAAATCCGACGCCAGGCCGGACAACACGTCGTTCACGATCTCGCGGATAACCCGAAGGGGATGGTTCCCCGGAACCCGTGCCTCAAGGTCGATATAGCTGAAAAGATTGCCGCTGATTTGGTCCCCACCTCGCATCCAATCCTCCATAAGTCGAGGCAATCACAGAATCATGCCTGAACTTTAAATGCGAGGAGTTTTTCAGCAGCCTGCTAGTGCACTGACACAAACGTAGGATTCACAAATGTGCCGATCCGTGCGAATCTGCGGCCATGGCACAGGATGTTTGCGTAATGGTAGGAGCCGACGACTGCGCGCGACTGGCCGCGGTCGTCGGTGATCGCAGCCGGGCGCTGAAGCACGTTCAGCGGGCCCGGATTGTTTTGTTTTCGGCGGAGCGGCTGTCCGTTCTCGAGGTGGCACGCCGGGCCGGAGTGAGCCGGCCTGCGGTCTGGCGCTGGCAGCGACGCTTTGCCGAGGAGGGCGTGGACGGTCTGCTGCGCGACAAGACGCGCCCGCCCGGCAAGCCGCCGTTGCCGGCAGCGACCGTGGCCAAGGTTCTGGCGCTCACCTGCTCCGAGTCGCCGGGCGAGGCCACCCACTGGACCGGCCGTGCGATGGCCAAAGCGGTCGGCATCAGCTTGCGCGCGGTGCAGCGCATCTGGGAGGCCCATCGCCTGCAGCCGCACCGCATCCGAACCTTCAAGCGCTCCACCGACCCCGCCTTCGCCGAAAAGGTCACGGACATCATCGGCCTCTACATGCACCCGCCGGCCCATGCCGTGGTGCTGTCGATCGACGAGAAATCGCAGATCCAGGCCCTGGATCGGACCCAGCCCGGCTTGCCGCTCAAACCCGGCAAGTGCGGCACCATGACCCATGACTACAAGCGCCACGGCACCACGACGCTGTTCGCGGCGCTGAACGTCCTCGACGGCACCGTGCTCGGTCGCTGCATGCAAAGACACACCCATCAGGAATTCATCCGCTTCCTCAATGCCGTCGAGCGCGCGACCCCGCCGGGCAAGATCATCCACGCCATCGCCGACAACTACGCCACCCACAAACACCCCAAGGTCCGTGCCTGGCTCGCGCGCCATCCAAGATGGGTGTTCCACTTCACGCCCACGTCCGCCTCTTGGCTCAACGCCGTCGAGGGTTTCTTCTCGGCGCTGACGCGCCGCCGCCTTAAGCGTGGCGTCTTCACCTCCATCGCCGACCTCCAGACCGCCATCAAGCGATATATCAACGAGCACAACGATGACCCCATGCCATTCGTCTGGACCAAGCCCGCCGACACAATCCTCGCAAAGCTCGACCGAATGCCTGTACCTTCTGATTGAGTCAGTGCACTAGAGCGGTTTCACTTAACGCGGAATCATTTTAGGGATTCCCTCGAATCTTGATCTGTGATTCGGTCCTCTCTGGTCCACAGAGGAGGGTTCGATGACGCGGAGCTACAGTACAGACCTTCGGGTTCGGGTGATTAAGTCGATTTCAGACGGGCTTTCGAGGCGCCGGGCGGCGGCTCGTTTTGGAGTTGGGGTTTCGACGGCGGTGAGTTGGTATCGGCGCTATCGCGAGACCGGCGAGGTTTCGGCGCGCAAGCAAGGTCAACCGAGTGGATCGAAGCTGGATGCCCATGAGGCTTTCATTCTGGCACTGGTGAGGGAGCGGCCGGACATCAGCCTGGCGGAGATCGCCGGGCACCTGGCCGAGAAGCAGTCGGTGTCGGCCTGTCCGGCGACGGTGTGGTATTTCTTCGACCGTCGCGGGATCAGCTTCAAAAAAACCGCGTACGCCGCCGAGCGAGAGTTGCCTGATGTCGCGGTCCCCCACGGCCATTGGAAGACCACGACATTCACCGCCGGCTTGCGTTTGGGAAGCCTGAGCGCCCCGATGCTGCTCGACGGGCCGATGGATGGGGATGCCTTCCGCGCCTATGTGACCCACGTGCTGGTGCCCGAACTGACACAAGGCGACATCGTGGTCATGGATAATCTGCCCGCCCACAAGGTCACCGGCGTACGCCTCGCCATCGAACAGGCCGGGGCAACCCTGCTCTATCTCCCGCCCTATTCGCCAGACCTCAACCCCATCGAGATGGCCTTCTCAAAGCTCAAGGCTATCCTGAGGCAGGCCGCGGCGCGAACCATCGACGATCTATGGGACGTCATCGCTCAATCCCTCGACGAATTCACTCCCACCCAATGCCGAAATTATTTCGCCGCTGCAGGATATGAACCAGAGTAAATTGAATCGGCTCTAGCTTCGCCATTATCCGCCACCGATGTTGCAAATGGCAGGCTCACACTCCCAACTAGCACGGCAAGAGTCAGGTAGAGAGTGGCAGTAAGTTTCTTCATAGGAGAAGTGTGGCAGGAAATGTTTGAGATGTGGAGTCTTCGCGCCAAACCCAGCCCAAGCCCCCACCTCCGGCACCGCCCCCACTGATCCTCACCCCGACCCACCGTCGACCGGTTCCAGCCATCGAAACGCGCGCCCGGGCCCCTGGGCCGTGGTGCGTGATCCGTGATGCACAGTCCATGGCAGCGTACGCCCGAGTCCTCGCCTAATCATTGGCCCTATTCGGGGCGGAGGGCTGTACTTACAAAAGCTCGAATGATGTCAGCTCTCCGAGAAGATTTGATCGGGGTCAAAAGGGACCCGACCCTGAGGCTAACAAGAAATTAATGTGGGACGTAATGTGGGATGGAAATCAGGTAGATAGAATAAATTTATATATTTCAATCAGTTAGTTCCAATTGTGGCGGACACCCCCTCCGCCAGCCTTCGCTAAAGCTTCGGCTGGCTTACGCCAAAGGTGTAAGCCGGCGGTTAAATAAGTTGAAGGCTGCCCTTCGAAGCCCCTTGTCAGCCGAAGCCGTTTGGCGAAGGGTGCGGGCGAAGGAGGGCTGGGCGCGGAAATT
>JAKUPL010000058.1 GCA_022449455.1 Alcanivorax sp. | reverse complement strand
AGATGGATCGGGTGGTGCCGTGGAAGGGCTTGATTGCTTTGATCGAGCCACATTATCCGAAGGGTGAAGGTGGCCGTCCGGCCTACCCGTTGATGGCGATGCTGCGTGTGCATCTGCTGCAGAACTGGTTCGGCTACAGCGATCCAGCGATGGAGGAAGCGCTGTACGAAACCACGATCCTGCGCCAGTTTGCCGGGCTGAACCTGGAGCGCATCCCCGACGAAACCACCATTCTCAACTTCCGCCGCTTGCTGGAGAAACACGAGCTGGCGGCCGGCATCCTCGCTGTCATCAATGGCTATCTGGGCGACCGCGGCCTGTCGCTGCGCCAGGGCACCATCGTCGATGCAACGCTGATCAATGCGCCCAGTTCGACCAAGAACAAGGACGGCAAGCGCGACCCGGAAATGCACCAGACCAAGAAGGGAAACCAGTATTATTTTGGCATGAAGGCCCACATCGGCGCCGATGACGAATCGGGTCTGGTGCACAGCGTAGTGGGCACGGCGGCCAATGTGGCGGATGTCACCCAGGTGGACAAATTGCTGCATGGCGACGAAAACGTGGTCTGCGCCGATGCAGGCTACACCGGTGTCGAAAAGCGGCCCGAGCATGAAGGACGTGAAGTTATCTGGCAGGTGGCGGCACGCCGCAGCACCTACAAAAAACTCGATAAGCGCAGCGTGCTGTACAAAGCCAAGCGCAAGATTGAAAAGGCCAAGGCTCAGGTGCGCGCCAAGGTCGAGCATCCGTTCCGGGTAATCAAGCGCCAGTTCGGTTACACCAAGGTGCGCTTTCGCGGCTTGGCCAAAAACACGGCGCAACTGGTGACACTGTTCGCTCTGTCGAACCTGTGGATGGCGCGCCGACATTTACTGGCGAATGCAGGAGAGGTGCGCCTGTAATGTGGAAAATGGCTGCCGCGAGGTGCTCGCGGCGGCTAAAAACACAGAAATAAGCGGGTGATCTGAGCGTTTTTGATCGATTTGCCGCTTTTAAAATCGGCAGGGGCTGAAGTCAGCCAGAAATACACAACTACTTCAGACCATCCCTAGAATTTAAGTATAGTTCGGGTTGGGTCGAATGCAAGGCGGCACAAAGAACTCAGGGCCACACCGCGCCCTGAGGCGAATTACAGCCGCTGATCTATGGTTAGAGGAATGAATCTCCGATTTTCGGCCCAAGGACACAACTGATGACTGACTACTTTGTTCAGGCGTTTATCTACCTGGTGGCGGCGGTCATCGCGGTGCCGCTGGCCAGGCGGCTCGGGCTGGGGTCGGTACTCGGTTACCTGGTGGCCGGTGTGGTCATCGGGCCGGTGACCGGGCTGGTGGGCCAAGAGACCGCCACCCTTCAGCACTTTGCCGAGTTCGGCGTGGTGATGATGCTGTTCCTGGTGGGGATGGAGCTGGACCCCAAATCCCTCTGGGCCATGCGGGTGCGGCTGCTCGGCCTGGGTGGTCTGCAAGTGGCACTCACCGCAGCGGTCGCTACCGGTTTTGCCTGGTCGCTGGGGCTGGCCTGGCAAACCGCAGTGGCGGTGGGGTTTCTGTTCTCCCTGTCTTCAACGGCAATTGTGCTGCAGACGCTGACCGAAAAGGGTCTGGTCAAAACCGAAGGTGGCCAGAGCGCCTTTTCCGTCCTGCTCTTCCAGGACATTGCTGTGATTCCGATGCTGGCCGTCATCCCGCTGCTGGCCGTGTCAGGAATCTCCGCCACCGATGCAGAGCACGGACACAGCAGCCTCAGCCTGGTTGAGAGCTTGCCGGGCTGGGCGCATGGGCTGGCCGTTGTCGGTGCGATCGTGCTGGTGATTGTCTGCGGCCATTACCTGAGCCGGCCGCTGTTCCGCTACGTGGTGCAGTCCCGCATGCGGGAGGTATTCACCGCCACGTCGCTGATGCTGATTATCGGCATCGCGGCGCTCATGAGTCTGGTGGACCTATCGCCGGCGCTCGGCGCTTTCCTGGCGGGTGTAGTGCTCGCCAACAGCGAATTCCGGCACGAGCTGGAAGCCAATATCGAGCCGTTTAAGGGACTGCTGCTGGGGCTGTTCTTTATTACCGTGGGCGCGGGAATCAATTTCGGTGTTCTGGCGGAGTCCTGGGATATCGTCCTGCTTCTCGCCCTGGCGGTCATCATCGGCAAGGCACTGATTCTGGTTGGTCTGGCCCTCGCCTTCCGCATCCGCAGCAGTGAAGGCTGGCTGTTCACCCTCGGGCTCGCCCAGGCCGGTGAATTCGGGTTTGTGCTGCTGACCTACGGCACCCAGAATCGGGTTATCCCCGCGGACACCGCGCAGATGCTGTCACTAGTGGTGGCCCTATCCATGTTCCTGACGCCGCTGTTGTTCATTGTCTATGACCGGGTGGTGCTGCCGCGCTATCAGAAGGCCTCCAATGAAGAAGCGGAGCCGGATGAGATAGAAGAGCAGGCGCCGGTAATCGTGGCAGGGGTCGGCCGCTTCGGGCAGATCGTCTGCCGGTTGCTTCGCGCCAACAACATTCCGAGCGTTGCCCTGGACCAATCCCTGGAGCAGATCGAAAACCTGCGCCGAATCCAACTGAAAAGTTACTTTGGCGACGCCACCCGCATCCAGCTACTGGAAACGGCCGGCATTGCCGAGGCACGCCTGCTCGTTGTGGCCATTGATGACCGCAACCGGGCCGTTAATCTGGTGCGTCATGTCAAACAGCTTTACCCGGAGGTCTGGGTACTGGCCCGCGCCTTCGACCGCGGCCACGGCTACGAACTGCGCGAAGCCGGCGCCGACGACGTGGTAAGCGAAACCTACTACTCCGCCCTGGCACTCGGCGGCGATGCCCTCACCGCCATGGGCGTCCACCCAGAACGCGCTCGCCGGATGACCCAGTCCTTCGTTGCCAGCGAAAAAGCCAACGAAGACCAACTGTTCGAAACCTGGCGCAACATCGAGGAAGGCATGTACTTCGGCCTCGGCCGGCGCTACGGGGAGTTGTTCGTGAAGCTCGAAGAGTCACTGGGGCACGCCATGCGGGAGGACGCACGGAGAGCCGAGGACGAAACATCGTCCTGGACTCCACCGAGGGACAATCGCTGATCACAAAAACAGAATTGTCAAGGCGTATCAGCGCTTACTCGCTTCCTGGTTTCGGCGTCGCTGCCGGTAGCCGTAAGTGGCGTTTCTGACGGTTTCCTCATCTTCCAGTCCGGCCCCCAGGGCACCAGCGATAGTGGCAACCGAAGTCGCGAGCCAGGCAAGAGTGGTGTAATCGAAAAGGCTGACCGCGTGATCAAGTTGCGCTTCCAGCATGTTGGCCGGAATGAAAACGAGGACCGTGAAACAGAAAAGGCCCAGCAGGATCACGTAATAGAATACGACCCCGGCACTTAGCGTCAGTACAGTGACCGTGTTATAGAGGCGAACCAGACGTGGTGATCGGGCGTTTTTCGTCGATTCCCAAAGCGTGTGAGCAATGATAATCCAGGCAATCATTGCCGCCATGGCCACCCCCATAAGCAGAATAAGGCGTGGCCGGCCATAATTGGCGCTGAGCTGCCAAAGGGTGGGAAACACCAAACCATAGGCGCCGGTCGCGAACGCGACCGCGATGACGCGCTTGAAAGCGGGAAAGATGGTCCAGGGGCGGTTGGCTCGCACCATGCCTGCCAGGATGCGAAGGTTCCCGTTGATCTTTGAGTCGGCAATGAAGCGTACATCAAAGGACTCTCCCTCGCTCGGTAGCGTTATCCGTCGTATCGGGAACAGCTTCTCGTAGAGGTGCCTGCCCACTAGTTGCCGGGCACCTTTGCCACGCAGGCTCTTATGGACTTTGTCGGATTGCCGGGTACGCTGCTCTTGGCGAGCACGGTCCTCTTCCGAACTACCATGGTGCAATTCGTTGACCAGTTGCAGACTTGCTTCGCTCAGGCGACGCCGTATTGCGCTAATGCCGAAGGCAGGCAATGAGATCAACGCAAGGCCATGCCCCGTGCTGGTTTCAGCGATTATGAAACGCCCGTCCTTGAAGATCGGCAAATCGGTAATACAGATCGCGTAGTCCCACTGCTGGTCTCGCTTGTACTCGAGAATACCCCCGATGATATCGGTGGAAGCCTCGGCAGCGCCGATCAGCGGATCGACGATCAGTTGGACCTCCCAACGCAACCGGTCATCGACGTAGTTGGCCAGAAGTTCGGGCAACTGGTCGATTACCTGTTCGGCCATCTCAGCGGACATCTCCGGGGCGGGTACCAGGCCAACCACCTTTCGGCATGCGTTGACCGCCTGGCTCCCTTTCGCTTCGGGTTCGGTGTAGACCTCGTTCCGAGCCTCGGACATAAGCGCTCCTTAACGACGTGCTAGCGAATTAGGGAGTGGGACGCTGTAAAACCCACCCTAGCATATGCAAGCTTAGTTGAATATCTGAATACCGCGACTCGCGCGATAGCCTTCTCGGGACCTGAACCGCCCCGGGTTTTGAGGAGGCTGTTTGGTTTAAGTCAGGCTGCGATAGCGGCCTGACTGTTGAGTTGCCTGTAGTAGTTTGCCTCAGCTTCCGCTGGCGGAATATATCCCAGCGGCCCCATCAGTCGCTGATGGTTTAACCAGGACACCCACTCCAGCGTGGCCAGTTCCACGGATTCCATGGACTTCCAGGGGCCGCACCGATGGATCACTTCCGCTTTGTACAAACCGTTAATGGGCTCGGCCAGGGCGTTATCGTAGCTGTCGCCCTTGCTGCCCACCGACGGGTCAATGCCCGCTTCGCCCAGGCGTTCGGTGTAGCGCACAGAAACGTACTGCGAGCCTCTGTCGGAGTGGTGAATCAAGTTCTCCGACTCGCCGGGCTGGCGGGCGTAAAGGGCTTGCT
>JAKUPL010000057.1 GCA_022449455.1 Alcanivorax sp. | reverse complement strand
GCCGGGCGGTGAGCATGGCCGGAATCTCGGTCTCCATGGTGATGTTGGAGCTCGGTACGATCTGGCCGATTCGATAGGGTCGCGTCATGCTTCTCTCCTTGAGGAGGCGGCTCAGGGCCGCGCTCCCAGAAAGTCACCAAAGCCCTGGAAGAACCCTTCGAGGTCGTCCCAGGGAATCATATGGCCGGCGTCCGGCACCGTTTCGATGCGGATCGACGGCAGCAGCTGTTTGATCTCGTCCTTGTCCTGGTCCTGGATCACGCCGCCTTTGCCGGCGCACAGCAACAGGGTCGGAACCTGAACGTTCGGAAAGTCCTGATGAATGTCCACTTCGTGGAATTCCTCGAAACTTTTCACGATCGCCGGCAGGTAGCAGGTGTGCAGCCACTCGGCGCGCAGCAGCAGTTGCTCCTCGGTCCAGGTGGGGCAGTACTTGCGCATGGTTTCCAGACCGGCACCGTGGGTGCAGTCGTTGATGGAATCCACGTACCAGGGCAGCTTGCTCGGGTACTCGCGGCGGCCCGGGCCGGACACCGGCGGATCGATCAGCGCCAGCTTGGCGACGCCCTTGGCGCCCCGGGTCACGGCCCGCAGCGCGAACCGCGCGCCCATGGAATGGCCGGCCAGGATATAGTTTTCCAGGCCCAGGGCCTCGACGAAGCCGACCACGTCATCGGCGCAGGTGTCGGTGCCGTAATCCAGATCCGGGCCGGTGGACGACAGGCCACGGCCACGCACGTCCAGCACATAGGTATCGAAATTCCGGCCCAGGCGCTCGGCCACGAATTCCCAGGTGATCGCCGGGCTGGTGATGCCCGGGATCAGGACCAGGGGCTGGCCTTTGCCACCGTAGCGCAGATAGTGCTGGCGAATGCCGTTGGCGTGGACGTTGGCGCCATAGAGTCGGGTGCTGCTCATGCTTTCTCCTCGACCTCCGTCTTGGGGTCCTTCAGCGGGACTTCGTACACGTCATGGGCGAATACCCAGGCCGGGTCTTCGTCATAACGCAGCCAGGTGTTGTCGTGGGATACCTTCTGGACGCGGGACGCGCGCTCGAAACGGTTGGCGCGGTACAGCTCGAAGGCATCGGCGTAGTCCCCGGCGCCCACGGTGTCCAGGCAGCGCACCAGCATGGCGGCGTCCTCGATGGCCATGGCGGCGCCCTGGGCCATGTGCGGCTTCATCGGGTGCGCGGCGTCGCCGAGCAGCACCAGACGATTGTCGTGCCACAGGGGCAGGGGGTTCCGCTCCAGCAGCGGCCATTTGGTGACGTTGTCGGTGCAATCGATCAGCGCCTGAACGGTCTCGCCGTAGCCTTCGAAGGCTTTGCGCATTTCTTCGCGGGAGCTGTCCACGAAGGAGGTGCCGTGGTTCCAGTCCGGCTCCGGAACACCGGTCACGTAGTAGTACTCTTTTTCGTCGCCGGTGACGAAGTAAACCATCATGTGACGGTCTTCGGACCACCACTTCACGCAGGCTTCGAAATCCAGGTCGTAGGCCTTCAGTTTCTCGGCGGAAATGATCGCGCGGTGGGCCACCCAGCCGCTGTAGATCGGCTGTTCCTCGCCGAGCAGGTGCTCACGGATCACCGAGTTGACGCCGTCGGCGCCGATCACGATGTCGGCGGTGTCCTGGCTGCCGTCGGTGAAGGTCATCACCACTTTGTCGCCCTGGTCGTCGACTTTCTCGAGACGCTTGCCGAAGTGTAGCCGGTCCTGGTCGAGCTGATCGACCATCAGCGCGTGCAGATCGCCGCGGTGAACCGTGATGTAGGACGCGCCGTATTCTTTCTTGGCGAAATCGCCCAGCGGGATGCGGGACAGGTATTCACCGGTGGCGCCGTCACGGCTGAACCAATGGTCCGGATGCGAGCCCATGCGATCCAGCGCGTCCTCGATGCCGATACGACGCATGACCTTCATCACGTTGGGGCCCAGATGGATACCGGCGCCCAGACGGGAAAATTCCGGTGCTTGCTCGTAAACCTGGGTCGGGTAACCCGCTTTCTGCAGCAGGGCGCCAGCGGCGGCGCCGCCCAGGCCAGCGCCGATGACCGCGATGGTCGGCTTGGTGGTACTCACAATCAGGTCCTCCTGATGATTCGTGGAAAAATTGACTAGAAACAACGTATACACCATTTATTGGCCGGTCAAGCCTCTTTTTACGATTGCCGCCGTGACACAGGTCATGTCCGGCATGGCAGGAGCGCATAGGGGAATAAGCGACGATTTTTCGCGCTAAAACGTAAATTCGTGGGGATTTTTTGCGCGTTGCCCGGCCATGGTGCAGGCCGGGCCCGCACCGCGTAAAAGCGGTGCATGCACCATATTCGGCGGGATGGTATTACGTCAGGTGGACGGTATTCCGGAGGGCCGGCGCCGTTCGGTGAGGGTCAGCACCGTGGCGGTGAGCGCCGGCAGGAAGGTGACGGTGATGATGGCGGTGCCGAGCAGGCCGAACAACACAATGGCGCCCACGCCTCGATACAGTTCGGTGCCTTCGCCGGGCAGCAACACCAGCGGCGCCAGCCCGCACACCGTGGTGATGGTGGTCATGGCGATGGGGCGCAGCCGTGAGCGCACCGCCTCGCTGACCGACTCCGCCACCGGCCATCCCTGGCGACGGTTGGTCAGCGCTTCATGGACGATCAGGATCGGGTTGTTGACCACCGTGCCCATCAGAATCAAAAAGCCGAGCATGGAGATCATGTCGAACGGCTGGTTGAAGCCGGGCAGGCCCAGCGCCGGCAGCAGCGCGCCCAGGCCGTTGAGCAGCGCCAGGCCGAGAATGCCGCTGGCGATGCCCACCGGGATGGTGGTCATGATCAGCAGCGGATAGCCCCAATGGGTAAAGATCGCCACCAATAGCAGATAGATCAGCAGCACCGCCACCACGTAGTTGCCGGTGAGGGCGTCGCGGGTGGCGTCCAGTTGGTCGCTGGCGCCGGAGATGTCGACGCTGACCCCGGCCGGGATCGCGCCTTCCTCGCGCAGGGCCCCGATGACCTGTTCGCGCACCGTGCGCACGCCGGTCTCCAGGGCCACCGAGCGCGGTGGAATGATGTTCAGGGTCACCGTGCGGCGGCCGTTGACCCGGCGCACGGTGCTGGTGTCCACGGTTTCCACCAGCGTCGCCACCGCCGACAGCGGCACCGTGGCGCCCAGCGGCGTGTGCACCGGCAGGGCCGGCAGCTCCGCCAGGGCCGGATCCACGCCCCGGTGGCTGTAGGCGTAGATGTCCACCTTGTCGTCGCCGAGAAAGAATTCGTCCAGATAGGCGCCGTCGGTGAGCGCGGCCACCGTGAACCCGAGCTGTTCGGCACTGAGCCCCAGTTCCTCGGCGCGCTCCCAGTCCGGCCGCACCTCCAGTAAAGGCTGGGCCAGGGAAAGGCTGGCCGGCTGACTCTGGATGCGGGGGCCGTCGAACACTTGGTCGGCGCGCTGGTAGGCGGCCTGGGCCACCTGAAACAGGGTGGCCAGATCGTTGCCGGAAATGTCCAGATTGACGCTGCGGGTGCCGCCGTCGTTGCTGGAGATGATCGAGCCCCGGGCGGCGAAGGCGCGCATGCCCGGGTAGCGTTCGTAGAAGGCGGTGAGGGCGTCCATCAGCGCTTCCATGTGCGTCGGGTCCACCGGTTCGGCGATCACCCGCAGGCCCTGGGTGTCCACGTACAGATTCAGGTAGCGAAGCGGCGGCGCCGGCAGCTGGCCGGCTTCCCAGGCCGCCGGGTCGGCGTCCACCAGGGGCAGGAAGTGCGCCTGCACCTGCTCGCCGATCTCCGCCATGGCGGCGAGGTTGTAGCCCGGCGGCGCGTTCATGGAAGCGAACGTCTTGGCTTCCTCGCCCTCCGGCAGGTATTCCGCCGGCGGCGTCAGCAGCACGATCACCAGGGTGCCGCCCAGCAGGGTGGCGCCGATCACCGTGGCCCGCCGGGCGGCGGACGCGGACAGCCAGGCGGACAGGCGATGCACCCGGGCCAGCCAGCGGCTGTCCTGGCCCTGATGGTCGAACACGGCGCCGAAGTCCAGGCGCGCCGCCAGGGTCGGAATCACCGTCATCGCCACCAGCATGGACACCAGAATCGAGGCGGACACGGCGATGGCGATGTCGGAATAAAGCTGCCCGGCTTCCTGCTGAATGAACACCACCGGCAGGAACACCAGCACCGTGGTCAGGGTGGAGGCGAACACCGCCGGCCACACCTTGCGGATGCCCTCCACGGAGGCGCGCAGGCGGTCCAGGCCCCGGCGCCGTTCGATCTCGATGCTCTCCAGCACCACGATGGAGTTGTCCAGGGTCATGCCGATGGCGAAGGCCACCCCGGCCAGGGAAATGACGTTGATGGTGCGCCCGGCCAGCAACAGCCCGAGAAAGGCGGCGATGGTGCAGATCGGGATGCCCACCACCCCCAGGGCGGTGACCCGCACCGAGCGCAGGAACAGAAACATCACCAGGGTGGCGAACAGCGCGCCGATCGCCAGATTGGTCCAGACGTTGGCCACCGACGCTTCCACATAGCGCACGTCGTCGGAGATCAGCGCCATGCGCAGCCCGGCGGGCGCCAGCACCTCCCGGTTGATCAGCGCCACCTGATCGAGCATGGCGTACTTGATGTCGATGACGTTGGAGCCGGTCTCCCGGCGCACCGCCAGGGTGATGACCGGCTCGCCGTCCACCCGCGACAGGCCGCGCACCGGAAAATGGTCCAGGGTCACAGTGGCCACGTCGCGCAGGCGGATCACGCCGTCACCGCGCCGCGCCAACACCAGTTCCTCCAGCTCCGGTACCTGCTCGAAGCGGCCCACGGTACGCAGCAGGTAGCGGCGCTTGCCGCTGTCCAGCTCGCCGCCGGAGACGTCCCGGTTACGCTGGCGCAGGGCGTCGCGCACCGTCATCACGGTGAGGCCGCGCTCCGCCAGCCGCTGCGGGTCCAGCAGCACGCGCACCTGGCGTTCGGCGCCGCCGCGCAGCTCCACCTGGGACACCCCGGCGACGCTCTCCATGCGCGTGCGCACCTGGTCGTCGACGAAGTCGCGCATCATGTCCAGGTCCAGGTCCTTGGGGTTGCCCGGTTGCGGCGAGACCCGGAAGTACATGAAGGCGTTGGCGGAAAAGGAGGTGGAAAGAATGCGCGG
Source organism: Alcanivorax sp. (assembly GCA_022449455.1). GTDB lineage: Bacteria > Pseudomonadota > Gammaproteobacteria > Pseudomonadales > Alcanivoracaceae > Alloalcanivorax. The sequence continues at coordinate 497 of JAKUPL010000057.1, read as the reverse complement.
CTGGTCCACGTTGTCCGGGTAGTCCGGCACCTGGCTGAGGGCGTTGTTGACGCGGATCAGGGTCTCGGTGATGTCCACGCCGAACGGAAATTCCAGCTCGATCTCCGCCTCGCCGCTGTAAGCGGTGGCGGTGAGCCGGCGCAGGTTGGGCACGTTGCGCAGGTATTCTTCCTGCTCGATCAGAATTTCCTTTTCCACGTCCTGGGGCGTGGCGCCGGGCCACTGGGTCTGCACCGTGATGGTGCGCACCTCCAGGTCGGGAATCATCTGTACGGGGATGCGCAGGGCGGCAAGAATGCCGAGCAGGGTGATGATCAGCACCACCACCGTCATCAGGGTGCCGTTGCGGACGATCTTCTCGAACACCGGCGCTTATCCCTCGTCGTCCACGGGGGCCAGCTCGCGGCCGTCGCGCAGGCTTTCGTTGCCGCGCACCACCACCCGGTCACCGGCGTTCAGGCCTTCCAGCACGGTCACCAGATCGTCCAGGCCACCGC
>JAKUPL010000056.1 GCA_022449455.1 Alcanivorax sp. | reverse complement strand
TCTTACCATGGTCAACGTGACCAATGGTGCCTACGTTTACGTGCGGTTTACTACGTTCAAACTTTTCCTTTGCCACGACTCTCTACCTCTCAACTTGGCTGTGCATTCCCGTCTGAACGGCGTGCGCCTTGGAAAACACATTTAAGGACCGCGCCACTCGCGGACCACCCTGGCACCACCAAGACACATGAAGCCGGGCCCAGGAAGTCCCTGGGCCCGGAGTTTGGAGCTCATGACCGGATTTGAACCGGTGACCTCACCCTTACCAAGGGTGTGCTCTACCTACTGAGCTACATGAGCGTAACCTTCATACTGCCTTGTCAGGCATCCAAATTGTTGCCGCAGACTGGAGCGGGCAGCGGGAATCGAACCCGCATCATCAGCTTGGAAGGCTGAGGTTCTACCATTGAACTATGCCCGCGAACCTTCCAATTTCTGCCTTGCCAGCCTGTCGGCCAATTCTGGTGGAGGGGGGAGGATTCGAACCTCCGAAGCTTTCGCGTCAGATTTACAGTCTGATCCCTTTGGCCACTCGGGAACCCCTCCTGAAAAGGGCCTACATTCTCTTTACGCCGAAACCCCTTGTCAACCATATTTTCAGGGATTTTCAAGCTCTTAGGCGTGCTTGAAGTGGAGCTGGCGAGAGGAGTCGAACCCCCGACCGGCTGATTACAAATCAGCTGCTCTACCAACTGAGCTACGCCAGCAGCGTAAGGGCTGCGCATTCTATAGAAAGCCCACGGGGGGTGCAATCATTGCGACCCCTTACAAGCGGCTCGATCCTGCCCCACCGCCGGATTGCCGACCAGAAAGTCATCCAGGGCCGCGGCACCGGCGGCCTGGGGCGGCAGATACAACCAGTATTCGGTGACCGGCCGCGAGGTTTCCCGCACGAAGGCCGGGTAGCCCGCGCCCCGCATCCGCACCCGCAGCCCCTCCGCGGAATCGGCGCTGGAGAAATACCCCAGGGAAATGGCGTTGGCGTCCTCGCCGGTCTTGACGATAAAGCTGTCCACGCCCCGGGCCTGCAACTCGCTGAGTACTTCCAGTGCCCGGTCGCGGCTCGGATAGGCCGGCAGGTACACCCAGTTGAGGTGGTCTTTCTGCACCGTTACCGGCCGGATGCGACCTTCCAGCCCCGCCGCCGCCAATTGAATGCGCGCGCGCTCGGCGTCGCCCTCCCCGGCCCAGGGGCCCACCACCGGGCACAATCCCGGGGCGCCGGCGGGCGCCGACGCCGGCCGCTCGCCGCGCCGGCGCGGCTGGGGGGATTCACTCAACAGACGCAAAGGCGGGCCTTCCGCGGCCGGGCCGGCGGCGCGCTCCGTCGTCGCCGGCCGCGCCGGCGTCCAGGCGGTCATCGCCAGCTGCCACCCCAGGTACACCAGGTTGACGACCACCAGGCTGTAAAAGACCCAACGCACGGATTTTCGTCCCCCAAGCCTTATTGTTGTCGCGCTATTCCTGTCGCGCCGCCACCCGCTCCAGGCCGTCCAGCACCAGATCGGGCAAGTGCAGGAATTCAAAGGAAAAAGAAGCTGACAATTCGTCCGCGTCGCCGCCCGTGACCAGCACCTTGCAAGTATCCGGAAGCCGCTCTCGCAGTTCAACCACCACATCCGTGACGAACGCCACAGACATGCGCAGCAGGCCATTGTGCACACATTCGCCGGTGGATCGGCCCAAGCCCAGATGGGCGCTGGCCTGTTCCACATGAACGTCGGCGGTGTCCCGCAACAGGGCGTTGCGCAGCATGCCCAGCCCGGGAACGATGTAACCGCCCAGAAAATCACCTTCGCCGTTCACCGCGTCGATGGTCAGGGCGCTGCCGCAGTCAATCACGATACCGGCCCCGAAACGTTGCCAGCACTCCACCAGGGCCACCCAGCGGTCGGCGCCCAGCCGGCGCGCCTCCGGGTAGCAATTGCGCACCCCGAAGTCCTGCTCCCTGGAATAATAGAAGTGCGGCTCACAACCAGTGCGCTCCCGCACCAGGTCGGCGATGCGGCGATCCGCCTCCGGCCCGGCCACCGAGGCCACCCAGACCGATTCCGGCGGCGGGGAGGCCAGCGGTGCATCCAGTGCCTTGACCCAGTCCCGGGCATGCACCTCGCCCCCCTGGGCCACCCGGTCGCCGTCCCGACGGCGCCACTTCAGGGCGGTGTTGCCCACGTCCACGAACAGCTTCATTGCAATCTCAGACTCACTTCCCCGCCATGAACGGTGCGGGTTTCCCCGTCGATTTCGACACGCAGAGCGCCATCCTCGGCGACGCCCCGGGCCACGCCCCGGCGGGTGCCCTCCGCGGCGTGCAACAGTACCGGTTGATCCCGGCACAGGTCCAGGGCCTCGAACGGCGCCATGAACGGCGCGAAGCCATCGGCGGCGAACCGGTCCAGCATGTCGATCAGCGCCAGTGCCACCGCCCCCACCAGGGCGGTGCGATTCGGCGGCGTGGCGCAGGCGCGCTGCAGATCAGTCCAGCTCTGATCGATGGCGCCGGCCTGACGGTCATTCATGGCCACGTTCAGGCCCACCCCCACCACCACCTGGACTCGACCGTCCATCTCCCCGGCCAGCTCGATCAGCACGCCGCCCAGCTTGGCGCCATCCACCAGCAGGTCATTGGGCCATTTGAGCCCCGGTCGCAAGCCCGGTGCCGCCCGCTCCAGCGCGCCGGCCACCGCCACACCGGCGGCCAGGCTCAGACCGCCCAGCGCGGCAAAGCCGCCGGCCAGTTCGTACAATACGCTGACATAGAGATTGGCACCGAACGGCGACTGCCAGGCACGCCCGCGCCGGCCCCTGCCGGCGCTCTGGCATTCCGTGGTGACCACCACCGGGGCCGGCGCCCCTGACGCGGCCAGCGCCAGGGCGTCCGCGTTGGTGGAGGCGGTCACCGGTTCGAACTGGAGAGTGGCGCGCCCGCCCAGGGCGAGCGCCAGGGCGGATGGGTCCAGCAGGTCCAGGGGGCGGGGCAGGCGGTACCCTTTACCGCGTACCGATTCCACCACCAGCCCCCATTGATCCAGACGCTGCACCCGTTTCCAGATGGCGGCCCGGGAGATCCCCAGGGCCTCGCCGAGCTCCGCCCCGGAATGAAAGCGGCCATCGGCCAGGCACCGGATCAGCGTCAGGTCCGCGTTGGGCTCCATCCCGGCTCAGTGCTCCCAGATCACGCCACGGGAGGCGCCCCACTCCGGCAGGTCCGCCGCGTAGTGTTTTTCGATCTCGTTGCGCTTGAGCTTGAGGGTCGGCGTGATCAGGCCGTTTTCCACGGTCCAGGGAGTTTTGCACACCACCAAACAGCTGAGCCGCTCATGGGGGTCGAGCTGGCCGTTAACCCGTTCGAGCAGGTCGTTCAGCGCCTTGGTGAAGTTGTCCTTGGCGGCGCCCTTGCTGAGTTTTTCCTGTTCTTCCGGCGTCAGGTTGAGCAAGGCGATGGGCTGGGACATATTGGCGCCGATCACGCACGCCAGCTCCACACCGGGCTGGCTGGCCAGGCGGTTCTCGATGGGTGCCGGGGCCACGTACTTGCCCTTCTCGGTTTTGAAGATTTCCTTGATCCGGCCGGTGATGCGCAAGCGGCCACGGTCGTCGATCTCACCCACATCGCCGGTCTTCAGCCAACCGTCGGCGGACAGCACCTCGGCGGTCAGATCCTGTTGCTTGTAGTAACCGCTCATGTTGCCCACGCTACGCACTTCCACTTCGCCGGCCTCACCGATGCGGCATTCCACCCCGTCATTGGGCGTGCCCACCCAGCCGATGCGCTGATCGCCCTGCTCGGTGGTGTGCGACCAGCCGAAGTTTTCCGTCATGCCGTAGACTTCCAGGATCTCCAGGCCCAGCTTGTTGAACCAGGAAATAATCTCGGTGGACAACGGCGCGGCACCGGACAGGGCCACCCGGCATTCGTCCAGCCCCATGGCACCCAGCACCTTTTTCTTGATCACGCGATTGAGTAGTGGAATTTTCAGCAGCGTGTTCAGCTTCTCGGGCGAGACCGCCTCGGACGCCTTCTGATAAAACTTGGACCAGATCCGCGGCACCGCGAAGAACAGCGTCGGTTTTGCCCGCTTGATGTCCTCGCCGAAGGTGTCCAGCGATTCCGCGAAAAACACCTTGTTGCCGGTATAGAGCATGGCCATTTCCACCGCCGCGCGCTCGGCCACGTGGGACAAGGGCAGGTAGGAAATCATGCGGTCGTCCGGCTCCAGGTCGTACACCTTGATGACCTTGTCGCCCACCGACGACAGGCTCTGGTACTGGTGCATTACCCCCTTGGGCACCCCGGTGGTTCCGGACGTGTAGATAATGGTGGCCAGGTCCTCGGGGCCGGGCCGGGCAGCTTCAGCCAGCGGCGGGTGCTCGCTGACGATGTCGCCCCACTGCGGCGCCTGGCCGCGCACTTCATCCGGCGCCAGGGAAAAGGCGATCTGCTTGACGTCGGCGGGCACGCCGGCCTTCATGATGTCCCAATCGTCCAGCTTGCCGACGAACAGCAGCTTGGATTCACTGTGCTCGAGAATCAGCTTCACGGAATCGGCCACCAGCGTCGGATAAAGCGGCACGCTGACACCGCCGGCGATCCAGATAGCCAGATCGGCGATGATCCACTCGGCGCAGTTCTTGGAGACCAGCGCCACCCGGTCGCCGTCCTGCACACCCTGCTCTTTCAGGAACGAGGCCATCCGATAGGCTTCGTCGGCCACCTGCTCCCAGGTGTACTCGCGGACCTGGCCGCCGCCCAGCGGTTGCACCATGGCCACGCGGCTGCCGTGCTGCTGGCGCCGATCTTCCAATGCCTGGATGGGGGTCTTCATGGTCACGTTATTATCCTTCGTCATGTTTATCACCTTTACCCAAACCAAAAAAGCCGATAACGAACCGGCAACGCCGGTTCGGCCAAGTGTTCTTAATCCGAAAGCACCGGCGTGCGCGGATGGCAACGAAACACCGGCCCCAAAAATAAGGCGGTGCCCAGCCCCCAGGCGCCGTTCAACAACAAACCACCGGCCCAGGTCGCGCCACTGACGGGCAAACCCTTCAAAGGAAATACCAGGAGCATGGCCACCACGGTGGGCGCGATGGCGCCAAACAGCAACGAAACCAACCAAAACAGCCGGGCCGGCTTGTAGCGCACCAGCCACCACAACGGCAATGCCCAGACACCGCCCCAGAACGCCAGCGACAACACCACCGGCACCCCCAAGGGCGGGGTCGGGGACCAGTTATAGGGCGCCGCCGGCGCAATACCCAGAAAATAGAGCAATGCCAGCAGGCCCTGATGAAAAACCAATGTCGCCAGTGCTCCTGCGGCAAAGGACTTGACCCACTGCATAACGGCTCCGTCGAACTGTGACTTCCTGAGCATAGAGATACATCGGGGCGGGATAAAGAGCGGAACGCGGAAAAGCTGCTCCGGGGTCGGACCACCGGAAGGCATTGATTTGGTGTGGGTTTGCGCCTCCAGTGTCGTCCGTGGAGGGGTTAGGAAGCCCTTTCCGGCCCTGGAAATGGCCGATAAGAAGCGGCAAGCGACGGCTTAGAGCCGGATTCCGGACGGGGACAAGGGGCGCCAAGCTGTTTTGGAAGGGAGATTTTCAGGGGCAAGATCAGGGAAAACAGGACGTTACCGGGGTCCGACCCCGAGGGGGCTTCGCGACGCCTGCGGCGCCTGCTCCCCGTTCCTTCGGAACCGGGTCGCTCACATGGGCCTTTGTAGGGAAAGAC
>JAKUPL010000055.1 GCA_022449455.1 Alcanivorax sp. | reverse complement strand
GGCGGCGGGCGGCTCGCCGCCGCGCCGCGGGGCCAGGCCGATCAGCGCCGCTGCCAGCAGCACCAGTAACTGAGTGCCGATGCCCGGCCATGCCCACAGCAGCACGGCGGTGGCCAGCGCCAGCGCCCGGGTCAGGCCGTCCCGGCAGAACTTGCCGCCGAGCGTCAGCACCGCGTCGGCCACCACCACCACGGCCAGCCATTTCAGGCCGCGCACCAGCCCGTCCAGCACCGTGTCCGGCAGCTGGGCGGCGTACATCGCCAGGGCCAGCATCAGCAGAAAGGACGGCAGGGTAAAAGCGACAAAGGCGGCCACGGCGCCGGCCAGGCCGGCCCGGTGCCGGCCAATGGCGAAGCCCAACTGGCTGGAGGCCGGCCCGGGCAAAAACTGGGTGAGCGCCATCAAACGGGCGAAGGTGGCCTCATCCAGCCAGCCCAGGCCGGTAACGAAGCGACGGTGGAAATAGCCCACATGGGCCGCCGGCCCGCCAAAGCTGACGCAGCCCAGCCACAAGAACTCCCGAAAGACCGTCCACATACGCGGTTCCAAAATGCTCGCCAGGGTGTAGGAGATTAGCCCGTCTTCGTGTCCCGCGGATGTCAGGCCCGCGGCGGGCGGGTATACTCGCCGCCATGCAACGCGATCCCCTCTCCGTTTTACAGCACGTCTTCGGCTACCACGAATTTCGCGGCGAGCAGGCCGCCATCATCGACACCGTCGCCGGTGGTGGCGACGCGCTGGTGCTGATGCCCACCGGCGGCGGCAAGTCGCTGTGTTACCAGATTCCGTCGCTGGTGCGCGACGGCGTGGGCGTGGTGGTGAGCCCGCTGATCGCGTTGATGCAGGATCAGGTGGACGCTCTCAATGCCCTGGGCGTGCGCGCCGCCTTCCTCAACTCCACGCTCACCGGCGAGCAGAGCTTCGCCCTGCAGGAACAGGTGCGGCGCGGTGAACTGGACCTGCTGTACGTGGCGCCGGAGCGGCTGATCCAGCCGCGCACCCTGGAGCTGCTGCACCAATCGCCGCTGGCCCTGTTCGCCATCGACGAGGCCCACTGCGTGAGCCAGTGGGGGCACGATTTCCGCAGTGACTATCTGCAGCTGTCGCTGCTGCACCGGGAATTTCCCAAGGTGCCGCGCATCGCCCTCACCGCCACCGCCGACCCGCGCACCCGGGCGGAGATCGCCGAGCGGCTGGATCTGGGCGAGGCGCGCCATTTCGTGTCCAGCTTCGACCGGCCCAATATCCAATACCGGATCGAGCGCAAGGACGGCGCCCGCCGCCAGTTGCTGCGGCTGCTGCGCACCGAGCATCCCGGCGACGCCGGCATCGTCTATTGTCTGTCGCGCAACAAGGTGGACCAGACCGCCGACTGGCTGAACCAGCAAGGCATCAGCGCCCTGCCCTACCACGCCGGCCTGGATGGCCGCACCCGCGCCCACCATCAGCAGCGCTTCCTGCGCGAGGAAGGGCTGGTGATGGTGGCCACGGTGGCGTTCGGCATGGGCATCGACAAACCGGACGTGCGCTTCGTGGCGCACCTGGACATGCCCAAGAGCATCGAGGCCTATTACCAGGAAACCGGCCGCGCCGGTCGCGACGGTGAACCGGCCACCGCCTGGATGGCCTACGGCCTGGAAGACGCCATCCGCCACAAGCAGATGCAGGCCCAATCGGAAGGCGGCGAGCAGTTCAAGCGCCACGAGAACCAGCGGCTGGAAGCCATGCTCGGGCTCTGCGAGGTGACCCACTGCCGCCGCCAGGCGCTGCTGCACTACTTCGGCGAGGAACTGGCAAAACCCTGCGGCAACTGCGACACCTGCCTGAACCCGCCCAAGACCTTCGACGCCACCAAGGCGGCGCAGATGGCGCTGAGCTGCGTGTTCCGCACCGGCCAGCGTTTCGGCGTCAACCATCTGGTGGACGTGCTCACCGGCAATCGCAGCGACAAGGTGGCCTCCGCCGGCCACGATCATGTGTCCACCTGGAACATCGGCGGCGAGTTCTCCGCCGGCCAGTGGCGCGCCATCTACCGGCAACTGGTGGCGCGCGGTCTGCTGGCGGTGGACGCGGAGGGCTACGGCGCCCTCAAGCTCACCGAAACCTGCCGCCCCTATCTGCGCGGCGAGCAGGTGCTGCACCTGCGCAAGGACACCGCCAAGGCCACCGAGCGCACCCGCCGCGACAAACCCCAGGTGGCCGACGCCGACCGCACCCTGTGGGAAGCGCTGCGCGCCTGCCGCAAGCGGCTGGCCGAGGAGGAAGGGGTGCCGCCCTATGTGATCTTCCACGACGCCAGCCTGATGGACATGCTCGCCCTGCGTCCCCGGGATCGCCACGAAATGGCCGCCGTCAGCGGCGTCGGCGATCGCAAGCTGGACGCCTACGGCGACGCCTTCCTGGCGGTGCTCAACGAGGGCGCCGATGGACAGGAGGGCGGCGCCGCCGAGGTACGCGACCCGCGCCGCGCCCCGGACGGTGATCAGGACGAACTGGAGGCCCTGGCCCGGGCCGGCATGCCTCCGGACGCCATCGCCCGCCGCCAGGGCCTGGGCGAGGCGGAAGTCTACCGGGCTCTGGCGGACCTGGTGGCGGACGGGCGCCTGGATCTGGAACAGGCCTTGGGCCTGCCCCCGGCGGAGCTGGGCATCATCCAGGACGCCCTGCTGGCCCAGCCCAACCTGGGCGACGACACCTTCAGCTACCGCCAGGTGCGCGAGTTTCTCAGCGACGACTACCCCACCGGGGTGCTGCACTGCGTGCGCCGGGCGATCCTCGCCAGCCTGTGAAGGGAACCCGGGGCGGGCTTTTCCTTTCCGGGTCGGACTGGCTATGATGCAATACATCGTAGTCAATGAAGCCGAGGGCATACCCATGAGTGTCACCACGGTTCGCTTGCAGAGCGAGATTGAGCAGCGCCTGGAAGCCATCGCCCAGCGGCTGCAGCGCAGCAAGGGCTGGGTCATCAACCAGGCGTTGGCCGAGTACATTGAAAAGGAACAACGTGAACAGGAGCGCTGGCGGCAGACCCTGGAAGCCATGGAATCGGCGGCCCGGGGCAACGTTGCCGAGGCCGACGAGGTGCATGGCTGGCTGCAAAGCTGGGGCACGGATCAAGAGCGGGAGGCTCCCGACGCGGGGAACAAGGAATGAAACTGGTTTACACGGACGTAGCCATTGCGGACTTAAAGCGACTCAGGACCTTCATCGAGACCCACGACCCTTCGGCGGCGGCCCGGGTCGCCGCCGAGCTGGTGGAAAAAATCCGCAGGCTGACGGACTTCCCCCACCTCGACGCCCCGGTTCCGCTGGCGCCGGATCCGGACTCGATTCGCGACATGGTGTTCGGCCACTATGTGGTGCGCTATTCCGTCCATCCCAGCGTGGTGATCGTTCTACGCATCTGGCATGGACGAGAAGGCGAGCGGTAGCGACCGCCCCCCCTATCAGCTGCCGGTGCCGGTCAGCTTGATGATGTTGTTGGGAAACTCCCGCGACGCCACCTCGCTGGAAAACGCCCGGGCCACGTCCAGCAGGGTGTCGCTGGCACGGGCGTATTGTTTCGAGAACGGCGGCCAGTAATCCCCCAGCCCCAGAGCGTCGTTGATCACCAGCACCTGACCGTCGCAATCCGGGCCGGCGCCGATGCCGATGGTGGGAACGCCCCGCTCGGCGGTGATGGCGCGGGCCAGGTCGTAGGGGATATGTTCCATCACCATCATGAAGGCGCCGGCCTCCTCGATGCCTTTCGCCTCCTGGCGAATCCGCTCGGCCTCCGCGTCACTGCGGCCGACCTTGGCGAAGCCCTTGGCGGTCTGCGGCAGCAGACCGGTATGGCCACACACCGGAATGTCGTTGGCCACCAGATGGCGAATCACCTCGTACTTGTCCCCTTCCAGCTTGACGCTGTCGGCGCCGGCGGCGATCAGGCGCCGGGCGCTGGCCAGGGCGGTGTCCGCATCGCGGTCGGTGCGGTACGGCAGGTCGCCGATGATGTGCGTGCCCGGCGCGCCCCGGCGCACCGCGCCGATGTGGTACTCCATGTGTTCCAGGGTGACGTGGCGGGTGCTGTCGAAGCCCATCTCCACCATGCCCACGGTGTCGCCCACCAGAATCACCGGAATGCCGGCGCGCTCCAGAGCGCGCGCCACCGGGCAGGTGTAGGCGGTGAGCATGGGGATCGGCTGGTGGCCCTTGCGGGCGACAAAATCGCTGGCTTGCAACTTCATGATCACTCCTCGCTGAAGGCGTCAAGGAGCTCTTTCATAGCACGGGCCGCCTTCAAATAAAATTCATTTGCCGGTGATCCGGTTGTCGTTTTCCCCGGGCAAGCTGTGAGCGCTTTCGGGAGCGCTCGCGCTCCTGCTTTCTTTTATGGGTTTTACTGGGGAACAACAATGAAATTTTCTCTTCACGGGGCCGCCGCCATCGTCATGGCGCTGGCCCTGGCCGCCTGTGGCGGCGATTCGTCCGATTCCGATAATGGCAACGTCGACAATGGCGGCGGCACGCCGCCGGCGGAACGCACCGCGGTGCGCATCGGCCTGCTGCCGGATACCCAGGGCGGCGGTGACAATGTATCCGTTCATCCGATGAAAGCGGTGCTCGACAAGGAAGCCGAGCTGGGCGCCAACATCGTGATTCCGGTGGGCGACCTCACCGACCACGGCACCACCCGCGAATTCCAGCAATGGACCTCGGTGGCGCAGAGCTATCGGGACGCCGGCATTGAGTTCCTGCCGCTGATGGGCAACCACGAGGACAGCTATGCCTATTCCGTGGAATGGATCGAGAACATGAAGCACTACATCCCCGAGGATGCGGTGCACATGGCCGGCGCGCAGTACCTGAACTATTACGTGATGCGCGGCAACGTGATGATCTTCCTGCTCAAATACTACAACCTGCCGATCGCCTTCGACTGGATCAAGCAGGAAGTGGCTGCCCACGAGGGCGAGTTCGAGCATCTGGTGATCGCCAGCCACGACGGCCTGATCGGCGCCAAATACGGCGAGACCCGCGAAATGATCGTGGAGGGCGTGGCCGGCGACGATCACCTGATGAACAAGTGGGACGACATCCGCGCCTTCTTCTCCAAATACGACGTGATCTGGGTGCAGGGCCACGAACACATGTACCAGCGCTCGGTGATCACCGCGCCGATCTGGGTGGACCCGACCTCCTGGACCGAGGCCGACGGCAACTACCGCCTGCCCCAGTACATGCAGATCATGTCCGGCAACGCCTCCTATAAAGGCTACGAGTTCCGCTACGGCGAACGGGAACTGGTGCAGCGCATCGTCGCCCAGAAGATGAACACCCTGGACAACGGCTCCACCGCCTACGACGTGAACGCCTCGGTGCTCAGCTTCGACGGCGACCGGGTGGATTACCAATCCTGGTACACCGAGCACACCATCGGCGCCAACGAGGACGGCGAAAAGGAGCTGGCCGACCCACAATGGAAACTGATGGACCGCTTCTCGCGCACCGCCAACCGCTGCGAGCGCCTGGTCTACCCGACCTCGATTCCGGAAGACACCCGTCCGGTGATGTACCTGGACAGCCAATACATCAGCAACGATTGTCGGGCCCTGGACGGCAGCGTGGCGCGCATGGTGGGCGGCATCAACGACACCTTCAACCGGGTCGAGAGCCGTACCCGCGACATGGAAGTGACGCCGGGCTTCAGCCGCGCCGGCTCGGTCATCGAGCTGGCCCGCCTGGCCTATCAGTTCCTGTTCCAGATGAACGAGAGCTGGACGCCCAACCTGAACGCGGAAAACCGGGTGGTGCCCAACGCCGACGACGCCAATGTGCTCGACATTCCGGAAACCACCATCGACCTGAAGGAACTGGTCACCATGAGCTGGCAGGCGGCCAACGGCGACACCGCCTCCGACGTGCTGATCGTCAGCGGCACCCAGAACCAGACCGGCACCTACTCCAGCGCCTACGGCGCCGCCAAGGACCTGGAAGCGGACACCGGCCTGCCGGGCAGTCAGCCGGACGGCTCCACCAAGCAGCCGCACACCCTGCCGGCCAGCGCCAGCAAGAGCTGGGACCTGGCCACCGCCGTGTCCGACGCCTACGCCCTCACCTTTGACGCGCCCCAGGGCCGCGATCCTCGGACCCTGACCCTGGGCTGGCTCACCGATGAAGGCTGGCAGCCCATCGCCAGCGCCGACTGCCTGGTGGAGCAACCGTTCGACGCCGGCGTGCTGACCAGCGCTCCGACGCGCCCGGCCAGCTGCGACGACCAGCCCCTGGTGGGCTTCGACGCCGATCACGGCCACCGCTGGTGGGTGGTGCTTCAGCAGGACGCGGAACTGGCCCTGCTGAGCCGCTAAACCGCCATCACGGCTGAAGCGGTACGCCGCTTCAGCCGTGATCCTGCCCCCTCCCGACACCAAAAACCCCTCGTACTCCGCTCCGCAATCCGTTAGTCTGCACCGCCTTTCCTCCCCCTCGAGTTTTCGGAATACCCCTCTTTATGGATTTTGCTTCCCTCGGTTTATCCGAACCCCTGCTGCGTGCGGTCGCCGAGCAGGGCTACAGCCAGCCGTCGCCGATTCAGGCGCAGGCGATTCCCGCCGTGCTGGCCGGCCGCGATGTGATGGCCGCCGCCCAGACCGGCACCGGTAAGACCGCCGGCTTCACCCTGCCCATGCTGCAGCGGCTGGAGGGCGGCCGCCGGGCGCCGCGCCAGGCCCGCGCCCTGGTGCTCACCCCGACCCGGGAGCTGGCCGCCCAGGTGGGCGAAAGCGTCAGCGACTACGGCCGCTACCTGAACGTGCGCTCGGCGGTGGTGTTCGGCGGTGTCGGCATCAACCCGCAGATCGACCGCCTCAAGGGCGGCCTGGACGTGCTGGTGGCCACCCCCGGCCGGCTGCTGGACCTGCATCAGCAGGGCGCGGTGCGCTTCGACAACCTGGAAATCCTGGTGTTGGACGAAGCCGACCGGATGCTCGACATGGGCTTTATCCATGACATCCGCAAGGTACTGAAGCTGCTGCCGGCCAAGCGCCAGACGCTGATGTTCTCGGCCACCTTTTCCAACGACATCCGCACCCTGGCCAAGAGCCTGGTGCACGATCCGGCGGAAGTGGACGTGAGCCCGCGCAACAGCACCGCCGAGCGGGTACGCCAATGGGTGGTGCCGGTGGACCAGAACCAGAAGGCGGCGGCGCTGAGCCACCTGATCACCGACGAAAACTGGTTCCAGGTGCTGGTGTTCACGCGCACCAAGCACGGCGCCAACCGGCTCGCCAAACAGCTGGTGGGCAACGGCATCGAAGCGGCGGCGATCCACGGCAACAAAAGCCAGAACGCCCGCACCCGGGCGCTGGCGGACTTCAAGGACGGCAGCGTGCGGGCCCTGGTGGCCACCGACATCGCCGCCCGTGGCCTGGACATCGAACAGTTGCCCCAGGTGGTCAACTTCGATCTGCCCAATGTGCCGGAAGACTATGTGCACCGGATCGGCCGTACCGGCCGGGCCGGCGCCAGCGGCCAGGCCGTGTCCCTGGTCAGCGCCGACGAAAGCAAGCTGCTGTTCGACATCGAGAAACTGATTCGCACGCCGATTGAACGGCGCGCCCTGGACGGTTTCGAGCCGGGCGAACCGCTGCCCACCAAGGGCCCGGGCCGCGCCCCGGCCATGGGCGGCCGGGGTGGTAACGGCGGAGGCGGTCGCGGCGGTCGTGGCGGCAACGCCGGTGGTGGCCGTGGTGGCAGCGGTGGTGGCGGAGGCAGGGTGGATGCATCAGAGAAGCAATTTTGTGTAATTTGAGGTGTAGGGTG
>JAKUPL010000054.1 GCA_022449455.1 Alcanivorax sp. | reverse complement strand
GGCGCCGGCCAACGGCGGTACCGCCGCCGGTGAACGGAGCATCGTGGACGCGCCGCGCCCGCCGCTGCGGGCCGCCGCCAATGTCTCGTCACCGACCGGCCGGTCCGCGCCGGAAGCCTTTATCGATGAGCTGCTGACGCCGGCCCGGGACGCGGCCCGCCGCACCGGCGTCCCGGCGCCGCTGATCCTCGCCCAGGCGGCCCTGGAAACCGGCTGGGGCCGGCACCGCATCACCACCGAGGACGGCGCCGACAGCCATAACCTGTTCGGCATCAAGGCCGGCGCCGACTGGCGCGGCCGCACCACCGACGTCACCACCCACGAATACATCGACGGCCAGCGGGTCCGACGCGTGGAACGCTTCCGGGTGTACGACTCGTACCAGGACGCCTTCGCCGACCATGGCCGCCTGCTCACCGGCAACGACCGCTATGCCGGCGTACTGCGCGCCGGCGATAACGGACAGGCCGCCCGCGCCCTGCAGGACGGCGGCTACGCCACCGACCCGGCCTACGCGGACAAGCTGGTGCGGCTGATGGACCAGATCGGCGCGATGACCGGCGATGGGCTGGCCGTGCGATGAGGGCGCCGGGGGCGCCGATTCAGGATACAGGATACAGGGGCGGGCTCGGTGTCGCGCGGAGAGGGTGGCCGCGCCTCGACCCCAAGGTGCGCGGGCACTGCGCCGCAGCGCCTGATGAGCCCATTCGCGCTGAATCCTGCATCCTGCATCCTGAATCCTAAAGAAAATGGCAGCCGGGCCGATAACAGACTTAACGGTTAAAGGAAGACGGACATGAGTCTTTTCTCGATTGGTCTGAGCGGTCTGAACGCCGCGCAGAACGCGCTCAACACCACCAGCAACAACATCAGCAACGTCTATACCCCCGGCTACAATCGGGAGCTGACCCTGCTCGGTGAGCGCAACACCAGCGGCGGCGTGCAGGTGAACGACATTCAGCGCCAGTTCGACCAGTACGTGGCCGACCAGCTGAATGCCGCCAACAGCAAGACCAGCGCGCTGCAAAGCTACCAGACCCAGATCAGTCAGATCGACAACCTGCTGGCCGACCAGGACGCCGGGCTGGCGCCGCTGATGCAGAAATTCTTTTCGTCGCTGGAGGACCTCGCCTCCACCCCGTCCGACCCGGCCGCCCGCCAGGGCGTGATGGGCAGCGCCGATACGCTCACCGCCCAGTTCCGCGCGTTCCAGAATTATCTGCAGGACATGCAGAACGGCATCGACGGCAAGATCCGTGACGAGGTCACCCAGATCAACAACACCGCCGACCAGATCGCCTCGCTGAACCGGGAGATCGCCCTGGCCAAGGCCAAGAACGGCGACGCGCCCAACAGTCTGCTCAACCAGCGCGATCAGCTGGTGGCCGACCTGAGCCAGCGGGTGGATGTGCGGCTCACGGTGCAGGAAAGCGGCACCTACAACCTTTCCATCGGCAACGGCCAGCCGATCGTCGCCGGCACCCGCAGTTTTTCCCTGGAAGCGATGACCAGCGCCGGCGACCCGACCCGCACGGTGGTGGGCTACCGGGACTCCGCCGGCAATCTGAACGAACTGAACGAAGCCAATCTGGAAGGCGGCTCCCTGGGCGGTCTGTTGCAGTTCCGTCGTGAAACGCTGGACAACAGCCAGAACCAGATCGGTCAACTGGCGGTGTCCCTGGCCACCGCCTTCAACGAGCAGCACCAGGCCGGCACCGACCTGAACGGCGACCCCGGCCAGGCGCTGTTCGCGGTGGGCGCGCCGCGCGCCTTCGCCAACGAGAACAACAGCGGCGGCGCCAGCATCAGCGCCGTCTACGGCGACGTGGACCAGCTTACCGCCAGCGACTACGACCTGGTGGTGACCGACGCCGCCGCCGGCGAATTCCAGATCACCCGCCGCAACACCGGTGAGCGCTTCACCGCCACCCTGGACGGCGGCGGGCAGCTGGCGGTGGGTGGCACCGTGGTGACCCTGGCCGACGCCGGTACCCTGGCGGACGGCGACCGCTTCACCCTGCAGCCCACCCGCCAGGCCGCCGCCGACATGGAGAATCTGATTCACGACTCCGGCCGGATCGCCGCCGGCCTGGGCGGCGGCAGCGGCGACAACGAAAACGCCCTGGCCATGCAAAAGCTGCAGGACGCCCTGCTGGTGGGCGGCGCCTCCACGTTCAATGGCGCCTACGCGGCCATGGTCGGCGACGTGGGCAACCGCACCAACATCGTCCAGGCCAACCTGGACGCCCAGGAAGGTCTCAGCGAACAGCTGCGCGCGGTGCAGCAATCCCAGTCCGGGGTCAATCTGGACGAGGAGGCCGCCAACCTGATCCGCTACCAACAGTTCTATCAGGCCAACGCCAAGGTGATTCAAACCGGCGCCACCCTGATGGACGCCATTCTCGGCCTGCGTTAACAGGAAACAGTCATGCGCATCAGCACCGTCACCATGTTTGAACAGAGCCTGAGTTCCATGAACCGCCAGCAGGGCGACTTCATGAAGGTCGGCCAGCAGCTGGCCGCCGGGCGCCGGGTGGTGAACCCGTCCGACGATCCC
This sequence comes from Alcanivorax sp., assembly GCA_022449455.1. Classification (GTDB taxonomy): domain Bacteria; phylum Pseudomonadota; class Gammaproteobacteria; order Pseudomonadales; family Alcanivoracaceae; genus Alloalcanivorax. The sequence goes on along the minus strand of JAKUPL010000054.1, from coordinate 6,499 downwards.
CAGGCCGCTTCCCGGGCGGTGCAGGTCTCCCAATCCATGGCGGTGACCCAGCAGTACAGCGATTCCCGGATCAGCGCGCGCAACGCCCTGTCCCAGGAAGAGAGCGTACTGGACAGCGTCGGGGACGCCATCGCCAGCGCCAAAACCCTGATCATCCATGCCGCCAACGACAGCCTCAGCGACGCCGACCGGGATTCCATCGCCAGCGAACTGCGCGGCATCTACGAAACCGTGATCGGCCAGGCCAACGCCACCGACGGCAACGGCCGCCACCTGTTCGGCGGTTACCAGGACAGCAGCCCGCCGTTCGTCCGCGATGCCGCCGGCAACGTGGACTACGTGGGCGACAGCCAGGTGCGCCAGCAGCAGGTGGACGCGTCCCGGCGCATGCCGGTCTCCGACAACGGCATCACCATTTTCCAGAGCGTGCACAGCAGCGCCGGTTACGTGGCGGAAGCGGACGCCGGTAACGGCGGCGACGTAACCTTCAGCGGCCCCAACGTGGTGGACGAAAGCGACCCCGGCTTCGGCCAGGGCTACCGCATCGAATTCCAGGTGGCCGGCGGCGCCACCACCTACACCGTCAACGGCGGCGCCCCTCAGCCCTACGAGGACGGCGCGCCGATCCAGGCGGGCGGCGTGTCGATCACCCTGGACGGCACCCCGGCGGACGGCGACGGCCTGACCATGGACCGCGCCCAGGACATGAACACCGATCTGTTCCGCACCTTCGAGAAGGCGCTGGCCGTGCTGGAGGCGCCGGCCGGCACCGACGCGCAGAAGGCGGCGCGCGACAATACCCTGAGCACGGTGATGCGCGAGTTCGACAACAGCCTGGACAATGTGCTGACGGTGCGCGCTTCGGTGGGCGCCCGCCTCAACGAGCTGGAGGTGGTGGACGCGGTGGCCGGCAACCGCCAGCTGAATTACACGGAAACCCTGGCCAACCTGACCGGCGATCTCAGCCAGCCCTCGGAATTCGCCGCGGCGGTGTCCGAATACACCCTCCGGCAGGTGGGTCTGCAGGCGGCCCAGAAAGCGTTCGTGGACATCAAGGGCATGACGTTGTTCGATAGACTGTAGTTGAAAGTTAAAAGTTAAAAGTTAAAACGCGAAAAAGGCCATGGGGGATGGAGTGCCGTGCCCGCGAAGCGGCGGCTGTAAGCTGAAGATGTAGCCTTGCGTTTACGTTCTCGTTCCGAACGCGGGCATGGCCCTTCAGGCTCAAGGGCCCAACCCGCGTTTCAACTTTTAACTTTCAACTTTCAACTGGCCCATCGACCGGCACGGCGGCGTCGACCCTTGTGCCGGCTCGCAGTTACCCCGCCCCCGCCAGCGCCACCACCAACGCCTGCAGAAAATCCAGCCCCTGCCCGAACAGCCCCTGCAGAAAGCGGCCGAAGTCGGTCATCAATACGGTCAGCAGAAACAGCCCCAGGGTCAGGGAAGTGGGGAAGCCCACCGAGAACACGGTGAGCTGGGGCGCCGAGCGGTTGAGAATGCCCAGGGACAGATTGACGATCAGCAGCGGCGCCACCAGCGGCAGCGCCAGCAGCAGCCCGGACACGAAGATGGTGCCGCCGTAGCGCACCAGCATCTCAAAGGCGCCGGGGTTCAGTCCGGCGGTGCCGATGGGCAGGGTGCGGAAGCTGGTGGCCAGGGCATCGATCACCATCAGATGGCCGTTCACCGCCAGAAACATGAGCAGGGTGATCATGTAGAACAGCCGCGACAGGATCATGGTGTTGGCCCCGTCCGGACTGACGAAAGTGGCGAAGGCCAGCCCCATCTGCAGACCGATGTACTCGCCGGCGGCCTGCACCGCGGTAAAGGTCACCCGCAACGCCAATCCCATGGCCACGCCGATCAGAAGCTGCTCCACCATGATGCCGAGCCCCGCCCAGGACCACACCGGTGCCGCCGGCAGGGGCGGCAGCAGCGGCGCCACCACCACGCTGATCAATACCGCCAGACCTACCTTGACCTGCCGGGGCACGGCGGTATGCCCGAGCAGCGGCGCCGCCATGAAGAACCCGGACAACCGCGTGAACGGCCACAGAAAGGCGGTCAGCCAGGCGTGCAGTTGGTCGAAGGAAACGTCGATCACTGGATCAGGAACGGAATGTTCTGGAACAGGGTGCGGGTGAAATCGGTGATCAGACCCAGCAGCCAGGGCCCGGTGATCACCACCACCGCGAACACCCCGAGAATCTTGGGAATGAACGACAGGGTCATTTCGTTGATCTGGGTGGCCGCCTGGAACAGGCTCACCAGCAGGCCGATGGCCAGCGCCGTGATCAGCAACGGCGCGCCCAGGTAGAGGGTGGTCATCATCGCCTGGTAGGCGATGGACATAACCGTCTCGGGTGTCATCTTTCTCTCCCTCTGAAGGGGCGAAGTTGAAAGTTGAAAGTGAAAAGTTGAAACGCGGAAAAGGCCATGCGGGATGGAGTGCCGTGCCCGCGAAGCGGGGCTGCAAGCTAAAGACGTAGCTTGCGGCTCACGGCCGCGTCTCGAACGCGGGCACGGCCTTCCAGGCTCCAGGACCTGACCCGCGTTTCAACTTTTCACTTTCAACTTTCAACTTTGTTAAACAAAAAAACTCTGTGCCAGGGATCCGATGATCAGCTGCCAGCCATCCACCAGCACGAACAGCATCAACTTGAACGGCAGTGAAATGGTGGCCGGTGGCACCATCATCATGCCCAGCGCCATCAGGACGCTGGCCACCACCAGGTCGATGATCAGAAACGGAATGAAAATGGTGAAGCCGATCTGAAAGGCGGTTTTCAGTTCACTGGTGACGAACGCCGGCAGCAGGATGCGCAGGGGCAGATCCTCCGGACCCTGCAGCGGACCCACTTCCGCCAGCCGCGCGAACAGGGCGATGTCCGGTTCGCGGGTTTGTGCCAGCATGAATTCCCGGAACGGCTGCACGCCGCGTTCGGCGAATTCGGTGAACTCGATCTCGCCCTGTTCCAGCGGCACCCAGGCGCTGTCGTACACGCGGTTGAACACCGGCGACATGACGAAAAAAGTCAGAAACAGGGTCAGCCCCAGCAGCACCTGGTTGGGCGGCGCCGCCTGGGTCCCCATGGCGGTGCGCAGCAGGCTGAGCACGATGATGATGCGGGTAAAGCAGGTCATCATCAGCAGGATGGCGGGGATGAACGCCAGGCTGCTGAGCAGCAGCAGCGTTTGCAGTTTGATCGACCATTGCTGGCCGCCGTCGCCGGTGGGTTCGGTGACGATGCCGGGCAGGGCGGCCTGGCTCCAGGCCAGTTGCGGCGCCAGGGCGGCCAGCAGCAGCAGCCAGGGCAGGGCGCGGCGCAGCGGGCTCATCCCCGGCCTCCGCGCAGATTCTGTTTCAGTGCCTGGGCAAAGCGCGCGGAGAACGGCGCGCCGCCGTCCGCGGACGGGGCGCCGTCATCCGCCGGCGCGTCCGGCGCCGGATACTGGTGCAGCCGGCTGACCCGACCGCCGCCCACACCCAGCACCAGGCGGGTGCCGTCCACGTCCACCACCACCACCCGCTCCTTGGCGCCCACCGCGCGACTGGCCACCACCGTCAGCAGCCGCGCGTCGCGGCCCTGGCCCGGTGCCAGCCGGCGCAACAGCCAGCCGCACAGCAGGATCACGCCGACCAGCAGCAGCAACACCAGCGCGGTCTTGCCGAGGGCCGCCATGCCCAGCATCGCCTCGCCACCGCCGGTGGTGGTGACGGCCTGCAGGGCGGCGTCGCGGGCGGCGTCGGTGCTCATCGGTTGAGTTTCTGCACGCGCTCGGAGGGCGTCACGATCTCGGTGATGCGGATGCCATACTTGTCTTCCACCACCACCACTTCGCCCTGCGCCACCAGATAGCCGTTGATCAGGATGTCCATGGGCTCGCCGGCCAGGCCGTCCAGCTCGATCACCGAACCCTGGGCCAGTTCCAGCAGCTGCTTGATGGTGATGCGGGTGCGCCCCAGCTCCACGCTCAGCTTCACCGGGATGTCCATGATCATTTCCAGATCACGACTGTCGCCGCCGCCACTGTCCTCGCCCAGGGGTTTGAACACCTGGTCGCCGGCGGCGCGGGCGTCGCCGGCCTGCTCCTGCTCGGCCAGGGCCGCCGCCCAGGGATCGTCGTCGCCGGCCGGCTGGCCCTGCTGCTCGGCGAGCGCCTTGTCCCAGTCGTCGCCGGCGTTGTGATCGGGTTTGTTGTCGTCACTCATGGTCAGTGTCCTTGCTCTTCACGAAGCCGGCGGCGGTGGCCGCGTGGGCGTTGGCGTGGTCGATCACGCGCGTGACGCGCAGCGCGCGCTGCTGGTGGCGGCTGCCGTACTCGCACTCCAGCACCGGCACCCCGTCCACGCGGGCGGTGACGGTGTCGGGCAGTTCGATGGGCAGCACGTCGCCGGGCTGCAGCTTCATTACCTGGGAAATGCGGCTCGGCACGGTCAGGAACTCGGCCACCAGTTCCACCTGGGACTGGCGAATCTCGCCGGCCATGCGGTGGCCCCAGGTGTTGTCGCCGCCGTCGCGGCTGTCCATCACCGGGTTGTTGAGCTGTTCGCGCAGCGGTTCGATCATCGAGTAGGGCATGCAGATCTGGAAATCGCTGGCCAGATTGCCCACTTCCAGATGGAAGGTGGTGTTGACGATGATCTCGTTGGGCGAGTTGGTGATGTTGGCGAACTTGGCCTGGATCTCCGAGCGCAGGTAGCTGATGTCCAGGGCGTACACGGATTTCCAGGCGTCCTGATAGCCGTCGATGGCCAGGCGCAGAATGCGCTGGATGATGCGCTGCTCGGTGTTGGTGAACTCGCGGCCCTCGGACTTGGTCACGAAGCGGCCGTCGCCGCCGAACAGATTGTCCACCACCATGAACACCAGGCTCGGTGGAAACACCATCAGCCCGGTGCCGCGCAGCGGTTTCATGGCGATCAGGTTGAGGTTGGTGGGCACCGGAAGATTACGCGCGAAATCCTTGAAGCTCTGGTAACGCACCGAGTCCACGGTAATGTCGGCGCTGCGCCGGATCAGATTGAACAGGCTGACCCGGAACTGGCGCGCGAAGCGTTCGTTGATGATGTCCAGGGCGTGCAGGCGCTCGCGGATCACGCGGTGCTGGGACGCCGGATCGTAGGGCTTGGGGCGCTTGTCGCTCTCCGCCGGGATGTCGTCGTCGCCGCCCGGGCCGTTGAGCAGGGCGTCGATCTCTTCCTGGGACAGCAGGTCGTCTTGTGCCATGGCCGGCTCCCGGTTACTGCACGATGAACTCGGTGAACAGCACGTCCTGCACCGCCAGTTCCGGCTGTGAGGGCGTCAGCGGTTCCTCGAACATGGCCGTGACCTGGCGGGCCAACGCCTGTTTGCCGTCCAGGGTGGCGGCGGTTTCCGCGTCCTGGCTGGACAGCAGCATCAGCAGCCGGCTGCGCAGCGGCGGAATATTGTCGAGCAGGTACCGCTCGGTCTTCTCATCGCCCACCTGCAGGGTCAGCCCCACGTACAGCAGACGCTGTCCGCACAGGTCGCCCCGCACGTTGACGGTGAACGGCTCCAGCTTGACGAAGCGGGCCGGTGCGGGCGCGGCGCTGACCGCGGCGGGCCGGATGTGCGGCTGATCCTGGTCGCCGAACAGCAGAAAATAAGTCACCGCCCCCAGGGCGGCCACCAATACCGCGATCAGGGTGATCAGCACCCCCACTTTGCGGGATCGGTTACCGGATTCGGCCATGGTTCGCGTTTTCCTTGCCTGGCAAATGAAACATCGTGAAGGTCAGTATCGGTGTTCAGCGCCCTCCGGCATGGCCGGAAAAGCGGTCGATATTAGGGCTATTTTCGCGGCGACGCGGGCCGCGCCTCAGGCGTACAGATCGACGCCGCCCCGGTCCACCACGGTGCTGCTGGCGCGGGGCGCGGCGGCCGCCTCTTCCACCGGTTCACCGGTCAGCGCCGGCGCGCCGCCGCCGGCGCCCGGTTGCCCCTGCCCGTTGGCGTCACCGCCGGCGAACTGGCGTGGCTGGTCACCGACCTGGGCGTCGCCCAGGGCGATGCCCTGCTGGGCCAGGGCATCGCGCAGTTGCGGCAGGGCCTGCTCCAGGGCGCCGCGCACGGTGGCATGGGCGGAGAAGAAGTGGGCCTGGGCGCCCTGGTCGTCCACTTTCAGCGAGACGCTCATCGGACCCAGGTCGCGGGGATTGAGGTGCAGCTCCATGTGCTGCTCGCCCCGGCGCGCCACGCTCAGCACCTGCTGGCTGAGCTCCTGGCCCCAGCCGGGGCTGGCCACCGGCGTTTGCAGGGTCAGGGTGGTGGACGCCGGGGCGTTGCCGGTGACCGTGCCGGTGCTGGCGACGGCGGGCGCGGCGGCGGTGTTCGGGGTCGGCATCGGGGCCTCGGAGCCGGCGCGGACCGGGCCGGCGTCGTCCGGATTCACCGCCAGTGTGAACGGGGCGGGCGCCGGGGTGCCGGTTTTCAGGGGCGCGGCGGCATCGTCGGCGGCCGGTTGCGGGGCG
>JAKUPL010000053.1 GCA_022449455.1 Alcanivorax sp. | reverse complement strand
CGCCGTGGCGGCGCCGGACCACGGCCCGGTGCTGGGCGTGGGCATCGCCGCCGCCGGGGTGCGCGAGCAGGTCACGCCGGGCTGCCGTTGCTCGGCGATCCGCGCCGGGGCGCCGCTGGCGGCGCAGTTGACGGTGCTGCGGGATCTGATGCCCGGCGCCCGCCGGGTCGGTGTGATGCTGGGCCCGGACAGCGCCTGGCGGGCGCCGCTGACCGCACCGGTGGGCATGCTGCTGGATGTGGTGACGGTGGACCCGCCGCAGCGCTTGGGTCCGCTGCTGCGCCGTCATCTGCCGGACTGGGACGCGCTGCTGTTGCCCGACGACCCGGTGCTGTTCGGGCCCGGCACCGCCCGGCTGGTGCTGCTCACCAGCTACCGCCAGCGGGTGCCGGTGTTCGGCCCCGGCGCCGATTACGTGCACGCCGGCAGCGTCGCCAGCGCCGCGCCGGACAGCGACGACCTGGCCCGCGCCGCCGCCCACTGGCTGCGCCAATGGCGCGCCACCGGCCAGTGGCCGGCGCCGGACTTCGCCGGCCACTATGGACTGGAAATCAACGATTACGTGGCCCGCGCCTACGACCTGAAAGTCGCGCCGGGGGCCCGCCTGGAGCGCCACCTGGAGACCGCCCCATGAGCGTTTCGTCATGAAAAGCCGCAGTGGCATTCGCCGCCAGTTGCAGTGGCTGGGCGTGATCCCGGCGCTGATTATGCTGGTTCTGGTGCTGGTGGCGCTGACCTGGCAGCGTTTCCAGGACGCCGACAAGGAGGTGCGCCAACTGGGCGGCTTCCTGGCCCAGCAACTGGCCGCCAGCGCCGAATACGGGGTGCTCTCCGGCAACGCCTCGGACCTGGGCCGCCAGGCACGCATGGTGCTGGAACGCCCGGACGTGCGCCGGGTGAAGTTCCTCGACCGGGACGGCGAGTTGCTGCTCAGCGCCGGGGAGGGCGCCGGCGAAGGCGAAGTGCTGGAGTTCCGCGCCGGCATCTATCGTCAGCCGGTGCTGTTCACCGGTGAGGCGGCCACCGGCGTGGAGCCGGACCGCATCGGCGAGGTGGTGCTGGGCCTGTCCCGGGGCCGCATCCTGGCCCGCCAGAAGGAGATTCTGCTGGCCAGCCTGCTGCCGGCCCTGTTCGCGGTGCTGGTGGGGCTGCTCAGCGCCCGCTACCTGGCCCGCGCCATCGCCGAGCCGCTGGTGCACCTGACCCGGCTGGTGCGGGTGATCCGTGGCGGCGACTACCAGGCCCGCGGCGACCGCCGCCTGGACGGCGAAATGGGCGACCTGCAAACCAACATCAACGACCTGGCGGACGGCCTGGAACGGGCCCGCCGCAACCAGCAAAAGGCCATCGCCGAGCTGCGCGACGCCCACCGCCAGGCGGAGCAGGCCAGCCAGGCCAAGAGTGACTTTCTGGCGATGATGAGCCACGAACTGCGCACCCCCATGAACGGCGTGCTGGGCATGCTGCAGCTGCTGGAAACCACCTCCCAGAACGACGAACAGCGCGAGTACACCCAGGCCGCCCTGGAATCCACCGGGCACCTGCTGGAAGTGATCAACGACATCCTCGACTTCTCGCGCATCGAAGCCGGGCGCATGGAAGTGGAGCAGACCTTCTTCGATCCGGTGCCGGTGCTCAATAACTGCGTCAACACCTTCCGCTACCTGGCCCGGGAAAAGGGCCTCTACCTGCGCCTGGAGGGGGCCGACGCCCTGGCCGACCTGGAGGTGTGCTCGGACCCGGTGCGTCTGCGGCAGATTCTCAGCAACCTGATTTCCAACGCGGTGAAATTCACCGACCGGGGCGGCATCCGCGTGCAGGTCAGCGTCATGTACCAGCAGGCCAACACCATCGACCTGGCCATCGACGTGCGCGACACCGGCATCGGCATCGGTGACCAGGAGCGCGACAAACTGTTCCAGGCGTTCTCCCAGCTCGACTCATCGCCGTCCCGGCGCCACGGCGGCACCGGCCTGGGCCTGGTGATCGCCCGCCGGTTGGCGCAGATCCTGGGCGGCGACCTGACCCTGATCAGCGCGGCGGGGGAGGGCAGCTGTTTCACCCTCAGCCTGCGTCTGCGTACCCGCCCGGCCGCCGATGCCGCGGCCAAACCGGCGCCGGTGGCGGTGGACCGCCTGCGCGGCCGGGTGCTGCTGGTGGAGGACAACGAAGTGAATCGGCTGGTGGCCCGGCGCATGCTGGAGCACCTGGGCCTGGACGTGGCCACCGCCGGCGACGGCGCCAGCGCCCTGGCCCGCGCCGGCGAGGAGCGCTTCGACTGTATTCTGATGGATGTGCAGATGCCGGTGATGGACGGCCTGGAGGCCACCCGGGCCCTGCGCCGCCGGGAGCGGGAAACCGGCCGCGACCCGGTGCCGATCGTGGCGCTCACCGCCAACGCCATGTTCGAGGAGCGCCAGCGCTGCCTGGCGGCGGGCATGGACGCCCACCTGGCCAAGCCGTTCCGCCGTCACCGGCTGGCCAATCTGCTCAGTCGTTTTCTGCCGGCGGCGTAACGCGGGTGACGGTGGCCTCGAACGCGCCCTTGGCCAGCCGCGTTTCCACGGTCTGGCCTGCTTTCAGCGTTTCCACCGACCGCAACGGCTCGCCGTCCACCAGCGTCAGGGAATAGCCCCGGTCCAGGGTGGCCAGGGGGCTGGCGGTGTTGAGCCGCCGGCCCAGGCCGGTGAGCCGCTGTTCCAGATGGCGCTGCTGATGGCTGAGCGGCACCGGCAGCCGCCGCTGCAACGCCGCCAGCCGCTGGGCCTGGCGCGCCACCTGCTGGGCCGGCGACTGCTGGCGCAGACGCACGTCCAGCGGCCGCCAGCGGCTCCGCAGCAGCGCCAGCTTATGGCTCAGGGCCCGGGCCATGCGCGCCTGCTGCTCGTCCACCAGCTGCCGGGTCTGCTCCAGCTGCCGCTCCGGATGGCGCACCTGCAGGCGCCGGGTCAGGCCGTCCAGCCGCTGGCGCTGGCTCTTCACGGCCACGCCCATGCTGTGGCGCTGGCGGCGCGCCAGCACCCGCAGCCGCTGCAGCAACGCCTCGCCGTCCGGACTGATCAACTCCGCCGCCGCCGACGGCGTGGGCGCGCGCACGTCCGCCGCGAAATCGGTGAGCGCCACGTCCACCTCGTGGCCCACGGCGCTGACCACCGGCACCGGGCTGGCCGCCACCGCCCGCACCAGGGCCTCGTCGTTGAACGCCCACAGATCCTCCAGGCTGCCGCCGCCCCGGCCGATCACCAGCACGTCGCAATCGCCCCGGGCGGTGGCCCGCTCCAGGGCGGCGCGGATCTGCGCCGGCGCCTCGGCGCCCTGCACCGGGGTGGGGAAGATCAGCACCGGAATCCCCGGCGCGCGCCGCTGCAGCACATGCAGAATGTCGCGGATCGCGGCCCCGCTGGGGCTGGTGATCACCCCGATCTGCCTGGGCCAGGCGGGAAGTGGGCGCTTACGTTCCTGGGCGAACAGCCCCTCGGACTCCAGCTTCGCCTTGAGCGCGTCGAACTGCGCCCGCAGGGCGCCTTCACCGGCCTCTTCCATATGCTCGACGATGATCTGGAAACCGCCCCGGGGCACGTACAGGGTGATGCGCGCCCGCACCAGCACCTGCTGGCCGTCCCGGGGCTGGAACCGCAGCAGGCTGTTACGATTCCGAAACATGGCCCCGCTAACCTGGGCCCGGTCGTCCTTGAGGCTGAAATACAGATGCCCGGAACGGGGCCGCGCCAGATTGGACAGCTCCCCCTGAAGCCAGATCAGGGGAAAGCTGCCCTCCAGCAGGCCCTGGGCTTCCAGGTTCAAGCGGCTGACGGAATACGGTTGGCTGCGCGATGAAGGATCCATGGCGCGCAATGTAGCGATTTATGGCCTTGCCGGCCAGAAATCGCGATGCAGGGTGAAGGATTCAGGATACAGGCGCGCGGGGTGGGCCGTGCTTGAACGCCAGGCCGTGCCCGCGCGTGTTTGGGCACATGCCCTCACCCCATGGCTTTTTCGCGACCATGGCCTCTCCGATACGAGGGCCCCATCCGCGCCTGTATCCTGCATCCTTCACCCTGCATCGGCCGCTGAAAGCGGCCACCGAGCCACCCGCGGGCGATGCATTTCGATTGCCGGGAGGGGTTAATTTACGGTATATTATCCGGCTTAATTTAACGGAGCCCCTGGTTCGCCCTCGCGCCGGCTCCTCCCCGCCCGACCCGGCTTCCCGGCCGGCGACAGCCCGGCGCACCGGGGATCAGACTCCCCCAGTTGTATACGGTGCAAAATGCTCAGAATCGCGCAAGAAGCACTCACGTTCGACGACGTCCTGCTCCTGCCCGCCCACTCCGATGTGCTGCCCAACGCGGTCTCGCTGAAGACCCGGCTGACCCGCAACATCGAGCTGAATATCCCGCTGATCTCGGCGGCCATGGACACCGTCACCGAGCACCGCCTGGCCATCACCATGGCCCAGGAAGGCGGCATCGGCATCCTGCACAAAAGCATGCCGGTGGAAGACCAGGCCCGGCAGGTGCGCGCGGTCAAGAAGTTCGAATCCGGCGTGGTCAAGGACCCGATCACCATCAGCCCCAACGCCACCGTCCGTGAGCTGATCAACCTCACCGATGCCAACAACATCTCCGGCGTGCCGGTGGTGGAAGGCGAGCAGGTGGTGGGCATCGTCACCAGCCGTGACACCCGCTTCATCACCGACTACGACCAGCACGTGGCCGACATCATGACCGGCCGCGAGCGCCTGGTGACGGTGGGCGAGGGCGCCGACGCCAGCGAAGTGCAGGCGCTGCTGCACAAGCACCGCATCGAGAAGATCCTGGTGGTCAATGAATCCGGCGCCCTGCGCGGCATGATCACCGTCAAGGACATCGAAAAAGCCACCCGTTACCCGAACGCCTGCAAGGACGCCCAGGGCCGCCTGCGCGTGGGCGCGGCGGTGGGCACCGGCGGCGGCACCGAGGAGCGCGTCGCCGCGCTGGTGGAAGCCGGCGTGGACGTGATCGTGGTGGACACCGCCCACGGCCACTCCCAGGGCGTGCTGAATCGCGTCGCCTGGGTCAAGAAACACTTCCCCGAGGTGGACGTGATCGGCGGCAACATCGCCACCGCCGAAGCCGCCAAGGCGCTGATGGAAGCCGGCGCCGACGGCGTCAAGGTGGGCATCGGCCCGGGCTCCATCTGCACCACCCGCATCGTCGCCGGCATCGGCGTGCCGCAGATCACCGCCGTCTCCGAAGTGGCCGCCGCCCTCAAGGGCACCGACGTGCCGCTGATCTCCGACGGCGGCATCCGCTTCTCCGGCGACATCGCCAAGGCCGTGGCCGCCGGCGCCCACGCCATCATGATCGGCTCCCTGCTGGCCGGCACCGAGGAAGCCCCCGGCGAAGTGGAACTGTTCCAGGGCGGCTACTACAAAGCCTACCGGGGCATGGGTTCCCTGGGTGCCATGTCCGGCAAAACCGGCTCGTCCGACCGCTACTTCCAGGACGCCGCCGCCGGCATCGAGAAGCTGGTGCCCGAAGGCATCGAAGGCCGGGTGCCCTATAAGGGCCCCATGAGCGCCATCGTCCACCAGCTGATGGGCGGCCTGCGCGCCTCCATGGGCTACACCGGCTGCGCCGGGATCGACGAAATGCGCACCAAGCCCTACTTTGTGAAAGTCACCAACGCGGGCATGAAGGAATCCCACGTGCATGATGTGACGATTACGAAAGAAGCGCCGAACTACCCCGTGGGGTGAGCCCACGGGAGCCGGACGCTGGACGCCGGACGCCGGACGCTAAAAATCGGACGAGCCAAGGCTCGCCCGATTTTTGTTTTTAAAGCGTCCAGCCTCCAGCGTCTGGCGTCCAGCGTTTACTCAACCGGCGTCCGGCGTCCAGCGTCCGGCGTCCAGCGGAATTTAAACCATGCAAGACATCCACGCCCAGCGCATCCTGATCCTCGACTTCGGCTCCCAGTACACCCAGCTGATCGCCCGCCGCGTGCGCGAAATCGGCGTCTACTGTGAAATCCGTGCCTTCGACATCAGCGCCGAAGAGATCGCCGAATTCGACCCCAAAGGCATCATCCTCTCCGGCGGCCCGGAATCCGTCACCGCCGCCGAGACCCCCCGCGCCCCGCAAGCGGTGTTCGAGCAGGGCGTGCCGGTGCTGGGCATCTGCTACGGCATGCAAACCATGGCCGAGCAACTGGGCGGCGCCGTCATCGCCGGTGAAAAACACGAATTCGGCTACGCCCGCGTCACCAAAGCCGACGGCAACGACCTGCTCAACGGCATCGTCGACCACGAAGAAGCCGGCCACGAATACCTGGACGTCTGGATGAGTCACGGCGACCGCGTCGGCTCGACGCCGGAAGGCTTCGTCGTCACCGCCACCACCGACAGCTGCCCCATCGCCGGCATGGCCAACGATGAAAAGCGCTTCTACGGCATCCAGTTCCACCCGGAAGTCACCCACACCCTCCAGGGCGGCCGCCTGCTGGAACGCTTTATCCGCGAAATCTGCGCCTGCGACGCCCTCTGGACGCCGGCCAAAATTATCGACGACGCCATCGCCACCATCCAGGAACAGGTGGGCACCGACCACGTCATCCTCGGCCTCTCCGGCGGCGTCGACTCCTCCGTGGTCGCCGCGCTGCTGCACAAAGCCATCGGCGACCAGCTCACCTGCGTCTTCGTCGACAACGGCCTCCTTCGCCACGGCGAAGGCGACCAGGTCATGGAAATGTTCGCCGACCACATGGGCGTGCGCGTCATCCGCGTCGACGCCGAAGACCACTTCCTCTCCCGCCTCGCCGGCGAAGCCGACCCGGAGAAGAAGCGCAAAATCATCGGCAACACCTTCATCGACATCTTCGACGCCGAAGCCGCCAAACTGAAAAACGCCAACTGGCTTGCCCAAGGCACCATCTACCCCGACGTAATCGAATCCGCCGCCTCCAAAACCGGCGGCGCCCACGTCATCAAATCCCACCACAACGTGGGCGGCCTCCCCGAGCACATGAAGCTCAAACTCGTCGAACCCCTGCGCGAACTCTTCAAAGACGAAGTCCGCAAAATCGGCCTGGAACTCGGCCTGCCCTACGACATGGTCTACCGCCACCCCTTCCCCGGCCCCGGCCTCGGCGTGCGCATCCTCGGCGAAGTCAAAAAGGACTACGCCGACACCCTCCGCCTCGCGGACCACATCTTCATCGAAGAACTCAAAGCCGACGGCCTCTACCACAAAACCAGCCAGGCCTTCGCCGTCTTCCTCCCGGTCAAATCCGTCGGCGTCGTCGGCGACGCCCGCCGCTACGAATACGTGGTAGCGCTCCGCGCCGTGGAAACCATCGACTTCATGACCGCCCGCTGGGCGCACCTGCCCTACGAGTTCCTGGAGAAGGTCTCCAGCCGGATCATTAACGAGATCCCGGGGATCAGTCGGGTGACGTATGACATCTCGTCCAAGCCGCCGGCTACGATTGAGTGGGAGTGATCTGATTTAGGCTGCTAGTAAGGGCTTACTTAAAAGGCCGCCGGCGTGGGAACGTCGGCGGCCTTTTGCGTTCTAGGGAAAGCGCTGGTCAAGATATCAGTGGGAGGCTGCTCGCCTAATTTGTAAGTGGCTGACTTTTCTGGTTTTATTTTCCTTTAGGGGAATTCAAGGAAAGTGATATGACGCCGGGGCGTTCATTGGATATTCGAGCTGGCGTCCTGATTCCTGTTAGCACTACCTTGAGATATAGGCACACTAAGATAAAAAATCACAATCTCGGAATGAATAAATGTTTGATGTTAGCAAGCTTATGAATGAAATTAATAAAAAAGAAGAAAAGCAATCACATTCATTTTTCCCATTTTTACATGGCTCACCATACTGTGTTTTAGGATGGAAAAAATACCGCCTATTCAACAACGAAATCAATGATTTTTTGAGTGAATTCAATGGAGACTTTGACGTAAAAGTCTATGTTTACGAACACGAAGTTACTCATATTGAAGATTTCTTTTTATGGGGGTTCAGTTTTATTCAAGAGGACCCTGGTAGAAGGGACAAGCTGAGTGATATTTTGATAAATAAGTTGATGGTTATATTTGGGAAGTATTTTTCTTTTGAAGGCGAATGCTTCTTGAATAATCATAGGGAAGACTTTGATAACAGCTTGAGTCCGGATTTGATGAAGATCTATATTGATTTGGTTTTATCATTTGAAATGGAGGTTGACTTAAAATATAACCCTCCAAAGACTAGGACATATAAGAAGAGTGACTTTGATATGTCAGCATTTGATGAGCCAGTCAAAGTAATTGAATTTGCAAGCATTATTAATGATTATATAGCTTTAAATTCAACAGAAGATCTGATTTATCGTTCTGCGCCAGATGGTTACTTTTCTAATAAATTTCGGGGCAACAAGTATTTGAGAGAAGAGTTTGTTCCATTATTGGGATTTATTAGGGCTAGAAAAATATCAGGAGAGGCTTATATAAAATTAGGTGTCCAAGACGAAAATTACGACGCCAAGATTGTTGACAATGAAGAAGAGTTAATCATTGAAATTACATTGGGTGCTCCCAAATATGACTACTTATACCTAACCGCAACTAAAAGTAATGGGGCTAGTGTTTTACCTTTAAAAGTGTTGGCGCACTTAAAGAAAGAGATGGACTCATTAGCAGGGCGTATAATCCTTTCAATTGAAAAGAAGCATAACAAGAATTACGAGGATGAACGTTTGTTGCTGGTAGTGGTGCAATCTGAATATACGTATCAAAATGAGGCTATTGTAGTTGATGAAGTGCTAAGAGAAGTTAGAGGTTCTATTAGTCGCGGAAATTTCAAAGAAATTGTGCTGATGTTTGGTTCAAAATTACACACTTTATGATCGCCAGCCTTGACAGTTTGTATTGCTAACAAGCAAATCAGGTGACGCCTACGGCGCACCTGATTTGGGCGTTATATTCAAAAAAGTCGAAACGCTTACGTAGCGTCTCTCAGAAGTGGCCTCCTAAGACTGATGATGACAAGCTTAATTTTTGTATTGCTCAATCCATCCAGTTTCTGGGGGATGTTCGTGCTTTCTGAAATTGTCGGTTATCTATCAACTCAACCTAAGGAGGGTTTGCTTATGGTTATTGAGGTTCTAAGAGAAGCTAAGTCATTTGTGAACAAGCTGTTCAAGCGTGTCGTCCCGTCTTGGGAGCTCCACCTCCCTTACAGACTTAACCTGCTGATGATCCGGTGAAACTCCGGTGAAAAGGGAGAGAAATATAACCAGTATCTTTACCGGACGCGGCTGTCGTCGCGCCGATAAGCATGGCGTTATGTTGCTGCTAGGACTTGAGATTTGACATGGATTTCTTGAATAAGGTTGGAGAATTCCTCTCGGATATGACCAACGCTGGAATGGTCTTCGAGGCTATCGGAATATTCCTGGTGGCAAAATATGGTATTCCTCGAAATAATGATGTCAGTCCTCACGATACCGTTGTAATCAGTAAAACCGGTGAAGATCTGAACGCGGCCATGAGAATGCTTAAGACTTTTACTCGTCGTGAGCGACTTGGCTTCACTCTAATGGGCCTTGGCATAATCTTGATGCTTCTGGATCGGAACCTGTAGTGAAACAACATAACCAAGCCAGGCACGGTGACGCCTTTTACGTTGCGGCTTCGCCTTCACTACAAAGCCGCGCATGCTGGCAGCGTTAGCTCAACAAGAAGAAAGACCTTATGGAAGAACCAAAAGTATTTATCTCATATAGTTGGACAGATCCGTCACATCAAGAGCTGGTCAAGCATTGGGCTGATAGGCTTATTGCCGATGGTGTCGATGTCATTTTGGATATCTATGATTTGAAGGAAGGTGATGACAAGTACGTTTTTATGGAGAGCATGGTAACTGATCCAAAAGTCACGCATGTATTAGTTATATGCGACCGAGCGTATGCAGAAAAAGCTGATGCAAGGAAAGCCGGTGTTGGTACTGAGTCGCAGATTATATCTGGCGAGGTTTACGCAAAAGTAAAACAATCAAAATTTATTCCCATAGTGTGTGAGTTTGGTGATGACGGTGAGCCTTTCTTGCCTACCTTTATGAAGGCAAGGATGTGGGTAAACTTTTCAAGCTCAGAGGCAGAAAATGAAAACTGGGAGCAATTGGTTCGCCTACTTTATGGAAAACCTCAGCATGTAAAGCCGAAAAAAGGGAAGGCTCCAACTTTCATTACAAGCGAAACCCCAATTCCTACTGGTGAGGTATTTGCAAAGTACAACTCTCTCAAGCAAGCAGTTTTACAAGAGAAAAAGGGAATAAAGCATTACAGGCGAGATTTTATTGAAGCCTGTATTTCCTATGCTGATAGTGTAATCCCCCCATTTTTAATCGCCAATTTGAGTAGAGGGTTAACCGGTTTGTAACAGCCGGGCCGGCGGCACGCCG
>JAKUPL010000052.1 GCA_022449455.1 Alcanivorax sp. | reverse complement strand
AACTGGGCCGCCAGCATCTTTTCCGCCAGGGCCATGCCCACGGCGTTGGCGAAGCCCTGGCCCAGCGGGCCGGTGGTCGTCTCGATGCCCGGCGCATGGCCATATTCGGGGTGGCCGGCGGTGATGCTGCCGAGCTGGCGGAAATTCTTCACCTGCTCGATGGTCATCTCCGGATAGCCGGTGAGATAGAGCAGGCTGTAGAGCAGCATGGAGCCGTGGCCGGCCGACAGCACGAAGCGGTCGCGGTCCGGCCAGTGCGGGTCGGCTGCGTCGAATTTCAGGAATTTCGAGTACAGCACCGTCGCCACGTCGGCCATGCCCATCGGCATGCCGGGATGGCCGGACTTTGCCGCCTCGACGGCATCCATCGACAGGGCGCGAATGGCGTTGGCCATCGGCTTGTGGGGAACGGACTGGCTGGTCTGTGCGGTCATGGCGTGGTCGCAGGCTCGAAGGTACGAAAAAACGCCGCGCCCCGGCGCGTCCGAGGGCGATCTGGTCGGGCGCGTGGAACATGCCGCCGGGCGGCCCCTCCGTCAACCCGGCAAAGCGCAGGGCAGGGTATCGCACGCCTTATTTATTAGCGGTTCCGATTCCGGCTTCCGGACGCCCGTTTCGGGGCGCCGGCGGCCCTCCGGTTGACGGGTGCCGTGGCGCGTGCCTATCTTGCGCAAGCTAATTTGGCAGGAACTCTGGCAGGAATCGCCCATCATCATGAAGGAAGCGCCGACCCTGGATATGGTACTGGAGCGGTTGGCCCAGGCCGTGGCGCGGCTGGAATCGGCCCTGGCGCGGCGCGGCGGCTCTGCGCTGTCGGCCGAGGCGGGCGAGGGATCGGCGGAACTGCAGCGCGCGCTGGACGATGCGCGGGCGGAATATGCGAAGCTTTCCGAGGTGACGGGGCTGGTCTCGCAGCGGCTGGACCGCACCATCAACCGGCTGAAACTGGTTCTGGAGAAATAGGCGTGGCGTCTGTCGAGGTCTCCATCAATGGCCGTTTCTACCGCATCGCCTGCGAGGACGGGCAGGAACAGCGGCTGATCCGCCTCGCCGGGTCGGTGGACGAAAAGGTCTCCTCCCTGGTCGAACAGGTCGGGCAGGTCGGCGATACCCGCCTGCTGGTCATGGCCAGCCTGCTGATCGCCGACGAGCTGGATGACGCCAGGCAGGGCAGCGTCAATGGCGGCGGAAACGGCGCGGCAGCACCGGCTCCAGCGCAGAACCAGGCTACCATCGCGGCACTCTCTGCCCTGGCCGAACGCATTGAGCATATTGCCGACGGGCTAGAGAACGCCTAGATACTGAGGCGGGCGCCTGCTGCGCGGTGCGATATGGTCGCTTATGTCCCCGGGCCCAATGCTCATCTCCAGGGAACTGCCTCTGTCGGAGCCGTGGCTCCATTATGCGGTACCCACCTGCGTTGCAGGGCTAGGAGGACGAGCAAATGACCGACGGCCGAGGCGGCGGCGCCCACCTTTATTCCATCCGGCCATGCTGAGGATTGACGCCGATATCGCGGCGGTGAAGGCCGTGGAACGCGCAGCGGCGAAGCGCCGCCGGGCGGCGGCACATGCGGCCCATCCCGATGCCGGGGCGCGGATCGCCGCCAATCTGTTGAGCACGGTATCGCTACCGGAAGCAGCCATTATCTCCGGCTATTGTGCGATGGGGGACGAGGCCGACCCGCTGCCATCCCTGCTGGCGCTGGCGGCGGGCGGACATGATCTGTGCCTGCCGGTGACGCCAAGGCGCGGCCTGCCATTGTCCTTCCGGTTGTGGCGGCCGGGTGACGCGCTGGAGCGCGGCGTGTGGGACATTCCCGTGCCGCCGGCCACGGCGCCGGATGTCGAACCTATGGTGCTGCTGGTGCCGCTGCTGGCGTTCGATCGGGCGGGCTATCGCCTGGGCTATGGCGGCGGCTATTACGACCGCACGCTGGCGATGCTGCAGGAGAAAGGGCCGGTGCTGGCCATCGGCATCGCCTATGCCGCGCAGGAGGTCGAGAGCGTGCCGCGCGAGGCGACCGACCAGCGGCTCGACTGGATCGTGACCGAACAGGGCGCGATTCGGACGCACGAATAGAATTGGAAAGAGAGTAGAGATGCGTTTGCTGTTTCTGGGCGATGTGGTGGGCCGGCCCGGCCGGGATGCCATCGCCGCCCACCTGCCGGGCCTGAAGCGCGACCTGAAGCTGGATTTCGTCGTCATCAATGGCGAGAACGCGGCCGGCGGGTTCGGCATTACCCAGAAGATCTGCGAGGAATTCTACGCGCTGGGCGCCGATGTGGTGACCACCGGCAACCATGCCTGGGACCAGCGCGAGGCGCTGTCCTACATCACCACCGATCCGCGCCTGCTGCGCCCGGCCAATTACCCGCCGGGCACGCCGGGCAAGGGGGCGCATGTCTATCAGACCCAGGCCGGCAAGAAGGTGCTGGTGGTGAATGTGATGGGTCGGCTGTTCATGGACCCGCTGGACGATCCGTTCCAGGCGGTGGCGCGGGAACTGGCGCGCAATGTGCTGGGCGGCGGTGTGCAGGCGGCGATCATCGATGTGCATGCCGAGGCGACCAGCGAGAAGATGGCGATGGGCCATTTCTGCGATGGCCGCGTCTCGCTGGTGGTCGGCACGCACAGCCATGTGCCGACGGCGGACTCGCAGCTGCTGCCGGGCGGCACCGCCTACCAGACCGATGCCGGCATGTGTGGCGACTATGACAGCGTGATCGGCATGAAGAAGGAGACCGCGGTCGCCCGTTTCGTGCGCAAGCTGCCGGGCGAGCGGCTGGAGCCGGGGGCGGGCGAGGGCACGCTGTGCGGCGTGTTCGTCGAGACCGACGACCGGAGCGGCCTTGCGAAAAGCGTCCAGCCGGTGCGGCTGGGCGGGCGGCTGGCCCCGGCGCTACCGGTACTTTAACGGGGCTTAAGGGCGATCCGGGCCAGCCCGTCCACGACCTGTTTTGCCGTATCGTCGCCCTCGCCGCGCAGGCGCTGGTTGATGACGACCTTCAGCGCGTCGATATGCAGCTTCACGATGGGCAGCTCCAGCGCCTCCGGCGATTTCAGCGCGGTCAGGTGCTTGCACAAGATGTCGCCGATCTGGGTGACCAAAGGAAAGCCGAAGCTGCCGCCCTCACCGCGCATGTCATGGGCGATCTCGAACATGTCGTGCAGTGCCTCGGCCCGTTCGGCGCCCTGCGCCCGGTCATAGGCGACCATCAGCCGCGTCAGGTTGGTCTGGGCGTGGCCGGTATAGTCGGTCCTGTCCTGTACCTTCTTCGCGGCGGTTTCCGCCTTGCGCAGCACATCGCCGCCCAGCGGCTTCTTGCCGCCGACCATTTCGCGCAGCTTGTTCCTGGGCTGGATGACCTCATGGGTCTTGCCCCCCGGGGTCTTGTCCCCCGGCCTGTCTCCGCTCATCACGCCGCCCCACCTCGTTTTCGCTTCTTGCAAAAATTTTAGGGGTTTTCGATCGATTTGGCGATAGCCGAAGCGCGGACTGCGGCACGCGGTTCTGTCTGGGGGATACGCAGATTGGTCAGCGCTTCTGTCGTGAATCTGTTGTCATTCAATATAACAACTTGTAGGCTGCAGCCATTGCTTCTCATCTCCCTGACTTGGCCGCCCGTTCCCACGGGCGGCCTTTTTCTTGCGTGCTACGCAAAAAGACCCTTGATGCATTGAGGGGTAAGGTATAGTTTTCAGCCATGCCTAGAGCCTCGATGCATAAACAGGGTGCGGAGACCCGTCCGTCCACCGATTACACCAGCCCGGAATACTGGAACGGGCTGATCAAGATGGGCCTGTCCAAGTTCTTCATCCTTTGCGTGCTCTACAAGCAGCCGCTGCATGGCTACGAGATCGCCAAGCGGGTGGAGAGCGTAACGCGCGGTTGCTGTACGCCGGGCGAAGGGACGATCTATCCGGTGCTGCGGGATTTCGAGGCAGGCGGCTATGTCACTGTCGAGACGGAGATGGTGCAGGGGCGGGAGCGCAAGGTCTATGCGCTGACCGATCTGGGACGCGAGGCCTTCCGGGTCGCGGTCGGTTCCTGGATGGGCGTGACGCGCTGCCTGCAGGAAAGCCATGAGATGCTGGTGCGCGATGCCACGGTCGAGACGCAGGGTAGCTGCCGGCCGTAAAAAATTTTGCCTGTAATGCATTGCCCTTCGATGTATGGAGATCGAAATGTCAAATCTGGGTACTGACTCCTCCCTGCCGGTCGTGGTGATCGGCGCCGGCCCTGTCGGCCTTGCCGCCGCCGCCCGCCTTGTCGAGCGCGGCCTGCCTTTCCTGGTGCTGGAGACCGGGCCGGTGGTGGGGGATAGCGTGCGGCGCTGGCGCCATGTGCGGATGTTCTCGCCCTGGCGGTTCAACATTGACCGCGCGGCGCGGGCGTTGCTGCAGTCATCGGGCTGGACGCCGCCGCCGCAGGACGACCTGCCGACCGGCGGCGATCTGGTGACGCACTATCTGGAGCCGCTGGCGGCGCTGCCGCAGATCGCCCCCTTCCTGCGCTTCGGCGCGCGGGTTGTGTCGGTCGGGCGGGAGGCGCTGGACAAGGCGGTGACGGCGGGCCGGGAAGAAACCCCCTTCGCGGTGGAGGTTGCGCTGGCGGATGGCCGGCGGGAGACCGTCCGGGCCCGCGCGGTGATCGATGCCAGCGGCACCTGGACCGCACCGAACCCGATGGGGGCGGGCGGTTATCCTGCGGCCGGAGAGCAGCAGTTCGCCGACCGCATCGCCTATGGCATTCCGGATGTGAAGGGGCAGGACAGGGCACGCTATGCCGGCCGGCGGGTACTGGTGGTCGGTGGCGGGCATTCCGCGATCAATGTGCTGCTCGACCTGCTGACGCTGAAAGAGGCCGTGCCGGAAACCGCGATCTTCTGGGCGGTCCGCCGGGCCGATCCGCAGCGGCTGTTCGGCGGCGGTGCCGCCGATGCGCTGCCGGCACGG
Source organism: Alcanivorax sp. (assembly GCA_022449455.1). Classification (GTDB taxonomy): domain Bacteria; phylum Pseudomonadota; class Gammaproteobacteria; order Pseudomonadales; family Alcanivoracaceae; genus Alloalcanivorax. The sequence continues at coordinate 5,841 of JAKUPL010000052.1, read as the reverse complement.
GGCGAGCTGGGCATACGGGCGCGGCAGGCCATCGAGGCCGGTACGGTGACGCTACTGGCGCCGTTCCGGACGACTGGCATCACCGCCGCGCCGCAGGACGGTCTGCAGGTTACAGGCAATGGACAGGAGGTGGCCGTGGACGAGATCGTGGTGGCGACCGGCTTCCGCCCGGACCTGTCCTTCCTGCGCGAGGTGCGCCTCGGCATCGATCCGGCGCTGGAATGTGCCTCGGCGCTGGCGCCGCTGATCGACCCCAACATCCACAGCTGCGGCACGGTGCGGCCGCATGGCGCGGCGGAACTGGCGCATCCGGAACCGGGATTCTACATCGCCGGCATGAAGAGCTATGGCCGTGCGCCGACTTTCCTGCTGGCCACCGGGCACGAGCAGGTGCGTTCCATCGTTGCCGCGCTGGCTGGTGACAGGGAGGCGGCGGCGAAGGTCGAGCTGGAATTGCCGGAAACCGGCGTCTGCTCTGCACAACCGACAAATCGCAAGGACATCCGGATTGCCGATACTGCGGTAAAGTGCTGTGCTCCCGCCAAGGTCTAGACCAATTCTCCATCGCCGCAGGCTCATGACAGTATGACCGCCCCCGCCAAGCCGTCCTCGGCCGCCGGCCTCGACCGCCAGGGCTGGATCCTCGTCCTGACCCTGGCCAGCGCGCAGCTCGTTTCCTGGGGGTCGCTGTTCTACAGCTTCTCGCTGTTCGTCGTGCCGATGGAGCAGGATCTCGGCTGGTCGCGGGCGTCGATCAACGGGGCGCTGTCGATTGGCCTGCTGGTGTCGGGCCTGACGGCGCTGCCGGTCGGCATCGCCATCGACCGGGGGCGGGCGCGGCTGGTGATGACGATAGGCTCGCTGCTGGGGGCGGCGGTGCTGGCGATCTGGGCGGTCACGGACAGCATCTTCGTCTTCTATGCGATCTGGGCGCTGATGGGCATGGCGCTGGCCTCCACCCTCTATGAACCGGCCTTCGCGGTGCTGGCAGTGCGGCTGGGTACGCGCTACCGCTCCGGCATCACCGCGATGACGCTGATCGGCGGGCTGGCCAGCACGGCCTTCATCCCGCTGACCCAGCTGATGATCGAGCTGTGGGGCTGGCGCGAGGCGCTGGTCGGGCTGGCCTTATGGAACCTGCTGTTCTGCGCCACGATCCATCTGGTGGTGCTGCGCGACCCTGCCCGCAAGGCGGCCCGGCAACAGGATGTGCCCGAATCGGTGCCGGCGGCAAAACCGGCGGGCGCCGGCAAGGCGCTGATGCGTCAGCTGATGGCGCTGCCGCGTTTTTGGGCACTTTTGATGGCCTTCGTGCTGTACAGCGCGCTGATTGCCGCCCTGCTGTTCCATCTGGTGCCGATGATGATCGGCCGCGGCCTGCCGATGGCGGCGATCATCGGCGCGATGTCGGTGATCGGGCCGATGCAGGTGGCCGGCCGGATCGTGCTGATGAGCCTGGGCGGGCGCATGAGTTCGGCGGTGGCGGGACGTGTCGTGTTCTCGCTGATGGTACTGGCGATGGCGCTGCTCTGGCTGGTGCCGACGACGGCGGCGCTGGCGATCGGCTTCTGCGCGCTCTACGGCACCGCGAACGGCGTCATGACCATCGTGCGGGCGACCATCGTGCCGGAACTGCTGACCAGCGAGGCCTATGCCACGGTGAACGGTGCGATGTACATGCCGGCAACCGTGGCGAAGGCGATAGCGCCGTTCGTGGCGGCGCTGCTATGGGAATGGTCCGGCGGCTACGATCTGGTGCTGATGGTGCTCGTGGTGCTGGCCGCGCTGTCGGCCGTCGCCTTCTGGCTGGCGGGAACCTCAGCGCGGGCGGCGGAGTAGCCTTTCAGCGTTCCTCGCGGACCAGCGTTTCCAGCCCTTCGGCGATCTGGATGCCGATGGCGTGACCTTCGCCGCTCATCTTGTTGTGCAGCACGGCGCGGATCGCGTCGATATGGGCGCGGATAATTTCGAGCTGGGTGTCGCTGGCGGTCTCAAGCCCTTCGATGAAGCGGCACAGCGACCCGCCGATCCGGGTGAGCAGCGGGTAGTTGAAATTCGATCCCAGGCCGCGCAGGTCGTGCGCCAGATTGTAGATGCGCTGGCCCTGTGCCTGGGCCTGGCTGGGGTCGCCCTTCATCGTCTGATAGGCGGCCTGCATCTCCTTCAGCGTGGGGTCGGCCTCCTTGGTGAGGTCGATGGAGCCGGCCACCTTCTGCATCGCGGCCTCGGCCTTGGCGAGGGCAGTCGCGTTCAGGCTGCGCGGATCGGTGATGTACTGCTTCAGCTTGTTCGCCGGGTGGATGATCTCGATGTTCTTCTTCGTCATCGGCCCTTGCCCTGCCGTCTTGAGCCCGGCAGTGCCGGGCGGAGTGGAGAATGATAGGATTTTATATACCCTAATTTTCGTCGGCCCGCTTCTCCGGACCGTCGAACGGCATGTTTTTTCGTCGCCGGTCCGGTCCGAAATAGCGGCCGGTCCGAATGAAGGGCCGGCGATGGTTCACGATGGAGTTGATGCGCGCCAGCAGCGCCTTCGCGGTGACCGGCTTGGCGATGAATTCGTCCACGCCGGCATCGCGCGCCAGTTCCACCTTCGCGCGCTCGGTATGGCCGGTCAGCATGATGACCGGAATGAAGGGATCGGGGCTGTCGGGGCTGCTGCGCAGATAGCGCGTGAAGTCGATGCCGTCCATCGGCTCCATGTTCCAGTCGGTGATCACAAGATGCACCTCGTTGTTGCGCATCTTGTCCAGCGCGTGCTCGCCATCGCGCGCCTCGATGAGATTGCGGATGCCGATTGCCTCCATGATGGCACGGACCAGCGAACGCATGTGCTGGTTGTCATCCACGATCATGACGTTGAGTTGATCGATCCTCGACATTAAATGGAGCCGTCCCCCGCCTGCGCCTCTTCACCCGGCGCATTTTTTCTGCTTTCTGTCCTGCCGTCCTGCGCTTGCGTCGTATCCCTAGCCGGCGTGCCTTGGCAAGTCCCGAGGAAAAACCCCACACCCATCGCTGTCCGCGGCGCTGGCCGCGATACCGTCCTTCTCGTTGGCCTGACTGCGCTCAGGCTTGCCTACTCTACAGAATTCTCTTGCATGGCGCATGGCATTTGTTAAGTCCAACAACGTCTTACCGGATGGTATCGGTGCGGGCGGTCACTGCGGGACAGGGCAAATATTTGCCGGAGTCGCGTTCATGCAGCGGTTCCGCGTGCGATGATCCACTACATCTGGTATAAACCAGCAACCTCACGTTATGGAATCCCAGGACAGGCAGTCATGGCCGGCCATTCGCAATTCAAGAACATCATGCACCGCAAGGGCGCGCAGGACGCAAAGCGCGCCAAGCTGTTCACCAAGATCGCCCGCGAGATCACCACGGCGGCGAAGATCAGCGACGATCCGTCGTCCAATCCGCGCCTGCGTGCGGCCATCGCGCTGGGCCGGGCGAACAACATGCCGAACGACAATATCAACCGCGCCATCAAGAAGGGAACGGGCGGCGAGGGCGATACCGATTATGTGGAGATGCGCTATGAGGGCTATGGCCCCGGCGGCGTCGCCGTCATCGTCGAGGCGCTGACCGACAACCGCAACCGCACCGCCGCCGAGGTCCGGGCCGCCTTCTCCAAGCATGGCGGGTCGCTGGGCGAGACCAATTCCGTGTCCTTCATGTTCGACCGGGTCGGCCAGCTGATCTATCCGGTGAAGGCCGCCGATTCGGACACGATGTTCGAGGCGGCGCTGGAAGCCGGTGCCGAGAATGTGGAGACGAGCGAGGAGACCCATGAGGTCACCTGCTCGCAGGAGGATTTCGCCGCCGTGCGCGACGCGCTGGAGGAGAAGTTCGGCGCCGCCCAGCAGGCCGGCCTCGTCTGGCGGCCGCAAAACACGACGCCGGTCGATGAGGAGAAGGCGGCGTCGCTGCTGAAGCTGATCGACGTGCTGGAAGACAATGACGATGTGCAGAGCGTCGCGGCGAATTTCGAAATCTCCGACGATGTGATGGAAAAGCTGACGGCGGCCTGATTGGCGCCGGGTGGGAGCGGGCAATGCGGCTGATCGGCCTCGATCCGGGGCTGCGGAACACGGGCTGGGGCGTGATCGAGGCGGTGGGCACCCGCCTCATCCACGTTGCCAATGGCGTGGTGCGTTCCGATTCCGCCGCTGACATCGCCTCCCGCCTTTTGCAGCTGAACCGGGGCGTGGCCGACATCCTGGAGCGTTTCGCCCCGGACGAGGCGGCCATCGAGGAAACTTTCGTGAACAAGAACCCGGAATCCACGCTGAAGCTGGGCCTTGCGCGCGGTGCCGTCATCCTGGCGCCGGCCAGCCTTGGCATTCCGGTCACGGAATATGCGCCGAACCGGGTGAAGAAGGCGGTGGTCGGCGCCGGCCATGCCGCGAAGGAGCAGGTGCAGATGATGGTGCGCACGCTGCTGCCCGGCTCCAACGCCATCGGTCCGGATGCGGCGGATGCGCTGGCCGTTGCCATCTGCCATGCGCATTTCCGGCAGACCGGGTCGGCCTATGAGAAGGCGCTGCTCATGGCGCAGGCGGCAGGCGCGCGATGATCGCCAGGCTGCGCGGGCTGCTGGACAGCGCCGGCACCGATCACGCGGTGATCGACGTGAATGGCGTCGGCTATCTGGTCTTCGCGGCCGGGCGCACGCTGGACCGGCTACCGAAGCCGGGCGAGGCAGTCACGCTGCTGATCGACACCCATGTCGGCGAAGATCATATCCGGCTCTATGGCTTTCTCGACGCCACCGAACGTGACTGGTTCCGCCTGCTGATGACGGTGCAGGGCGTCGGTGCGCGGGTGGCGCTGGCCATCCTCTCTGCCCTGACGCCGGACCAGATCGCCCAGGCCATCGCGGTGAACGACCCGAAGATGCTGGTGCGCGCCGACGGGGTGGGGCCAAAGCTGGCCGCGCGCATCGTGAATGAGCTGAAGGACAAGACCGCGCATCTGTCGCTGGCGGCGCTGACCGTCGGTGCCAAGGCAGATGGCGGCAAGCCTGTGAACGGTGGCGCTGCCCTTGTTGGTGGAGTCGAGGGTGCCGCGGGCGATGCGGTCTCTGCGCTGGTCAATCTAGGCTATGGCCGGACCGAGGCCTTCGCCGCCGTCATGAAGGCCAGCCGGAACCTTGGTGAGGGGGCCGAGCTGCAGGCGCTGATCCCGGCGGCGCTGAAGGAGCTGGCGACATGATCGACAGCCCGGACCGTATCGTCTCGCCCGAAGCGGAGGGCGTGGAGACGCAGGACAATACGCTGCGTCCGCTGGTCCTCGACGATTTCGTCGGCCAGAAGCCGGTGCGCGAGAACCTGTCCATCTTCATCGAGGCGGCGCGCGGCCGCGGCGAGGCGCTCGACCATGTGCTGTTCGCCGGCCCGCCCGGCCTCGGCAAGACCACGCTGGCGCAGATCGTGGCGCGCGAGCTGGGGGTGAATTTCCGTGCGACATCCGGCCCGGTTATCGCCAAGGCGGGCGACCTCGCGGCGCTGCTGACCAACCTGCAGCCGCGCGACGTGCTGTTCATCGACGAGATTCACCGCCTCAATCCTGCCGTGGAGGAAGTGCTCTATCCGGCGATGGAGGATTTCCAGCTCGACCTGATCATCGGCGAGGGGCCGGCGGCGCGCTCCATCCGCATCGACTTGCCGCCCTTCACGCTGGTCGCCGCGACCACGCGGTCGGGCCTCATTACCACGCCTCTGCGGGAGCGTTTCGGCATTCCGCTGCGCCTCACCTTCTATGAGCCGGCGGAGCTGCGCCGCATCGTCACGCGCGGCGCCGGCCTGCTGGGCATGCCCCTGACCGAGGACGGGGCGG
>JAKUPL010000051.1 GCA_022449455.1 Alcanivorax sp. | reverse complement strand
ACTGAAACGACGCTTGCTCCGATATTGCATACACCTTCCTCGTCAATGAAGGTGTCTACTTTTTTGGGGCCAGTCCACGGGGTTTTCCTTTTAACTTTTAACTTTTAACTTTCAACTCCGCCGCTGTTGAGCTTCGTGGCCTTTCCGATCACCGCTTAATCCATCCGGAACCCCCATGCCCTACATCCCCCATACCGAAGACGACGTCCAAGCCATGCTGGCGGCCATCGGCGCCGACAGCATCGAACAGCTCTTCGATGAAATCCCCGCCCACCTGAAAGCCGGCCACGGCCTCGACGCCCTGCCCGAAGGGCGCGGCGAGATGGAAGTGACCCGCCTGATGGCCGAGCGCGCCGAGCAGGACCGCTTCGCGCTCAGCTTCCTCGGCGGCGGCGCCTACGCGCACCACATTCCGGCGGCGGTATGGGAAATCGCCACCCGCGGTGAGTTCTACACCGCCTACACCCCGTACCAGGCGGAAGCCAGCCAGGGCACCCTGCAGGTGATCTACGAATACCAGACCCTGATCGCCCGGCTCACCGGCATGGACGCGTCCAACGCGTCCGTCTACGACGGCGCCTCCGGCCTGGCGGAAGCGGTGCTGATGAGCCTGCGCGCCAACCGCAAATCGAAAAGCCGCAAGGTGCTGGTGCCCGACGCGCTCAACCCGCGCTACCGCAGCGCCTGCGAAGCCATCGTCAGCAACCAGGACGTGGAGCTGGTCTCCGTGCCGTTCTGCACCGACGCCGGCCAGACCCTGGTGGACAGCCTGAGCCCGTTCGCAGGCGAGGACTATGCCGCCCTGGTGATCAGCCAGCCCAACTACTTCGGCAGCCTGGAAGACGTGGACGCCCTCACCGACTGGGCCCACGCCAACGGCATGCTGGTGATCGCCGTCACCAACCCGACGTCCCTGGCGATCCTCACGCCTCCGGGTGAGTGGGGCGAGCAGGGTGCTGACGTGGTTGTGGGCGAAGGCCAGCCCCTGGGCGTGCCGCTCAGCTCCGGCGGCCCCTACTTCGGCTTCATGGCCTGCAAGAAAAAACACGTCCGCCAAATGCCCGGCCGCATCATCGGCCGCACCGTGGACATGGAAGGCAAGCAGGGCTTCACCCTTACCCTGCAAGCCCGCGAGCAGCACATCCGCCGCTCCAAGGCCACCAGCAACATCTGCACCAACCAGGGCCTGGCGATGACCGCCGCCACCATCTACGTGTCCCTGCTGGGCCCGGACGGCCTCGCCAGCGTCGCCGGCCACTGCCACGCCAACACCCAGAAACTGGCGGACAAACTCTGCGCCCTCGACGGCGTCGAACGCGCCTTCAGCGCCCCGGTGTTTCACGAAGTGGCCCTCACGCTGCCCCAGGACGCCGACACCGTGCTCGCCCGCCTGGCGGAAAAAGACATCCTCGGCGGCCTCAGCCTCGCCCGGGACTACAACATGAAGAACGCGATTCTCGTGAACGCCACCGAAGTACACACGGAAGGGGATCTCGACCTCTTCGCGCAGGCCCTGAAGGAGGTGCTGGCATGAGCAACGAAACCACGCTGATCTTCCAACACTCCCGCCCCGGCCGCAGCGCCACCGCGCAAGCGCCCAAGCCCGTGAGTGAGGACCAACTGTCCGCGATCCCCGCGAACCTGCGCCGCAAGCAGAAGCCCGGCCTACCGGAAGTGGGCGAGCTGGAAGTAGTGCGCCACTACACCAACCTGTCGACCAAGAACTTCGCCATCGACAAGCAGTTCTACCCGCTCGGCTCCTGCACCATGAAATACAACCCGCGCGGCGCCAACCGCGCGGCCATGCTGCCCGGCTTCCTCAACCGGCACCCGCTCGCCCCGGCCTCCCACAGCCAGGGCTACCTGGCCTGCATGTACGAGCTGCAGAACTTCCTCAAGGAAGTCACCGGCATGAAAGGCGTATCGCTCGCCCCCATGGCCGGCGCCCAGGGTGAATTCGCCGGCGTCGCCATGATCCGCGCCTACCACGAAGCCCGCGGCGACGACGCCCGCACCGAAATCCTCATCCCCGAAGCCGCCCACGGCACCAACCCGGCCACCGCCGTCATGTGTGGCTACAAAGTCCGCGAAGTCCCGGTCGGCAAAAACGGCGACGTGGATCTCGAAGCCCTGAAAGAAGCCTGCGGCCCGCAAACCGCCGGCCTGATGATGACCAACCCCTCCACCTGCGGCGTCTTTGAACGGCAAATCGAAGCCATCGCCAAAACCGTCCACGACGCCGGCGGCCTGCTCTACTACGACGGCGCCAACCTCAACGCCATCCTCGGCAAGGTCCGCCCCGGCGACATGGGCTTCGACGTCATCCACATGAACCTGCACAAAACCTTCGCCACCCCCCACGGCGGCGGCGGCCCCGGCGCCGGCCCGGTCGGCGTCTCCCAGCGCCTGCTCGACTACCTGCCCACCCCCATGGCCGGGCAAGACGAAGAATCCGGCGACTACCACTGGATCGACACCGACACCCTGCCCACCAGCATCGGCCACCTCAGCGCCTTCATGGGCAACGCCGGCGTCCTCCTGCGCGCCTACTTCTACGCCATGGTCCTCGGCCGCCAAGGCATGATCCGCGTCGGCGAATACTCCACCCTCGCCGCCAACTACCTGCTCAAACGCCTCGAAGCCATCGGCTGCCAGCCCGCCTACCCGGACCGCCGCGCGAGCCACGAATTCATCCTCACCTTCGCCAAACAAGCGAAGGACAACAAAGTCACCGCGCTCGACATCGCCAAGCGTCTGCTCGACTACAACCAGCACGCCCCCACCATCTACTTCCCGCTGCTGGTGCCCGAGTGCTTCCTCATCGAGCCCACCGAAACCGAAACCAAGGAAGCCATGGACGACTTCGTCGACGCCATGGAACAGATCCTGGAAGAAGCCAACACCAACCCGGACACCGTCACCCAGGCGCCGTTCACCCAGCCCGTGCGCCGGCTGGATGAAGTGAAGGCAGCGAAGGAGTTGGACTTGGTTTGGAGTGAGTGATGGCGGGGTTTTAAAGGTTAGTTAGTCGTTACTACCGAAGGGGCCTTTTCTGGCCCCTTTTTGTGTTTGCGCGACAAGCTATCGCTTGTGGCCCAGGGGTTTGCGCCGCGCTGGCTGTGGACGTATAACAATAAGCGGCCAAACAAGGCCCTTAGAGCAATCACACCTAACAAGAAGTTAGTTTTGTAGGCTAACTTTACTTCAGAATACCAATAAAAAATCAGGGATTGTCCTATAACAGGTAGCCAAATATGGATGTTCATTTAAACCTGGCCGACAAGACGAAGCAGTCTTTTGTGCTAAAGACCTCGGAGGAGGTGTGCTCATTTTTGGAGGCTGAGCGTCGATTCTGGACTGAAAAAAGAGAAGAACTCGGCAATAAGCTCGATAAGTCGCTGGCATTAGTTCCGGAACAAGTGACGGCTTTTCTAGATGAATTAAGCTCCTTAGAGAAGGCAGAGCTCGCAGAGCCTGGAAAACAAAATATCGTCCAGCTCTGGCAGAGATTTGAGAGAGCGCAGAATAATTTTATAAGCTGGATGGCGCAAAACTGGGTATACCGAGGCGCTGCTTTTGTCGAGGCTATGCTAGCCGCCTACGAATACTCCCAGACATCAGGGAATGCGTTTCGTGATTCGATGATTAGTGATCATGCCCAAACGGTAGGGAATCCGCCGAGCTTTGATTCCTTCACCGGCGTTCTGATGGCCTACGAATATCGCCTACAAGACCGGTCACATCTGGTAAAGCGCCGTAAAGCAGAGAAGAAGTCGTTTGAGACGCTAAGAAAAGATCTCGAAGAAGAACGCAACAAACTAGTAGTGGAAATAGCGGAATTTCGCAACGAGATTGACAGCTGGCGAAGCGGAACAGAGAGTAGCTTTAAAGAGTGGTTCGACCGGATGCAGAAGCAGACTGCCGATTGGTTCGCTCATTACAGAGAAGATTCTATAAAGTCTGTAGCAGCGCATTCGGAGCTATTTAAAAGCATGGCTGACTATGCTGTCGAGCGTAACAAGGAGCTGGAGGCGCTGTATCGGGAAAAGCTTCGCCTGGAAGCGCCTGCTAAGTATTGGGCGGACCGGGCCGGTGCCCTCGGACGCCAAGGCAAAGGCTGGGCCAGGTTGCTAGTACTTTTTTCTCTGCTGCTATCCGTCGCCGCAGGCGCTTTTTTCTGGGAATGGCTAACGAATAAATCCGAAATTCCATTCGGCCTGCACAGTTTGCAAGGCGTCGCTCTGTTCGGGGCCTCCGCTGCGGCAGCCGTTTTCCTGGTCCGCGTCCTCTCCAGGCTGACATTCAGCTCCTATCATCTACAGCGTGACGCAGAGGAAAGAGAACAGCTCTCCCACCTTTATCTGTCCTTAATCAACGAAGGGGCTCTGGATACTAAGTCCAGAGACATCGTTCTCCAGGCTCTTTTCAGCCGCTCAGATTCTGGTCTGCTGGGCGGCGACCACGGGCCCACGATGCCCAGCCCCGCAGATGTCATTGCGGGTGTCTCCAGGGTAAAAAATTGATACTTTTCAGTAAGTTAAATGCCAACCGCCTCATGCAAGGTTGTCAACTTAAGGTTGACAACCCGTCGTTGATATTGCACCATATCAAGCACGACTCCCCCCTCGCAGGGTCATTAAGTTGGCTGCTGCTTGGGGCGGGAAAACCGCCTTATAGGCGGTTTTCTCATTTCTGGGGCACCGAATTTTGTCGGAGTCCCGCTGCATGAAAACCATTATCTATGTAGACGGCTACAACCTATTCTACGGCTGCCTGAAACATAGCCAGGATAAATGGCTGGACATTCAGAAGCTGTTATTCCAGCGCATTGTCCGCGCACAAGATCCAACCTCTGATCTCGTCTGCATCAAGTTCTTTACCGCAAATATACACGCCAAGATCGCCACGCACGGGCAGGACGCCATGATTGCGCAGCAGTCCTATCATCGAGCTCTGAACGCGCTGTACCCCTCTACAGTAAAGATCATCAAAGGCTATTACAGCCTGGAAAGGGCTCGCCTCCTTGAATACAGGCAACCGCCTGATAAGTCTCGTCGAGTTGATGTCTGGCGCCTTGAGGAGAAGGAAACGGACGTCAATATGGCTTTGGAAGCCTATCGTGACGCGCTCAAAGCTGGCGTTGATCAACAGGTATTTGTCTCGAATGACACGGACTTGGCTCCCGTCGTGAAAGCCCTGAAAGAGGACCTCGGCGGGCAGCTCCAACTGGGTGTTATCTTTCCCATCAGAGATCCAAAGTCATCCAATGGGCATCGCCCGGGAAATAAGAGCCTCAGCGAGTTTGCGGACTGGACTCGGCATCACATCACCGATGTTGAGCTTTCGCAATCACACCTTCCAGACCAGATACCAACAAGAAAGAAACCAATCAAGAAGCCGGATTACTGGTAGATCACCCAGTTTGCCAGGCTGCCCATCCGGACCGCCGCGCCAGCCGCGAATTCATCCTCACTTTCGCCAAACAAGCGAAGGACAACCACGTCACCGCGCTCGACATCGCCAAACGCCTCCTCGACTACAACCAGCACGCCCCCACCATCTACTTCCCGCTGCTGGTGCCCGATGCTTCCTGATCGAGCCCACCGAAACCGAAACCAAGGAAGCCATGGACGAATTCATTGACGCCATGGCCGAGATCCTGGAATAAGCCCACCCCAACCCGGAGACCGTCACCGAAGCGCCATTCACCCAGCCCGTGCAACGGTTGGACGGTGTGAAGGCGGCCAAGGAATTGGATGTGGTTGGGGTGAGTGATAGTGAGGTTTGGCGGTTAGTTAGTAGTTACTCATTGGAGGGCCTTATCTGGCCCCTTTTTTTAAGTTGCACAAGGGGCGAAGATAAGTATTAAATTGCGATGCATATCACGTTTTTTTGGGTGTAATAAGAGAGCGACTAGAGAAGGGGGGATGCATGAGAAAAGGCGTATTGATCACACTTCTCCTGGCGCCTGGATTGGTTCTTGCTCTTGATCAATTTGATAGGGAGCTTATAGGGGCAGTAAATGAAATTAATAAAAGTATGCCCCGAGATGTTGGTAATGGCATGGTACAGATTAATATGGGGTACATTCCTGGCGAACGAATAATTATATCTAATTATAAATTCAACGAAGCTTCGGTTGCTGATCTTAAACGATATGGAATTGATGAAATCAAGAAGAAGGGAAAAGAAAACTTGGTGCGAATGAATTGCACATCAGAACCGAACGGAGAATATCTTCGCGAGGAAGGCCTTCGAATGAAGTACAGTTACTTCGACAGGGACAGCGCCCATATTTATGATATATGGGTGTCGAAAAAAGACTGCGCACAATTTTAGAAAATGGGTGGAGAATGAAATTCGGTATGTTTTTGAGTGGATTGGGTTATTTGGTTATGGTGTGTGGCGGATTTGCCGTTGCCGCCATGTTTTTTTATGGAATCTATCATATGTTACTCCAAAGCGTTTCCGGCGGACTGATGATAATCGGCGCCTCTGTGGTCGGGACATTCGTTGTGCGACTAACATCGGTATTGATCATAGCAAGTGGCACTATGATAACCTCCAAAGCGATTGAGCGTGAACTTGGGTAGGCGTTCCTACTTTATTCTGCCTGACCAAGTTTCAGTCTCTGTACCGTTCTGAGTATTTTCTATACAACCTTTCAATCGGCAGCACAATTCTTCACGGTTCAGTAGCCTGACTTCGCCATCTCGCACTTGGGCCACACGTCGAACAATCTTGTCACTCCACGTCTCTTCCGCGGATTCATCTCCGGGGGCATCCAGGCTCATAAGGAGCTCCCGGAGCAACTCGGCCTTTCCCGATTTGGATAGGGCCGAGATCTGTGAACGCAACTGATCTAATGCTTCGGTGTGATGCCTGCCTCCGAGAATGCTGGCTCGATGTTATTCAGGACCCGAAACGCACACAAGATGGTGAGGCAGGGGGTTGCCAAAACGCCGCTAGCGGGCATGCTCCGGTGAATGGGGCCCGGCCATTGGCCGGGCCCCATCGTTTATCTACGAACGATTGAGAGCCGGCCCTCCTCAACGGTGACGGACACCGGAGTATCGATGGTGAACCCGGCCTGTTCCAGCCAGGTACCTTTGAGAAGAAGGAAGGGAGTGATTGGATTGCCACTGTAGGGCTTGCTCTTCAGGGTGTAGTCCCGGTGGCCTTTACGGACTTTGAGGGTGCGGTATTTCATGGTCGTGCTCCACTGATAGGGTTGTTTAAAGAGTGCCCACTAGGGCGGTCGGGCAGTTAAACACCGCTATCAGACGGCCACGCGCTTTTCCCGAAGGTGTTGTATAGCTACGCGCTACCCGACCATCGACTGGTCGTGGGCACAAAAGTACCGCATTCTGTCGGTCGAGACGACCGCTGATAGGGTGTGTTTAAGCACCGATATCCAGGCTAGTTGGCCCGTCGTTTGAGCACAGTAGGCTGAAGCTGAAATTGTTGTAAGCCATTTGCGCTTCTGTTCGAGAGCATTTCCCTACACCACAAAGCGCCTGATGGCCGAATGCTAGACGTGATCTATCCAGTAACCCGGCTTGCGGGAATGATGGGCGAATGCAATGACAACCGTGGTCGATCAACGGTTCAGGGTAACGAGGGAAAAGGGAAAGCGATGCAAACGCAACCGTTTGGCACCGCGGCTACGGGCTTCGCCACCCGCGGGAGTGAGCGGAGGATTGGGCTCTTCAAGAAGGCGCACGGCGTGGGGAAAAGCGTCAACCAGACGACCTCCAAGCCCCGGATCTTCCTTTTCGTACCAGGCTGCGGATTCTTCCAGCTCCTGGGCAGCTTCCTTGCTGACTTCAATGATCAAAATTAACTCTCTATCCGATCCGGGCCCGTATGCGCGCGAGAACGTCTTCAACATCCAGCAGTTGGGCTTTTCCGCTCTCCACTTCATTGATGCGGCGGCAAAGCTCAATGTCCCAGGCTTCGGCAACATCGTCATCGGCAGGGCCGTCCAGGCTGGCTATCAGGTCTCTGGCCAGCTTCGCCCGCTCCGCTTCGGAAAGCGCCAGAGCGGCGTCTCTCAGGGCTTCGGGGTCTGTACCCATGTCTCGCTCCATATGTGGTTCTATAGAGCTATGATGCCTTATATAGCGCCATGATGCCCAGGCCAATGTCCTTGCAACAAAGCGTGGATCTAGCGGGACAAACTCGAAGCTGACAAGTCCACGTTTGCGGCAGCTTGCTAATCATCCGGATATCTTGGCTATCACCGCCTATCGGGACATTGCCGTGAAAGGGACCCCGGCCTTTGGCCGGGGTCCACAGTTTACCGACGAGCGATTGAGAGGCGCCCCTCCTCCACGGTGACGGACACCGGGGTATCGATGGTGAACCCGGCCTGTTCTAGCCAGGTGCCTTTCAGGAGAAGGAAGGGAGTGATTGGGTTGCCGCTATAGGGTTGGCTTTTCAGCGTGTAGTCCCGGTGGCCTTTGCGGACTTTGAGAGTGCGATATTTCATGGTGTTGCTCCGATAGATGATACGTCCAAGTTTGCCCAATAAGGGCGGTCGGGCAGTTGAACACCGCTCTATCAGACGGCCGCGCGCCTTCCCCGGAGGTATTGTATAGCTGCGCGCTACCCGACCATTGATTGGTCACGGGCGTTACAGTACCGCAAATCCAAAGGGTACGGCGACTGCTGACAGTAGGTGTGTTCAAGCACCGATCGCCAGCGTAAACGGTGATCCTCGGCGGAGCGGTAAGCGTTTCCAGTCAACTTGCGTAAGCCATCTGCTCTTTGTTGGCTACGAAAGATAGTACGTCCCAGCGTGCCCCCACCATCTACGTCCCCTGCTCGTGCCCTGATTGAGTCCACTGAAATCAAGGAAGCGATGGACGAATTTCACTCTCGCCATGGCCAAAATCCCGGAAGAACCAATACAAACATCGAAGCGCCGTTCACCCAACCCGTGCGTCGGTTGGATAAGGTGAGGGCGGCGAAGGAACTGGATTTGGTTTGGAGTGAGTGATGGTGGGGCCTTAAAAGTTAGTTGGTAGTTACTATTTTAGGGGCTTTCCTGGCCCCTTTTTGTGCCTGCGCGACAAGCGAATACAGGTGTTGACTTGTGATGGTGGTCACGTTTTTACTTTAGGGCTAGAATATCCGTCTAAGCGAGGCACGTGAGCCCAGAGGAGCGCCTGCTAGCGTAAGCCAATTAAAGATCGGAAAATCACCATATAAAAAAATATCTGCTAAATAGAGGTCTTTTAAAGGCGTTATGAGCATAAAGATTTTTATAGATAAGTTAATAAATAATTAATTAATTAACAAAAATAAGGCATTACGAAAGAAGAAATTTTAGTGCTGCATCTTTATGCTGGCTTTCCATATAGGATTTAAGTTTGAGGCGCAATCACCCTGTTTGCAAAGAATAAATGGCTTTTACTAACAGGCCTGTCGATTGTGGCAAACGGTTGATATTGAAACTAACAGGCTGAAATTATGATAAGTGAATTTTATATAACCAATCTCTATCAAGAGAGAAATGTAAGGATAAAATTCAATAGCCCATATAAAATAATAATTGCGGAAAATGGGTATGGTAAAACAACCATATTAAATTCCTTTTATGCGCTTTTGTCGGGTGACACTTCAAAGTTGAGGAAGATCACTTTTTCAAAAATAGGTTTGGTTTTTGGTGACGGGATAAAGATAGAATTTAATAAATCTGATTTCGACGCGGACTTAGAGTTTATGCGGGGGCACCCGCTTTTTGAGCATCTTGAAATAAAGCTTGGCCAAGAGTTTATTCTTGAGCTAATAGATGACGTTAGGCAATATCCCCTTCATAAAATGGAAATGTCACCTGTTTTTAGGCATGCAGCAAACACCCTAGACTTGCCGTCACGGATGCTGAGGGACTATTTAAGAGAAATCCGGTCGAGTAGGGCTAATAAAAAAATTAACACCTCAACGCAGGACAAATTAGAGAATATCAAGAAAAAATTATGTTTGAAAACTTTGTATCTCCCGACATATCGGCGGGTTGAGGAGGATATCAAGGCTTTTAGCAGTGGTAATGAGTATACCCATAAGCATAATTCAATAAACTTCGGTATGAGTGATGTCCAAGTTAGCATAGAGAAAATTACATCCGAAATACTTAGTTCTTCTGTCGAATGGTTTTCGAAAATTAACGGGCAGATGCTAACCCAGCTCGTAAACGGATTCTCTGTAACTGACGAAATGAAAAACTCCATTTCGGATCCGAAGGCAGTTCAGATAGTACTTGAGAGAATCGGAAGAAATATATCAGAATCTCATAAAGAGCAAATATTAACGTTAGTCGAAAGTGGCGAAATTCAGAATAATCACGATCCATTAATATATTTTGTCAGTAATCTACTTAAGGTGTATGAGCAGCAACAAGAAAATGACAAGGCTATCCAGAGTTTCACATCAGTATGCAATAAATACCTGGTAGATAAAGAGATAATATACGATGAGAGCAATGTAACAATTGATATTGTTAGGAAAAAGAACTGTAGGAAGGTGAATATTGAAAGTCTGTCGTCTGGCGAAAAGCAAATAATATCTTTGTTCGCCGTTCTTTATCTTCAAAAGAAAGAAAGTTTGGCAATATTCTTTGACGAGCCTGAGCTTTCGTTATCGATGGAGTGGCAAAAAACTCTTTTACCAGATATCGTGAATTCGGGAAAATGCAAGCTGTTGTTCTCTACAACCCATTCACCTTTTATATTTGAGAATGAGCTTGAGGAAAATACCGTTGATCTTGCAGAGTATATTGAGGAGCTGTGATGTCAAGGGTGGATTTGTTGGTGAAAGCAAGAGATAATTTGTCAGTAAAGTTTATGGAATTTACGCGTATCGCATCTAAAAAGAAAAGTAAGTATGCGCTTTTTTTTGAGGGGGAAGACGAAAAGTATTACTCAGTGAGAATTAATAGTATTCGTCCAGATATTGCCAGATATTGATTGGGCCGCAGTAATGTGTGGTGGGAAAGCTAAAGTTGTCAAGTTAAGAGAAAAAATCAGGCGACATCCCGACTACTTCAATTCTTATTGCATGTTTTTTGTGGATGCAGATTTTGACGATAATTCGGAGATATCTTCACTTCCGGATATGTATATTACTCCTTGCTATTCAGTTGAAAACCTTTACATGAGTGAGGCCTCTTTTAGTCGCATAATGAGCGCAGAATTTGGTGTCAATGAGTTTAATAACAAGAGTTGCTATACTGAAGCTATTGAAAAATATCGGGCTATAAAGAGTGGCTATGTCGAAGCCATAAGGCCGTTTAACGCTCTGCTACGAGAGCTTAGAACCATGGAAAAAAATGGTGAGATGGCCGGGAGGCTAAATATTAATAATGTAAAATTTGATGCATTAATAAGTGTGAACTTATATTCTTCTCCAGCTATCACAAAAAATTATGACGAGAATGATCCTCTGTCAATATTTCCTGAATTGCCTGAAACAGTGGATGTGGACATCTCGAATTCTATGAGTTTTCTTCGCCGTCTTTCTGGTTGTATATGGTTGAGAGGGAAGCAGAATATTGAATTTTTGAGACGCTTTCTTTTTCAGGTCAAGCAAGATAGGTGCAATAAAGAAAATCGTGTGATTTTTAAAGAAAAGGGTGGCGTTAAGCTCCAGCTAACGAAAAGTAATTGTATGTCGGAGTTGAGCCAGTACGCGGATACGCCAGATTGTCTTCGATTTTTTTTGGAGCGCCAGCCAGCTCTTTAGGTAGTAAAATTCGGGTGGGTCACATGGTTCATTGCCTTAAGTGGAGTTAAGATTTTAAGCGCCTTGGTATGTTTGTATGCTGATTGTCAGCGATAGCCATTTTAATATGGCTTGAGAGGCGTCAAAAAAATTTTTTATGGCTTGTAATATTTGTATTTCTTTTTTGTTTAATGGTTTTGCTGATCTTTGCGCTTATTTCGAATTAAAAGCAATGGGTGATCAGGAGGTTCGAAACAGCCACAAGAACTGCTCTGGGTATTTTCCGAAGGTGTTGTATTCCCCAGACCTCCCGACCCTTACAGGCCGGTTTTCAGGCACAAAAATACCGCGTTTGGTTCGGGTTGCGGTGAGGCCCGCTTGTGGGAGTTTCGACGCTCCGTGTACAAAGTGTAGTTCTGTTCGGGCTACTGTCAATGTGTCCAGTGCGCAATAGCGACGATAAAGTACTTTTCCTACACGCTTTTAATCTATCGCTTACCTGGGCATGGCAATTGGTTTTGCTGTTCGCGCGGTTCCCCGCTTCCTCCACCAGACCATCACTCCCGTCACGCTCAACACGATGACAGCCAACCCCAATCCCGTCGCAACAACCCGATAAGTGATTCCACCCACCGCCGCAATATGCAGGCTGGTCAGCCAGGTAGTGGCCCAGCAGTGCCCCGTCCGTGGCGTCCACGTACACCCAGGTCTCGCCGAACCGCTCGTTCACGTCGCTGCTGGTGCGCGCCATCAGTTTGAGGGCGTTCTTGTGCGGGGTGTAGGCGAAGCGCTCCAGGGCGTGGATGGTCAGGTCACGGTCTTGGGCCAGGGCTTCCAGGTGTTGGCGGGCGGCGTGGTAGCCGGGTTCCCAGCCGATGGGCGGTTGTGGGCTGGGGTTGGCCCGGGTGGGCACGGTGGCGAGCGGGTCTGTAATCCCCCCGAAAAGTAATCGAGGTTTTGAGTAGAGACTTTTACACTGATCGCATTGAGGAGCGACACATGAAG
>JAKUPL010000050.1 GCA_022449455.1 Alcanivorax sp. | reverse complement strand
GGCGTCCGCCACCGGGCTGGCGGACGCGGTGGGCGGCGCCACCGGTGCCGGTGCCAGGGTGGCCACCAGGGCCGGGTCGGCGGGCACCTCGGCGGTGACCCGGATGGCCTCATCCTGGCGGGCATCTTCCGCCAGCGGCGGTGTGTCCTCGCTGGGCGGCGCCTCTTCTCTGGCGGCGCGGGGGGCCAGCGGCGCGCGCAGCAGAGCCTCGCCGATCAGCGCGGCGGGCGGTGCCGCCGAATCCGGGGCGGGCCGGCCGTCCGCCGCGCCGCCCAGCAGGGTGAGACCGTCCACCGGCGAGGCGGTGTCCACGGCGGCGCCGGCCAGGGCCGCCTGGAAATCCCCCGGAACGGAGTCAGAGCCGGCGCCGGCGCGGGCCGCATCGGCGGTGCCGGTGGTGGCCGGTCGGGTGTTGAGCAATGCACTGATGTCCATGGGATCTCCTGATGCCGACCGTTAGCGGGGCCGCCGGGCCACGGCGTTGTTGTTGGTTTCGTCGCTGGCGCGTTGCTCGCGGCGCTGTTCCTGATGGCGGGCCTGGGCCGCGCGGCGCTGGGCCAGGGTGTCGTAGCTGGCCAGCTGACGTTGGCGTTGCTGCCATTGGTCGCGGCTGGCGGCGACCCGTTCGCCCTGTTGCGCCAGGGCGCGGCGCGCCTGCTCGATGGCGTCGTCCAGGGAACGGATAAAGCGCCGATAGTCGCCAAGGCGGGCGGCGTCGATGCCGGCGTTCATGGCGTCCTGCAACTGGCGGCCATAGTCGGCGCGGTACTGTTCCAGGGCCTGCAGCTGGGCGGCGCTTTGCGCTTCGCCCCGGCGTTCGTCGGCCAGCAGGCGACCGGCCTGGTCGCGGGCGTCCCGGCTTTTGTCGATGAGGGTGTCGAGGGGCGTGGATGCGGTCATGGCAGCAGGGCCTCCAGGTCACGTTGCGCGTCGTCGATGCCGGCCCGGTCGCTGATCGACTGTTGCAGGAAGGCCTCGATCTCCGGGTACAGCTGCACCGCTTGATCCAGCAGCGGATCGTGGCCGGGGCTGTAGGCGCCGACGCTGATCAGGTCGCGGTTGCGTTGATAGCGCGAGAACAGTTGCTTGAAACGCTGCGCCCGCTGCCACTGGCGGGGGGCGACGATGTGGTTCATGGCGCGGCTGATCGAGGCCTCGATGTCGATGGCCGGGTAGTGGCCGGCCTCCGCCAGCCCCCGGGACAGCACCACATGGCCGTCGAGAATGGCGCGGGCGGCGTCGGCGATCGGGTCCTGCTGGTCGTCGCCTTCGGTGAGTACCGTGTAGAAGGCGGTGATCGAGCCGCCGCCGCTTTCGCCGTTGCCGGCGCGTTCCACCAGACCGGGCAGCTTGGCGAACACCGACGGCGGATAGCCCTTGGTGGCCGGCGGCTCGCCGATGGCCAGGGCGATCTCCCGCTGGGCCATCGCATAGCGGGTCAGCGAATCCATGATCAGCAGCACATTGCGTCCGGCGTCGCGGAAGTATTCCGCCAGCCGGGTGGCGTAGGCGGCGCCCTGCAGGCGCTGCAGCGGCGAGGTGTCCGCCGGCGCCGCCACCACCACCGCCCGGCGGCGGCCTTCCTCGCCGAGAATGTTGTCGATGAAATCCTTCACCTCGCGGCCCCGTTCGCCGATCAGACCGACCACGATCACGTCGGCGCTGGTGTAGCGGGCCATCATGCCGAGCAGCACCGACTTGCCCACGCCGGAGCCGGCGAACAGGCCCATGCGCTGGCCCCGGCCGATGCTCAGCAGGGTATTCAGCGCGCGGATGCCTACGTCCACCTGGGCGTCGATGGGCGCCCGCGCCAACGGGTTCAGCGGCGGCGCGGCCAGGGTGTCGTGGGGCGCCTCGTCCACCGGCTCACCGCCGTCCAGGGGGCGGCCATTGCCGTCCACCACCCGGCCCAGCAGCGCATCGCCCAGGGGAAAACGGCGCGCCCCGGCGCCGTCCTGGCCCAGCGGGAACACCCGGGCGCCCGGGGTCAGGCCGCTGATCTCCGCCAGCGGCATCAGAAACAGTTTGTCGCCGGCGAAGCCCACCACCTCCGCCTCGGCGAAGCCGGAGGGGGCGCCGCCACCGTCGCAGGTCAGTTCGATGCGGCAGCCGCTGCCCAGGGGCACGCGCAGGCCGACCACCTCCAGCACCAGGCCGGTGGCCCGCACCACCCGGCCGCTGGTCAGATAGGCCGGGGCGCCGGCCACCCGCTCACTGACCCGGGTCAGCGCCTGGCACCAGTGTTGATGGTGGCGTTCGGTGGCGGCGTTCATGGCGCCGCCCCCGGGTCCGGGGGACGGTCGTTGCCGGGCTCATCGGCGGCGCGGCGCCGACGGCGCACGCGGCCGGCCACCGTGGCCCAGCGGCTGTCCCAGGTGGCGTCCAGTTCGCCGGCGGGGCTGGTGACCCGGCAGCCGCCGCGGCTGAGCTGATCGTCCGGGTGCAGTTTCCAGCCCGCCGCGGTCAACTCCGCGTCCAGTTCCTTTTCCACCAGGGCCAGGTCCAGGGGATGCAGCCACAGCCGGGTTTTGCCGTTCAGGCTGGGTTCGTCGTGAATCAGTTCGCGGACGATGGTCAGTACCTGGCGGGGCCGGGCGCGCAACGCCTCGCCGGCCAGTTGCCGGCCGGTGGCCAGCGCCAGCTCCACCAGGTGATCGGCCACCTCGCCGTCCAGGGTCCGCAGCGCCTCGCTGAAGCCGCCCGCCAGGGTGGCCAGCGGCGTCAGGATCTCGGCGCGCTGGCGGGCGGTTTCCTCCTCGCCCTGTTGTCGGCCTTCCTGCAGCCCCCGGGCCAGCCCTTCGCGATGGCCTTCCTCGAGGCCGGCCCGGTGGCCTTCCCGCCAAGCTTCCTCGCGCACCTTGTCACGCAGCGCCCGCAATTCCGACTGGTGGTCGAAGGCCGGGTCGCTCCGCGGGCGCGTGTCGGACTCGCGCCGCCGGGGTGCATCCAGCTCGGCCATTTGCCAGGGGCGCCAGCCGCGCCGGTTGGAAGGGGCGGTCTCAGACATAGGTGTCGTCCCCACCACTCAGCACGATTTCGCCGTTGTCCGCCAGGCGGCGCACCACCTGCAGAATGGCTTTCTGTTCGTTTTCCACCTGCGATACACGGATCGGGCCGCTGGCTTCCAGGTCCTCGCGCAGCAGGGTGCCGGCGCGGGTGGACATATTGCGCAGGAATTTTTCCTTGAGCGCGTCCTCGCAGCCTTTCAGGGCGATCACCAGGGAGTTGGTGCTGATCTCCTTGAGAATCAGCTGAATGCCACGGTCGTCCACGTCCAGCAGGTTCTCGAACAGGAACATCTCGTCGATGATTTTCTGCGCCAGATCCTCGCTGTGGGCGCGCACCGTTTCGATCACCTTTTCCTCGGCACTGGAATTCATCAGGTTGAGGATCTCGGCGGCGGTGCGCGCGCCGCCCATCTTGCTGCGCTTGAGATTCTGGCCGTCGAGCATGCCGCCCAGCACTTCGGTGAGTTCCTGCAGCGCCGCCGGCTGCACGCCGCTGAACGTGGCGATGCGCAGCACCACGTCGTTGCGCAATTTGTCGTCGAAGTATTCCAGCACGTCGGCGGCCTGGCGGCGCTCCAGGTGCACCAGGATGGTGGCGATGATCTGCGGGTGCTCGTCGCGGATCATTTCCGAGACCATGTTGGCTTCCATGAGGTTGAGCGCATCGATGCCGGAGTTGGCGCCGTGCTGCTCCAGGATGTCCTCGAGCAGACTGGAGGCGCGCTCGCTGCCGAGGGCCTTGGTCAGCACCGAACGGATGTGGTCGCTGGAGTACAGGTTCAGCGCCGCGTACTGGTCGGATTCGTCGTAGAAGTCGTCCAGGACCTGGCGCATGTCCTCATGGGAGACATGGCCCAGGTTGGCCATTTCCTGGCTGATGTCCTGCACTTCGCGGGCGGACAGATGGCGGAACACCTCGGCGGCGCTGTCTTCGTCCAGCGCCAGCAGCAGGATGGCGGCGCGGCGGGTGTGGCTGAGCGGCGGCGGATAATTAGTCATGGCGGTTCATCCAACTGCGAACGATCATGGCCACCATGGCCGGATCTTCCTGGGCCATTTCCTGAAGGTCCTTGAGGTTCTGCTCGTGGGCGCCGTTTTGACGGCGACGGCGGCGGGGCGGCGGTTCCGCGTCCATGTTCTGATCGGCACCGTCGGCGTCCGGCCGGGCCGCGTACGGGGCGGCGGCCACCGGCGCCGGCGCGGCGGTGGCCGGCCGTTGTGTCGGGCGCTGCTCCAGGAAGCGCCGCAGCAGCGGGCGCACCACGAACAGGAACAGCAGCAGGGCGGCCAGGCCCACCAGCAACCAGCGGCCCAGGGACAGCAGCAGGGTTTGCCAGAACGGATCGCGCCACCAGTCCTGCCGGCCCAGGGTGTCGACGTCTTTGGTGAACGGGCTGTTGACCACTTCCAGGCCGTCGCCCCGTTCCTCGGAGAAGCCCATGGCCTGGCGTACCAGCTGGCGGATGCGCTCCAGTTGCTCCGCGTCCAGGGGCTCGCTGACGGCCTGGCCCTGGTCGTCGACGGCGTCGCGGTAATCCACCACCACCGCCACCGACAGACGGTCCAGCCGCGCGCGCTGATGCTGGACGTGGGTGACGTCGCGATCCACTTCGTAATTGATCACGCTGTCCTGATTCAATCGCCGCACTGGCGGGTCGGCGTCGCCGGTGTCGGCGCCGTCCTGATTGTCCGGCGGATTCTGTATCGGCGAGGGGGCGCTGCCCGGCGGGGTGTTGCTGAGCGCGCCGGGCACGCCGGCGGCCAGCTCGTCGCCGCCGCGGTATTGTTCATTGAGCTGGCGGCTGCGCACCGCCGCCGGGTTGCCGTTCTGGTTGGGGCCGTAGCGCTCGCTGGTCTGCTCGCGGCGGGAAAAGTCCACCTGCGCCACCACCTGGGCACGTACCCGGTCGCGGCCCAGAATCGGTGCCAGAATGCTTTCGATGCGCTGGCGGTAACCGCGCTCCAGATCGCGCACGTAATCCAGCTGGCTACCGTCGAGACCGCCGGCGCCCCCTTCGGGACGGGACAGCAGCCGACCGGCCTGATCGACCACGGTGACGTCCTCCATGGCCAGTTCCGGCACGCTGCCGGAGACCATGTGCACGATGGCGTTGACCTGACCCTCGCCCAGGGCGCGGCCCGATTCCAGAGTCAGCACCACCGACGCCTTGGCCGGTTCGCGGTCGCGGATGAACACCGACGGCTTGGCCATGGACAGATGCACGCGGGCGCGGGCCACCGGCCCCAGCGCCTCGATGGAGGCCGCCAGTTCGCCCTGCAGGCCGCGCTGGAAGTTGACCCGCTCGGCGAACTGGCTGATGCCGAACGCCTGCCGATCCATGATTTCGAAGCCCACATTGCCGCCCTCGGGCAGCCCTTGCTCGGCAAGCTGCAGCCGCAGCCGGTGGACCTGATCGCCGGGCACCATCAGCGCGCGGCCGCCCTCGGCGAACCGGTAGGGCACGGCGCGGCTTTCCAGCTCACCGATGATGCGGCCGCCGTCGGCCTCGCTGAGATTGCTGTAGAGCACCCGGTAATCCGGAGTGCTGGCCCACATCAGCAGGGCCGCCACCAGGGCGATCACGGCGGCGCCGCCCACCAGCAGGGGCACCAGCGGATTGGCGCGCAATCGCGCCCAAAGCGCCTCGGCGCCGTTGGCGTTGCCGGACGGCCGGGTGGGGGTGCCGTTGCTCATGCCATCCCCCGGATGTGGGTCTGCTGTTCGGGCATTGCTGTGTCTCTGCCGGTAATTCGACGCTTGCCATTATCGGGGGCGGGCGTCCCGGCAAAGGAAAGAAAAGCCCGGCTTTTTGTCGTCAATTGATCGCTTGGCCGAGGGCGGGGCACTGGTAATCTGCTCGCCGTTATCCATCAAGACTCTTTATTGACGACGAGGAGTGCGGCAATGAGCGCACCGGTCACCCCCGCCCTGCAGGCGGCTCTGACACAAATGCGGGACCTGGCGGCCCAGGCCGGCCCGGTGGACGGCGCCGGTGGCGAGCGGTTCAACGCCACCGTGGGCAGCGGCGGCTTCAGCGATGCATTGCAGAACAGCCTGGAGCGCATCAACCAGCTGCAGCAGGACTCCGCCACCCGGGCCCGCGCCTTCCAGGCCGGTGCGCCGGGCGTGGAACTGCACGATGTGATGATCACCGGCCAGAAGGCCAGCATCGCGTTCGAGATGGGCGTGCAGGTGCGGAACAGGTTGGTGAACGCCTACAAAGACATTATGAATATGCAGGTTTGAAGCAGTTGAAAGTTGAAAGTGAAAAGTTGAAACGCGGAAACGCGTTTCGTGACCTGAGAAGCCGTGCCCGCGTTTGGAGCAGTGGCTCCCCTTTTAACTTTTAACTTTTAACTTCGAGCCCGATCCCGGCTCTCAGATCTCAGCGCGCAGCAGCATCCCTTTTACTTCCTCCAGACGCTGCGAGGCATTGAGCGCTTCCTCCGGCGGGATCTGACGGATCAGTTCGCCGTTGTCCCGGTCGATCAGGCGGATGATGGTGCGGCCGGAATCCTCGCTGATCTCGAACTGCACCCCGTAACGACGCAACACCTCATTGATTTGCTGCACCGGACGCACCAGTTCGTCGCCGGACAGGGCGCGGGCTTCGGCGGCGGTGGTGTGGTCCGCGTCCGCGCGTACCGACAGTTGCTGGAGCACCTTTTCCACCCGTTGGCGGGCGGCCAGGTAAGAGAACTGGGACGCCTGCGGCGAGGAGGCGGAACCGTCGATCGGGTAGCTCATGGCGGGGCCTTTGCAATATTGGGCGGTCTCCGATTTGTTATCGACCGCCGCCCGGTGATCTTTAGCGGTCACTCCCGTTCCATCCGGGGCGCGGCTCAGGGCGCGACGCCCTTCCGGGAACGCCGCGAGTACGTCCCTGTAGGCTCCCTTTCGAACGTCCTGTTCTCAAGGGTCCCGGAAGGGCGTCGCGCCCTGAGCCGCTGCGCAGTGATCCTCCGCGTCCCGGATAGAGATCTCCTGCATCGATTTCCCGCCAAAGCGCGATGAACCACAAAAAAAGGGCCCCGAAAGGCCCTTCATGGCGACCGGAAAGGACCGGCCTAGCCGAGCAGGGACAGCACGCCCTGCGGTACCTGGTTGGCCTGGGCCAGAACGGAGGTGCCGGCCTGCTGCAGGATCTGCGCGCGGGTCATGTTGGACACTTCCACCGCGTAGTCGGCATCTTCGATGCGCGAACGGGCCGCGGTCAGGTTGGTTTCGGTGGTGCTCAGGTTGCTGATCGCGGACTCGAAGCGGTTCTGCATGGCACCCAGCTCGGAACGCAGGCTGTCCACGCTGCTCAGAGCGCCGTCCAGAGATTTCAGGGGGTCAACGTTGACCGCTTCGCCCAGGCTGGCGGTGCCGTCGGTGGCGATGTTGACCTTGTTGTAGGTGCCGTCGCCATTGTCGACCACGAACTCACCGGTGCCGTTGCCCTTGGAGTCATTCAGCTCGATCAGGTCGGAGGAGCCCAGGTTAGCGGCGGTGTCGACAGAGGTCACGTCGGCTTTAACGCTCGTTACCGGACCGTTCTGAGTATCTACATCGGCGGCATCAATAGCGGTGCCGGAGCTGTCGAAGGTCAGGCCGGAGGCGTCGGACGCGTCCACGCTGTAGTAGTTGCCATCGCTGGCCAGAACCGCGTAGCCGGTGCCGTCGGCTTTCTCGTAGATGTTACCGTCGGCGCTTACGTCGTCCAGGGCGGTACCACCATTCTGGTCAACCAGGTCGGCCAGGTCGGAGGTGGCGAATTTCGCGGTGGCGCCGGTGCCGTTGGCCACGGTGCTGCCGAAGTCAGCGGACTGAACGGAGTCCTTGGTGACGTCGAAGTTGTCGAGTTTCAGGGTCTTGGCGTTGATTTCCTTTAGGTTCATGGTGATTTTTTCACCATCGTTGGCACCTACCTGGATGGAGAATTCCTGGTTGGAAGCCAGCACCTGCACGCCGTTGAATTTGGTTTCGCGGGAAATACGGTCAACCTCTTCCAGGCGCTGGTTGATCTCGTCCTGGATGGAGGACAGGTCGGACGCGCTGTTGGTGTCGTTCTGAGCCTGAACGGTCAGCTCACGAATGCGCTGCAGGTTGTCGTTCACCTGGTTCAGAGCGCCTTCGGCGGTCTGTGCCACGGAGATACCGTCGTTGGCGTTGCGCTGAGCCTGCGCCAGACCGGTGGTCTGGGCGGTCATGCGGTTGGCGATGGCCTGGCCGGCGGCGTCGTCGGCGGCGCTGTTGATGCGCAGGCCGGAGGACAGACGCTCCATGGAGGTCTGCAGAGCGCTCTGGGATTTACCCAGATTTTGTTGGCCGATCATGGCCGTGATGTTGGTGTTGATCACTGACATGGCTATGTCCTTCTCTGTGTTCACCGTTTGGGTATGAGAGCAACGGCGCGGGCCGTTACCCCGTTTTTCGGCGGCAAGCCCCCGAGCTTTAGGGTTGGGCGGAAAAAAACGTCTTCACGCGGGTAGTACGGCGATCATGAGGCAATTGCATATAAAGCAGTCAGCCCGGAAGCCGATACACTGGGGCATGCGTGATACGAGGGTTCTTCCATGACGTCTTCCTCCGAGGGGTTTGAGCGGATCGGACATCCGGGCCGCATCGAAGCATTGTTGACCATCCTGTCCGGGCCCGGTGGCGCGGCGTTGTCGCTGGAACATCGCGACAGCGACCCGCTGCCGGTGGTGCTGGAGACCTTCCAGGCCGGCCAGCCCCTGCTGCTGGATGTATCCGCTCTGGGAGAGCGGGTCGGCAAACTGCGGCGCGGAGTAGGCTTCCGGCTGGTGGGGCAGGGCGAGGGCGGCATGATCCGCTCGCCGGTACTCAAGGCCCTGACCGTGGAGGAGACGCAAGGTCGCTGGTGGCTGCGCTGTGCTTATCCGGAATACCTGGAATGGCAACAGCGCCGCGCCGCCTTTCGCGCCGAGTTGCGCCTCGGCATGTCGGCGGCGGTGACGGTGCGCGACCCGGAAAGCGGGGCCAGCAGCCTTGGCGACCTGCGCGATCTGTCACTCAGCGGGTGCCGGGTGGAGCTGGAAGCCTGTGGCCTGACGGCGGGGCTGGACGGTGACCGGCTGCTGCTGCTGGACATGACGTTTCCGGACGGCAGCCGCTTCGAGATCGCCGCCCGCTCTCCCCATCAGCGGGTGGACGCGGAGCAGGGCACGGTGACCGTGGGCTTCGCGTTCGAGGAGATCAGTCAGGCGCAGGAGCGCCGCCTGTGGTTTCTGGTGCGCGAAGTGGAGCGGGAGTCGGCGCGCACCGCCGACGGCCACCGCACCGACCTGGCGCCCTCTTCCTTGTTCCGGCGCGCGGCGCCGGCGCCGTTGCGGGCGCATCCCCGATCCCGCTTCCCGGTACCGCCGATGGCGGACCGGCTGGCCCCCTGCGCGGCCTGGCTGGACAACCAGATGCTGACGCTGCGCCAGGGCCACTCCATCGATGGCGCCCAATTGTCCCGGCAGGCGGACCGTTTGTTGGATCTTCAGGAAGAGGACCGGGAAGCTCTGTTGTTCGCCACCCGCTGTCTGGACCAGGAGCCGCTGCTGGTGCGTCACGGTCTGGGCGTGGCGGTGCATCTGCTGGATCTGGCCCGCGCCGAAGCCATGCCCCGGGCTCTGTGCAAGGCGCTGGCGGCGGCGGCCATGGTGCACGACCTGGGCAAGGCCTTGCTGCCTCGGGACTTGCTGGCGCTGCCGGTGCTGGACGCGCGCCAGCACCGTTGGCTGCAAGGCCATGTGCCGCTGTTGCAGCAGCGTCTGGGGGATTGCGGCTGGATATCGCCGCCGGTGCTGGAGGCGGTGGTCGGCGACATCAACGAGCGCCTGGACGGCAGCGGTTACCCCAACCAGCGACGGGGCGACCAGCTCAGCCAGCTGGCCCGGTTTGCGTCGGTGGTGGACGTGATCGACATCCTTTCCCGGCAGCGGCCAGGCCGCGAACCCTGGTCAATCGACGCCATCTACGCCTGGCTGGGCCGACACCCGCGGCGGTTCGACGCCCAGTGGGTGAAGCGCTATCGCGACCACTTTGGTGGGTGGCCGGTGGGCAGCCTGGTGCGGTACCCGGATGGGCTGATCGGTCGCGTGGCGGCGTTGGACTCGCGCGGGCTGCCGTCGCGGTTGCGGTTGCGCGCGGACGACGGCGGCTGGGTGGACGGCGAAGCCCTGGCGAAAAGAGGCGAACCGGACACGTCGCTGGCGGCGCCGGCGGATTAGGGCCTGTTCACACTCCTTGCATCGCGCCTGCTGGGTGACATCGGGGCTAAAGTTCCGGCGCTATCACGCCGATATCAGGGAAAAGCGAGCCTTGCCGGTCTTTATTCCGCCGCTACCGGGGCGGCCGATTCGGCGACAATCATTCCCGGAGACTACAGTTAAGGAACCCAGATGGCCTCAATTTCCTCCCTGGGTATCGGTTCCGGCCTGGACCTCAACGGGCTGCTTGATCAGCTGGAAGCGTCCGAGCGCCAGCAGCTGACGCCGATCACCCAGAAGCAGCAAAGCTATCAGGCGAAGATTTCCGCCTACGGCAAGCTGGAGAGCGCGCTCACCGCCTTTCAGGACGCCAGCGAAAAGCTGGCCGACGCCAAGCAGTTCCAGGCAGTGAAAAATCAGGTGGGCGGCGATGCGCTGACGGTGGTGCAGGGCGATGACGCGCTCACCGGCAACTACGACATCGAGGTTACCCAGCGCGCACGGGGCTACAGCATCGCCACCCAGGGCGTGGCCGACCCGGAAGCGCGCTTGGGCGCGGGCAGTCTCAGCATCACGCTGGCCAACGGCGAGACCCTGAACCTGGACATCAGCGACAAGAAAAGCTCTCTGGAAAACATCCGCAACGCCATCAACGAAGCCGGCGGCGGCGTGCAGGCGTCGCTGATGAACGACGGCAGCGGCACCCCCTACCGGCTGGTGCTCTCGTCCTCGGACACCGGCACCGAAGCGGCCATCGCCGACGTCACCTTCAGCGGCGGGCCGGGCGAGGCGCTCAGCCTGGACCCGGCCACCGAGGTGTCGGCGCGCAACGCCGAACTCACCGTCAACGGCATCGCCGTGAGCAGCCAGAGCAACCGGGTGGAGGACGCCATCCAGGGGTTGACCCTGAATCTGGTGGAAACCGGCAGCGCCACCATCGATGTGACCCGCGACAGCACTGGTATCAAGAAAGCGGTAAAAGGGTTCGTGGACGGCTACAACAAGCTGCAGGAAACCATCGACAGCCTGACCCGCTACGATCAGAAAACCGGCAGCCGCGGCGAACTGTTGGGCGACACCACCCTGCGTGGCATCGATGCCCAACTGCGCGGGCTGATCGGCGGCGCTCTGCCCGACGGCGAAATGCGCACCCTCAGCGACCTGGGCATCACGCTGACCGTGGACGGCACCCTGGAGATCGACGACGAAGAACTGGACGACGCTCTGGAGAACCACCTGTCGGCGGTGTCCGCCTTCTTCGCCGGCGGCGCCGAGGGCACCGGGGACGAGGGCCTGGCCGCCGGTCTGAAGGCGGCGCTGGCCGGGATCGTCGACGACGGCGGCACCCTGGGCGACGCCACCGAGGGGCTGGAATCCAGTATCGAGAATCTGCAGGAGCACTACTCCCGCACCGAGGAGCGCATCAATGCGACTCTGGACCGTTACCGCAAGCAGTTTCAGCAACTGGACAGCATGATCGCGCAGATGAACTCCACCAGTTCCTACCTCACCCAGCAATTCGATGCCCTGAACGCCCAACTGGGCCAATAACCGCCACGGCGAAGGAAGCACACTATGACAACATCGCGTGGAGCCGCCGCCTACGGCCGCGGTGCCGGGGCCTACGCCCGGGTCGGAGTGGAAAGCGGCGTTCTGTCCGCCAGCCCTCATCAGCTCATTACCCTGCTGTTCGATGGCGCGGCCAGCGCCATTCGCACCGCCGGCATGCACCTTCGGGCCGGACGCGTGGCGGACAAGGGCCAGGCCATTTCCAAGGCGCTGGACATCGTCAACAACGGTCTGCTGGCGGCCCTGGACCGGGACAAAGGCGGTGAGATCGCCGAGCGGCTGGCGTCGCTCTACGACTACATCGCCCGCCTGTTGCTGCAAGCCAATCTGCGCAACGATCAGGCCAGCCTGGACGAGGCCGGCCGCCTGCTCGCCGACATCGCTTCCGCCTGGCGCGAGATCGAGCCGCGACCGTCCCGGGGGGCCGAATGACGCACGCTACCGTCAGCGCCGATCAGGTGATGCGGGTCTACGAGGGCCTGGCACGGCGCACGCTGCACATGGAAAACCTGGCCCGTGAGGGTGATTGGGGCGCGCTGATCGAGGAAGAAAGCCGTTATGTGGTGGATGTGGAATGGCTGGCCCGCTGTGAGGCCGGGGCCCCCTTGAGCCACGCTCAGCAGGAGCGCAAGGCGGCGGTACTGGCGGGCATCCTGGAGCGGGAACAGACCATCCGCACCTGCCTGTTGACGCGCCGTGACGAGCTCGACCAGCTGATCGGTCTGTCCCGCCGCCAGCGTGACCTGAAGCGTTCCTACGGGCCCCAGGAGGCGGCGGTGCTGGACGGCCGGCCGCGCTTCGAAAAAGGGCGTCCGTGAGCGGCATCACGCCGATTCTCGACACCCTGCTTCACCAGGTACTGGGCAAGCGGGTGGACGTGCCGCTGGCACGCGAACTGCCGCCGCCGGTGCGGCCGCTGCAGCCCGGCCAGGCGCCGCCGGCGGTACGCAGCGACTCGCGCCTGGACCCGCGCCCGGCGCCCACCCGCGACA
>JAKUPL010000005.1 GCA_022449455.1 Alcanivorax sp. | reverse complement strand
TTATATAAAAACACACCCGCGGCCTCCGCGCTTCGCGGCCCCCCCCCCCCCGGGGGGTGCCCCAAAACCACCCCCCCCCCCCGCGGGGGGGGGGCGGGGGCGGGGGGCGGGCCCCGCCCCGCTGCAGTGTCCGTGCCCGGCACGGAACATTCGCCTCAGAGGTGCTTGAGCACGGTCTCGGCGCTGCTTTCCTCCACGCCCTTGGCGTCCACGCCCAGGTACTCCACCACGCCGTCATTGGCGATCAGCGCGAAGCGCTTGCTGCGGATGCCCAGGCCGGCGCCACTGGCGTCCAGCTCCAGGCCCAGCGCCCGGGTGAACTCGGCGTTGCCGTCGGCCAGCATGGTGATCTTTTCGGCGTTCTGGTTGTCCTGCCAGGCGCCCATCACGAAGGCGTCGTTCACCGCCATGCAGCCGATGGCGTCGGCTTTCTCAAGAATCTCGTCCGCGTTCACCACGAAGCCCGGCATGTGGGTGTTGGAACAGCCCGGCGTGAACGCGCCCGGCACCGCGAACAACACCACCTTGCGGCCTTTGAAGAAGTCGCCGGTGGACAGGTCCTCGGGGCCTTTGGCGCCGTTGGTCTTGATGGTGACGTCGGGCAGCTTGTCGCCTACGGCAATGGTCATGATCGTATCCTGTGGGTGTCGAAAAGGACCTCGAATGTACCAGACCCGGCGGCACGGCGCCGAGCGCAACGGTACGCCACAAGGGCCCCGGCAACGTAAAAGAGTGTTGCCATTGCCGCCGCCGGTTTGATCCCGCCGGCGCGGGTCCCCAGGCTGGATGGCCAGCAACGTCGATCAAGACCATCCACTGACACGAAGAAGGAGATTCGTCATGAGTCAGACCATCGTCATTACCGGCGCCAATCGCGGTATCGGCTATCACATGGCACGACTGTGGAAGGAACGCGGCAATCAGGTGATCGCCGTATGCCGTAGCCCGGCCACCCAGGAAGGCCGCGAGGATCTGCACGACCTGGGCATTCGCGTGCTGGAAGGCTACGACGTGAGCAAGGACCAGGATGTGGCGGCGCTCAAGAAGGAGCTGGCCGACACCCCGGTGGACGTGCTCTACAACAACGCCGGCATGATGGAGAACGAGACCCTGGACGACCTGAACCTGGACACCATGCGTCAGCAGTTCGAGGTGAACACCCTGGGGCCGCTGCGCGTCACCCACGCGCTGCTCGACAATATGCGCGAAGCAGCCGGGTGGGCCTGATGACCTCGCGCATGGGGTCCATCGAGGACAACGACTCCGGCGGCCGCTACGGTTACCGGGTCAGCAAGGCCGGCCTCAACGCCGCCGGCAAGTCCCTGGCCGTGGATCTGAAGGACCGGGGCATCCCGGTGGCGATCCTGCACCCGGGCTTCGTGAAAACCGATATGACCGGCAACAACGGCGACATCACCGCCGAGCAGGCCGCCCACCGCCTGGTGCAGCGCATGGACGAGCTAAACCTGGGCAACACCGGCACCTTCTGGCACTCCGACGGCAGCGTACTGCCCTGGTAAGCGATGATACCGATCGGGAAGATTACACGGCCATCTGGGGCTGACACTCGAATTTTTCCCGATCGGTAATTTTTATTGGCGTCCGCCCTCTGTTTCTTCATGATATTCCCGATCAGGAATATTTTGGAGAACACGATGTCGCCCTCCCCCTCACCCTACGTCGTGGAAAGCGCGAGCGAATTGGGCGCTCGCATTCGAGCGGCACGCAAAGCCCAAGGCCTGACTCAGGTGGATTTGGCGGAAATCGCCGGGGTCGGCCCTCGTTTCGTGTCGGAACTGGAGCGCGGCAAGCCCACCGCCCGACTGGAGCTGACCTTCCGCATTACCCGGCTGCTTGGCCTGGATCTCTTGGCCATACCACGAGGTGTCCGGCCATGAGTCGCGGCCTCAATGTCTGGTATCAGGACCGTTTGGTCGGTCGCCTCCTGGACAGCGGCGCGGGGCGGATGGCTTTTCTGTATGACGGGGATTGGCTGGGCCGGGGCTGGGCGATTTCCTGCAGTCTGCCCTTGAATGAAACTGGAGATTTCCTGCCTCCCGACCTTCGGGGTCACCATTTTTTCACCAATCTGCTGCCCGAAGGCAACGCCAGGGACCGACTGGTCCGGCAATTGGCCGTCGCCGACGACGATCTTTCCCTGTTGGAAAAGCTGGGGGGCGATTGCGCCGGCGCTTTGCAGTTACTGCCACCGCATGAGTCGCCGGTGACGGAAGAGGCTCCAGAAACGTCGCGAGCCCTCGACGAATCAACCCTGATCGCCGCCATTGAACAGGGCCGCTCTGCCTGGCTGGACGGCGATACCGCACCGCGTCTTTCTCTTGCCGGGGCACAGGACAAGATACCGGTCCTGGCCACTCCGACCGGCGAAGGCGGCTGGTGTTTCGATCTGCCTGAAGGCAACGCGCCGTCCACGCACATTCTCAAGCTGCCGGTTCGGGATCTGAAGCAGGTTCCCTTGCTGGAAATCTATACCACACATATCGCAGCGCAACTGGGCTTGCCGGTGGCACCGGTGAAACTGGTAAGAATCGGCGAGCATATTGCGTCGCTGGCGGAGCGCTATGATCGCCATGTGCAACCCGGAAGGGTACGGCGCCTGCATCAGGAAGACTTCTGCCAGGCCCAAGGGCTTTCACACCGCCAGAAGTACGACATCAACGACGGCGGCTTTGCCCCGCTGTCGAACATTATTCAAACCTATTGCCGGCAACCGGCGACGGATTTACAAGCCCTGGCCCAATGGCAAATCTTCAATGCGCTGGCGGGTAACGCGGACGGCCATATCAAGAACCTGTCCCTGCTATCGGAAGGCGAGGGGGTATGGACACTGGCGCCTTTCTACGATCTGGTTTGTACACTTGCCATCGACCAGGTCAGCCATAAGCTGGCGTTGCCGGTGGGCGAACAGACCGACCCCGGCAATCTGCACCACACTCATTGGGAGGCGTTCGCCAGACAACTCGGCATGGCGCCCAAACGGGTTCAGCGGCTTATCAAAATCCAGGTGACGCACCTGGAAGCCCATCTGGACGACCTGCATCAAGCGTTTATCGAACAACACCGCCTCGGCCACGAACTGGATAAGGCCAAGGCGGTGATCAAGCAGCAGGTTAAACGCGCGAGACAGAACTGGCTCGCCTAGCGCGCAGCAGGCCGGCCACGAACAGGATCAGGAATGGCAGCAGTGACCCGAGCCCCAGGGCGCCGCCGCTGCCGCCCGTGGACGGGCGCGCTTGCTGGAACATGGGCTGGTTCTGGTCGGCACGGTGGGACGCCGGGGCTTGCGCCTCCCGTTGCGCCTTGGCCAGTTTTTCCAGCTCGCGGCGGTCCGCGTTACGGCGGTCGATGCCGTATTTCTCGAACATTTCCTCACGCAGCACCACCATGGAGGTGTAGTCGGTGACCAGGCCGTATTCCAGGGCCAGGTCGGTGATGCCCTCTTCCAGGTCCGCGTCGGCGCCGAAGTTGTCGCGCTGGCGCTGCAGGTCCTGGATGGTGGCGTAGGCCCACAGCCGTTCCAGTTCCAGGTTGGCGCCGCCTTCGGCGGGGAACGGGAAGCGGGTTTCATAGCGGCGGGTCTCGCCGCCAACCTTGGCACTCAGGGTCACGTCCGCCGGACCGTCGCCCCAGTAATGGCCAAGCACCACGATGCGCCCGCCCCGGTAGAGGGTGCCGATGCGCTCGGGGGTCAGGTCGGCGGTTTTCACGCCGTCGATGTCCAGGGTCACGTCGTTCATGGCCCGGTGGGTGAGCTTGCCGGTGGCCTGCATCAGCCGGCCGACGATGTCGTCGCTGTTGGAGACACTCAGGGCGAAGCCGTTGCTGGCGTCGGTGAGCGCGGTGAGCAGCGGCCGGTTGGCGCTATTGCCCATGATGAAGGTGAACAGCCGCACGTCGTAACGGTCGAGCAATTCCAGAAAGCGTTTCTGCTCGGTGACGCCCACATTGGCCACCCCGTCGGTGACCAGCGCGATGCCGGTGGGGCGGTCCGCATCCAGGGATTTCAGGCCGGTTTTCAAGCCGTCATAAAGGTTGGTGCCGCCGCCGGATTGCAGCGTGGCCACCCGGTTCACGTAGTCGCTCACCGCCTCCGGGGTCACCGCCTCGAAGCCGGAGGTCAGTTCCCGGGCGCCATCGTTGAACAGCACGATGCGGAAGCGGTCCTCCGGCCGCAGCCGGCCCAGCGCCTTGCCGACGCCGTCCGCCAGGGTGGCCAGCTTGCCGGCCATGGAGCCGGACACGTCGAGCACGAACACCCAGTCGCGGCCGCCGGTCACCGGCGGCAGGTCATCGCCGGGGGTCAGGCTCATCATAAAGGTGCCCCGATCGCTGCCCGGCGCCTTGTAGGCCACCAGGTCCACGCTGCCGGGCAGGTCCGACGGGTAACGCCAGTACACCGCGATGTCCTGGTTCAGCTGGAACGCCGGCTGCCCGCCGCTGGAGCCCTGCCGTTCCGCGGCGGCGCCGCCCTCGTCATCATCGTGCGGCTGGCCGCCGGCGCGGCTGTCCAGCTTGACCCGCCATTGCGTGGGGCTGGTTTGCGTGACCACCGCGCCGGGCTGATCCGGCACCCGCACCGCCGCCACCGGATAACCGGTGCGCAGGTTCAGGGTAAAGGTGAAGTGCTCCTCCACCCGTTCATTGGCGGTCCAGAAATCCAGCTGGCGCTGGTCCACGCCGCCCTCTTCCAGCGGGTACAGATAACGGCCCACGCCGGTGTCCTCATCCACCGGCTGCATGTACACCAGCCGCACGCGGGTGTCCTGGCCGGCCCGTACCGGGCTCACCTGCACATCAAAGGCTTTGTAGCCGTCCTGCTCGGTCAGTCCGGCGTCCCGGCCGGCCGCCTTCTCCTGCTCGTAGACCTGGCGGGCCTTTTGCTTCTCCAGCACCTCGCCCACCACCGGCTTGCCGTCGATCCAGACCGTGAATTCCGCCACCGCGCCCTTTTCCGGCACCGGGAAGCGGTAATCGGCCTCCAGATCGCGGTCGTGGGGATTGTGAAAGACCTGCTCCACTTCGGTGATGGCGTAACCGTCTTCCACGTCCACGGTGACGTGCTGCTCGCTGAGAGAGAGGGGCGGCAGGCCGCCGTCCTTGGGGGTCATCAGCCCGGCCGCCCGGGCACCGGTGGCGGCCAGGGCCAGCATCAGCGCGCCGACCAGCCAGCGGCTTCGGCAAATCAGGGAAGTCATGTCGTTCTCCTATCTCTTATTGGAACGTCCTTTAAACGCCGTTCAATAGATACAGGAGAAGCGCCGAATTATTAAACGCTGTTCATTAACAAGACTTTTCCAGGGGTGTTCAATAGCGCCGGATGCCGGCGGTTCACAGGTCGCAGCTGAGCCCGAACACCGCCAGCCCCTCCACCAGATACTCCGCCAGCAACGGGTGGCCGAGCAGGTAGTCCGCGGTCTCCGGGGTCCACTCGTCCCGGGCCAGCCGCAGGGCGCCGTCCCAATCGTCTTCCTGGAAATCGCCGCGCCCCAGCCACATCAGCGCCACCACCTCGGTCTGCTGGTCCGGCTCC
Source organism: Alcanivorax sp. (assembly GCA_022449455.1). Lineage (GTDB taxonomy): Bacteria > Pseudomonadota > Gammaproteobacteria > Pseudomonadales > Alcanivoracaceae > Alloalcanivorax. Next base: position 223,761 of record JAKUPL010000005.1, on the reverse strand, counting down.
AGGTCGGCGATGATGGTGCGGAACTCCGCCTGGGACGGCTCACCGGCGCCGGTGGCCGGCATCGGCGCGTCGCCGGGCTGGTCGATGGGATTGCTGCCGTCGTCCGGCAGTACGATGGCTTCCTGGGACTGGAACGCCTGAGCCAGCTCCACCAGCCGGCACACGGTCTCGCCGCTCACGTTGAGCATGGGATTCTCCTTCTCCGGGTCGGTTACCGCCGGCCGGGGCCGGCGTTCTCTGTATAGGAAAAGGGTGGCATGCCCGGCCGGGATCACAAGGTGAAGGACGTAAAAGAGGGTCTCAGTGTGGGAGCGTCAGGCCACGTCGTGGTGGGGCTCGGTGATATCGCCACGCCCCGCCAACAGGCCAGCGACGGAAATATCCTCGTCCAGTTCCTCCCAATGGAGCCCCTGGCCGGTGTAGCTGATTCGACAGGCCGCCCGCTGTTCCGATGTGGCATGCAGCAATCTCGGGAACCAGGCCAACGGAACCCCCAGAGCGCGACCGTCAGTCAGCTCCACCCACATGGTCTCGTTGTCGAAGGTCACTGCCTTAGCGCTGGCGGAAGTGCTCATTCCAAGCCCTCTCGATCTCCTCGAAGTGTTCCGCTACCACTTTTACCAGTTCGGACAGTTGCTTTCTATTGTAGCCGGCGCTTCTGGCGATTCTTACTTCGGGATACAGCCACACCTTGGCTTCGCCCTCTCCGCTCTCAGCGTGAATGTGGATGCGTTCACGCGGGTCCCCTTCGTTGGAGTAGAAGAAAAAGCGTATTCCCTTATAACGAAATACCGTGGGCATGGGCTCGTCCACCGCAAAAAGATCGTATCAAGATGACGCGCTCGAACGATCCTTTCAATAAGAGCGGCTTAGCGGATTCAGCCTCCAGGCCACCTGCACGAAAGAGGTGACGCCGGCGTCCTTGAAGCGGTCCTGGCTGTCGATCACATCCTGGCGGGCCAGCTCTTCCAGGGTATAGCGGTCGCCGTACAGTCGGTGGATTTCGTCGGGCTGGACCGGGAACGGCGGGCCGTCCATTTCCGCCGGGTCGTATTCGAAGCTGATCAGCAGTTGCGGGGCGTTGCCGGTGAGGGTGGCGACGTGGGGGGCGTAGCGGGCGCGCAGCGCTTCCGGCAGGGCCACCAGGGCGGCGCGGTCGTAGACCCGGTCCACCGGGCCCAGGTCGGCGGCGGTGAGCGCGAACAGGTCGCCCTGGAACACGGTCAGGTCGCCGTGACGCCAGCGGTGGCCGCCGTCCCAGGACGTTACCTCGGGCTCGAACCCGAGTTCCTCGAACAGCTCCCGCACCGCCCGTTCGCTCAGTTCCGCGCCCACCACCTTGAAGCCCTGTTCCAGCAGCCAGCGGATGTCCAGGGTCTTGCCGCACAGCGGCACGAACACCCGATCGCCGGAGGCGGGGTCGAGCGCCGGCAGGTGCCGTTTGAGCACCGGGTTGACGAACGGCAGGTGCCAGCCCAGCTCCTGGTTTTTCCATCTTTCCCGCCAGAATTGCTTTTCCATGTTTGCCTCCCGGGCTCAGTGGTCGCGTCGCAGAACCTGCTCGGTCTGTTGCAGGAGCTGCGGGAAATCCGGTTTCGCCACCACCGCCAGCGCCAGGGTATAAACACCGTTGAGCAGGCCCAGGGCGGCGTCGGCGTGCATAAAACTGAGCGCCACGATAATGAACGCCACCGCGTCCAACATCCCCAGAAGCGCGAACATGGCGGTCTGGGTTTTGACCGCGGCCAGGGCCGCCGGGCCGTCCGGCGCCACGCGACCGGCCAGCGAGCGGCGGGCCACCGCTTCCGGCTTCATCATCAGGTTGCGCAGCGGACGCGCCATCAGCAGGGTCAGAGCCATGGCCCCCAGCGCCAGCTGCCAGAGGGTTTCCCGGGGCAGCAGCTCGACGACGGGCAGGAAGGCTCCTAACCGTACCGCCAGCCACAGGGCCACGCCGATAAAGATGGGCGCGGACAGGGTCGCGAACCAAAGCAGGTTCAGGGTTTTGGGGGACGGTACGCGCGCGCCGGCGGTCTGGCCCATATACGGTTTCCTTTTTAGTGTGCTTCTTCCCAGTTGTCGCCGATGCCCACGTCCACGATCAGCGGCACTTTCAGGTCGGCGGCGGCTTCCATGCGTTGTTTCACTTCCCGAATCAGGGCGTCCACCTGGCCTTCCGCCACTTCGAACACCAGTTCGTCGTGGACCTGCATGATCATCAGGGCATCGAAGTCGCTGTCGGTGAGCCAGGCGTCCACCTCGACCATGGCTTTCTTGATGATGTCCGCGGCGGTGCCCTGCATGGGCGCGTTGATGGCGGTGCGTTCGGCGGCCTGACGGCGCTGGCCGTTGCTGCTTTTGATTTCCGGCAGGTAGAGGCGGCGGCCGAACAGGGTTTCCACGTAGCCGTTTTCGGCGGCGTCGGCGCGGGTGCGATCCATGTAGCGTTTCACGCCGGGGTAACGATCGAAGTAACGGTCGATGTATTCCTGGGCTTCGCCACGGGGGATGCCGAGCTGGCGGGCCAGGCCGAAGGCGCTCATGCCGTAGATCAGGCCGAAGTTGATGGCCTTGGCGTTGCGGCGTTCGTTGTCGGAGACCTGGTCCAGGTCCTTGTCCCAGACTTCCGCGGCGGTGGCGCGGTGAATGTCCAGATTATTGGCGAAGGCGTGCAGCAGGCCTTCGTCACCGGACAGGTGCGCCATGATGCGCAGCTCGATCTGCGAGTAGTCGCAGGCCACGATCTTGCGACCTTCAGGCGCCGAGAAGGCGAGCCGGATCTTGCGGCCCTCTTCGCTGCGCACCGGAATGTTCTGCAGGTTCGGGTCGCTGGACGACAGCCGGCCGGTGGCGGCCACCGCCTGGTGATAGGAGGTGTGCACGCGGCCGGTGCGGCGGTTGATCAGTTCCGGCAACTTGTCGGTGTAGGTGTTCTTGAGTTTGGAGACGCCCCGGTACTGCATGATCACTTCCGGCAGGGCGTGGCCGTCCAGGGCCAGTTCCTGCAGCACCGCCTCGGCGGTGGAGGGCGCGCCCTTGGGGGTTTTCTTGATCACCGGAATGTCCAGTTTTTCGTAGAGGATTTCGCCCAGTTGCTTGGGCGACCCCAGATTGAATTCCTGACCGGCGACTTTGTAGGCTTCTTCCTGTAATTCCATCATGCGCTTGGCCAGGGACTGGCTTTGCTTGCGCAGCATATCGGCGTCCACGTAGGTGCCGTTGCGTTCGATGCGGCTGAGCACCGGCAGCAATGGCAGTTCGATCTCCTCGAACACGCTTTTCAGGCCGGCGATGCTTTCCAGTTGCGGCCACAGGGTCTGGTGCAGACGCAGGGTAATGTCGGCGTCTTCCGCGGCGTATTCGGCGGCTTCGTCCAGGCCCACCTGATTGAAGGTGAGCTGCTTGGCGCCCTTGCCGGCGATCTCCTCGAAGCTGACGGTTTTGTGGCCCAGGTATTTGAGCGCCAGGGAATCCATGTCGTGGCGGGTGGCCACCGAGTCCAGCACATAGGATTCCAGCATGGTGTCGAACTGAACGCCGCGCAGGGTGATGCCGGCGTTGGCCAGCACGCTCATGTCGTACTTCAGGTTCTGGCCCACTTTTTTCACCGCCTCGTCTTCCAGCAGCGGTTTGAGTTTTTCCAGCACCAACGCTTCGGGCAGCTGCTCCGGGGCGCCGGCGTAGTCGTGGCCGAACGGAATATAAGCGGCCTCGCCGGCGGCGGTGGCCACGCTGACGCCCACCAGGGCGGCGTCCATGTAATTGAGGCTGGTGGTCTCGGTGTCGAAGGCAAACAGATCCGCCGCCCCGAGCTTTTCCACCCAGGCGTCGAGCTGCGCTTCATCGAGCACCATTTCATAGGCGTCGCGGGCGATGGGCTGCTCCGGGCTCAGATCCACCGCGCCGTCGGCGGCCGGGTCCTGGCCGTCCAGCAGCTCCACCAGCCAGCCTTTGAATTCCAGGTCGCGGTAGTATTCGGCCAGTTTTTCCACCTCGGGCTGGCGCAGCTTGAGCTCGTCCAGGCCTTCGTGCAGTTCGCAGTCCACCTTGATGGTGGCCAGCTCATAGGATAAGAACGCCTGCTCGCGGTGTTCCTCCAGCTTCTTGCCCATGGTCTTGGCGCCGCGGAACTCCAGCTCCGCCACTTTATCCAGGTTGTCGTAGATGTTTTGCAGCGAGCCCAGACCGGTGAGCAGGGCCAGGGCGGTCTTTTCGCCCACCCCGGGCACACCGGGGATGTTGTCCACCTTGTCGCCCATCAGGGCCAGGAAATCGATGATCAGCTCCGGGCCGACACCGAACTTTTTTTGCACCCCTTCGATGTCGTAGAGGGCGTCGTTCATGGTGTTGATCAGGGTGACGTGCGGGTTGACCAGTTGCGCCATGTCCTTGTCGCCGGTGGAGATTAGCACCGCTTTGTTGTCGGCGCTGAAGAGGCGCGCGAAGGTGCCGATCACGTCGTCGGCTTCCACGCCGTCCTCGATGATCAGCGGCAGGCCCATGGCCCGGATCAGGTCGTGCAGGGGCCGCACCTGGGCGCGCAGATCGTCGGGCATGGGCGGGCGGTTGGCCTTGTACTGCTCGAACAGTTCATCGCGGAAGGTCTTGCCCTTGGCGTCGAACACCACCGCCATGTACTCCGGGTCGTAGTCCTTGATCAGCTTGCGCAGCATGGCGGCCACGCCGCGCACCGCCCCGGTGGGCCGGCCGTCGGAGGTGGTCAGCGGCGGCAGGGCGTGGAAGGCGCGGTACAGGTAGGAAGAACCGTCGACGAGAATGATCGGTTTGCGGTCGGCCATGGGGGTCCTTGGTTGGAGCGTGTGCGGGAGGACATAGTGTAGCGCCAGGAGGGGGCGGGGTCAGGGGGCCATGGCCTGCCCGCCACCCCGCTTTCCCTACAGCCGCTCGCGGGCGTGGGCCAGGATCTCGTCGACCGCCCGGCGCGCGGCGGGCAGGGCGCCGCCCATGGTGATGAAACCGTGCACCAGTTTCGGGTAATCCAGATTGACCACCGGGACGCCGGCTTCGCGCAGCCGTTCGCCGTAGGCCAGGCCTTCGTCGCGCAGCGGGTCGGTGGCGGTGATCAGCAGCGTCTCCGGGTGGCCGGCCAGGTCCGGGTTGCGCAGCGGCGACACCCGGAAGTCCTCGACCAGACGCTCATCCTGCATGTAGTGGTTGTGAAACCAGTCGATCATGTCCCGGTCCAGGCCGCCCTGGCCGCCGCCCAGCACGGTGGCGGAGGGCATCTCGTTGGCGCCGTCGGTCTTGGGGTACACCGCCACCACCAGTTTCGGCACCGGCAGGGCGTGCAGCCCCGCCTGCTGGGCCACCACCACACTGAGATTGCCGCCGGCGCTGTCGCCCATCACCGCCAGCCGGTCACGGTCGATGCCCAGGTCACCGGCCTGTTCGGTGAGCCAGCGCCAGGCTGCCAGCACGTCCTCGGCGGCGGTGGGGGCCGGGTGTTCCGGCGCCAGCCGGTAGTCCACGTTGAGCACCACGGCGCCGGTCTGGTTGGCGATATGGCGGCACAGGCGGTCGTATTCCACGGCGCTGCCGATGGTGAAGCCCCCGCCGTGGGCGAACAGGATCGCCGGGGCGCCGTCCGCCGGCGCCGGGCCGACCCGCTTGCCGGGGCGGTACAGCCGCACCAGGATATCGCCGCCCTCCACCGGCACGCGGATATCGCGCACCTCGGCCACCGCTTCCTCGGGCACGTCGAGCATGCGGATCATCTGGCCGTATAGCGCGCGGCCCCGCGGCAGCGGCAGTTCGTGGAAGCCCTTGCGACCGTCCGAGAGCGCCAGCAGCAGGCGCAGCTTCGGGTCCAGGGTGGAGCGGTCGACCTTTTCCAGCAGCCCGGCCAGGCGACCGGCGACACCGGCGGGCAGGGCCATCAGGGCACGCACCGAGGTGCGTTCGATGTTTTCTTGCAGGGACATGGGGGTTCCTCGAAAAAACGGCCTGTTCAGCGAATCTCCGGGGTTATACCATCGCCGGAAGTATCAGGCCCGGTCATCCCCGGCCTTTTTTCCCGCTCAGGGTACATGCATGTCCGTTTATACCCGTCTCGACGACGGCGAGCTGCGCTCGCTGCTGGCCGAGTACGATCTGCGCCTGGACGCCGCCGAGGCGGCGCCCCATGGCATCGAGAACAGCACTTGGTTGATCCGCGCCCAGGACGCTCAGAACTGCCCCCGTCCGGTGGTCCTGACCGTGTTCGAGCGCTTTACGGACGAGGCCCTGTGGCCCTACCTCACCCTGCTCACCACCCTGGCCGAGGACGGCCTGCCGGTGCCGGCGCCGTTGGCCGGCCGCGCCGGCCGCCTGCTGCAACGGGTGGCCGGCAAGCCGGCGGTGCTGGTGCCGCGGTTGCCCGGCCGCCATTGCTTCAAGCCGGAGACCGAACATTGCCGGCAGGTGGGCGCGCTGCTCGCCGACCTGCACCGACAGCCCTCGGAGCCGGCGCGCAGCCTGCCGGACGAGCGCGAACGGCTGGCCGATCTGAGTGAGCATCTGTGCCGGCTGAGCGACAGCGATCAGCGCCATGCCGGGCGGTTGCTCCGCCATTGGCGCAAGGTGGCCCCCGGCGACACCGTGATTCACGGGGATCTGTTCCGCGACAACGCCCTGTTCGACGACCAGGGCCGGCTCACCGGCGTGCTGGATTTCTACAACGCCTGCCTGGAACGGCCGGAGTACGATCTGGCGGTGGCCCTGAACGATTGGGCGGTGTCCCCGGAGGGGCGGCCGGTGCCGCGCCGGGAGGCGGCGCTGATGGCCGGCTACCGGGACGCCGGCGGCGTTTGGGAAGCGGCGGTACTGGATCTGGCCCTGGCGGTGGCGGCGCTGCGGTTCTGGCTGTCGCGGCTGATGGGCCCGGTGTCCGGCGACGCCGTGGGCCAGGGCAGCAAGGACCCGGCGGAGTTCGCGCGTATTTTCGGTTACCGGTTCGACGCCCTGGGCGAACTGTCCTGAACGACGGCTCAGCGGCCCGGGCCGGTAATAATCAGGTGGTTGAGGTGGGCCAGCCAGTCGCTCTCGCCCCAGAGCCAGGGATGATGAGGGTTGGCCAGGCTGGTGGGCGTCAGCGCCTGCACGCCATCCGCCACCGCCCGTGCCACCACGGCTTCACAGAACCGGGCCCAACCGGCCGGTAACGCCTCCGGCTCGCCGGCGGGGGTCAGCCAGCCCTCCCCGAGCACCGGCTGCAGCCGCCGCACCCGGGCAAACGCCAACCGCCGATTGAGCAGGTCGTACAAGCGCCCGCGCCAATGGTCGCCGGTGGCGTTCAACAGAGCGCCGCGCAACGGCCCCAGCCGCCGGTCGAGCAACCCCGGCACCGGCAGGTCTGCGCCGGTGGCCAGGCGGAAGCGCGGGTCGTCGTCCAGCCACAGCCCGTAATCAAGAAAATCCAGTTCGCTGGTGTCCAGTTGGCGCAGGTATTCGCTGTCGCCGGCGGCGGCGCTTATCCCCACCCGCAGCGCCGGAAAATGGGCACGCAGCGCGCGCGGCACCTCCAGCAGATAGCGCTCCACCTCCGCTTCCTGGTCCCGCTGCCAGCGCGCCGGCAACGATCGCCGGGCGGAGCGGCCGAACACCCGGCGCGCGGCCCCATGGCTCCAGGGTGGAAACGGAAAATGGTGGCAGAAATCCAGCGCCACCACCCGCTCCAGGTGCCCCCACTGGCGCACCCGTTCCAGGGTCTCCGCCCAGACATCGACGAAGTCGCCGGGGCGGCGCACGAAGGAGCGGCGGGCACGGCTGTCGGGCACGAAGAAACCCGAGAACCAGAGGTTCAGGTCGCGCTCGGCGGCGGCGTCCAGGAAACGGCGCAGGGCCTTGCGGATGGGCACGGTGTGGGCGCCGCCGGGCAGGCCCCGGCGCGGATCCGGCTCGGCGAGAATTTCACAACGGTCCAGGTGCACGCTGTTGGCCGGGGTGGCCACCAGATGTGGATAGGGGTCCAGGCGCACGGTGTTGAAGCCCCGCGCCACCGCCTCATCCAGCCGGGCTTCCACGGCGCCGGGCACGGCGCCGTAATCCCGGCCCAGCGGCCAGGCATAGTCCCAACAGGTGATGGCGAGCCGCTGGGTCTCTCCCTGACGCTGCCCCATGAAAGCACCTCAACCCGATAAACGACTCAGGATAACGGTTTCGGCCCATGTCTCAATGGGACCGGGGGACAATAATGTGCGTCGCGGCGCCAATCAGGGGCTCAGACAGCGCTCGAAGCCGGCCGCCACCACCTGGTCCAGCCAGGCCGGATAGTCCAGGTCCGGATGATCCCGGCCCAGCGGGTCCAGGGCCACGGTGCGGCAATCGGGGCAGAGACGCTGGATCAGATTTCGCTGCGCCTCGGGCTCCAGCACCGCGCAGGCCAGGTCGCGGGCGGCCACCTGTTCCGCCAGGGCCACGAAACGGCGGCTGCCCGGCCCGGCCCCCAGTTGCGCGCTGACGGTGACCGGCTCGGCCAGGCCCAGACGCCGCTGAAAGTAACCCCAGGGGTTGTGGTAGCTGAGCCAGGCGCGATCGGCCAGGGGCGCCAGCCGTTGGCGGGCCGCCTGCCGGGCGCTGTCCAGCGCGCGGAGGAAACGCGCCGGCTGACCGTCCGGCAGGTGATCACCGTCCCGCGCCGCCAGGCCCCGGGCCAGCGCCGCCATGTTGTCCGGGTCCAGCCACAGATGGGGGTCCAGGGCGCCGGCGTGATCGTGATCGTGGCCGTGGTCATGGGAGTGCTCATGGCCGCCCTCGCGGCGGGTCACCCCGGGCAGCGAAAGCAGCGCCACCGACGGCCCTTCCCGGCGCGCCATCAGGTCCGCCACCGCCGGCTCCGCCTCGGCGCCCAGCCACACCACCAGATCCGCCTGGCGCAGGGTCAGCATCTGGCGCGGCGACAGCATCGGATTATGGGGGCTTTGGTTGGGGGCCAGCAGCGTGACCACCTCGGTCTGCGCGCCGTAAAGGGCGCGCAGCGCCATGGCCACCGGCTCCACGCTGGCCACCACCACCCGGGCCGCGGCCGGGGCGGAAAACAGCAGGCTGGACACCAGCAGCAGGGCAAACATCATCGGACGCATGGCGTCTCCGCGACTATCAGGCAAAAAAATCACGCCCGGAGCGGCTTACCCCGGGCGTTGGACGAACGATATAGTATATCATTACTCTTTTGCTCCGAACCGGATTTCTCCTGCTATGACTGACGCGCTGGTGACGGTGGACCACGCCGCCCTCACCCTGGGCGGCCAGGCGGTGCTCGAAGACGTATCGCTGACCCTGGCGCCGGGCCGCATTACCACCCTGATCGGGCCCAACGGCGCCGGCAAAAGCACCCTGGCCCGGCTGGTGCTGGGCCTGGCCCGGCCGGACCGGGGCCGGGTGGTGCGCCGCCCGGGCCTGACCCTGGGCTACATGCCCCAGCATCTGCGCGTGGACGAGAGCCTGCCGCTCACCGTGGACCGCTTTCTGTGGCTGGCGGCGCCGGGCCGCACCGGCGCCCGCCGCGACGCCCTGCAGCGCACCGGCGTGGCCCATTTGCGGCGGCGCGCGGTGCGTCAGCTGTCCGGCGGCGAAATGCAGCGGGTGCTGCTTGCCCGGGCGCTGCTGCGCCGGCCCGACCTGCTGGTGCTCGACGAGCCGGCCCAGGGCGTGGACGTGGCCGGCCAGGACGCCCTCTACGGGTTGCTGGGCCAGGTCCGCGACGAAACCGGCTGCGGCATCCTGCTGATCTCGCACGACCTGCATCTGGTGATGGCGCGCACCGACGAGGTGGTCTGCCTGCACCATCACGTGTGCTGCTCCGGCACCCCGGAAGCGGTGAGCCGGGACCCGGCCTACCAGCGCCTGTTCGGCACCCACGGCATGGCCAACCTGGCGCTCTACACCCACCAGCACGATCACGACCATGACCTCAGCGGCGATGTGCACGGCGGGCAATCCCATGGCGGCCCTCATCACAGAGGCCACCACCATGATTGAATTGCTCGCGCCGGCGCTGCTGGCCGGTCTGGCGGTGGCGGTGGTCGCCGGCCCCATGGGCGCCTTCGTGGTGTGGCGGCGGATGGCGTTCTTCGGCGACACCATGGCCAACAGCGCCCTGCTCGGCGCCGCCCTGGCCCTGGCCCTGCAGGTCAATCTGTACCTGGCGGTGAGCGCCGCCTGCCTGACGGTGGCGGTGGTGCTGGTGGGCCTGCAGCGCCAGCGGCAGATCGCCGACGACACCCTGCTGGGGATCGTCGCCCACATCACTCTGGCCCTGGGCGTGATCGCCCTGAGCCTGCAGGACAGCGTACAGGTGGACCTGTTCGCCTATCTGTTCGGCGACCTGCTGGCGGTGGGCTGGTCCGATGTGCTGGCTCTGTGGGCCGGCGCGGTGCTGATTCTGGCGCTGCTGGTCTGGCAATGGCGCCCGCTGCTGAGCATTACCGTCAACGAGGACCTGGCCCGGGTGGAAGGCGTGGCGGTGACCCGCACCCGCCTGCTGCTGATGCTGCTGTTGGCGCTGTTGATCACCGGCGCCATTCGTACCGTGGGCGTGCTGCTGATCACTTCCTTGCTGGTGATGCCCGCCGCCGGCGGCCGCCGGCTGGCGCATACCCCGGAGCAGATGGCCCTGTTCGCCAGCCTGATCGGGCTGGCGGCGGTGACCCTGGGCCTGACCCTGAGCTGGTACGCCAACACCCCGGTGGGTCCGTCCATCGTGGTCACCGCGGCGCTGCTGTTCGGCCTGACGCTGCTGCGCCGGCCCGCCTCCTAGCGGCCCTTTCCTTCCGTTTTCCCTTCTCTTCCACGTCGGTCGGCGGGCTCGGACCCGCCAGCGGCGGTTGCGTGGCTTCGGGCATGATCGTATACGATTTGATGTTTTAAAAACATTATCGTATTTTCTATATCAGCTTTTCCCCGGAATGCAGTTCCAATGCAGCCTTAATGCACCGCCCGTGCCAGAAAATGGAGCCAACGTGACCCAATCCGAAGGCAGTTTTTTTGCCCTGCCCCAACCCTCCCTGCCGGTAGCCGGCGACCGACGTCGATTCCCGGTGCGCCGCATCTACTGCGTCGGCCGCAACTACGTGGCCCACATTCGCGAGATGGAAGAAGGCGATGAACGGGATCCGCCGTTTTTCTTCCAGAAGCCCACCGACGCCATCGTCACCGACGGTGCCGCCGTGCCCTATCCCCAGGACACCGACGATTTTCAGCATGAGGTGGAACTGGTGGTGGCGATCGGTGGCGGCGGCCGCAATCTGAGCCGGGAGCAGGCGCTTGAGCAGGTGTTCGGGTACGCCGTCGGTCTGGACATGACCCGTCGCGATCGCCAGTTCGAGGCGCGGGACATGCGGCGCCCCTGGGAAATGGGCAAGTCGTTCGATCACTCCGCCCCGTGCGGCACCCTGCGCCCCGCCACCGAGGGCCATGTGCTTTCCGGCGCCATTTCCGTGGAGGTGAACGGTACGCCGCGCCAGACCGGCGAGCTGGAGTTGATGATCTGGAACGTGGACGAAATCATCGCCAATTTGTCCACGCAGTACGAACTGAAACCCGGCGATCTGATCTTCACCGGCACGCCGGCCGGCGTCGCCGCGGTGTCACCCGGCGATCAATTGCTGGCGCGCATCGACGGTCTCGAGGATCTGCGCGTACGCATCGACCCGCCTCTCAGCCAAGGAGCCTGACATGGAGCCGAAACAACGCATCGAGTATTCCGCCATCACCGACCGTCCGCGCCTGTCGCTGCCCGATGGCAAGCGAATGGCGGTCTGGGTGATCGTCAACATCGAGGAGTGGGACATCAATTCGCTGATGCCGCGCACCGTGCTGACGCCGCCCGCGGGCGGCGCGCCCTCTCCGGACATTCCCAACTGGGCGTGGCACGAATACGGCAACCGGGTGGGTTTCTGGCGTCTTCTGAAGACGCTGGACCGGCTGTCGATCCGCGCCGTACTGGCCATCAACGGCACCGCCGTGGGCAGCTACGCGCCGATCAGCCAGGCGGCGCTGGATCGCGACTGGGAATTCATGGGCCATGGGTACACCCAGCGCAACATGCAGAAGGTGGAGAACGAACACGAGGACATCCGCAAAACCACCCGGGCCATCGAGGATTTCACCGGCAAGCGGCCACGCGGCTGGCTCGGCCCCGGCCTGACCGAAACCTGGGAGACGCCGGATTTGCTGGTGGAAGAAGGCTACGACTATGTGTGCGACTGGGTGCTCGACGACCAGCCGGTGGTGCTGAAGACCCGCACCGACCCCATCGTCAACGTGCCGTACACCCAGGAATGCAACGACGTGGCGATGATGCTGATCCAGCACCATCCGGCGTCGGAATACGCCCAGCGGGCCATCGACCAGTTCGAACAGATCTACGAAGACGCCGAGGACGGCGCCCGTGTGATGGCGCTGGTGGTGCACCCGTACATCATGGGCGCGCCGCATCGGGCGCCCTACTTCCGCAAAGCGCTGGAACACATCGCCGCTCGCGAGGATGTGTGCTTCATGACCGGCGAGGAGATTTTCGACTGGTATCAGCAGCAACGCTGAGGTCGGGTCCGCTGAGTCGCTCAAAAAAGCCCTTCCTCTGGAAGGGCTTTTTTTTGGATTTTCGCGCCCCGCAAAGGGGCAGAACACGGCAAAGGGATGCAATCCGGCACCACAATAACGCAAAGGGATATGAGGCGAACGGCTTGGCTTTAAATTGTATTCAATAAGGCTTTACAGGCCGCCCTGCCGCTGCTATTACTTGAAACACAATCAAAACGTATACAATTTACGTTTTTATGAAATGAATGTAATACAGTCAATGCACACAAAGGGGGATAACCCGTGAATCGCGATTGTTTGCTTCGCACCGCCCGCATCCTGCTCGCCACTTTGCCCGTCTGGGCCTGCCTGTCCGGCGCCGCCCAGGCGGCGTCCACGCCGATGAAGATCGCCCACCTGGTGCCCGGCGAGGCGCCGCGCGGCCAGGGCGCGGAATTGATGGCCAAGGAAGTCAGCAGCGACGACCGTTGCAATATCGATGCCCGGGTGTTCCCCAACTCCCAATTGGGTGGCACCACGGACCTGATCGAGAATCTGCAGACCGGTGCGCTCGAGGTGGCGATTCTGCCCGGCTCGTTTCTGGTCGGCTTTCAGCCACTGATCGGCATCATGGACTTCCCGTACTTCTGGCCCACGGATTACAACGACCTGAAGACCGTGATTGAAAGCGATGCCATGCGCGCACTGCTCGACACCACCGAAGAGAAAGGCGTGGTGTCCCTGTCGGTATGGCACACCGGCTACAAATCCTGGACCGCCAACAAGCCGCTGGACACGGTGGCGGCCTACAAGGGGCTCAAGGCCCGGGTGATGCCCTCCGCCATCATTCGTGAACAGGACAAACTGCTGGGCATGCAGCCGGTAGCCATGCCGTTCTCCGAAACCTATGTCGCCCTGCAGAACGGCGCCATCGATACCCAGGAAAATCCGGTGGTGACCAACTATCTGATGCGGTTTCAGGAGGTCCAGGATTACCTGACCCTCAGCAACCACGGCACGCTGGACCAGGTGATCATGGTGTCCAAGCTGTGGTGGGACAAGCTGGACGACGGTTGCCAGACCGCGGTGCGCGAAGCAGTGGCCGACGGTGGCGACCTGACCGCCGAGCTGGTCTACAAGATGATCGACGAGAAGGCCCTGCCGGCGATTCGCGAATCCGGCACTGAAGTGGTGGAGGTCAGCGACGAGAATTTCGCGGCCATGCGCGATCAGGTGCTGCCCGGCGTCAAGCAATTCTATATCCAACAGAACGGCGATCGGGGCAAGGCCATCGTCGACGCTTTCGAAGACGCATTCTCCAACCTGTAAAGGCGCGCCATGAGTGCTCTGGTCCGAACCCGTCGCGCCTTTGGTATCGCCGCCCAAGCCCTGGACACGCCGCTCACCCTGCTTGATCGGGTGCTGGGCGTGGCCATGGCCCTGGCCTTGTTGCTGGTGGCGGCGATTCTTTTCTTCAACGCCCTGGGCCGGACCTTGGGCTTCTCCTATGAAGGCGGCTCCTCGCTGGCCCGCCTGTTGGTGATCTGGCTGACCTTCGTCGGCAGCTATCTGACCGCCCGTTCGGGCAGTCACATCGTCGTCGACATGGTGCCCCGCCTGGTGCCGGCGCGCTGGTACGGCATGCTGATGGCCTTGTCGGGCACGCTCTCCATGGTCACCACCGGCTACCTCGCCTGGCTCGGCTACACCTACACGGTGCTGCGTTTTCAGTCCGGCCAGATGGACCAGCTCCTGCCCATCAAAACCGCTCATTTTTACCTGCCGGTACCGGTGGGGTGCGGCCTGATCACGCTGGCCTTCGCGTGCGCCACGCTGCGCGCGCTGGCCGGCGACGATCAGGCCAGGGAGCGGGACAACGACCACAATGAGGGAACGCTCTGATGCCGTTCGTACTTCTGATCGGCGCCGCCGTATTGCTGGCCGTGGGCGTACCGGTTTTCGTCGCCATTCTGGCGCCCACCCTGCTCACCTTCGATCTGTTCGGGCCGGGCCTGCCGGCTTTTACCCTGGTTCAGAAGATGGTTCAGGGCATCAACAAGTTCAGTTTGCTGGCGGTACCCCTGTTCATCTACGCGGCTTCGATCATCTCCAACGGGCAGATCGGCAAACGGCTGGTGGCGCTGGTGGAAAGCTGCCTTGGCCACCTTACCGGCGGCGTGGCCATCGCCACCATCGTCAGTTGCGGTCTGTTTGGCGCGCTCTCCGGCATCGGCCAGGCCGCCATCGTCAGCATCGGACCAATCGTTTATCCGCTGCTGATTCGCCAGGGCTACAGCCCGGGCTTTTCGGTGGGCCTGCTGCTTTGCGCGTCGACCTTGTCGATGCTGATCCCGCCGGGCATCGCCATGATCCTTTATTCGCTGCAATCCATGAGTTCGGTGGGCGATGTGTTTCTGGCGGGGCTGGCCGCCGGCCTGATCTTTATCCTGGTGATGTCGCTGTACGCGTACGGCTACGCCCGCTTCAAGGGGCTGCGCGGCGCCGAACGGCAAAGCTGGGGGCAACGCCTGGAGGCCTTGCGCCGGTCCGGTTGGGCGCTGGGGTTGCCGCTGATTATCTTCGGCGGCATCTATTCCGGCGTGTTCACCCCCACCGAGGCCGCCGCCAGCGCCTGCGTGTACGCCATCTTCGTGGAGTGCGTGGTGTATCGGAATCTGGACCTGAAGAGCCTGCTGAACGTCTCCACCGGGTCCGCCGGCATCATCGCCGGCATCATGATTCTGCTGACCGCCGGCGCGGCGCTGAGCTACTACCTGACGCTGGAAAACATTCCGGGGCTGGTGGCCGATCTGCTGGCCGGGCGGTCGCCGTTCGAGGTGATGCTTTATCTTAATCTGGTGTTCCTGGTCACCGGCATGTTCATCGACCCCAACTCCACGGTGATCGTGCTCACCCCGATCGTCTATCCGGCGGCCATGCAGCTGGGCATGGACCCGGTGCATCTGGGCGCGGTGGTCACCATGACCATCGCCATCGGCATGATCACCCCACCCTTCGGCATCAATATTTTCGTCGGCATGGTGACCTTCAACGTCAGTTATATGGAGGTGGTGAAAAGCGCCTTGCCGTTCATCCTGCTGGCTCTGGTCACGCTGCTGATCATCAACCTCAGCCCGGGGTTGATTTTGTGGCTGCCCGCGCATCTGGGGTGAGCGAAGGGCAGGCCCGGTGATCGAATCTTGGCCGGGCTTCCATTATCATTCGCCCGGCGCAGAGGGACGGCCCCGCCACCGGCGCCGTCCCGACCACCATGGAGAGCAACGCATGACCAAGGAGCCGAACAATCTCCCCCAAGTACCCGCGCGGCGTGACCGCCGGTCCGGTATGGGCGAGCTCCCCAACGATCATGTGATTGAAACCATTCGCAATGCCATTCTGGATGGCGACGTCGCCGCCGGGTCGCGCATCAACGAGGGCCAGCTGGCGCAACGCCTGGCGGTATCGCGCACCCCCATCCGCGCGGCCCTGCACGTGCTGGCCGGTGAAGGCCTGATCACCTATATCCGCAATCGCGGCTATTTCGTGCGCGAGTTCGACCTGTCCGAGGTGCTGGACGCCTTCGAGATGCGCGCGCTGGCGGAGGCGTTTTCGGCCCGCCTGGCCGCCGAGCGCGGTCTCTCCGCCCATCAGGAGGTGGAACTGGATGAGTCGCTCCAGCTTACCGAGGAGGCCCTGCAATGCACCGACATCGAGCAGGCCCGCCACCTCTACAGCCGTTCCAACGAGCTGTTCCATACCGTGATTCAGTCCGCCGCCGGGTCGCGGTTGGTGTCCGATGTGATCGCCCTGTGCCACCGCATTCCCCAGACCCTGACCCGCAACGTGATGGCCTTCACCTTGGAGGACGTGCGCAAACGCGGCCAGGAACACCGCCTGATCTATGAGGCGATTCTGGCCCGCCGGCCCAAGGAAGCGGAGGAGCGCATGTTCGATCATGTCATCGGCGTGCGGAAAGGCATCGTCCGGGCCCTGGCCGCCAAGGACCAGCCGCCCCGCGACGGCCGCCCGCTCTGACCGGGCTTTGCCCGTGCACGCCCACCCCACCCTGAACCGCCGCATCTGGGCCCTGGCCTGGCCGCTGCTGCTGTCCAACATCACCGCGCCGTTGCTGGGCCTGGTGGACACCGCGGTGGTCGGGCATCTGGATTCGCCGGTCTATCTGGCGGCGGTGGCGCTGGGCGCCAATTTCTTCATGTTTCTGTATTTCTCGTTCAACTTCCTGCGCATGGGCACCACCGGCTTTACCGCCCAAGCGCGCGGCGCCGGCGAGGCCACTCTGGTGGTGGCGCTGCGCGCGCTGCTGCTGTCCACGGTGCTGGGCGGGCTGTTGATTCTGCTGCAGCCGGCGCTGCGCGAGGCCGGGCTGTGGCTGCTGGGGGGCAGCGCCGGGGTCCGGGACCTGGCCCGGGACTACATCGCCATCCGCGTGCTGGGGGCGCCGGCGGCGCTGGGCAATTTCGCGTTGATCGGCTTCGCCATCGGCCTGCACCGCACCAGCGTGCCGCTGAAAATGACGGTGCTGATGCACGCCAGCAACGCGCTGCTGGATTTTCTGCTGGTGCAGGTGTGGCATTTCGATGTGCGCGGCGTGGCCACCGCCAGCGCCCTGGCGGAATACCTGGGCCTGGCCGGCGGGCTGTTCTGGCTGCGCCGGGAGATTTTCGGCGACGCCTGGCGGGCCCTGCCGGCGGGCGCCCTGCGCCAGGTGGCACCGATGCTGCGGCTGCTGGCGGTGAACCGGGACATCTTTCTGCGCAGCCTGGCGTTGCTCAGCGTGTTTTTCTTCTTCACCGCCCAGGGCGCCCGCCTGGGTGACACGGTACTGGCCGCCAACGCGGTGCTGATCACTTTCCTGCTGCTGCTCAGCAACACCCTGGACGGCTTCGCCAACGCCGCCGAAGCGCTGGTGGGCGACGCCACCGGGCGCCACGACCGCCGGGCCCTGAACGCGGCGGTGCGGGCCACCGGCCGCTGGACCCTGGTGGTGGCGCTGCTGGCGCTGGCCGGGTTCGCCCTGGGCGGGGCACCGCTGATCCGCCTGCTCACCGACCTGCCGGCGGTGCGCGACACCGCCACCACCTACCTGCCCTGGATGCTGCTGCTGCCGCTCACCGCCAGCGCCGGCTTCTGGCTGGACGGCGTGTTCGTGGGCGCCACCCTGGCGCCGCAGATGCGCAACACCATGATCCTGGCCACCCTGCTGTTCTTCCCGGTGTGGTGGCTGACCCGGGACTGGGGCAACCACGGCCTGTGGCTGGCCATGAACGCCTGGATGGCCAGCCGGGGGGTGCTGATGGCGTTGGTCTGGCGGCGGGTTCGGGGCTAACCGGGACGGTGATAACCTGACCGGACATCGATTCCCACCCCGGACTTCGGAGTCAACCATGGACAAGGCCCTTACCCGTTTCTCCCTGCTTACCCTGGTCGCCGCGATCACCGCCGGCGCGGCGTGCACCACCATGGCTTCCAGCGAGCAGGCCTGGCAAACCTTTCGCGCCGACGTGCAAGACGCCTGCCGGGCCGCCGCCGAAGGCGCCGGCTTCCAGGTGGAGACGGTGACCGTGGACCCGTTCGGCTCACAGCATTATGGCCTGGCCCGGCTGATCGGCCACGAAAACGGCCAGGACCGCCAGCAGCTGCTGTGCGCCTATGACAAGCAGAGCCGGCAAGCGGAAGTGGGCACGCCCATGGCGCTCGACCCCGACGTGCGCCCCTGAGGCGCGGTTAGCGGCTCAGGGCCCCGTCGTCCTGCAGGCGTTTGGCCAGGTCGCCGGCGAAGCCACGCACCGCGTTGCTCAGGCTGGTGGGGTTGATCACCCGGGACTGGGCCTGCCACACCGGGCTGTCCCGGCCCACCTGATAGAGCGTGCTTTGCAGGTAGTAGTCGCGGTTTTCCACGTAGTAGCCGGGGGAATAGACGGTGTCGTAGCCGGCGCCCAGGGACGGGCCATAGCCTTGATTGAGGCGGGGCGGCACATAGTCGGCGCGCACTTCGGCCTTGAGGAAGGATACCGCCAGCACGCCGTCGGCACCGCTGCGGTCCACCGCCTTTTCCACCCGCCGGCGCAGGTCGTCGCCGTCGGCGGCGCCTTGCAGTTGGCGGTGGGCCAGGTACACATGACGCACCCGGTCACGCAACGCCTCGCCCAGGGCCTGCTCCACCGCCGCACGGTCCTCGTCGTCATTGATCAGAGCGATGACGAACAGGCTGTCGAAGCGGGGCTGATCGGCGTTCGGCGTGTTCCAGCCGGACACCACCTCGGTGGGGGTGGCGCAGCCGGCCAGCGCCAGCGCGAGGGCCAGGGAGAAAAGTATCGAAACGGTGCGTCGCGGCGCGATCATGGGGCGTCCTTTCGGTTGGCGGAGGGAATTCTGACTCCCCATGCTAACCGGCCCGCCCGGCGACGCAACCGACAGGGATCAAGACCCGGCCGGTCAGGCCTTGCCGGCGATGAATTTCATCAGCGTCATGAACCACATCAGGTGGCCCGGGTCGCCTTCCACTTTGATGTCACCGGCCTGCATGCCCTCCATGAAGGCCATCTGGTTCTTGCCGGACGCCTTGAGGGTACGGAACGCGTAGTCCGCGTCCTTGAAGTTGAGCGTCACCGACGGGGTCGGGTGCAGGCCGCCCTTGCTGGCCACGTGCCCCGGCCGAAAGTGGTACCAGCGGGCGGCGCGCCCGTTGAAGGTGCGCCACTGCATCACCACGTCGCGGTGCTCCAGCTGTTTGCGGAAGCCCGGGTGGCGGCGCGCCAGCCAGGCCAGACGCCAACCCAAAACCAGCAGGATCAAACGGAATTTCATCGGGTCTCCAGCCGGCCGCCGTCAGGGCATCAGCGCGGGCAGTTCCTTGTTGAGTTTGAGCTTTTCCTTGACCGCTTCGCCGGTGAGGGCGTAGCCGCGCAGGGCGCCTTCTTTATCGCGGAACAGGGCCTGCACGTTATTGCCGTCAGCCTGGATGTCCCATTCACCGTCCAGTTCCTCCGGCGGCGGGCACACCACCACCGGACAGGCCGGGGTCTTGATGGTCACCGGCATCACGCCGTAGCTCACCGAGGTGGGCTCGCCGGCCAGGGTCTTGGCCAGAGCCCGGGCGCCGGCCATCAGCGGCAGAACGTAGGGCAGCACATGGCCTTCCACCTCGGCGCAGTCACCAAGGGCATAGACGTTGTCGGCGCTGGTGCGCAGGGTCCGGTCGACGAGGATGCCGCGATTGCTGCGCAGACCCGCCGCCTTGGCGATGTCGATGCGCGGCCGCAGGCCGATGGCGGACAGCACCAGGTCGGACTTCAGGTGGGTGCCGTCGGACAGCTCGGTGACCAGACCCGCGCCCTCCCGGTCGTGGTGCACCGCCTTGGCCAGCGGGCCGAAATGAAACGTCACGCCCAGGCTTTCCAGGCCGCGCCCCACGGCGGCGGACGCCGCCTCCGGCAGCAGCATGGGCAGGCAGCGGCCCAGCGGCTCCACCAGGCTCACCTGGAAGCCGCCGTTGGACAGATCGTTGGCGAACTCGCAGCCGATCAGGCCGCCGCCCAGAATGGTGACACTCTTGTTGCCGTCCAGGGCCTGGCGGAAGCGGGCGTAATCCATCAGGTCGTTGACCGAAAACACCTCGCCCACGGCGTCGCCTTCCAGGGGCGGCGTCCACGTATCGGCCCCCAGGGCCAGCACCAGGGCGCTGTAATCCAGATGGTCGTCCGGCAGCAGCACGCGCTGCTTGTCGGTGTCGATGCCGGCCACGTGGACACCGGTGCGCACGATGACGTTGAACTGCTCGGCCACCTGCTCCGGCGTGGCCATGGCCAGCTGGTCGGCGGTCTTGTCCTTGGTGAAGCCGGTGGAGAGCATGGGCTTGGAATAGTTGCGCCCGTCGTCGGCGGTGAGCACCACCACCGGCGTCTCCTTATCCAGCTTGCGGAATTCCTTGACCGTGTTGAAGCCGGCCAGGCCGGATCCGATAACGACGATGGGGTTCATGGCGGGTCCTGGGTCATCTTGCGGTGAGTGGCGAACAGAAAAACGGGCCGGGGTGGTTCAGATCTCGATCATCTCGAAGTCTTCCTTGCCCACGCCGCAGTCCGGGCACACCCAGTCTTCCGGAACGTCTTCCCATTTGGTACCGGGCTCGATGCCTTCCTCGGGCAGGCCTTCTTCTTCATCGTAGATGAAGCCGCACACCACGCATTCCCATTTCTTCATGCTTAAACCTCGTTTCGTCGGAAGCCGGGCCCGGGTAGACGGGCCGTTCCAGGGGCCCGCTAACGTAGCCACGGCCGCCGTAAAAATCAATGACAGTGGATAATGGCACCTTTGCCGGGCGGCCATGCCACGCCGTCCCGTCGGAGTAAGCAGGGTTCGTGCCGACCCTTGATCGAACGGTCATCCTGGGCCATAGTCCCCGCGCCCGCCGCGATTGAGCGAACACCATGCCCGATACCGCCCTGCGCGCCGATACCCGCTGGCGCGCCCAGGAACGCCTTGTTTTGCCCCCTCTGATCCGCGATTGGCTGGCGGACCCCGGTTCCCTGACCGCCCGGCTGCGCCGCCACGGCCCGTTCCGGGTGGCCCCGCGTCACGGCGCCATCGAACGCCCGACCCTGGAAGAGCAGGCCCAGCTGGGCCGCATCGGGCGGCAGTACGCCCTGATCCGCGAAGTCACCCTGTATGTCCACGAACAGCCGGTGGTGGAAGCCCGCAGCGTGTTGCCACTGGCCAGCCTGGCCAACGCCAACCGCAGCCTGGGGCACATGGGCAGCCGTTCCCTGGGCAGCGGGCTGTACCGCCGGCCCCTGGCGCACCGCGACCAGGTGTGGGTGCGCTTCGGTCTCAGCCCCTCTGGCCAGGGGCCCTGCTGGGGGCGACAATCCCGGTTCGTGAAGCGCGGCCGGCCGCTGCTGGTGGCCGAGCACTTCCTGCCCGCGCTGTGGGAACTGATAAGGGACTGACCTATGCTCGCCTTCGTGGAGCACCGCTGGCCCTCGCTGTGGCCCTGGATCCAGCTGATGCGCCTGGACCGGCCGATCGGCAGCATGCTGCTGATGTGGCCCACCCTGTGGGCCCTGTGGATCGCCGGCGACGGCACTCCCAGCCTCAAGTACATCCTGGTGTTCGTGCTCGGTGTCTATGTGATGCGCGCCGCCGGCTGCGTGATCAACGATTTCGCCGACCGCGACTTCGACGGCCATGTGGCGCGCACCCGTGAACGGCCGCTGGCCACCGGCGCCCTGAGCGCCAAACAGGCGCTGCTGCTGTTCTGCGGCCTGGGTCTGCTGGCCTTCGTGCTGGTGCTGTTCCTGAACCGCTTCACCCTGCTGCTGTCGTTCGGCGGCCTGGCCCTGGCCATGCTTTACCCCTTCACCAAGCGGTTCACCTATCTGCCACAACTGTTTCTGGGGGCCGCCTTCAGCTGGGCGATTCCCATGGCGTTCGCGGCGGAGACCGAAAGCGTGCCGGAGATCGCCTGGCTGTTGTTCGTCACCAATCTGCTGTGGACGGTGGGCTACGACACCGAGTACGCCATGTGCGACCGGGAGGACGATCTCAAGATCGGCGTGAAGAGCACCGCCATTCTGTTCGGCGATCTGGATCGGCTGATGGTGGGCGTGCTGCAGGCACTGACCCTGGTGGCGCTGTGGCTGGTGGGCCAGCGGCTGGGGCTGACCTGGCCCTGGTACCTGGGCCTGGCCGGCATGGCGGCCGGGTTCGTGCACCAGCAGTGGCGCATCCGCTACCGCCGGCCCGGGCCGTGCTTTCAGGCGTTTCTCAGCAACCATTGGGCCGGCGCCAGTGTGTTCGCCGGCCTCTATTTCCATTACCTGATCAGCGCCTGAAAAGGTGCTAATTTGTCATCAGGATGTCATAAAAAGGCAATCTAATAGGGGCACTTCAACGGGAGAACCCAGAGAACGCCATTATGTCCCGCAACCGCATTCTGATCGTCGACGATGAACCCGCCATCCGTGAGATGGTGGCCGTGGCCCTGGAGCTGGCCGACTTCGACGTGCTGGAGGCAGAGAACGCCCAGCGCGCCCATGAACGCATCGTCGATGAACGCCCCGACCTGGTCCTGCTGGACTGGATGCTGCCCTCGGTGAGCGGCATCGAGCTGGCGCGGCGCCTCAAGCGCGAGGACGCCACCGCCGAGGTGCCGATCATCATGCTCACGGCCAAGAGCGAGGAAGACAACAAGATCCAGGGCCTGGACGTGGGCGCCGACGATTACATCACCAAACCGTTTTCCACCCGCGAGCTGATTTCGCGCATCAAGGCGGTGCTGCGCCGTTCCTCGGTGGCGGCGGCGGAAAAGGCCATCGATGTGGAAGGTCTGTGTCTGGATCCGGTGAGCCATCGCATCAGCGCCCATGGCGATCCGGTGGACATGGGCCCCACCGAGTACCGGCTGCTGGAGTTCTTCATGAGCCACCAGGAGCGCGCCTATTCCCGTACCCAGTTGCTGGATCAGGTGTGGGGGGCGAACGTGTACGTGGAGGATCGCACCATCGATGTGCATATCCGGCGGTTGCGCAAGGCGTTGGCGCCGCACGGGTTTGATGGGTTTATTCAGACGGTGCGGGGGACGGGTTATCGGTTCTCGGTGAAGACCAGCCAGGCTTCGTAACTCCTGGTGTTGAGGCGCGGGATTGGATTTCCGGTCCCGGACACGCTGCAAGTACGTCCCTGTAAGCTCGACCGGGGTGGCGCACCACTTGGCCATCCCTGGCCAGCTACGGTCCGGGACCGAAAATCCAATCCCGCTTCGCGTTAACCGCCGTGACGCCTTGCTGGTTTGGGGTTAGTGTGCGGTTAGGCATTTTGAGACGTTTTTCATGAAGCATCCCTCCGGTATGCGGGCCAGTCTGGCCAAGGAAGTGAATCGGATTCTGATTCTGGTGGCGGCCGGGGTGGCGTTGTGTGTGTTGTGGCGCAGCGTGTGGCCGTTGGTGGCGGTGCTGGGGTTGTACATCGTGTGGAGCACGCGGCAGCTGTTCGCGTTGTACGTGTGGCTGGTGCGCGAGGAGCATACCGATCCGCCGGACAGCGTGGGGCTGTGGGGTGAGTTCTATACCCGGCTGGAGCATTTGTTCCGCCAGGAGCGGCGGGCGCAGGACAATCTTCAGGGCATCATCCAGCGGGCCCAGGCGTCGGTGAACGCTCTGGAAGACGTGGTGGTGATGATCGACCGCCACGGTCATCTGGAGTATTGGAACCACGCCGCCGAGCGGCATCTGGGGTTTCGGCCGGACAAGGATCTGGGCCAGCCGCTGACCAATCTGATGCGCCATCCGCGCTTTACCGATTACCTCAGCCAGGGGCGCTTCAACGAGCCGCTGGAGATTCCTTCGCCGGTCAACGACAGCCGCATTCTGCAGTTCCGGATCACCGAGTTCGGCGAGGGCGATCAGCTGATCCTGGCGCGGGACATGACCCGGCTCCATCACCTGGAAGAGATGCGCAAGGACTTCGTGGCCAATGTGAGCCACGAGTTGAAGACGCCGCTGACCGTGCTCAAGGGCTATCTGGAAACGCTGCAGGATACGGTGCCGGAGGAGCAGAGTCGGTTGCGCCGGGCGCTGCAGCAGATGAGCACGCAGAGCCAGCGCATGGAGGCGCTGGTCAACGACCTGCTGCTGCTGTCACGGCTGGAGAACACCAAGGCGGACAACACCGGCCAGGCGGTGGCGGTGCACGGCATGCTGCATCGCATGCGCGAAAGCGCCCTGGCGCTGATGCCGGAAAAACACCATCGCATCACCCTGACGGTGCCGGAGGACGCGCGGCTGCTGGCCAACCCGGCGGAGCTGGAAAGCGCCTTCGGCAACCTGATCACCAACGCGGTGAAGTACACGCCGGCGGAGGGCCACATTCATATCGAGTGGTGGCGCGACGACAAGGGCGGCCATTTGTCGGTAACCGACGATGGGGTGGGCATCGACCCGCAGCACATTCCGCGTCTTACCGAGCGCTTCTACCGGCCGGACAACAGCCGCGTCACCCAGACCGGCGGCACCGGGTTGGGGCTGGCCATCGTCAAACATGTGATGCTGCGCCACGACGGCAAGCTGGAAATCCAGAGCGCCCTGGGCAAGGGCAGCACCTTCACCTGCCACTTTCCCATGGAGCGGCTGGTGGACAAGCCGGCTTCCCTGGCGGGCGGGTGAAAACCCTTATCCAAGCATGACCGCAGGAGCGGCCTAATAATGCGGCGGCGGTGCATCCTGGATGCGAAGAGCCGCCAGTTCCTCTCCCTGCTCCACCACCCGGTCGACCAGTTTTCGGCAGGCGGTCTCCAGCTCGTCCAGCTTGCGCTGCTGGTCGGCGACCACCCGGTTGAGGCTGGCGACCAGATCTTCCTGATAGGCCAGCTTGGTTTCGATATCGAGAAAACGGTCTTCGCTCATGGCACCTCCTGAACCGGGGCGGCAGTATAGCGCTACACGGCGTCCGCCAGCACCGACTGCGCGAAATCCAACGGGTCTTCTTCCAACCAGTCCAATTGCCCGTCCAGCGATAACCGCGACAAGCCGTGAACCAGCGCCCAGGCACGCAGCGCCGCCCGGGTGACCCGTGCCGGCTCCGGCTCCGCGCCCCGCCAGCCACGAGCCACCGCCTGGCGCAGCGCCTCGAAGGACGCCCGAGACGCCGCGCCCAATTCATCGTCGCTCCGCTGCGGCGGAATCACGCTGAACATCAACCCGAACAAAGCCGGGTTCTGATGGGCGAAGCGGAGATAGCTGCGCCCGGCGGCCAGCAATTGATCGCCCGGCGCGGCCCGGGCTTCGGCGTCCCGCTGCGCGGCGCTCAAGCGCCGGAACCCTTCCGATGCCAGCGCCTGCAGCAGCGCCTCCTTGTTGGCGAAATGCCGGTAACTGGCGTTGGCGGTAACGCCGACCCGGCGAGCCAGCTCGCGTAGACTGAAGCCATTGTCGCCGCTCTCCGCCAGCAGCGTCAGACCTTCTTCCACCAGGGCGCGTCGCAAGTCACCGTGGTGATAGCGTCCTATTGGTGTTTTCGTTGATGAGGGCACCGTATACCTTCCATTCCTTCGTATGTTTACAACATACACATGACGTTATCGCGATCCCAGCGCTCCACTCTTGATTTAAACCCCTGCCGACGCTAAGGTTATGCCCGTCTTGGGGGAGTAGTCGCCGGGCCACCCCGCCCTGACGGTCGTCAACATAGTTGCGCCACAATGCGCATGGCGGCCGTGTCCCGCGCGCGAAGCCTTTCGCGCGGCGGTATCGACGAGACCTGAGACATTGTCCGTATTCCGCGGGGGCGGGATCGACGGGCGATGTCTCCGGTTATTGATCGATCCCGCCCCCCGAGGAAATCCATTGGACGCTTTTCTCTCTTCCACCCTGCTGGTCGCCCTGGGCGAAATCGGCGATAAAACCCAATTGCTGTCCCTGGCCCTGGTGGTGCGCTATCGCAAACCCTGGCCGATTCTCGCCGGCGTCATCGTCGCCACCCTGATCAACCACGGCATCAGCGTTTGGTTCGGCGACTGGCTCGCGGACACCATCCCGACGGATTGGCTGCGGTGGATCCTGGGTTTGAGCTTCATCGCCCTGGGCCTGTGGATGCTGATTCCCGACAAGGACGAGGAAGTCGGCGACAAGTACCGCTTCGGCCCCTTCCTGACCAGCCTGGTGCTGTTCTTCATCGCCGAGATCGGCGACAAGACCCAGGTGGCCACGGTGGCCCTGGCGGTGCGTTTCCAGGAATTCTGGCCGGTGCTTCTGGGCACCACCACGGGTATGATCGCCGCCAATCTGCCGGTGATCTGGGTGGCCCACCGTCTCGCCAGCGAGCGTTTCGAGGTGTGGGCCCACCGGATCAGCGCCGCCCTGTTCATCGCCTTCGGTGTCTGGGCACTGATCTGACCTGGGGAGAAACCCGCATGGCGCTGACCGCCACCATCCACAAAGCGGAACTGACCGTCTCGGACATGGACCGGGATTACTACGCCACCCATAACCTGACGGTGGCGTTGCACCCTTCCGAGACCGAAGCGCGCATGATGCTTCGGCTCATGGCCTTCGCCTTGAATGCCCACCAGGATCTGTCCTTTACCCGTGGGCTTTCCAGCACCGAGGAACCGGATCTGTGGCAATACCATCCGGATCAGACCCTGACGCATTGGATTGAGCTGGGCATGCCCGACGAGAAACGGCTGCGCAAGGCCTGCGGGCTGGCGCGCCGGGTCACCGTTTACGTCTACGGACAACGCGGCCCCCAGGTCTGGTGGGAGGGTATGCGCGACAAGGTCCGGCGGTTCGACAACCTGCGCATCATCAACGTGGACCCCGCCAGCGAGGCGGCGCTGGCCGGCTATTGCCAGCGCGCCATGCAGCTGCAGGCGATGGTCCAGGACGGCCAGCTCTGGTTCGGGGATACCGCCGGATCCACCGAAGTGAGCCTCGCCTCCTGGTACGCCGGCGATGCCTGGTGACGAGTAGAAAGTTAAAAGTTGAGAGTTAAAAGCGCGGGCACGGCCTTGCCAACGGCAGGGCTTATCTCCGCGTTTCAACTTTTAACTTTCAACTTTCAACTACTCTTCAAACCAATGCCGGGTGCGATTAACGATCGCCACCAACGACAGCATCACCGGCACTTCGACGAGGACGCCCACCACCGTGGCCAGGGCGGCGCCGGAGGACAGTCCGAACAGGCTGATGGCCACCGCCACCGCCAGTTCGAAAAAATTGGAGGTGCCGATCAGGCAGGCCGGGCCGGCCACGTTATGGGGCAGGCGCAGCCAGCGGGCGGCGACGAAGGTGATCAGGAAGATGCCGTAGGTCTGGATCAGCAGCGGAATGGCGATCAGCACGATGGCCTGGGGCTTGGCGAGAATGGTCTCGGCCTGGAAGCCGAACAGCAGCACCACCGTGGCCAGCAGGCCCAGCACGCTGACCGGCTTGAGGGTATGGACGAAATCATCCACCGCCTGTTCGCCGCCGCGACCGCTCAGCCAGCGCCGGGTGAACGCCCCGGCCATCAGAGGCAGCAGCACGTACAGCACGGTGGACAGCACCAGGGTGTCCCAGGGCACGGTGATGTCGCTGACGCCCAGCAGCAGCGCGGCGATCGGGGCGAAGGCGAACACCATGATCACGTCGTTCACCGACACCTGCACCAGGGTGTAGTTGGCGTCGCCCTTGGTGAGGTGGCTCCATACGAACACCATGGCGGTGCACGGCGCCACGCCCAGCAGGATCATGCCGGCGATGTACTCGCTGCCGGTCCGCGGGTCCACCAGATCGGCGAACAGCACCTTGAAGAACAGCCAGCCCAGGGCCGCCATGGTGAACGGCTTGATCAGCCAGTTCACCACCAGGGTGAGCAGCAGGCCCTTGGGCTTGTCGCCCACCCGCTTCATGGCGGCGAAGTCGATCTGGATCATCATCGGGTAGATCATTACCCAGATGAACACCGCCACCGCCAGGTTCACATGGGCCACCTCGAAGCCGGCGACCGCCTGGAACAGGCCCGGTGCCGCCAGCCCCAGGGCGACGCCGGCGACGATCGCCAGCCCCACCCAGACACTCAAGAAGCGCTCGAAGAATGGCATCAGTGGTCGCCCTGGTCCCGGTGAATCTTTTGCAGCGCCGCGGTCAGGCCGAGCGGGTTAAGGGATTCAAGGTCCAGCGCCACCACGTCCTCCAGGCGCGCCCGCAACCGCGCGTAGGTGTCCTCGAACACCGCCTGGATGTGCGCCTCGTCGCCCTCCGCGGCGGCCGGGTCCGGAATCCCCCAGTGCACCCTGGCGGACTCGGACAGCCACACCGGACAGGCTTCGCCGGCGGCGGCGTCGCACACCGTGATGACCACGTCGAACCATGGGTCTTCCAGGTCGTCCATAGATTTGGAGGTGGGCCGGCCCACCGGCACGCCGTGGCGCTCAAGCACCGCCAGGGCATGGGCGTTGACCCGGCCGGAGGGGTGGCTGCCGGCGCTGCGGGCCACCAGGCGGCCCTCGCCCAAATGATTGGCCAGCGCCTCACCGAGGATCGAGCGGCAGGAATTGGCGGTGCACAGAAACAGCAGTTTCAGCGGCATTTTCACGGTCGTCTCTCCGGTGAACGTTCGGCGGTTAGCAGCATTGTCCTTGCAGAGGTCGCAGGCCCAATTGGCGCCGGCCCTGCCGCACAAGGCTTTCAATGATAGTAAGCGCCCACTCTGGCAGGGCGCCGTTGATCCTGTAATGCATCCAGGTGCCCTGGCGCCGGGCCACCACCAGGCCGCACTGGCGCAACTGGGCCAGATGGCGGGAGATGGTGGACTGGGGCGCGTCCAGGGCCGCCACCAGGTCGCACACACAGACCTCCCGGTCCGTCTCCATCAGGCACACCAGGCTGAGTCGCCACTCATCGCCCAGGCACTTGCACAGGCTGGCGACGGATACTTCAGCGGGGACGGTCTGGACGGCGTGCATGGTCGGTTCCTCGTGATCGGCCTCGGCGGGTCACCGGGCCGTCATTTAAATTCGTAAATCCGGATTTACGGATATAGTAAAGCAAAAAAGACCCGGCGCAAGGCCGGGCCCATGAAGGTTTTATGGCAGAAAACCAAGCTCAGGGTACGGATCCCTCAGGGTTTTTTCACCTCTTTCTCCATCTGGTCGATGGAGATGTGGCGTACATCGGTGCCCTTGACCAGGAAGATCACCTGCTCGCCGATATTGCGGGCGTGGTCGCCGATGCGCTCCAGGGCGCGCAGCGACCAGATGATGTTGAGTACCCGGGAAATGGCCCGCGGGTCCTCCATCATGAAGGTCACCAGCGCACGCATGGCGGAGCGGTATTCCATGTCCACCTCGGTGTCCTCGGCGGCCACTTCCACCGCCTTGTCGGCGTCGAAGCGGGCGAAGGCGTCCAGGGTGTCGCGCAGCATATTGCGCACATGGTTGCCGATGTGGCGCACCTCCACGTAGCCGCGCGGGGATTCGCCTTCCTCGGCCAGTTGCAGGGCCATGGCGGCGATCTTGGCGGACTCATCACCGATCCGCTCCAGGTCGGACACCGCCTTGGAGACGGCGATGATCAGACGCAGGTCGGAGGCCGCCGGGTGGCGCAGGGCCAGCACCCGGGCGCATTCCTCATCAATCTGGATTTCCTGCTGGTCGACCTTTTCCTCGGTTTGCAGCACCTTCTCGGCCAGGCCGGAATCGGCGCGCAGCAGGGCTTCCAGCGCGTCCACCACCTGCTTTTCCACCAGGCCACCCATTTCCATCAGGTGGTTGCGAATCGACTCCAGCGCTTCGTTGAACTGCGAGGAGCTGTGCTGACCAAAATGCATGCGATCCATGTTTGTTCTCCTTGGACCTCTGGCCTTAGCCGAAGCGGCCGGTGATGTAGGCTTCGGTGAGTTCGTTTTCCGGTTTGGTGAACACCGTCTCGGTGTCGTTCACTTCGACCAGTTCCCCCAGATGGAAGTAGGCGGTGCGGTGGGACACCCGCGCCGCCTGCTGCATGGAGTGAGTGACGATAACGATGGTGTAGGATTCGGTGAGCTCATCGATCAGCTCCTCGATCTTGGCGGTGGCGATCGGGTCCAGCGCCGAGCAGGGCTCGTCCATCAGAATCACTTCCGGGCTCACGGCGATGGCCCGGGCGATGCAAAGCCGCTGCTGCTGCCCCCCGGACAGGCCGGTGCCCGGCTTGTCGAGACGGTCCTTGACCTCTTCCCACAGGCCGGCCTTGCGCAGGCTGGTCTCGACGATCTCGTCCAGGTCGTACTTGCGCTTGGCCAGACCATGCAGGCGCGGACCGTAAGCGATGTTGTCGTAGATCGATTTCGGGAACGGGTTGGGCTTCTGGAACACCATGCCCACCTTGGCGCGCAGCAGCACCACGTCCAGGGACGGGTCGTAGATGTCCTCGCCATCCAGGGTCACCGTGCCTTCCAGGCGGCTGCCCTCGATGGTGTCGTTCATGCGGTTGAGCGCACGCAGGAAGGTGGACTTGCCACACCCGGACGGGCCGATGAACGAGATCACCTCGTTTTCCATGATGTCCAGATCAATGCCCTTGATCGCCTGGGTGTCGCCGTAATAGATCTTCACGTCCCGGGCACTGATCTTGACGGTTTGCGACGCCGGCGACTGGGATTGCCGGTCGTCCCTGTGCTGGACCATCACTTCCGGATCAACCATCTTCATTGTCACCACCTTCTCTCGAATTTCTTGCGCAGCCAAATGGCGAATGCGTTGAGGGTGATCATCATCAGCAGCAGCACGATGATCGCCGCCGAGGTGCGCGCTTCGAAGAAGTTGCGCATCTCATTCCCCTGCCAGAGATAGATCTGGACCGGCAGGGCCGTGGATTGTTCAAACGGCGTGGTCGGAATGTTGGCCACGAAGGCGTTCATGCCGATCAAAAGCAGGGGCGCCGTTTCCCCGAGTGCCTGGGCCACGCCGATGATGGCCCCGGTCAGAATGCCCGGAATCGCCAGCGGCAGCACCTGCTGGAACACCGTCTGCACCCGCGAGGCGCCCAGCGCCAGCGCCGCCTGGCGGATCGACGGCGGCACCGCCTTGAGCGCGGAACGGGTGGTGATGATCACCGTGGGCAGCGTCATCAGGCTGAGCACCAGGCCGCCCACCAGCGGCGCCGACAGCGGCAGCCGGAACCAGTTGATGAAGATCGAAGCACCCAGCAGACCGAACACGATGGACGGCACCGCCGCCAGGTTATTGATGTTTACCTCGATCAGGTCGACCAGTCTGTTCTTGGGGGCGAACTCTTCCAGGTAAATGGCACTGGCCACGCCCACCGGCACCGCCAGCACGATCACCACCAGCATCATGAACAGCGAGCCCATGAAGGCGCCGGCCAGGCCGGCGGACGCCGGCGAGCTGCGCGAGTCCGAATTGGTGAACAGCGTGGTGCTGAAGGTGACGTCGAGCAGCCCGTCCTCATGCAGCTCGTCGGCGATGCGGCGCACCTCCGGGCTCAGTTGCAGCCGCGCGTCGGGCAGGCTGCGGTCGATATTGCCGCGGATCCAGACGTCCACCTCCGCGTCGGCGAGCAACGTTACCTCGCGGCTGCGACCGATCAGCGACGGGTCCTCGGCCACCAGGTCGCGCAGCCGGTATTTGGCGCCGCTGGTGAACAGCTTGCGCAGCTGCCGGCGGTGTTCTTCCAGGGCCGGCTTCTCGGCGATCAGCGCGTCCTCGAGGATGGTGTTCCAGCTCGCCATGGTGAGCTGGAAGTTCCAGGCGTTGAGACGCTGCTGGAAATCCCGGGGCGATTCCTCCGGCTTCTGCTGCGGCGGCGGCCCCATGTCCAGCACCGCCGGATCGAAACGCACGTCCAGGGTCAGGGTGGACTGCCAGAAGGCCGGCAGGCCGCGGGAGAAAATGCTCACGAACAGCACCGCCACGAACGCCAGCCCCAGCATCACCGCGGTCAGACCGAAGCGGCGGAAGCGCTTTTCCCTGGCATGGCGGCGGCGCAGGCTTTGCTCCACCTGACTCTGGATCCGCGCACGCGGGTCGACACCGGACTCCATCGTACTGTTGGCCATCAGTCGTATTGCTCCCGGTATTTACGGACGATGTACAGGGCCACCACGTTCAGCCCCAGGGTGATCACGAACAGGGTCAGACCCAGCGCGAACGCCACCAGGGACTGCGGGCTGGCGAAGTCGGTGTCGCCGGTGAGCTGGTTGACGATGGTCACCGTCACCGTGGATACCGCCTCGAACGGGTTGGCGTGCAGCACCGGGCTGTTGCCGGCGGCCAGTACCACGATCATGGTTTCGCCAATGGCGCGGCTGGCGGCCAGCAGAAAGGCGCCGACGATGCCCGGCAGCGCCGCCGGCAGCACCACCTGGCGGATGGTCTCCGACTTGGTGGCGCCCATGCCCAGGGAGCCGTCGCGCAGCGATTGCGGCACCTGGGAAATGATGTCGTCGGACAACGACGACACGAACGGGATGATCATCACGCCCATCACGAAACCGGCGGTGAGGGCGCTGGTGGAGCGAATCTGGATACCGACCAAGTCGCCCACACTGGAGAAAAACGGGCCCACCACCATCAAGGCGAACACGCCGTAGACGATGGTCGGGATACCGGCGAGCACTTCGATCACCGGCTTGGCGAAGGAACGCAGCCAGGAGGGCGCGTACTCCGACATGTAAATGGCGGTCATCAACCCCACCGGCACCGCCACCAGCAACGCGATGATGCTGATCATCAGCGTGCCCCAGAGCAGCGGCAGCAGACCGAAATCGCCATAGCTGCTGTGGCCGGTGCTGCTGAAACGCGGGTTCCAGTTCAGACCGAAGAAGAAGTCCAGAGGATTGACGAACGAGAAGAAGCGCATCGCTTCCCCGAACATGGAGAACACGATGCCCACGGTGGTGAGGATCGCCACGCCGGAACACAGCAACAGGCCGACGTTGACCACCTTCTCCACATGATTGCGTGCCCGCAGTTGCGGGCGGATGCGGCCACGGGCGATGAACAGCCCGCCCAGGGCCAGGGACGCCATCACCGCGATCTTGGCCAGCTCACCGATGCCGCGCAGCCGCGCCAGCGTTTCCGCCGCCGCCACTTCGTAGGGCGCCGGTTCGCCGGAGACGCCATAGCCGCTAGCGATGTCGCCGAGCCGCTGCATCAGGTTGCCGACCTGCTGCGACGACAGGTTCGACATTTCCGGCGGCAGCTGCGAGAACACCACGGAGCGGATCACCGCGGGTTCCAGCAGGGTCCAGAGCACGAACACCAGTAACGCCGGCAGACCGCACCACAGCGCCACCAGCCAGCCGTAGTAGCCGGGCCGGGAATTCATGCGCCCGGTGGTGTTGCTGGCGACCGCGCGGCTCCGCGTGAGACCCAGTTGATAGGCCACGCCCATCAGGATCAGGAGCAGAACGATCAGCGTCATGTTGTCCATCGTGACTCCATTTGAGCGTACCCGTTGACCGTACTTAAACAACGACCCCCGAAGGCGTGCTACCGACGGGGGCCGTGATTGGCATGGCTGCCTATGTTACTTGCTGACGACCTTGCGGTCTTTGAAATCAGCGATCGCCTGCTCACGCTCTTCGTCGTTCAGCGGGATCAGACCGATTTCTTCCAGCTGGCTGCCGAAGCCGGATACGTCTTCGCTCAGGAAGTACTGCACGTATTCCTCGATGCCCGGGATGGAACCGATGTGCTCGCCTTTCACGTAGAAGAACAGCGGGCGGGACACCGGGTATTCGCCGGAGCCGATGGTTTCCAGGGTCGGGGTGATGCCGTTGATGGTGGCCACTTTCAGGCGGTCACGGTTCTGCTCGTAGAAGCCCAGACCGAACACACCCACCGCGTCGGCTTGCGCCTGCAGGCGGGCCAGGGTTTCGGTGTAGTCACCGGAGATCTCGATCACGCGGCCGTCCTGACGGAACTTCAGGCAGGCTTCCTCGTCGTCCGCCTTGCAGCCGTCCAGTACCACTTTCTCTTCGAACACTTCCCGGGTGCCGTGGTTGGAGGCCGGGATCACCAGCACGATTTCCTGGTCCGGCAGGGACTTATCGATCTGCGACCACTTGGTGTAGGGGTTGGCCACCATTTTGCCGTCCTTCGGTACCTGGGCGGCGATCGCCTTGTACACGTGCTCCGGCTTCAGCTTGAAGGTGCCCTTGCTGGCGTTGGAGGCGAACACGATGCCGTCGTAGCCGAAGCGCACTTCCAGGATTTCCTTCACGCCGGCGTTGGCGCAGCTTTCGATCTCGCTGGACTTGATGGCGCGGGAGGCGTTGGCGATGTCGATGGTGTTCTCACCAACGCCCTGGCAGAACTGGCGCAGGCCGCCGCTGGAGCCGCCGGAGCCGACCACCGGGGTGTTGAACGGGAAGGCGTTGCCGAACTGCTCGGCCACGATGCTGGCGTAGGGCAGCACGGTGGAAGAACCGGCGACCTGAATGGTGTCACGGGCCATGGCCGGCGCGGCGGCGGCGGTCATGGAAACGGCGGCGAAGGCCAAACCAAGAGCTTTCTTGAAACGCATTGTTGAATCCTCGTCTGCATCTGCGAATGGAGCGACATCGCCCTCGATGCCGCCCTTGCCCGGGCTCGCTGATCCGGATCCCCCGACGGTGCCCGGGCCAGGGGAGGTCGATTGTGGGCAAGCACCATTGCAACAATGTGACACGGTGGAACTGTGACACGGTTCGCGACGGCCGCCGCCCGGTTTTCCAGTCGCGGGGCAGTATGAAACCGCTAAATGACACTAAGATGACAAATCCGCCCCGAGTCGTCGCTCAATGGCGAAAGGGGCACGAAAAAGTGATACAAAAAGGCCGCGCAGCCCGCGTGTTTGCTGACCTGAAGGCCCATCATCCGTATAATTCGCGCCGGACCCGGGATCCGGCGAGGCAATTTTGATTTCACGACAACAACAGGCGCTGATGCGCTGGCAGCGGCGGCTCACCGCCTTTACCTGCGGAGTGGGCCACTGCTGCGCCTGGTTCGCCATCGCCATGGTGCTGCTGATGGTGCTGGTGGTGGTGCTGCGCTATGGCTTCGGCATCGGCAATATCGCCCTCCAGGAGAGCATCACCTACCTGCACGGGGCCCTGTTCATGCTCGGCGCCGCCTATACCCTGGCCCTGGACGAGCACGTCCGCGTCGACGTCTTCTACCAGCACTTCAGCCCGCGCCGTAAGGCCCTGGTCAATCTGCTCGGCACCCTGTTGCTGCTGCTGCCGCTGTGCGTCGCCATCTTCACGCTTTGCCTTCATTACGTCCTGAACAGCTGGGCGGGCCTGGAGGCCTCCGACAACGGCGGCCTGCCGCTGGTGTTCGTGCTCAAGAGCCTGCTGCTGGCGCTGCCGGCGCTGCTCACCCTGCAGGCGGTGGCCGAGCTGATCCATGCCGGCCTCACCCTGGCCGGCGCCCACGCTCCGGAGCCGGTACAGCACGATGAGGGGGACGCATGGAGCTGATTCCCCTGCTGATGTTCCTGGCGGTGGGCGTGGTGCTGCTGAGCGGTTACCCGGTGGCCTTTTGCCTGGGTGGCGTGGCGCTGATGTTCGGCCTCGGCGGCCTGCTCACCGGCGCCGTGCAGATGTCGGAGCTGACCTTCCTGCCCGGGCGCTTGTTCGGCATCATCGAAAACACCAGCCTGATGGCGGTGCCACTGTTCGTGTTCATGGGCGTGATGCTGGAGAAATCGCGGGTGGCGGAGCGCCTGCTGGCCAGCATGGGCCGCCTGCTGGCGGTGTTTCCCGGCGGCCTGGGCCTGGCCATCGTGCTGGTGGGCGCGCTGCTGGCCGCCAGCACCGGCATCGTCGGCGCCACCGTGGTCACCATGGGCCTGCTGTCGTTGCCCACCATGCTGCGCCACGGCTACGACCCGCGGCTGGCCACCGGCCTGATCTGCGCCACCGGCACCCTCGGCCAGATCATTCCGCCGTCCATCGCGCTGGTGCTGCTGGGCGACGTGCTCTCCACCGCCTATCAGGAGGCGCAGCTGGCCCAGGGCCGCTGGGCCCTGGACACGGTGTCCGTGGGTGACCTGTTCGTGGGCGCCCTGGTGCCCGGCCTGGTGCTGGTAGCCATGTATCTGGTTTATGTACTGGTGATCTCCAAGCTGCGCCCGGAGATAGCGCCGGCGATGAGCGCCGAGGACGCCCGTGTGGACGGCGTGGAGCACACCTCTCTGCTGCGCGGGTTGCTGGCGCCGCTGCTGCTGATCGCGGCGGTGATGGGGTCGATCCTGGCCGGCTTCGCCACCCCCACCGAGGCCGCCGGCGTGGGCGCCTTCGGTTCGCTGCTGCTGGCCGCCCTCAACCGCCACCTGGACCTGCACATTCTGCGCGAGACGGTGCGCGGCACCACCCGCGTCACCGCCATGGTGTTCATGATCCTGATCGGCGCCAGCCTGTTTTCACTGGTGTTCCGCGCCTACGGTGGCGACGAGACCGTGGCGCACCTGTTCGACGCCCTGCCCGGCGGCGTGGTGGGCGCCATGCTGGTGGTGATGCTGATCGTGTTTCTGCTGGGCTTTATTCTGGATTTCATGGAGATCACCTTCGTGGTGGTCCCCATCGTCGGGCCGGTATTGCTGGCCATGGGCGTGGACCCGATCTGGCTGGGGGTGATGATCGCCCTCAACCTGCAGACCTCGTTTCTGACACCGCCGTTCGGGTTCGCTCTGTTCTATCTTCGGGGTGTCACGCCCCCGGAGGTGCGCACCGCGCATATCTACACAGGCGTGATACCCTTTATTCTGATTCAACTGATCATGCTCGGCATCCTGGCCCTGTTTCCCGACCTGGCTACCTGGTTGCCCGGGCTTCTTAATGGATAAGGATTTTCGGATTCCAATAACATGACCAACGACGACACTCCCCGGCCGCAAGGCACCCTGGCACTGCAAACCATCGCCATGCCCGAGAACGCCAACTGGAACGGCGACATCTTTGGCGGCTGGCTGGTCTCGCAGATGGACCTGGCCGGCGCCGTCACCGCGCGAGCCCGGGCCCGCGGCCGGGTGGCCACGGTGGCCATCGATTCCATGGCGTTCCTGCGCCCGGTGCCGGTGGGCGCCGTGGTGAGCTGCTACACCCGCATGCAGGACATCGGCCGCAGTTCCATGCAGATTCTGGTGGAGGTATGGATCGTGGAGGACAGCGGTGCCCTGGCCAAGGTCACCGAGGGGCACTTCACCTTCGTGGCCATCGACGAAAACGGCCGCACCCGCTCGGTGCCGAGGGACTGAAAAGACGATTCAGGATGCAGGATACAGGATGAAGCGCGGGTCGGGCCGTGCAGCCCGCAGGGCCGTGCCCGCGCCTGTATCCTTCATCCTGAATCCTGTATCGGCGCCTTACGGCGCCTTCTGGCCCAGCGCCATGGAGCGGACGTTGAGCGCGGACTGCTCGGCCACCGCCACGTAGGGCACCACGGAATCGCGGAAGTCCCGGTAGGATTCGTAGATCCGCCGGGCCTGGTCGTTACCGGCCACCAGATCCTGAATCACCTGCTCGCTGGTTTCGTGCAGCTTCATCAGCACCTCGTCCGGGAACCGGCGCAGCTGGGTGCCGTGCTCGTCCACCAGCTGCTTGAGGGCCTCCGCGTTGCGCGCGGTGAACTCGTCATAGATGTGCTGGTTTTCCGCCTCGGCGGCGTTCTTGACGATCTCCTGGAGGTCGTCGGGCAGCGATTCCCACTTCTCCTTGTTGATCATCATTTCCAGCATGGCCCCCGGCTCCGCCCAGCCCGGGTAGTAATAGTAGTCGGCCACCTTGTGCAGGCCGAACGCCAGGTCGTTGTAGGGGCCGACCCAGTCGGCGGCATCCAGGGCGCCGGTCTGCATGGAGGTGAACACCTCGCCGCCGGGCATCTGCACCGGGGTGGCGCCGATCCGCTGCATGATCTCGCCAGCCAGACCCGGAGCCCGGATCTTGAGGCCCTTGATGTCCGCCAGGCTGTTGATTTCCTTACGGAACCAGCCGCCCATCTGGGTGCCGCTGTTGCCGCAGGGCAGCGGCTTGATGCCGAAGCCACCGTACAGCTCGTCCCACAGTTCCTGACCACCGCCGAAATTCATCCAGCTGTTGATTTCCTGGGCGGTGAGACCGAAGGGCACGGCGGTGAAGAACGGCGTGGCCGGGTGCTTGCCCTTCCAGTAATAGGAGGCGGAGTGGCCCATGTCGGCGCTGCCATCGCGCACCGCGTCGAACACGCCCATGGCCGGCACCAGCTCGCCGGCGCCGTAGACCTTCACGGTCAGGCGGCCGCCGGACATGGCGGTGACCCGCTCGGCGAAGCGGTTGGCGCCGGTGCCCAGGCCCGGGTAGTTCTTCGGCCAGGCGGTGACCAGCTTCCATTCCAGGGTTTTCGCCGGTTTCTTGGCGGCGCCGTCGGGCTGGGCCGCGCCGGCGGCCTCACCGGATTGAGCCTTGTTGCTGTCGTCCTGGCCACAGCCGGCCAGAGCGGCGGCGCCGAGCCCCAGACCCAGGGCGGAAACGAATTTACGACGATCCATTGAAATCTCCCGATCGTGTTGTTGTTGTGCGACGGATTAACAAAGTGCGATTCATCGCGGTGTTTATTCAGATCACTTCCAGACGCGCGTACTGGCTCACCAGCCATTTGGTGCCGGCGCCGTCGAAATTGATCTGCAGGCGGGCGTTGGGCCCCTGGCCCTCGAAATGCAGCACCGTCCCCTCGCCGAACTTGGGATGCAACACCCGCGCCCCCAGCACAATACCATTGGCGTCTTCCTGGCGCAGCGTCCCGCCGCCGCCCACCGGGCGGGTAACACCGGCGCGGGCACGCACCTCCTCCAGCAGTTCGCCGGGGATTTCGCGCAGGAAGCGGCTCGGCGGATTGAAGGTCTCGTTGCCGTAGAGCCGGCGGCTCTCAGCATGGGTCAGGTACAGCTCGCGCATGGCGCGGGTCACGCCCACGTAGCACAGGCGCCGTTCCTCGGCGAGCCGTCCGGGTTCCTCGGCGGACATCTGGTGCGGGAACAGGCCCTCTTCCAGACCGGTGATGAACACCACCGGAAACTCCAGCCCCTTGGCGGAGTGCAGCGTCATCATCTGCACCGCGTCCTCGTGGGCGTCGGCCTGGCCCTCGCCGGCCTCCAGGGCGGCGTGGTCGAGGAAAGCGGCCAGCGGGTCGTCCTCACCGTCCTCGTCGCCGAACTGGCGGGTGGCGGAGATCAGCTCGCGCAGGTTCTCCTGACGCTGCTGACCTTTTTCGCCCTTCTCCTGGCCGTGGAAGTCGAGCAGGCCGCTGGCGGCGATCACGTGCTCGGCGGTTTCCGCCAGGTCCAGGTCGGCGGTTTCCTCCGCCAGCCGGTCCACCAGCTGCAGGAACGCCAGCAGCGCATTGCCGGCGCGGGCGCTCAGCAGGCGCTCGTTGATCATCGCCGCCGCCGCGTCCCACAGCGGCAGGCCGCGCTCCCGGGCGATCTGCCGCAGGGCTTCCAGGGTTTTGGCGCCGATCCCCCGAGTGGGCGTGTTGACCACCCGCTCGAAGGCGGAGTCCGCGCGCCGGTTGCTGAGCAGGCGCAGGTAGGACAGGGCGTTCTTGATCTCGGCGCGCTCGAAGAAGCGCTGGCCGCCGTAGATGCGATAGGGAATGCCGGCCTGCAGGAAGGCTTCCTCCAGCACCCGGGACTGGGCGTTGGAGCGGTACAGCACCGCCACCTCCCGGCGCAGGCCACCCTGTTGCACCAGATTCTCCACCTTGCCGGCGATAAAGCGCGCTTCGTCCACCTCGTTGAAGCCCGCGTACAACCGGATCGGGTCGCCGTGGCCGCCGTCGGTCCACAGCTCCTTGCCGAGCCGGTCGCTGTTGTTGCCGATCACCGCGTTGGCCGCCTGCAGGATGGTGCCGGTGGAGCGGTAGTTCTGCTCCAGGCGCACGGTGCGGGTGTCCGGGAAATCGCGGCTGAACTTGTGGATGTTCTCGATCTTGGCGCCGCGCCAGCCGTAGATGGACTGGTCGTCGTCGCCGACGATGGTGACCGCGTTGTCGTCGCTGGCCAGCAGCCGCAGCCAGGCGTACTGGATGGCGTTGGTGTCCTGGAACTCGTCCACCAACAGATGCCGGAAGCGGCGCTGGTAATGGCCGCGCAGGCCGTCGTTGTCGCGGAACAGCTCCAGCACCCGCAGCAGCATTTCGTTGAAATCCACCAGGCCGCCGCGCCCGCAGGCTTCCTCGTAGGCCAGATAGATCTTCTGCATGGTCTTAAGAAAGAGGTCGCCCTCGCCGATATCCATATGAGCGGCACGCAGCCCCTCGTCTTTCTGGCCATTAATGAACCAGGTGGCCTGGCGGGCCGGCCAGCGCTGCTCGTCGAGCCCCAGCTCACGGATCACCCGCCGTACCAGCCGTTGCTGGTCCTCGGCGTCGATGATCTCGAAGTTCTGGGGCAGGCCGGCCTCCTGCCAGTGGGCGCGCAGCAGCCGGTGGGCAATATTGTGGAAGGTGCCCACCCACATGCCGCCGGCGGGCATTTCGAGGAGCTGTTCGATGCGGCCGCGCATTTCGGCGGCCGCCTTGTTGGTGAAGGTCACCGCCAGCACGCCGAAGGGCGAGGCCTGGCCGGTGGCGATCTGCCAGGCGATGCGGTGCACCAGCACACGGGTTTTGCCCGAGCCGGCGCCGGCCAGCACCAGCAGGTGGCGGTCCTCGGCGGTCACGGCATCGCGTTGGGCGGCATTGAGGCCTTCGATCAGGGGGGTGATGTCATCCATGGCGGCAAAGTTTATCAGAACCGCCGGCCGGACGCGGTAGATGTGAACGGCAACGCGCTATCCGGTTTCCCTATTCCGTGGGGCTGGGTAAACTGCCAAACAAAAAGCCGGGCGAGCCACGCAACGGCGCCCGAGGCCCAGAGCCTGGAACGAACCTGTGTCGACTTCATCCGAGCCACATACCAGCAAGCAGCAGACGGCGGTCATCCGCGCCCAGTGCCAACACCTCACCAGTGGGGTGAAGAGCATGAACGTGCTGGAAGCCCTGGCCGTGATCGCCGCCCTGTGGGCTTACTGGAGCACGCCGACGCCGCGCCCCTGGCTGGTGGGCTGGGTACTGGTGGTGCTGACCGTGCTGGTGGCGCGGCTGGCCTGGCTGCTGGCCTCGCGGGCCGGCTACGGCGGCGGCCGCCGCGACCTGTGGCGGGTGTCCCTGTCGATTCTGCTGTCCGCGGTGTGCATGGGCGCCGCCGGTTTTCTGTTCAATCCCGCCGCCAGCCTGCTCTCCGATTCCA
Source organism: Alcanivorax sp. (assembly GCA_022449455.1). GTDB lineage: Bacteria > Pseudomonadota > Gammaproteobacteria > Pseudomonadales > Alcanivoracaceae > Alloalcanivorax. The sequence continues at coordinate 182,494 of JAKUPL010000005.1, read as the reverse complement.
TGCTCTATGCCCAGCTCACCATGAGCAGCCTGGGCATCGGCCTGAGCATTCTGGCGCTGGCCGCCTACAGCAGCCATCTGCCCACCGTGGTGCTTTACCAGACCTGCCTGCTGGGGCCCGCCTGCGCGCAGTTGGTGGTGACCCACGACAGTGAGCCGGCGCTGGCGGCCATGCTGCTGGCCACCCTGGGCTTTCTGATCATCGCCGCGCGGCGCATCAACCAGACCACCCACCAGGCGCTGGACCTGCAGACCAGCAACACCGCCCTGATCGATTATCTGGACCGGGCCCGGGCCAACGCCGAAGCGCTCAACGAGAAACTCGCCGAGGAGATCATGGAGCGCAAGGAAGCCCGCCGTCGCCTCCAGGAGGCCAACGACCGGTTGGAGTCCATGGTCAGCGACCGCACCCATGCCCTGGAGCAGGCCAACAAGGAACTGAGCGCCGCCGGCGAGCGCCTGCAGCTGGCGCTGGACGCCAGCAACATCGGCCTGTGGGACTGGGACCTGCAAAGCGGCACCAACTACCACACCAATTTCGACCGTATCCTCGGCTACGAGAGCGAGTACTTCCGCAACTTTTTCGGCGACCTGCAGCAGCTGGTTCACCCGGACGACTTCCCCGCCATCCGCCGCGCCATGGTGGGCCATTTCAAGGGCGAGACCGACCGCTATCACGCCCTCTACCGGCTGCGTCACGCCAACGGCCCCTGGTGCTGGATCGAGGACGAGGGTCGCGTGGTGGAGTGGAGCGACAACGGTCGCGCCCTGCGCATGATCGGCACCCGCCGGGACATCACCGCCACCCGCGAGGCCCAGGAGCAACAACGGCTGGCGGCCACCGTGTTCGAGAACGCCCCGGAGGGCATCTTTATTCTCGACCGTCATTTCCGCTTCCTGGCGGTGAACGCCCGCTTCGAGCAGATCACCGGCTTCCGCGAGTCCGAGGTGCTCGGCGAGAGCATGACCGACAACCCCCATGTGGAGCGCAACCGGGACATCTACCGCAGCATCACCCTGGCGCTGCGCCGCACCGGGTTCTGGGAGGGCGAGATCAGCGAGCGGCGACGCAACGGCGAGCCCTTCCCGGAGTGGCTGCAGATCAGCAGCGTGCTGGACGAGAAGCAGCGGGTAATCCGCTATGTGGGCATGCTCTCGGACCTGACCTCGCGCAAGGAAACCGAGGAACGGGTGCAGTTTTTGTCCAACTACGACCGCCTCACCGGCCTGCCCAACCGCACTCTGTTCCGGGAGCGGCTGCAGCGCGCCCTGACCCTGGCGCGGCTGAATCGGGAAAAGGCCGCCCTGCTGATGATCGACCTGGACCGCTTCAAGCCGATCAACGAAAGCCTGGGCCACGAGATCGGCGACCGGCTGCTCAAGCAGGCCGCCGAGCGCATCTGCTCCTGCGGCGTCAACGACGAGAACCTGGCCCGGGTGGGCGGCGACGAATTCACCCTGGTGCTGGAGGACTGCGGCGGCGAGTCCCAGATCGGCGTGCTCTGCCAGAAACTGATCAACATGATGAAAAAGCCGTTCCTGATCGATGGCCATGAATTGCTGCTCGGCGCCAGCATCGGCATCAGCGTGTTCCCCAGCACCGCCCAGGAAGCCCAGGCGATGATCAACCAGGCGGAAATGGCGGTGCACCAGGCCAAGCGCGGCGGCGGCAACAACTTCCAGTTCTACCGCATGGGCATGCAAATGGCGTCGGTGGAACAGCTGGCTCTGGAAACCAGCCTGCGCAAGGCGATCTTCAAGAACGAATTCGTGGTGCACTACCAGCCGAAGATGGACCTGGCCAGCGACACCATTTCCTCGGTGGAAGCGCTGGTGCGCTGGCAGCACCCCACCATGGGCCTGCTGGCGCCGTCCGAATTCATTCCCCTGGCGGAGGAGTCCGGGCTGATTTCCGCCATCGGCGAACTGGTGCTGGAGCGCTCCTGCCGACAGGCCCGGCAATGGCACCGGCGCGGCCTGGGCGACATCCGCGTGTCGGTGAACCTGTCCGCCCACCAGTTCCGCAAGGGCAATCTGGCCGACGTGGTGGACCGCATCCTGCACCTCACCGAGCTGCCCGCCCATTTGCTGGAGCTGGAGCTCACCGAAAGCCTGATCATGGAAGACATGGACCAGAATATCGCCCTGCTGGAGCGGTTACGGGAGCGGGGCGTGGGCCTGTCACTGGACGACTTCGGCACCGGCTATTCGTCGCTGAACTACCTGAAGCGCTTTCCGGTGGACACCCTCAAGATCGACCGCACCTTCATCACCGACCTGCACAAGAGCGAGGAAGACGCCGCCATCACCCGCGCCATTATCGACATGGCGCACAACCTGAACATGAGCGTGGTGGCGGAAGGGGTGGAAACCGAGCAGCACCTGGAGATTCTGCGCGATATGGATTGCGACAGCATCCAGGGCTACCTGATCAGCCGGCCGGTGGCCGAGGACCAGCTGCTCGCCTTGCTCAAGCGGCAGCACAACCGGGCCGGCGACGGGCCGGCGTAGGCGGCCTTCGGCCGCGATACAGGTTACAGGATGAAGGATACAGAAGCTGGCACGGCGGCACCCTTCATCCTGTATCCTGCATCCTGTATCGCGGCCGAAGGCCGCTAATCGTCGAGCAACGCCAACGTTTCCGGTTTGGCGAAGAAGGGTTCCAGCTGCCGCCGCAGCCAGCCCTCCAGCATGCCCCGTTCCTTCAGCCGCTGTACCGCCGGCGGGCCGAAACGCAGGGCGTCGTCGAGCAGATGTTCGCGGGTCAGGCCCACCTCCTCGATCAGTTCACGCAGCGTCAGCTCGGCGTATTTGTCGAAGAAAGCGTCCACGCCGGCGTCCAACAGCGCGGCGAAATAATCGCTGTGGCGGAACTCCCGCCAGAAGTCGTAGCCGATCACGAACAGTTCCTGGATGTCCTCGCTGTCCAGCAGGTCACGGAGGTCCTCCAGAGGGCGCTCGGCGAACTCCTGCCAGGCCACCAGCACCAGCTCGCGCAGGGCCCCCAGATTGTCGTCGCTGTACAGCCACGGGTCCGCCAGCAACGCCGCCAGGCGCTCCTGCAACCAGTCCTGCACGCGCAGCTCCAAGCCGGCGCGCCAACGCGGCGGCACCCGGCGGTCGATCAGCCCGCGCACCGGCCCGGGCACGCCCTGGTGCAGCCAGGTTTTCAGGCCCAGCTGGGTGCCGCCGGCCAGCACCGCCAGCAGCACCGGATTACGGCTCAACCAGCCGATCCCCTGCCGTGACAGGGGCACTTCCAGCAGCTTGTCCACCAGCGCCACCACGGTGGCTTCGTCCACCACCTCGCCCACCCGGCGCCGGGTCTGGATGCCGTGGTCGTAGAAACGCTCCACCATTTCGCCCACCAGCTCCGGAATGCCGCCGCCCAGTTCCACCTCGACGGCATATTTACGGGCCGTGATCCGCACCTGTTCGGCGCTGACCACCTCGCCCAGGGTCAGCCGCTCCGCCTGCTCCAGCAGAAAGTCCAGCTCCCCTTCCAGCCAGGCGTCGATACGGCCCGGCTCCAGGGTCTCGTGGACATGAGCCACCAGGGCATCCAGTAAACGATCTGCCTTCTCTTGTTTATTCGCCATCACGACATCCGTTCCTTCCTGTAAAGCCAACCGCGTTCGGCGGGCAGAATGTATCATCGGTCAATGTAACAATCATCAGAGGTACATCGCCATGGCGATCAACATTCTGCCCACGCGCCGTAATCTGCGTTTCAATCTGAACGCCGACAAGGCCCTGTCCTGGCACCGGGACGGGCGCAACGTGAGCCAGTTCCTGAACACTCTGAGCCTGTTCTTTCCGGTGGGCGAACGCTTCTTCATCGACAGCGTGCGTCACTATCGCGACCTCGTCCAGGATCCGGACCTGAAAGCGGCGGTGACCGCGTTCATCGGTCAGGAGGCCATGCACGGCCGCGAGCACGAAGAGTACAACGAATTCGTGGACCAGGCGGGGGTGCCGGTGGCCGCCCAGGAAAAAATCGTGGCCGCGCTGCTGGCGCGCATCCAGAAGACCACGCCCAAGGCTTTCCAGTTGTCCGGCACCGTGGCCCTGGAGCACCTCACCGCGATTCTTGCCGACGGTCTGCTGAGCCTGCCGGAGATCCTGGAAGGCGCCGACGATGACTACAAGGCGCTGTGGAACTGGCACGCCCTGGAGGAGACCGAGCACAAGGCGGTGGCCTTCGACGTCTATCAGCTGGCGGTGGGTAGCGACGACCAGGCCTCCGCCTACGCGCTGCGCTGCTTCGCCCTGGTGCTCTCCACCAGCGTGTTCTTCGCCCTGTTCCTGCCTTTCTACCTGCACAACGTGCGGGTCAGCGGCGGCCTGTTCGACCGCCAGGGCTGGCGCGCGGTATGGCGCCACAGCCTGGGCCGCAAGGGCATTTTCCGCTACACCGCCAAGGCCTGGCTGGACTGGTTCAAGCCCGGATTCCACCCCTGGGACCACGACAACCGGGAATACCTGGAACAATTCGAAGCGCTGTTGGGTGACGCCCTGAAGAAGGCGGCCTGAGCGCCCCTTCCCGATCCCCCGGAGATCGTCCCCCCCGGCGATCCCGTTTTCAGGCCGGCAACCCCTTGCCGGCTTTTTTTATCCCTCGTTTAAGCGGTCGAACAACCGCGATGGGCAGCCCCCAATGTCCGGCGATCACGGTGAAACCACCGTTCCTTTCGAGCCTCCCGGCGCCATGAAAAAGGCCCCGCAAGCAGGGCCTTCTCGGATCGACGGGACGGTCGGCCTCAGCCGGTTGGATCGTTGCCCTTGCCATCCTGGGTATCGACAACATTGCCTTTGTCGTTGAGGTGCTCCCGTTTGGGCTGCCCCGCCGGACTGCCATCGATGGTGAAATCCTGCTGCATGACACGCAGGTTGGCCGGCGGCGCCGAGCCCGACTTGTCCTGGCCAAAGTACAGCGTGGTGTGAGGGAACGGAATCTCGATGCCGGCCAGGTCGAAGTACTTCTTGACCAGCCGGTTGTAGGCACGGCCCACCGCCCACTGCATCCCCGGGGACGCCTTGATCACCACCCGGATGTTCACCGAGCTGTCCGCCAGGGCGGTCACCCCGGCCACCGTCATCGGCGCCAGGATGTTGTCCTTCATCGGACCTTCCTTGAGTTCCTCGAAGGCGGCTTCCAGCTGCACGATTGCCTCATCAATGCTCTCGCGGTAAGCGATGCCGTACTCGCCCACGTGGTTGCCGAACTCGCGGGTGTAGTTGGACACCGCGCCCACCGCCGAGAACGGCACGATGTGGTAGGTGCCGGACAGGTCGCGCATGGCCACGGAGCGGATGCCCACCCGCTCCACGGTGCCGGAATTGCCGCCGGCGCTGACGAAGTCGCCGGTGTTGATGGCGTTTTCCAGCTGGATGAATACGCCGGTGATGACGTCCTGCACCAGCTTCTGGGCACCGAAACCAATGGCCAGACCCAGCACCCCGGCGCCGGCGATCAGCGGCGCGATGTCGATGCCGATCTCGGAGAGCACGATCATGGTGGTCATGATGATCAGGGCGATGGCCAGGGCGGTATGGAACAGCCCCAGCAGGGTCTCGGCCCGGGCGGCGGCGGCCGGATCGGCGCCTTCGCGGGGGCTGAATTTATGTTCCAGCAGACTCGCAAGGCCGATCCAGACGGCGGCGGCCACCAGCAGGATCAACAGGATATCGACGATCGCGCTGACCACGGTGACACCGGCTTCGGTGGCGTACCAGGCCGCCAGGTCGTAGACCTCCCAGGCGTCCAGCGACAGCACCACCACCAGGATCAGGATCAGGGCGCGAATCACTTTCAGGCCGGTGGGCACATAGGTATTCACCCGGGACTGCAGCCTCGGCATGGACTGGTTGAGCCGCTCGGAAAACTGGATTTCCTTGCCGATCAGCTGGGTCAGGATCACCGACACCAGCATGCCCACGCCGGCGTACACCACCGTCAGCAGGGTGGCGGAGGCCACGAACGGCAGGGCCGTGTCCGGGTTGATCACGGTGACCGCGAACACCAGGAACGCATAGGCCAGAGCCAGCACATGCCAGAGCCGGCCAAGCAGACGCAGCAGCACCCGGCCCGGGCCGGTGGTCTGCTCGGCGCGGGCGAACAGGCGGTCGCGCAGCACGGTGCGCTTCTTGAGAATCACGATCACCGCGTAGATCAGGGCCAGCAGCATGATGATGGTGCCCACCGCGGAACCCAGCGACGGTGACAGGTTGAAGTTCAGCACCGGCACCAGTACCAGCATGCCGTAGCCGATGAAACCGGCCAGGTTGGCCAGGAAGCGGTTGCAGTAACCGGCCTGATCGGCGCTCACCGGCACCAGCCGCAGACCTTCGTAACCGGAGGAGAACAGCATGCGCAGGCCGGCCTTGAACAGCTCCACCACCAGGAAGGCGTTGAGGAACAGGGCCAGCCGGGTGGCGTCGGCGTCCACGTTGTTGACCAGCGCCGACGACACGGCACCGCCGGCCAGATAGGCCAGCGCCACCACCACCACGTCGACGAAGGCGGCCACCGCCACCGCCACGATGGTGCGCAGCATGGCGAATTTTTCCGAGCCGCGCAGGGCCCAGCCGCTCAGCCCCCGAAACGACGGCTTGGCGATGGCGCGCAGAATAAAGAACACCACGAAGGTGGCGATCACCAGGATGGCGAGGTTGATCGCCGCGGCGCCCAGGGCCTGGCTGTCCACGCTGGCCATGCCACCGGTGTCGGCCTCGGCGGCGTCGACACCGAAAATACCGCCCAGCGCCACGCCCAGGGCGGTGAACTGATCACCCACGTTGGTCAGCAGATGGCCGGTGGTGGCGGCCATGCGCCGGGCGAAGGACACCTGCTCCGGCCGCTGGCCGCTGGGGGCGTCCGCCGCGATCTGCTCCGGGGGTGGGGCACCTTCCACCGGCGCCGGTTGGGTTGTTTGCTCGCCCGTGGCGGCGGCATCGCCGGCGCGGGCTGCTTCCAGACCGCGCAATTCCTCAATGAGGGCGTTTCGCGAACTCTCGTTTTCGAGCAGGTCCGCCAGGGTGCCATAGGCGGGCTCGCCGCTGGCGTCGGTATTCTCCTGGGCCAGCGCGGGGGGCGCGAACAGCATAACCAGCAAGGTCAGCAGGCCGGCCAGCCCCGGATACGCAAAACGTTTTTTAGGCACTCTACCCTCCTTTCTTTATCCATCACGCCATCCAGACGCGGCGATGCCGCGCACCCTAATCAGGAGCGCGAGATTAACGGGTGAAGACTACGGCAAGACAGCCCCGGACTCCACCGGCCAACACCCTGCATAACAAGAACATACCGACGGTAATGACGCCGCCGTCGTGGCGTAAAAAAGCGCAAAATTGACAGTGACCAATGGCTTCTTCACGGAACCCGGCGGGCGCCGGGGCGAATGGTGGTTCGCCGGCCAGCGCGCACAATAATGTCCCGGCAAATCGGCAGAGGGCTTTTCATGAACCAGTGGCAACACCGCACCGTGGTCCGCGAAGGCGTCAACCTGGCCACCCGTCGCCGCGGCGACCCGAACGCCCCCACGGTGCTGTGCGTGCACGGCTACCCGGACCATGGCGAAGTCTGGGACGGTCTGGCCGACGCCCTCGGCGACGGCTATCAGGTGATCACCTACGACGTACGCGGCGCCGGCGCCTCCTCGGCGCCCACCGCCCTGGCCGCCTACCGGCTGGCGGAACTGCGCGATGACCTGTTCGCGGTGATCGACGCGCTCAGCCCGGACCGGCCGGTGCACCTGGTGGCCCACGACTGGGGCTCGATCCAGAGCTGGGAGCCGGTCACGGAGCCCGGCGCCGAACGGCGCATCGCCTCCTACACCACCCTCTCCGGGCCGTGCCTGGATCACGTGGGGCAATCCCTGCGCGGCCACGGCGCCGGCGAACTGACCGCCAGCCTGCGGCAGTTGGCGAAGAGCTGGTACATCGGCGCCTTTCATCTGCCCGGCCTGGCCCCCCTGGCCTGGAAGCTGGGCCTGGGCGACGCCTGGCCGTCCATGCTGCGGCGCACCGAAGGGCTGCGGGTGGCCCCCAGCGCCACCCAGAGCCGCGACGGCGCCCAGGGCGTGGCCCTGTATCGCGCCAACATCGTACCGCGCCTGCTGCAGCCTCGCCTTCGGCGCACCGCCATTCCGGTGCAGGTGATCGTGGCCAGCCGCGACCGCTACGTGGGTCCGGGCCTGCTGGACGGTCTGGAGCAGTGGACCGACGCCCTGTGGCGCCGGGAGATGAACACCGGCCATTGGGGCCCGTTGCTGGGCCACGCCGCCGTCACCGCCGATTATCTCCGTGAGTTCATCGATCACCTCGAAGGGGGCCCGGAAACGCCGCGACTGGCCCGCGCCCGGGTGCGCCCCGATGCCGGCCCGGACGCCGGCAAGCTGGTGGTGATCACCGGCGCCGGCTCCGGCATCGGCCGGGAGACCGCCCTGGCGTTCGGCGCCCGTGGCGCCACCGTGCTGTGCACCGACATCGACCCGGCGTCCGCGACCGCCACCGCCGAGGCGGTGCGCGCCGCCGGCGGCGACGCCCTGAGCCGCAAGACCGACGTGGCCAACGCCCGCTCCATGGAGGCCCTGGCCCGCTATCTGGACAAGGAACTGGGCGCTCCGGACGTGGTGGTCAACAACGCCGGCATCGGCCTGGCCGGCCCGTTGCTGGACACCAGCGTGCAGGACTGGAAGCAGGTACTGGACGTGAACCTGTGGGGCGTGATCCATGGCTGCCGGCTGTTCGCCCGGCAGATGATCGATCAGGTCAAGGCCGGCCACATCGTCAATGTATCCTCGGCGTCCGCCTACCTGCCGTCCCGGGCGCTGCCCGCCTACGCCACCAGCAAGTCCGCGGTGCTGATGCTCACCGAGTGCCTGCGCGCGGAACTGGCCGACCAGGGCATCGGGGTCTCGGCGATCTGCCCGGGGCTGATCGATACGCCGATCACCGGCCGGGCCCGCTTCGTGGGCGTGGACGAGGACGAGCAGAACCGGCGTCGGGCGGCGGCGCAGCGCCTCTATCACCGGCGCGGCTTCACCCCGGACCGGGTGGCCCGGGCCATCGTCGGCGCGGTGCGGGACAATCGGGCCGAGGTGCCGGTGAGCGTGGAGGCCCGCGGCATGCGCTGGCTGGGCCGGCTGGCGCCGCCGCTGGCGCGGCGCCTGGCACGGCTGGACGTGACGCCCTGAGCGAGCGCCGCGCATGGCGCGTGAAGACGAACCGGACTATGATTCCGACATGAGTGCTTCCCGCAAATCCCCGGCGGCGCTGCTGCGCCGCCTGACCCAGAACGCCCCCGACGCCCCCGAGCTGGACCGGGCCCTGCAGGCGCGTCAGGAGTTCACCATCGACAAGCTGGCCCGCGAGGCCGGCTCGACGGTGCGCAACGTGCGTGCCTACCAGGACCGGGGCCTGCTGCCGCCGCCGGAAAAGCGCGGCCGCACCGGCATCTACACCGACGTGCACCTGGCGCGGCTGAAGATCATCGGCGCCCTGCTGGAGCGCGGCTACACCCTCAACAACATCCGCGACCTGCTCAGCGCCTGGGAACAGGGCCGCGACCTGAACGACATTCTCGGCCTGGAGGTGGCGGTCACCTCCTGGCAGAACCCCAGCGTGCCGTCCTACCTGGACTACCAGGATCTGATCGACGATTTTGGCGAGGACATCACCCCGGAAGTGATGACCAAGGCGGTGACCCTGGGCTACATCATCCCCGAGGGCACTCGTCTGCGGGTGCCCTACCCGCGCATCTACAACGCCGGCAAGGAGCTGGTGGAAAACGGCGTGCCCCTGGACGCGGTGCTCACCCATGTGCGGCTGGTGCGCGGCGAGGTGGACAAGCTGGCCGAGCGCTTCATCGACATGATCGTCGAGCATCTGGTGGACGAGAAGTACGGCCCCAACAGTCTGCCGGAAGGCGACGATGTGGCGCGGCTGGCGGAATTCATTACCCGCATCCGCCCGCTCGCCGAGGCGGTGGTCAACGACGAGCTGGGCCGGGTGCTGGAAAAGAGCATCAACAAGGTGCTGGTGGACCGGCTCGAAAACGTGCTCGACCACCTGGAACAGAAGCAGCTCTGACCTCCGCTATCGTCCCCGCGCGATCACCTCTTCTTCCAGCTCCGGTTTGATATTGGCGCGGCTCATATCACCGTGATAATGGGCCGCCACCCGCGGATTCATCACCCGGAACCACAGCGGCGGAATCCACGCCAGCAGAATCATGGAGGCGTAACCGCCGGGCAGCTGCGGCGATTCGTCGAAGTGGCGCAGGGACTGATAGCTGCGCGTCGGGTAGGCGTGGTGGTCGGAGTGCCGCTGCAACTGATAGAGAAAAATATTGGTGACGCGGCGGTTGGAGTTCCAGGAATGCTCCGGCCGGCAGCGCTCGTAGCGACCGTTGGCCTTGACCTCCCGGCGCAGGCCGTAGTGCTCCAGATAGTTGACCACTTCCAACAGCTGCAGGCCGAACAGGCTCTGGATCACCAGGAACGGCAACACCGCCCAGCCCAGCCAGACCACCAGCCCGCCCCACAGCAACACCGACAGGCCCCACGCCTGGAGGTTGTCGTTATTGAAGCTCCACACCGATTCACCGCGCCGTTCCAGGCGCTGTTTCTCCAGCCGCCAGGCCGAGCGCAGGCTGCCGACCACGGTGCGCGGCAGGAACGCCCAGAACGTCTCGCCGAAGCGGGAGGAGGCCGGGTCCTCCGGCGTGGAAACGCGCACGTGGTGGCCGCGATTGTGCTCCACGAAGAAATGGCCGTAGAACACCGGCGCCAGCGCCAGCTTGGCGAGCCACTTTTCCACCGGGTCCGGTTTGTGGCCCAGCTCATGGCCGGTGTTGATGGCGATGCCGGTGGCGCAGCCGGTGGAGATCGCCAGCCCCAGATAGCTGTACCAGGGCAGCCCGCCGGTGGCCGCCACCCAGGCGGCGTAGAGGAAGGCGCCGTAGAGCAGCGGCACCGACAGATACACCGCCCAGCGGTAGTAGCGGTCCGCCTCCAGGTCGGCCACCCGCTCCTCCGGCGGGTTGGCGGTCTCTTCGCCCAGCAGCACGTCGAACAGGGGGATCACGCCGAACACGAACAGAAAGCCGAACCACCACATCAGCGGCCAGCCGGTCTGCGTCGCCAACTGAATGGCGCCCACCGGCAGCAGCATGGTGAGCAGGCTCAGCAGCCACCAATAACGGCGGCTGTCCCGCCAGTCCAGGTGTGGGTCGTTGAGGGTCGCGGTTTTCATTGTTGTGCTCCTCGGTCCGCTGATCGTTTTATATTCAATATCGACATTGCCCGATGTCAATATGAAAGCGGTTGCGCGGCCCCCGGGCGCCGCCCGCCCCGGTATCCCGATCGTTAGCGTTTCGCTGGAGTTTTGTAGCGGCGTCTCCCGCTTCTCGTACGTTCGTGCAAATCTAATTGACCTATCTGATCCTCCTTCCAAAACAACAAATCCGGAGGCGTTTATGAAATGCGCGAATGTGCTGTTCGGTCTGATGCTGGTGGGCGTGCTCACCGCCTGTGGCGGTGGCGGCGGAGGCGGGGGCGACCCGGCCCCGGGCAACGACCCCACCCCCCAGGAACCGGAGCAGCCGGAAGAACCGGAGGAACCCGCCCTGCCGCAAGACCGGCCGGCGGCGGTGACGGCGCCCTACGCCGATTACGGCCGGGTGCTCAATATCCTGCCCCCCGGCCAGGACGATAACGGCGGCCTCAGCAACCTGGCGGCGGATATCCCCGGCCTTTCCGATCTGATCAGCGGCGTGCTGGATGATCTGGTGGCGGAAACCGGCCTGGTGCCGGCGCTCAGCAAGGAACCCCACTTCGACGACCAGCTGGGGCTGTACGATGCCCTGGTGCGCAGCCCCGAGGGGCTCACCGACAACGACCTGAGCGGCTACTTCAAGGCGGCGCCGCTGCGCGCGCCGGACGCCGGCGGTTGGGAAAGCGAGATCACCGTGCAGGGCGCCGGTCGCACGGTGACCATCAAGCGCGACGACTTCGGCGTGCCGCACATCTTCGGCGAGCAACGGGCGGACGCCCTGTTCGGCGTGGGCTACGTGACCGCCGCCGACCGGCTGTTCCTGCTCGACGTGCTGCGCCGGGCCGGGCGCGGCGAACTGTCCCGATTCCTGGGCCCGGCGGATTTCTCCTTTGACCAGGACATCGCCCTGGACGCCCCCTACCGGGAAGAAGACCGCACCGAGCAAATCGCCAACACGGTGGCCCGTTTCGGCGACGACGGCGCCCAGATTTACCAGGACGCCACCCATTTCGTGGATGGCCTCAACACCTACGTCACCAAGGTGCGGAGCGGCCTGCTGGAAGCGCCCATCGAATACCTGGGCCTGGGCGTGCAGCTGGAACCCTTCGTGATCGAGGACGTGGTCGCCATCGCCACCCTGATCCAGGGCATTTTCGCCGGCGGCGGCGGCAATGAGCAGGCCAATGTGCTGCTGTTGCAGGCACTGCGGGAGGAAACCGGCTCCGATCAGGCGGCCTGCGACCTGTGGCGCGACCTGCGCCACGCCACCGACCCGGATTCCACGGTCACCACCGACCGTTCGTTCGCCACACAGTCGCCGCCGGCCATCGACGAAGAGCTGTGCCCGTTGTCCGGTGAATTGGCCGGCCGCTTCCCCGGCGCCGTGCTGTTCGACGCCGGCAGCTATCAGGATTACCGGCCGCTGACCACCGAACCCTGCGGGCGGCCCGGCCAGGCCCAGTGCCCCACCGCCACCGGCAATCTGCCGGCGCTGCCCGGCACCGGCGTGGTCGGCGGCCTGCTGGAGTCGGTGGGCGAACTGCTCGGCGGCCTGCTGTCCCTGTCGTCCCTGGACGACGGCGAGATGGCGGCGCGCTGGGCGCGGGTGCGCATCGAGGCGGACAAGCTGTTCCGCGACACGCCGCCGGCGACGGCGGTCCCCGGCGCCCTCGACGACCAGCAGCGGCTGGCGATCCGCCAGCGGGTGGAGCGACTGGCCACCGGCATCGCCGGCCTGCGCGACGGCTTCCCCAACGCCATCTCCAACGCCCTGCTGCTCACCGGTGAGCACAGCGCCAGCGGCCGGCCGCTGGCGGTGTTCGGTCCGCAGACCAGTTATTTCGTGCCGCAGCTGCTGCTGGAGATGGCGGTGCACGGCGGCGACATCAACACCCGTGGCATGACCTTCACCGGCCTGCCCTACGTGGTGATCGGGCGTGGCCCGGACTTCGCCTGGAGCGCCACCTCCGGCAGCTCCGACCTCACCGACGTGCGCGTGGTGTCCCGCTGCCAGCCCGCCGAGGCACCCGCCCACGGCGAGGGCGGCTACCGGGTGGGCGGCCAGTGCCGGCCCTTCGACGTGATCGAGGACGACTGGCCGGCGCGCTGGAATCTGGCGGTGCCCACCGACGATCCGGCCAGCATCGGCCAGAACTTCGCCGTGCACCGGCGGGTGATCCGCACCGCCGAGTACGGCCCGGTGATCGGCTTCGCCACCGTGGCCGGCCAGCCGGTGGCGCTGACCCGCCAGCGCAGCACCTACTTCGCCGAGCTGGATACCGCCCTGCCGTTCATGCTCGCCTCCCGCAACGACGTTCATGACGTGCGCAGCTTCCAGGAGGTGTTCAACTTCACCACCGGCAGCTTCAACTGGTTCTATATCGACGACCGCGACATCGCCTTCTTCCATTCCGGCCTGTATCCCCAACGCGCCGCCGGCGTGCACCCGGAGCTGCCGAGCTGGGGCAACGGCCAGTTCGACTGGACCGGCTTCCTGCCCCTGGAAGCCCACCCCAACGACGCCAACCCGTCGCGCGGCTATCTGGCCAGCTGGAACAACCGGCCGGCCCGGGACTGGTGGGCCGCCGACGCCAACGCCAGCTACGGCCCCACCCACCGCAACGACATGCTGGAGGTGCGGCTGCGCGACCTGGTGGACCAGGGCGGCGTGACCCTGGCCAATCTGGTGGAGGCCATGGGTGACGCGGCGGTGGTGGATCTGCGCGGCCAGGAAGTGCTGCCCCGGGCGCTGGATCTCCTGGAGGACGATGCCCTGACGCCGGAGCAGGCCGAGGTGGTGACGCTGATGCGCGACTGGGTCGCCAACGGCGCCTTCCGGCGGGACCGGGACGGCGACGGCGCCTACGACGAGGAAGCGGCGGTGGCGCTGATGGACGCCTGGTACCCGCGCCTGATCGAGGCGCTGTTGCCCCAGCTCACCGCCATGGAGGACGTGGACGGCCGCGACCTGTCGCTGATGGAGCGTGACAACAAACCCGGCGATATGGGATCCGCCTACCAGAAAGGCTACTACGGCTACCTGGAACGGGTGCTGAAACAGGCCCTGGGCACCGCCGAGGCCCCGTACCGGGCCCTGCGCTGCGCCGACAGCGACCAGGTCGCCGCCTGCCGCGACGCCCTGGCCGAAAGCCTGACCCTGGCCCTGGACGACCTGGGCGGCCTGGCCGACCGGGACGCCTGGAACGTGGACGAAAGCGCGGACAACATTCAGCACCGCGCCATCGGCCTGTCGTCGGTGCCGGGCATTCACTGGCAGAACCGGCCCACTTTCCAGCAAGTGGTGGAGTTCACCAACCATCGATGAAGGGAGTTGAAAGTTGAAAGTGAAAAGTTGAAAGGGTCGCGGCAGGTCGCCTCTGCCGCGGCCTGCGGCCGTGCAAGGCCATAGCGTGGTTTGGTCGTTCGTTGCAGCGCGGGCACGGCGATGGCGGCACCCGCGACCCCACCCGCGTTTCAACTTTCAACTTGTCACTTTCAACTTCTTTATATTCATTCCATTCATGCCCTCTAATGAGCCTTATGCATTTGTTTAATTCCGGGCCCCGGTTTAGCGTGTTTGTCCCACATTATTCGGGAGAGACGCATGCGCGCCATTCTCTGCAAGGAACTGGGGCCGGCCGATAAGCTGGTCATCGAGGACGTGCCGTCGCCGGAAGTGACCGGCAGCGGGGTCAAGGTGAAGGTGAAGGCCGCCGGTCTGAACTTCCCGGACACCCTGATCATCGAGGGCAAATACCAGATCAAACCGGAACTGCCGTTCTCCCCCGGTGGCGAAATGGCGGGCGAGATCGTCGAGGTGGGCCCGGACGTGAAGCACCTGAAGCCCGGCATGCGGGTCATGGGCCTGACCGGCTACGGCTCCTTCGCGGAAGAAATGGTGGTGGCGGAAAACCGGGTGATCCCGGTACCCGACGCCATGAGCGATGAAACCGCCGCCGCCTTCAGCATGGTCTACGGCACCAGCTACCACGCCCTCAAGCAGCGCGCCCACCTCCAGCCCGGGGAAACCCTGCTGGTGCTCGGCGCCAGCGGTGGCGTGGGCCTGGCCGCGGTGGAACTGGGCAAGGCCATGGGCGCCACCGTGATCGCCGCCGCCAGCACCGACGACAAGCTGCAGGTGGCCAAGGAAGCCGGCGCCGACGATCTGATCAACTACAGCGACGAGGACCTGAAGCAGGCCCTCAAGAGCCGCTACCCGAACGGCATCGACGTGATCTACGACCCGGTGGGCGACCGCTTCACCGAACCGGCTCTGCGCAACATGGCCTGGAACGGCCGCTTCCTGATCGTCGGCTTCGCCGCCGGTGAAATCCCCAAGATCCCCGCCAACCTGGCGCTGCTCAAAGGTTGCAGCATCGTCGGCGTGTTCTGGGGCGCTTTCACTCAGCATGAACCGAAGGAGCACATCCAGAACGTGAAGGAACTGATGCAGCTGTTCGCGGACGGCAAGATCAATCCGCGCGTCAGCGAGGTGTTCCCGTTCGAGCAGTACGAGGACGCCCTGGCGGCCCTGACCTCCCGCCGCGCCAAGGGCAAGGTGGTGCTCAAGGTCAGCGACTGAGCGCCGCCGCCTGGCCCTCCCCCTCGGGCAGGGTCAGGGTGGCACAAAGACCGCCGCCGGGGCGGTTGCTCAGCGTCAGGCTTCCGCCTTCCTCGCTGAGCACGGCCCGGGCGGTGGCCAGTCCCAGACCCACCCCGCCGGTACTCCGGTTGCGGGATCCTTCCAGCCGGTAAAACGGCTCCGTGACCTTCTCCAATTGCGCCTCGGGCAGCCCCGGCCCGCGATCGCACACGCGGATCAGAATCCGTCCGTCGGCCCGGCCCAGGGTCAGGGTGGCCTCGCGCAGTTCATAGGGCCCCTGGGGCTCAATGGGCGGCGCCCGCATATCGGCCCCGAACCGCCGGGCGGCGCGGGTGAACGCCTGCAGGGGCCGGGCCAGCCGGCGGGTCGCCACGGCGGCCACCAGTAACGTGGAGATCAATACCAGCCCCAGGCTGATCAGCAGGCGCGGCAAAGGGTCGAGCCCCCAGCTGCGGTACGGGGCGCCGAACGCCAACCAGCTGCCATCGCCCAGTTGGATGGCGAGCAGATAGCCCCGCTGGCCGCCGTGCGCCGGCCATTGGTCCGGCTGCACCACCAGAATCCTGGTGTCCGGGCGACTCAGATGGGCGCGCAGTTCCCCGGCGCCATCGTGCAGATTCAGGTCGATGCCCTCCGGCAGCCGCAGCTCGGCAAGGCGTGCCGTCCACCGGACCCGGTACGCCGGGTCGTGGCTGACGGCGGCCCCGGCCAGCCGGGGTCGCAGGGCCGGCGGGGCGGCGTCCATCACCCGGGTCAGCGACGCCACTTCGCGCAGCAGGTTGCTGCGATCCAGGGCCGGCCGCGCCCACACCCCGCCCAACTCGATGAACAGCATATTGAGCGCCAGGGAGACCGCCATGGCCAGCACGATGGTGAGCGCGATCCAGCCCACCACCCGGTCACGCCGGCGCGGCCGCATCAGCCGCGCTCCACGGTACAGGCGAACAGATAACCGCCGTTACGCACGGTGCGGATGATGTCCGGATTGCGGCTGTCCCGCTCCACTTTGCGCCGCAGCCGGCTGACCTGCACGTCGATGCTGCGATCAAAAGCGTCGTGACCGCGACCACGGGCCAGGGTCAGCAATTGCTCCCGGGTCAGCACCCGCTGGGGGTTCTCCAGGAACACGGTCAGCAGGGTGAATTCGCCGTTGGACAGCGGCACCATGACGCCCTCCGGCGAACGCAGTTCCCGGCGGGTCTGATCCACGCGCCAGCCACAAAACACCAGCGCGGCGCCGCAGCACCGCGCGCACCCGCGCCAGCAGCTCCCGGGCGTCGAAGGGTTTGGCCAGATAGTCGTCGGCGCCCAGTTCCAGGCCGACGATGCGGTCGCTCAACTGGTCCATGGCGGTGACCATGATGACCGGCGTGGGGTAACGGCTCCGCAGCCGGCGGCACAGGTCCAGCCCACTGTCGCCGGGCAGCATCAGATCCAGAATCACCAGATCCGGCGTGCTCCGGCCCATGGCGCGCCACATGCCATCGCCGTCACCGGCCAGTTCGACCCGGTAGCTTTGCTGCACGAAAAAACGCTTCAGCAACGCGCGGATTTCGGCATCGTCGTCAACGATCAGCAGCGTCTGCACAGTGGCGCAATCCCGTCGAGTGGGGCGCCCTGGCGGAAAAGTTACGAATTGGTGGCGGTGAACACAAATATTTCACCGCTGAAATAAAGCGTCAGCGCCGACACCAGGCGGACATATCCAGGCAAGACCGGCGCCGTACCGTTTCGCCAGTCCACCCTGGAGCGAAACGCCATGCCCCGCCCCCGTCTTCTCCACCACCGTCTTGCCGCCCTGTTCCGTGTCAGCCTGACCGCCACCCTGCTGATGCTGCTGGGCGGCTGTGCGCACTCACCGCCGGCGGCGGCGCCGGCCGACGCCGCGCCCCCCCCACCGTGTTGGTGCACGATCCCGCCGAGCCGGTGAACCGGGTGGTGTTCGGCTTCAACCGGGTGCTCGACACGGTGCTGTTGAAACCCCTGGCCACCGCCTACGGCTGGCTGCCGGAACCGGTCAACGACGGGGTGCGCAACGTCGTCAATAACCTGGGCGAGCCCGAGGTGTTTATCAACGATGTATTGCAGGGCAACGGACGACGGTCGGCGAATACGCTGGGACGCTTCGTGGTCAACAGCACCGTGGGCCTGTTGGGCCTTTTTGATGTGGCCAGCCACTGGCATATGCCCTACCACGATGCGGATATGGGTCAGACGCTGGGCGTGTGGGGCGTGGGCAACGGGCCCATCGTCGAACTGCCGCTGTTCGGGTCCAGCAACAGCCGTGACGCGGCGGGCCGGGTGATCGGGCTGTTTCTGGATCCGTTCGGCGGTACCGACAGCGACACGGTGAAGGACATCAAAACCGGCAAACGGGTGGCCGGCGCCGTCGACGGACGCTACCGGGCCCTGCCCCTCACCGAACACCTGGAGAAGAGCCCGGATTATTACCGCGCCTTACGCGATGCCATTGCCCAACGGCGCGCCGGACGGGTGCAACAGGGCCGCGCCGGCGAGGTGCGACCGGAGACACCGGCCGCCCCTGAAACCGCGCCTCAGCCGCCGCTCTGATCGACGAGCACGCCCGGCGCGCCTTCCTCCAGGGTGGCGCGCAGGTCGTCGGGCACGCGCGTTTTCTCGAACGGTTCGGTGGTCATCATCACGTACACCACCTCCGCCCGGCACAGCGGGGTACCGTCGGCGGCGCGCACCATTTCGTGCTCCAGCACGAACGAGGTGTTACCCACCTTCAGTGTCCGCACCCGCACGTCGATGACGTCATCGAACAGGGCGCTGGCCTTCCATTCCAACGTCAGCTTGACCACCTGGTTGTCCAGGCCGCGCGCCAGCAGCGCGGTGTAGTCGCGGCCCAGGGCGCGCATGAATTCGGTCATGGCCAGGTCGACGTAGTCCGCGTAGCGGGCGTTGAACACCACTTTCTGGGCGTCGCATTCGTTGTAGCGCACCCGCAGGCGGAAGCGGAACGGATCGGTCATGAAAACTCCTATTGCAACTCAAGGGGCCGGTCGTGGCGCCGCCGCTCCGCGATCCACTGGTCGTGGGTGGGCGCGGCGGCATCGCCGGACAGGGTATTGATGATCTCGAAGAAATTCTGCCGGTAGGCGTCCTTCATCACCTGGTCGCGGGGCTTGATGCGCACCGCGTAGACGCTCTGCACGTTCTGGTGGTCGAAATCCCGCCAGTACTGTTCGTCCTTGAGCAGGCTATAGCGGTGGCCTTCCAGGGCCCGGCGCACCGAGGCGCTGTTGAAGCTGTTGGCGCGCTCCACCGCCTCCTTCCATTGATAGACGATGCTGTAGGCGGACGCCGCCGAGGTGGAGGGCCGGGTGCGATAACGTTCCGAGAAACCTTCCACGAAGCGCTGGCCCGGCGCGTAGTCGAATTCGTAGGGCACGTTCCAGGTCCAGGGGGCGGCGCCGATCACGCCGGCCATGATGAATGGACCGGTTTGCTCCACCATGCTCAGGGTCAGGTTGGGCACCACGATCTGCATGCGCTCGGGCAGTTTCATCTGCTGCGCGATGGTCATGCCCTGCACCATCTGCTCGCCAAACAGCACCAACACCAGCACCTTCGCGTCGCTGTCGGCGGCGGCTTTCACCGCCTCCTCGATCTGGTGATAACGGGCGCCCGGGAACGGCACCCGCACCGACCGGTGCCGCTCGGTGTCGGTGGTGTCGGTGAACTCACGCATGGAGGCCTCGGTGGTATGGCCCCAGGTATAGTCGGCGGTGACGTAAAAATAGGATTGGTCCGCGTACTCGCGCTTCAGGTAATCGCCCAGCACCCGCGCCGCCATCCAGGCGCTGTAGCACTCGCGGAACATGTTCAGATGACCGTCCTTGCCGGTGGTGTCGTTGGAATAGGTGAGCGTGCCGAAGTACAGCAGATTATGACGGCGGGCCTGATCGCTGGCGGCGATGGCCACGCCGCTGGAGGCGCCGCCGAACAGCATGGCCACGCCTTCGGCGGCCAGCTCGTCCACGTTGCGGCGGGCCCGGTCCGGCTGCGAGGCGGAGTCCCGGTCGACCAGCTCCAGGGGCCGGTCGAACAGGCCGCCGGCGGCGTTGATTTCCTCCACCGCCATCAGGGCGCCGCGCTTCTGCATCAGCCCTTCTTCGCGGTATTCTCCGGTGTGCGGATAGTTGAGGCCCAGCTTGATCGGCGTGGCCGCCTGGGCCGCCGAGGCCAGCAACACCGCCGCCAAGGCCGCGCAACCCCAGTGTTTTAAACCCTGCTTGCTCATGGCTCGCTTCCCCCCTGTTATTGTGATGTAGAGCTATTGTGATGTAGGGCGACGATTAGCATAGCCCCCAGCAGGAGGTTATTAGCCTTTGGTCGATGGCGCCGATCAATTTGTGACCGGCCGGTATTGAGCCCGAACATACCGCAGAGTATGCTCACGACCCTAATTTAAAACAAAATTCCATTAAAGGCGCTTCTGTCCGACGTGACCGGGCGGAACGCCGGGAGAGTGCCATGACCTCGATCAGCGATGCCATGCCGGTTTACGCGCCGGCCCTGCCCGAAGACGGCTTTGTATCGGTTCCCGAACGCCTGCGCGAGATGGCGGCCCTGCAACCGGACCACCCGGCGGTGTACGACGAGCAGGGCATGCTCACCTGGCGACAGTTCGTGGACGGCGTCAACCAGGTGGCCAACCGCCTGCGCGCCGCCGGCCTGCGGCGCGGCGACACGGTGGCCGGGCTGGCCGAGAACAGCGCTCGTTACCTGACCCTGTTCATGGGCACGCTGAGCGCCGGCGGCTGCATGGTGCCGCTGTCCGGCATGGCCGCCGGCGAGACCCTGGCGCTGATGGTCAACGACTGCGATGCCCGCTTCCTGTTCGTGTCCGCCAAGCACCGGGAGCTGATCGAGCCGCTGCTGGGCAGCCTCCACAACGTGGACCCGGAGCAGCGCGTGGCGCTGGATTTCCAGGCCGACGGCTGGCAGCCGTTCGAGACCTGGCTGGGCGACGCCTCCCGCGAAGCACCGGACCACGTACCGGGCCTGGACGACCCCTTCAACATTATCTACAGCTCCGGCACCACCGGCGTGCCCAAGGGCATTCTGCACGATCACCGCCTGCGCGCCCGTCATGTGGAACGGGGGGAGCGGCTGGGCTACACCCGTGAGGCGGTGACCCTGGTGTCCACGCCGCTGTATTCCAACACCACCCTGGTGGCGGTGCTGCCCACCCTGTTCGGCGGCGGCACCATCGTCAGCATGGCCAAGTTCAACGCCCATCGCTTCCTGGAGCTGGCCCAGGAGCACCGCGCCACCCACGCCATGCTGGTGCCGGTGCAGTATCAGCGGATCCTGGCGGAGCCGGACTTCGACCGCTTCGACCTGAGCAGTTTCAGGATGAAATTCTCCACCAGCGCGCCGCTGCGCGGTCATGTGATCGCCGACGCCATGAAGCGCTGGCCGGGCAACATCATCGAGTTCTACGGCCTTACCGAGGGCGGCGTCACCACCACCCTGAACTGCGCCGACAACCCCACCAAGTGGGACACCGTGGGCCAGGCCAGCCCGGGCTGCGAGCTGCGCATCATCGACGAGGACCTGCAGGAAGTGCCGGCGGGCCAGATCGGCGAGATCGTCGGCCGCAGCGGCGCCATGATGCGCGGCTACTACAAGCGCGACAGCAAGACCAACGAACTGCTGTGGACCAGCCCGGAAGGCGAGGTGTTCTACCGCACCGGCGACATGGGCCGGCTCGACGAGGACGGTTTCCTGTCGGTGCTGGACCGGCGCAAGGACATGATCATTTCCGGCGGTTTCAATATTTACGCCGAGGATCTGGAGCGGGTGCTGCTCAAGGATCCGGAGGTGGCGGACGCGGCGGTGATCGCCATTCCCAGCGAGCAATGGGGCGAGACCCCGCTGGGCCTGGTGGTGCTGCGCGATGGCAACGGCGACCTGGACGCCATCCTCGCCCGCGCCAACGAGCAGCTCGGCAAGGGCCAGCGCCTGGCCGGCCTGGAGCGTCGCGACGAGCTGCCGCGCAGCACCATCGGCAAGATTCTCAAGCGCGAGCTGCGCGACCCCTACTGGCAACAGCAGGCCCAGACCGAACGGGGCTGAAGCGAAGTCCCATCCCTAGAGCAGGTTCTCGATCGGCAGCAGCCCGAAGAACCGCGACGCCAGCCAGCGGGCCTTGCTGACACGGGGTTCCCGGTGATAGCGCACCGGGCCCCGTTCGTCGCCGGCGCCCCATTCCAGCCGCCCCTGGTCGTCGAGGCCCACCCGGTAGCTGTTCTGCGGCGCCATGCCTTCCTCGATAAACGCCGCCACCCGGTTAGCCAGCGCCTCGGAATTCACGTAGTAGCCCATTTCCGTGTTCAGGTTCGCCGAGCGCGGGTCCAGGTTGAACGACCCGACGAACAGTTCGCTGCGGTCCAGCACCATGGCCTTGGTGTGCAGCGCCGACATGGAGCGCCCCGGCTTGAGGCGGGCCAGATGGCGGCGCGCCCGGGCGTTGGGTTGCAGTTCGTGCACCTCCACGCCGGCCTCGATCAGGTCGCGCCGGTAATGGGCGTAGGCGGCGTGGGCGGCGATCACGTCATTGGTGGCCAGCCCGTTGGTCAGCAGGGCGATGCGCCCGCCGTTGGCGTGCATGTCCGCCAGGGTGCGCACGAAATCATCACCGGGGATGAAGTACCCGGCTTCGATCAGAATCTCGCGCAGGGAGCGGCGGCTCAGCAACTCCGCCAGTTGATCGCCCATCAGCCGCTGGGTGACGCCCTTGGCCTTGTCCGGGGTGTCGAACAACAGCGCCGCCGGGGCGGTGATCTGGCGGGCGTCCGCGTCGCGCACGATCTGCTGGAAGCGCGCCGGGTCCTGTTCATGGCGATAGGGAAAATCGTCCAGCCCGTCGCACCACTGATTCAATTCTTCCCACAGCCGGTCGGCATCGCCCGGGGAGCGACGTTTGAGCGTGCGCAGATGCACGGTGACGTCACTGTTCCAGTAGCTCTCGAACGCGGCGCGGGTTTCCTCGACGATGGGGCCGCGAGCGTACAGATCCAGGTCGCGGAAGTTGGCTTCCGGGTGCACCCCGAAGTAGTGGTCGGAAATATTGCGACCGCCGACGATGGCGTGCTCACCGTCGGCGATCCATGCCTTGTTGTGCATCCGGTGATTGAGGCGCGGGGCGTGATAGAGCCACTGCACGATGTGCTTGTAGCGACCGCGGAACGGGTTGAACAGGCGGATTTCCACATTCGGGTGGGCGTTGAGCGCCGCCCACTTCACGTCCCGACCCAGCTGGTTGGCGTGGTCCAGCAGCAGCCGCACGCGTACCCCGCGCCGGGCCGCTTCCAGGGCCCGGTAGACCAACAGCTTGCCGATGCGGTCGTCGTCCCAGATGTAGTACTGCAGATCCAGGGTGTTCTCCGCCAGCCGCGCGGTGGCGGCCCGCAGGGCGAAGGCTTCCTCGCTGTCGGGCAACAGGCAGAACCGGGATTGGCGAACCCGCGACGTGGGCGCGTCGGCGCCTTCCTGATCGGCGCCGTCGGTCATGCTTTGGGCTTCAGGCTGTCGCGAATTTCTCGAAGCAGGATGATGTCTTCCGGGATCTCCGGGGTGGGTGGCGTGGCCACCGGCGCCGCTTCCTCTTCCCGGCGCTTCATGCGGTTGAGGCCGCGCACCAGCAGGAAGGTGGCCCAGGCCACGATCAGAAAGCTGATCACGTTGTTGATGAACACACCGTAATTGAGGGTCACCGCGCCGGCGGCCTGGGCTTCCGCCAGGGTGGTGAAGCTGCCCTGGCCCTTGAGCACCACGAACAGATCCGCGAAATCCACATCCGCCAGCAGCAGGCCGATGGGCGGCATCAGCACGTCGGACACCAGACTTTTGACGATGGTGGTGAAGGCACCGCCGATGATGATCCCCACGGCCATGTCCACCACGTTGCCACGCACCGCGAATTCGCGGAATTCCTTCATGATCGCCATATCGTTCCCTTCCTGTTCAGGGCCCGGGCCGGGCCAGAAATCATCTTAGCCCGGATGGCGCCGCCGGCAAATCACGGCCACGAAAACAACGTAAACGATTACTCCACGGTCACCGATTTGGCCAGGTTGCGGGGCTGGTCCACGTCGGTGCCGCGCAGCACTGCCACGTGGTAGCTGAGCAGCTGCAGCGGTACGGTGTAGACAATCGGGGCGATGCTTTCGGGCACCGCCGGCAGGTGCAGCACATGAATGCCCTCGCCGTCGGCCACCTTGGCGTTCTTGTCGGCGAACAGGTACAGCTCGCCGCCCCGGGCGCGCACCTCCTGCAGGTTGGATTTGAGCTTTTCCAGGAGTTCGTCGTTGGGGGCCACCGCCACCACCGGCATTTCCTTGTCCACCAGAGCCAGGGGACCGTGCTTGAGCTCACCGGCCGGATAGGCTTCCGCGTGGATATAGGAAATTTCCTTGAGCTTGAGCGCCCCTTCCATGGCCACCGGGAACTGCACGCCACGGCCCAGGAACAGGGTGTGGTGCTTCTCCACGAAGGCTCGGGACAGCGCTTCGATGGGCTTGTCCAGGGCGGTGGCCTGCTCCAGCAGATTGGGCAGCTGGCGCAGCTCGCTCAGTATTTGCTCGATGCGCTCGTCGCTCAGGCCATGACGGCGGCCCAGCGCCAGCACCAGCATCATCAGGCCGGCCAGCTGAGTGGTGAACGCCTTGGTGGAGGCGACGCCGATTTCCGGGCCGGCCTTGGTCAGGAAGGTCAGTTCCGATTCGCGGACCAGGGAGGAACCGTCCACGTTGCAGATCGCCAGACGGCCCACATAGTTGTCCGAACCGGTGTCGCGCAGCGCCGCCAGGGTGTCAGCAGTTTCGCCGCTCTGGGAGATGGTCACGAACAGCGTGCCTTCCGGCACCACGTGCTGGCGGTAGCGGAATTCGCTGGCCACCTCCACCTGGCAGGGAATGCCGGCCAGCGCTTCCAGCCAGTAGCGAGCCACCATGCCGGCGTGGTAGCTGGTGCCGCAGGCCACGATCTGTACCGACCGTACCCGGTCAAAGATGGCCCGGGCGGTTTCGCCGAAGGCGGCGCTGACCGCGTCCGGTGAATCGATGCGGTCCTGAAGCGTTCGCTGGATGGCCGCCGGCTGCTCGAAGATTTCCTTCTGCATGAAGTGGCGGTACTCGCCTTTCTCCACGTCTTCGTGGGCGCCGTCGAACTCGTGCACCGACCGCTCCACCGGCTCGCCGTGGCGGTCAAAGACACGCACCTGGTCGGTGGTCAGCTCCACCAGATCGCCTTCGTCCAGAAAGATGAAGCGGTTGGTCACCGGCAGCAGGGCGAGCTGGTCGGAAGCGATGTAGTTCTCATCGATCCCCAGACCCACCACCAGCGGCGAGCCGGAACGCACCGCCACCAGCCGATCCGGTTCACGCTGATCCACCACGCCCAGGGCATAGGCGCCGTGCAGCTGCTTGACCGCCTTCTGCAGAGCGCGGCGCAGGTCGCCGCCCGCTTCCCCCAGGGTGCGATGCAGCAGATGGGCCACCACCTCGGTGTCGGTCTGGCTCTGAAAGCGGTAGCCGTCCTGTTCCAGTTCGTCCTTGAGCTCCTGGAAGTTCTCGATGATGCCGTTGTGGACCACCGCCAGGCCGTCGCCGGAGAGGTGCGGGTGGGCGTTTTCCTCGGACGGGCGGCCGTGGGTGGCCCAGCGGGTGTGGGCGATGCCCAGGAAGCCGGCGGTGCGCTGCTCGTGGACGGCCTCTTCCAGGGCGGCCACTTTGCCCTGGCGGCGCACCCGCTGCAGGCCCTCGCCGTTGATCACGGCCACCCCGGCGCTGTCGTAGCCCCGGTATTCCAGGCGCTTGAGGCCGGTGATCAGAATATTGGTGACGTTACGATGGGCGATGGCGCCGACGATTCCACACATGGCTATTTCCTTTTTCCAATCACCGAAGACCTACTTCTTGGCCGGTCGCGGCCAGTTCTCGATATTGCGCTGCTGGCCACGGGCCACCGCCAGACCGTTGTCCGGCACGTCCTTGGTGACCACGCTGCCGGCGCCGACGGTGGCATTCTCGCCGATGGTCACCGGCGCCACCAGGGAAGAATTGGAGCCGATGAAGACACCGTCCTTCATCACGGTCTGGAATTTATTGACCCCGTCGTAGTTGCAGGTGATGGTGCCCGCGCCCACGTTGACGCCCTTGCCGATACGGCTGTCGCCGATATAGGTGAGGTGATTGACCTTGGAACCCTCGCCAATGCGCGCCTTCTTGGTTTCCACGAAGTTGCCGATGCGCGCCTTCGCCGCCAGTTCGGTGCCCGGACGAAGCCGGGCGAACGGCCCCACGTTGCAGCCTTCGCCGACCACCGCGCCGTCGATCACCGAGTTCGCCTCGATCACCGCGCCGGTGGCGATGTGCGCGTCGCGGATCACGCAGTTGGGCCCGATGCGCACCCCGTCGCCCAGGGTCACCTTGCCTTCCAGCACCACGTTCACGTCGATGGTCACGTCGGTGCCGGTGCTCACCGCGCCGCGGATATCCAGGCGCGCCGGGTCCAGCAGCGTCACACCGCCGCGCATCAGCGCTTCCGCCCGCACCCGCTGGTAGACCCGTTCCAGGCGCGCCAGCTGCACACGGTCGTTGACGCCGTCCACCTCCCAGGCGTGTTCCGGCTGCTCGGTGACCACCTCCATGCCGGCCTCCACCGCCATGGCGATCAGGTCGGTGAGGTAGTACTCGCCCTGGGCGTTGCGGTTGGAGAGCTTCGGCAGGCTGTCGTTGAGGAAACGACGGCTACAGGCGAGGATGCCGGTGTTGATCTCGCGGATGCGCTTCTCGTCGTCGCTGGCGTCCTTCTGCTCGACGATGCGGGTCACCTGGCCCCGGTCGTCGCGCACGATGCGCCCGTACCCGGCCGGATCGTCCAGCTCCAGGGACATCAGCGCCAGGCTGCGGTCGTTGACCCGCGCCACGAAGTCACGCAGCGTCTCCGGGCGGATCAGCGGCACGTCGCCATAGAGCACCAGCACCACGTCCTCATTCAGGTGCGGCAGCGCCTGGGCCACCGCGTGGCCGGTGCCGAGCTGCTCGGCCTGTTCCGCCCAGCGCAGCCGCTCGCCGCTGACCGCCTCACGCACCCGCTCGCCGCCGTGGCCGTATACCACCACGGTGTTGGCCGGCGACAGCGCCGCCGCGGCGTCCACCACGTGCTGGACCATGGGCCGACCGGCGATCGGGTGAAGCACCTTCGGCAACGCCGATTTCATGCGGGTACCTTTGCCCGCGGCCAGAATCACAACCGCCAGAGTCATATCCTTCGATCCTCGAAATTGTCGTCCTGATTAGGGTGGGGGCCCCTTATCAAACAAAAAGGGGCGGCTCCAAGCCACCCCTTTTCGTAATCCGGCCGTTCACGGTGTGTTACCGCTTGGCCATCTTCTTGATTTGCTCGATGGTGCGTAGGCGCGCAGTGGCCTCGGCCAGGGCCGCGGCGGCGCGGGTGTAGTCCATCTCCGCGCTCTTGCCTTCCAGGGCGTCCTTGGCATGCTGCTTGGCGCGCTCGGCGTCCGCCGCGTCCATGTCCTGGGCGCGCTCGGCGGTATCCGCCAGCACGGTAACCAGTTTGGGCTGCACTTCCAGGAAGCCGCCGGACACGTAGAACACGATCTCTTCGCCGTTCTGGGTTTTCACCCGTACCGGGCCGGGCTTGAGGCGGGTCAGCAGCGGGGCGTGACCGGGCATCACGCCCAGGTCACCTTCCACGCCGGCGGCCACTACCATTTCCACCAGGCCGGAGTACAGCTGTCTTTCGGCACTAACAATGTCGCAATGCACGGTCATCGCCATTTGGGTTCCTCCCCGTGCAGGTTACTTGTCACCGCGTTGGTTGTAGGCCTCTACAACTTCGTCGATGGAGCCCTTCATGTAGAAGTCCTGCTCGGGGATGTGGTCATAGTCACCGTTCAGGATACCCTGGAAGGAGCGGATCGTCTCCTTCAGCGGCACGTATTTGCCCGGTGAGCCGGTGAACACTTCCGCCACGAAGAACGGCTGGGACAGGAAGCGCTCGATTTTCCGGGCGCGGGACACGGTGGTCTTGTCTTCCTCGGACAGCTCGTCCATGCCCAGGATCGCGATGATGTCCTTGAGCTCCTTGTAGCGCTGCAGCACGGTTTGCACGCCGCGGGCCGCTTCGTAGTGCTCATGGCCGATCACCAGCGGATCCAGCTGGCGGGAGGTGGAGTCCAGCGGGTCGATCGCCGGGTAAATACCCTTGGAGGCGATGTCCCGGCTCAGTACCACGGTGGCGTCCAGGTGGGCGAAGGTGGTCGCCGGGGACGGGTCGGTCAAGTCATCCGCGGGTACGTATACCGCCTGCACGGAGGTAATGGAACCGGTCTTGGTGGAGGTGATCCGTTCCTGCAGAACGCCCATCTCTTCCGCCAGGGTCGGCTGGTAACCCACCGCGGACGGCATACGGCCGAGCAGCGCGGATACTTCGGTACCGGCCAGGGTGTAGCGGTAGATGTTGTCCACGAAGAACAGTACGTCGCGGCCTTCGTCCCGGAACTTCTCGGCCATGGTCAGACCGGTCAGCGCCACGCGCAGACGGTTACCCGGCGGCTCGTTCATCTGACCGTAAACCAGGGACACCTTGTCCAGTACGTTGGAGTCCTTCATCTCGTGGTAGAAGTCGTTACCCTCACGGGTACGCTCACCCACGCCGGCGAACACGGAGAAACCGGAGTGCTCGATGGCGATGTTCCGGATCAGTTCCATCATGTTCACGGTCTTGCCCACGCCGGCGCCGCCGAACAGGCCGACTTTACCGCCTTTGGCGAAGGGGCACACCAGGTCGATCACCTTGATGCCGGTTTCCAGCAGTTCGTTGGAGGCTGCCTGATCCGCGTATGAGGGCGCTTCGCGGTGGATGGCCATGCGCTCGTCTTCACCGATCGGGCCGGCTTCGTCGATCGGGCGACCCAGCACGTCCATGATCCGGCCCAGGGTCTTGGTGCCCACCGGTACCTGAATCGGCTCCTGAGTGTCGGTCACTTGGAGGCCCCGCTTGAGACCTTCGGTGGAACCCATGGCGATGGTGCGCACCACGCCGTCGCCCAGCTGCTGCTGCACTTCCAGGGTGGTTTCGGTACCGTCCACGGTGAGTGCGTCATACACCTTGGGCACGGACTCGCGCGGGAATTCGACGTCGATCACAGCACCGATGATCTGAACAATACGACCGCTACTCATGCTTGCATCCTCTTAACTTGCGTTTCTCGCCGCTTGCTTTTCGCACACCCTTAAACAGCGGCGGCACCACCAACGATTTCGGAAATTTCCTGCGTAATGGCAGCCTGGCGCGCCTTGTTGTACACCAGTTGGAGATCGTTGATGATCTCGCCGGCATTGTCGCTGGCGGCTTTCATCGCCACCATCCGCGCGGCCTGTTCGCAGGCATTGTTCTCAACCACACCCTGATACACCTGGGACTCGATGAACCGCACCAGCAGCTCGTCGAGCAGCTCCTTGGGCGCGGGCTCATAGATGTAGTCCCAGTGACGCTTGAGCTCGTCGTCCTCGCCCGGCTCCAGCGGCAACAGGCGGATGGTCTTCGGCTTCTGCGTCATGGTGTTCACGAATTCGTTGTACACGATGTACAGACGATCGATCTCACCGTTTTCGTAAGCGTCCAGCATCACCTTGATGGACCCGACCAGGTCGTTCAGGTGAGGCGTGTCGCCCAGGCCGCTGACCGAGGCCTCGACCTTGCCGCCGACACTCCGGAAAAAGGCCAGCCCTTTGGAACCCACCACGCAGTGCTGGACCTTGGCGCCCTTCTCTTCCCACTCGCGGGCACTTTTCACCACGCTTTTCAGCAGGTTCACGTTCAGGCCACCGGCCAGACCCCGGTCCGAGGTCACGACGATGTAGCCGACGTTCTTGACGTCCCGTTCCTGCAGGTAGATGTGCCGGTATTCCAGATCAGCATTGGCAAGATGGGCCACCACCTGACGCATGCGCGTGGCGTAAGGCTTGCTCGCCTCCATACGCTCCTGCGCTTTACGCATCTTGCTGGCCGCCACCATTTCCATCGCACGGGTAATCTTCTTCGTGCTCTGGACGCTGGCGATCTTGCCCTTGATCTCTTTACCGCTAGCCATAGGACTGATCCTTTCTCAGCGAATTACCAGGTTTGGGTGGCCTTGAACTGCTCGATGGCCTCCTTGATGCCGGCCTCGATCTCGTCGTTGTAGTCACCCTTCTCGTTGATTTTGTCCATCAACGCTTTCTGTTCGCTGTTCATGTAATCCAGCAGTGCCGACTCGAAGGAACCGATCTTGTCGATCTCGATACCTTTCAGGTAGCGGTTGTTGGCGGCGTAGAGAACCACGCCCATTTCCGCCACGGACATCGGGCTGTACTGCTTCTGCTTCATCAGTTCGGTCACGGCCTGGCCGTGCTCGAGCTGTTCGCGGGTGGCTTCGTCCAGGTCGGAGGCGAACTGCGCGAACGCCGCCAGCTCCCGGTACTGAGCCAGTGCCAGACGGATACCGCCGCCGAGCTTCTTGATGATCTTGGTCTGGGCGGCGCCACCTACACGGGATACCGATACACCGGCGTTCATCGCCGGGCGGATCCCGGAGTTGAACAGGCTGGTTTCCAGGAAGATCTGACCGTCGGTGATGGAGATCACGTTGGTCGGTACGAAGGCGGAAACGTCACCGGCCTGGGTTTCAATGATCGGCAGCGCGGTCAGGGAACCGGTTTTGCCTTTCACTTCGCCATTGGTGAAGTTCTCGACGAATTCCTCGTTCACCTTGGCGGCGCGTTCCAGCAGACGGGAGTGCAGGTAGAACACGTCACCGGGGTAAGCTTCACGGCCCGGCGGGCGGCGCAGCAGCAGTGAGATCTGGCGGTAAGCCCAGGCCTGCTTGGTGAGGTCGTCATAAACGATCAGGGCGTCTTCGCCGCGATCGCGGAAATATTCACCCATGGTGCAGCCGGCGAACGGTGCCAGGAACTGCATGGAAGCCGGGTCGGAGGCGGAGGCGGCAACGATGATGGTGTTGTCCATGGCGCCGTGCTCTTCGAGCTTGCGCACCACGCCAGCGATGGTGGACTGCTTCTGACCGATGGCCACGTAGATACACTTAATACCAGAATCTTTCTGGTTGATGATGGCATCCACGGCAACGGCGGTCTTACCGATCTGACGGTCACCGATGATCAGCTCACGCTGGCCACGGCCGATCGGGGTCATCGCATCGATGGATTTGAAGCCGGTCTGTACCGGTTCGTTCACCTCACGGCGCCAGATCACGCCGGGGGCGACTTTTTCCACCGCGTCGGTGACGTCGGTTTTCACCGGGCCTTTGCCGTCCACCGGGTTACCCAGGGCGTCGACCACGCGACCGAGCAGCTCGGGGCCCACCGGCACTTCCAGAATGCGGCCGGTGCACTTCACCTTCTGACCTTCGGCCAGACCCAGGTAGTCGCCGAGTACCACGGCGCCAACGGAATCCTGCTCCAGGTTGAGGGCCATGCCGTAGATGCCGCCCTCAAACTCGATCATCTCGCCGAACATCACGTCGGCCAGACCATGAATGCGCACGATACCGTCGGATACGGATACCACCGTACCTTCGTTCCGTGCCTCGGTGGAGGTATCAAGTTTCGCGATGCGCGACTTGATAATCTCGCTGATTTCGGACGGGTTGAGTTGCTGCATCTCTAATCCCTCAAACTCAAGAGTTCAGTTGCTCGGCGAGGCGGGAAAGCCGGCCGCGCACACTGCCATCAATTACCGTATCGCCGGCTCGTACCAGCACGCCACCAATGAGTGACTCGTCCACGGAAGTGGACACCTGCACGTCCCGGCCCAAGCGCTCCTTGAGCGCCGCCACCAGCTTTTCGGTTTCGGCGTCTTCCAACTCGAACGCGGCGATCAGTTCCACATCGGTGATGCGCTGATCGGCGGCCAGCAGTTCGTGGAACAACGCGCGAATGGTGGGCAACAAGTTCAGACGTTTGTTGGCCGCCAGCTGGGCGATGAAGTTGCGGGCGCCTTCGCTGAGCTCGTCACCGCAGACCTGAATAAAGGCTTCGGCCTGCTGGGCACGATCCAGCTCCGGCTGGTCCAGATAGGCGCGCACGGTGGCGTCCTGCGCCACGGTCGCCGCCAGATCCAGCATCTGTTCCCATTCCGCCAGGCCGTTGTTTTCCTTCGCGAAAAGGAACGCGGCTTTGGCGTAGGGACGTGCGATGGTGGTCAATTCAGCCATGGGGTGCCATCCGTATCACTCAGAGTTGAGCCGCCAGCTCGTCGAGCAGCTGCTTGTGACTGTCGCGGTTCACTTCGCGGGCCAGCACTTTCTCGGCACCGCTCAATGCCAGGGCGGACACCTCTTTACGCAGCTCTTCGCGGGCGCGGTTGATTTCCTGATCGATCTCGGACTGGGCCTTGGCGATCAGGCGCTCACCTTCGGTACGGGCCTGATCCTTGGCTTCCTCAACGATCTGATTGGCGCGCCGGTTGGCCTGCTCAATGATCTCGGAAGCCTTGTCCTTGGCATCCTTCAGGTTGGCGGAGGCTTTTTCCTGCGCCAGCTCCAGATCCCGTTCGGCGCGGTCAGCGGCGCTCAAACCTTCGGCGATCTTCTGTTTGCGCTCGTCCAGGGCCCGGGAAATGGGCGGCCAGACAAACTTCATGCAGAAGAAAACGAACAGAGCGAACCAGATGGCCTGGCCGATCAGTGTCGCATTAATGTTCATGCCAACACCTCAGCATTACGTGGATTTCCCTGAACCGGGGCTCGGTTTGAATCCCGTCTTACTGGAAAATCAACAGGAAGGCGATGGCAATACCGATAATCGGCACGGCGTCCAGCAGGCCCGCGATAATGAACATGCGGGTTTGCAGCATCGGACCCAGTTCCGGTTGACGTGCCACGGACTCCAGGAAACGGCCGCCCATCAGACCGAAGCCGATACCGGCGCCGATACCCGCCATGCCAGCAACCAGCGCCGCCGCGAGAAGGTTTACATCTTCCATCTTTACACTCCCGTTAAGTGCTTCAGTTGAGTTAGGAAACGTTGCTTAGTGCTCTTCCACCGCCATGCTCAGGTAGACGATGGTCAGCACCATGAAGATAAAGGCCTGCAGGGTGATCACGAGGATATGGAACACGGCCCACGGCCAGGCCGCCACGGCCTGCCAGGTGCCCATCATCGCGGCCACCAGGATGAATACGAATTCGCCGGCATACATGTTGCCGAACAGCCGCAAGCCCAGGGACACCGGCTTGGCCAGCAGGGCCAGGACTTCCAGTACCAGGTTGATCGGCAGCAGGATGATTTTGCCCAGCGCGCCCTTGGCTTCGAACGGCTTGAAGCTCAGCTCCGCCATGAAGCCGCCCACGCCTTTCACCTTGATGCTGTAGAACACCAGCAGGAAGAACACGCAGATCGACATGGACATGGTGATGTTGGGGTCGGTGGTCGGCACGATGCGGAAGTACGCTTCGTGGGCGGACCAGCCGAAGAAGGTGGTCATGATCCACTGGAAGGTGAGCGGCACCCAATCCACCGGGATCAGGTCCATCAGGTTCATCAGGAACACCCAGCAGAAGATCACCAGGGACAGCGGGGCGATCAGTTTGCTCTTGCCGTGGAACGAGTCGCGCACCTGGGTGTCGATGAACTCGATGATCATTTCGACGAAGTTGAGCATGCCGGAGGGGGTGCCGGCGCTGGCTTTGCGGGCCATCAACCAGAACAGGAAGCACATCAGAATGCCGAGACCGCCGGACCAGGCCAGGGAATCCACGTGGAAAGCGGCGAAGCCCATGTCGCTGGCTTCCTGGGCGTTACAAGCGAACGTCCAGGTGGCGTCGTTCAGAGTCTGGTCGTGACCGTGACAGGTCCGCTCGTAACCGGCGGGCAATTGGCCATAGGTGAGATTTCCCAGATGGTGCTTGATGTACTCGCTGGCGGAGCTCGCTGCCATATCAATACCTACAGTCTAGTCGTCTTGCCCGTCCCGTTCCGCTCCCAGGCGGTGGTCCAGGCGCGCCACCTGAACCCAACCGGCGATCTGCGCCAGCAGGAACCCCAGAAACAGAACCACTACATGTGTCAGTTCGCGCGACGCCGGCACCTTCGCGAAGGTCAGGCCGAACAGCGCCAGCATGATCACCACCTTGCCGGCTTCCGCCCGCATGGCGGCGCCCGCCATGCGTTCAGGCGCGCGATTGCCCGGGTGTAGCCACACTTGGAAGCCACCCCAGGCGTATGCGATCAGGCTGATGGTGCCGCCCCAGGCGGCCGCGAGGCCCAGACTGGTGCCGGCGATGACGACAACCAGTACGGCGAAGATCATCGCGCTTAGGATTTGCGCGCGCATCAAGCCCCAGAACAGTGTTCTGCGGGCTCGTTCGTCGAAATTGGCCACCGTGCTCCCGTGTGTCGCTGCTGACGCCGCCGGAGCGTGTCAGGAGAAGGTCGCGGGTACCCCCTGATCTTTGGCGCGGGAAGTATATGGGGAAGGTATACCGGTATCAACCGGCGAGGGGCGATTGTTTGGCCCGAAAGGACCGGATTTGGCGTAAAATTTGAACGGACGCTCTAACTAGCGGGGGGATCTATACAAATCGAAGCGTTTTGTGGCCGGAGACAGGCAATATTGATACGCCTCTCCGACCACTGCGTCAAGCGAGTTGACAAATAAGCAAACAAAAACGTCCACCGGTTGAAGGAAGACGATTATTTGATGTGGGCGAGGATGCCGTCCAGTTCATCCAGATTGTTGTAGCTGATCACCAGCTTGCCCTTGCTGCCGCTGCCCTGCTGGATCTGTACCGGCGCGCCCAGACGCTCGGACAGGTCGTTGAGCAGATGGCGCACATTGGGGTCTTCCCGGGAGGGCGCCGGCTTGGCCGGCTTTTCCTTCTCGAACTCGCGCACCAGGGCTTCGGTCTGGCGCACCGACAACCCCTTGGCCACCACCGCCCGCGCAGCTTCCACCTGTTTCTGGCCGGTCAGCGCCAACAGCGCCCGGGCATGGCCCATCTCAAGATCGCCGTGCTCGAGCAGCTTTTTGACGTCCGCCTCCAGGCTCATCAGGCGCAGCAGATTGGTGACCATGGCCCGGGACTTGCCCACCGCGTCGGCCACCTGCTGGTGGGTGAGCCCGAATTCTTCCTTGAGCCGGGACAGCGCCAGCGCCTCTTCCATGGGGTTGAGGTTTTCGCGCTGGATGTTCTCGATCAGCGCCATGGCGATGGCGGCTTCGTCGGGCACGTCGCGGATCACCGCGGGAATCACGTCCAGCTCGGCCATCTGCGCGGCCCGCCAGCGCCGTTCGCCGGCGATGATTTCGTAGCGGTCCTCACCCAGCGGGCGCACCACGATGGGCTGCATCACACCCTGGGCGCGGATCGATTCCGCCAGCTCTTCCAGGGCGTCGGGGGACATGTCGCGGCGCGGCTGATAGCGGCCCCGCTGCATGAACTCCACCGGCAGATGGCGCAGCTCGCCGTCCCGGGGCGGGCGCTGGCCGCGGTCGGCGGCGGCCGCTTCGTCGCTCTCCAGGCTGACCTCGTCCGGATGCTCCTGGTAGGCCGCGTTGCTGCTCAACAGGGCATCCAGCCCCTTGCTCAGGCCGCGTTTACGCTTTGCCGCCATAGTCGGATCTCGCTTCAGTCGGTTCGTGCGGGCGCCTGCTGGGTCTTCTGCATGGCCTGTTCGCGGCGCAGGATTTCTCCGGCCAGCGCCAGGTAGCTGACCGCGCCCCGGGATTTGGGGTCATAGGTAATCACCGGCGCGCCATGGCTGGGTGCTTCCGCCAACCGCACGTTGCGCGGAATGATGGTGCGATACACCTTGTCGCCGAAGTGGCTGATCAGCTGATTGGACACGTCGTTGGACAGGCTGTTACGGGGGTCGTACATGGTGCGCAGCAGACCGCCGATGTGCAGCTTGGGATTGAGCACCGAGCGGATTTTTTCGATGGTGTTCATCAGCGAGGTCAGACCTTCCAGAGCGTAGTACTCGCACTGGATCGGCACGATCACCGAGTCCGCCGCGGTCAGCGCGTTGACGGTAAGCATGTTCAGCGACGGCGGGCAGTCGATGATAATGTAGTCGTACTCGTCGCGGATGCGCGCCAGGGCGTTGCGCAGCCGGAACTCCCGCAGCTTCATGTCCAGCAGCTGGACCTCGGCGGCGGTCAGGTCGCCGTTGGCGGCGATCAGGTCGAAGCCGGATTCTTCCGGCGTGCCCACCACCGCCTGTTCCACGTCCACTTCGCCGGTGAGCACTTCGAGACTGGTGTAGTCCGGCTCGTATTTGTCGACCCCGGCGCCACTGGTGGCGTTGCCCTGGGGGTCGATGTCCACCAGCAGCACCTTTTTGCGCGTGGCCGCCAGGGAGGCGGCCAGATTGACGCTGCTGGTGGTCTTGCCCACTCCGCCTTTCTGGTTGGCAATGGCAAAAACGGTGGTCACTGCGATCTCCTTATGATCACCAGCACGCGGGTCTCGTCCAGCCCCGGCACGGACAGAGGTTCCACGCGCGCGGTCCAGCCGGCCGGCAGCTCGGCCAGTTCGCGCTCCGCGGCGGCGGCTTTCATGGCCAGAACGCGGGTGTGCGGCGCGATCAGCGGCTCCGTGACCGCCAGGATGTCGGGCAGGGCGGCGAAGGCACGGCTGATAATCTGCGATGGAGCATTACGGTACTGTTCCACGCGGGCGTGCACAACCTCCACGTTGTCCAGGCCCAGTTGCCGCCGGGCCTGGCGCACGAAGCGCGCCTTCTTGCCGTTGCCGTCGAGCAGGACGAAGCGCTGGTCGGGGCGGGCGATGGCCAGCGGAATGCCGGGCAGGCCGGCGCCGGTACCCACGTCCAGGGTGTCGCCGTCGTCCAGGTGGGGCAGCACCGCCAGGGAATCGAGCAAGTGCCGGGCGATCATCTCGCCGGGCTCGCGCACGGCGGTGAGGTTGAACGCCCGGTTCCATTTCACCAGCAGGTCGCGGTAGGTGAGCAGCGCCGTGACCTGGTCCGCGTCCAGGGCCACGCCCAGATCGCGCAGGCCGTCTTGCAGACGGTCCCGGTCGGTCATGCCTGGCGGGCCGTCTGGTGCCGGTGCTTCTTCAGGTAGATCAGCAGCAGGGAAATCGCCGCCGGGGTGACCCCGGGGATGCGCCCGGCCTGGCCCAGGGTGGCCGGCCGTACCTCGCCCAGCTTCTGTTTCACCTCATTGGACAGGCCTTTCACCGCGCCGTAGTCGAAGTCCTCCGGCAGAGGCTGGTCCTCGGCGGCGCGCAATTTGGCGATCTCCGCCTCCTGGCGGTCGATGTAGCCGGCGTACTTGGCGGCGATTTCCACCTGTTCCACCACCGCGTCCGCCACCGGTGCCAGGCCGGCGGCCTCGGTCAGCGGCCGGTAGCTCAGTTCCGGACGCTTGAGCAGGTCCAGCAGGCTGTATTCGTGGGGCAGCGGCTTGTCGAGCAGCGCGTTGACCCGCTCCGCCTCGGCGGTGCCCGGCCGCACGAAGGTGGCTTTGAGGCGCGCCTGCTCCTGCTCCATGCCCTCGCGCTTGGCCACATAGGCGGCCCAGCGGGCGTCATCCACCAGGCCCAGCTCGCGGCCTTTTTCCGTGAGGCGCAGGTCGGCGTTGTCCTCGCGCAGCAGCAGCCGGTATTCGGCGCGGCTGGTGAACATGCGGTAGGGCTCACGGGTGCCCATGGTGATCAGGTCGTCCACCAGCACGCCCAGGTAGGCCTCGTCACGGCGCGGCGCCCAGGCTTCTTTTTCCTGGCTCAGCAGCGCCGCGTTCAGGCCCGCCAGCAGGCCCTGGGCCCCGGCTTCCTCGTAGCCGGTGGTGCCATTGATCTGGCCGGCGAAGAACAGCCCGGGCATGTGTTTGGTTTCCAGGCTGTGCTTCAGGTCCTGCGGATTGAAATAGTCGTACTCGATGGCGTAGCCGGGGCGCGTGATGCGGGCGTTCTCGAAGCCGCGAATGGAGCGCACCGCCGCCATCTGGATGTCGAACGGCAGGCTGGTGGAGATGCCGTTGGGGTACAGCTCATGGGTGTCCAGCCCTTCGGGTTCCACGAAGATCTGGTGGCTGTTCTTGTCCGGGTAACGGTTGACCTTGTCCTCGATGGACGGGCAGTAGCGCGGCCCGGTGCCTTCGATGACACCGGTGAACATGGGGCTGCGATCGAAGCCGGAGCGGATGATGTCGTGGGTGTGCTCGTTGGTGTGGGTAATGTAGCAGCACACCTGGCGCGGGTGCTCCTCCACCTTGCCCAGGTAGCTCATCACCGGCACCGGGTCGTCGCCCCACTGTTCTTCCATCACCGAGAAGTCCACGGTCTTGCCGTCGATGCGCGGCGGCGTGCCGGTCTTCAGGCGGTCCACCCGGAACGGCAGCTCGCGCAGGCGCCGGGCCAGGGCGTTGGAGGGCTGGTCGCCGGCGCGGCCACCCTGGTGGTTGTCCAGGCCCACGTGAATGACCCCGCCCAGGAAGGTCCCGGCGGTGAGCACCACGGCATCGGCGTGAAACCGCAGCCCCATATTGGTCACCGCGCCCACGCAGCGGCCGTTTTCCACGATCAGGTCGTCCACCGCCTGCTGAAACAGGGTCAGGTTGGGCTGATTCTCGAGCAGGCCGCGGATCGCCGCTTTGTACCGTACCCGGTCCGCCTGGGCGCGGGTGGCGCGTACCGCCGGGCCCTTGCGGGCGTTGAGCACGCGGAACTGGATGCCGCCCAGGTCGGTGGCGCGGGCCATGGCGCCGCCCAGGGCATCGATCTCGCGCACCAGGTGGCTTTTGCCGATGCCGCCGATGGCCGGGTTGCAGCTCATCTGGCCGAGGGTTTCGATATTGTGGGTGAGCAGCACCGTGTCCACGCCCATGCGCGCCGCCGCCAGGGCCGCCTCGGTGCCGGCGTGGCCGCCGCCAATCACGATAACGCCGAATCGATGGGGGTATTCCATGGGATGCTCTACCTTCGCCCGGAGAGGGGCGTCTAAAATATGATCAACCGAGGGTGGGCTAGTATAGTCCCAACGTGGCTAAAATAAAGGCCGGCGCACATGTAGGCGGCTCCGCCTTCCTATATAATGTTCAAACCTTAACCTGCTGTTTTATATTCCGGGAGCGCATTTGGATTCATTGAACCTCTTTCTGCTGGTGGGAACCGGGCTGATGTTCACCGGCCTGCTGCTCGGGTCGATCAGTTCCCGGGTAGGCGTTCCCTCCCTGCTGGTGTTTTTGCTGGTCGGCATGTTCGCCGGCGAGGACGGCATTGGCGGCATCCGGTTCGATGACTTTTCCCTGGCCTATGTGGTGAGCAACATCGCGCTGGCGGTGATCCTGCTCGACGGCGGCCTGCGCACCCGGCTCAGTACCTTCCGGCTGGCTTTGCGCCCGGCGCTCACCCTGGCCACCCTGGGCGTGGCCCTGTCCGCCTCCCTGGTGGGCGCCTTCGCCACCTGGGTGATCGGCGTGGACTGGCGGCTGGGGCTGTTGCTGGGCGGCATCGTCGGTTCCACCGACGCCGCCGCCGTGTTCAATGTGGTCAAGGGCGCCGGGGTGACCCTCAACGAACGGGTGGCCAGCACCCTGGAGATCGAATCCGGCCTCAACGACCCCATGGCCATCTTCATCACGCTGATGCTGGTGGAAGTGTTGGTGAACCCGGAGATGGGCCTGGGGCTGCCCATGCTGATCACCCTGGTGCAGCAATTCGGACTGGGCATCTTGATGGGCCTCAGCCTGGGCGCCCTGCTCAGCGAGATTCTGCTGCGCGTGCGCAGCAACGAGGGCCTGCACGCCCTGCTGCTGTGCAGCGGCGGCGCCATGGTGTTCGCGCTCACCAACCTGGCCGGCGGCAGCGGCTTCCTGGCCATCTATCTGGCCGGCCTGGTGGCCGGCAACCGGCGCGGCGGCACCGGCGACAACGTACTGCGCTCCATGGACTCCATGGCCTGGCTGGCCCAATCCGGCATGTTCCTGATGCTGGGGCTGCTGGTGACGCCCTCGGAAATGGGCGACAGCCTGGTGGACGCCCTGATGGTGGCCGCCTTCCTGATGATCGTGGCGCGCCCCCTGTCGGTATGGATCAGCCTGCTGCCGTTCCGCTTCAGCTGGCGGGAGGAACTGTTCATCGCCTGGACCGGCCTGCGCGGGGCGGTGCCCATCGTGCTGGCGGTGTTCCCGCTGCTGGCCGGGGTCGGCCAGACCCGGCTGCTGTTCGACATCACCCTGGTAGTGGTGTTGATTTCGCTGCTCGCCCAGGGCACCAGCCTGCGCTACGTGGCGCGCTGGCTGAAGGTGTCGGTGCCGGCCACCACGCCGCCCCGGCAGATGGTGCCGCTGGCCGCCTCCGGCGACCGCTACCTGATGCAGTTCGAGGTGGACGCCGGGGCCAAGGCCGAGGGCCAGCGACTGGGCGCCATCACCAGCCCGCGCATCACGCCGTTGCTGATCATCCGTAATCAGGAGTTCCGCAACCTGGCCGAGGATCCGGTGATCGAAGCCGGCGATCTGGTCACCTGGCTGGCGCCGGTGGCGGAAAAGGACTACCTGTCCGATCTGTGTCACCGGCTTTCCAAGGACGAGAAACGCTATTACGGTGAATTCTTCCTGCGCGGCAGCGTGCCGGTGGACCAGCTGGTGGCGGTGTACGGGATGGAGAAACCGGACCCGACCCTGGAGGGGCTCACCGTGGAGGCCCTGTTCGAACGTCAGTTCGGTCATCAAGCGGTGGTGGGCGACACGCTGCGCCTGAGCGGCCTGAAGCTGCGCGCCCGCACCGTGGAACAGGGCCGCGTGGTGCTGGTCGGGATCAAATTGCCCAAATAGAGGATGGACCCATGACCCGTTTCGACAACCATCGTGTCCTGATCACCGGCGCCGGCGCGGGCATCGGTCAGTTGATGGCGGAGAAGTTCGCCGCCCGTGGCGCCGAGGTGATCGTGACCGCCCGGCGCATCGCCGCCGCCCGCGAGGTGGTGGATCACATCACCAATGCCGGCGGCAACGCCCATGCTTATACCCTGGACGTGAGCAAAATCGCCTCGATCGCGAAATTTCGCGACCAATTGCACGAGGAACGGGGCCCGGTCAGCATCCTGGTGAACAACGCCGGCGTGGTCCACGGTGGCGAGTTCGAGCAGGTCGATCTGCAGCAGCACCTGGACACCTTCAAGGTCAACGCCGAGGGCCTGATGGCCTGCAGCCACGCCTTCATGGCGGATCTGCTGGCCGCCGACCGTGCCCACCTGGTCAACATCGCCAGCGCCTCCGCCTTTATCGGCCTGCCCTATGGCAGCACCTACGCGGCCAGCAAGTGGGCGGTGGTGGGCTTTTCGGAGTCCCTGCGTCTGGAACTGGCGGAGCGGGGCGAGCGCCATGTGAAAGTGACCACGGTGTGCCCGAGCTATATCGCCACCGGCATGTTCAAGGGCGTCAAGACGCCGCTGTTCTCCCCCATGCTGACCCCGGACCGGGTGGCCGACAGCATTCTGCGCGGCGTCGCCAGGGGCGAGGCGTTCGTGATCGAGCCGCCCATGGCCCGCTCCGTGGAGCTGCTCAAGGGTGTACTGCCCCGCCGTCTGTGGGACCAGGTGGCGCGACGCACCGGTGTGTCCACCTCCATGTACAGCTGGAAAGGCAAGCAAGGCTGACCTTTCCGGTTTGTGCATACCTGTTCGCAATCGAAGGCATGACCGGCGATTCACCCTACAGCCGGCGGCCTTCGCTTCGCCGTCAATGTCAGTCAACGCTCGTTCGCTAACATTGCCTGCCATACGACGACCCTGCCCGACACGGGCGCGGGCCCGCATTGCGAACAGAGAGTATGCTATGCCGACCTACAAGGCTCCCCTGCGCGACATGCGCTTCCTGATCAACGAAGTGTTCGACTTCGAGAGTCACTACAAGACCCTGCCCAACGGCGAGGAAGCCACTCCGGATATGGTGGAGGCGATTCTCGGCGAACTGGCGCGCCTGTGTGAAAACACCATCGCGCCGCTCTACCAGAGCGGCGACGAGGAAGGTTGCAAGCTGGAAGACGGGCAGGTGACCACGCCCAAGGGCTACAAGGAAGCCTACCAGGAGTACGTGGCCGGCGGCTGGCAGGGCCTGTCCCACCCCACCGAGTACGGTGGCCAGGGGCTGCCCATGTCCCTGAACCTGTTCAAGCAGGAAATGCTGGGCGCCGCCAACTGGTCCTTCGCCATGTACCCGGGCCTGTCCCTGGGCGCCATGAACACCATTCAGCTGCACGGCGATGAAGAGCAGAAACAGACTTATCTGAGCAAGCTCACCGAGGGCACCTGGGCGGGCACCATGTGCCTCACCGAGCCCCAGTGCGGCACCGACCTGGGCCAGGTGAAAACCAAGGCCGAGCCCCAGGACGACGGCTCCTACAAGCTCACCGGCACCAAGATCTTCATTTCCTCCGGCGATCACGACCTGACCGAGAACATCGTGCACATCGTGCTGGCCCGCTTGCCGGACGCGCCCAAGGGCACCAAGGGCATCTCCCTGTTCATCGTGCCCAAGTACCTGCCCGGCCAGATCGGCGAGGACAACGGCGTGGCCTGCGGCTCGCTGGAAAAGAAAATGGGCATCAAGGCGTCCGCTACCTGCGTGATCAACTTCGACGGCGCCACCGGTTACCTGATCGGCCCGGCCAACCAGGGCCTGGAGTGCATGTTCACCTTCATGAACTCGGCGCGTATCGGCACCGCCTGCCAGGGCATCGCCCACGCCGAGCTGGCCTACCAGGGCTCCCTGCCCTACGCCAAGGAGCGCCGCTCCATGCGCGCCCTGTCCGGCAAGAAGGACCCGGACGCGGTGGCCGACGCCCTGATTCACCACGGCGACGTGCGCCGCATGTTGCTCAAGCAGAAGGCCATCGCCGAAGGCGGCCGGGCGATGATCTACTTCGCCGCCCAGTACGCCGACCATATGATCTCCGGCATCCTCGAGGACGACCAGGACAAGTACGACCGCTGGGACAGCGAGCTCGGTTTCCTGACCCCGATCCTCAAGGGCTTCCTCACCGAAAAGGGGCTGGAAGTCGCCAACGACGCCATGCAGGTATTCGGCGGCCACGGCTACATCAAGGAACACGGTATGGAGCAGATCGTGCGCGATGCACGCATCGCCACGCTCTATGAAGGCACCACCGGCATCCAGGCTCTGGATTTGCTGGGCCGCAAGGTGCTGCTGTCCAGCCGTGGCAAATGCGTGCGGGATTTCTCCAGGAAGCTGCTCGATTTCGGCCGCAAGCACCTCACCGACGGCGAGCTGCGCCCGTACGCCTGGAAGCTGCTGAAGATCGCCGCCGAGTGGAACTACCTGACCACCCGCATCATGCTGGTCGCCGCCAAGGACCGGGAGATGGTCGGTACCGCCAGCTACGATTTCCTGATGTATTCCGGCTACGCCATGATGGCCTACTTCTGGGCCCTGCAGGCCAAGGTGGCGCAGGACAAACTGGCCCACGGCGGCAACGAACCCAAGGAGTTCTACCAGGCCAAGCTGGCCACCGCGGAATTCTTCTTCGAGCGCATGCTGCCCACCGCCAAGGGCCACGCGGACGCCGCCCTCAAGTCCACCAAGAGCACCATGCAGCTGGCGCCGGAACATTTCTCGTTCGACTACGAGTAATCAGACCAGCCAGTCCAGCAGTTCACCGAGATGGCCGACCACCACGTCGGCCTGATCGGTGAAGCGCCGGTTACCACCATTAAGCAGCAGCCCCGCCGCCATGCCGGCGTTGCGGGCGGCCTGCAGATCGTAGACGAAATCCCCCACGTACAAGCACTCCGCCGGCACCAGCCGTAGCCGGTCAGCGATGCGCAGCAGACCCTCCGGGTCCGGTTTGGGCGCGCAATCCTCCCGCGTCAGGATCAGATCCACCGGCAGGTTGAGCACGTCGTGGGTGCGCGCCACGGCGGCGCGGCTGTTGCGGGTCAGAATCGCGGTGGGCACGCCCCGTTGGTGCAGCGTGGCGAGCAGCGCCTCGGCGCCGTCGATCCAGCGGGCGGCGGCGGCGCCCTCCTGCTCATGCCGGTCGATCACCGCCCGGGCCCGGGCCGCCGCCAGCGGCGCCAGGGTTTGCAGGTGTTCAAGTACACCGATGCCCTCGGGAAAACCCAGCTCGCGACGCAACGCCGCGAAATCCAGCTGGCTGTCCACCAGGGTTCCGTCCAGATCGAACAGCAGGGCCTGGAAACGACGGGGCGACATGGCAACTCCTTGGCAGGAACGGAAGCTCGCAGGGTACACCTGCGGACCGTAAAGCTCAGTGAGCGTCGTCCGCCGGTGACGTCAGCCTCAGGTCCACGAACACCGGATCGTGGTCCGAAGCCCGCCAGGGATCCGGGGCGTAGTAACGGCGATGCTGATCGGCACTTTGAAAGCCCGGCAGGCGGTAATCGAACGCCACCGGTTCGTCGGCGTTGATCGGCCAGGGGCCGGCGGCGAGCACCCGGTCCATGAGGCCTTCCGAGGCCAGGGCATGGTCCAGGTAGCCGGCCTCGCCCCGGTACGTGTAGGTGTA
The DNA here is from genome assembly GCA_022449455.1 of Alcanivorax sp. Taxonomy (GTDB): domain Bacteria; phylum Pseudomonadota; class Gammaproteobacteria; order Pseudomonadales; family Alcanivoracaceae; genus Alloalcanivorax. The sequence continues at coordinate 138,039 of JAKUPL010000005.1, read as the reverse complement.
GGTCTCCGGCCCCTGGAACCGCCGGATCAGATCCACCAGGCCGGCGTCGCGCAGCCGGGTGATCGGATCTTCCCGGGGATAGCTGTTGAGGTCACCAATGATCAGCCAGGGCGCCTTTCCGGTGCCGGTGGGGTCGCCTTTCAGCCAGCTCAGCAATTGCCCGGCGGCGGCCACCCTCGCCGCGTTCCAGCAGCCCTGGAGATCCCCCCGTTCCGCGTTCTCGCCGCGACCCGGGCAGCCGCCCTTGGACTTGAAATGGTTGACCACCACGGTGATGGCCTGGCCGCCGCCGCGCGGGCGGAAAGTTTGCGCCAGCGGCAACCGGTGGCCGCCGGTGCGAAAGGCGCCGGCGTCGGTGGTGGCGGCGCGGCCCAGCGCCTCCACCACGCCATGGCGGTAGATCAGGCCCACCGCGATGGCGTCGCCGCCCAGCCGTTCCCGGCCCGGATTCACGTAGCGCCAGTCCGGCCCCAGGGCGGCGGTCAGTTGCGCCAGGGCGGCGTCGGCGCCGTAGCCGTCGTTCTCCAGCTCCATCAGCCCCACCACATCGGCGTCCAGCCCCTTGAGGGCGGCCACCAGTTTGGCCTGCTGGCGGGCCAGCTCTTCGGCGCTGATCGCGCCTCGGGCGGTGGGAAAGCCGCCGCCCTCGCCACCATCGCCGTCGCCGTTGAAGTAATTCAGCACATTGAAGGCCGCCACCCGCAGGTCGCTGCCCGGCGCGCGCGGCGGCGCCGGCGACCGGGGATTGGCGGCGTCGAAGCGCACTTCGCCCACCGGCTGCAGCCGCCAGGCCTGGAAGCCGTAGGTCAGCACCGCCTGAAAAGGACGGGTCCGGTAACCGGCCCGTAGGGGATTGTTGGCGGCCAGGCCGCCGCGCGGATACCTCACCGTGGCCGGGTTGCCGACGTGGGAGCCGTCATCCAGCTGTATCCGGTTCAGGGCGTTGGCCGCTCGTACCGCCCGGGCCGGCGCGCCGGGCGCCGCCACCTGGGTGGGAATGAACAGGCGCCCGTGGCTCAGCGTGAGGCTGCCGTAGCGGGCCAGTTCATGGGTATCGCTCACGGTGAGCGGCTGCGCCACGCTCACCAGCATGCCTTCCAGGGCCTCCCGATCGGCGGGATCGGCGAATGGCAGCATCAGGGGTACCGGCGCCACCGGCACGTTCCGTTCGCACAGGCGCCGCCCGGTGGCGCGGAGCTGGGTCAGGCCATGGTATTCCTCCACCGTGCCGGTCACCCGCAACCGGTCGCCGGCGTTCACGCGAGCCCCCGGTTGGTACACGAACAATCCCTCCGACGTGGCCGGATCGTCGTCGCGCAGCGCCTCCGGTTCCATGACATAGAAGCCATCCAGGTCCGGGTAGGCGGCGGTGACCACCGCCTCGATGGCCAGGCTTTCACCCACCCTCGGCGAGACGTCGGCGCGGCCCTGGATCGCGGCGATGCGGGTGACCGGCTCGCCACAGGCGCCGGCGGCGTCCGCCGCGACCGTGCCGGCCAGGGCCGCCAGCAACAGCGTGATCAACAACAGCATCGGGCGTTTCATAGAGGGTTCCACATACAGTGACCGGCCCATTGAGCCAGCATGGCAGTCTTCTTGCACGGCTCTGACCATGGCGCCATGGCGTTGGCCCGGGAAAGCACAGCCAGGACCGTTGCCGCTCTGCTACCATGGCCCGGAACGCCAAGGAGATAGCGCGTCCTGTTCCCGAGCGGGACGGCAATAACAAATGAGGATGGCATGAAAACTCTGAGTCCGGTGGATCAGTTGTTTCTGTACCTGGAAAAACGCCAGCAGCCCATGCACGTGGCAGGGTTGCAATTATTTTCTTTTCCCGAGGGCGCCGGTCCCAAGTACGTCAGCGAGCTGGCGCAGTCGATCCGTGATTATTGCCGTCCCGAACCGCCTTTCAACCAGCGCTTGCGACGCCGCTGGGGCCAGTGGCACTGGGACGAGGACAAGCAGTTCGATATCGACCATCACTTCCGCCATGAGGCGCTGCCCAAACCCGGGCGCATCCGCGAGTTGCTGTCGCTGGTGTCCGCCGAGCATTCCAATCTGCTGGACCGGGAGCGCCCGCTGTGGGAGGCGCATCTGATCGAGGGCATTCGCGGCCGGCAGTTCGCGCTTTATACCAAGGTGCACCACTCCATGGTGGACGGCATCTCGGCCATGCGCATGGGCATGCGCGCCCTGTCGCCGGATCCGGATGAACGGGACCTGCCGCCGGTGTGGGCCTACAAACCCAAAAAACGGGGCCGGGGCGTGAGCAATCCGGTGGACGCGGTCAGCAGCCTGGCCCGGCTGACCGCCGGCGCCAGCCGCCAAATCGCCACGGTGCCGGCGCTGGCCCGGGAGATTTACCGGGTCACCCAGAAGGCCAAGGACGACCCCAACTTCGTGTCAATCTTCCAGGCCCCGGACACCATACTCAATCAATGCATCACCGGCTCGCGGCGGTTCGCCGCCCAGAGCTATTCCCTGCCGCGCCTGAAAAAGCTGGCCGGCGCCTTCAATTGCACTCTTAACGATGTGGTGCTGAGCATGTGCGGCCACGCGCTGCGCGAGTATCTGATCAGCCAGAATGCCCTGCCCGACCAGCCGCTGATCGCCATGGTGCCCATGTCCCTGCGCAAGGACGACAGCGCCGGCGGCAACCAGATCGCCATGATCCTGGCCAATCTGGGCACCCATGTGTGCGACCCGGCCAACCGGCTGCGTGTGGTGCAGGCCTCGGTGAAGGAAGCCAAACAGCGATTCGCGCAAATGAGCCCGGAGGAAATTCTCAACTTCACCGCCCTGAGCATGGCGCCCACCGGGCTCAACCTGCTCACCGGTCTGGCGCCGCGCTGGCGGGCGTTCAACGTGATCATTTCCAACGTGCCCGGCCCCAAGCAACCGCTGTACTGGAACGGCGCCCAGCTCAACGGGCAATACCCGGTGTCGGTGGTGCTGGACCGCATCGCCCTGAACATGACGCTGACCAGCTACCGGGACCAGATCGAGTTCGGATTGATCGCCTGCCGCCGTACGCTGCCCTCCATGCAGCGGCTGCTGGACTACCTGGAACAGTCCATTCGCGAGCTGGAAATCGCCGCCGGCCTGCGCTAAGCGGGCCGTCGGCGGGGCCCGAAAGGGCCGCCAAAAAAAGGTTGGTGTAGCGGCATAAAGGGGGTAAAGTCGAAAAGGCTGCAGATTGTGGCAGTGGTTTGTTTTGGTAGTTGCCTTCCTCCGCGTGAAGCTCAAGAAGTCTCCGAACACCCCTCCCCTGGTTTGCAAGCACCACCCTATGAAAAGTTTTGAGGTATAGATTCACATGGCTACTGGTACCGTTAAATGGTTCAACGAATCCAAGGGTTTCGGTTTCATTTCCCAGGATGACGGCGGCGCGGATGTCTTCGTTCACTTCAGCGCTATCACCGGCTCCGGCTTCCGCACTCTGGCCGAAGGCCAGAAAGTAAGCTTCGATATTCAGCAAGGTCCGAAAGGTCCGCAGGCGGCCAACGTCGTCGCTGAGTAAGACCTGAACACACGGGCCGGGGTCGGCCCGCCCGTGTGATTTTCAAGGTCGGAAAACCCCGCCTCGGCGGGGTTTTTTGTGCGCCGCCGTCGCCGGCGCGGACGGCTGGGGTCAGAGGATACCCTGGCCGACCATGGCTTCCGCCACCCGCAGATAGCCGGCCATGTCCGCCCCCACCAGGTAATCGGTTTTGCGCTGGCCGCCGTATTCCAGGCAACGGCGGTGCACCCGCTCCATGATTTCACGCAGACGCTGATCCACCTCGCCCGCCGACCAGCTTTCCCGGCGGCTGTTCTGGCTCATCTCCAGCCCGCTTACCGCCACGCCACCGGCGTTGGCCGCCTTACCCGGCCCGAACGTCACGCCGCCCTCGCGCAGCGCCTTCACCGCCGCCGACGAACAGGGCATGTTGGCGCCCTCGACCACCCATTGGCAGCCGTTCTTGACCAGCGCCCGGGCGTCCTTCTCGCCCAGTTCGTTCTGGGTGGCGCAGGGCAAGGCAATGTCGCAGGCCACGCCCCAGGGGGATTGTCCCTTGTGGTAGCGCACGCCTTTGAAACGATCCGCCAGATCGCCCAAGGCACCACCGCCTTGCTTGATCTCCGCCACCGCGTCCAGGTGTTTGTCGGTGAAGCCTTTCTTTATGTGGACGAAGCCCTGGGAGTCGGACAGCGTGACCACGCGGGCGCCACTTTCCAGCGCTTTCGCCAGGGCGTGCCGCGCCACGTTGCCGGCGCCGGAGATCGCAACGGTTTTTTTGTCCAGCCTTTCTCCTTGGTTGGCCAGCATGTGTTCGAGGAAATAAATCACCCCGTAGCCGGTGGCTTCCACCCGCATCAGGCTGCCGCCGAAGGCGAGTTGCTTGCCGGTGAAGCCGCCGTCGTGACGGCGCCCCAGTTTGCGGTACATACCGAACAGATAGCCGATCTCCCGGGGGCCCACGCCCATATCGCCGGCGGGCACATCGGTGTCGGCGCCCATATGGTGGTGAAATTCGGTCATGAAGGCCTGACAGAAGCGCATGATTTCGTCGTCGCTGCGCCCCTTGGGATCGAAGTCCGAGCCGCCCTTGCCGCCACCCAGTGGCAGGCCGGTCAGCGCGTTCTTGAGGGTCTGTTCCAGGGCCAGAAAGGACAGCACGTCCAGGTTCACCGACGGATGGAAGCGAAGCCCCCCCTTGTAGGGCCCCAGGGCGCCGTTCATCTGCACGCGGAAACCCCGGTTCACGTGGGGCCGCCCCTGATCATCCATCCAGGGCACCCGGAAGGTAATCACCCGCTCCGGCTCCAACAGGCGTTCCATGACGGCGTTGTCATTGAGATCCGGGTACTTCCGCAGCGGCCTGGAAATGCTTTTCAGCAGGCTTTGGGCGGCTTGCTGAAAATGCTCGTGGTGCGGGTCCCGTTCCTTGATGCGTTTCAACAGAGATTGAGTATCCATCCCTCCACTGAAACAGAGACACGGTCAAAAGCGGGTCAGCGGCGTGGCAAAAAAAGTAAAACCTGCGGTCAGCCTTCGAGCAGCGCTTTGCGACGGCGCCAGTCGGGCATGCGCTGATCCATCAGCGCGTGGAATTCCGGGCCATGGTGCATGTGCTCCAGGTGACAGAGCTCGTGCATCACCACATAGTCGATGGCCGCCGGCGGATACTTCATCAGCAGCAGATTCAGATTGATGTAGCCCCGTGGCGACAGGGACCCCCAGCGGGTTCGCATCTTCTTGACCCGCAGCGTGGGGCGGCGGTGACCGCGCTCCGCGAACCAGGGAAACTGGCGTTCGATGCTGTCGTGAAAGAAGGCGCGGGCCTGGGCCCGCCACCATTCGTGCAGCGCATCCCGAACCTGGCTCTCATCGTCGGGCCGCGGCACGGCGATGCACAGCCGATCATCCTCCAGGTTCACGCGCCCCCGGGCCGGGCCGGTGGACCAGGCGCGCACGTCCAGCGTGCGTGGCGTTCCCAGGTGCGGGCAGGTCTCGCCATGGCGCCAGTACTGTCGCGGGCGGTGGGCCATGTCGCGACGCTGGCGGGCAATCCAGTCACGGCGTTCGTCGACGAACGCTTCGATATGGCGGCCCGCCAGGCGCAAGGGCGCGCGCACCTGAACGCGCCCGTCCGGGAACACCCGCACCTCCAGGGAACGGCGCCGTGAGCGAACCAGCTCGTACTCCACCGGCGGGGTCATCAGACCGGGGCTTCCAGGGGCGTTCTCCAAAACGGCAACCCCGCGCCGCGGTTCAGGCTGTCCGGCAAAATGGTGACCGGGGCGCCGCTGCCCAACCCCAAATGGCCGCTGACGATGACCGGCTCCGCCTCGCTCAGGCCGGCGACCACCTCCACCCAGCCGTCCCGGCGGCCGCCCAGCTGCACCGCGCGGCGCTCGGCGCGCTGCGCCGTAGTGATCGTGAACACGAAACTCTGCGCGCCATAGGTGACGATGGCCTGCTCCGGTACCAGCAAGGCGGCGTGCTCGCCGAACAGCATCGAGACCTGCAGAAACTCGCCGGGACGCAGCAGCGTCTCGTCGTTGTCCAGCATGGCTTTAACGGTAACACCGGAACCGGCGGCATCGACCTGACTGTTGAACACCATCACCTTGCCGGTGAACTGTTTGTGCGGATGGGCGGCGCTGCTGAAAGTCACGTCCAGCCCGGGACGCAGGGCCACCCGGTAACGCTCCGGCGCCTGGAAGTTCACTTCCAGGTTACGCACGCTGCCCAGGGTGGCGATGGGATCACCGCTGCGCAGGTAGGCCCCCGCCGTGACCCGGCTCAGCCCCATGACCCCGTCGAACGGGGCGCGTATGCTGTGGTCCTCCAGGGCCACCCGGCTGGCATCCAACCCGGCCCGGGCGGTTTCCATGCCGGTCTTCAGAGTAGTCACGTCAGCGTGGGAGACGGCCCGCGTGTCCGCCCGCCGGGCGGCCTCCTGATAGTCGGACAGGGCGCGCTGGTAATGGGTGCGCGCCCGCTCCAGGTCCGCCCGCGCCTGCCGGTCGTCCAGGGAGACCAGCAGAGTGCCGGCATCCACGCTTTGCCCTTCATGGAAATGCAGTTCGGTCACCCGCCCGTCCACCTCGGTGATCAGCGTGATGGCGCGGCCGGCGCGGGCGGTGCCCACCACCTCCAGACGGTCGACGAGAGGACGCACCACCGCCGCGATCACGTTGACTTCGATGGGCGGGCCGGCCACCGCGTTGCCAGCCGGCCTACCGTGGTACCACCCGGCGAAGCCCAACAGGCCCACGGCGACCACAATCAGCAGGCTGGCGATCACTCGCAGCATGGTTTTCTCCAGGATCGGGAGCACACCGGTTGCGCGCAGGGCCAGCCCGGCGCGGGGGGAACACGGAGTGTAAGCGTTGTAGGGGGCCGATCGGAGGGATCACCGGGCGGCTCCTGGCAGGGTACACGCTTGTCGGGCAGCGGGATATAAGGCGGGGAAAGAACGGGGCCGGGTTGACCGGCCCCGTGGGATCACACCAGTTCGGCGCGCATTTTCTTCTTGTCCAGTTTGCCCACCGAGGTGCGCGGCAGTTCATCCACGAACACCACCCGGTCGGGCACGCCATAGCGGCTGATCACGCCATCGTCCGCGTAGCCGCTGAGCAGCGTCTTGATGGCGTCCTCGTCCACCTCGCCACTCTTGACCACCAGGGCCACCGGGCGCTCGCCCCATTTCTCGTCGGGCACGCCGACCACCGCGCATTCGGCCACGGCGTCGTGCTGCAGGATGAGCCCTTCCAGGTCCAGGGACGACACCCACTCGCCGCCGGTCTTGATCACGTCCTTGATGCGGTCGGTGATCTTCAGCCAGCCGTCGGCATCGATCACGCCAATGTCACCGGTGTGCATCCAGCCGCCGCGCCACAGTTCCCGGGAGTTGTCCTCGTCCTTCAGGTAGCCCTGGGTCAGCCAGGGGGCGCGCAGCACCAGTTCGCCCTGGCTTTTACCGTCGTGGGGCACATCGTTCATGTCGGTGTCGACGATGCGCCACTGCACCATGGGCACCGGCCGACCGGTGCGGCTGCGGTAATCGGCCTGGGTTTCCGGGTCCGCCTTCTCCAGTTCCGGGGTCAGCAGCGCCACGGAGATCAGCGGGCAGGTTTCGCTCATGCCGTAGCCGGCGTAGATGTCGATGCCGCGGGCCAGGGCCGCCTTGGCCAGGGGCTTGGGCAGCGCCGAGCCACCGATGATCACTTTCCAACCGCTCAGATCGATGCTCTTGGCGGCTTCCGCTTGCAGCAGCATCTGGATGATGGTCGGCACGCAGTGGGAGAAGGTGACCTTCTCGGTGAGCAGCAGTTTGAGCAGGGTTTCCGGTACGTAGCGACCGGGATACACCTGCTTCACGCCCAGCAGCGTGGCCACGTAGGGCACGCCCCAGGCGTGCACGTGGAACATGGGCGTGATCGGCATGTACACATCGTCCTGATTGAGCCGACCATGGCCGGAACCGGACAGCGCCGCGCGACCGGCGAAGGTGTGCAGCACCAGCTGACGGTGAGAGAAGTACACGCCCTTGGGCAGGCCGGTGGTGCCGGTGGTATAGAAGGTGGTGGCGCGGGTGTTTTCGTCCAGCAGCGGGAAGTCGTACTGATCCGGTGCCTGCTGCAGCAGCGCTTCGTACTCGCCGGCCAGATCCAGGTTGCCGTCCAGGTTGCCACCTTCGTCGTCGAGCAGGATAAAGGTCTTGGCGGTTTCGATGCGGTCCTTGAGCTCTTCCAGCACCGGCAGGAACTCGCGGTTCACCAGGATCACATCGTCCTCGGCGTGATTCAGGGTGTAGAGAATCTGCTCCGGGCTGAGGCGCACGTTCACGGTGTGCAGCACCGCCCCCATCATCGGAATGGCGAAGAAAGCTTCCAGATAGCGGTGGCTGTCCCAGTCCATGACCGCCACGGTATCGCCGGGCTTGACGCCACAGGCGGCCAGGGCGCCGGCCAGCCGGTGCACGCGCCGTTCCAGTTCACGGTAGCTGTAGCGGCGCTGATCGGCGTAGACGATTTCCTGATCGGGGGCCGAGCGGACGCCGGATTCGAGAATGCCGTGGATCAGCAACGGCGACTCCACGGCCTCCGGGGTGCGATCAATGGTCAGGTCTTTGCTCATACTTGCTCTCCATCACCAAAAGTTCCGAGCCGAAGCGGAGCCGCGCGCGGCGCCGGATAAACGCCGGCGACCCTCGCCGTCCGGTCGGGGGATTAATTTGTTATAGCAATAGCAGGCTGCTGGGTGGGCAAAAGATTGGCACAGCCCGCCGCCGGCGTCACCCCGGCGGCGTGACCGGTGCGTCGCGTCGTCAGGAAGCCGACGGATCGGTCAGTTTGAGCGGGTCGAGCAGCCTTTCCAGCTCGTCGCGGTCCAGGTCGGTGTGCTCGGCGGCCACTTCGATCACCGCGCGGCCACTGGCGAACGCTTCCTTGGCGATGGCGGCGGCCTTTTCGTAACCGATCACCGGATTGAGGGCGGTGACCAGGATCGGATTGCGGCCCACGCCCTCGGCCAGGCGCTCCTTGTTCCAGGTCATGTCGCGGATCGCCTGATCAGCCAGGTTACGGCAGCTGTTGGCCAGCCATTCGGTCATGTCCAGGAGGTTGGTGGCCACCAGGGGGAGCATCACGTTGAGCTGGAAGTTGCCGCTCTGGGCGGCCACCGTATTGGCCTGATCGAGACCGATCACCTGGGCCGCCACCATGGTGGCGGATTCGCAGATCACCGGATTGACCTTGCCGGGCATGATCGAGGAGCCGGGCTGGGTGGCCGGCAACTGCAGCTCGCCCAGGCCGTGGATCGGGCCGGAGTTCATCCAGCGCAGATCATTGCTGATCTTCATCAACACCACCGCCAGCCCGCGCAGGGCGGCGGACAGGTGCAGCGGCGCGTCCACCGCGCTCTGCGCCAACGCCGGGTGCGGCAAGGCGGTAAAGGGCCGACCGGTGTCATCGCAGAGGGCCTCGGCGAAGCGCTCGGCGAAGCGCGGATCCGCGTTGATGCCGGTGCCCACCGCGGTGCCGCCCTGGGGTAGCGCCTGCAGGTCGTCCCGGGCCCGCGCCAACCGCTCGCTGGCGCTCTGCAGCTGCAGCACCCAGGTGCGCAGCTCCTGCTCCACGGTCACCGGCATGGCGTCCATCAGGTGGGTGCGACCGGTCTTCACCAGGGTTTTGCCCTCGCCGGCCCGCAGCCCCAGGGTGGCGATCAGATGTTCCAGACCGGGCAGCAGCTGCTCGGTCACCGCCATCACGGAGGACAGATGCAGGGCGGTGGGAATGGTGTCGTTGCTGCTCTGCCCCAGATTAACGTCGTCGTTGGGGTGGATATCGGTGCCGGCCTCCCGGCACAGATGGGCCACCACCTCGTTGACGTTCATGTTGGTGCTGGTACCGGAGCCGGTCTGGAACACGTCCACCGGAAACTGATCCAGGTGATGACCGTCAAGCAACTCGTTGCAGGCGCCGACGATGGCGGCGCGCTTTTGTTCGTCGAGCAGCTCCAGATCCGCGTTGGTCTGCGCCGCGCAGCGTTTGATGCGAACCACCGCCTGGATGAAGCGTGCCGGCAGGCCCCGGCCACTGATCGGAAAGTTGTTCACCGCACGCTGGGTCTGCGCGCCCCAGCGTGCCTCCACCGGCACTTCGATTTCACCCAGGGAGTCCTTTTCCACTCGTGTGTCGCTCATCACCGTTCTCCTGCGCCGCGATCGGGGCCCTCAGTATCGGCAAGCGCCGGTAGGCCGTCCAGGGAGACGGCCACGGCGCGGCGGAGGACGATGCAAAATAACGAAAAAGACGCGCTTCAGCCTTCCGCGATCACCTGATTGCGGCCCTGCTGCTTGGCGATGTAGAGACGCTGATCGGCGGCCTCCACCAGCTCGTCCAGACTGTCGCCGTCCGCGCCCCATTCCGCCACGCCGATGCTGCAGGAGAGAGGCACGCTCAGGCGGCCGCCCTGGTAGGGTTGGCTGGCGATCAGCTCGCGCAGGCTTTCCGCGACCTGTATCGCTTCGTCACGGTTGGTGTCCGGCAGCAGGACGGTGAACTCCTCACCGCCCACCCGGCAGGGCAGATCAGTGGCCCGCAGACGCTCGCGCAGACGCTGGGCCACGTGTATCAGCACCAGGTCACCGATGCGGTGGCCGTGGTTATCGTTGACCGCCTTGAACAGGTCCAGATCCAGCACCAGCAGACTCAGAGGCGTATCCAGTCGTTGCGAGCGATGGCGCTCGTGGACAAAGGCTTCACGGAAGCGATACAGATTGGCCAGCCGGGTGAGAGGATCGGTGGAAGCCATCACCACCAGATCGGACCGGGACCGGTGGCTGCCACGCTCATAGATGTAGGCAAAGGCCAGGGTCACCGACAGCGACAGCGCGATATTGGCGATCTCCGCGAAGCCGCTGCGGTACAGATAGTCGGGATACTTATAAAGAAACAGCCCCAACGCCACGAGAATGTAGAACACCGACACCGACAAGCCCAGGCGCGGGCCCAGCAGCAGATGGCACAGCACCGGAACGATATAGATCCACAGGAACACGGTGGGAGAGGCCCCGGGCAGATAGAGCGCGGCCATCATGATGGTAAGAAAGGGGATCAGGTAAATCAGCGTCCACAAACGCAGACGTGGCGTGCGGCGCACCACCACATACAACAGGATCGAGGCGATGGCGGCACCCAGCTCCAGATACGCCAGTACCATCACCCCGCGTCGGATGTTGATCACGTAAAAGAGAGCGCCGCACAGCGCGGTAAGAATCAGCAACGTCTTCAGCAACGCCCGACGCTGCGACTCACCACTGTGGTCGCCAACCTGAAAATCAGTCCCCATTTGGTATACACCGGATCGTTTTTTGTCGACTTCTTCCGGAGAGCTACTAGCAAAATGCCAGCAGGCACCATACCCGATTTCAGACGATTTACCGATACGTGACGAAGAAAAAACTCCGCCGCCGGATCTTACCAGCACGGTGCAAGAGAGAATCAAAAATAGGGCCCCGACGGAATCATCGGGGCCCAAGGGAGGGTGCCCGGACAAAGTCGCCTAGGCGGCTTTGCGCAACGGCGTGGCCACGCGCTTGGGCGCGGTCTTGTAATGGGTGGTGTAGAGGGTCAGGCCGGTGAAGGCGAGGCCGCCGATCAGATTACCCAGCACGGTGGGAATTTCGTTCCAGAGAAAGTAATCCATGATCGAAAAGTTACCGCCCATGATCATCGCGGACGGAAACAGAAACATGTTCACCACTGAATGCTCGAAGCCCATGAAAAAGAACAGCATGATCGGCATCCACATGGCCAACACCTTGCCGCTGACATGGGTGGAAATCATTGCGCCCACCACGCCCATGGACACCATCCAGTTGCACAACATGCCGCGAATGAAAATGGTCATCCAACCCGCCAGGCCATACTCCTCGTAGCCCAGGGTACGCGCCTCGCCAATGCCGGCGATCTTGGTGCCCACCGCGCCGGGGTCGGTGCTGAAGCCCATGGTGAAAACAAACGACATCATCACCGCCACCGTTAACGCGCCGGCGAAGTTGCCTAGGAATACCCAGCCCCAGTTGCGCAGGATGCCGCGCGGCGTCACTCCGGGTCTTTTGTCGAGCAGCGCCAGGGGCGTCAGCATGAACACACCGGTAAGCAAATCGAAACCCATCAAATAGAGCATGCAGAAGCCCACCGGAAACAGCAGCGCGCCGATCAGAAACACACCGGTCTGCACCGCCACGGTGACGGCGAATACCGCCGCCAGCGCCAGGATGGCCCCGGCCATGAAGGCTCGGATAAAAGTGTCACGGGTGGACATGTTCAACTTGGACTCACCGGCGTCCACCATTTTGGTGACGAACTCGGAGGGAGCGAGATAAGCCATGATGGTCTTTCCTCTTTGGATCATAAAAAAAACGGCGCCCATCACCTCGCGCCGCGCGATGCGGAGCGAAGAATGGACGCCGTTATCCAGGGTTTTCAAATTGTCGCCGTAAGCCACGCAAGGTCGATGCCAAACTGAAAAAATCTATGGAAATACTTTTTTATTCATGCGTTTAACGCTCGACGGACCGGGCGGTTCGGCGCCGCCAAAGTCGATGGATGGTCCGATGCGGTGCGGCCGATGCACCAACGGACAGCAAAACACACCAAGGTCGAACGCGCGGCCCCTGTCCTCCGCGCCCCGAAAGATGGAACATAAATTGCCTGGAACCGCTCAGGCCGCTCCACCAGGAGGACTTCACCATGGCTTCCCCCGCGCCCACCCCGGACGCTTTCATACTGGCCGCCAAACATTGCGAAATCGGCATCCTTGAGGCGTTGACGGAAACCTGCGACGTGGTGACCGCGATCAGCCAACTGGTGCATGAACTGCAGCGCGAGCGGGCACTGTCCAACATTCATCTGGTGTCTCACGGCGAGCGCCTGGTTGCCCAACGGCAACAACAGATCGAGCGCTGCCGGGATCACGAAGTCCGGCTGCGCCATCTGCTAAGCAGGCGTTATCTGAAACATCCGCCCGGGCACACCAGCATGCCGTTACTGAATACCATCGCGCTGGTCCTGCAGGGCATGGATGGCCTTCCCGATCTGCGTAACAGAATCAGCGGTCTGGCCATGGGTCCGGAAGACGCGACCTTTGCTTTTCGACGGCTGATCGCCGGGCTCCTGTCGGTGGTATTTCACGCGGCGGACGTGGCCAGTGAACCCGCCATCACCCGGACGTTGGTGGCGCTGTTCAATTTCATGCAGGGCAAGGAATACGCCGGCCAGGAACGGGCCTGGGGGTCGATCGGTTTCGCCACCGGGCAATTCAACCGCGAATGGGGCGCCCGCATTGATCAGCTGCAGGAGCTGCAGAATCGCAGCTTCGAGGATTTCCATCGCTTCGCCGGCGATGCACCGCGTCAGCAGTGGCACGCCCATGAAGCGGATACCTGTAACCGGGATCTGGACCGGCTGCGCGCTCTGATCGGGCGGCTTTGCCAAGGCCACTCCATCGATTCGGAAATCAGCGAAGTCTGGTATGAGGTCGCCACCCGCCGCATCGACGGGCTGCGCACCATCGAAACCGCACTGACCCAGTCACTCCAGCAAACCTGCCGGGAGCAGTTGGCGAAGGCTCGCCACGACCTGCGTTTTCAACAGTCCCGCCTGTCCGACCTGGTTCATCATCAAACGCCGCTGACGTTGTTGTTCGACACCCGGGCACTGCCTTTCACCGATCATTTCCAGCGCCGCGACATTGCCTCGCCGGAACAGGCCCGGTCGGTTTACGAGCTGATGCTCGGCCAGGCGGAACAGATCAAACAAATGGAAGACGCCTTGGAGGAGGCACGGCGCGCGCTGCGCGAGCGCAAGCAGATCGAAAAGGCCAAGGGGCTGTTGATGCGACAACTGGGTCTGAACGAAGAACAGTCCTATGCGCGCATGCGCGAAAACGCCATGCGGAACAATCAGCGGCTCGCGGAATTGGCCGCCGCCCTTATAGAAGCAGCCGAAACCGCGGGCGGGAAGCCGCGCACCAAAAACGAATAGGCGGCGCACCATGACGACGCAGCCCGCTTCGTAAGCGGCCCATGGCCGCTTTCCAGTAGCCCGCTCCCGGGCGCTCTAACCCCCTTTAAAACAAGGCCTTCGTGGCGACCGACCGGTATCTGGCACGGGCTTTGCTTTTTTCTCCGATGAATCGTACAGATTCTGCATCGAAACAATTTGTCATCGGACAACGGCGTCCACCGCTTTCCTTCGGGAAAGTCGTGGGCGCTTTTTTTTGGGAGTCGATTATGGGCCAACGTATCCCACTCCAGGAACAACCCGACACCACCGCGCCGATTCGCGTGGTGGTGGTGGGCAACGGCATGGTGGGTCACCATTTTATCGACCAGCTCACCGCGCAGGCGGAGACCGGCCAGGTGGTGGTCACCAGTGTCGGCGAGGAATCCCGGCTGGCCTACGACCGCGTACACCTCACGGATTATTTCACTCATCGCCGGGTGGACGATCTGATGATGGCCGCCGACGAGGATTACCAACGCCTTGGCGTCACCGCCCACCTCAACCAGAAGGTCATCGCGGTGGATCGTGCCGCGCGTACCCTCACCACCGACGGCGGCCTGGTGCTGCCCTACGATATTCTGGTGCTCGCCACCGGGTCGTCGCCGTTCGTGCCTCCCATCGAAGGCCGCGACCGGCAACACTGTTTCGTGTATCGCACCATCGAGGATCTGCAGGCGATTACCCACGCCGCCGAAGGGGCCCGCTCCGGTACCGTGATCGGCGGCGGCCTGCTCGGCCTGGAAGCGGCCAAGGCGGTGCGCGATCTGGGCCTGGCAACGCGGGTGGTGGAGTTCGCGCCACGACTGATGGCGGCACAGGTGGACGACGACGGCGGTGCCTTGCTGCGCGAGAAAATCAGCGATCTGGGCGTGGAAGTACTGACCGGCAAAGCCACCCGGTGCATCGAAGACGGGGAGCAATACCGGCACCGGCTGCGGTTCGACGACGGCGACACAGTGGACACCGATCTGGTGATCTTTTCCGCGGGCATCCGACCCCGGGACGAACTGGCTCGCGCCGCCGGCCTGGCGCTGGGCGATCCGGGCGGCGTCCTGATCGACGATCATTGCCGCACCTCGGACCCACGCATCTACGCCATTGGTGAATGCGCCCACTGGCAAGGGCGCTGCTTCGGCCTGGTGGCGCCGGGCTACGCCCAGGCCAAGGTAGCGGTGGATCATCTGCTCGGCGGCGACGCCCGTTTCCAAGGCGCCGACCTGAGCACCAAACTCAAGTTGATGGGGGTGGACGTGGCGTCCATCGGCGATGCCCATGGCGTGACGCCCCAGGCGCGGCGCTACACCTACAGCAACCCCCGCGAGGGGGTGTACAAAAAGCTGGTGGTCAGCGCCGACCACCGACGCTTGCTCGGTGCGGTATTGGTGGGCGATGCCACCGATTACGGCACCCTGCAGCAATATTGTCTCAATGCCATGACGCTGCCGGATCAGCCCGAGTCGTTGATTCTGCCGGCCCTGAAAGGCGCCGCCCCCGGCCCCACCGCGTTGCCGGACAGCGCTCAGATCTGCTCCTGTCACGATGTCAGCAAGGCCGCGATCCGCGCGGCGGTGGCCGACGGCGCCGGCTCGGTGGCGGCGGTCAAGGACGCCACCCGGGCGGGCACCGGCTGCGGTGGCTGCGTGCCCCTGCTCACCGGCGTGGTGAACGAGGCGTTGGAGGCGCGGGGCGTCGAGGTCAGCAAGGACCTGTGCGAGCACTTCCCCTATTCCCGCCAGGAATTGTTTCACCTGGTGCGCGTGGGCGGTATCCGCGGCTTCGCCGAGCTGCTGGAAAAACACGGCCGCGGACACGGCTGTGAAATCTGCAAGCCCACCGCCGCCTCGATCTTCGCCAGTTGCTGGAACGAGTACGTGTTGGACGACGCCCATGTGCCTCTTCAGGACACCAACGATCTGTTCCTGGGCAATATGCAGAAAGACGGCACCTATTCGGTGGTGCCCCGGGTGCCGGCCGGCGAGATCACACCGGACAAGTTGATCGTGCTGGGCGAAATCGCCCGCGACTTCGGGCTTTATACCAAGATCACCGGCGCCCAGCGGGTGGATCTGTTCGGCGCGCCGGTGGAAAGTCTGCCGGCGATCTGGCGGCGGCTGGTGGACGCCGGCTTCGAAACCGGCCACGCCTACGGCAAATCATTACGCACCGTGAAGTCCTGCGTCGGCGACACCTGGTGCCGCTACGGCGTGGACGATTCCGTCGGTCTGGCGGTGGCACTGGAGCACCGCTACAAGGGGTTGCGCTCGCCGCACAAACTGAAATTCGCGGTGTCCGGTTGCACCCGCGAATGCGCCGAGGCGCAATCCAAGGACATCGGCGTGATCGCCACGGAAAACGGCTGGAACCTTTATGTGTGCGGCAACGGCGGCATGAAACCCCGCCATGGCGATCTGTTCGCCAGCGACCTGGACCGCGAACAACTGATCCGGGTGATCGACCGTCTGCTGATGTTCTACATCCGCACCGCCGACCGGCTGCAGCGCACCTCGGTATGGCTCGGTCAGCTGGAAGGCGGCGTCGACTACCTGCGCGCCGTGATTCTCGATGACAGCCTGGGCATCGGCGATGAGCTGGAGGCCGACATGGCGCGTACCCTGAGCGGCTATCGCTGCGAATGGGCGCGCACTCTGGATGATCCGGAAAAACTGAAACGTTTTCGGCATTTTATCAACGACGAGGGCGGCGACGACCATCCCCGCTACGTGCGCGAACGCGGCCAGCGTCGTCCGGCCCGTGCCAACGAGCGGGATGGCGGAGCCGTGATCGCTTCCTGATGGACCGCCCGCAAAGGAGATCGACCATGAACCAGAACTGGACCGACGTTTGTGATCTGCACGAGATCGTCCCCGATACCGGCGTCTGCGCCCTGGTGCGTGGGGAGCAGGTGGCGCTGTTCCGCCCCGCCGGTGACGACCAGGTCTATGCCCTGGGCAATTATGATCCGATCGGCGGCGCCAATGTGCTGGCCCGGGGGCTGATCGCCCAGGTGGGGGCCCGCCTCACCGTGGCCTCGCCGCTGTACAAGCAGCATTTTTGTCTGCACAGCGGACAATGCCTGGAGCGCGATGACGTGGCCGTGCCGGTGTACCCGGTGCGGCTGAGCAACGGCCGACTGGCGGTGGGACCGGCGCGCCGCGCGGAACGCCGCGACGACGCCGCCTGAGGGTCAGGCCGGACGCTTGAGAATCAGGTTCATGCCCTTGAAGCTGGCCACCACCTCGCCGTCCTGATTGACGCTTTCCATGAGCGCGAAAATCACACCCCGGTCCGCCTTCGACCGGGACGGGCGCGCCTCCAGCACGGTGGCGCGCAAAGTCAGCCGGTCGCCGGGCCGCACCGGCCGCAGCCAGCGCACCTCATCGACCCCCGGTGACGCCAGCCCCGCCACCTTGGACACATAGTGGTCCACCATCAAACGCATCATCAGGCTCAGAGTGTGCCAGCCGCTGGCGATCAGTCCGCCGAACGGCCCCGCCGCCGCCGCCTCCGGATCGGTGTGCATGGCCTGGGGGTCGAAACGCCGTGCGAACGACAGCACTTCCTCTTCCTCCACCTCGATGGGACCGAACTCATAGACGGCCCCCTCCGGATAATCCTCGAAGTAACGGTCGCTCTGCGGCACCGCGAAGGTCGTCACCGCCATGGTCTCTCTCCGATCAAGTGGGAAGCACGATGATAACGCCCTCCCCGATGGAATAACGAGACCGGTCGGACTGCGCTATGCTGAGCCCGGTGAAAAGCGAGGAGCGAGCCCGGATGTTTTCAAAATGGCAGTGGTGGTTGATGCAGTTTTCCCGGGCCCTGTGGGTGCGCGCCACCGCCTTCGCGATCCTGGCCGTGGGCACCTCGCTGCTGGCCATCGTCGGCCAGCGCTGGCTGCCCGCCGATCTGCCGGTTTCGGTGGGCGCCGACGCGGTGGGCACCATCCTCAATGTGCTGGCCTCCAGCATGCTGGCGGTGACCACCTTCTCGCTGAGCGTGATGGTCAGTGCCTACGGCGCCGCCACCAGCAACGTAACGCCGCGGGCCACCAAGCTGCTGATGCAGGACAGCACCACCCACAACGCGCTGGCCACCTTTATCGGTTCGTTTCTGTTCAGTCTGGTGGGGCTGGTGGCGCTCAGCACCGGCGCCTACGGCGAAGGCGGCCGGGTGATTCTGTTCCTGGTCACGCTGCTGGTGATCGCGTTGATCGTCTTCACCATTCTGCGCTGGATCGATCACCTCTCGCGGCTGGGCCGGGTGGGCGAAACCACCGACCGGGTGGAGCAGGCCACCCGCGCCGCCCTGCGGCAGCGGGCCGCCCACCCTTCCCTGGGCGGCCACGCCCGGGACCCGGACCAGCCGCCGCCGGCGGACGCCCGGCCGGTGTACCCGGATCGTATCGGTTATGTGCAGCATGTGGACGGCGATGCGCTGTCCGAATGGGCGGAGCGACAGGACGCCGAGCTTTACCTGGCGGCCCTGCCCGGGCACTTCGCGCATCCCCACCAGCCCCTCGCCTGGGTGGTCGGCGGCGGCCGCGATCCGGAGGCGTCGGTGCGCGCCGGCTTCACCGTGGACGACGAGCGCACCTTCGATGAGGATCCACGCTTTGGCCTGGTGGTACTCTCGGAAATCGCCTCCCGCGCCCTGTCCCCGGCGGTCAATGACCCGGGCACCGCCATCGACGTGATCGGCCGGTCGGTGCGCATCCTGGCGGAGTGGCGGCGGGTCGGCGAACAGGCCGCCGCCGAGCATGGCGGCGACCCGGTGCGCCGACCGCGCCTGTGGGTTCCGCCGCTGAATGAGGCGGATTTCTTCGACGACCTGTTCAACCCCATCGCCCGGGACGGGGCGTCGCTGGTGGAGGTGCAGATCCGTCTGCAGAAGGCCCTCGCCGCCCTGGCGGCACTGGGTTTCGCGGAGCCCGCCCAACGTCACGGCCGGCTGGCGCTGGCCCGGGCGGAGGCGGCACTGGTGTCGGAGGAGGACAAAGCGCACCTGCGCCAACGGGCGGGCTGGCTGAGCCGTTAGCGGTGCGTTCCGGCGACGCTACTTGCCGATACAGAAAGACGAGAAGATGCGCCCCAGCAGATCGTCGGCGGTGAAGGCACCGGTGATTTCCTCCAGCGCCTGCTGGGCGGCGCGCAGGTCTTCGGCCAGCAGTTCGCCGGCGGCGTGCTGGTGGAGCTGGTGGCGGCCTTTTTCCAGGGCGGCCAGGGCCTGTTCCAGGGCCGTGATATGGCGGCGACGGGCGGAGAAGCGGCTCTGCCCGGTGCCCTGATAACCGGCCACGGCTTTCAGGTGATCGCGCAGCGCCGCCAGGCCCTCGCCGGTGGCGGCGGACAGGGCGAAGGTGTCCGCCGGTGACGGCCGCGGTCCCGCCGGCAGGCCGCTCAGGTCCGCCTTGTTGAGCACCCGGGTCACCGGCAGGTCCAGATGGTCCAGCTCCTGCTGGCTGCGCGGCAGCAGGGTCGCCAGATCGGTGAGGTCCACGCCCTGCTCCTGGGAATCCACCACCACCAGCAGCCGGTCCGCCTTGCGGATTTCGTCATAGGCGCGGCGGATGCCTTCCTGCTCCACCCGGTCCGGGCTCTCACGCAGCCCGGCGGTGTCGATCAGATTCAGGGGCAGACCGTCCAGCTGAATGGCTTCGCGCAGCACATCCCGGGTGGTGCCGGCCACTTCGGTGACGATGGCGGCCTCGTGGCCGGCCAGGGCGTTCATCAGAGACGACTTGCCGGCGTTCGGTTTGCCGGCGATCACCAGGGTCAGGCCCTCGCGGATCAGCCGGCCCTGGCGCGCGCTGGCCAGCACCGTGCCGGCCTGGGCGATCAGGTCGGTGAGATCGTCCGCCACACCCCCTTCGGAAAGAAAGTCGATTTCTTCCTCCGGGAAATCGATGGCCGCCTCCACGTAGATGCGCAACTGGATCAGCTGCTCCACCAGGGTGTTCACCTCCCGGGAGAAGGCGCCCTGCAGGGAGCTCAGCGCGGCGCGGGCGGATTCCCGGGTGCCGGCATCGATCAGATCGGCGATCGCCTCGGCCTGGGTCAGGTCCATCTTGTCGTTGAGGAAGGCGCGCTGGGAAAACTCTCCGGCCTGCGCCGGGCGAGCGCCGTGACGCACACAGGCGGCCACCAGGGTATCCAGGATCACCGGGCCGCCATGGCCCTGCAGCTCCACCACCTCTTCGCCGGTGAACGAACCGGGGCCGGGGAACCAGAGCACCAGCCCCTCGTCGATCAGCTGGCCCTCCGCGTCGCGGAAGCGGGCGAAGTGGGCGGTGCGCGGTGTCAGGGTCCGGTCGCCGATCAAGGCGCCGGCGATGCGCCGGGCGTCCGGCCCGGACAGACGCACCACGCCGACGCCGCCCCGGCCGGGGGCGGTGGCGACGGCGACGATGGTATCGGGAGCGCTAAGCGGCATGGCGGAATTATAGAAAGGGCCGGGGCACGGTGGCCAGAAAGAAAAAGGCCGGTCGCGGGGACCGGCCTTTGCGGAGCGGTGATGTCACGGGATCGCTAGCTTTCGCTTTCGATCTTGCGGGTGATCACATACTGCTGGCCGATGGACAGCAGGTTGTTGGTCAGCCAGTAGAGCACCAGACCCGCCGGGAACCACAGCATGAACACCGAGAACACCAGCGGCATCCATTTCATCACCTGGGCCTGAGTGGGGTCCGCCGGGGTCGGGTTGAGGCGGGTCTGCAGGAACATGGACGCGCCCATCAGGATCGGCAGCACGAAGTAGGGGTCCATCACCGACAGGTCGTTGATCCACAGGAAGAACGGCGCCTGGCGCAGCTCCACGGATTCCAGCAGCACGTAGTACAGGGAAATGAACACCGGCATCTGCACGATCATCGGCAGACAGCCCCCCAGCGGGTTGATCTTCTCACGCTGGAACAGCTTCATGGTTTCCTGCTGCTGTTTCTGGCGATCGCTCTTGTACTCTTCCTTGATGCGCTGCATTTCCGGAGCCACTTTGCGCATCTTGGCCATGGAGCGATAGCTGGTGGCGCTGAGCTTGAAGAACAGCATCTTGATGATGAACGTCAGCAGGATGATGGCCACGCCCCAGTTGCCGACGCCCATGCCCAGATCCATGTCCAGGCCGAACAGGTCCAGTTCGCCGCTCTGCAGGAACACCAGCACGTGGAAAATGGGCTGGGCGATGAACCACAGCCAGCCATAGTCCACGGTCATGTTCAGGCCGGGGCTGATGGCTTCCAGATTGTCCTGGATTTTCGGGCCGGTGTAGAACTCGGCGTAGAACACCTTCTCTTCACCCGGCGCCACTTCCTGGTTGGCGCCGACGAAGCGCAGCAGGTACTCGTTGCGATTCTGGCGGTGCAGGGTGGAGTAGGTGTAGCGGCCCTGGGCGTCGGGCACCCAGGCGGACACGAAGTAATGCTGCAGCATGGCGATCCAGCCGCCATCCTGGGTGAGCTTAAGCGGCTCTTCCTGGATATCGTCGAAGGGCAGCTTGTTGTAGGGCTTGTCCGCGCTCCAGTAGGCGGCGCCCAGATAGGTGGGCATGGGAATGATGCCCTGGCTGCTCTTGCCCGGATCCTCGCTGCCGTCGCGCTTGATCTGGCCGTACAGGGCGCCCTGCCAGGGCTCGCCGCTGTTGTTGCGAACGATGTGGCTGACCCTGATCAGGTAGCTGCCCCGTTCGAAGGTGTAGCGTTTGATGATCTCCACGCCGCCGGCCTGCTGCAGCGTCAGATCCACGTTCAGTTCCTTGTCACCGTCGCTCAGCCGGTAGCTGGACTGGGCGGCCTGCCAGGTGGGGCGGCCATCCTTGGTGTCGGTGCCGTTGCGGCCGACCAGGCCGCTTTGCGCCACGTAGGTGCGAGCCTGATCGTTTTCCAGCAGCACGAAGGGCTGGTCCGGGGTGTCGGCATGACGCGGGTATTCCGGCAATGCCACCCGCACGATGTCGCCCCCCACCGGATTGATTTCCAGATTCAGGACGTCGGTGTTGACCTGGATGCGCTGCCCGGGGTTGGACGGCGTGTCCGCGGTGGCCGGGGCCTGGGGTTGTTCACCGCCGGTGTCGGGGACGCCGCTGTCATTGGCGACGTCCGGCTCGGGCAGAGGATGGGCGGAATCCTCATCGCCGGAGGGCCCGGCGTCCGCCGGGGCCTGCTGCTGGGTCACCGGAGTCGTCGGTGCCATGTAGTCCTGCTGCCAGGCCTGGATGAGCAGGTAGGAGACAACGGCAATGCCGGTGATCACTAACGCGCGAGGGATATCCATAGTCAGATTTAATTCTGGCGAGAAAAAGCGGACGGCAGTTTCTCAGTCTTGCTGGCACTTGGCAAGCAGCTTGTCCAGCAGCGACGCCAGCAACGGCGTGGCGGAACGGCCGCCATCCGGTGGACAGGGCGCCCTGAGCAGAACGATCAGATCCAGGCCGGCCAGGTCATGTTGGCGCAATCGGAATTGTTCGCGGGCACGCCGCTTGATGGCACCGCGATCCACCGCCCGGCGGGCACGACGGCGCCCCACCACCAGACCAAGACGAGCCTGCGGCAAACGGTTGCGACGGGCGAGAATCAGAATATAGCGGTCGGAGACACGGAAGTCCGGGGCATCAAAGACGGCCCGGAATTGATCACCGCCGAGAAGGCGTTGATCGCGGGTAAAGGAAAGCGAGGGAGAATCTGGAAGCGCTGACCGGTGCACCATGGAGAAACAGCAGTGACAGAACGGTCAGCGCCGACGGCCGACTCAGACGGTCAGCCGCTTGCGGCCCTTGGCGCGACGGGCGGCCAGTACCTTGCGGCCGTTTTTGGTGGCCATGCGGGCACGGAAACCGTGGTTGCGCTTGCGCTTCAGATTGCTCGGTTGGAATGTCCGTTTCATGGCGTCATCCCCAAAAGTGGATTCAGGTGTCTATAAGAGGGCGCGGATAATAGCCCCGGGCGGGGTGGCTGTCAACCGATCCGCGAGCCCGGTCGGTTCGGGCCGGCACGGCCTGGGTAGCCGGTTATCAATAGATTTAAGAATTTAAATTTCTTTTTAGAAGCAGTGGTAGTAATAGGGGGAAGCCGTTTCTGTGGAAAAGCCTGAAAAGTTCAATTTATTCAATGGGTTGTCATGTTGGTAACTGCCTTATAACTGTGTGTAACCCCTGGTGACGACACGCGGACAGCCTGTCGACGGTTGTGGAACAGATTCATGCACGAGGTTATCCCCAGGGTTTTCGCCCTGCCCGCGCACAGGGTTGTGGGCCTACTTATCCACAGCCGGCGAAAAAAGAAAAACACCGGTCAAGCTGTGGATAATTGGGCGGACGGGGGTATAGAATGCGCAGTCTTATTTCATGGATTCTGGCAAAGGCGGGGACGTGTCCGAGGAGCTTTGGCATCGCTGTTTGACGCGGCTGGAGGACGAATTGCCTTCGCAGCAATTCAATATGTGGATCCGACCGCTGCAGGTGTCGGCGTCCGCGGACGGGGGAGAAATGACCCTGTTCGCGCCCAATCGCTTCGTAGTCGACTGGGTTCGCGACAAATACCTGGAACGCATCGGCGAGGTGCTGGGCGAGTTGCAAACCGGCCCACTGCCCCAGGTGCGTCTGGAAGTGGGCAGTTCCCGGTCCCGCCCGGCGCCGCCGGCCCAGCCCTCGACCCCGGCCCCCGAGCGGCGCGCCACGCCGTCGGTGGAGCCGCGCCCGCGGGCGGTCTCTCCGGAGCTGGGGGGCGCCGCCAAACACCGCAGCAACCTCAACTCCAGCTTTACCTTCGTGACCTTCGTGGAAGGCAAGTCGAATCGCATGGCCAGCGCGGCGGCCCAGCAGGTGGCCGAGAACCCGGCCAGCCACGGCTATAACCCCCTGCTGCTGTACGGCGGCGTGGGGCTCGGCAAGACCCACCTGATGCACGCGGTGGGCAATGAGCTGTTGCGGCGCAACCCCAACGCCAAGGTGGTCTACCTGCATAGCGAGCGGTTCGTGGCGGACATGATTTCGGCGCTGCGCAACAAGACCATCAATGAGTTCAAGCGCTTCTACCGGTCGGTGGACGCGCTGCTGATCGATGATATTCAGTTTTTTGCAGGTAAGGAGCAGTCCCAGGAGGAGTTCTTCCATACCTTTAATGCCTTGTTGGAAAATGGCCAGCAGATCATTCTGACCTGCGACAAGTTTCCCAAGGAAGTGGACGGCCTGGAGGAGCGGCTGAAGAGCCGGTTCGGCTGGGGGCTCTCCCAGCCACTGGAACCGCCGGAGCTGGAGACCCGGGTGGCGATCCTCAAGAAGAAGGCCGAGGAAGCCCGGGTGGAGCTGCCCAACGACGCGGCCTTCTTTATCGCCCAGCGCATCCGCTCCAACGTGCGGGAACTGGAAGGCGCCCTGCGCCGGGTGATCGCCCATGTGCGGTTCACCGGGGCCCAGATCGACATCGGTCTGATCAAGGAGGCGCTCAAGGACCTGATTGCCTTGCAGGCGCGGCAGATCAGTATCGACAATATCCAGCGCACCGTGGCGGAATACTACAAGATCAAGGTGCCGGACCTGCATTCACCACGGCGCACCCGGTCCGTGGCGCGGCCTCGCCAGGTGGCGATGGCGCTGTCCAAGGAATTGACCAGTCACAGCCTGCCGGAGATCGGGGAAAGTTTTGGCGGCCGTGACCACACCACCGTGCTGCACGCCTGTCGCAAGGTGGCGGAATTGCGGGAATCCAACCCGGAAATAGAAGAAGATTACCAGAACCTCCTGAGGACCCTGACGTCCTGACGGATCCACTGATAACGGGAAAGCGAGACATGAAATTCTCCATCAACCGTGAACAACTGCTCAAGCCGCTGCAGCAGGTGGCCGCGGTGGTCGAAAAACGCCAGACGTTGCCGGTCCTGTCCAACGTGCTTATGGAAGTGGGCGACGGTCAGCTTTCCCTGACCGGTACCGATCTTGAACTGGAGCTGGTGGCCCGTTTGCCCCTGGAAGGCGAGCACCAGGCCGGGGAAACCACGGTACCCGCCCGCAAGCTGGTGGACATCGCCAAGAGCCTGCCGGCGGAGGCGGACATCCGCTTTGAGATGGACGGCGAGCGCATGCTGGTGCGCTCCGGCCGCAGCCGGTTCTCGCTGACCACCCTGCCGGCGTCCGAGTTTCCCAATCAGGATGAGGACAACGCCGGCTCGGTGCTGGAGATCGCGCCGTCCTCGCTGCGTGACCTGATCGACCACACCGCCTTTTCCATGGCCCAGCAGGACGTGCGTTACTACCTCAACGGCATGCTGTTCGAGCTGCGCCCGGGCATGCTGCGGGCGGTGTCCACCGACGGCCACCGGCTGGCCCTGTGCGACGCCAGCATGGAAGGCCAGAGCGAGGAAGCCTCGGTGATCCTGCCGCGCAAGGGCGTGATGGAGCTGGCCCGCATTCTGTCCGACGCCGGCGAGAGCGTGCGGCTGACCCTGGGTCGCAATCATGTCCGTATCGTAGCGGGCTCCATTACCTTTACCTCCAAGCTGGTGGACGGCAAGTTCCCGGAGTACGAGCGGGTGATCCCCAAGGATGGCTCGCGGGTGGTGCTGGCCGACCGGGAAACCCTGCGTCAGGCCCTGGCCCGGGTGGCGATTCTTTCCAATGAGAAATATCGCGGTGTTCGGGTGCAGCTCTCCGAGGGCAGCCTGCGTATCGTGGCCAATAACCCGGAGCAGGAGGAAGCGGAGGAAGAAGTCTCCGTGGATTTCGACGGCGGCCCCCTGGAGATTGGTTTCAATGTCAGCTATCTGCTGGACGTGCTGAACACCATGGACGGCACCCAGGCCCGGCTGGAACTGGGCGACAGCAACAGCAGTGCCCTGGTCACCGATCCGGAGCACGAGGCGGCCCTGTATGTGGTCATGCCCATGCGTCTCTGATTCTTTTGTTACCCGGTCCGGCGGCTCCGCCGGGCCGCTGCCTCCCTGCTTTCCGCCCTCGCCCCCGCCCTGTCCATGCTGACCGATCTGCGACTGACCGACTTCCGTAATTATCGGGAAGCCGAGCTGGCCCCCGCGCCCGGCCTGAACCTGATTTTCGGCGACAACGGCAGCGGCAAGACCAGTTTGCTGGAAGCCATCTATTTCATTGGCAGCGGTGGCCGCTCGTTTCGTGGCGGCCGTCTGTCCCGGCTGGTCCGGGACGGCGCCCCGGCGGCGACCCTGTTCGCCCGGGTGGCCCAGGGGGATCATGAGCACCGGTTGGGTGTGCGTCGCTCCCCGTCCGGCATCGATTCCCTGAAATTGAACGGGGCCACGCCGGGCGCGCTCAGTGACGTGGCGGCGCTGCTGCCGGTGTTGGCTCTGCACCCGCAGTCCGTTGAGTTGGTGTTCGGGGCGTCCGCCCTGCGCCGGCGGTTCGTGGATTGGGGAATGTTCCACGTGGAACATTCTTTTCTCCCCGCCTGGAAGGAGGCGAACGCAGCCTTGAAGCATCGCAATGCCCTGCTCCGCAGCCGCCGCATCAGCCCTCGTGAGCTGACATACTGGGACCAGAAACTGGCGGCGACTTCTGGTAGTATTGAAGGGTTGCGAAGTGGGTATTTGCAGCGTTTGAAGGCTGAATGGAAAGCGGTCCTGGCGCTGTTGGCGCCGGAGTTGAAAGGTGACCTGACGCTGCAGACCGGCCTCCGGGACGGGGAGTCTTATCTGGACGCTCTGACCCGCACCCGCGAAGACGATCTGCGTCGCGGGTTCACCCAAACCGGGTTTCATCGCTCGGAGCTGAAGATCACCGTGGGCGGCACCCTGGCCCGGGATCGTGTGTCCCGCGGCCAGGCGAAGATACTGGCCTATGGCCTGGTGCTGGCCCAGTTGCCGCTGATCGCGGCGGCGGGGAAAGTCTGCACCCTGCTGGTGGATGATCTGGGCTCGGAGCTGGATCAGGACCATCGGGCGACCCTGCTGGCATTTCTGGCCCAAGGCGCGCACCAAACATTGATTACCGCGGTGGACCGGGAACAGCTGGGCCCCGCGGTGGTGGAAACGGGCGAAGCGGCAAGAATGTTCCACGTGGAACATGGCCGTGTTCGACGGATATCGGACGACCCATAGGATTAGGACATGGCGGAGAAAAACTACGATTCATCCAGCATCAAGGTGCTCAAAGGTCTGGATGCGGTTCGTAAACGTCCCGGTATGTACATCGGTGACACCGACGATGGCACCGGCTTGCACCACATGGTCTTCGAAATCGTGGATAACTCCATCGATGAAGCGCTGGCCGGCCATTGCTCGGAGATCAAGGTGATCATCCATCCGGATGAGTCCGTCTCCGTGTCGGACAACGGTCGGGGTATCCCCGTGGACATGCACCCAGAGGAAGGCGTGAGCGCCGCCCAGGTGATCATGACCGTGCTGCACGCCGGGGGTAAGTTCGACGATAACTCCTATAAGGTGTCCGGCGGCCTGCACGGCGTGGGCGTGTCCGTGGTGAACGCCCTGTCCGAGCATCTCAAGCTGACCATCCGCCGCCACGGTAACGTCTACGAGCAGAGCTACCAGCACGGCGTGCCGCAGAAAGATCTGGAAGTGGTGGGCACCACCGACAGCACCGGCACCGCCGTGCACTTCCGCCCGTCCGCCGAGACCTTCAGCAACATCAAGTTCCACTACGATATCCTGGCCAAACGCCTGCGCGAACTGAGCTTCCTGAACTCCGGTGTGCGCATTCACCTGATGGACGAGCGCAGCGGCGACGAGGACGTCTTCCAGTACGACGGCGGCCTGAGCGCCTTCGTCAGCTACCTGAACCAGAGCAAAAGCGCGCTGAACGAGGTGTTCCACTTCCAGATCGAGCGGGAGGACGGCATCACCGTGGAAGTGGCCATGCAGTGGAACGACTCCTACCAGGAGAACATCTTCTGCTTCACCAACAATATTCCCCAGCGTGACGGCGGCACCCACCTGGCCGGCTTCCGCGCCGCCCTCACCCGCAGTCTCAACAACTACATGGACAAGGAAGGCTTCCTGAAAAAGGAAAAAGCCAACCCGTCCGGCGACGATGCCCGGGAAGGCCTGACCGCGGTGATTTCCGTGAAGGTGCCGGACCCGAAATTCTCCAGCCAGACCAAGGATAAGCTGGTCTCCTCCGAGGTGAAGACCGCGGTGGAACAAACCATGTCGGAGCGGTTCCAGGATTACCTGCTGGAGCATCCCAGCGAGGCCAAGATGATCGTGCAGAAGATCATCGACGCGGCCCGTGCCCGGGACGCCGCCCGCAAGGCCCGGGAGATGACCCGCCGCAAGGGCGCTCTGGACATCGCCGGCCTGCCCGGCAAGCTGGCGGACTGCCAGGAGAAGGACCCGGCGCTGTCCGAGCTGTACATCGTGGAGGGTGACTCCGCGGGCGGTTCCGCCAAGCAGGGCCGCGACCGCAAGTATCAGGCCATCCTGCCGCTCAAGGGCAAGATCCTG
Source organism: Alcanivorax sp. (assembly GCA_022449455.1). Taxonomy (GTDB): domain Bacteria; phylum Pseudomonadota; class Gammaproteobacteria; order Pseudomonadales; family Alcanivoracaceae; genus Alloalcanivorax. The sequence goes on along the minus strand of JAKUPL010000005.1, from coordinate 109,561 downwards.
AACGTGGAAAAAGCCCGCTTCGACAAGATGCTGTCGTCCCAGGAGGTAGCCACCCTGATTACCGCGCTGGGCTGCGGCATTGGCCGTGACGAATACAACGCGGACAAGCTGCGCTATCACCGCATCATCATCATGACCGATGCGGACGTGGACGGCTCCCACATCCGCACCTTGCTGCTCACCTTCTTCTTCCGCCAGATGCCGGAGATGATCGAGCGCGGTCACATTTATATCGCTCAGCCACCCCTCTACAAAGTGAAGAAGGGCAAGCAGGAAACCTACATCAAGGATGATCCGGCCCTGGAGGATTACCTCACCACCCTGGCGCTGGACAAGGCCGCGCTCTACCCCGGCGACGGCGCGCCGCCGGTCAGCGGCGAGCCGCTGGCCAAGCTGATCGCCGAGTACCGGCAGGTGATGCGCATCGTCGAGCGCCAGTCCCGGGTGTTCCCGGCGGTGGTGCTGGAACAGATGATCTATATGGGCTCCCTGGACGAGAAGCGCCTGTCGGACCGGGCCGCCATGGAAGAGTGGTGCCAGCGCCTGGGCGCCCGTGTGGACGCCCTTACCGACGCCACCCAAAGCTTCACGGTGAGTGCCGAGGAAGACAAGGAGCGCGGCCTGTTCCTGCCCCGTGTGCAAGTCATCGCTCACGGGCTGCCCCGCGAATACCGGGTCTCTCTGGAGTTTCTCCAGTCGCCGGACTATGAGCGCATCAAGCACCTCGGTGAAACCCTGGAAGGCCTGCTGGCGGATGACGCGGCAGTGGAACGGGGCGAGAGCCGGCGGCCGATCCGCCACTTCGCCGATGCTCTGAGCTGGCTGATGCAACAGGCCCGTCGCGGCACCAGCGTGCAGCGCTATAAGGGTCTCGGGGAGATGAACGCCGACCAGCTGTGGGAAACCACCATGGATCCGGAATCCCGGCGCATGCTGCAGGTGACGGTGGAGGATGCGATTGCCGCCGATCAGATCTTCACGACCCTGATGGGCGATGACGTGGACCCGCGGCGTCAGTTCATCGAGTCCAACGCGTTGCAGGTGTCCAACCTGGATATCTGATCGACCGGAAAGGACGCGCGACCGGCGGGGCCGGTCGCGCCGAACAGGGCGGGCTTAAACCTCGAAATCTTCCAGCTTGGCGCCCTGCTCCACGGCTTCGCGCAGCCACACCGGGCGTTTGCCACGGCCGGTCCAGGTCTGGGAGCTGTCCTTCGGATTACGGTATTTAATCTTGGCCGGTTTGCGCACGCCCGCTTTCTTCTTGCGGGTGGTGGACTTGCGCGCGGTGGTCTTTTTCTTGCGACCCTTGTTCTCTTCCAGCAGGTCGTCCACGGAAACGCCCAGATCCTTGGCGATTTTGTTGATTTCCGCCTGGGCGTTCTTCACCGCCTCCATGCGTTTTTTCTCAAGCTTACGCTCCGCCTGGCGGATCAGCTTTTCCAGATCGGCGACGGAGTAATCATCCAAATTAATGGTCATTTCGGGTGTTCCTTAACGGTAGCGACGAACATGAGTTATAAGCGGCTATCGCGGCCGACTGTAAGTATTATCCCGGGAAAACGCAATTAGGGCGTTGTATTTTTGTTTAACCGTCCCGGATAGTGATAAATAATCCACTGTTCGGCGGCGGCGGTCACGGTTTTTGCGTCCTTGCCATCGGTATTAATCGCCGGACTGATACGCAGGGTGATTTCACCGGGAAAGCGCAACCAGGAGCGGGCCGGCCAGCAGTCACCGCTGTTGTGCGCCATGGCCACCACCGGTACGCCGGCGCGGCAGGCGAGCATGGCGCCACCGTGATTAAAATGGCCCAGCGTGCCCGGCGATTGCCGTGAACCCTCCGGGTAAATAACCACTGGAATCCCTTCATGCAGGCGCGACGTGCCCTGGCTGAGCAGCGCCTTCAGGGCTGCCCTGCCCTTGCCCCGGTCGATACGGATCGGCCGCAGCAATGCCAGACCCCAACCAAAGAACGGCAGCCATAACAATTCCCGCTTCAGTACCGTGGCCTGGGGGGAAATCAATAATTGTAAAAAGAAGGTTTCCCAACTGCTCTGGTGATTGGCGAGCACCACGAACCCGCCCTCCGGTAAATGTTCGCGGCCTTCGACCCGTACCCGCACGCCGTTCAGATGGCGCAGCAAGACGATGGAAAAGCCGGTCCACAGGTTCACAAAACGGTAACGCTTCCGGAACGGTAAAAACGGACCGATCAAAACGCAGAAAAAACTGTGAATGACGCCGGCCAGGTTATAGAGAATAAAAAACAACACACTGCGAATGACGATGCCCGGAGTGGCGCGGCGGGCGCCGGCGGGTGGGTTCATGAAGCGTCCTTGAGAAACTGATCGACAAAGCGGGCCAGGGAGTCATACACCGCCACCGGACCCAGATCCTCGGGCAGGCCCTTGTCCAGGGTGCGCCGGCCCTTGCCGGTAAGCACCAGCACCGGGCGGCAGCCTCGGGCAACACCGGCCTGCAGGTCCCTGAGACTATCACCAACCAGGGGCACGCCGGCCACCTCGCCATAATCGGCAACAATTTGGTCGATCAGTCCGGGGGCGGGTTTGCGGCAATCGCAGCCGTCGTCCGGGCCGTGGGGGCAGACGTAAATGTCGTCCAGCCTGGCACCGGCGTCCCGTAATCGGGCGGCCATGCGTTGGTGAATGGCGTCCAGGGTGGCGGCGTCGAACAAGCCGCGGGCCAGCCCGGATTGGTTGGTGGCCACCACCACCCGGTAGCCGGCACGGTTGAGCCGGGCGATGGCCGCCGCGCTGCCGGGCAGCGGCTGCCATTCGTCCGGGGTTTTGATGTAGGCGTCGGAGTCTTCGTTAATGACGCCGTCGCGGTCGAGAATAATCAGCTTATTGGTCATGGCGGCGAGTATAGCAGCCGGACCCCGTCGCGGCGCCGGTCGCTGATCAGGCCATGATCAGGCCATGGTATCCACGATCCCACCTTCCACGCGCAGGGCCGCGCCGGTGGTGGCGGAGGCCTGCGGCGACGCCAGATAGACCACCATATTGGCCACCTCCTCCACGTCCGCGACCCGCTGAATAATGGAGCTGGGCCGGTTTTCCTTCACGAAGCGTTTTTCCATCTCTTGTTCGGAGAGGCCTTTTTCCCGGGCCATTTCATGCAGCATTTTGCCGACGCCCTCGGAACGGGTGGGTCCGGGCAATACCGCGTTGACGGTCACGTTGGTGCCGCTGAGCACCTTGGCCAGGCCCCGGGAGATGGACTGCACGGCGGTCTTGGTCATGCCGTAATGAACCATTTCGGTGGGAATATTGAGCGCCGATTCACTGGACAGAAACAGCACCCGGCCCCAATCCCGTTTTTTCATACCCTGGGCGTAATGACGGGATAAACGTACCGCGCTCATCACATTGACCTGGAAAAACTGCTCCCAGTCTTCGTCGGAAATATCAAAAAACGGCGTGGGCCGGAAAATGCCCACGTTATTGACCAGAATATCCGCTTCCGGATGGGCGTCGATCAGGGCCTGGCACCCTTCGGCGGTGCCCAGGTCCGCTTCCACGCCGTGGGGGGCGGCGTCCGGCTGGTCGGCCTTGAGCCGCTCGATGGCTTGATCCACGCGCTGGCGGGTTCGGCCGGTGATCACCACCTCGGCGCCGGCGGCCGCCAGGCCCTGGACGATGCCGAAGCCGATGCCGGCGGTGGATCCGGACACCACCGCTTTCTTGCCGGACAGATCGATACGCATGCTCACACTCCCTTGCTGATGTGGGGGAACTCGAAAACGAGCCGGTCTCCCTGTCTAGTGGCGACGGTCCGCGACGATCTCAAGAGCGACCGGGCAGCCCGAGCATGTCCGCCAGGCTCAGATCCGTGTCTTCCTCGACCAGCTGAAGGTGGGCTTCCAGGTCCCGCAGGTGGCGGTCGTTCTCGCGCTGGGCGCCGGCCACGTCGCCGGCCTCCAGGCAATCCACCACCCGCCCGTGCTCGTCGTGCTCGCAGGTGGCGTTGCCCGGAGGCTGAAACAAGGCCACCACCAGGCAGCAGCGGGAAATGATCTCGGCCAGATAGCGGTGCAGCATGGGGTTGCGGGACAGCTCGCCCAGCCGCAAATGAAAGGCGCTGGCCAGGCCCGCCCATTCGCTCTGGGCGTAGCGGTGCATGGCGTTTTGCTCCTTGCGCAGCTGGCGGCGCAGGGACGCGTAATCGGCGCGGCTGGCATGGGCCGCCACCAGCGGTAGCACCGCCGCTTCCAGGGCGCGGCGGGCCTCGAACAGCTTGCCCACGTCCTCGCGGCTGGGCATGGCGACGATGGCACTGCGATTGGGCCGCAGCTCCACGATGTGGTCGTGGGCGAGCCGCTGCAGCACTTTCTGAACCAGGGTCCGGCCCACGCCGAACAGTTCGCAGAGGGCGGCTTCCGGCAAGCGGGTGCCGGGTTTGAGCCGCTGTTCCATCACCCGGTCGACGATGGCGGCGTAGATACGTTGCTCCTTGTCGGCGGGCTTTTCACGGGCCGCCGGCGCCTGGCCGGCCAGGGCCTGGGGGCGGACCTTGGGCCGGCCCCGGCCCTTGGGGGCGGTAGCGTTCATAAAAACAGATCGTCCATGTGGTCGCAGATGGCGCCGGGAGTGGTCAGCCACAGCGCGTCCCGGTGCGCGGCGATATGAGTCAGGGCCCGGCGCAGATGTCGCAGTCGGTAGGGCTGACCCATCAAATAGGGGTGCAGGGCAATGCCCATCACCAACGGCTGCCGCTCCGACTGCACCAGCATTTCGTCGAACTGATCCACGATCATATCGGCGAACGCCCGGGCGTCCAGTTTGCGGGCGATGATCATCGGAATGTCGTTCACTTCCTGGGGATAGGGAATCGCCCACAGCCCGCGCCCGTCGCGGGTGCGCATGCGTACCGGCTGATCGTCGTGGCACCAGTTCAGGGTATAGCGATAGCCGGTTTCCGCCAGCAGGTCCGGGGTGTGCCGGGATTCGCCGATCCACGGCGACAGCCAGCCGGACGGCGCGGCGCCGGAGGCCGCCGCCATGCGCTCGCGACAGTGGGCCAGCAGCGCTTTTTCCTCGTCTTCCGCGAGCGTGCCCTGGTAGGTGGCGTTGCTGTGGCCGTGGGCGATCAGTTCGTCGCCGCGGGCGGCGCAGGCCTCCAGCAGTTCCGGGCAATGATCGTAGAGCGCGGTGTTGGCGATGGTGCCGGCGGGCAGGCCCAGGGCATCGAACAGCTCCAGGCAGCGCCAGGCGCCTACCCGGTTGCCGTATTCACGCCAGGCGTAGTTGAGCACATCCGGCTCGGCGAACCGGGCGCCGAGCTGGGCGCCCATGCCCTCGCCGAAGGCGAAGTGTTCCAGGTTGAACCCCAGGTACACCGCCAGGCGTTTGCCGCCGGGCCAGTGGTAGTCCGGTCGCTGATGGATGCCCTGGTAATCGAAGCGGCCGTGATCGGCCAGCGGCGCGAAGGGCTGTGTTTGGTTCATGAGGCGTCCTGGGCCAGGCCGGCGCGGGTCAGCAGCCATTCGGCGCTGTCGTTCCACACATCCATTTCGGTAATCCGTCCGTCGCGTACCACGTAACGGTCCACGTAGCGGTTGCCTTCAAAAGGCGTGCCGTCCGGCCATTCCCCATAGAGGGTGCCGATGTTGTAGACCACCGCCCGCGCCAACGTGCCGCCGGCCACCACCTCGGTGGCTTCGAAGCGCTTTTTCACCCAGCCGTAGCGGTCACGGTTGAAGGCCGTGCATTCCGCGGGGTCGGCCATCGGCCGGTTGCCGGTGAAGCGGATCACCAGGTCCGGCGCCACGAATTGGCGGGCGGTGTCCGGGTCCGGTTTCATCAGGATGGTCAGATAGGTATCGATGAGGGCGGCGGGGTCGCGAATCGGCGTGTCGCTGTTCCACTCTGGTGCGTTGTCCATGGTCGGGTCTCCTTCTTGCCCCTTGCCTGTGCGCGCCGGGCCGATGGTTGGGGGGCCATCCAGAGTCCGTTCCGGGGCGCCGGGCGGCGGCATCAATCCGCCACGATCCGGGGATTTTTTGTCGACAATTAAAGGTTTAAGTGACGCCAGAAATTAAAGCAATTTACGTGCCCGATACCGGAAAACCGCAACATGGCACGGGCTTTGCGTTGTCGGTGGAGCGGATCAGCGGCAAACGCCGCCGTCCGGTTCATCCCAACACTTGAAGGGGGAATCCCATGTTGCGTATCTCTCGCGTTTTAGTGGCCGCCGCGCTCACCGCGCTGCTGGCCGTGCTGCCGTGGCGCGCCGCCGTGGCGGCGGAGCCGGTGAAGATCGGCCTGATCACGGCCTTGTCCGGGCAGTCGGCCCTGGCCGGCCAGGCCATCTCCCGTGGCGTGCAACTGGCCATCGATGAAATCAACGCCGCCGGCGGCGTGCTCGGCGGCCGTGAACTGGTGCTGGTGCGTCGGGACGACGAGTCCAACCCCGCCAAAGGCGTGGTGGCCGCCCGTGAACTGATCCATAAAGAAAAGGTGGCGGTGCTGTTCGGCGGGCTCGACACGCCGGTGGCGCTGGCCATCGTGCCGCTGGCCAACCAAGCGAAGATGCCCTTCATGGACCCCTGGGCGGCGGGCACGCCGATCACCAAGAACGGCGCCGATCCGAACTTCGCGTTCCGGGTGTCCGCCATGGACGAGCTGGTGGACGTGGCCATGGTGGAGTACGCCCAGAAAACCTTCGGTTCGGAAAAATTCGGCCTGCTGATGATCAACAACCCTTGGGGCGAATCCAACCACAAGGGCCTGGTGGCGGCGCTGGACGCCAAGGGCATGAAGCCCGCCGGCAGTGAAAAATTCGACGGCGACGCCATCGACGTGGTGCCGCAGCTGACCCGCCTGCGTGACGCCGGCGCCGACACCATTGCCCTGGTGGGCAACGTGGGCCCCTCCGCCCAGGTGGTGAAATCCCTGCGCCGCATGGGCTGGGACGTGCCGATCGTGTCCCATTGGGGCCCCGCCGGCGGTCGCTTCACCGAGCTGGCCGGTCCCGGCGCCGAGAAAGTGCACTTCGTGCAGACCTACAGCTTCTTTGGCGACCAGTCCGAAGTGGGCGAAAAGGTGATCGCCGCGCTGAAGGACAAATACGACGACATCAAGGGCCCGCAGGACATCACCCCGGCGGTGGGCGTGGCCAATGCGTATGACGCCATGCACCTGACCGCCCTGGCCATCGAAAACGCCGGTTCCACCGACGGCGACGCCATTCGCGAAGGCTATTACGAGATCGGCACCTACCCGGGTCTGATCAAAACCTACCAAAGCCCGTTCTCCAAGGAGCAGCACGACGCCCTGGGCCCGCAGGATTATGTGTGGGCGCAATTCATCGACAACCGCATCGTGCCGGTTGGTCTGAGCGACTGACGGAAACACTATGGACACGCAGCTGGTATCGGCGCTGATCAGTGGCCTGGGCATGGGCAGCATGTACGGCCTCATGGCCCTGGGCTTCTACATCACCTTCGCGGTCTCGGGCACGGTGAACTTCGCCCAGGGCAGCTCGATGATGCTGGGGGCGGTGCTCTGCTACACCTTCGCCCAGACCCTGGGCTGGCCCATCGAGCTGGCGGTGCCGGCGGCGCTGGTGCTGTGCGCGGTGTACGGCCTGCTGGTGGAGCGGCTGGCGGTGCGGCCGTTCGTGCGGCGCGGCTCCGATGCCTGGCTGATGTCCACGGTGGCGCTGGGCATCGTGCTGGATAACGTGGTGATGCACACCTTCGGCAAGGAGCCGCGCAGCCTGCCCTCTTCCCTGGCGGTGTCGCCGGTGGAAGTGGGCGGGCTGGGTCTGGGCGTCTACCCGCTGCAGTTGATCATTCCGCTGGTGGGGCTGGCGCTGGCCGCCGCCCTGCATCTGGTGGCGCGCCGCACCCGCTGGGGCAGCGCGCTGCTGGCCACCAGCCAGAATCGGGACGCCGCCCGGCTGATGGGCATTCCCATCGGTCGCGCGGTAGCCGGCGCCTTCGCTCTGTCCACGGTACTGGCCGGAGTGGCGGGCATGATGATCGCGCCGCTCGCCAACGTGAACTCGGACATGGGCACCCTGTTCGGTCTGAAAGCCTTTTCCGTGGCCATCCTGGGCGGCATCACCAGTGCCTGGGGGGTGATGATCGCCGGCCTGCTGTTCGGCGTGGCGGAAAGCGTGATCACCATGACCCTGGGTTCCGGCTACACCCACATCATCACCTTCGCGCTGGTGATCGTGGCGCTGGCCCTGCGACCCAACGGCCTGTTCGGCCGCGCGGAGGTGAAAAAGGTATGAAGCGCCTGTCGATTCCGGCCGGCCTGGCGGTGCTGGTCGCCGCGCTGGTGATGGTCTTCTTTCTCAACAGTTACTACGTCTACGTGCTGGCCAATGTGGCGCTGATCGCCATTGTCGGCGTGGGCCTCAACGTGCTGCTCGGGCTCACCGGGCAGATTTCCTTCGGCCATGTGGGCTTCTACGCCATCGGTGCCTATACCGTGGCGATTCTCACCAGCCAGGCGGGCTGGTCGTTCTGGCCGGCCTGGCTGGCCGGCGCGTTGGTGGCCACCGTGGCCGGTCTGATTCTGGCCCTGCCCGCCCTGCGGGTGAAAGGGCCCTACCTGGCCATGGTCACCATCGCATTCAGCTTTATCGTTCAGCACGCCATCATCGAGATGGAGGCGCTCACCGGCGGCCAGAACGGCATCATGGGCATCGCCGCGCCGACCCTGAGCGCCGACTGGAGCATCGAGCAAACCGTGGCGGTGCTGGCGCTGCTTACCCTGGCGGTATCATTGGTCGCCTACACGCTGCTGGCGCGGGGCACCTGGGGCGCCGCCATGCGCGCGGTGAAGGACAGCGAAACCGCCGCCGAGTCGGTGGGCCTGGGGCCGCTGGTGATCAAGACCGTGGCGTTCATGGTGTCGGCGGGTCTGGCTGGCTTGGCCGGCGGCCTGTTCGCGCCGCTGGCCGGCTTCGTGACGCCGGACACGTTCAGCTTCATGCAGTCGATCCTGTTTGTCCTGGTGGTGGTGGTCGGCGGCGCCGGCTCGGTGATCGGGCCGGTGATCGGCGCCGCCATCCTGGGCATGCTGCCGGAACTGCTGGCCACCCTGGAGGCCTACCGGTTGCTGTTCTTCGGTGGCCTGTTGCTGGTGGTACTGCTGGTGGCGCCCAACGGTCTGATCGGCCTGGGCGCGGATCTGCTGGCACGGCTGCGCCCCGGCGCCGGCGCGCCCCGGTCCCGGGCGCTGGCCGGCGACGCCGGTCATTCGCTCTCCGAGCGTGCGCGCCAGGGGCTGCGTTTGGACGGCCTGAGCATGACCTTCGGTGGCGTGCGCGCGGTCAGCGATCTGACCATGGAGGTGCCGGCGGCGGCGGTGACCAGCCTGATCGGCCCCAACGGCGCCGGCAAGACCACGGTGCTGAACATGGTGAGCGGCTTCTACCCGCCCACCGCCGGCCACTTCGCTCTCGGCGAGCGCACCCTGGGCGCCGGGCGCGCCTTCCGCATTGCCCGCCACGGCGTGGCCCGCACCTATCAGACCTCGCAACTGTTCGACACCCTGTCGGTGGCCGACAACGTGGCCCTGGCCGCCTGCCGGGGCCGGCTCGGCAACCTGCTCGGCGCGCGCCGCTATCTGTCCAAGGCGGCACGCCAACGGGCCGCCGGTCTGTTGGCGTTCTGTGGCTATCAGGGGCCGCTGGACGTGCCCGCCTCGCAACTGCCCCACGTGGACCGGCGGCTGGTGGAAATCGCCCGTGCCCTGGCCACCGACCCGGACGCGCTGCTGCTGGACGAACCGGCGGCGGGCCTGTCCCGGGAAGACACCGACCGGCTGGCGGCGCTGCTGCGCGCCATCGCCGACGCCGGCGTGGCGGTGATGGTGGTGGAGCACGATATGGAATTGGTGATGCGGGTGTCCGATCAGGTGGTGGTGCTGGACACCGGCCGCCTGCTGGCCGCCGGCAAACCGGAACAGGTGCGTGCCGACCCGGCGGTGCGCCGGGCTTACCTGGGCGAGGATCTGGATGAAGCGCGACCGGTGGCGGAGCGGCCGCCGCGCACCGGCCCGGAATGGCTGGGCGTCAACAAGCTGGTGGCCGGCTACGGCGCCGAGCCGGTGCTGCACGGCATCAGCCTGAAAGTGCGCCAGGGGGAAATGGTGGCGCTACTGGGCGCCAACGGGGCCGGTAAATCCACCCTGATGCGTGCTCTGGCCGGGCTCCATCCGGTGCAGGCCGGCGGTGTGCATCTGGACGGCCAGGCGCTGGAAAAAATGCCCGCCGAGGCGATCGTGCGTCAGGGGCTGGTGCTGGTGCCGGAAGGGCGTCAGGTGTTCGCGGAGCTGTCGGTGCAGGACAACATTCGACTGGGCGCCTTCCTGTGCCCGGCGGACCGGGAGGCGCGCCTGGAAGAAATGTTCGAGCGCTTCCCGCGGCTGCGCGAGCGGCGCCATCAGCGCGCCGGTCTGCTGTCCGGCGGTGAGCAGCAGATGCTGGCGGTGGCGCGGGGGCTGATGAGCCGGCCCCGGGTGCTGCTGCTGGATGAGCCGTCCCTGGGGCTGGCGCCGAAGATCATCGATGAGCTGTTCGCGGCGCTGGATCAGCTGCGCCGGGAAAACATGACCATCGTACTGGTGGACCAGATGGCCGCGCTGGCCCTGTCCCTGGCGGACCGCGCCTATGTGATCGAAGGCGGCCGGGTGATGGCCGAGGGCACCGCCCGGGAAATCGCCGCCAGCCCGGAGCTGGCGGACGCCTACCTGGGTGCTTCTACTCCTGCAGCAGGCTGATGTCGGCCACGTTCAGGAACAGATCGCGCAGGAAGCTGAGCAGGGCCAGGCGGTTGCCACGCACCGCCGGGTCCTCGGCCATCACCATGACGGTGTCGAAGAAGGCGTCCACCGGCTCGCGCAGTTCCGCCAGCAGGGCCAGCACCGCCTCGTAGTCGCCGGCTTCCAGCAGCGGCTCGCTGCGTTCGTAGGCGTCCACCACCAGATTGGTGAGGGTCTGCTCCGCTTCGTCTTCCAGCAGGGCGCCGTCGATTTCCTCCGGCGGCGCCTCGTCCAGTTTGGCGAGAATATTGGACACCCGCTTGTTGGCGGCGGCCAGGGCGGCGGCTTCCTCGCGTTGCCGGAAGGCGGCCACCGCCTTCACCCGGCGGTCGAAATCCAGCGGCCGGCGGCAGGCGTCGTCGATGGCCAGCACCGACAGGATCACCGGGGTGGCGATGCCCTGCTCCTGGTACATGGCCCGGTAGCGGCCCTTCACGAACTCGAACGCCTCGTCCACCTGACCGGCGTCGATGCGGCCTTCCAGCTGCTCCGCGGCCTGGGCCAGCAGGTTGCGCAGATCCAGATCCAGACCGCCTTCGATGATGATGCGCAGAATGCCCAGGGTGGCCCGGCGCAGCGCGTAGGGGTCCTTGGTGCCGGTGGGCGTCTGGCCGATGCCGAAGATGCCCACCAGGGTATCGATCTTGTCCGCCAGGGACACCGCCTGCCCGGTCTTGGTGTTCGGCAGGCTGTCGCCGGCGAAGCGTGGCAGGTACTGCTCGTGCAGCGCCTCCGCCAGCTCCTCCGGCAGCCCTTCGTTGCGGGCCAGGTAGTAGCCCATGATGCCCTGCATGGTGTCGAACTCGTAGACCATCTCGCTGTTGAGATCGGCCTTGCAAAGCGCGCCGGCGCGGCGCGCCAGTTGCTCGTCGCCACCAATATGACCGGCGATCACGCCGGCCAGGGCCCCGATGCGCTCGCACTTGTCGGCGAGCGTGCCGAGCCGCTGCTGGAACACCACCTGGGCCAGGCCCCGGGCGTGCTGCTCCAGCGGTTTTTTGCAGTCGTTGTCGTAGAAGAAGGCGGCGTCCGCCAGGCGCGGGCGGATCACTTTCTCATTGCCGGCGATCACCTGCTGGGGATCGCGGGACTGAATATTGCTGATGGTGATGAAGGTGGGCGTCAGCTTGCCGTCCGCGTCCAGCACCGAGAAATACTTCTGGTGCTCTTCCATGGCGCTGATCAGCGCCTCCTGGGGCACGCGCAGGAAGTCTTCGTCGAAGCGACCGGCCAGAGCCACCGGCCATTCCACCAGGGCGGTGACCTCGTCGAGCAGATCGTCGTCGATACGCGCCTCGCCACCGGCATCGTGGCCGGCCTGTTCCGCCTGCTGGCGGATCAGCTCCCGGCGGCGGGCGAAGTCGGCGATCACCTTGCCGTCCTGTTCCAGACGGGTGGCGTAGTCCCCGGCCTCGGCCAGTTCGATGGCGTCCGGCGCGTGGAAGCGATGGCCGTAGGAATCGCGGCCGGCTTTCTGGTCCAGCAGTTCGAACTCGATCACCTCGGTGCCGAACAGCGCCACCAGCCAATGGGCCGGGCGCACGAACTGCACCTTGCGGCGCCCCCAGCGCATACGCTTGGGAATCGGCAGCTTGTTCACCGCCTGGGTGACGAATTCCGGCACCAGCTCGGTGGCCGCGCGGCCGGCTTCCTCCAGCCGGGCGAACAGGCGCTCGCCCTTGTCGGTCTGCTGGCGGTCCAACTGGTCCACGGTCAGACCCACGGAGGCGGCGAAGCCCTCGGCGGCCTTGGTGGGGTTGCCGTCCTGATCGAAGGCGGCCTGCACCGCCGGGCCCAGACGCTCCACCTGCCGGTCCGGCTGGCGGGCGTCCAGGTCACGCACCAGCACCGCCAGACGGCGCGGCGCGGCGAAGCTTTCCACGGCGCCATGGCCGAGGCCGGCGTCGTCGAGCTGGCGCACCAGCTCCTCGGTGAGGGCGGCGCTCAGGGCCGGCAGGGCCTTGGGCGGCAGTTCCTCGGTGCCCAGTTCGATCAACAGATCCCGTTGCTGGCTCATTGTTTGCCCCCCTTCTGTTTCTTCGCCGCCTTTTGATCCTGTTGCCGGAGTTGCGCTTCCACTTCCTCGCGGATGTCCGCGTCGGCCATCGGGAAGCCCAGTTTGCGGCGGGCGTCGAAATAGGCCTGGGCCACGGCCCGGGCCAGGGTGCGCACGCGCAGGATGAAACGCTGGCGTTCGGTGACCGAAATCGCCTTGCGCGCGTCCAGCAGGTTGAAGGTGTGGGAGGCCTTCAGAACGTATTCATAGGCGGGCAGCGGCAGGCCCGCTTCGATCAGCTTGGTGGACTCCGCCTCGAACAGATCGAACTGGTCGAACAACGCTTCCACATTGGCGTATTCGAAGTTGAAGGTGGACATCTCCACCTCGTTTTGCAGGAACACGTCGCCGTAGGTGACGGTGCCGGACGGGCCACGGGACCACACCAGGTCGTACACCGAGTCCACGCCCTGGATGTACATGGCCAGCCGTTCCAGACCGTAGGTGATCTCGCCGGTGACGGGGTAGCAATCAATGCCGCCAACCTGCTGGAAGTAGGTGAACTGGGTCACCTCCATGCCGTTGAGCCACACTTCCCAGCCCAGGCCCCAGGCGCCCAGGGTGGGCGATTCCCAGTTGTCCTCGACGAAGCGGATATCGTGGGTGAGCGGATCGAAGCCGAGCTGGCGCAGGGAATCCAGGTACAGCTCCTGGATGTTGTCCGGCGACGGTTTAAGCACCACCTGGAACTGGTAGTAATGCTGCAGCCGGTTCGGGTTCTCGCCGTAACGGCCGTCGGTGGGCCGCCGCGAGGGCTGCACATAGGCGCTGTTCCAGTTCTCCGGGCCGATGGCGCGCAGGAAGGTGCTGGGGTGAAAGGTCCCCGCGCCCACTTCCATGTCCAGGGGCTGCACGACCACGCAGCCCTGTTGGGCCCAGTATTGCTGCAGGGCCAGAATCAGGCCCTGGAAGGTGCTTACGTCCGCTTGCGGTTGATCCGCCATGGTGATTCCCGTTGTTCGTTCCGATCGCCGAGCATTGAAAATGAGGGGGGCAAGTATAGCGTCCCCCAGGGGCCGGTGATACCGTGCTCCGGTTCTTCCGAGGAGGGTTTCACCCATGGAACGCTGCCCCTGGTGCGGCACCGACCCGCTCTACGTGGCCTACCACGACAACGAATGGGGCGTGCCCGAACGCGATGCCGACCGGCTGTTCGAATTCCTGATCCTGGAAGGCGCCCAGGCCGGTCTGAGCTGGATCACGGTGCTGCGCAAGCGTGACAACTACCGCCGCGCCATGGATGGGCTCGACCCGCGCAAGATGGCGCGCTACGACGACGCCAAGGTGGCGAGCCTGCTGCAGGATCCGGGTCTGATCCGCAACCGGCTGAAGATGCGCGCGGCGGTGGACAACGCCCGCGCCTGGCTGGACCTGCAAGAGGCGGGCATCGACCCGGCGGCGCTGCTCTGGGACTTCGTGGACGGCGAGCCGCGCGTCAACCGGTTCCAAAGCCTGGCCGAGGTGCCGGCGGTGACGCCCACCGCCGAGGCCATGAGCAAGGATCTGAAGAAGCGCGGCTTCCGCTTTGTCGGCCCCACCATCATGTACGCCTTCATGCAGGCCGCCGGGCTGGTCAACGACCATCTGGTGAGCTGCCCGCGGCATCGGGATCTGGCCTGAATCACAGAACACGAAACGTCACGCAGCTTTTACACCGCCTTCACCGAAGCTGGTACGCCCTTTGCTGGGGAACCTTCTGAACGGAGGCACCCATGAAACCTGTATTGATTCTGAAAACCGGCTCCACCTTCCCGACCCTGCGGCAGCACTACGGGGATTTCGAACACTGGATCGGCACCGGCCTGGGCGAACATACCCCGGTACGCGTGGTGGACGCCCTGGACGGCGACGCCCTGCCCCACCCGGCGGAAGCCGCCGGCGTGGTGATCACCGGTTCCCATGCCATGCTCACCGACGAAGCCCCCTGGATGCGCCGGCTGATGCGCTGGCTGGAGGGCGCCCTCGGACACGCCGAGGCACCGCCGATGCTGGGCATCTGCTTTGGCCATCAACTGCTGGCGCGCACCCTGGGCGGCGATGTGGACAACCACCCGCTGGGCATGGAAGCGGGCACCGTGGCCTTGCGGTTGACGGCGGCGGCGCGCACCGATGCCCTGTTCGCCAGCCTCTGGGATCAGCCCTGGGCGCAGATGATGCACCGCCAGTCGGTGCTGGTGGCGCCCCCCGGCGTGGACGTGCTGGCCAGCAACGGCCACGACAGTTGCCAGGCGTTTCGCTATGGCCACCAGGTCTGGGGCTGCCAGTTCCATCCGGAATTCAGCGCCGACGTGACCCGGGCCTATCTGCAGGCCCAGCGCGGCGCCTTGCTCTCGGACCAGCAGGTGGACGACGCCCTGCCGCGGGTGCGCGAATGCCCGCAGGCGTCGTCCCTGCTCGGCCATTTCGCGTCGCATGTGGTGCCCGCCGCCGCCTGAGCCGGATCATCGATTGGTGTAGCATGCGGGGTCCGCCCACGACCCCGTACGCCCATGACCGACCCCTACCGCGACCAGCACAAGCAGCGCCTGGCTTACATGCCCTGGCTGTACCCGCGCCTGAAGCCGCGCCACCGGGCCTGGGCGGAACCCTGGCAGCGGGCGCTGCAGGAGGAATGGTCCAGATTGGAGACGGTGCGCTTTGGCGCGCACTGTTTTGTGGCGCCCCAGGCGCGTCTGTTCGCGGAACCGGGCCGTGACATCGTGATCGGCGATCACAGCCACATCGCCGCCAACTGTATGCTGCACGGCCCGCTGACCCTGGGGGAGCACGTCAGTCTCAACCATCATGTCACCCTGGAAGGCGGCGCCGCCGGCATCGTCATCGGTGACCATACCCGCATCGCCGCCTATGCCACCCTGTATGCCTTCGACCACGGCCTGCGGGCGGAGAGCCTGATCCGCGAACAGCCGGTGACCTCCCGGGGCATCGTGATCGGTCGGGATGTGTGGCTGGGGGCCCGGGTCGGGGTGGTGGACGGCGTCACCATCGGCGACCATGCGGTGGTCGGCATGGGGGCGGTGGTGACCCGGGACGTGCCGCCCTGGACCGTCGTCGCCGGCAACCCGGCCCGGCCCATCGGCCGCCGGCCCGGCGCGCCGGCGGCGTCCTGAAACCGGGCCCGGTATTTTTCTCTTGAACACCGTTCACAAATCATCGTTATAATGCCCGCCATCGAGTCTTCAAGCGACGGACGGGATCCGCCATGGCACGACGCAACGAACACAGCAAACCGGAACTGCGCGCCCTGGCCATCGGCACGGTGCGCACCCTGGTGGCCGAGCAGGGCCTGGAAAAGCTCAGCGTCCGCGAGGTGGCCCGGCGGTTGGGCTATGCCCCGGCCATGCTCTACCACCTGTTCGACAACCTGGATGACCTGATCCTGCACGTCAACGCGGACACCCTGGACACCCTGCTGGACCGCATGGACGCCGCCACCACCATGGAGAATCCGGGAGCGGCCCTGACCGCCATGGCCCACCACTATCTGGAGCTGTCCCGGGCGCAGACCCCCCTCTGGCAACTGGTGTTCGAGCACCGCATGAACCAGGGGGCGCCGGTGCCGGGCTGGTATCAGCGGCGCACCCGCAGCCTGTTCCTGATGGTGGAGCAGCAACTGGAGCGGCTGGCGCCCTGGGCCACGGACCGCGAGCGTATGCTCGGCGCCCGCACCCTGTGGGGCAGCCTGCACGGCATCTGCGTGCTGTACCTGGGCGACAAACTGGACGTGGCCGGTGATGTGGATCCCCGGGAAATGGTGGACTCGCTGCTGCGGCACTATCTGGCGGACTGGTCCGCCGCCACCAATAACGTGCCGCAAGGCGGCCACGGAGGGGCACGCCCATGAAGGACGGGACCTTTTCCCTGCTCGGTAAACGGCGTTTCGGGCCGTTCTTCTTTACCCAGTTCCTGGGCGCCTTCAATGACAATGTGTTCCGCCAGGCGCTGATCCTGCTGATCGCCAGCGGCGTGGTGGCCGGCACCGAAGTGAACACCCTCAACAACGTGGCCCTGGCGCTGTTCATCCTGCCCTTCTTTCTGTTCTCGGCCCTGGCCGGGCAGGTGGCGGACAAATACGACCGGGCCATGCTGGTGCGGCGCATCAAGTTCGCCGAGGTGCTGATCATGGGCTGCGCCGCCGCCGGCTTTTTCTTCAGCAGCGTCTATTTTCTGCTGGCGGTGCTGTTCCTGATGGGGCTGCAATCCACCTTCTTCGGGCCCATCAAGTACGCGATCATTCCCCAGCATCTGGGGCCCCGGGAGCTGGTCACCGGCAACGCCCTGGTGGAGATGGGCACCTTCCTGGCGATCCTGTTGGGCTCGATTTCCGGCGTGCTGCTGAAAATGGACGCCGCCAGCCCGGCCATCGTCTCCACCGCCGTGGTGGGCCTGGCGCTGCTGGGCTATTTGGCGGCGCGGGGCATTCCCTCGGCGCCGGCGGCGGACCCGGGCAGCCGGCTGGACTGGAACCTGTGGAAGGAGACCTGGCGCATCGTCGGCTACGCTCGCGAGGTGAAGTCGGTGTGGATGTGCGTGCTGGGCATTTCCTGGTTCTGGTTTCTGGGCGCCGCCTACACCACCCAGCTCAAGGTGTACGTGGACGATTATCTGCTCGGCACCGACGGTCTCTATGCGCTGCTGCTGGGCACCTTCTCCGTGGGCATCGGCCTGGGCTCCTGGCTGTGCGAAAAGTTTTCCGGCCGGCAGGTGGAACTGGGGCTGGTGCCGCTGGGCTCCATCGGCCTGAGCCTGTTCGGGGTGGACCTGTTCTTCTCCTACGCCGGCCTGCCCAAGGGCGTGGAGCTGGGCATCGGCGCCTTTCTGCAGGCGCCCGCCGGCTGGCGGGTGCTGGTGGATCTGCTCGGCATCGGCGTGTTCGGCGGTTTCTATATCGTGCCGTTGTTCGCGTTCATTCAGCAGCGTTCGGACCCCCGCCATCTGGCCCGCATTATCGCCGCCAACAACATCCTCAATGCGTTGCTGATGGTGCTGTCCGCCGCCGCCGGCATCGTGCTGGTGGGGCTGCTGGATCTCACCGTGCCGCAGTTTTTCCTGGTGCTGGCGCTGCTCAACGTGGTGGTGGCCGCCTACATTTACACGGTGGTGCCGGAGTTTCTTATCCGGTTGCTGGTGTGGATGCTCACCAACGTGCTCTACCGGATCAAGCGCAAGGGCCTGGAAAACATTCCCGACGAGGGCCCCTGCCTGCTGGTGTGCAACCATGTGAGCTACGTGGACGCGCTGCTGCTCGGCGGCGCGGTACGACGTCCGGCGCGTTTCGTGATGTTCAAGCCGATCTACGATCTGCCCTTGATGAACCTGATCTTTCGCGGCGGCAAGGCGATTCCCATCGACGGCAAGTCGCGCAATCCGGAAGTGTACGAGGACGCCTTCCGTCGTATCCGTGAGGAACTGGCCGACGGCCAGGTGGTGTGCCTGTTCCCGGAAGGCCAGCTGACCCCGGACGGGGAGCTGGGCGATTTCCGCAATGGCCTGGAAAAAATTGTAAAGGAAACGCCCGTGCCGGTGATTCCTATGGCACTTTCCGGTCTATGGGGTAGCTTCTTCAGCCATAGGGGCGGGCGCGCGCTGACCCGGTTGCCGAGACGGTTCTGGTCGCGGGTGGTGCTGAGCGCCGGTGAACCGGTGCCGCCGCAAGCGGTCGAAGCGGAAGACATGCGCCGCCGTGTGCTGGCCCTGCGGGAAAAACCCTGACACTACAATGAGGAATGTTATGCGACGGATTCTTATCGTGACCGGCCTGCTGCTGGTCGCTGCGTTCAGCCAGGCCAACACCGAGGTGAAGAACGTGTTTGGCTGGATTGAGAACGCCACGCTTGAGCCCATGGGCGCCAAGGTGAAAGCGAAACTGGATACCGGGGCTCTGACCTCCTCCCTGCATGCGGTGAATGTCGAACGTTTTGAAAAAGACGATGAGGAATGGGTGCGTTTCAAAGTGAAGGTGGAAGACCAGGACCGGGATGAGATGGTCAGTGAAACCTTCGAGCGCCCGATCTATCGGGACCTGACCGTGCGCGGCGCCGGCGGCAAGGACGATCGCCCGGTGGTGCTGATGAAAATCTGCTTCGGTAACACCGTTTATGAAGAGCAGTTCGGCCTGGATAACCGCAGCGACATGCTCTACCCGGTGCTGATCGGCCGTCGCACGATCCAGCATCTGGGCGTGGTGGACGTGACCAACACCTTCATGCACGAACCCAAGTGCGATGAAGACAGCCCGGTGAAGGAATTCGACAAGGACAACACCGACGAGGATATCGGTGACTGAATCCGCCGGCCGGGTCAGGCGACCCGGCCGAACACCTGCAGAATGTTACCGAGGCGGGCGGTGAAGCTGTCGCCGCCGTTGAGCGGACCCACCCCGGCGGGGGTACCGGTAAACACCAGATCACCGGGTTCCAGGGTAAACACCCGATTGATGTCCGCGATCAGTTCAAAGGTGGGAAACAGCATCTGGCCGGTGTGGCCGTGCTGTCGCATCTCGCCGTTGATCTCCAGGGACACTTCCAGATTCTGCCGCACGGAAATACCGCGCGCGTCCACGAAACCGGACACCGGCGCGGCGCCGTCGAACGCCTTGGCCCGCTCCCACGGCTGCCCTTTTTCCTTGAGCCGCGCCTGCACATCGCGCAGGGTCAGGTCCAGGCCCACGCCGTAGGCGGCGATGGAATAACGGATTACCTCCAGATCGGTTTCGCCGCTCAGGCGCTTGCCGATCATTACCACCATTTCCACTTCATGGTGCACCTCGCCCTGCCCCTCGGGCAGCGCCAGCGGTTCGTGCAGGGTGCACAACGCATTGGCGCCCTTCATGAACAGCAGCGGCGAGTCCGGAACCTCGTTGCCAAGCTCCCGGGCATGGTCCGCGTAATTGCGACCCACGCACACGATCTTGCCCACCGGCAGGTCCATCTCCGACCCGTCGATCCAGCGGTGTACATAACGCTCAGACATCGAACAGCTTCCCGGGATTCATGATGTTGTTGGGGTCGAACACCGCCTTGATGGCCTTCATGGCGTCGATGTCCTCCTCGCTGCGCGAGTAGCCCAGGTAGGGCTTCTTGGTCATGCCCACGCCGTGCTCCGCGGAAATGGAGCCGTTGTAGCGCGCCACGATTTCGAACACCCATTTGGAGACCTCGCCGCAGCGTTGGAAGAATTCTTCCTTGGCCAGGTCCGCCGGCTTCAAAATATTCAGGTGCATGTTGCCGTCGCCGATGTGGCCGAACCAGACAATCTCGAAATCCGGGTAGGCGTCCTGCACCACCTTGTCCACGTCCTCGACGAAATCCGGCACCTTGGAAATGGTTACCGAAATATCGTTCTTGTAAGGGGTGTGCGGCGCGATCGATTCGGAGATCCGTTCGCGCAGCTGCCAGAGCTGCTGCAGCTGGCCCAGGGACTGACTCATCACGCCGTCCAGTACCCAGCCTTGCTCCACGCAGTGCTCGAAGATTTCCATGGCGCGCTCGCCGACCTGTTCGGACAGCTGTTCGAATTCCAGCAGACAGTAGAACGGACACTCGGTGTCGAACGGCGCCGCCACGCCGTGCTGCAGCACATGGCCCATGGCTTTGTCGGAGAAAAACTCGAAGGCGGTCAGGTCGATGTCCTTCTGGAAGGCGTGCAGCACCTTCATGACCTCGCGAAAGCCCGGCACGCCGAGCACCAGGGCGGTCAGATCCCGGGGTGCGCGGGTCAGGCGCACGGTGGCCTCCACCACGAAGCCCAGGGTGCCCTCGGAGCCGATGAACAGGTGGCGCAGATCGTAGCCGGTGGCGTTCTTGATCAGGCCCTTGTTGAGGTCCAGCAGGTCGCCCCGGCCGGTGACCACCTTGAGCCCGGAAATCCAGTCGCGGGTCATGCCATAACGGATCACCTTGATGCCGCCGGCGTTGGTATTGATGTTGCCGCCGATCTGGCTGGAGCCGGCGGAGGCGAAGTCCACCGGATAGAACAGGCCCTGCTGCTCGGCGAACTCCTGCAGCTGCTGGGTGACCACGCCGGGCTGCACGGTGACGGCCCGGTCATACTCGTTGAAGTCCAGAATCCGGTTCATGCGGTCGAACGCCACCACCAGCTCGCCGTCGGCGGCCACCGCCGCCGCCGACAGACCGGTGCGGCCGCCGGAGGGCACCAGCGGCAGGCCGTGTTCATTGGCGATCTCG
Organism: Alcanivorax sp.; assembly: GCA_022449455.1. Taxonomy (GTDB): domain Bacteria; phylum Pseudomonadota; class Gammaproteobacteria; order Pseudomonadales; family Alcanivoracaceae; genus Alloalcanivorax. The sequence goes on along the minus strand of JAKUPL010000005.1, from coordinate 88,514 downwards.
ACGATCTGCTGGACCTCCTCGGCGGTTTCCGGCAGCACCACCGCGCAGGGCGCCGGCGCCCACACCTTGGTCCAGTCCACCCCATAGCGCGCCGCGCTCTCCGCGTCGGTCAGGCAGCGGCTGCCGAGCAGCTCGGTCAATTGGTCCAGCGCGGCGTGGGCCAGGGCGGTCATAGGCAACTCCAGGCTTGTTCAAGTCGACTTGAAGACAACGATCAGGGGGATGGGTCTCATCCGGGGCGGGCTATGATACCATACGCGCCCATTTAACCCGCTACCGAGAGCACCCATGGCCAATACCTCTCTTGAGAAGGACAAGATCCGTATTCTCCTGCTCGAGGGCGTCCACCAGAACGCGGTGGATAATCTGAACGCGCACGGTTACAGCAACATCGAATTGCTGCCTACCGCGCTGACCGGCGATGACCTCAAGAAAGCCGTGAAGGACGCCCACTTCATCGGTATTCGCTCGCGCACCCAGCTCACCGAGGAGGTGTTCGAGGCCGCCGAAAAGCTGATGGCCGTGGGCTGCTTCTGTATCGGTACCAACCAGGTGGATCTGAACGCCGCCCTCAAGCGCGGCATTCCGGTGTTCAACGCCCCCTACTCCAACACCCGTTCGGTGGCGGAGCTGGTGATCGCTCACACCATCAACCTGATGCGTGGCATCCCCGAGAAGAACGCCGTGGCCCACCGGGGCGGCTGGCTCAAGTCCGCCAAGGACAGCTACGAAATCCGTGGCAAGAACCTGGGCATCGTCGGCTACGGCAACATCGGCGCCCAGGTATCGGTGCTGGCCGAGTCCATGGGCATGAAGGTGTACTTCTACGACGTGGTGCCCAAGCTGCCGCTGGGCAACGCCCACCAGGTGCAAAGCCTCAATGAGCTGCTCAGTCTGTCCGACGTGGTCAGCCTGCACGTGCCGGACACCGCCGGCACCCGCTGGATGATCCAGGAAGAGCAGATCCGCGCCATGAAGCCCAAGAGCTACCTGATCAACTACGCCCGCGGCAAGGTGGTGGACATCGACGCCCTGGCCGGGGCGATCCAGGACGGTCATCTGCTGGGCGCGGCCATCGACGTGTTCCCGGAAGAGCCGAAGGGTAACGACGACGAATTCGTCAGCCCGCTGCGCGAGTTCGACAATGTGATCCTGACCCCGCACATCGGTGGCTCCACCCACGAGGCCCAGGAGAACATCGGCACCGAGGTGTCCGAGAAGCTGATCCGCTACTCCGACAACGGTTCCACCCTGAGCGCGGTGAATTTCCCGGAAGTGGCCCTGCCGTCTCACCCGGACATGCACCGGCTGCTGCACATCCACAAGAACATCCCGGGCATTCTCAGCCAGATCAACGCGATCTTCTCCGAGAACGACATCAACATCTGCGGCCAATACCTGCAAACCAACCAGGACATCGGCTACGTGGTGATTGACGTCAACAAGGGCTACAGCCAGCTGGCCCTGGACAAGCTGCGCACCATCGAAGGCACCATCCGCACCCGCGTGCTGTTCTAGCGCCTTTTCGGCGCGCCAGTGCCTCGACAAGAAACCGGAGTCGGGCTAACTTGCCCACTCCGGTTTTTTTCTGTCTGGCCGTTGGGGAATAAGGATGCCTCGCCCTTGATCTGGTGGTTCACCCGTCACGCGCTGCTGTGCCTGCTGGGCGCGGCGCTGCTTTCCGGCTGCGCCACCCGCTCGCTGTTTCAGCCCTACCCGGACCAGGCCCGTGATTGGAAAAACGGCCTGGGCGCCGGCGCCGCCCCGGTGGCGCTGCTGGACAAGGGCGTGGACAGCGCCGACGGCGTGCTCTACCTGCAGGAGCTGGGCCGGGTGGAGCAGCTCAACGGCGACACCGACACCAGCCGCTCCGCCTTCGCCCGCGCCATCGACCACTACCGCGAGACCGACGAGCAGGCACGCCTGCGCGCCTCCGGACTGGCCGCCAACGCCGGGGCGCTGCTGGTCAACGATAACGCCCGCCCCTATGTGGCGCCGGACTACGAGCGCATCTACAGCCACGCCTACCAGGCGCTGAACTACTGGCGGCAGGGCGACGTGACCGGCACCGCCGTGGAATTGCGCGGCGCCGCCAACGAACAGCAGGTGGCCGCCAACCGTCGCGACCGGGAAATCGCCAAGGCGCGGGAGGAGGCCGACCAGGCCGGCCTGGATACGGACCGGTTCAACGGCTACTTCGCCGGGCTGGACGCCGCCGCCGGCGACGTCAAAGCCAGCTTCCAGAACGCCTGGACCTTCTATCTGTCGGCGTTGTTCTGGGAGGCCCACGGCGAATACAACGACGCCCTGGTGGACTATAAAAAGGCGCTGGAAATCCATCCGGATTCGGACCTGCTCAAGGAGGACGTGACGCGGGTGTCGCGGGCCCAGGACGGTCGCCGCCTCCGTGGCCAGGGCCTGGTGGCGGTGCTTTATGAGCAGGGCTATGTGCCGCCGCGCCGGGAGCTGAGCCTGCCGATCCCGACCATCCACGGGTTGTTCGCGGTGGCGTTCCCGACCTATTCCCCCGCCGACAAGCCGCGCCCGGCGCCGCTGACGGTGTCCGCGAACGGTGCCTCGGCGCGCACCGAGGTGCTCACCGACGTGGGCGGCCTGGCCGCCAAACACCTCAAGGAACAGTTGCCCGGCATGCTGGTGCGCCAGACCCTGCGCGCCACCGGCAAGTACAATCTGCAGAAGAAGGCCAACGACGATTTCGGGCCGGTGGGCGCGCTGCTGACCCAGCTGTTCAATCTGGTCAGCGAGCGGGCCGATCTGCGCGCCTGGCTGAGCCTGCCCGCCTACGGCCAGGCCACCCGTCTGCTATTGCCCCCCGGTGAGCAGCGTCTCCAGTTGAGCACACCCGGGGGCGGTGCTAGTTTGACCGTGCCCGTGGTGGAAGGCGGGCTCACCGTGATTCACGTGGTGTCGCTGCCCGATGGCCTGATCACCCGCGTGTTACCCGTTCAGGAGGGACCGCTATGAAATCCATTCTCGCGCCGCTGGGCGCCGTACTGCTGGCGGTGGTGCTGGCCGCCTGTTCCACCTCGAACATGGCGCGCCCCGGCGACGACGGTGAGGTGGTGCTGCACGCCAACAGCACCCTGCTGGGCAACCGCCTGTCGGTGGAAAGGTTGCAGGAAAAAACCGTGGGCGACCTGATGTATGTGCAGGCCACCCTGGAAAACGGCTGGAAGGCTGAACTGGATTTCCAATACAAGATCAAATGGTTCGACAAGGACGGCTTTGAAGTGGCGCCGGAATCCCAGCCCTGGCGACAGCTGGTGATGGCCGGCCGCAGCCAGAACAATGTGCAGGCGGTGGCCCCCAACCCCAGCGCCGTGCGTTACGAAATCTGGGTTCGCGAATAATCGCGCCCGGAGCCCATGAAAAAGGAGAAGGCAATGGTTCGCGTACTGTCCATGGCGGTGCTGGCAACCGCGCTGCTGCTCACCGGCTGCGCTTCCAAGGTGGATTACGGCGACGCCCAGGCGCGGGAAACCGTGACCGCGGACTTCGGCTCCACCGACCTGCAGATGATCGCCGCCAAGATGGTGGACGACATGATGGTGTTTCCGCCCGTGGTCGACATGACCCGCGACCGTCGCCCGGTGATGTTCGTGGACCGGGTCAAGAACAAGACCAGCGAGCACATCGACACCGAATCGATCACCGACACCATCCAGAGCAAGCTGATCAATTCCGGCAAGTTCCGGTTCGTGGATATGTCGGTGGTGGACCGGGTGCGCGAACAGCTGGAGTACCAGCAGGACTCCGGCATGGTGGATCAGTCCACCGCCGCCCAGATGGGCCGCCAGGTCGGCGCCGAGTTCATGCTGTACGGCAATCTGTCGTCCATCGTGAAGCGCGACGACAGCACCAAGGACGTCTATTACAAGTTCACCCTGAAGCTGCTCAATATCCAGAGCGGCATCATCGAGTGGTCCGGCGAGAAGGAAATCCGCAAGACCCGCAAACGCAGCCTGTTCGGTCTTTGATTCCGGCCCGGTGGCCGTCGCCAGGGAGATACCCATGTTGAAGCGCTTTTCGTTGCACCGGTTTTCCACGCTGATCGTGCTTCTGGCGCTGGCCCTGGCCGGCCCGCTGCGGGCCGCGGAAACCGAAACCGTGACCGCCCGGGGCTACGGGCAGGACCCGGAGCAGGCGGTGGCCAACGCCCTGGTGGCGGCGGTGCGCCAGGCCGGCGGGGTCACCCTGGCGGTGGACCCGGCGTTCCGGCGCCAGGTCGGCCAGTGGGTGGTGCAGCGTCAGGGCGACGTGACCACCTGGACCGGCACCCGCACCTCGGTGGCCGAGCCGCAACTGCCCACCCTGGGCAGCCTGCAAAGCTACCGGGTCACCGGCGTGGCCCGGCAGGACGACGCTCTGTGGCGGGCCGAGGTGGAAGCGGTAATTCTGCGTCATCGGGCACCGGGACCGGACCGTTCCCACCTGCCGGCCATCGTGGTGGCGCCGTTCACCACCTCGGACAGCCGCTACACCCTGGGCGAAACCACCCTGCCCGCCGCCGAGGTGCGTGCCCGCCTGCAGGCCAATCTGGTGGACGCCTTCGCCCAGTCCGGCCGCTTCCGGGTGCTGGACCGGGCTCACCTGGCCGCCCGCGAAACGGAGCAGGCGATCCTGCGCAACGGCAGCGCCGAGCCCGCCGAACTGCTGCGGCTGGGCAAGGCCAAGGGCGCCGACCTGTTGCTGGTGGGTCATATCGAGGCCTTCGACATCGGTGACCAGGCGCGCACCTTCTACGGCGCCAGTTTCCAGGGCTACGAGCCCTACGTGCGGGTTCGCTACCGGCTGATCGACGCCGCCGGGGGAGAGATTCTGGCCGCCGGCCTGTTCGACTGGCAGCAATCCGAAGCCAGCGTGCGGCAGCTGGCCCGGCAGCAGAACCTGGACCAATGGCGCCATCCGGAACGGCTGGCGAACCTGGTGTACCCGCGCATCGCCCGGGCCCTGGCCGGGGCCGCCACTGATACCCTCTATCCGGTGATCGTGCTCAAGGCCGACGGCGACCGTGTCTGGCTGAGCCAGGGCGAAGGTCGTCTGGAAGCGGACACGGTGCTCAACGCCTATCGCCCGGTGGAAACCCTCGAGGACCCGCAAACCGGCCTGCCGATTCGCATGGACAGCGAGGCGCTGGCCAGCCTGCGGGTGCTGGAGGTGCGTCCGGATTACGCGGTGGCGCGCGTCACCGAAGGCCGTGAAACGCTGCGGCCCGGTGATCAGGTGCGACCGCCGGTGCGGGCGGAAAACCCGGCGGCTCCGCCCGCCGGCCAGCCGGACAGCCCCGGGTCGTCCGAAAAGCCCCTCTCCTGGGACTGAGTCCATGACCGGTTATTTCAATCAGGCGCTGGTACTGCTGGCGGCGGCGGTGCTGCTGCTGCCGCTGTTCCAGCGCCTGGGGCTGGGCAGCATTCTCGGTTATCTGGCCGCCGGCATCCTGATCGGTCCGCTGGGTCTGGGACTGATCCCCGACGCCGAGGCGGTGCTGCACTTCGCCGAACTGGGCGTGGTGCTGATGCTGTTTCTGGTGGGCCTGGAGCTGGCCCCGGATCAGCTGTGGGCGCAGCGCAAACGATTGCTCGGGCTGGGGCTCAGCCAGATGCTGTTCAGCACCGCCCTGCTCACCGCCTTCTTTCTGGTCTGGGGGCAAAGCACCCCGGCCGCCATCGCCATCGGCGCCACCCTGGCCCTGTCGTCCACCGCCTTCGCGGTGCAGATGCTGGTGGAAACCAACCAACTGGGTACGCCCCAGGGTCGCAACGCCTTCTCCATTCTGCTGTTCCAGGATCTGGCGGTGATTCCCCTGCTGCTGTTGCTGCCGGTGCTGGCCGGCGGTGGCGGTGGCGACGAAGAGCCGCAGCTGCTGATCGGCCTGGGCGCGCTGGTGCTGATGTGGCTGGCCGGCCGCTATCTGCTCAACCCCTGGCTGGCCTGGCTGGCGCGCCTGCATAACCGGGAGCTGATGACGGCCACCGCCTTGCTGTTGGTGCTGGGCGCCGCGGAGTTGATGGAAATCCTGCACCTGTCCATGGGGCTGGGTGCCTTCGTGGCCGGCATGCTGCTGGCCAACTCGCCGTTCCGGGAACAGCTGGACACCGATATTCAGCCGTTCAAGGGGCTGCTGCTGGGCCTGTTCTTTATCGCCATCGGCATGACCATGGACCTGAAGCTGCTGGTCAGCGCGCCGCTGCGCATCCTGACCATGGGCGTGGCGCTGCTGGTGGCCAAGACCCTGGTGCTGATGGTCATTGCCCGGGTCATGAAAGTGGCCTGGCGGGACGCCCTGCGCTTCGGGTTATTGCTCAGCCAGGGTGGTGAGTTCGCGTTCGTGCTGTTCACCCAGGCCGGTGCCCTGGGGTTGCTGGACGAGGCGATGATCGCCCGGCTCAACCTGGTGGTGGCTCTGTCCATGGCGGCCACGCCGCTGCTGCTGAAACTGGTGGCGCGGCTGTGGCCGGCGCCGGCGCGCACCAGCCGGGGGGTGGACGACGAACCAGCGCCCCACGGCCAGCCGCCGGTGATCGTGGCCGGCTTTGGCCGGTTCGGGCAGATCATCGGCCGGATTCTGGTGAACCGGCGCATTCCGTTCACCGCCTTGGACTCCAACCCGGAGCACATCGACACGGTGCGCCGCTTCGGCAACGAGGTGTACTTCGGTGATGTCACGCGCCTGGATTTGCTGCGCACCGCCGGGCTGGAGCACGCCCGGGTGATGGTACTGGCCATCGACGATGTGCAGGCGTCGCTGCGCGCGGCGTCGATGATCCGCGAGCATTTCCCGCACATCACCCTGATCGCCCGGGCCCGTGATCGCTATCACGCCTATTCGCTGATGGCAGAAGGGGTCGAGCATGTGATTCGCGAGACCCTGGATTCCAGCCTGCGCGCCGCCCAGACCGCCCTGGTGCAACTGGGCGTGCCGGAAAGCACCTCCATCGAGGTGGTGCGCACCTTCCGCGACGTGGACGAACGGCTGCTGCGCGAACAATTCCAGCACCGCGACCAGCTCGACAAGCTGATCGAGATTTCCGCCCGGGGCCGCGAGGAGCTGGAGTCCCTGCTGACGGCCAGTGCCGACGGCGAGGATCAGCGCTGACCGGGCGGCGTTCCGCTTCAGCCGCGATACCCGGCGTTAAAGCCGGAGCTTGTCCAGCCCCCGGCGGATGCCGTTCTCCAGCACCGGCTTCACCAGGGCGCCCACCAGCGGCAGCTTGCCGCGAAAAACGATGGTGTACTGCAGCCGCGAGCCGCCATTGCCATGGGTCGAGAACACCATCTCACCGTGATGGTCGCGCAACGGGCTGCCTCGGGTAATGCGATAGGCGATGCGCTGGTCAGGCTGGAACTCGGTCACCGTTTCCTCGAACGCCGGCGTCAGCGGCAGCGACAGTCGGCGCACCGAGCCCACCCCGTTGGCGGCGTCGGTGCCCTCCTTCACGCGCCATACCTTGGCGGGCGCGAACAGCGCCGACAGGTTCTCATGCTGGCTGAGGTGGTGGAACAGACGGTCCACCGGGTACGGAAAAGTCTTATCGATCTCGATGCGCTGCAGGCCCATGGGCTCCCCCGTTGATCAGGCGAAACCGGGAGTCTGCCCGGCCACCGGCGTCCTGCCCAGGTTCCAACGGGCCAGACGCCGGTGCCGGCCGGTCAACCCGCCTGGTGGTGGACCACGTCCACGGCGATGCCGGCGGGATCGCGGATCACGAAATGCCGATCTCCCCAGGGTTCATCCCGCAGTGGTACCTCGATGGGCACGCCGGCGGCCTGGAGACGCCGGTACTCACCGTCCACATCCTCCACATCGATCGCCACCCAGATGCCCCGGCCCTCTTCCAGTGGTTGCTGAAAAGCGCCGGCCTGATCATCGTGGCCGGGCGCGAGCAAGCCCAACTCGCCGCCGCCGAGCGCCAGTAACACGAACCAGTCGCTGTCGAAAACCACCTGGCAGCCGAACAGATCCACGTAAAAAGCGCGGCACGCCTGGAGGTGGGGAGTGATGACACCGCACCAGAGTTTCATGATGGAACCCCTCTTTTATGTCCAAGAATCTTCAGGGCCTAGTCTGGAGCGGCCGTGGAGCGAGGTCTTGAACAAAAGCGACATCATGCTCAGTGAGGTGGGGTGCGCCCGGGGTCACGCCCATGTACCGGCGCAGATCACGAGTACAATGGCTCTGATCCGCGTAGCCCGCCGCCAAGGCCGCGTCGCCGGCGGTCAGCCTTTCGCCTTCCCGGGTAAGCAGGGCCAGCGCCCGCTGTGCGCGGCGGATATTCAAATAGGTCTTGGGTGTCAGTCCCAGATGCTCCCGGAACAAACGCTCCAGATGCCGTGGGCTGAGATTGGCGCGGTCGGCCCAGGCGGGCACGGAGATCGAACGGTCAACGGACCCCGCTACCCGCAAGGCGATATCCAGCCGCTGCCGGGCCGGTGGATGCCGGCCCAGCCACCACAGCAGACACCGGTTCAGGTACTCGGGCAGGTCGGGGTCTGACAATCGAGACGCCAGGGCATCGGGGTGCAGGCCGGCGGGCCGGGACACGGCCCACTGGCCATTGGCCAGCAGACGTCCGGGAGGCAGCCGGAAGTGCCGGTTCATGCCGGGACGAAAACGGATACCCAGATAGCTCGCGCCCGCGGTCACGGGGACCGGAGAGGGTCGGGTACGGGTGCCGAACGCCTGAAAGTCGGCCCCCCGGTCCACGCGCAGCACCAGGTCCACGCAGCCATCGGGCAGCACCAGATGCTCGCCGGCGGCGCTATTCCTGCTCAGCCAATAATGACTGACCAGGCCCGTCAGGCGGGCATCGGGGCGGTGGAAGGAAGGGCCGGTGTCCATGCCCACAGTGGAGCACGGACACCGGTGGCTGTCATTGGCTTTCGGCGGTGGCCGGCGCGCGCACCTCGGCGCTGCCGATGCCGCGCGGGTCGGCGGCGGCGGTCACGGTGTCCTGCTCCCGGTCCCAGAGAATCGCCTGCATGTTGCCGTACTCCCGCTCCACGGACACCACGTCGTGGCCGCGCAGGCGCAGCCCCTTGGCCGCCGGGGTGTCCATGAAGGCGGGCTCGGCCTGCACCCGGTCGGGAAGATACTGATGGTGGAAGCGCACGCGCCGGACCCAGTCCTCCACCGGCTTGCCGGCGGCGGCTTCCATCACGCCCAGCATCACCATGGTGATGATGCGGCTGCCGCCCGGGGTGCCGAGGATCGCCACCCGGTCGTCGAACTCCACGAAGGTGGGGGTCATGGACGACAGCGGGCGTTTGCCCGGGGCGATGGCGTTGGCGCGGCTGCCCACCAGGCCATAGGCGTTGGGGCTGCCGGGCTTGGAGGAGAAGTCGTCCATCTCGTTGTTAAGGATCACACCGGTGCCCGGCGGCATGAAACCGGAGCCGAACGGCAGATTGATGCTGAGGGTGGCGGCCACCCGGTTGCCGTCCGCGTCGAGCACGGACAGGTGGGTGGTGTGGAAGCCCTCCTCGCTGACCACCGGCTCGCCCAGCTCGCTGCTGGGGGTGGCCCGGTCCAGCTCGATGGAGGCGGCGCGCGCCTTGGCGTAGGAATCGCTCAACAGGTTATCCACAGGCATGTCGACAAAATCCGGATCGCCCAGATAACGGCCGCGATCCTGGTAGGCGCGCCGCCAGGCTTCCACCGTCAAGTGAGGAAGTAAGTCCTCACTAATCTCGCCACCATTGAATTGACTGAGGATATTCAGGGCTTCCATCATCACGATGCCGCCGGCGGAGGGCGGCGGCGCACTGATCACCCGGCCGCCGCGGAAGTGCCCGACGATGGGTTGCCGTTCTTTGACCTGATAGTTTTCCAGGTCCTTTTTGGTCCAGATACCCCCCGCTTCGCGGACGCCGCGCACCAGCTTGTCGGCCACCTCGCCTTCGTAAAAGCCGTCGCGGCCGTCCTCGGCGATGGCTTCCAGCACCTTGGCCAGATCCGGCTGCTGGATCACCGTGCCAGTGGCTGGAATGCGACCGCCGTCCAGAAACACACCGGCGGCCACCGGGTAGCGGTTGAGCACTTCCCGGCGGTAGCCGGCCAGGGTGCGGTAGTGCTGCTCCACCGGGAAGCCTTCCCGGGCCAGGCGGATCGCCGGCGCCAGGGTCACGGACAGCGGCAGTTTGCCGTAGCGCCGCGCCAGGTGTTCGAAGGCGGCGGCCTGGCCGGGGATGCCGGCGGCCAGGGGGCCGTTGATGGCGCGGTCGCGCACCACCTCGCCGTTGTCGTCCTGGTACATTGTCTCGGTGGCCGCCGCCGGGGCGGTCTCACGGGCATCCACCATGGTCTGCAAGCCGTCGCTCTGGCGGTGCAGCAGCCAGAAGCCACCACCGCCCATGCCCGCGGAGTAGGGCTCCACCACCGCCAGGGCGGCGGCCACCGCCACCGCCGCGTCGAAGGCGTTGCCGCCCCGGTCGAGAATCTCGAAGCCGGCCTCGGTGGCCAGCGGATGGGCACTGGCGATGGCCGCCTTGCCCGGCGCGGCGGCCTGGGTGGTGGCGGTGAACAGCAGAACGAGCAGGATCAACCCGCGCATTGCGATCTCTCCTTGAAAGGGGTCAGCTGGAGTCGGTGGCGGCGGTCAGCCGCCCCGTTGCTGCTTTTTCAGTTCCAGTGCCTCCACCACGTGGGCGGGCACGAAGTTGCGTACGTCGCCGCCCAGCAGGGCGATCTCGCGGACCAGGGAACTGGAAATGAACGACAGATGCTCCGCCGGTGTCAGGAACACGGTCTCCAGCTCCGGCGCCAGTTGCCGGTTCATGTTGGCGAGCTGGAATTCGTATTCGAAGTCACTGACCGCGCGCAGGCCGCGCAGCAGGATGTTGGCGTTCTGCTCGCGGCAGAAATGCGCGAGCAGGCGGGAGAACCCCACCACCTCCACGTTGTCCAGATGGCTGATGCTGTCTTCCACCAGCTTGACTCGCTCGTTGAGGGAGAACAGGGGGCCCTTCTTCTCGCTGGCGGCGATCGCCACCACCACCTCGTCGAACATCTTCGAGGCGCGTTCGATCAGGTCCTTGTGGCCATTGGTGATGGGGTCGAAGGTACCCGGATAGATCACACGATTGGTCATGCTCGGCTCGCTTTGTCCCGACAGAGGGCGCAAGCATAACGCAAGCGTCGCGGGAGTGCAGGGGGCGGACGCGGCCTCAGGCCGGTTTCAGCCGGTCCGCCAGGGCCTGGGCATTGCGCGCGGTCAGGCCGTAGATGGACAGCTGCGGATTGACCCCCAGACTGGTGGGGAACACGGAGCCGTCGAACACGTACAGGTTGTCCAGGTGCCGGTAGCGGCCCTGGCTGTCCACCAGGCCACGCTGTTCATCGCCCATGGCGCAGCCGCCCATGACATGGGCGCTGCCCAGGGTCACTTCCAGGGGCTGATAGGGCAAGGTGGCCATGGCCTCGCGGGCCTGTTTCCAGCTGTCGTAATAGGGCGCGCGGGTGTGGCCCGGCCGCACCGCCCGGGCGCCGGCGGCGAACTGCATCTCCACCTGGCTGAGCAGGCTGCGGCGGGCGCCGTCCAGTACATAGTCGCTGAGTGGGTAGTCGAGCTGGGGCTCGCCGTTGTCGCGCAGGCTGACGGTGCCGCCGGGGCTGTCCTCATGGAAGCCGTCGCGCAGCAGCGCGATGGACGCCGCCAGCCGGGGCAGCTCGGTGACCTGCTGACGGGCCGGCTCGCCGAAGCCGCCCAGCAGGGCAGCGGTGAGCCCCGGATGCAGCGGCATCATCTCCAGCTTGTAGCCGATGGCGCCGTCCACCCCGTCGGCGAAAGTGAACTGGTCGGAGTGCAACGACTGGGGCGCGCCGTAATAGGGCGCCACCTCCTCGTCATAATGACCGAAGGCGAAACTGGTGACGTGCAGGAAGGTGCGCTTGCCGACCTGCTCCCGGGGGTCCGGCGTCTCGGAGCGCAGCAGCAGGGCCGGGGTCTGGATGCCGCCGCCGGCGGCGATCACGGTGGGCGCGCGCACCGTCAGCAGGCCGCCGGTGGGCTGCTTGCGTTGATCCAGCGGGCGCACTTCCACGGCGGTGACTTTCTGGCCGTCATGAATCAGGCGCTCGGCGCGGGCGCTGTGGATCAGGGTGGCGCCGGCGTCCATGGCCGCCGGCAGGGTGGTGACCAGCATCGACTGTTTGGCGTTGGTGGGGCAGCCCATGCCGCAGTAGCCGATGTTCCAGCAACCGCGCACGTTGCGCGGGATCACCGACCAGTCCCAGCCGAGTTTTTCGCAGCCGCGCTTGATCACGTCGTTGTTGGCGTTGGGGGGCATCGCCCAGGGTTCCACGCCCAGGCGTTCCTCCATGCGCTGAAAGTACGGGTCCAGATCGGCGCGGGCGGTGCCGGTGACGCCGAAGCGGTCGCGCCAGTGGTCCAGGGTTTCGCCGGGGGTGCGGAAGCTGGAGGTCCAGTTGACCACCGTGGTGCCGCCCACGGTGCGCCCCTGCAGGATGGTGATGGCGCCGTCCTGGGTGGCGCGCAGGGTGCCCTCCTGATAGAGCTCCCGGTAGGCGTCGCCCTCGTTGAGGGTGAAGTCCCGGGAACTGCGCAGCCGGCCGGCTTCGATCAGGATCACCTTGAGGCCACGCCGCGCCAGGATCTCGGCGCTGACACCGCCGCCGGCGCCGGTGCCGATGATCACCACGTCCGCTTCCAGGGTGCGTTGGCCGGTCTCGGTGGCACCGTCGATCACCGACCATTTGTCGTCGGCGTTCGCCCAGGGGTCGGCGATGTTCTGAATCTTGCGTTGGGACAGGTCCTGCATGGCACGACTCCGCTTAAAGCCAGAAAAAGGGGGGTAAAAACCGCCGCTAAGGCGCGATTCAGGCGCTTTTTGCCGCCAGATTGCGCGGCGGGCCTGGGTATCCGGTGGTCCGACCCCCCTCGGGGGTGACGTACCAGGCCATCATCAGGGGCTGGGTCAGGCCCTTGAAGGCGAGGCGGGCGAAGCCGCCGTCGTTGTCGGCCCAGGTCTGGAGGGTGTCGCGCAGCTGTGTCGGTTCCTGGTCGGCGAAGTGCGCCCAGGTGCCGGTGAGCCACCAGCGGGCGGCGCCCAGTTGCAGCAGGTCGAGGAGTTGGAAGAGCTGACCACGGGCGCCGTCGGAGCCGCCGGCCAGCAGCCGGTCGAAGGCCGCCAGGGCCTGGTCCGGACCGGCGCCCGGCACCGCCTCCAGCCCGCCGGCCAGCAGCGGCGCCATCAGCGGCCGCAGCAGTTCCAGGTCTTTCTGGCGCAGATAGTCGAAGCCGGAAGCCGGCCCCGGGTCGCCGCTGCAGCCGGTGAGCAGACCGGCGCCGCCGGCGCCCAGGGTCAGGGCGGTGGCGCCCCAGAACCCCAGTTTCAGGAAGCCGCGACGGCTGACGCCGTCGCCGGAGGAGAGCTTCGAGGAGAGAGTGCCCTGGCTCATGGCATCACCCTTAATTTTTGTTGTTGTCGCGCGGCCGCGGGCGGCCACTTACTTGAGCATGAACTTATAGATCAGCTTGTGCATGCCACGGCCATAGGGCGGCAGGATGTGCTTGGTGGCGTTCATCTTGCCCTTCTTGTACACGCCCTTGGCCTTGGAGAAGGTCAGGAACCCTTCCGGGCCGTGGTAGTGGCCCATGCCCGAGGGGCCGATGCCGCCGAACGGAATGTCGTCCACGCCCACCTGGGTGATGGTGTCGTTGAGGCAGACGCCGCCGGCGTGGGTGTGGCGCAGCACGTGGTCGCCGTTGTCGCTGTTCCAGTCGAAGTAGTACAGCGCCAGCGGTCGCGGCCGGTCGTTGACGTAATCCAGGGCGTCGTCCAGGGTTTTGTAGGGCACCACCAGCATCAGCGGGCCGAAGATCTCGTCGGCGGCGATCTTCATATCGTCGTTGACGTCCAGCACCAGGGTGTGGGGAATCTTGCGGCTGCCGGCCAGATCCTCGTTGGCCGGGTTGATCTCGACGATGCGCGCGCCCTTGTCGCGGGCGTCGTCCAGATAGCCACGCAGGCGCTGGTACTGGCGTTCGTTGATGATGCTGGTGTAATCCGGATTGTCACGCAGGGTCGGGTAGAGCTGGCTGATCTGCGCGGTCCAGGCGGTGACGAATTCGTCCACCCGGTTTTCCGGGCAGAGAATGTAGTCCGGGGCCACGCAGGTCTGGCCGCTGTTCAGACATTTGCCGAAGGCAATGCGCTCGGCGGCGTCCTTCATCGGGAAGTCCTGGCCGATGATGCAGGGGCTCTTGCCGCCCAGTTCCAGGGTCACCGGCGTCAGGTTTTCGGCGGCGGCGCGCATGATGTGCCGGCCCACCGAGGTGGAGCCGGTGAACAACAGATGGTCGAAGGCCAGGGAGGAGAAGGCGGCGCCCACTTCCACCTCGCCGTTGATCACCGCCACCTGGTCCTCGTCGAAGGTCTGCCCGATCAGCTCTTCCAGCAGGGCACCGGTGCGCGGCGTCGACTCGCTCATCTTGATCATTACCCGGTTGCCGGCGGCCAGCGCCGACAGCAGCGGGCCGATGGCCAGATACAGCGGATAGTTCCAGGGCACGATGATGCCCACCACGCCCAGGGGCTGGTATTCCACCCACACCTTGCCGGGCCACTGGGCGGCGCCCACCTTGCGCTTGGATGGCTTCATCCACTTGCGCAGGTGCTTGGCGTGATACTTGATGCCTTCCACGCTGGTGAGCAGTTCCGCCAGCTTGGTTTCGTCGGCGGCGCGGTTGCCGAAGTCGGCATTGAGCGCGGCGATCCAGGCGTCCATGTTGTCCAGCAACATGGGCTTGAGGCGCTGAATGTGCTCGATGCGCTGCTCGGCGGAGGGGAAGGGGTGGTGGCGACAGGCGGTCTTCTGAACGTCGAAAATCCGCTTCATGCGTTCGATGTGTGCCTGGCCGGTTTGGAATTCTTTGATTTCGGCGACCATAATGCGCCTCCCTGGACGGTGATGAACCTGCTTCGATCTTTAGAGCAATTACTCTAGAGGTCAAGATACGATGCGTTAAAGCGGTTGTCTCCGCCCCGTTTATCCGCCAGATTGGCCTGTTATGACCGACACCAAGACGCGCATCCAGGACACCGCCCTGCGCCTGTTCAACCGGCACGGGGAGCGCAACGTCACCACCAACCACATCGCCGGGGAGCTGGGCATCAGCCCGGGCAATCTGTACTACCACTACCGCAACAAGACGGCCATCGTCGCCGCCCTGTTCGACCGCTATCAGGGGCATCTGCGTACCCTGCTCACGGTGCCGGCGGGGCCGCTCACCTGGGAAGACAAGATGCGCTACTTCGAGGGCATCCTGGAATCCATGTGGGAGGGCCGCTTTCTGCACCGGGACCTGGCCCATTTTCTTCATCAGGACCCGGCCCTGCGCGAGCGCTACAAGGCGTTCGTGGAAGACAGCCTGGCCCGCGGCCTGGAAATCTATCGCCGGCTGCGCGACAGCGGCCTGATCGAGGCCGGCGACGAAGAGCTGCGCGCGTTGCTGGTCAACACCTGGGTGCTGGCGGCCTCCTGGTCCGGCTTCACCCATGGCCTCAACCCGGACATCGCCGACGACGAAACCCTGGACCGGCGGCTGCTGCGCCAGGGCATCTATCAGATCATCTGCCTGGAAGCGCCCTTCCTGCGCGGCGAGGCGCTGCGGCACCTGGACGCCATGAAGCGCGAGTACCGTCTTGATGAAACCGCCCTGGACCGGCTGTTCGGCGCCGTCGGTCGGGTGCCCGCCGAGTGAACGCCGCCGGCGATAAAAGCCTGGTCTGGGTGCTGCGGTCGCTGTTCGCCTGGGTGGCGCTGGTGGCTGGCGTACTGCTGCCGTTGCCCGGCGCCGACGCGGTGGCGGCGGCGGCGGTGAGCATCGCCATGCTGCTGGGCTGGCGGGACCTGCGCCCGGTGGCGCGCATGCTGCTGGTGTTGATGCTGTCGGCGGCCCTGGCCGCCGCGCTGCTGGAGCCCCAGGCGCTGGCCCGGGGCGTGCGCAATATGGCGATTCTGATCGGGCTGATCATTTCGGTGATTCTGCTGTCGGCGGTGCTGAGCCGCTCCCGGGACCTGGCGCGGCTGTCTTCCAGTCTGTTCGGCGGGGGCTCGCTGACCCGCTACTACAGTCTCACCTTCGGCACCGCCTTCCTGTCGATCCCGCTCAACTTCGGCGCCGTGGGCGTGGTCGCCGCCCTGGTCGCCGACCGTATCAATGGCCGGGGCCATTCCGCCGGCACCCGCAACGCCGCCCGCGCCACCCTGCGCGGCTTCGCCGCCGCCCCCCTGTGTTCGCCGCTGTCGATCTCGGTGGCGGTGGTGCTGACTTTCCTGCCCGGCCTGCAGGGTTGGCAACTGATTGGCATGGGGCTGCCGGTGGCGGTGCTGTTCCTGCTCGCCGGCGCCCTGTTCCGGGAACCGGAAGCCGACGACGCGGCGCCGATGGAAGAGGGCACCGCTGGGGCCGGGCCCTGGTTGCGGTTCACCGCGCTGATCGGGGTGATCTGCGCCGGCACCCTGGCGCTCAGCGCCGGGGTCGGCCTGAGTTATCCCCGGGCGGTGACCCTGAGCTGTCTGACGGTGGTGGTGCTGGGGATGGCCTGGGGGGCCTGGCGCGGAGAGCGCCCCACCCCGCCGTCCCTGGCGCCGGCGTCCAACGAGCTGGTGATCGTCGGCGCCTCCGCCTTTCTCGGCGCCCTGGTCAGTGCCCTGGCGGAGCATCACCTGAGTGCCAGCCTGGCGCTGCCGGGCTGGGGCTATCCGCTGGCGGCGCTGTTGGTTCCCTGGGTGTTCTACGCCGCCGGCATGATGGGCTTCAATCCGATTCTCACCGGCACCCTGGTGGGCGCCCTGCTCGGACCGGTCTGGCCGCCCCAGGCGATCCAGGCCCTGGGCCTGTCGATGGTGTGCGGCTGGGCGATGACCGGGGTGGGCACGCCCTATGCGGCCAATGTGCTGCTGCTGGAGCGCTTTACCGGCTATCCGGCCTGGCGCAGCGCGGTGCTCTGGAACCGGGCCCTGACCCTGACGGTGATGTTGTCCGGCGGGGTGCTGGCGGCCCTGCTGACGCTGTGGCGCTTGTAACGCCCCGGCGGCGCCGCTAGCCGGCCAGGCCGGCGGCGAAGGCGGCCAGCCGTTTCTCCAGCCAGTACTCCGGATCGCGCGGGCCGCCGGCCACGAACCCCACATGGCCGCCGTGGCGGCTCAACTCCAGGGTCACGCCGGGGCCCAGATCGTCGCGACCGGGCAGCACGGCCGGGGTCATGAAGGGATCGTCCCGGGCCTGGATCATCAGCGTGGGCGTGCGAATGGCCTTCAAGCGCGGGCCGGCGGAGCATTCCGCGTAGTAGTGGGCCGCGTCCCGGAAGCCGTACAGCGGCGCGATCACGCGGTCGTCGAACTGCCAGAAGGAGCGGATACCGGCCAGATCCAGGGCCGCTAGCCGCCGGGCCTGGTCCGGCGCCACCCGTTCCAGGTGCCGCCGCTGGCGGCCCAGGTTGTCGAGCAGCGCGCTGATCAGGTGGCGCCGGTACAGCCGGGACAGGCCCCGGTCCATGCGGTCGGCGCAGATTGCCAGGTCCAGCGGCGTGCACACCGCCACGGCGGCGCTCAGGGTGCCGTCGTCGCGGCGCGCCAGCCAGTTGAGCAGGCGGCTGCCGCCCAGGGACACGCCGATGGCCAGCAACGGGCCGCCGGCGTCCTCGGCACGCAGGTGGCGGAACACCGCGTCCAGGTCGTCGGTCTCGCCGGCGTGGTAGGTCAGGGCGGTGTCGTTGACGGCGGCGGCGCCGCGGGAATTGATCGCCACCGAGGCGATGCCCGCCGCCGTCAGCCGCGCCTGGGTGCCGCGGATATAGTGGGAGTCGCTGCAGCCGGACAAGCCGTGCAGCAGCACCACGCGCAGATCACCGGCGGCGGGCGCCGGCCCGGCCCGGTCCAGCAGCAGATGGTCGCCGTCGTCCAGCTTCAGGGTTTCGCGGCGCCGTTGCAGGTCCTCGGTGCGCCGCCACAGCGGGCCCCACAGGGTCTGCAGGTGCGGTGAGCGCAGCCACGACGGCGCGCGAAACGGCGCCTCGACGATTTCGGCCATCGACGGATTTCCTTCCCGGGCAAGATCAGCGAGCGGGTATGGTAGCCTTTAGCGCCGACCGCGTCCGCCTGTCCTGTTTACGGAAGAGACTCCATGAGCCGCCGCTTTTTTGATGATCAGCCGTTCGCCGCCCAGCAGCCCGTGGTGCTGGGCGCGGGCCCCAGCCACCACATCGCCAAGGTTTTGCGCATGGGCGTGGGCGAGGCGCTGACGCTGTTCAACGGTGATGGCGGCGAGTGGTCGGCGGTGCTTGAGGAAGTGGGCAAGAAAGCGGTGGTCGCGCGTCCTCTGACATTTACCGATGTGGACCGGACCGCCCCGGTGCCGGTGACCCTGGGCCTGCCGCTGATCAAGGGCGACCGCATGGACTTCGCGATCCAGAAAGCGGTGGAGATGGGTGTCGCGGCGATCCGGGTGCTGAACACCGAACGCACCGAGGTGCGCCTCAAGGGCGAGCGCGAGGACAAGAAATTCGACCACTGGCGGCAGGTGATCATCAGCGCCTGTGAGCAGTGCGGGCTGAACCGGCCGCCGACCCTGGAAGGGCCGCTGCCGCTGAACGACTTTCTGGCCGGCGCCGGCGGACTGAAATTGATCGCCCACCCCGGCCAGCAACCGCTGCGCCCGGAGGCGCTGGCCGGCGCTGGGGCGATCACCCTGCTCACCGGGCCGGAAGGCGGTTTTTCCGACCCGGAGCTGGCGGCGGCCGGCGACGCCGGCTTTCTGCCGTTCGCGTTGGGGGAGCGGGTATTGCGCGCGGAGACCGCGCCGGTGGCGCTGCTCGGCGCGCTCTGGGCGCTGCGCTGAGCGCCGCCGTCAGGCGGACGCGGCGGCCTGGCTCTGCCGTTCCATCATGTCCGCCTGCAGAATCTCGATCCAGTAACCGTCCGGGTCCTTGATAAAGGCCAGGCCCTTCATGCGGCCGTCGTCCGGTTTTTTCACGAAGGTCACGTCCAGCGATGCAAAGCGCTCGGCGGCGGCGTACACGTCCGGCACGGTGATGCCGATGTGGCCGAAGCCCTGGGGTTCGTCGTTGCCGTTGTGGTACTGAAAATCCGCGTCGTCCTCGGTGCCCCAGTTATGGGTCAGTTCCAGCATCGCCTGGCGGCCAAAGGTGTAGGTCAGCCGTTTGGCGTCGTCCGCCGGTACCTCGGTGGCCTCGGTGTCGTTCAGGTAGGTCAGAAAGTAGAGGGTGAACTTCGCTTCCGGGAAATCCAGCTTGCGGATCAGCCGCATGCCCAGTACCCGGGTATAAAAGTCCAGGCTCACCGCCGGGTCCTTGATGCGCAGCATGGTCTGGTTGAACAGGTAGGACTGGGTATCGCGGTCCGGCTTGTCGCACAGACCGGGGGCGGACTCGAAATGGCGGGGCATGGGGGCTTCCTTCTGACATCGGGGGAACCCCAAATCATGGCGTCCCCGGCGTCGATTGCAAGCGCCCGATCAGGGCTCCGTGACGTCGATCTTCTTGAGCACTTTCTGCAGGCCGGCCACGGTGCCGCCCACGTCGCTGAGGTTGGAGGGCAGCAGCAGGGTGGTGGATTCCTTGGCCAGCTTCTCGAACGCCGCCACGTACTGTTCGGCGATGCGCAGGCTGACCGCCTCGTCGCCGCCGTCCTGGCGAATCGCGGTGGCCACTTCGCTGAGGCCGGTGGCGGTGGCCTGGGCCAGCAGCTCGATCTGACGGGCACGGCCCTCGGCCTCGTTGATCTGCTTGAGCTTTTCACCCTCGGAGATATTGATCATCTCCTGCTTCTCGCCCTCGGAACGGTTGATGGCCGCCTGCCGGTCCCCTTCGGAGCGGTTGATGGCGGCCTGGCGGTCGCCCTCGGATTCCGCCACCACGGCGCGCCGTTCCCGCTCGGCGCGGACCTGCTTCTCCATGGCGTCCTTGATCGAGGCCGGCAGGGTGATGTCGGCCACTTCGTAGCGCAGCACCTTGACGCCCCAGGGCTGGGCCGCCTCGTCCACCGCGCGCACCACTTCCATGTTGATCTCCGAGCGTTCCTCGAAAGTCTTGTCCAGATCGATCTTGCCGATCACCGAACGCAGGGTGGTCTGGGCCAGTTGCTGGGAGGCCTGCACGTAGTCATCAACGCCGTAGCTGGCGGCCTTGGCGTCCACCACCTGCAGATACATGACGCCGTCGATGGAGACCTCGATGTTGTCCTTGGTGATGCAGCTCTGGCGCGGCACGTCGCGGACGATTTCCTTGAGCGAATGCTTGTAGGCGACCCGGTCGATGAACGGCACCAGCACATGCAGGCCGGCTTCCAGGGAGGTGCGGTACTTGCCCAGCCGTTCCACCACGAAGACCTGTCGCTGCGGTACGATGCGCACCGTCATGAACAGCAGAATGATCACGCCCAGGGCGAGCAGCGCCGGAATAATGAGTCCCATCATGGATTGGTTCCTTGTTGCGGATTACGGATTCTGATCGTCGGCGGCGGCGCGCGGGTCGGACCAGGGCGCCACGGTGAGCCACAGACCATCGTGGCGGAGGATGCGCACCATCTGGCCGTCGCTCAGCGGCTGGCTGGACTGCGCCTGCCAGCGGGCGCCGCGATAGCGCACCGTGCCGATGCCGTTCTCGAAGGCGCCTTCCACGGTAGCGCGGGCGCCCACCAGGCCGGCGCTGTCGTCGCTGTTGACGCCCTGGGTCTCGCGGCCGAACAGACGGTCGCGCAGGTAGCGCCGGGCGAACACCAGCAGCAGCAGGCTGAGCACGGCGAACAGGGTGATTTCCCAGACCGGGTTATCGAGCACGCCGAGAAACACCAGGGCGCCCACCAGCAGCGCCGCCAGGCCCAGGAAAATGGTCACCAGCCCGGACAGGGCGAATTCGGCGATCACCAGGATCAGACCGAAGATGATCCAATAGCTGTATTCCGGCACGTCTTTGCTCCCCGCTGGTGAACCGTCACCTTACCACCTTCCCGGTGACGGGTCCGTGCACCGTTCAAGGTCAGTGCTGGTGGCCACCGGGCCCGTGCACATGGCCGTGGGCCTTTTCCTCGTCGCTGGCGTCGCGTACTCCCATCACCCGCATCTCGAAGCGCAGGTCGAGGCCGGCCAGGGGATGGTTGGCGTCCACGTCCACGGTTTTCAGGCCCACCTTGAGCACGGTGACCCGGCGCGGGCCCTGTTCGGTGCGCACTTCCACCACCTTACCCGGTTTGAGCTTGCCGGCGTGTTTGAGGTACTTGGCGGAGAGCCGCTGGCGCAGGCTTTCGTCGCGGCGGCCGTAGGCGTCTTCCGGGGCCAGGGTCACGGTCACCGCGTCGCCCTCGTCCTTGCCGGCCAGGGCCTGTTCCAGGCCGCGCAGAATGTTGCCGTGGCCGTGCAGGTAGGCGAGCGGTTGATCGGTGGGGCTGTGCTCCAGTTCCAGGTCGTGTTCGGCGTCGAACAGGGTGTAATGCAGCGTGACCACCTTGTCTTTTTCAATGGGCATGGCTCGATATCCTAAAAACGGCGAAGCCGGGATTCTGCGGCGCCGACGCCGCGCTGGCAAGACGGACGCTTGCACGGCATGCTGCCCGGATATCAACGGTCTGGAGGGACCCATGTCCGGCTCGAAAAAAGTCGTTATCGCCGCCATGTGCGGCAACATTCTGATCGCCATCACCAAGTTCGTGGCGGCGACCATCACCGGCAGTTCGGCGATGCTGTCCGAAGGGATTCATTCGCTGGTGGACACCGGCAACGGCGTACTGCTGCTGCATGGCATGAAGCGGGCAAAAGCACCGCCGAACGAGCGCTTTCCGTTCGGCCACGGCAAGGAGGTCTATTTCTGGGCGTTCGCCGTGGCGATTCTGATTTTCGCCCTGGGCGCGGGCATTTCCCTGTACGAAGGGGTCATGCATCTGCGCCACCCGGAGCCGATCAGCAATCCGCTGATCAACTACATCGTGCTGGGGCTGGCCATGGTGTTCGAAGGCGTGGCCTGGACCATCGCCCTGAAGGAATTCCGCCGCACCAAGGGTGGGCGCGGCTATGTGGAAGCGATCAGCCGGGGCAAGGACCCGACCACTTTCGTGGTGCTGTTCGAGGATTCCGCCGCCATGCTGGGGTTGCTGGTGGCGCTGCTCGGCGTGCTGCTCACCCAGGTCACCGGGCTGCTCTGGTTCGACGGTCTGGCGTCGATTCTGATCGGGCTGATCCTGGCCGGCACCGCCTGCTGGCTGGCCTACGAGACCAAGGGGCTGCTGATCGGCGAGGCCGCCAATCCGAAGGTGGTGGCGGGCATCCGCCGGGCCGCCCTGTCGATGCCCAGCATCGAGGCGGTGAACGAGGTACTGACCATGCACATGGGCCCGGACTTCATTCTGGTGAACATCAGCGTGACCTTTTCGCCGTCCCTGGGCACCCACCGGCTGGAGAGCGTGATCGCCGAACTGGATCGCACCCTCAAGGCCCAGGACCCGCGCATCAAGCGAGTGTTCGTGGAGGCGGAGGCGCCGGCGGCGACGGATTGAGCGGTGGCGGCGCCAGCCCCAGGGCGGCGCGGTCCTCGCCCCGCTCCAGGCGGCGCAGCAGACTCAGCGACTGGCGGTACCAGAGCCGGCGACCGCCGGGCCGCCATTTGAAGCGCTTGTAGGTCCACTGATACTGCGACAGGTTACGGCGGATGCAGTCTTCCAGGCCACGGTTGAGCAGGGTCAGCACACAGGCCTCGTCGACGGCCTGCTCCAGCTGCGGCGCCGGTTCAAAGCGGATGCGCACGTCCCGCACGCTGCCCTCGCCCCGGTAGCAGGAGACCAGGAAAATGCGCGGCCGGTAGCGCCGCACCAGCTTGTCCACCAGCCCGGGCGTGGGCACTTCATGGCCGAAGAACGGCACGAAGGGATTGCTGCGGTTGCCGGGATTGTGGTCCGCCAGCAGCGCCAGGGTGCCGTTGCCGCGTAGCGTCGCCAGCCCTTCCTTGACCCCCTGGCTGTTGGTGGGCACCAGCCGGCAGCCGGTGCGCTCACGGGCTTTTTTGACCAGCGCGTCCACCAGGGTGGCCGGGTGCGGCTGGTACATCACCGTGGTGTTGCCCTGGCGTCCCAGGTAGAGATTGATGGTTTCCCAACTGCCCTGGTGCAGCGACAGCAGCAGCACCGGGCGCTCCTCGGCGCAGGCATCCAGATACGCCTGCTCGCCCTGGATCTCGGTGATGCGGTCCAGGGTCTGTTCCACCGGCCGCTGCCAGACATGGGCGAATTCGCAGAACGAACGGCCCAGTTCGCGCAGGCTCTGGCGGCCGATGCGACGTGCTTCGTCCAGGCTCAGCTGCGGCTGGGTGGCGATCAGATTGATCAGCACCGTGCGATAGGCGCTGGCATAGCGCAGCGGTACCCGGGTGATCAGGTCCCCCAGCAAGGCGCCCAGGGCGGACGCGATCGGCAGCGGCAGCCAGGCGACCAGACGCATCAACCAGCGCAGCCGTTGCCCGCGGGTGTGGGCACTCATCGGGGCGGTTCCTCCTCGAACCCGTGGTCGTGGAGCGTGAGGGTATCGCCGTGACCGGGGGCCTGAAAAGACCGTGCCGCCACGCCGTGCCGGCGGCGCGCCGCGTCCAGCGCCCGGGGCGGCTCGTCCAGGGGCTCGTCGGTGAGCACGAAAGTGCCCCAGTGCATGGCCAGGGAATGCGTGGCGGCCAGGTCCTGGTGGATGCGCACCGCCTCGTCCGGATTGATGTGTACCGGCGCCATGAACCAGCGCGGCTGGTAGGCGCCGATCGGCAGCAGCGCCACGTCCACCGGGCCGAGCACGTCCTGGATTTCCCGGAACACCGGGGCGTAGCCGGTATCGCCGGCGAAGAACAGGCTGAAATCGTCCCAGTCCAGGCGCCAGCCGCACCACAGGGTGCGGTTGCGGTCGCGGGCGCCGCGGCCGCTGAAGTGCTGGGCGGGCAGACAGAAAGCGTGGAAATCCTGATGGCGCTGATGTTGCCACCAGCCCAGTTCCACCACCCGGGCGACGCCCCGGCGGCGCAACCATTCGCCCACGCCACGGGGGGCGAACCAGCACAGGCGCTCGCCGAAGCGCTCGTTCAGCGCCCGCACCGAGGCCCGGTCCAGGTGATCGTAGTGATTGTGCGACACCAGCACCGCGTGGATTTCGGGCAGGGCGTCGATGCTCAGCGCCGGCGCCACGGTGCGTTTCGGCCCGGCGAACGACACCGGCGAGCAGCGTTCGGAGAACACCGGGTCGGTGAGCAGATTCCAGCCCCGGTACTGCACCAGATAAGTGGCGTGGCCGATCCAGGTAAAGCGCGGACGGTCGGCCGGGGTTGCCAGCAGCGCCGGGTCCGGCTGGCGCAACGGGAAAGGTCGCCGGGGCGGAAAACGGCCCCGGGTTTCCCGCTGCCAGCGCAGGAAGTCGCGCAGGCCATGCTCCGGCGTGGGGTGTCGATTCACATGGCGGGGGCCGGCGCGGTGGTCCTCGGCGGCCAGTCGCTCCAGGCGGGCCCAATCGATCATGCGTTGAGGCCGGCCACCGCCCGTTCGATGGCGTCCAGATCCGGGATCACCGCCAGATCACCGCCCACCTGCACGTACATGGCTTCCGCCGGTCCGGTGTCGCCGGGTTCCTCCACCGGGTCGCCTTTGTTGACCCGCAGCAGGCGCGGGATGCCCTGCACCACGGTGGCATAGAAGCGGGCGCCGCCGGTCACCGTGTTGATCACGGCGATGCGCGCCTCCGGGCCGATCGCCACCTGGCCGGAGTCATTGAGCTTCTCGAAGGAAATCAGGGGCAGGTCCTGGTCCCGCCAGTTGATCCAGCCAAGCAGCCACTCCGGGCCGTGGCCGGGGCGGTCCGGCTGCCGCAGGGGAATCACCTCGGCGACCACGATATTGGGGATCAGCCAGGGGCGCCCCTTCATCGGGATCAGCAGGCTGGGAATGTCGTCGGGGATCGGCGCGTCGGGCGCGCGTTTTTCAGACGTCTGTGATTCGGACATCGTTGCCTCGGGCATGGTTGTATCGAACCTTGTTAGCCAGAACCTCAGGGGGCCGCGACGGCCACCTCCCGGCGCACCCGCTCCACCAGCTGCCGGGCCAGTTGCTCCGGCGTACCACTGTAGCTTACACAACCGGTTTCGCGCACGGCGTCCGGCTGACTGCTCACCGCGCAGCTGTCGGCGGTCTGCGCCCACACCGTGGTGCCGCCGGTGGCCAGCCGTGGGGCGGTGATGGCGCCGTCGTTGCCCATGCCGGAAAACAGGATGGCGCCGGCGCAGCCGCCGAAACCGCCGGCCACATTATGCAGCACCTGGTCGATGCTGGGCGCATAGGGGCCCTCCCAGGGCTGGCCGGTGAGCCGCACGCCCCCGTCCCGGTCGAATTCGATGCTTTCCGACACCGGCGCCACCAGCAGGCGCCCGTGGCTCAGGCGGCTGCCTGTGCCGGCCACCTGACAGTCCAGGCGGCTGTCCCGGCGCAACACCTGGCACAGGGTATCGAGAAAGCCGGCATCGATGTGCTGGGCCAGCACGAACGCCACCGGCAGGTGTGGCGGCAGGGCGTCGAGAAACTGCTTCACCGCCGCCGGGCCGCCGAGGCTGGCGCCCAGCACCCAGACCCGTTCCGCCACGCCTTCGCCGGTGGCCAGCGGCTGGAATTCCCGGGGCCGGGGAATCGGCGCCGGGGTCGGAACCCGGGGCACGGTATCCAGGCGTTCCACCGCCGGTTTGCCGATGTAGTCCACCAGCTTGGTGACCAGCCGACGCTCCCAGCGCGGGTAGTGGCTGGCGGTGCGCGCCGGCGCCTGACCGTCGCAGAACAGCAACGGCGCCGCCGCCTGTTCCAGCAGCCGATCAAGGAACGGCTGCCAGCGATCTTCCCGGGACAGGTCCACCACCCACAGGTCCAGGGCGCCCTCTTCCAGCCAGCGATCTTCCAGGCTGTCCGGCGCGGTACTGACCAGCACCTGGTAGCCCTGGCCCTTGATGGCGGCGGCCAGCAGGTGCCCTTGCAGGGTGTCGTCGGCGATCACGCCGACCCGGCCCGGGCCGGCCATCAGGCGCGCACCTCCCCGGTTTCGCCGAGCAGTTCACGCAGGGTGGCGAGCAGTTCGTTCTCCTGGAAGGGCTTGCCCATGTAGCAGTCGACGCCGATGTCGAAGGCGCGCTCGCGGTGCTTCTCGCCGGTGCGCGAGGTGATCATGATGATCGGCACCGCCTTGAGCCGGTCGTCGTGGCGCATATGGGTGGCCACCTCGAAGCCGTCCATGCGCGGCATCTCGATGTCCAGCAGCAGCGCGTCCGGGGTCTTCTCCTCCAGGGTGGCGATGGCGTCGATGCCGTCCTTGGCGGTGATCACCTCGTAGCCGCTGCGCTCCAGCAGCCGGCCGGTGACCTTGCGCACGGTCACCGAGTCGTCCACCACCATCACCAGCGGCAGGGTGTGGGTGTCTTCCTCCAGGGCGGGCGCCGCCGGCGCCAGCGGCGCACGGGCATCGCTGAGCGCCTTTTGCTGGGCCTGGGCGGCGCGGATCAGCGAGTGAATGTCGAGAATGATCACCACCGCGCCGTCACCAAGAATGGTGGCGCCGCTGATGCCGGCCACGCTGGCCAGCTGCGGGCCCACGGACTTGACCACCACTTCCCGGGAGCCGATCAGGCTGTCCACCACCAGGGCCACGCTGTGGTCGGCGCTGCGGATCAGCAGCACCGGCAGGGGCTGGCTCTGGCTTTCCAGGTTCGGGGCCGCCACGTCGTGCACGAAGCGGCCCAGATAGTTCAGATCGTAGCGTTGCCCGGCGTAGTGATAACCGTCGCCCTGACGGTCCGTGGTCCGGTCACCGTCCTGGCCCAGATGATCGCTCAGCTCATAGGGGCTGACGCGCACGATGCCTTCGATCTGGTTCAGCGGGATGGCGTAGGCGTCGTCGCCGACGCGCACCATCAGCGCCCGGTTCATGGCCAGGGTGAACGGCAGGCGCACCAGGAAGCGGGTGCCCTGGCCGGGTCGCGAGTCGATGGTCACCGAGCCGCCCAGCTGTTTGATCTCGCTGGCCACCACGTCCATGCCCACGCCCCGGCCGGACACCTGCGTCACCTGGCTGGCGGTGGAGAAACCGGCATGGAAGATGAACTGCTGAATTTCATGATCCGGCAGCGCCGCGTCCTCGGCCATCAGGCCCCGCTCCACCGCCTTGCGACGCACCGCCTCGGTGTCGATGCCGCGGCCGTCGTCGGCCAGAATCACCACCACTTCGCCGCCCTCCCGGGTCAGCTCCAGGGTGACATGACCGCCCTCCTGCTTGCCCGCCTGGCGACGCCCTTCCGGGGCCTCGATGCCGTGGTCCACGGCGTTGCGCAGCATGTGCTCCAACGGCGCCACCACCCGTTCCATCAGGGTGCGGTCCAGCTCGCTCTCCGGGTTGAGCACGTCGAAGGTGACGCGCTTGCCCAGCTCGCCGGAAATCTGCCGCACGATGCGCCGCAGCCGCGGCACCAGCCGCGAGAACGGCACCATGCGAGTGCGCATCAGTTTTTCCTGCAGATCGGTGTTGATGCGCTGTTGCTGCAGCAGCAGGGTTTCCGTGTCGCGGGTGCGGTCCAGCAGAGTGTTCTTCAGGTCCAGCAGGTCGGAGGCGGACTCGGACAGCTGCTTGGTGATCTGGTGCAGTTCCGAGTACTGGTCCATTTCCAGCGGGTCGAAGCGGCCGTCGAACTCACCCCGGTCCACGCCCTGCTGATAGTTGGAGAGAATCTGCGCTTCGGTTTCCACGTCCAGGCGCCGCAGCTGCTCGTACAGCCGGGTCACGGTGGCGCCCATTTCCGCCACGTTGAAGCCGAATTCGCTGATGCTCTGTTCCACCCGGCCCCGGTTGATGGAGGTTTCCCCGGCCAGGTTCACCAGGGCCTCCAGCACATCGGCGCCCACCCGCACCATTTCCTGCGGCTGCGCCTGGGGCCGGCGCTCTTCCCGTTGCGGGCGCGTCGCTTGCGGATCCGGGCCGGCCACGGTCGCTGGTGGCCCGGCCGGGGCCGGGCGCGCCGCCACCCGCTCGCGCAGCCCGGCGAGCCGTTGGTTGATGGCATCGAAGTGCGCCAGCATGGCTTCGAAATCGCCGTCTTCCGGGTCCCGGCGCTGGCTTTCCAGCCGGTTGATCAGACCCTCGAAGCCGTGGCTCTGGTCGCCCAGATCCTGCAGGCCGGCGAGGCGGGCGCCGCCCTTGAGGGTGTGCAGAGCGCGCTTCAGGTCGTCGCTGAAGTCACGGCTCTCGGGGTGGTCCCGCCAGGCCATCAGGCAGCCGTCGATGATTTCCGCCAGTTCCTCGGATTCCTCCAGAAAAACGTCCAGGATCTCCGGGTCCAGATCCTCCGGCAGGTCATCGTCAGCGGGGCCGGCCGCCGCCGTGTCCCCGTCGGCTTCGAAGGGCGCCCGCCGTGCCTCGCCCAGGGCGGCGATCAGATCGTCCGCCGCGACCGGCGCGCGACCGGCGGCCACCGCCTCGACCATGTCCGCCAGCCGGTCGTGGCAACCGTGCAGCAGGGCCGAGACCGCCGGTGTCAGCAGGGCGCGTTGCCGGCTCAGGGTGTCGTAGAGCGCTTCCAGCTCGTGGGCGAGGTCGCCCACGGCGCCGGTGTCCGCCATCCGCGCGCTGCCTTTGAGCGTGTGCAGATCGCGCTGCAGGGACTGCAATTCCAGGCCGTTGTCCGGGTCGGCCAGCCAGGCGTCCAGGCTGCGTGCGGCGCTGTCGAGCACGTCGCGGCCCTCTTCCACGAACAGAGCCAGCAGTTCCTGGTCCGGCTCGGAGGGCGTGCCGGTCGGCGCCGGGTCCGCCGCCGCTATCGTCAGGTCGCCGTCCACGGCCTCGCGCAGGGCGGCCAACAGCTCCGGTGCCGGTGCCGGGGTACGGCCCTGGCGCAGGTCGTCGATCATATCGGCGAGCCGGTCATGGCCCCGGTGCAGCAGGTCGAACAACGCCGGCGGCGCCGGGCGGTCCGGGCCGCCGGCCATTTCGTAGAGGTTTTCCAGCTCGTGGGCCAGGTCGCCCACCGGCGTTACCGCGGCCATGCGCGCCCCGCCCTTGAGGGTGTGCAGGTCCCGTTGCAGGGCCGGCAGGCTGGCCTGGCCGCCCTGCTCCCAGGCCGCCAGATGTTCGCTGGAGGACAGCAGCAGATCCTCGGCCTCTTCCAGGAACAGGCGCACCAGCTCCGGATCGGTGTCGTCGTCGTCCACCGGCGTGGTCGGGCCGTCACCGGGATTGTCCGGGCCGGAGGTTTCGGCCAGGTCGCGCAGGGCGTCCACCAGGCCCAGCTCGGCGCGCACGGTCTGGCCGGCGGCCAGACAATCCATCATGTTCATCAACGCTTCGTGGCCTTCCCGGGCCAGCTCCAGCAGGCTCGGGCTGAAGCGCAGCCGGCCCTCGTTGACCGCGGAATACACCAGCGCCAGCGCCTGGGCGAGCCCGTGAATCTCGTCGAGGCGGGCGGTGCGCGCGCTGTTCGCCAGCAGCGCCAGTTCGTCGCGCAGGCGCGCCAGCTCGGCGGTGTGCGCCGGGTCGCTGGCCCACTGCTCCAGCAGCTTGTCGGTGTCGATGATCAGGTCCATGCCCTCGGAGAGGAACACGGACAGAATGTGCGGGTCGGTGCCTTCCCGATGCTCATTGAGCGCGGCGCGGGCCGCCACCAGGCGTTCGATCAGGTCCGCCGCGCCGGGCAGGGTCACCGGGCCCTGGCCCAGCCGCGCCAGGCCTTCGCCGAGCTGCTCCCGGGTAGCGTCGATCAGCGCCACTCGTTCCGCGTCGGCGCGGTGGCCGCCGTTGATCAGTTCCTTGACCAGCTTCTCCGCCGGCTCCGCCAGTTCCGCCATGGCGTTGATTTCCGCCATGCGGGCGCTGCCCTTGAGGGTGTGCAGGGCGCGGTGAACCTCGTCATCCACCCGGTGTTCGGCGAGATCCGGATCAAGCTGCGCCAGCCAGTCCCCCACCAGCGCCAGATTGCGCCGTGCCTCGCTGCGGAAGATGTCCAGCAGCACCGGGTCCGGGCCGTCGTCGGTGGCCGGCGCGGCGGGAGTGGAGATCGCCGGTGGCTCCCCGGGGGGCAGCTCGAACTCCAGGTCGTCCAGGTCGGCCAGCGGGTCGTCCTGCGGTTCCAGAACCGGTGGCTCGTCGGCGGGTTCCGGGGCCAGGGTGGGGACCGGCGAGTCGTCGCCGTCGACGCGGGGGATCGATTCCAGCCGGCCGCCTTCCGCCAGGGTGAAGGCGGCGCGCCCCAGCGGGGTGACGTCCCAGGGCGGCGGGCGTCGTTGCGCGAAGGCCTCCACCAGGGCCGGGATCAGGCCGTGCACGGTGCGCACCAGCTCGATCAGGGTGGCGTCCGGTTCGACGCTGCCGTCGATCACCCGGTTCATCATGTTCTCGATGGCCCAGGCCAGCTCGCCCACGGTGGTGGCGCCGACCATGCGGCCGGAGCCCTTGAGGGTATGGAAGGCACGGCGGAATTCCACCAGCGCGGTCTGGTCGCCGGTGTTGGCCGCCCAGCGTGGGAAGTACTGGTTCAACGCCTCCAGCACTTCGCCGGCTTCCTCGACGAAGATTTCGATGATCTCGTCGTCGATCAGATCGTCGTCGTCCTCCTGCTCCGTGGCGGCGTCCGACGGCGTTTCGGCATCGGGCCGGTGGTGTTCTTCCGGCTTCGGGGCCGGCGGTGGTTCGGCGTCGTCGGCGCCGTCGTCCTGCTCTTCCTCTTCCGGTAGCGGGTAACCCAGGTCACTGACGCTGGCACGGGCCAGCTGCAGGATGTCATCGCGGGTTTCCGGGTCGTCGCTGAGGCGCTCGAGGTAGTACTCCACCGAGGTGATGGCGTCGGCCAGGGTGTCCATGCTGCGCCAGTCCGGGGTAGCGTCGCCTTGCAGCAGACGCTCCTCGATAAAGCGCACGCACTGGCGCAGGATGCCGGCGGGCCGGTTCAGCTGCACCACCTCGAGCCCGCCGCGCACCGCGTTGAGCTTGTCCGGCACCGTGGTCAGGTGGCTCCGGTCCCATTGTGAGGCGATGAACTCGACGATGCCGTCCTTGGCCTCTTCCAGGCCGGCCCGGCATTCGCGCAGCACCGCGTCCATGGCCTGGCCCACGTGCCGGGGCAGCTCGACGCCGGTGGCGGAGGCCGGGCGGCGCTGATCGCCGCCGATGCCGGCCAGGGTGGCTTCCACGTAGAGCAGCGCGCCGGCCACGTCCATCAGGGTATCGCGCTGGGGCGGCCGGCGCCGGTCGACGATGGCTTCCATCACCCGCAGTTGCTCTTCCACCAGCACCCGGGGCTGGCCCAGGCCGAGCATGGCGATGGTGTCGGACACCTGCTTGAGGCCGGTGATCTGGGGTTCCAGGGCGGCCGGGTCGGAGTCGCCCTGGTGCACGAACCGCTCCAGGGCGTCCTTGATCTTGGTGATTTCCTCGGACAGGGCGCTGACCACCGAGCTCATGGCCATGGCGTCCGGGCCGGTCATGCGTTCCCGCTCGGCGTTGATCAGATCGTCGGAGGGCAGCGCCTCGTCCAGGCGGAAGCCGGCGCGCACCTCGCGGATGCGGGGGCTGTCGTGGTCCGCCTTGGCCACGTAGTAGAGCAGGTTCTTGAGCAGCTCCGGCGGAGCCGGCCGCTCCAGGCTTTCGACACCGTCGGCGGCCAGTTCGCGCAGGGTGCGGTCGACCTGACCGAGCATCTGCTTCACCGAGCTGCCCAACTCGATGACGTCCTCGCGCAGGCCTTCCACCAGGGCGTCGGCGATGCGCCACAGGGGCGCCCGGGCGGCGTCGCCGGTGACCTGCTCCAGTTTGGCGAACACCTTGCGCATGTAGCCCAGGTTGCGGTCGATGTCGTTGTTGCGCATGACGCCCACCAGAGCCAGCTGGAACATCTGACGGATCTTGCGCGCCAGCTGCGGGAAGCGCGGGTCGGCGCTCACCGATTCCGGCACCCGCCCCTGCCCTTCGGCGTGGCGCAGGTCCGGCTTGAACAGGGCGGTTTCGGACAGCAGGGACTCGCCCCGGGCGGCGCGCAGATCGTTGAGCAGTGGCAGCAGCACCACCGGCAGGTCGCGCCGGTTGCTGGCCACCCGGTCCAGGTAGGGCGGCAGCTGCAGGATCGCGCGCATCAGCGTTTCCTGGCCGTCGCTTACGTTGCCCACGCGCCGTTCCACCAGCGCCCGGGCCAGCTTTTCCATTTCCTCGGCGAGCAGTGCGGCGCCGTAGAACTCCACCATCTGCAGGGTGCCGTACACCTGGTGCAGGTGGGTCTGGCAAAAGCGCATGCGCGTGGCGTCGTCCGGATGCTCGACGAACGCCTCCAGGGCCTGCCGGGCCTGGTTCAATGTTTCCTGGATTTCCCCACGAACCCAATCCAGTGCCAGATAGTCGTGACGGTTGCTCATGACGTCTCCCGCGTTCTTATTGCCGGCGCCGGAAGGCCAGGGTGTCGGCGAACTGGACACGTTCCAGTCGCGGATCCTGCCAATCGGTGATTTCGCCGGGTCCGAGCACCAGTAATCCCCCGGGTGCCAGCCGGCCGGCCAGCCGGTTGACGATCTGCCGTTTCCGCCAGCGGCGGAAATAAATCAGCATGTTCTGGCAAAAGATCAGGTCCATGTTGTCCATCGGCGCCTGATCCAGATTCAGCACGTTCAGGTAGGCGAAACAGACCCGCTCACGCAGCGTCTGGGCGACCTGCTGGTGGCGGCCGTCGGCGTCGCTGAAGTAAGCCTCGCGCAGCGCCGGATCGATCTGCTCCACCCGGCGCCGTGGAAACAGGCCACGGCGCGCCTTGGCCAAGGTGGGCAGGCTGATGTCGGTGCCGGTGATGCCGTAGAACAGCGGCTTGCCGTTGTCGGCGAAGCGCTCGTTGATCAGCATCGCCAGGGAATAGGCTTCCTCGCCGGTGGAACAGCCCACGCTCCAGGCATTGAGGGTGGCGCCGCCGGGCCGTTCGGCGGCGAACCGGTCGACGAACTCCTGCACCAGGGCGAACGAGCCCGGGTGGCGGAAGAAGCTGGTTTCCTGAACCGTGAGCCGGTCCACCAGCACCGACCATTCCATGGCCCGCGCCTCGGTGGCACCGGTGACCAGCTGCTCGTAATACAGGTCGTAGCCGGCGATGCCCAGCTCGCGCATGCGGATATTGAGGCTGGTCTCCAGGAACGGCTTGCGCTCCGCCGCCAGCGTCATGCCGGTGCGCTCCTCGAGCAGGGCCTGCCAGAGCTGGAACTGCTCGGCGTCCATGGCGGGGGCGCTCTTGATCGACCAGCGATCTGTCACTGCGTAACCCATGGTTCCGTCTCCGGAACCGGCTCAGGCCGGCTCAGGAATGTTCCGGCAGGCGGAAGCCGGCCACCGAATTGCGCATCTCCTGGGCCATTTCCGCCAGGTCGCCAATGGAGCGGGCGGTGGCGGTGGTACCGGCGGAGGTCTGCGAGGTAATTTCCTGGATCACGTTCATGGTGTTGGAGATGTGACCCGCCGAGGCGGCCTGTTGGCGCGCCGCGTTGGAAATGTTCTGGATCAGGTCGGCCAGGTTCTTGGATACGTTTTCGATTTCTTCCAGGGCGACACCGGCGTCCTGGGCCAGGCGCGCGCCCTTCACCACCTCGGCGGTGGTGGCTTCCATGGAAATCACCGCCTCGTTGGTGTCGGTCTGAATGGTTTTCACCAGGGTTTCGATCTGCTTGGTGGCGGCGGCGGAACGTTCCGCCAGGCGCTGCACCTCATCCGCCACCACCGCGAAGCCACGGCCCGCCTCGCCGGCCATGGACGCCTGAATGGCCGCGTTCAAAGCCAGGATGTTGGTCTGGTCGGCGATGTCGTTGATCAGCGATACGATGTCGCCAATCTCCTGGGAGGATTCACCCAGCCGCTTGATCCGTTTGGAGGTTTCCTGGATCTGCTCGCGGATGGTGTCCATGCCGTGGATGGTGGCCTGCAC
Organism: Alcanivorax sp.; assembly: GCA_022449455.1. GTDB lineage: Bacteria > Pseudomonadota > Gammaproteobacteria > Pseudomonadales > Alcanivoracaceae > Alloalcanivorax. The sequence continues at coordinate 54,527 of JAKUPL010000005.1, read as the reverse complement.
CACTTCCGCGCCCTTGTTGGCGATCGCCACCGCTTTTTCCGCCACCGCGGCGGACTCGGCGGCGTTGGCGGATACCTGGTCAATGGACACCGCCATTTCGTTCACCGCCGCCGAGGCGCCGGCGATTTCCTGGGCCTGGTGCTCGGAGGCTTCCGCCAGATGCATGGCGGTGGACTGGGTTTCCTGGGCGGCGGAGGCCACCTGCACGGCGGAGTTGTTGATGGTCTGTACCAGGCTGCGCAGCTGGTCGATGGAGTAGTTGATGGAGTCGGCGATGGCGCCGGTGAAGTCCTCGGTCACCGTCGCTTCCACGGTCAGGTCACCGTCCGCCAGGTCGCCCAGTTCATCGAGCAGACGCAAAATCGCCGCCTGGTTACGCTGGTTCTCGCTTTCCAGCTCGTTACGGCGGCGGGCTGCTTCACGGTTACGCTGCAGCATGATCAGGAAGAACATCAGCACCGCGATGCCGGCGCACACGGCGCCCAGCCACAGCGAGGGGAACAGCCCGGTGGTGGTGCTCTCGAACTGCTCGTTCAGGTTGGTGGATTCCTGCAGCAGATCCTGGGAGGTACGGAAGATGGTGTCGGCGGCGCTGGCCACCTGGAACAGGTCCGGGGCGGTGTACAGAATCTCGTCGATGGACTGGGTGACGAATTCGTCGAACAGACGGGACACCCTTTGCAGATAGTTGAGCGCCTCGGGGTTGGTGATCTGCTGGATGCCCATGGCCGGGTCGCCCTGCAGCATGCCGTTCAGCACGCGGCCGAACTCGGTGGCGTCGCGGCCGAAGTTGTCGGCGGCGATCACCGCGTTGTCATCGCCTTCCAACACCCGGGAGATGGAGCGCAGGATCCGTTCGGTGAGCAGAATCTGGCGCTGGGCGAAGGCCACCTGATCCGGAGCGGCGTTGGTCTCCACCAGGATGTCCACCACCGCCTGGTATTCGGATTGCAGCTGGGGAATGGCCTGGGCCAGGGTGTCCGCCACTTCGTGCAGATCCAGCACCGCGTCGCGGCCGTTCAGAATGGTGGCGGTGTCCTCGCTGGCCTGATCCCACAGCGCCTGCAGGCGCTGCTTGACCTGATCGTTGGCCACCGGTTCTTCCTTCAGCCGGTTCCAGGCACCCTGGAAATCGCTGCGCGAATCCTGCAGCAGCACGAAGGCGTCGGCGTTACCGGAAGAAGCCTCCAGCGCGTTCTTGGCGATCTGCTGGGAGACCACGCGCAGTTCCGAGGCGTCGGTGATGTTTTCCTGGGCCAGGTTGGCCCGCGTCGCCGACAACAGAAAGTTGGCCAGCGCCAGGGCGATGAAAATGGCAAGCCCGATATACAGGGCGACATTGAGCGGATTGCCCCCCGCGCTCCCCCGTGCCTTGCTGAACACGTTTCCCGGTTTGAACTTCATAACTGGCTCCTGGCCTGGCTCTGTTCTTATCTCCCCGGCGCGTCTTGCCTCAGCCCGTGCGGGCCGCCTGCATGAAGCGCGGATCCTGTGCCAGCCGCGTCAGGCTGAACACGGACCAGAGTTCCCCGTCCCTCAGATAGCCGCCGCGCAGATAAGGCCCCAGGTCCTCGTCCCCCGCGGTCGGCACCGGCCGGTAGGCATCGAGTGGGAAGTGCTGCATACCCTGCACCTCATCCACGATGACCCCGGTATAAAGATCGTTCTGATCCAACACCAACAATCTGCGCCGTCGTTCCTGCAGCTCCGAAGCCCGGCCCAGGAAACGGCTCAGATCCATGATCGTCATCAGGCGGCCGCGCACGTTGGCCACCCCTTTCATCCAGGGCAGTACCCCGGGCACCCGGGTGTAGGGCGGCACCGAGAGGATTTCCGCCACCTCGTCCATGGGCGCCACCAGCCGGTGACGGTCCAGGGTAAAGCCCACCCCGCTCCAGTAATCGACCGCGTCTTCCTGCATCGGCAGGCTGGCGGCCAGCCGGCGGCAGCGGACCAGATAGTCCGCCAGTTTGACGAAGGCGGCGGAGGCGGCGGTACTCATCGATGCGTCACGCGCCGGTCAGCTGCCGGTCCACGGTCTGCAGCAGCACGTCCTCGTCCACCGGCTTGGTCAGGTAATCGCGGGCGCCCTGACGCTTGCCCCAGACCCGGTCGGTTTCCTGGTCCTTGGTGGTCACGATGATGATCGGTATATGGGCGGTGTCGGCGCCCTTGGTCAGTTGCCGGGTGGCCTGAAAACCGTTCAGGCCGGGCATCACCACGTCCATCAGCACCAGGTCGGGCAGTTCGGAGCGGGCCAGCGCCACGCCGTCGGCGCCGTTGGCGGCTTCCAGAACGTGGTGGCCGTGTTTTTCCAGGATCTCCCGCAGTTTGTAGCACTCGGTGGGAGAATCATCGACGATCAGAATGCGTGCCATCTTTTCCTCTTCGGGTTGAGCGTCGCGGTGGCATTGAAGCGGCATTAGACGTGTTGACGAATGGCGCCCAGCAGTTCGTCCTTGGAGAACGGCTTGGTCAGGTATTCGTCGGACCCCACGATCCGACCCTTGGCCTTGTCGAACAAGCCGTCCTTGGACGACAGCATGATCACCGGCGTCGCCTTGAAGGCGCTGTTGTTCTTGATCAGGGCACAGGTCTGGTAGCCGTCCAGTCGCGGCATCATGATGTCCACGAAAATGATGCTCGGCTTGCTGTCGGCGATCTTGGCCAGGGCATCGAACCCGTCGGTGGCGGTAATCACCTCGCAGCCCGCTTTCTTCAGCAAGGTTTCGGCGGTACGACGAATGGTTTTGGAGTCGTCGATCACCATTACCTTGAGGTCTTGGAAATTGTCAGTCATGGAGAACTGCCTTCAATCGTGAACCGTTACGGGCCGCAACGTCATGTCAGCGGGAGGCGCGGGCACAGCCGCCGTCCCGGCGACGCCGAAAATCATAGTTATTGTGGGTCCGGTGAGCCTCTTCTTTGATCCCCGTTACGACTTTGTTCGGAGGCTCTACTGGGTGAAACAGCCCAAGCCGAGGTTTTAACACAGTTTCTACATTCAATCTATAAGACCCTGTGGGACCTGAGAAAAGCGTCCCGTAGCGGCCCGCGCGAGGCACTGATACCATTGCCCGGCACCCCTGCCGCGACTATTTCCTGGAGCCTCCATGAGCCTGAACATCGGCGTGGTGATGGACCCCATCGACCACATCAAACCCTGGAAAGACACCACCCTGGCCATGCTGCTGGAAGCCCAGCGGCGCGGCTGGTCCATCCATTATATGGAGCCCGCCGATCTGTACGTGCGCGACGGCGAGGTGCGGGCGGTGACCCGTGACCTGACCGTGCGCGACGATAATAACGACTGGTTCACACTGGGCGAGCCGGCACCCCGGCCCCTGGCCGGTCTGGACATGATCCTGATGCGCCAGGACCCGCCGTTCAACGCCGCCTATCTGTACGCCACCTATATGTTGGAGAAGGTGGAGCGCGAAGGGGTGATGGTGGTCAACAAACCGGCCAGTGTCCGCGACAGCAACGAAAAGCTGTTCGCCACCGATTTTCCCCAATGCTGCGTGCCCACCCTGGTGTCCGGCCGCGCGGATCGTCTGCGCGAGTTTGTAAAGGAACAGGGTGACACGGTGATGAAGCCGCTGGACGCCATGGGCGGCACCAATGTGTTCCGCATCGAGCCGGGCAGCGCCAACCTGAGCGTGATCATCGACGTGCTCACCGAGAACGGCAAAACCCCGGTGATGGCCCAGCGCTTCATTCCCGAGATCAAGGACGGCGACAAGCGTATCCTGATGATCAACGGCGAGCCGGTCGACTACGCCCTGGCCCGCATTCCCAAGGAAGGCGAGTTCCGCGGCAATCTGGCCGCCGGTGGCACCGGGCAGGGGCGCGAGCTCACCGACCGGGACCGCTGGATCTGCCAGCAGGTGGGCCCGGTGCTGCGCGAGAAAGGGCTCTACTTCGTGGGCCTGGATGTGATCGGCGATTATCTCACCGAGATCAACGTGACCAGCCCCACCTGCGTGCGCGAGCTGGATCAGATCTACGGCATCAATATCGCCGGCCAGCTGTTCGACGCCCTGCTCGAACTGCGCGGCTGATCGGGGAAATGCGCGCTACGTCCTGGGCGGCGTGGCGCGTTCGGGGGACAATGAGCACGATAATAAAGACGCAAGATCCTTCATGGCTGCTCCTCAGGTAACCGCCGCCGACCGGCTCGGCTTCACATTGTTTCTGGCCCTGGCCGTGCACGGCGTGGTGCTGTTTGGTGTCAGTTTCGCGCCGGAGAAGCCGCGCGCGGCGCCCAACAGCCTGGAGGTGACCCTGGCCTCGCACCGGGCCGACCAGGAACCGGAAGAGGCCGACTTCATCGCCCAGGCCAACCAGGCCGGCGCCGGCGACCAGGCGGACAAGCGCGAGCTGACCACCACCGAAACCGCGCCGTTCAGCGACCCGGACACCGACACCGTGCAGCTTCAGGCGCCGTCCGCCCGGGAGCCGCGCCCGGTCACCCGCCAGAAGATCATCGTTACCCGGGCGCGCAGTGACCGGCCCGAGGAGAGCGAACAGAGCGACCGCCAGGAAAAAACGCCACGCCAGAAAGCCGAGCGGGACAATATGGACGAGCTGAGCCGGGAGATCGCCAGCCTGCAGGCCCGTCTCGACCAGCAGAAGCAGGCCTACGCCAAGCGTCCCCGGATCCGGCGTCTCACCTCGGTGTCCGCCAAGGCCCATTATGAGGCCGCCTACATCGACGCCTTCCGCCGCAAGGTGGAGGCCGCCGGCACCCGTCACTTTCCGCGTCAGGCGCTGGAGAACAATACCTTTGGCGGGGTGCGGTTGATGGTGGCGCTGCGCCGCAACGGCGACATCGAGGAAGTGAAGGTGCTGGCGTCCTCCGGCCACGGCTTCCTGGACCAGGCGGCGATCCAGAGTGTACGGCTGGCGGCGCCGTTCGAGCCGTTCACCGGCGAGATGCGCGAGCGCATGGACGTGCTGGAGATCATTCGCACCTGGCGCTTCGACGCCGGGCGCCGGGTGTCGTCCCAATAGCGCCGGCGGCGCTTGTTCCCTTGCCCTCGCCGGGGCCGCGCCGGATACTGTGGCCATGGACAACGCCAGCCTCAAACATCAGCTTCTGATCGCCATGCCGCAGATGGACGATCCCAACTTCGAACACACCGTCACCTACGTGGTGGAGCACGGTGACGAAGGCGCCATGGGGTTGACGCTGAACCGCCCGGTATCGCTGAGTCTCAACGACATCCTGGTGGACATGGACATCGAGGTGGAGGTGCCGCCCTCCGAGCATCATCAGGTGGTGGCCGGCGGCCCCATCCAGCAGGATTCCGGCTTCGTGCTGCATCGCAGCACGCCGCGGCAGTGGGACTCCAGCATTCAGCTGGCCGACGGCCTGTGCCTGACCACCTCCCGGGACATCATGGAAGCCATCGCCCTGGGCGAAGGCCCGGAGGCCACCCTGGTGTGCCTGGGCTACGCCGGCTGGGACCGGGGCCAACTGGAACAGGAACTGGCCGAGAACGTCTGGCTGAGCGCCGCCAGCTCCCCGGAACTGGTCCTGGACACGCCCTTCAACCAACGCTGGCAGGCCGCCGCCGCCGGGCTCGGCGTGGACATCAGCCTGATCGCCACCCAGGTGGGCCACGGTTGATCCTGCTGGCCTTCGACTACGGCACCAAGAAGATCGGCCTGGCCACCGGTAATGATCTGATCGGCACCGCCTCACCCCTGCTGCCCCTGCCCAGCCATAACGGCCAGCCGGATTGGGACCGGGTGGCGGCGCTGCTCGACGAGTGGCGCCCGGATACCCTGGCGGTGGGCCTGCCGCTCAATATGGACGGCACCGAAAGCCCCTCCAGCGCCCGCGCGCGCAAGTTCGCCCGGCGCTTGCACGGTCGCTTCGGCCTGCCGGTGGTGATGGTGGATGAGCGCCTTTCCACCCGGGAAGCCCGCGAACGCACCGGCCAGCGCGGCCCGGACCCGAAAGTGGACTCCATGGCCGCGGTGGTGATCGCCGAAGGGCTGCTGAACGGCGCCGAGCCGATCCTTCCCTGACGAGCGCTCGGTTCAAGGCACGCCGCCGCCGCTGAGGGCGTCGGCGGCGTCAGGCTCAGGTGGCCGGGGCCCAGAGGTTCTGGAGGGTGCCGATCACCGAACCGGCCACGCCCTGGTTGCCCAGGAATTGAGTGATGATCGGCGTGAACTGGCCGATCATTTCCGGGCTCAGGCCGAGGGCGCTGAACGCCTGCTGCACGCCGGCCAGGGTCTTCACATTGCCGAGCACGCCGCTCAGCAGGCCGCCGCCGTTGCCGGTGCCGGTGCCGCCGAGCAGGGTGCCGAGGCCGGAGACCTGGTCGGTGACGCCGCTGAACTGATCGCCGGACAGCTGGCTTTTGGCCAGGGAGAACAGCGCGGCGGTGCCGCCGGCGGCCTGTTCGGTGGACACGCCGAGCTGGCTGGACAGGTCGTTGACCAGGGTGGCGGTGTCGCCGGCCAGCCGGGCGCCGTCCACGGTGGCCTGGGAGCGGTTGGTGGCGTCGGTGGCTTTTTTCTGAGCCTGATCCACCGCCTTGTTGGCGGAGTCCATGGCGCCTTTAAGGTCAAACGCCTGAACCGGTTGCGCGAACGCGGCCACCAGGGCCACCGCCGCCATGCTTTTGGTCAAAGCCAGTCTCTTGGTCAAGAGTGTCATCCTAATTCCTGTTTCCATATCCATGTTGATGAACCGCCACCCTAACGCCGGCGCGGCGCCGGTGACTGTGGCGCGAGTGTAAACCAAGACGGGCGCCGGCAGCTGGGTGCGGCTCGCAAAAGACGCACGGTGTGCCGGCGATCTGCTACTCTACGCCGGTTCGAACCATCCATCTTCAGGAGACACCCTTGCGCTGGAACGAAGCGGAGATCGAGGCGCGCCTGACCGCCATGGCGGAGCGGGTCGCGGCCGACTATGGCGAGGCGCCGCCGGCGCTGGTGGGGATTCAGTCCGGCGGCGCCTGGGTGGCCGAGGCGCTCAATGCCCGGCTGGCCACCGCCGCGCCCCTGGGCTCCCTGGACGTGAGTTTCTACCGGGACGACTTCGACACCCGCGGGCTGAAACGCACGGTGAAACCGTCGGATCTGCCGTTCGAGGTGGACGGGGCCCACCTGCTGCTGGTGGACGACGTGCTGATGACCGGCCGCACCATCCGCGCCGCCATGAATGAACTGTTCGATTACGGCCGGCCGGCCTCGATCCGGCTGGCGGTGCTGTTCGACATCGGACACCGGGAATTGCCAATTCGTCCCGATATTTGCGGGGAAACTTTGGCATTGCCGCCCCATCAGCGGGTAGAATTACGCGGGCCCGCGCCCCTGGTCGCGGAGGTGATTGAGATCCCCGTAAAGGCTGACGAATGACGCTTGCGCCGCCGCCCTCCTCCCGCGTGCAGCTCACCGATGACGGAAAGCTGCGACACTTTCTTTCCGTCGAACATCTCTCCCGTTCCCTGCTGGAAGACATCCTGGACACCGCCGCCAGTTTCGTCGACGTGGGCGGGCGCGCCATCAAGAAGGTGCCCCTGCTGCGCGGCAAAACGGTGGTGAACCTGTTCTTCGAATCCAGCACGCGCACGCGCAGCACCTTCGAGCTGGCCGCCAAGCGGCTCAGCGCCGACGTGCTCAACCTGGACATCGCCAAGTCCGCCACCAGCAAGGGCGAGACCCTGCTGGACACCCTGCGCAATCTGGAAGCGATGGCCGCCGACATGTTCGTGGTGCGCCACCAGGACTCCGGAGCGCCGTTCTTCATCGCCAACGAGGTGACCCCCGGCGTGGCGGTGATCAACGCCGGCGATGGGCGCCACGCCCACCCCACCCAGGCGATGCTGGATATGTACACCATCCGCCACTACAAAGGCGGCTTCGCCGGCCTGCGGGTGGCGATCGTCGGTGATGTGCTGCATTCCCGGGTGGCCCGCTCCCAGGTGCACGCGCTCAATATCCTGGGCGCCGAGGAAGTGCGCCTGATCGGTCCGCGCACCCTGCTGCCGGTGGCCGCCGCCGAGAGCCTGGGCGTCACCGTCTGCCACGACATGACCCAGGGCCTGAAGGACGTGGACGTGGTGATCATGCTGCGCCTGCAGAAGGAACGCATGGACTCCGCCTTCCTGCCCAGTGAGGCGGAATTCTTCCGCCTGTACGGCCTCAACAACGAAAAACTGCGCCACGCCAAGCCGGACGCCATCGTCATGCACCCGGGGCCGATCAACCGGGGCGTGGAAATCGCCTCCGAGGTGGCCGACGGCCCGCGCTCGGTGATTCTCAACCAGGTGACCTTCGGCATCGCGGTGCGCATGGCGGTGATGTCCATGGCGATCAGCGGCCAGGAAAGCAGCCAGAACCCGGAGCAGGGAGACCAGCATGGCCGCTAAGGCGCATCTGTTGATTCGCAAGGGCCGGGTGATCGATCCGGCCTCCGGCCGCGACGAGGTGGCCGACCTGCTGGTGGAGGACGGCCGTCTGGTGCGCATCGGCGCCAGCCTGGACGCCCCCGGCGCGGACATCGTCGACGCCGACGGCCAATGGGTGATCCCCGGCCTGGTGGATGCCTGCGTGCATTTGTCGCTGCCGGACAGCGGCCGTGCCGGCGACGTCACTTCGGAAACCCGCGCCGCCGCCGCCGGCGGCATCACCCACCTGGCGGCGCAGCCGGACTGCGGGCCGGTGGACTCCACCGCGGTGGTGCGGCTGATCCGCGAACAGGCCGGCCAGGCGGGCTTTGCCCGGGTGCTGCCGGTGGCCGCCCTGACCCAGGATCTGGATGGCGTGCAGCTGGCGGAAATGGCCACCCTGGCCCGCGCCGGCTGCATCGCCGTGGGCCAGGCCGGTGCACCGGTGGCGGACGCCCTGGTGCTCAAGCGGGGCCTGGAATACGCCGCCACCTTCGACCTGCCGGTGATGTTCCGGCCCCAGGACGCGGCCCTGGCCGCCGGCGGCTGTGCCCACGAAGGGCCCGTGGCCACCCGGCTGGGGCTGCCCGGCATTCCGGCGGTGGCGGAGTCCGTGGAGCTGGCCCGGGACCTGCTGCTGGTGGAGGCCACCGGCGTGCGTGCCCACTTCCAGCAGATCTCCAGCCGCGAATCCCTGCCTCTGCTGCGCGCCGCCAAGGCTCGCGGGCTGCCGGTGACCGCCGATGTGAGCGTTCACCATCTGTTGTTGGACGAATCCGCCCTGGAAGGCTTCAACAGCCACTGCCACGTGATCCCGCCGCTGCGCGGGGCCGCCGACCGGGAAGCCCTGCTGGCGGCGGTGGCCGACGGCACCATCGACGCGGTGTGCTCCCAGCACCAGCCCGCCGGCTCGTTCAGCAAGACCGCCCCGTTCCCGGCCACCCGGCCGGGCATCTCCGGCCTGGACACTCTGCTGCCGTTGATGCTCAAGCTGGTGGACGACGGCGCCCTGCCGCTGCACCGGGCGCTGGAGGCGGTGACCGCCGCGCCGGCGCGCTGCCTGGGCATCCAGGCCGGCCATCTGGAAGCGGGTCGGCCGGCGAGCCTGTGCGTGCTGGCGGCGGCGGAAAGTCGCACCCTGTCCAGCCACTGGTTGTCCGCCGGCCGCAACTCCCCCTGGCTGCACAGCCGCCTGCCCGGCGCGGTGAAACTCACCGTCTGCCAAGGCAAGGTCAGCTGGCTGAGCGACTGACGCCGGTCGCTCAGTTGAGCTGAAACACCAGCCGGCGCAGGGTGTCCGGCTGCAGCACGCCGGGCGCGAACTGCAGCTTGCCGTCCGGGTCCCGGAAGATCGTCGCCGGCGTGCCGCGAATGCCGAACTCCCGCATCAGCGCATTGTTCTCGCGCAACTGACGGCCCACCGCCTCCGGTACCGGGTCCAGCGGCTTCAATTCGCCCTTCTCGCCTTGCGCCAGCGCCGCCGCCGGATCGTCCGCCGCCAGCACCGCCGCCCCTTCCCCGTAGCTGCCCGGGCGCAGAACCGCGACCACCACATGGCGCACCTGGGTGCGGTTGTCCGGGTCCGCCAGCAACGGCCGCATGTCCCGCCACTGGCGCTCGCAATAGGGGCATTTCAGGTCGGTGAAGGTGTACACCACCCGGTCCGGATCCGCCGCGCCCTCCGCCACCCAGTGGCTCTGTTCCAGTACATCGAAAATCTGCTTTTCCAGCGCCGCCCGGTCCTCCGGCGTGTCCTCTCGGGCCTGCACGGCACCGGCGCTCAGAGCCGCGATCAGCAGCAGGGTCAGGGGGCGGAAAAAGCGGGATAACGGCACGGTTCACTCCTGGTCGGATGGCAAATGGGAACGAATAAAATGGCGCAGGCTGGCCGGCGACAGCGGGCCCAGATGGCTGTTCACCACCCGGCCCCGGTCGTCCACCAGCAAGGTGGTGGGCAGGCCGCCGCCCAGGGCGCGGCCCAGGTCCCGGTGGGGGTCCAGCAAAACCCGTTCCAACCGCAGGCCCTCGCTGCTCAGGTATCGGCGCACCGTGTCGGCGTCCTCGCCCTGGTTGGCGTACAGAAAGCGCACCGCCGGGTAATCGGTTTGCCCCTGCTGGAGCACCGGCATTTCCCTCCGGCAGGGCGGGCACCAGCTGGCCCACAAATTGATCAGCGTCAGCCGCCCGTCGACGGCGTCCGCCAGGGCCACCGGGGTGCCGCCCAGGTCGTACAGCGTGGCCTCGGGCAAGGGGGCGTCCCCGGCGCGCAGCGGCGCCAGGGCCAGGCCGGTCAGCAGGGCCGCCACCGCGCCGGCCACGCCGACACGCCCGGCCTCGGCCAGCGCCTTGCGATGACCGCGCCAGCGGGCCAGGGCCAGCCCCGCCAGCGCACCCAGCACCGCCCCCGGCCACCAGAAACCGCCGTCGCGCACGTCCAGCATGGACAGCGGCCCGGCGTACTGATCCAGGTAGCGGAGCACGAACGCCAGCCGGGCTCCGATCAGCCCGCTGAACAGCATCCAGCTGAGCACCGGCTCGGCGTCCGGCCGTTCCCGGCGGCGCCGCCAAGCGGCCAGCACCCAGGCGACGATCACGCCGGCCAGCCAGGGCAGCACGGCCAGCGGCAGGGCCAGGGGGCCTAGATGGAAGGCTGTCATGAAAGCGGCTCTCTCCCGAGCGGTCTCTTGAGCGGTTGTCGACGACAGGCTGGCCGCCGATGATTAACGCCCGGTTAATTCGGCGCGGCCAGGATACCCGGCATGGTGAGCGATGGGAGCGATAATGCACATTCTGCTGGTGGAAGACGATGCCCTGTTGGGCGACGGCGTACAGGCGGGCCTGGAGGTGCACGGCTTTTCGGTGGCCTGGGTGCCGAATGCCGGCGCCGCGGAGGCGGCGCTGGCCAGGGCGGCGTTCGATCTGGTGGTGCTGGACCTGGGCCTTCCGGACCGGGATGGTTTGTCGCTGCTGCGCCAATGGCGTCGGCAGGGTCGCGATGAGCCGGTGCTGGTGCTGACCGCCAGGGATGGCGTCGCCCACCGGGTCGCCGGGCTCAACGCCGGCGCCGATGATTACCTGGAAAAACCCTTCGACCTGGACGAACTGGTGGCGCGGGTACACGCCCTGTTGCGCCGGGCGGAGGGCCGGGCGGCGCCGCTGGTGGAATATGGCCGGCTGCGCTTCGACCCGGCCCGCCAACAGGTCTGGCTGGATCAACGGGAAATGCCCTTGACGCGCCGCGAGCGGGCTCTGCTTCAGGCGCTGCTCGGCGCCCGCGGGCGGGTGCTGACCGCCGACGACCTGGCCGACCGGGTCTACGGCTGGACCGAGAGCGTGGAGAGCAATGCCCTGGCGGTGCACATTCACAGCCTGCGTCGCAAGTTCGGTGAAGGGCTGATCGAGACCGTGCGCGGCGAGGGCTATCGCCTGGGGGCCCCACCGTGAGGCTGGCGCCGGCCAGTTTGCGCGGCCGCCTGCTGCTGGGGCTGGGCCTGGGGTTGTCGGTGCTGTGGCTGGTGCTGGCGGTATGGCTGCACCAGGGGGTGCGCGACCGGGTGGCGGCGGTGCTCGACCAGCGGCTGGCGGCGTCGGCGCGGATGGTGGCGTCGCTGGTGGACGCCGGCGCGGCGGTGCCGGCGGCCCTGGCGGAAGGCGGTCGGCTGCCCCTGCGTGGCATCGCCTGCGAAGTGAGCGGCTTGCGCGGGGAACTGCTGGCCCGCTCCAGCGGGGCCCCGGAGGGCGGCCTGGCACTGGATGGGGACGGCTTTGGCCAGCGCCATCTGGACGGTGAACTCTGGCGGGTGTTCACGGTGACCCAGGGCGATCTGAGAGTGGCGTCCGCCGAACGCATGGCCGGGCGCACCGGCTTTATGCGTCAGGTGGCGCTGGTGCTGCTGGCGGCCCTGTCCCTTGGCCTGCTGGCCAGCCTGGCCCTGGTCTGGTGGGCGGTGGGCCGGGCCCTGGGCCCGCTGTCCTCGTTGCGCGACCAGCTCGCCGGCCGCGATGCCGGTGACCGGCGGACGGTGGCCACGCCGCCGGGGGCGGTGGAACTGGAACCCATGGTGGCCACGCTCAACCAGGTGTTCGGCCGCGAACGGGAGGCCCTGGATCGGGAGCGCCGGCTCACCGACGACCTGGCCCATGAACTGCGCACCCCTTTGGCGGCGATCCGTACCCAGCTGCAGGTGGCGCAGCGCACCGAGGGGCCCCGTGCCGAACACGCCCGGGACGCGGCTCAGCAGGCGGCGGAGCGGCTCGGCCACAGTCTGGACCAGTTGCTGGCTCTGGCTCGGGAGCGCAGCGCCCCGGCGGATCGGGTGTCCCTGGCCACAGTGCTGGACGGGGTATTGGAGGAACTGGCGGCGTCGCTTCGGAAGCGGAATCTGAGCGTGTGGCGGGAGGCCGTGGCCGGCGTGCCGGCGGCGCCCGCCGGGCTGGTGCGCATCGTGCTGCGCAACGTGCTGGAGAATGCGGTGCGTCACAGTCCGGAAGGCGGGGTGATTACCCTGGCGCCGCTGGACGACGGGCGCGTAGGGCTGTGCATTAATGATCAGGGGCCCGGTCTGACTCCGGAACAGCGCCGCCGGGCCCTGCAGCGGGGTTGGCGCGGACATGGCGGTGGCCGTGGCCTGGGGCTGGCCATCGTCACCACCATCACGGCGCGTACCGATGGCCGGGTGGCCCTGGACAGGGCGCCGGGCGGCGGCCTGCGGGTGCGGGTCAGCTGGCCGCCGGCGGATAGCGCTTGAGCATTTCCGCCACCATTTTGTCGATGCGCTCGACGCGCCGCTGGCTGCTCAGTTCCTCGTAGAGGGTATCGCGGCTGGTGGCTTCCCAGACCACGTCCTTGGTGGCCCGGTCCACCATGGCCACCTGCAGTTTGTATTCCTTGTAGGTCTCGCCTTCAACCGGGGTGCTGGTGGACAGGCCGTAGCCGCGCCCGAACCAGCCGAAGCCGAACTGCACGCCGCTGCCCTGGAATTTTTCCACCGGCACGAACCGGTAGCGCACCAGCATATCGGCCTGGTCCTTGCCGGCGCTTTGCAGCGGGTGATTGGCCAGCTCCCGGCGCAGGGCCTGCTGCACCCGCTGGCCGTCCAGGCTGAGCACCTCTTCATCGTCGGCGGGCGGATCGATGGCATAGCTGCGGTATTCGGCGAAATCCGTGCCGCCGCGATGATCCACCACCACCGGCGACACGCAGCCGGCCAGGGTCACGGCGAGAAACAGGGCAAACCAGCGCATGGTCCTTCTCCAGAATGGGAACGTGGGCTTCAGTATAAGCCGGTATCGGCGGGGTTACGTCAATGCCCGTCCTCGCCGGACGCCAGTTGCGCCTTGATGCCCTCGCCGAGAAAGCGGGCGGCGCGGCCGGCGTACTGGCCGTCGGCGTAGACCAGATAGAGATCCTGGTAGCGGTCCACGCCTTCCCGCAGGGGCAGCGGCTCGAGCGCGCCGGTGGCCAGGTCGTCGCGGATCTCCGGTTCCGGTACCCAGGCGAAGCCCAGGCCGCGCAGCAGCGCCTGGCGGCGGGTGTGGCCGTGGGAAAAGGTCCAGCGCTTCTCGGCGCCGAGCCAGCCGGAATCCACCCGCTGGCGGCCGGAGTCGCGTACCACCAGCTGGCGGTGGGGGCGCAGATCGTCCAGGCCCAGCGGGCCCTGATGGTGCAACGGATGCCGGGCCGCCGCTACCGCCACGAAGCGGATGCGAATCAGGTGGTCGCCCATGAAGCCCGGCGGCACCCGGCCGGTGATGGCCAGGTCCGCCTCATGGCGCAGCAGCGCCTCCTCCGAGCCGGACAGAATGGTCTCCTGGAACTCCACCCGGGTCAGCGGGCTTTCCTCCGCCAGCCGCACCAGGGCGCACAACACCAGGGTTTGCGGAAACAGGCCGTCGGCGGCCACCCGCACCAGGGGCTCCCAGCCGTGACCGAATTGGATGGCGCTGCTCTCGATGCGGCCGGCCTCCTCCAGCAATACCTTGGCCTGCCGGTAGAGCAGATGGCCGGTTTCGGTGAGCTTGGCCCGCCGGCCTTCCAGGGCGAAGGCGCGCACGCCCAGCTCGGTTTCGATTTTCTGCACCGCGTAGCTGATCGCCGACTGGCTTTTGTCCAGGGCTTCGGCGGCGGCGGCGTAGCCGCCTTCGTCCACCACCGCGATCAGGGCTTGCCATTGGTCCAGGGTAATTTTGGTCGACATATCGAATCAGCTGGCCATATCACACAGATTGATGCCGTTTTATATCGGATGATCCGAAAAGACAATGGGGCCATTCCAATCTTCCACGGAGACGGCCATGACCCGCATCCTCTATCTGCAAAACAGCCTGTTCGGCGCCGACGGCGCCTCCAGCCGCCTCAGCCGCGCCTTTATCGACGGTTACCGCGACGCCCACCCGGACACCGAGGTGGTGACCCGGGATCTGGTCACTGACGGCGTGCCGCACCTGGACCTGGAACGGGCGGGTGCCCTGCGCGGTTTCAGCGACGGGCTCAACCAGGCACAGAAAGACGTTCTGGCCCGCTCCGACGCCTTCGTTCAGGAACTGCGCGACGCGGACCTGGTGGTGATCGGCATGCCCATGTACAACTTCGGCGCGCCCACCCAGTTCAAGGCATGGATCGATCACATCGCCCGCGCCGGCGTTACCTTCAAGTACACCGACACCGGCCCGGTGGGCCTGATCGAGGACAAACCGGTGCGCGTGTTCGCGGCCCACGGCGGTGTGCACGCCGGCCAGCCCTACGAGACCACCACCGTGTTCGTAAAACAGATTTTCGGTTTCATGGGTATTCGCGACGTACGTTTCATTTACGCTGAAGGGCTCAACATGGGCGATGAGGTCAAGCACCAGGCGCTGGCCCGGGCCGAGGCGGAAATCGCCGCCGAACTGGAGGCGCTGAACATCACCACCGCCTGAGCGCGGGGCGGCCAACCCAGGAAGTCAGACACCGACGGGAGAGCGATATGGGACTGCTGGTCGACGGACAGTGGCAGGACAAGTGGTACGACACCAAGAGCACCGGCGGACGCTTCAAACGCTCGGAAAGCCAGTTTCGCAACTGGGTCACCGCCGACGGCGCCGCCGGCCCGTCCGGTGACGACGGCTTCAAGGCGCAAGCGGGTCGCTACCACCTGTACGTGTCCTTCGCCTGCCCCTGGGCGCACCGCGCGCTGGTGATGCGCGCCTGGAAGGGTCTGGAACAGCACATCGACGTGTCGGTGGTGCACCCGCACATGCTGGAGAACGGCTGGGAGCTGCGCGACGACTTCGACGGCGCCACCGGCGACCCGCTGTACGGTCTGGACAAGCTCTACCAGCTCTATCTGAAAGCGGACCCCCACTACACCGGCCGGGTCACGGTGCCGGTGCTGTGGGACAAGGAACGGGAAACCATCGTCAGCAACGAGTCAGCGGACATCATCCGCATGCTCAACGGCGCCTTCGACGGGCTCGGCGCGCGCCCCGGGGACTACTACCCGGAGGACCTGCGCGAGGCCATCGAGGCGATCAACGAGCCGGTCTATCACCATGTGAACAACGGCGTCTACAAGTCCGGCTTCGCCACCGGTCAGGAGGCCTACGACGAGGCGGTGACCGCCCTGTTCGACACCCTGGAGGATCTGGAGCGCCGGCTCGGTGAAAGCCGCTATCTGGTGGGCAATACGCTCACCGAGGCGGACCTGCGCCTGTGGACCACGCTGGTGCGCTTCGACGCGGTCTATGTGACCCACTTCAAGTGCGACCGCAAGCGCATCGTCGACTACCGGAACCTGAACGGGCTGCTCAACGAGCTGTATCAGCTGCCCGGCGTGGCGGAAACGGTGCACATGGACCATATCCGTCACCATTATTTCCGGAGCCATCCCACGGTGAACCCGCACGGGATCATCCCGATCGGCCCGGATCTGGATTTCACCGCGCCCCATGGCCGTGAGCGGCTGGGCGAACGGGAAATACGCGGCGCCTGAATCGGCCGGCGCCGCCGTGGATGCCCGCAAGGGCGAGGAGGCCATCATGAAAGATCGTCGTGTACTGCATACCATCCGGGCCCTGGAAACCTCCGACGGCGCCGGCGTCCGCCTGAAGCGGGCCCTCGGCCACAATCCCTCGGTGAGGCTGGATCCTTTCCTGATGCTGGACGCTTTCTCCTCGGACAATCCGGACGATTACATTGCCGGGTTCCCCGCGCACCCGCACCGGGGTTTCGAGACCGTGACCTACCTGGTCGAAGGGCACATGAAGCACCGCGACCATCTGGGCAACGAAGGCGACCTCAAACAGGGCGGCGTGCAGTGGATGACCGCCGGGCGCGGTATCATCCATGAAGAAATGCCCCAGCAGCAGGACGGTCTGCTGCGTGGCTTCCAGCTGTGGATCAACCTGCCGGCCCGGGAAAAAATGAAACCGGCGGGCTATCGGGACGTGGCGGACACGGAGATGCCGCGCCGGGATCTGGCCGGTGGCGGTCAGGTCAAGGCGATCGCCGGTGAAGTGGTGCTGGACGGGGAAACGCTCAGCGCGCCGGTGAAGGGCGGCGCCACGGATCCGCTCTACCTGGACGTGAAACTGCGCCCCGGTGAGTCGCTGACGGTGCCGATCCCGGCGGGCCACAACGCCTTTCTGTACCTGTTCGAGGGCGGCCTGAGCGTGGCCGGCGAAACGGTACCGGCGGAGCACACCGCGGTGCTCGACGACGGCGACCGGGTCACCCTGGAAGCCGGCGACCGGGGCGCGCGGCTGGTAGTGCTGGCGGGCAAACCCCTCGGCGAGCCCATCGCTCAGTACGGTCCTTTCGTGATGAACACTCAGGAAGAGATCGAGCAGGCCCTGCGCGACTACCGCGCCGGTACCCTCACCGAACCCGCGGCCTGACGGTCAGGCCGCGGTCAGCGGTTTGATGCGCTCGATCTGGTCGCGAATGGCCTGTTCGGCGTCCCACAGATCCACCGCGCGCTGGGCGTTCAGCCAGAAGTCCGGCGTGTTGCCGAACAGGCGGGCCAGGCGCAGCGCCATTTCCGGGCTCAAGGCCCGCCGTTCGCGCAGCAGTTCGTTGATGGACTGGCGCGACACGCCCACCGCCGCGGCCAGGGACGTGACCGTCAGCCGGTAGTCGGGCAGAAAATCCTCGCGCAGCATTTCCCCGGGATGGGTGGGGCGGCGCTGCATGCCGGTGACGCTGAAGAGGGCCATGGTGTGCCTCCCGCCGGCGGCGTTTTATGAATGGTAGTCGCAGAACAGCACGTCGTGGGCGTCTTCGCCGTCAAAGCGAAAGCAGATGCGCCATTGTTCGTTGACGCGGATGGCGTACCGTCCTTTCTGATCGCCTTCCAGCCGATGGAGCCGGTTGCCCGGTGGTACCCGCAGGTCATCCAGGCAGGTGGCCAGGTGCACATATTCCAGCTTGCGCGCGGCTCTGCGCTCCACATCCGGCGGCACTCCCAGGCAGCGGCCCGTTGCAAACAGGCGCCGGGTGGTTTTGTCGGCAAAAGACACGATCATTTGTAACTAGTCACGTGATGGTTGTCAATGGTGCTCCGGCGATTACCCCGGTGAGGACGGGAGCGGCAACGGTCAGTGTGACGAGAAACGTCGGGTAGGGGGATCAGCGATCTCTCAAGGATGCCGTGAGAGATTGACCATGATGATTGTAAGCGCCCGCCACGGGGGCGGGCGCCGGGGCGGTCAGCTTTGCAGCTTGGCGTCCAGGGAAATGTCCGCGTTGAGCAGCTTGGAGACCGGGCAGCCTTCCTTCGCCGCCTTGGCGATCTTCTGGAACTCGTCGTCGTCGATGCCGGGGATCTTCGCCGTCATATCCAGATGCACCTTGGTGATGCTGAAGCCATCGCCGTCCTTCTCCAGCGTCACTTTGGCCTCGGTGTCGATGCTGTCCGGGGTGTAGCCGGCGTTGCCCAGCTGCAGGGAGAACGCCATGGAGAAACAGCCGGCGTGGGCGCCGCCGATCAGCTCCTCCGGGTTGGTCCCCGGCTCGTCCTCGAAGCGGGTGTTGAAGCCATAGGGCTGACCCTTGAGCGCACCGCTCTGAGTGGAGATGGTGCCCTTGCCCTGCTTGATATCGCCTTGCCAGTGAGCGGAAGCGAACTTGTTCATGTTGGTGCTCTCCTTTTCCACTTTTCCAATATTGATAACGCCCTCGGAGGGCGGGCCAGTGCTCACCCTCGCGCGAACGCCGTGAAGACGCCGTTGGGAGGCGGAGCCACCCACACAGCGTTCAGGAATAGCACGGCGGCGCTCGCCGGCCCCAGCGCGGGCCGGCGAAAAAAGGTAAAAGAAGGCAAAACGGAAGGCGGTTCAGTCGCCCTCGATGCTCAGCCCGCGGGTGGCGTGGTCCAGGCTGGCGGCGTCGGTCTCGTTGCCGAGTTTGATCATCAGACGCAGATCGTTGGGCGAATCGGCGTGGGCGATGGCGTCTTCGTAGGTGATTTCGCCGGCGTCGTAGAGGTCGTAGAGCGCCTGGTCGAAGGTCTGCATGCCCTGCTCCCGGGACTTGCTCATCAGCGCCTTGAGCAGGTGGATCTCGCCCTTGCGGATATGGTCGGACACCAGCGGCGTGTTGAGCAGCACCTCGATGGCGGCGCGGCGGCCCTTGCCATCCGGGGTGGGAATCAGCTGCTGGGCGACGATGCCGCGCAGGTTCAGCGACAGGTCCATGTACAGCTGGCCGTGCCGGTCGGCGGGGAAGAAGTGAATGATCCGGTCCAGGGCCTGGTTGGCGTTGTTGGCGTGCAGGGTGGCCAGGCACAGGTGGCCGGTTTCGGCGAAGGCGATGGCGTAGTCCATCACCTCGCGGCTGCGCACCTCGCCGATCAGGATCACATCCGGGGCCTGGCGCAGGGTGTTCTTCAGGGCCACCTCGAAGGAGTCCGTGTCGATGCCCACCTCGCGCTGGGTGACGATGCAGCCCTGGTGCTGATGCACGAATTCGATCGGGTCCTCGATGGAAATGATGTGCCCTTTCGAGTTCTTGTTGCGGTGGCCGATCATCGAGGCCAGCGAAGTGGACTTACCGGTGCCGGTGGCGCCCACGAACAGCACCAGGCCCCGCTTGGTCATGGCCAGGTCCTTGATCACCGGCGGCAGGCGCAGCTCGTCCACCTGGGGAATCTTGGTCTCGATGCGACGCAGCACCATGCCCACCAGATTGCGCTGGTAAAAGGCGCTGACCCGGAAGCGCCCGATGCCCCGCGCGGAAATGGCGAAGTTGCATTCGTGGTGTTCGAGAAATTCCTTGCGCTGTTTCTCGCTCATCACGTTGAGCACGATGTCCCGGGTCATGTCCGGGGTCAGAGCGTTGCGGGTCACCGGCAGCACCTTGCCGTGCACTTTCATGCTGGGTGGCACGCCGGCGGTGATGAACAGGTCCGAGCCGCCTTTTTGCACCATCAGTTTGAGCAGATCATCGAATTCCACGGTGTCCTTCCCCTTTTAGAACGCGTCCGGGCTTTTCGCTTTTTCGCGGGCCGCCTCGCGGGACACCACGCCCTTCTGTACCAGCCCCTGCAGGCACTGATCCAGGGTCTGCATGCCCAGGGCGCCGCCGGTCTGGATCGCGGAATACATCTGCGCCACCTTATCCTCGCGGATCAGGTTACGGATCGCCGGGGTGCCGATCATGATCTCGTGGGCCGCCACCCGTCCTCCGCCGTTCTTCTTCATCAGGGTCTGGGAAATCACCGCCTGCAGGGACTCGGAGAGCATCGAGCGGACCATGGACTTCTCCTCGGCGGGGAACACGTCCACCACCCGGTCGATGGTCTTGGCGGCGCTGGTGGTGTGCAGCGTGCCAAACACCAGGTGCCCGGTCTCCGCCGCGGTCAACGCCAGGCGGATGGTTTCCAGGTCGCGCATCTCGCCCACCAGAATGATGTCCGGGTCTTCCCGCAGGGCCGAGCGCAGCGCCTCGGCGAAGCCCAGGGTGTCGCGGTGCACCTCGCGCTGGTTGACCAGACACTTCTTCGATTCGTGCACGAATTCGATGGGGTCCTCGATGGTGAGGATATGCTCGTAGCGGGACTCGTTGATGTAGTTCATCATCGCCGCCAGGGTGGTGGACTTACCGGAGCCGGTGGGGCCGGTGACCAGCACGATCCCGCGCGGAAAATCGGAAATCTTCTGGAACACCTTGCCCATGCCCAGGTCCTCCATGGTCAGCACCTTGGAGGGAATGGTCCGGAACACGGCGCCGGCGCCCCGGTTCTGGTTGAAGGCATTGACCCGGAAGCGCGCCACGCCGGGCACATCGAAGGAGAAGTCGGTCTCCAGGAACTCCTCGTAGTCCTTGCGCTGCTTGTCGTTCATGATGTCGTAGACCAGCGCGTGCACTTCCTTGTGTTCCATGGGCGGCAGGTTGATCCGGCGCACGTCCCCATCGACGCGGATCATCGGCGGCAGCCCGGCGGACAGATGCAGGTCCGAGGCGCCGTTTTTGGCACTGAAGGCAAGCAGTTCGGTGATATCCATTGGAATGACGTTTCTTCTCAGTAGAATTTCCTAAACTTAACCGCTCCCTGGAAGCCATTCAATGATGCCCGACACCGAGACGCCGCTAACCTCGATTCGCGCACGAATCCAGGCCGCCTGCGCCGCCGCCGGCCGTGATCCCGAGGCGGTCACTCTGCTGGCGGTCAGTAAAACCCGCGGTGCCGACGAGATCGCCGCCCTGGCCGACCAGGGCCAGCGTCATTTCGGTGAGAACTACCTGCAGGAGGCGCTGGACAAGATGCCGGCTCTGACCGGCCGGGACCTGGTGTGGCACTTCATCGGCCCGCTGCAATCCAACAAGACCCGGGACGTGGCGGCCCGTTTCGACTGGGTGCATTCCGTGGACCGGGGCAAGGTGGCCCGGCGGCTCAACGACCAGCGCCCGGCGGAGCTGCCGCCGCTCAACGTGTGCCTGCAGGTCAATGTGGACGACGAGGACAGCAAAAGCGGGCTGCCGTTGGCGGAGGTGCCGGCCCTGGCGGCGGCGTTCCAGGAGTGGCCCCGGCTGCGGCTGCGCGGCCTGATGGCGATCCCCCGGGCCGACGCCGAGGACGGCAATCGGGCGGCGTTCCGGCGGCTCGCCATGACACTGTCACATTTGCGCAATACAATGCCGGCCCTCGACACCCTCTCGATGGGCATGAGCGCGGATTACCCCGTGGCCATCGAAGAGGGTGCCACCCTGGTCCGGATCGGCACCGCCCTGTTCGGACCACGCCCGCCCAAGGCGTGACGGACAAGAGGAACGGCGTAGTTATGGCACAGCAACTGATCGGATTCATCGGGGCCGGCAACATGGCCAACAGCCTGGCCGGCGGCATGATCGCCAAGGGCATCCGCCCGGCGCGCATCTGGATGAGCGACCCGTCCCGGGACCGTCTGGACGAGGTGGCCCAACTGCACCGGGTGCACGTCACCGAGGACAACCTGGAGGTGGCTCGCCGGGTGGACGTGCTGGTGCTGGCGGTGAAGCCCCAGGTGATGGGCGACGCCTGCGCCGCCCTGCGCGAGGTGATCGAGGAGCGCCAGCCGCTGATCATCTCCATCGCCGCCGGCGTCACCGTGGCCAACCTGCGTCAGTGGCTGGGCGAGGCGCCCATCGTGCGCACCATGCCCAACACGCCGTCGCTGGTACAGGCCGGCGCCACCGGCCTGTACGCCGCCGACGGCGTGAGCGAGGCTCAGAAGGACATGGCCGGCCAGATTCTCGGCGCCGTGGGCCTGACTTTCTGGTTCGAGGACGAGAAGGAACTGGACGCGGTGACCGCGGTGTCCGGCTCCGGCCCGGCCTACTTTTTCCTGCTGATGGAATCGTTGATCGACGCCGCCGTCTCCCAGGGCCTGCCCCAGGCCACCGCCCGGCAGCTGGTGCTGCAGACCGCCTGGGGCGCCGCCCAGCTGGCGATCACCAGTGAGGTGGGCCCCGACGTGCTGCGCCAGCGCGTTACCAGCCCCGGCGGCACCACCGCCGCCGCCCTCGGTGTGTTCGAGGAAGCCGGTTTCCGCGAGCAGGTGCAGGCCGCCGTGGCCGCCGCCCGGGAGCGTTCCGAGGAGCTGGCGGACTAAAATTTGAAACCGGTCCGCTTTACCTCAATACTCTGACGCCAAACGGACAGTCTGGAGTCACCATGAACCCTCAGGGTGCCGCGGTTTTCCTGATCGATTTCGCGTTCAGCGTCTACATTTTCATC
Source organism: Alcanivorax sp. (assembly GCA_022449455.1). Taxonomy (GTDB): domain Bacteria; phylum Pseudomonadota; class Gammaproteobacteria; order Pseudomonadales; family Alcanivoracaceae; genus Alloalcanivorax. The sequence continues at coordinate 31,927 of JAKUPL010000005.1, read as the reverse complement.
GTTCTGACCCGCTTCGTGCTGCAACTGGCCCGGGCGGATTTCTACAACCCGATCTCCCAGTTCGTGCTGCGCGCCACCAATCCGCTGCTGGCACCGCTGCGGCGCATCATTCCGGGCTATCGGGGGCTGGACATCGCGTCCCTGGTGTTGGTGGTGCTGCTGATCATCGTCAAGGCGCTGATGCTGATGACGTTGCAGACCGGCGGCATTCCGCCGGGCATCGGGCCGGCGCTGCTGGTCTACACGTTGCGGGAACTGGCCACCCTGCTGCTCAACTACATCTTCTGGGCGGTGCTGATCCGGGTGATTCTGAGCTGGGTGGCGCCGGACCCGTCCAACCCGGTGGTGCGCGTGGTGATCCAGATCACCGAGCCGATCATGGCGCCCTGCCGGCGCCTGTTGCCGGCCATGGGCGGGCTCGATCTGAGCCCGCTGATCGTGCTGCTGGGCGTGCAGGTGCTGAAGATTCTGTTCCAGCTGCACTGACCCCCGTGGGGCGGCCGCCTATTTGAACGGCGGTTCGCCCTGCCAGTCGAAGAAGTCCGGCAGATCCCGGGAGACTTTGTCCGGGAACACCGCCGGGCGTTTCTCCAGGAACGACATCACCCCTTCCTTCACGTCCTCGGAGCCGCCCCGGGACTTCATCGCCTTGCTGTCCAGCTTGTGGGCTTCCATCGGATGCTCCGCGCCGGCCATGCGCCAGATCATCTGGCGGATCACCGCCACCGACACCGGCGCGCTCTGCTCGATCATCTCCCTGGCCAGGGCCACCGCCGCCGGGTACAGCTCGTCGGCTTTGTGCAGCGAGCGCACCAGGCCGCGCTCCTTGGCTTCGGCGGCGCTGAACACGCGGCCGGTGAAGCACCACTCCAGGGCCGAGGAAATGCCCACCACCCGGCTCAGGAACCAGGACGAGGCGGCCTCGTTGACGATGCCCCGGCGCGAGAACACGAAGCCGAACTTGGCGTCCTCGGAGGCCATGCGCACGTCCATGGGCAGCTGCATGGTGATGCCGACGCCCACGGCGGCGCCGTTCACCGCGCCGATCACCGGCTTGAGGCTGCGGTAGATGCGCATCGCCACCTGGCCGCCGCCGTCCCGATGGGCGTCGTCCGGGTTGGCGCCTTCGCCACCGCGTTTCTTGTAATCGAAGGTGTCGCCGCCGGACGACAGGTCGGCGCCGGCGCAGAAGGCGCGGCCCTTGCCGGTGACGATCACCGCCCGCACTTCGTCGTGCTGGTCGGTGAAGTCGAAGGCGGCGAGCAGCTCGTCCTTCATCTCCCGGTTAAAGGCGTTCATCTTTTCCGGGCGGTTCAGGAACAGGGTGGCGATGCCGTCATCGACGGTCAGTTCCAGGGTGTTGAAGGCGGGAATGTCCATGCTGGGTCCTCGGTGCAAGCGTGATCGACCATCATTGGTCAGGCCCGGGGCCCCCGCAACCGCCAGTTACGACACCGGTGCGGCGGTTTCGGTCATGGCCGCCCCTGGGCGCGGCGCGCCGGCGGCGGTAGGCTTGCGGCTTTGGAATTCGTTGGGAGAGCCGCCTTGAACCCTGGAAGCAAACCGGACGGCGTCTGGCGCACGCCGCACGCCTACCCGTTTCAGCTGTCGCTGACGCCGCACTACAGCCATCTGGACACCGAGCGCCACGTCAACAATGTGGCGGTGCACAGCTTCCATCTGGAGGCGCGCACCCGCTATCTGATGGGGCGCCTGGACCGCCCGGTCTGGTACGCCGACGACCTGCTGCTGCGCCCGCGCCGCACGCTCACCCAGTTTCTTGGCGAAACCCACTACCCGCACCCGGTGACCGCCGCCGCCGTGGCGCTGCACGCCGACGAGCATGGCGCCCATCTGCGCACGGCCCTGTTCCAGAACGAGGAATGCGTGGGCATCCAGGACTGTCTGTTGGGAGCCTGGCAGGGCGACGATTGGGTGCCGTTGCCGGCGTCCGTGCGCGCGGCGCTGGCCGGCGACCAGGGCGCGGCGGACTGGCCGCCGGAACCGCCCCTGGACGCCGGGGCGTTCGCCGGTTACCCGGAGCGGGTACCGCTGGTGTCCCGCTACGCGGACCTGGACCCGGACCGGGTACTCTCGGAACTGGCGCTGGCCCGGTACGCGGAGCAGGGCCGGGCCGGTTCCCTGTCGGTGCTGCGCCAGCCGCAGTTGGGGCTGCTGGTGGCGCGCATCGATCTGCGCTTCGGTCGTTGGGACCGGGGCATGGGCGAGGTGGACCTGGCCACCGGCCTGTCGCGCATTGGCAATACGTCCTTCGTGCTGCGGGGCGGCATCACCGTGGACGGGGTGGCCACCGGCACCGTGGAAAGCGTGATGGTGCTGATCGACCGGGACAGCCACCGACCCACGCCGGTGGCCCCTTACGCGGACGCCATGGCGGCCATCAGCATCGACTGAGCCCCCCTATTCGCGGGGGGTTCCGCTCGCCGGCGCTGCTCTAGGATGTGACGAAATAAAATCCAGTGCATGGAGAATCGTCATGTCCGTTCTTTCTACCTTCCGGCTCGTGCCGTTGGCCGGCCTGTTCGGCACGGTGTTGCTGGTCGCCGCCTGCGGCGGCGACAGCGACGACAATGACCCCGTCACCGACGATGGCGGGCCCGAGGCCACCACCCTGAGCGGGTCGGTGGCGGTGGGGGCGCCGGTCAACGGCGCCACCGTGCAGGTCACCTGCCGGTCGGGCAATGGCGTGGCCTCGGTGACCAGTGCCGCCAACGGCGGCTATGCGGTGCAAATTCCGAGCGCCGATTTCCCCTGTATTCTCCGCGTCACCGGTGGTGACCTGCCCGGCGGTGTCGGTGCGCTGCATTCCTTCGCGCCGTCGGCGTCCCAGGCCACCGTCAATGTCACGCCGCTCACCGATCTGGCGCTGGCCCTGGCGGTGACCAGCCAGGACGGGCGCGGCCTGGCCGCCTGGTTCCAGGACCCGGACAACTGGGACGCGGTCAGCGGTGGGCTGAGCGACGCCGTCGATTCCCTGCGCACCCGCCTGGACGATGCCGACTATTCGCTGCCCTCGTCCTGGTCGCCCGCGCAGCTGATGGCGCCATTCTTCCAGGCGTTCACCCCCAGCGCGACGCCGGCGGCGGACACCCTGGACCGCTTGCTGGAAGACCTGCAGGCGGCCATCGAAGCCGCCGCCAGCGATTACCAGACGGTGCTGGCGGATGTGATCAGCGGTGGCGCCTTCCCGGATCCGGTGGAGCCGGACCCCACCGATCCGACCGACCCCACCAACCCCACCGATCCCCCGACGCCGCAGGGCGCCGTGGCCGCGGCGGACCTGGGCGATAACGCCGCGCCCACCCCGTCGGAATTCCTCGGTGTGATCTCCCGGACCTGGCCGGTGGCGATCTACGACGTGCCCGCCGAGCACCCGGAATGGTACGGCGAAGGCTCGCTGACCATCGGCGGCACCACCGACAACTGGACCGTCACCCTGCTGGGCGCCGACGGCGGCACCGTCGTCAGCCAGTCCGCCGACGGTGCCTTCACCCGGGCGCTGACGCCCTTCTCGGTTTCGGATTTCGGCTTCGGGCCGATCTATATGTCCGGGCAGGTGTTCATCAACCAGGGCACCGCCATCACCGAATTCGTCAACACCTTCCTGGAATGGGACACGGGGCTGATCGAAGGCAGCGCCGGCGGCAATGGCGAAGTGAAATTCCGCAACAGCGTGCTGGCTTATGGCGACGGCGTGCCGGACATCTTTGACGATCTGGCGGGCACCTGGACCGGCTCCGCTCAGGTGTCGTGCAGCGGGCCGTTCGGACCGTTCACCACCGTCACCAACACCATCACCATTACCGAGCAGGGCCAGTTCACGCTGGAGGGTCAGACCCAGCTGTGCGGCGGCGTTCTGCCTCGGGAAAACCAATGGGGCGGCAAGGACGATTTTCTGATCCCGGGGGTGGAAGAAAGCGACGGCGCTTTCCTGATGCAGGTCGACGCGCAGGACCTGGTCAACGTCAGCGCGGGGCAGGTACAGATCCGGTTCGACGAGAACCTGGCGGTGATCAAGATGAGTGCCTGGGTCGGTGGCGAGCTGTTCGAGATGAAAAACGCCGCGAAGCAATAACAACCAGGGACACGACGCGCGGGACGCTTTCCCGCGCGTTTCAATGTCCCCCAGTCGGGAAGAAAATCATGAAAATAATCCTGGGGAACAGGACCGTTTCCGCCATCACGCTGTTTGCGCTGGTATCCGGTTGTGCCGTCACCGGCGGCGTGCCGGCGCCGGACTACAACGCCAGCGGCAGCGCCGCCGGTCAGGCCAACACCTTTATCGAAGCCGACAACGAAAAACACATGAAGGGCGTGAACAAGGTGGGCGTACTGTCCTGCAACGTCATGTTTGGCATGACCAGCGCCGCTTCCGCCTCCACCAGCGGGGGCTTCCGGGCGGGGGCGGACCGGGCCACCGGCACCATCAGCCGCTCGGATGTGAAAGTCACCGTGACCTACACCGTCGATGGCGTGGCAGACAATGAGCTGCAACGCATCGCCGACGCCGCCTGCGCCAACGCGGAAAGGCAACTGGCCGGCGCCGGTTTCCAGCTGGTGCCATTGGAGACCCTGCGGGCCAATGCGAATTATCGGAAAATTCAGGAGGGCGGCCGCCCCAGCCCGTTTGAGTACAAGGAGAAGCGCGGCGGTACCCGCTACCTGGTGCTGGCACGTACCGGTGAGACCGTCACCGACTCGCGCTACACCGGCGCCGGCCAGGGCTTCGCGCAATCCTTCAAAGCGGTGGCCGGCGACGCCACCGAGCAACTGGAAGGCCAGCTGATAAAGGACCTGGGTATGACCGGCGTGAACATCAATCTGTTGGTGGATTTCGCCTCCCTGGAATCCGACGGTCACAAAACCTTCGCCGGCCTGGGCAACAAAAATACCGCCAAGGTAAAAGCCGACATCCAACTGGCGGTGACCGGCGATCTGCGCTTTCAACCGCTGCCCGCGCAGAAATGCTGGAAGGAGTACGGCAAGGAGAAATGCCAGATCAAACTGAACCAGCAGCCGGTGTTCGCCACCCGACAGCCGGTGGCCAGTGATCGCCCCTTCTACACCCGCATCGATAACGTCACCACCACCGGCGACAAGGTGACCTCCGGGCTGACCAAGGCGGTGGGCATGTTGAGCGCGCTGAGCGGCACCTCCAGCAAAGTGGCCCGCGACATCACCCGTTACCAGGTAAACGTGATGCCGGAAGTCTACGAGGCGGAAGCGGTAACGCTGTCGAACGGGCTCGCGGGCATGGCGGCGGCCCGGGCCGCCGCGTCCCGCTGACTCACACGCAGGGCGTCTTGCCCTGCTTCTCCTGAGAGGCCATCCACGCAAGAATACGCCCGCCCAGCGGGCGTTCCGTGGCCTCGGCGGCCAGCGCGATGGCCTCGCGCAGGCCCTGTAGGTCGATGCCGGTTTTCAGGCCGGTGCTCTCGAGCAGGTAGACCAGATCCTCGGTGGCCATGTTGCCGGTGGCGCCGGGGGCGAACGGGCAGCCGCCCAGGCCGCCCAGGGACGCATCGAACCGGCGCACGCCCAGGTCCGCCGCTTCCCAGGCCATGGCCGCCGCCAGGCCCCGGGTGTCGTGCAGGTGGACGTAGAACCGCCCGGCGCCGAACTCACGGATCAGCGGCGTCATGATGTCCTTCATCTGGCGCGGGTTACCGCCGCCGATGGTGTCGGCGATGGCCACCTCGTCGCTGCCGGCGGCGAACATACGCTCCGCCAGGGATTGCGTCAGCGCCACCGGCACCGGTCCGTCGTAGGGGCAGGCGAACGCGCCGGAGATGTAGGTGCGGGTGGCGACCCCGTCTTCCCGGGCCGCGCCCAGAATCGCCTCGCAGCTGGCGGCGGCCTGCTCCAGGCTCATGTTCAGGTTGCGCTGGTTGAAGGTGTCGGTGGTGGACAGCACCAGCGCCACGGTGGGGTAGCCGGCGTCGCGGGCCAGCTGATAGCCCTTCAGGTTGGGCACCAGGGCGGTGTAATGCAGGTCGTCCCGGCGCGGCAGCCGCTCGGTCAGCGCCGCCGCGTCCGCCATCTGCGGCACCGCTTTCGGGCTCACGAAGCTGACCGGTTCCAGATAGCGCACGCCGGCGTTCACCAGCGCGTCGGCGATGCGCGCCTTGGCGTCGGTACTGACCGGGACGGGCTGATTCTGCAGGCCATCGCGCAGGCCCACTTCATTGATGATGGCGGTATCGGTCATAACAGGCCCTCGCTGGGAACCACGGGGCCAGCAGTTTGCCATGGGCGACTGGCAGCGGCCACCGCCCGCTACGCCTCCCACCCTGCCGGGTCAATGGCCGCACCGGGCCGGCCGATGGCGGCGGTCCGTTGTGATCAGGGGCGGGCCTGGGTACTGTCGATGCCAACAAGGGTGGCGAAGCGCTGATGGAGAGCTGCCGTGATCTGGATTTTGTCCGTTGTGCTGGTGGTGATCGCGCTGATCCCCACCTACATTACCCTGGCGTTCTACCTGGTCTGGTTCTATGACCGCCGCAATTTTCCCGCGTCCAAGGAGGCGCAGGGCGCGGCGTCCGTGCGCCCGGGCCGGGCTCTGGGCGCGATGCTGCTGGAAGCGGCCAGCCTGACTTTTCTGGTCGCCACCTATCCGCTGCGTCTGGTGCAGGACGCCTCGCCCAAGCGCACCCGCGCCTGGGACCGGCCGCCGGTGATTCTGGTGCACGGTTACGGTGGCAACAGCGCCAATTTCCTGTGGATGCAGTGGCGCCTGCGCCGCTGGGGCTTTCGCAATGTGTACGCGGTGAGCTACACGCCGCCGCACATTAACGCCCGCAAGCTGGCCGCCCAGGTGGCGCGGCACGTGGAGCGGGTGCTGGAGCGCACCGGCGCCCGGCAGGTGGACCTGGTGTGCCACTCCATGGGCGGCCCACTGAGCCGCTACGCGATCAAGAACCTGGGCCTGGCCGGTCGGGTGCGCACCGTGATCACCCTGGGCAGCCCGCACCATGGCACGCGCATCGCCGCCCTGTTCCCGGCCCGGGGCGCCGCCGCCCAGATGCGCTACCGCAGCCCCTTCGTGCAGGAACTGGCGGAGGGCGGCGAATGCCCCGGTGGCGCGCGCTTCCACTGCCTCTACTCGGACATGGACAATTTCGTGATGCCGGCCGCCACCGCCACCCTGTCCGAGGCGCGGGACAATCTGTGCCTGCCCTATCTGGGCCACTGCGCCCTGCTCTACAGCCCCCGGGTGGCGCGGGCCGTGGCGGAGCGATTGCGGATGGATTGATCTGGCACAGTATTGCCACTGGCGCACGGACATAGCATGGTTGGAGGTAAAACCAGAACGAGGGGAGAGGTACCATGAGTGAATACGGCGCAACCGTGGCCTGGCACCTGGCACCGGATGCCAGCTTCGACTACGAAACCTTCGACCGTTCCCATGAATGGACCTTCGCCGGCGGCGAGGTGATCTCCGCCTCCGCGTCGCCGGAATTCTTCGGCTCCGGCAACCGGGTCAACCCGGACGAAGCGGTGATCGCCGCCACCGCCAGCTGTCACATGCTCACCTTCCTGTCCATCGCCGCCAAGCAGCGCCTCAAGGTGCTCAGCTACGTGGACCGCCCCCGTGGCGTGGTGGAGAAGAACGAGGAAGGCCGCCTGGCCATCACCCGCATCGAGCTGCGGCCCCGGGTGGTGTTCGAAACCGACCCGGACGCGGCGGCCCTGAAGAAGCTGCACGACGCCGCCCACCGCAACTGCTTCGTGGCCAACTCCCTGCGCGCCGAGGTTATCGTCGAACCGGACGCCTAGCCCGCCGCCGTGACCGACCGGCCACGCCCGGCTGGCGACCGCACGGTGTCGAATCGCTAAACTGTCGCCCTCCCCGGCGGCCAGGGGCCGCCTTTTTCCGCCAACGCAGAGAGGGCGAGCCATGCTTGATCAAAACGAAATCGATCTGTTTCGCGACAACGTCCGCAAGTTCCTGGAAAAAGAAGTGCAGCCCCACTACGACCAGTGGGAAAAGGACGAAAAACTGCCCCGCGAACTCTGGAACCGCATGGGCGAAAACGGCCTGCTGTGCGTGGACGTGCCCGAGCAATACGGCGGCTTCGGCGCCGACTTCCGGCTCTCCGCGGTGATGGTGGAAGAAGCCTCGCGCATGGGCTTCGGTGCCCTGGCCTCCAACCTCTCCGTGCACTCCGACATCGTCGCCCCCTACATCCTGCACCTGGGTACCGAGGAACAGAAACAGGCCTGGCTGCCGAAAATGGTCACCGGCGAAGCGGTGGGCTCCATCGGCATGACCGAACCCGGCGCCGGCTCCGACCTGCAGGCCATGAAAACCCGTGCCGAAAAAGACGGCGACGGCTACGTCATCAACGGCCAGAAAACCTTTATCACCAACGGCCAGCACTGCGACGTCATCGTGCTCGCCACCAAAACGGACCCCAACGCCGGCGCCAAGGGCGTCACCCTGTTCACCGTGGACGCCTCCCTCCCCGGCTTCTCCCGGGGCCGCAACCTGGAAAAAATGGGTCACCACGCCGCCGACACCTCGGAACTGTTCTTCGAAGGCGTCCAGGTCGGCGCCGACCAGATCCTCGGCGACGAAGGCAAAGGCTTCTTCAACCTGATGAACGAACTGCCCCGCGAACGCCTGATCCTCGCCCTCGGCGCCGTCGCCGCCTGCGAAGGCATGATCGACCGCACCGTCCAATACACCCAGGAACGCCAGGCCTTCGGCCAATCCATCAGCAAATTCCAGAACACCCGCTTCGTGCTGGCGGACCTGCACGCCCAGGTCCAGGTCAATAAAGCCTTCTGCGCCCAATGCACCGACCAATACGACCGCGGCGAACTCAGCACCACCAACGCCTCCATCGCCAAACTCACCACCACCGAACTGCAAGGCAAGGTCGCCGACCAATGCCTGCAACTGTTCGGCGGCTACGGCTACATGAAGGAATACCCCATATCCCGCGACTTCGTGGACGCCCGCATCCAGCGTATCTACGGCGGCACCAGCGAAATCATGAAAGAGATTATCGCCCGGGATATTCTGGGGCGCTGATCCACCGGGGCTTGCCTGACCGTAAGCCCCGGCGCTCTTATAAAAAAAGCGGCTTCGGTCGCGTTTTTTGTGCTTTCGCGACAATGGCCTTTCCGGTTTGCCGTGCCCGATAATTTCTGCTTCTATTTCAGGCAGTTAAAAACGGGCTAACAGGATATGACGCACGTGGCCTAGTGCCTGTCGGGACGGGCTGGATAAACATCGTTGATGCTCTGGGGGAATAATGGATCTGCACGTAAGTTGGCAAAACCCACTTTTTCTGCGCAACGCCTCGGCGAGCCAAGGCATATACAGCGTGGATATCAACAGGATTCCCGCGCAAGCGGGGGTTTATATCTTTCTGCGCATTCATGGAGAAAGTGCGAAGGCGCTGTATGTCGGAAAAGCGAAGAACCTCAAATCCCGGGTGAAGCAGCAGCTCAACAACGTGCAGCTCATGAAGGGAATTGAGAGCGCCGCGAATGGGCAGAGGCGATTGCTGATCGGTGTCTTTGAGCCTAAGCCGGGACAAAGCAAAGATTCGTCGATAGCACGGATCGAGAAAGCGCTGATCCGGCATTATCTTGCGAAAGGTGACGCGCTAATAAACAAGCAAGGCACGCGAATCAAAAGCGGTACGGTCAGGTCGCAGCGCACGGCTCTAAAGAAATTTATCCCAACCGCGATCAATTTTGAGGAATAGCTGCCCAATGAAGTGATGGGGTCACAATAAGCACGTTGATGGGGTCAAGTCTTGTGCTTTGGCTGTTGGGCGGCAAAGGCGAAATACAAGACTTGACCGTAATGCACGCGCCCGCGTAACAATTGTCTCGGTTCCGCTTCGCTTCACACTATAGCCAACTATTACTCACCGGTTAAGGCGGCGTTAGCTCGTAAAGGAGGGTTCCGTGGAATCACAAGAAGCTGAGAAGGTATGGCGCGATTACTACAAGAGCAAGAAGGCACAGAGGCTCCAGGAGGCGGCAGCATTGTCGGAGCAGATGGTGAATGCCGGCTTGACTGATGAGGCTGTATTGGCACTGGATTTTCTGCACTTCGGACAAAAAGAAGAAGGCGCAGCCGCATTAGCTAATCAACTTTCGGAGAACTACGAGGTTGAAGTTGTGGGGCCACAAGAAAGCGGTTACTGGTACGTGAAAGGCACAACTCGACCAGATGGGATTACGCTCACTGCGGAGCAATATCGTGCATGGGTGGAGTTCATGTCCGACGTTGCTCAGTCGCACTCCTGCATGTTCTCTACATGGTCGCTTGAATCGCCAAAACTCGGCGTGAAGTTTGAAAACGAGCTGGTAGAAAGTGCAAGCTAACAAGGCCAAGCACAATAGTTTTTGTCTTTCTTTTTATCACCTTTTCTATGCAGTCCTCTACGCTATGGGGCCGGCTGCTGGCTGCATGATTGCAGGGCTTACTCTTCTGATTATTGGACTTGCACAGAAGAAAAGCCTGAACGGTAAGTAAAAATATCAATCCATGCCGGCAACGTATAAAAAGGGCGGTGGTGATGGGGTCAGGTCTTGCCTTTTGAGTGGCAAAGACGAGACACAAGACTTGCCTCCCAACGCACAAGAACGCGCTCTGCAGTACATGCAGGAGGACAAGGTATTGGATTCTGATGGATATCGGCGATAGGACAATCTGGCAGCAGGCTGCGGGGGACACTGACCGTGACTACTCGGCCCTATGCCTGAAGTGGGGCGTAATCCTTAACGGACCGGGTTACGCTGGATCATGGCCCGACTGTCGGGATGCATTGATGGCGGATGGCTGGTCAGCGAGGGAAGTGACCGACCTCCGCAGGTTTGCGGAGGAGATGTCCGACGGCGATTTAGTGGTGCTACGGCTTGGAACGTCAACGGTGTTGGCCGTTGGCGAGGTCGTGGGGGGTTACGAGTGGCGCCCAGAATTCGGTGATATAGATGGCTGGGATATACAACACACCCGTCGGATTCGATGGTTATGGGAGTCGAGGGGAAATCCAAAAACCTTTGGTACATATGAGTTGAAACAGGGCGATACCACCCAACGGCTGAGTTCTACAGTAGTGAGCGAGTGGGTATCCCAACTTGAAATTCCAGCCGAACGGTATGAGCGGAAAATACCGCCGCTTCCATCTCCAGACGAGTCAAGCGAGATTGAGTTTTTCGACGTCTCCGAATTTCTATTCGATCATGGTGTGGCCAGCGATTCAATTGCAGCACTGGTAGATAATATAGGCGAATTGGTAAGGATCGCTAAGTGGTATCAGAGAACAAGTATGCCTTCTGAGCATGAGACGGTGGCTTATCTCGTGATTCCATTGCTTCGTGCCCTAGGGTGGACGCCTCAGCGTATGGCTGTCGAATGGCGTCGAGTGGATGTTGCACTTTTCGATAAGTTGCCGAGGGAGAACATTAATTTAACCGTCGTCGTTGAAGCGAAAAAAATGAATGCCTCCTGTCTATCCGCAATGTCCCAGGCCCAAACGTATGCCCAAGGAAAGTCGGAATGTCGACGTCTGATTGTCACCGATGGTCTTAGATATGGGGTCTATACCCGGAACGCGTCAGGTAATTTCGGGCTGGCTGCTTACATGAATCTGACCCGCTTAATGAGCCACTATCCGATTTATCCGTGCGACGGTGCGCGCGAAGCGCTTCTAATTATGGCGCCTGAGTGGTCGGGATGACGAAATCCAAAAACAGCTTGAACTCGGACCGGCTTTTCCGCTGGCGCTCCAAAGTCGGACGGTTAAGCTGAGCGTTAGTGTTTGATGGGGTCAAGTTTTGTGTCTTGCCTTTTGATTGGCAAAGACGAGACACAGGACCTGACCCCAACGTCGTGTGCGCGTGCTGAGTGGCGTGACGAAATACGTCCGTCTTGGCGTACCCACCCAAAGGCTCACACTTGGTGAAAAATTGAACACGCAAGAGGTGCGTCATGACCGGGATCACAGCGACTGAGGCGCGCAGCAACCTTTATCGGTTGATTGATGAAACCGCCGAGTCCCATCAACCCATCGTCATCATGGGCAAGCGGAACAAAGCCGTCCTGGTCTCCGAGGAAGACTGGTCGGCCATTCAAGAAACACTTTACCTGCTCTCCGTGCCGGGTATGCGGGAGTCTATTCGTGAGGGGATGGATACCCCCGTGGATGAATGCGATGAGGAGCTGGACTGGTGACATGGAAGGTGGTTTACACCAAGCACGCCCAGAAAGATGCAAGGAAACCGGCCTCCAGCGGCTTCAAGCCAAAAGCCCAGGAATCGTTGATGCTGATTTCAGAAGACCCTTACCGCAAGCCGCCTCCGCAAAGCTCCGCGTTATGCAGCTCGAGGCTTACCTGAAGAAATAACCCTGCCAACTTCTTCTGGCGAAGTGCCAAGCGCAAGCAGTGACCTCATAAGCAAATCCATGGAAACGCTCGGGTCGCCGGCTTCCATTTTGGCCACTCGAGACTGGCTGGACTTGATCAGTCTTGCCAGCTCTACCTGGCTCAGGTTTTTCTTGCGTCGACTCTCTTTGAGCGACTGACTGAGCGCCAGTTTCATCTCAATGTAGGCGGACTCTTCAGGGGTGAGCTCCAGAAACTCATCCGCATTACCGATTTTCCAGCCGCTTTCCTCAAGCTTTTTACGCTTATTCGCATGCATCATCATACATCCTGAATCTGGTCTTACAGGTATCGATTACCGTCTTCGGAGTCTTGCCGGTCTTCTTCTTAACAATCTCTGCTATGACAATGGCATCCCTGTCTATCCGGTAAAATATACGCCAGATCTTGTCGTCGTCCGTGATGCGAAGTTCGTGGCAATGAGCGCCGATGGAGGGCATGGGTCGGGAGTGCGGCATGGTAAGTGTTACACCACGCTGCAGGTAGCCCGCCTCTAATCTGGCGGCGGCCGAGAAAGGCGGCGTCCTTACGTCTCCATGTAGCCAGATAAGTGGCTTATCCTTCGGGCTCATGCTCTACATGATATGTCAGATTAGACATGCCATCAAGCAGCTGGAGGGCTTACTAAGCCGCCTAAGCCGCGTTCCGCTTCGCCACCGCCCGCAGCACGATGCGGCACTGGTTCTCCCCATACTCACGGATGTCGGCGGCGGCCTGTTCCGGGTTGCGGGCGAGGACGTTTTCCAGGAGCCGCTGGAAGATCTTCAGGGACATGTCGAATTCGGTGGTTTCTTCCTGCAGGGCGATGTACGAGAAGCGCTTGAGCAGGGGCACCAGGTCCTCGATGTCGGCGGCCAGGTAGCGGTTGTCGGCGAAGCGTCGGGTGGCCAGTTCCACGAACCGGAAGGCCACCTGGTGGGCGGCGGGGAGATCGTCGGCCTGAAAGTACCGCTCCAGTTCGGGCAGCATTCGGGCCAGGTCCTCGATCTGGCCGGGTTGCCAGTCGCGGGCGGCGCGGGCGGCCATGTGGGAGAGCAGCAGGAAAAGGAAGTCGTACAGGTCGCGGACCTCGCTTTCCGTGACCTCACAGACCCGCGCCCCGCGCCGGGGTTGCAGTTCGATCAGGTGTCGCTTTTCCAGAAGCCTGAAAGCCTCTCGCAGTGAGTTAGTACTCACATCAAGACTTTTCGCCAGTTCCGCTTCGGGCAGTTTCGCGCCCGGGGCCAGTTCCCCGCGCACGATCCGTTCGCCCAGGTGATCGGCGATCTGTTCACTGAGACTGACGGCTTTCAACGACATCACTTCCTCCTGAGGGTGGTGGCCATTATCCGCCCGGTGCGACCTTGTGTCACTAATTGAGTTGTTTGACAATTCAAGAAAGGGTGCTAATGTTGCCATCGAGGACTGATAACGTCACGGGAGACCATCATGTTCGCCAACATGCATTCCGATACCATGCTGAAAATAAAAAAATGGGGGTATCTGGCCTTTTGGGCTCTGGTGCTGCCGCTGTTGCCGATGAGCGCCTTTATCGGGCGCGAGGCCGGGACCCAGGATTACTGGGCCTGGTTCATCTACTTCGTGGTGTTCGGCATCATTCCGGTGCTGGACTACCTGATCGGCAAGGACCCGTCCAACCCGGACGAGGAGGTCCAGGTGCCGTCGCTCAGCCAGGAGCGGCTGTACACCTATTCCCTGTTCTTGATGGGTTTCCTGTGGCTGGCGGTGTTGTTCTTCGCCGGCTGGGTGTTCGTGAACAACGACTATTCCTGGTTCGGCCAACTGGGCTGGATCGTTTCCATCGGTACCGTGGGTGGCATCATCGCCATCAACCTGGGCCACGAGTTCGTGCACAAGGACCCCAAGCTGGAAAACTGGATGGGCGGGCTGTTGTTGGCGTCGGTGACCTACGCGGGCTTCAAGGTGGAGCATGTGCGCGGCCACCACGTGCATGTGTCCACGCCGGAGGACGCGTCGTCTTCCCAGTACAACCAGGGGCTCTACGAATTCCTGCCGCGCGCCTTCAAGCACAACTTCCTGAACGCCTGGAAGCTGGAGAAGCAGTACCTGGAGCGCAAGGGCAAGAAGAACCTGAGCGTCCACAACGAGCTGATCTGGTGGTATGGCATTTCCGCGCTGTTCGCGGTGGCGTTCGGGCTGGCGTTCGGCTGGATGGGCGTGCTGTTCTTCGTGGCGCAGAGCTTCGTGGCCGCCTTCACCCTGGAAGTGATCAACTACATCGAGCACTACGGCCTGCACCGCCGGGTGCGCGATAACGGCCGCTACGAGCGGGTGACCCCGGCGCACAGCTGGAATTCCAACTACCTGCTCACCAACCTGGCGCTGTTCCAACTGCAGCGGCACAGCGACCACCACGCCTACGCCAAGCGTCGCTACCAGGTGCTGCGCCATTACGACGAGAGTCCGCAGCTGCCCGGGGGCTACGCGGCCATGTACGTGCTGGCGCTGGTGCCGCCGCTGTGGAAGAAGGTGATGAACCCGCGGGTGGAAGCCTATTACGAAGGCGAGATGGATCAGTTGTTCCGCGGCAGTCGCCGGGTCAACAACATCGCCTGAGGGGCGTGGCGACGGCGCGGCCCATGGGGCGCGCGCCGGATCGCGGCGGGACCGCCGCTCCTACGGTTTCGTGGGCGGCGGGGCGTCCGCCGCCACGTCCTCGATGCGGTCCACCTTGCGCAGCGCCGGGAAGGCGCTCATCCACAGGCCCACCACCGCCAGGGTGCCGACCCCGCCGATCACCGCCGCCGGCACCGTGCCGAACCAGGACGCGGTCACTCCGGATTCAAACTCGCCCAGCTCGTTGGAGGCGCCGATGAACAGCATGTTCACCGCGTTGACGCGGCCGCGCATGGCGTCCGGGGTGGCCAGCTGCAGCAGGGTCAGGCGCACGTACACGCTGATCATGTCGGCGGCGCCGGCCACGAACAGCGCCGCGAACGACAGCCAGAATTCCCGCGACAGGGCGAACACGATATTGGCCACGCCGAACACCGCCACCGCGGCGAACATCACCAGGCCGGCGCGGCGCTGAATCGCGCGCACGCCCAGATAAAGCCCCATCACGAAGGCGCCGGCGGCGATGGCGCTGCGTAGCGCGCCCAGCCCTTCCGGCCCCACATTCAGCACTTCCTCGGCGTACACCGGCAGCAAGGCGGTGATGCCGCCGAACAACACCGCGAACAGGTCCAGGGAGATAATGCCCAGAATCACCGGCTTGTGACGGATATAGAGAATGCCGGCGGTAAAGCGCCGCCAGGCGCTGGCTTCCGCCGGCGCCGGGTCGCCCCGGTAACGTATGCGCACCGCGAACAGCATCAGCACGCCCAGCACGAACAGGCTCAGGGTGACGCTGTAGGCCACCACCGGGCCCAGCGGGTAGAGCAGGCCACCGGCCACCGGGCCGCCGATCACGGCGATCTTCATGATCGAGGAGTTCAGGGCGATGGCCTTGCCCAGCAGGCCGCGCGGCACGATCTGCGGCAGCAGGCTTTGCAAGGTGGGGCCGGTGAAGGCGCGAGCGGCCCCGAACAGCACCAGCACCGCATAGAACAGGCGGACGTCGGTGTCGGCACGCCAGGACAGCGCGATCAGCAGGGCGCTGCACAGCGCCTGCACGCCCCAGCTGAAATGCAGCAGCAGGCGCCGGTCGACGCGGTCCACCAGGTCGCCGGCGGGCAGCAGCAGGACCACCATGGGCAGAAACTGGGCCAGCCCTACATAGCCCAGCGACAGCGGGTCGCGGGTCAGGGCGTAGACCTGCCAGGCGACGATGATGGCCTGGATCTGCATGGCCGCCGAGGCGAACAGCCGGGCGATCAGAAAGGGAACGAAACCGGGTTGGCGATAGACGGCCGTGGCCGGATCGGAAACCGTCATGCGGGACCTGTGGCGGGTGGAGGGCCGCTCAATCAATCACCTTCCGGTGATTGGGTCAAGTTCCCGACCTACTTTTTCCAGACCTACTGTTTCCAGAAGAGCGGCGTGAACAGCACCAGAAAGGTAAAGATCTCCAGCCGGCCCAGCAGCATCAGCAGGGTCATCATCCACTTGGCTTCCGGCGTGATGTTGGCGAAGCCGGCGCCCACCTGGCCGATGCCCACGCCCAGGTTGTTGATGGAGGCGGCCACGGCGCTGACGGCGGTGGTCAGGTCCATGCCGGTGACGGTGAACAGCAGGGTAAAGATCACCGAGATGGTGATGTACACGCCGACGAAGCCCCACACCGCCTGCAGCACCCGGTCGTTGACCACGTGCTTGCCGAAGCGCAGCGCGAACACGCCGTTGGGGTAGATCAGCCGGCGCAGCTCGCGCAGGCTGTGGCGGGCCACCAGGGCGGCGCGCACCGCCTTCATGCCACCGCCGGTGGAGCCGGCGCAGCCGCCGATAAAGCTGATCAGCACCAGCAGATAGGGGATGTAGCCGGGCCAGGCGGCGGCGTTGGTGCTGGTCAGGCCGGTGCCGGTGCCGAACGAGGCCACCTGGAAGGCGGCATGGCGGAACGCCTGATCCACCGGGTCGTGGATGTGGAACACCATCAGCCCCAGCCCCACCAACAGGATGTAGAGCAGCATCAGGCCCATGAAGAAGCGGAATTCCGGGTCGCGCACGAAGGTCAGCAGCGAGCGGCTGCGCCAGGCGGCGAAGTGCAGCGCGAAGTTGACCCCGCCGATCAGGATGAACACCGTCGCCACCCAGTCGATGGCGGCGTTGTCCCAGTAGGCCATGGACGCATCGTGGGTGGAAAAGCCGCCGGTGGAGACGGTGCTGAAGCTGTGGCAGATGGCGTCGAACAGGGTCATGCCGGCGGCCCAGAACGCCAGCGCGCAGGCCACGGTGATGGCCAGG
This sequence comes from Alcanivorax sp., assembly GCA_022449455.1. GTDB lineage: Bacteria > Pseudomonadota > Gammaproteobacteria > Pseudomonadales > Alcanivoracaceae > Alloalcanivorax. Next base: position 14,630 of record JAKUPL010000005.1, on the reverse strand, counting down.
TACACGTACCACAGGGCCTTGGCGGTCTCGGCGATGCGCGGCGTCAGCTTGGCCTCTTTCATGGGGCCGGGGATTTCCGCCTTGTAGAGCTGCATGCCACCGATGCCGAGCATCGGCAGAATCGCCACCGCCAGCACGATCACGCCCATGCCGCCGAGCCATTGCAGCTGCTGGCGGTAGAACAATACCGACGGAGGCAGATCATCGATGCCGGACAGAATGGTGGCGCCGGTGGTGGTCAGCCCGGACACCGACTCGAACACCGCGTCGGTGAAGCCCACCGGCACCGCGTCGGAGATCAGCAGCGGCAGCGCACCGATCAGGCCCAGCACCGACCAGAACAACGTCACCACCAGAAAGCCGTCGCGGGTTTGCAGTTCGGCGCGGTGGCGGAAGAACGGCAGCCACAGGGTCAGACCCAGCAGCAGGGAAATGCAGAACGAGGTCAGAAACGGCCCTTCGGTGCCGTCGCCGTAAAAAAACGCCACCGCCACCGGCGGCATCATGGTGAAGCTGAACACCACCAGCAGCAGACCGAGCACCTTGGAAATCAGCGCGAAATGCATGGGAGATCCTGGCGCTCGCACGCTTGCACGCAACACGCGGCACGCTGGAAACCGTGAGGAACCCTGCTACGCCAGTGGGCGTGTAAGCGTGTAAGCGTGTAAGCGTGCATGCGGCCCCTAGAAGAAGGTGAACCCGACCTGGAATAACTTCTCCACGTCGCGGGTCCGCCGTTTGTCGATCAGGAACAGGATCACGTGGTCGTCCGGTTCGATCACCAGGTCGTCGTGGGCGATCAGCACCTTCTCGCCGCGCACGATGGCGCCGATGGTGGTGCCCTCCGGCAGGTCGATGTCCTCGATGGCGCGGCCCACCACCTTGGACGACTTGGCGTCGCCGTGGGCGATGGCCTCGATGGCCTCCGCCGCGCCGCGGCGCAGAGAGTAGACGTTGACCACGTCGCCTCGGCGCACATGGGTCAGCAGGCTGCCGATGGTGGACTGCTGCGGCGAGATGGCGATGTCGATGTCGTGGCCCTGCACCAGATCCACGTAGGCCGGGTTGGCGATCAGCGTCATCACCTTGCGCGCGCCCAACCGCTTGGCCAGCAGCGAGGCCATGATGTTGGCTTCGTCGTCGTTGGTCAGCGCGCAGAACACGTCGGTGTTTTCGATGTTGGCTTTGAGCAGCTCATCCCGGTCGGTGCCCAGGCCCTGCAGCACCACGGTGTGGTCCAGCTTCTCGCCAAGCCACTCGGCGCGCTGCGGCGAACGCTCGATCAGCTTCACGTTGTAGCGGTGTTGGATGCTCTTGGCCAGCCGGTAGCCGATGTTGCCGCCGCCGGCGATCAGCACCCGTTTGTAATTGTGCTCCAAGCGGCGCAGCTCGCTCATTACCGCGCGGATGTCGTTCTTGGCGGCGATGAAGAAGACCTCGTCGTCCGCCTCGATCACCGTATTGCCTTCCGGAATGATCGGCCGGTTGCGGCGGAAGATCGCCGCCACCCGGGTGTCCACGTTGGGCATGTGCTTGCGCAGTTCGCGCAGTTCGTTGCCCACCAGCGGGCCACCGTAATAGGCGCGCACCGCCACCAGCTGCACCCGGCCGCCGGCGAAGTTCACCACCTGCAACGCGCCCGGGTGTTCGATCAGCCGCTTGATGTAGTCGGTGACCACCTGCTCGGGGCTGATGATCACGTCGATGGGAATGGCGCTTTCGTTGAACAGCTTGTCGCCGCGGGCGGTGTAATTGGCGGAGCGGATACGGGCGATCTTGGTGGGGGTGCGGAACAGGGTATAGGCGACCTGGCAGGCGACCATGTTCGCTTCGTCGGAATTGGTCACCGCGATCAGCATGTCGGCGTCTTCGGCGCCGGCATCCTTGAGCACCCAGGGGTAACAGCCCATCCCCTGCACGGTGCCGATGTCGAGGCGGTCGCCCAGCTCCCGCAACCGCTCGCCGTCGATATCGATGACGGTGATGTCGTTGCGTTCCCCCGCCAGGTTCTCCGCCAGGGTGCCGCCCACCTGGCCGGCACCGAGAATGATGATCTTCATGATCCGGGATCGATCGCCTTCTTGTTGGGGCCGCCCTGGTCCGGACTCGCTTTATCCAGACAGGCCAGGTAGAAGCCGTCCGGGCCACCGTCGCGGGGCAGCAATTGCCAGCCCGCCGTTACCGCCACCGCCGTGTCCGGCCGTGGCGTGCGGTCCCGGGCGTCGTCGGTGCGCGCCAGAAACGCGTCCACCTGCTGGTCGTTCTCCGCGCGCAGCACCGAGCAGGTGGCGTACACCAGCCGGCCCCCGGGCCGTAGCAGCGGCCATAGTGCATCCAGCATCCGCGCTTGTAAATCCACCAGCGGCGCGATGTCCGCCCGGCGCCGGTGCCACTTCACGTCCGGCTGGCGGCGCAGGATGCCGGTGGCGGAACAGGGTGCGTCCAGCAGGATGGCGTCGAACGGTTCGCCGTCCCACCAGCCGCTCGGGTCGGCGGCGTCGCCCACGCGCGGGTCGGCCTCCACGCCCAGCCGCGCCAGGGTGTCGCGCACGCGGGCCAGGCGCCCTTCCGCCAGATCCAGAGCGGTGACCCGGGCGTCCGGGAACGCTTCCAGAATCTGGCCGGTCTTGCCGCCGGGCGCGGCGCAGGCGTCCAGCACCCGGCCGCCGGCGGGCACGTTCAGATATTCCGCCGGCAGTTGCGCGGCTTCGTCCTGCACCGAGAAAGCGCCGGTCTCGAAGTCCGGCAACGCCGTCACCGGGCGCGGCGGGCTCAGGTACAGACTCCAGGGCGCCAGTTCGCCGGGGCGGGCGCCGTCGCCCAGCAATGCCACGGCCTGCTCGCGAGTCTGCCGCCGGCGGTCCACGCGCAGCGTGAAGGGGGGCGGCGCCAGGCTGGCCTGGACCAGCTCATCGGCCTGCGCCGGCCAGTCTTCCTGGAGCTGGCGCCACAGCCAGTCCGGCAGGGAGCCGGCCACCGCCGGCGGGTAGTCGGCGAAGACGGTGGCGGCGTCGGTGCGGTCGGCCTTGCGCAGCACCGCGTTGGCCAGGCCGCTGGCCCAGCCGGCCTTGAGGCGCCGGCACAGTTCCGGGTAGGCGTTGACCACCGCGTGGGCCGGCCGCTCACTGAACCACAGCTCATAGATGCCGCACAGCAGCGCCAGCCGCACCGGCTGGGCCTTGGCCTTGAGGGGCTTGTCGAGCTGGTCGTTGAGCCACTGATTGAGCGGGCGCAGGTAGCGGCACACGCCGAAGCACAGGTCGCGGGTGAGGCCGCCGGCGCTGCCGTCGGGGACGCCCCGGCGCAGCACTTCGCGCAGGCTGGCGCCATCGCCCTGGCCGGGCAGTACGCGGTTGAGGGCGCGCACCGCCGCCAGGCGGGGATCCGGGCTTTCAGCCAAGGAAGGCTCCTGGTTGGAACAGATCGGGATGGCCGCGGCGGATTTCCGCCACGGTCAGGGATTTCTTGCCGGGCAACTGCAGCCGGGTCAGGCGCACGGCGCCGTCGCCGCAGGCCACCAGCAGACCGTCGTCGCCGACGGTGAGAATGCGCCCCGGCTCGGCCTGGTCGTCGCCGGCTTCGGGGGCTTCTTCCGCGCCCCAGATGCGCAGCGGCTGGCCGTTCAGCTCGACCCAGGCCACCGGCCAGGGGTTGAAGGCGCGCACCCGGTTGACGATGCCCCGCGCCGGCAGACCGAAGTCGATGCGGGCGCCGGGCTTGCTCAGCTTGTGCGCGTAGGTGACGCCGTCCTCGGGCTGGGGCTCGGCCCGTGCCAGGTGGCCGGGCAGATCGTCCAGCACGGTGGCCAGCAGGCTCGCGCCCTGGGCGGCCAGGCGGTCGTGCAGCTCGCCGCCGGTCTCCCGGTCGCCGATGGTCAGCGCCTCGCCGAGCAGCATGGGACCGGTGTCCAGGCCCGCGTCCATCTTCATGATGGTGTTGCCGGTCTCGGTGTCGCCGGCCACGATCGCCCACTGGATCGGCGCCGCGCCGCGCCAGCGCGGCAGCAGCGAACCGTGCACGTTGACGCAAGCGAGACGGGGCAGGTCGAGCACCGCGCGGGGAATGATCAGGCCGTAGGCCACCACGATCAGGGCATCCAGGTCCAGGTCGGCGATCTGGCGCTGAATCTCATCGCCTTTCAGGGATTCCGGCTGCAGCACCGGCAGGTCGTGGGCCAGCGCCAGCTGTTTCACCGGGCTTTGCACCACCTTCTTGCCGCGCCCGGCACCCCGGTCGGGCTGGGTGAGTACGGCGGCGATCTCATGGGGGCCGTCGATCAGCGCCCGCAGGCTGACGGCGGCGAAGTCCGGGGTGCCGGCGAACGCGAGTCGGAGGGGGGAAGTACTCATCCGGCGTTCTGACGGTGGATTTTCTGGAGTTTCTTCTTGATCCGGTCGCGCTTCAGCCGGGACACGTAATCGACGAACAGCTTGCCGTCCAGATGGTCGATTTCGTGCTGGATGCAAGTGGCCAGGATGCCGTCGGTGACGATCTCGAAGGGCTCGCCGTTCCGGTCCAGGGCATTGATGCGCACCTTGGCCGGGCGCTGCACTTCCTCATAGAAGCCGGGCACCGACAGGCAGCCTTCTTCATAGGGGGCCAGGTCCTCGGTGAGCGGGGTGATCTCCGGGTTGATGAACACCAGCGGCTCGTCGCGCGCCTCGGACACATCGATCACCAGCAGGCGCTGGTGCACGTTGACCTGGGTGGCCGCCAGGCCGATACCGGACGCGTCGTACATGGTCTCGATCATGTCGTCGATCAGTTTGCGAAGCGCGTCATCCACCTGCTCCACCGGTTTTGCTACGGTGCGAAGCCGTGGGTCGGGAAATTCCAGTATCTCCAGCTTTGCCATGGGGCTCCCGTGGGTCTCTTTTACGGACGAACAGCTACTTGCGAAGCTGCTTTAAATTCGGTTGCTAAATCTATGATCGCGTTGCTAATATCCGAGAACGACTGTGCTCGATCCGGGGGTGCGTCCGCCTTCTCGCGGACGCCGATAATGATAAAAGGAATCCGCTGATGATGAAATCGCTGCGGCGAATCCTGTGTCTGGGGGTCCTGTGTCTGGGAATGGGGTCCATCGCCTCCGCGGTGGTGGCCGATACCGTCCAGTTGCGCGACGGGCATCCGGATGTCTACTACGTCAAAAAGGGCGACACCCTGTGGGACATCAGTGCCCGCTTCCTGGAGAACCCCTGGCAGTGGCCGGAACTCTGGCACGACAACCCTCAGATCGACAACCCGCATCTGATCTATCCCGGCGATGAAATCCGCCTGTTGTGGACCGATGGCGAGCCGCGCCTGACGGTGCGCCGCGACGGCAACAGCCGCACCGAACTGGCCGACGGCACCGTCAAACTGACGCCCCGGGCCCGGGAGCTGGACCGCGACAGCGCCATCCCCGCGATTCCCATGAACGCCATTCAGAGCTACCTGAAGGAAGCCCTGGTGGTAACGCGGGCCGAGATCAAGGACGCCCCCTATGTGGTGGGCGGCCAGGACCGCCGGGTGGTGTACGGCATGGGCGACACCGTCTACGCCCGTGATCCGGACGATCAGTTCGAAAACGCCCCGCCGCGCTTCGGCATCTACCGGGTCGGCGAGGAGTACGTGGACCCGGAAACCGACGAGGTGCTGGGCTACGAGGCCCGCCAGATCGGCCTGGCCACCATCACCGCCCACGATGAGGACATGGTCACCATGAAGGTGGTGCGCTCGTCGGAGGACGTGCGCGTGGACGACCGCCTGTTCCCGCAGCCGGACCGGCTGGTGCGGGCGGTGCTGTACCCGCACGCGCCGGCGGAGAAAACCACCGGCCACATCATCCGCTTCTTCGACCGCATCAACAGTGTGGCCCGCAACGACGTGGTGGTGATCAACAAGGGCGAGCGCGACGGCATGGAGCCCGGTCACGTGCTGGACATCTTCCAGCAGGGCGAGCTGGTGCGCGACCGCCAGCGTGACGAAATGGTGCGCCTGCCCCGCTCCCGCTCCGGCACCCTGGTGCTGTTCCGGGTGTACGAAAAGGTCAGCTACGGCCTGATCATGGAATCGGTTCGGCCCATTTACATGAAAGACATCGTGGAAAGCCCGGAGGGCAGTTACTGACCTCCCGGCGCGCACAGGGAGGTGCGCGATGGACCCTCAACTCAAACGGCTGGCCCTGGCCGCCGCCTTTTCCCCCGCCTCCGGCCGGCTTGGCCGGGCGCTGCGGGAACGATCCCCGGACCGTCACCGGCCGCTCGATTATCTGAAACATCTGCCGCCGGCCGGCGACGCCCGTCTGTTGCGTGACCCCGAGACCCTGGCGCCGGTACTGCACGGCCTGGCCGCCCACGGCTGGCGCTGGCTGGCTTTGGGTGACGACGACTATCCGCCGCTGCTGGCGGACCTGGAGGACGCCCCCGGGGTGCTGGCGGTGCGCGGCGACCCGGCGGTGCTGTCGGCGCCGCAGCTGGCGCTGGTGGGCGCCCGTCACGCCAGCGCCGACGGCCTCGACAACGCGCACCGTTTCGCCCGCGCCTTCGCCGGGGCCGGCTTCACGGTGACCAGCGGCCTGGCCCTGGGCGTGGACGGGGCGGCCCATCAGGGTGCTCTGGCCGGCGGCGGGACCACCGTGGCGGTGCTGGGCTGCGGGCCGGACCGGATTTACCCGGCGCGCCATGCGGGCCTGGCGGAACGCATTGTCCAGGGCGGCGGTGCGCTGGTCACCGAGTTCGCTCCGGGCGCCGGGCCCCTGGGCCCGCATTTTCCCCTGCGCAACCGGGTGATCAGCGGCCTCAGCCTGGCCACGGTGGTAGTGGAAGCGGCCCTGCGCAGCGGCTCCCTGATCACCGCCCGCACCGCCGCCGAGCAGGGCCGCGAGGTGTTCGCGGTGCCGGGCTCGCTGCACAACCCGCTCAGCAAGGGCTGCCACCGGCTGCTGCGGGACGGCGCCAACTGGCTGGAAAGCGTGGACGACGTGCTGGCCGCGTTCGGTGATTTTCGTCGCACCGTGGAACACAGCCCGGCGCTCAGTACCACGCGCCCCGGCGGCTTGCTCCGGCACTTCACCGGTGGCGTCAACGACCTGGATGCCCTGTGCCGGCGCAGCGGCCTGGCCATGGCCGAGCTGGCCGATCAGCTGGCGGAACTGGAGCTGGAAGGCCGCGTGCAGCGAGTGGCCGGCGGTTACACGGCGCGCACCGCGCCGTCCCGGGACTGACGTCGGCCACGGCAATCGGTATCCTTGCCCGGTCCCTGACTACCGATGCCCGCGACCCATGAATCAGCACCTGGACACGGCCCTCCGCATCCTCCGCGCCGGCGGGGTCATCGCCTACCCCACGGAAACCGTCTATGGCCTCGGCTGCGACCCGTTCGACGAAGCGGCGGTGCGCCGGTTGCTGGCGATCAAGCAGCGGCCGGTGGAAAAGGGCCTGATCCTGCTGGCCGCCGATCTGCGGCAGCTGGACGACCTGGTGGTGCTGGACGACGCCCAGCGCCGCCAGCTGGCCGACACCTGGCCGGCGCCGGTGACCTACCTGCTGCCGGCCACCGAGCGAGTGCCGGCCTGGATCCGTGGCGCCCACCATAAGGTGGCGGTGCGGGTGGGCCCGCATCCCGTGGCCCGGGCCCTGGCCCGGGGGCTGGGCACGCCGCTGGTGTCCACCAGTGCCAACCGCGCCGGCCGTCCGTCCGCGCGCAACCGCTTTCTGGCCACGCGCCATCTGGGCCGGGACGTGGACTTCGTGGTCACCGGCGACACCGACCCGCGCGGTCGGCCCTCCGCCATCATCGATCTGCAAAGCGGCCGCGTGCTGCGCTAGTGCCTGAAGGAGCGAGCAAGATGCAAGACGTGTCCCCGGACGCCGTGAAAGCCTGGTTGCTGGAACTGCAGGACCGGATCGTCGCCGAGCTGGAAGCCGAGGACGGCGGCGGCCGTTTTATCGAGGACGCCTGGGACCGGGCCGAGGGCGGCGGGGGCCGCAGCCGGGTGCTGGCGGACGGCGACGTGTTCGAAAAAGCCGGGGTGAACTTTTCCCATGTGTTCGGCGCCCGCCTGCCGCCGTCCGCCTCGGCCCACCGGCCGGAACTGGCCGGCCGTTCGTTCCAGGCCATGGGCGTGTCCCTGGTGATCCACCCGCACAATCCCTATGTGCCCACCAGCCATGCCAACGTGCGCTTCTTTATCGCCGAGAAGGAGGGCGAGCCGCCGGTGTGGTGGTTCGGCGGAGGCTTCGACCTGACGCCCTTTTACGGTTTCGAGGAGGACGCGGTGGCCTGGCACCGCACCGCCCGGGACGCCTGCGCGCCCTTCGGCGAGGGGCTCTATCCCGAGTTCAAAGCCTGGTGCGACGACTACTTCTTCATCAAGCACCGGGACGAACCGCGCGGCGTGGGCGGCCTGTTCTTCGACGACTTCAACCGCCTCGGTTTCGAGGACAGCTTCGCGCTGACGCGCGGTATCGGCGAGGCCTTCATCCACGCCTACCGGCCGATCGTGGCGCGCCGCAAGGCCCTGCCCTTCGGCCAGCGCGAGCGGGACTTCCAGCTCTACCGGCGCGGCCGCTACGTGGAATTCAATCTGGTCTACGACCGGGGCACGCTGTTCGGTCTGCAGTCCGGCGGGCGCACCGAATCCATTCTCATGTCCCTGCCGCCCCTGGTGCGCTGGGATTATGACTGGCGGCCGGATCCGGGCAGCCCGGAAGCCGAGCTGTACGAGAAGTTTCTGATCCATCGGGAGTGGCTATGACTGATCGCTACGCGGTGTTCGGCAATCCGGTCAGCCATTCCCGGTCGCCGGACATCCACCATGCCTTCGCCGCCCAGCGCGGCGAGGACCTGACCTACCAACGCATCGAGGCGCCGGTGGACGGCTTTGCCGGCGCGGTGGCGGCGTTTTTCGACGCCGGCGGGCGCGGCGCCAATGTGACCGTGCCCTTCAAGGAAGAGGCCCACGCCCTGTGCGGCGAACTCACCGAACGGGCCCGCCAGGCCGGCGCGGTGAACACCCTGTGGCGCCGCGACGGGGTGCTGCACGGTGACAACACCGACGGCGCCGGGCTGGTGGCGGATCTGCGGCGCAATCAGGGCTGGGCCTTGCAAGGCAAGCGCCTGCTGGTACTGGGCGCCGGCGGCGCGGTGCGCGGCGTGCTCGGCCCGCTGCTGGCGCAGGCGCCGGCGGAGCTGGTGATCGCCAACCGCACGGTGGCCCGGGCGGACACCCTGGTGGAGCGGTTCACCGGCCTCGGCGTGCCGATGTTCGCCAGTGCTCTGGATACCCTGACCGGGCCGTTCGACGTGATCATCAATGCCATCTCCGCCGGCCTGCACGGCGAGATGCCGTCGCTGCCGGACGGGCTGCTCGGTGACGCCACCGTGGCCTACGACATGGTCTACGGCGCCGAGCCCACGCCGTTCCTGCGCTGGGCGGAACAGGCCGGGGCCGCGGCGGTGTGCGACGGTTTGGGCATGCTGGTGGAGCAGGCGGCGGAGGCCTACGCGGTATGGCGCGGCCACCGGCCGGACACCGCCCCGGTGCTGGCCGATCTGCGCCGCCAGCAGGGCTGAGCCCGCCCCGGGCGCCGCGCGGTTTTACAACTTTTGTCGTCGCGCCGCTGGTGGCGGCGGCAAGGACGCGGTGAAATATTCGCCGGCGGTCGCCGGGGCGGCCGCTTTTTTCGCCTGACTGATTTTGTTTTTCGCGCCGTTCGAGCGGTGTGCTTGCCCGTTTGCGTTTCGTGGAGATTCACCAATGCGTGCACTGTTGGGTGCGATGGTGTTGGCCGGCCTGCTGGGTCCGACCTTCGGCCAGGCCGATACGCTCGGCTTCTCGTGGGACAACGACCTGTTTCTCGGCCAGGACAAGAACTACACCAACGGGGTGCGGTTCAGCTGGGTGGGCGACGGGCAGGACGATTGCGAGCACAACAGCGGCGCCACCTGCGCGGTGGCCCGTACCCTGGATCCGCTACCCGGCATTTCCGCCGCCGACGAACGCCATGCGCTGACCGTCAGCCTCGAGCAGATCATGATCACCCCCTCGGACATTGAGCGGACCACGCCGGACTACAACGACCTGCCCTATGTGGGTTACGCCAATCTGGAAGTGGGTCTGTTCAGCTGGGACCAGCGCAATCTGTACGGCTACGGTCTGCGCGTGGGTGTGGTCGGGCCGGATTCCGGCGCCGAGAACAGCCAGAAGTTCGTGCACCGGGTGGTCGGCTCCAACGAGCCCGAGGGCTGGGACAACCAGCTGGGACCGGACACCATCGGCGGCGCCTGGTTCATACAGGCCCACCGGCTGTTCCGGCATACCGGCGACCACGGCTATGAAACCGAGCTGGGCACCGCCTGGGGCATCGACGCCAACAACTTTGACGGCCATGCCCAGGCCGGCGGCTTCGTGCGCTTCGGGCGCAACCTGCCGGGCAATTTCATTCCCGACTACGCCGGCATCGGCACCGCCGGCTCCCTGGTGGGCCTGTTCGACCGCCGCGGCTTCGGTTGGGAGCTTTTCCTGGGGCTGGCCGGTCAGTACACCGGTTACTCCTACATCGAGGAGCACGCCGGGCCCTACGACATCGAAGCCCGCGACTTCACCGGCACCGCCATTGGTGGCTTCGGCCTGCGCAACGATGGCTTCAGCTTCACCATGACGCTGCAGACCTCCACCTCGCCGCTGCGCGACAGCAACGACCCGCTCAGCTTCGGCAACCTGTCGTTTATGTGGGCGATCTAGCTTCCGCCCGGTAATCGTCCTTGAGTTTGACGTAGTTGCCGGCCACGTAGGGCAGAAAACGCAACTCCTGCTCGGTGAGCTCGCGCACCGGGCGGGCCGGGCGACCCCGATACAGCCAGCCGGATTCCAGCCGCTTGCCCGGGCTCACCAGGCTGCCGGCGGCCAGCATCACGTCGCTTTCCACCACCGCGCCGTCCATGATCATGGTCTGCATGCCGATCATCACCCGGTCGCCCACGGTGCAGCCGTGCAGCATCGCCTGGTGGCCGATGGTCACGTCCTCGCCGATGTCCAGCGGGAAGCCGCCGGGATTGAACTCGGAGGCGTGTGTGATGTGCAGCACCGCGTTATCCTGCACGCTGGTGCGCGCGCCCACGCGGATGCGGTGCATGTCGCCGCGCACCACCGCGCCCGGCCACAGGGACACGTCGTCGGCCAGTTCCACCTCACCGATCACGGTGGCGGCCGGGTCCACCCAGACCCGTTCACCCAGGGTCGGCGCCTTGTCTTTGAAGGGGCGAATCCCCATTTCACTACTCCTGAACGTTTCCGTTACCGCCCGTTTATACCGAGAGGTCCCATGAGCCACAATCCGCTGATCGATTATCCGGATCTGCCGCCGTTTTCCGACATCCGCCCCGAGCACGTGCAGCCGGCGGTGGACGCGCTGGTGGCCGCCGGTCGCGAACGCATCCGCGAGGTGCTGGCCAAGGGCGACTTCAGCTACCGCGCCCTGGAGCAGACCCTGGCCGAGGAAGACGACCGCCTCGGCAAGGCGTTCGGTCCGGTGGGCCACCTCAACGCGGTGGCCCAGAACGAGGCCCTGCGCGAGGCCTACAACGCCTGCCTGCCGCTGCTCAGTGAATACGGCACCGAGGTGGGCCAGAACGAAGCGCTGTTCGCCGCCTATCAGGCGCTGCGCGACAGCGACGAATTCCAGCAGCTCAGCCCGGCCCGGCGCAAGGACATCGACAATACCCTGCGTGATTTCCGCCTCTCCGGCGTGGCGCTGTCCGGCGAGCAGAAAAAGCAGTACATGGAGAACGCCAAGCGGCTCTCCGAGCTGACCACCCGCTTCGAGAACAACCTGCTCGACGCCACCCAGGCCTGGAGCAAGCTGGTCACCGACGAAGCCGAACTGGACGGCCTGCCGGAAACCGCCCTGGCCGGCACCGCCGACCGGGCCCGGGCCGAGGGCCATGAACAGGGCTGGCTGCTGACCCTGGACGTACCGGTGTTTATCGCCGTGATGAGCCATGCGCGCAACCGCGCCCTGCGCGAGGAAATGTACCGCGCCTTCACCACCCGGGCCTCCGACCAGGGGCCCCAGGCCGGCGAATACGACAACGCCGGGGTCATGGACGAGATTCTCAAACTGCGCCATGCCCAGGCCAGCCTGCTCGGGTTCGCCAATTACGCCGAGGAATCCCTGGCCACCAAGATGGCCCGGGACGTGGACGAGGTGATGACCTTCCTGCACGACCTGGCGCGCCGCGCCAAACCCCAGGCGGAACAGGAGCTGGCGGACCTGAAGGCGTTTGCCGCCGAACAGGGCGCCGATGAGTTGCAACCCTGGGATCTGGGCTTCTGGAGCGAACGGCTGCGCGAAGCCCGCTACGACCTGTCCGAGGAGGCCCTGCGCCCCTGGTTTCCGGCGGAGACCGTCATCGACGGCATGTTCCAGGTGGTGGGCAAGCTGTTCGGCATCCGCTTCCGGCCCCGGGAGGACGTGGACACCTGGCACCCGGACGTGCGCTTCTACGAGCTGGTGGACGACGACGGCACCGTGCGCGCCGCCTTCTACCTGGATATGTACGCGCGCACCGGCAAGCGCGGCGGCGCCTGGATGGACGATGCCCGCATCCGCCGCCGTCGTCTGGACGGCTCCCTGCAAACGCCGGTGGCCTACCTGACCTGCAACTTCGCGCCGCCGGCCGGCGGCAAGCCGGGGCTGCTGACCCACGACGAGGTGGTCACGCTGTTCCACGAGTTCGGCCACGGTCTGCACCATATGCTTACCGAACAGGACGTGCCCGGGATCTCCGGCATCAACGGCGTGGCCTGGGACGCGGTGGAGCTGCCCAGCCAGTTTCTGGAAAACTGGTGCTGGACCGAGGAAGGGCTGGCGCTGATCTCCGGCCACTATGAAACCGGCGAGCCGCTGCCCAAGGCGATGCTGGAAAAGATGCTCGCCGCCAAGAATTTCCAGAGCGCCATGGGCATGATGCGGCAGCTGGAATTCTCCCTGTTCGACATGCGTCTGCACGCCGAATACCAAGATGGCATGAGCATCCAGAAGGTGCTCGACGAAGTGCGCGAGGAGGTATCGGTGGTGCGGCCGCCGGCCTTCAACCGCTTCCAGAACGGCTTCGCGCACATCTTCGCCGGCGGCTACGCGGCGGGCTATTACAGCTACAAATGGGCGGAGGTACTGTCCTGCGACGCCTATTCCCGCTTCGAGGAAGAGGGCCCGTTCAACGCCGACACCGGTCGGGATTTCCGCGAGAAAATCCTGGCCCAGGGCGGCAGCCAGGAGCCCATGGAACTGTTCGTGGCGTTCCGTGGCCGCGAGCCGAGCGTGGAGCCGCTGCTGCGGCACAGCGGTATCGGAGCCTGATATGGCGGTAAAGCGTCAATTCATCGCCGGCGCCGCCTGCCCGTCCTGCGGCGCCCTTGATCGGGTCCAGCGCTGCCTGGACGGCGAACGCATCTGGATGGAGTGCGTTGCCTGCGGCATGGTCCGCGATCTGGACCAGCAGCCCGCCGCCGTCGACGCCAACGAACAACCGGTCGCTCTGCGAGGGCCCAAATCACGCTGACACGATGGGAGAAGGGAGGAAGGATGGCACATCGTCGAGCCGATGACCCCTTGACGCTGCATATGGGGCACGAGGAGCTGGTGATCCGGCGGCGTTACGAGACGCTGAGCATCATCAACGACTTTCTGATCGCCATCTGGTTTCTGGTGGGCAGCATTCTGTTTCTGTATCCCAGCCTGGCGGAGCCGGCGGCCTGGCTGTTCATCATCGGCAGTTTCCAGTTCCTGATCCGGCCCACCCTTCGATTGCTCAGCCATATTCACCTGCAGCGCGTGCCGGAAAGCGACTGGGAACGCTAGCGCCGTTCCCGGTCGCCGGTGGCGTCCGCTTCAGGGCATCCAACTGGTCGCGGACAGGCTGTAAAGAAGCAGGGCGGCGCTGATCAGCGCCAGCACCATCAGCACGATGGCGATGATGCCCAGTACCATGCCGGCGGTGGTTTGCGGGCGGCCCCGCGGGTCCATGGCGCCGGCGTCCATGGCCGCCAGATCGCGAATCCCCAGCACCATGGCGATCACCCCCAGGGGCGCGAAAATCGCCACCGACAGTATCCCCATGACCAGAATCGGCGCGCCCCGGTGAGGGCGGGCATCGGGCGCCACCTCCACGACCGGGGCGGCCCGTCCGGCGAACGCCGCCGTCAGCAACAGCGCGGAAGCGCTCAGCCCCAGTATGAAGTGCACCGCTGAAGCGATCAGGCTGTAGGTCTCCCAGGTGATCACGCCGTCGCTGGCCAGACGCACCAGGAACATGTTGGCCAGCATCATGAAGGCCCCCTGGAGCAGCATCAGGGCGCTGGCGATGATCACCATGATCGCCGGTTTGCGGTAGCGGGACAGAAACGCGCAGCCCAGAACGATGCCGATCAGAGCGGGTACGATCAGCGGAAAGACAGCCAGAAAATTACCAAACACTGCGGACATACCGGTCAAGCTCCTTGAAGGTTTATGCGCAGGACCATACCGGGGCGCGCCGCCGCTGTCAGGCGAGAGCGCGATGAACCAAAAAAAAGGTTCATCGCGGATTCCCGGGAAAGGCGGCTTTGATCTTGAGGAAGAAGTAATCGCTGTCCCGGTAGCCAT